>NZ_CP173217.1:4922500-6335588 GCF_044875395.1 Pseudomonas sp. HT11 | reverse complement strand
GGATATCCCCTAAGTTGAAAGCCGGTGAGGCAAAAACAGCCGCCATTGTAGCGGCCAGACGCCCACTTATCCACATGTAGGTTGCTCACAGGGCACCCAAAATCAATGCGTTAAGCGCAGAAAAGCCGACCAATGGTCTGTGCATAGGCTCTGTGGATAAGCGCCCCTAAGCTCGTTGTACAAGTGGGGTCGAAAGTCTGTGGGTAACTGGCCTGTGGATAACAACCCATTCCACGCACAGGTTATCCGACAGCGCAGCACAGGCAGAGCACCGTTTCTCCCCCTAGTTGTCATTCTCTGTACATCAGGTGGAATATGGGCTCAGAGCAGTTATCCACAGAGGATCGCCTCCCTAGCTTTTATAAGCTTTACAGAAAAGCTTTAAATAACTTCCTTCTTTATTTTTATATCTATGGCATTGCTCGTGAAAGCCGGGCGAGCCGAAAAGGCCCAATTGCCTGCAGATATCTAATTAAAGGAAAAGCTGGTTGGAAATTGACCTAGAGGCTTGCTTTCTCTAGAATCGCCGGTCTCTTAAAACGGGGGCCATTCCGGCCCGTTGTGGACGAACCAGGTAACAACGCCATGAAACGTACTTTCCAACCAAGCACCATCAAACGCGCCCGTACTCACGGCTTCCGTGCTCGCATGGCCACCAAGAACGGCCGTGCTGTCCTGTCGCGTCGCCGCGCCAAAGGTCGTGCGCGTCTGGCAGTTTGATAATCCGGTACTGGTGGTGAGTCAGGACTTCAGTCGGGAAAAGCGTCTGCTAACCCCCCGGCATTTCAAGGCAGTCTTTGACTCCCCCACCGGCAAGGTTCCGGGGAAAAATCTCCTGCTCCTTGCGCGTAACAACGATCTGGATCACCCCCGCCTCGGGTTGGTGATCGGCAAGAAGAGCGTAAAGCTCTCCGTTGAGCGCAATCGCCTCAAGCGTCTGATGCGCGAATCGTTTCGCCTCCACCAGGAAACTCTGGTTGGTTGGGATATTGTTATCGTCGCGCGCAAAGGCTTGGGGGACGTAGAAAACCCCGAATTGATTCAGCATTTCGGCAAGCTCTGGAAACGTTTGGCGCGTACCCACAAGCCGGCACCAGCAGTCAGCACCGAAACTGTAGGGGTAGACAGCACCAATGCGTAAACTGGCCCTCGTTCCGATCCAGTTTTACCGTTATGCCATTAGTCCTCTGATGGCCGACCACTGTCGTTTCTACCCCAGTTGTTCCTGCTACGCGTTAGAGGCCATAGAAAATCATGGTCTTCTGCGCGGTGGCTGGCTGGCCTTTCGTCGTTTAGGCCGCTGTCATCCGTGGAATCCCGGTGGTTTTGACCCGGTTCCACCTATCCCTACCTCCCGTTCTTCTTCGATGGCCGAGTAATCATGGATATTAAACGCACGATCCTGATCGTCGCCCTGGCAATCGTGTCCTACGTCATGGTTCTTAAGTGGAACCAGGACTACGGCCAGGCTGCCCTGCCGACTCAGAATGTTGCTACCAATCAGGCTGCGCCGGCTATTCCGGACACCCCGTTGGGTAACAATGCGTCCGCGAGTGCCGATGTTCCCAGCGCGAATGGCGAGACAAGCGCCCCTCTAGAAACGCCAGTGGTCACCAACAAAGACCTCATCCACGTGAAAACGGATGTGCTCGACCTGGCTATCGACCCACAAGGTGGTGATATCGCGCAGTTGAAACTGCCGTTGTATCCACGTCGCCAAGACCATCCGGATGTGCCGTTTCAACTGTTCGATAACGGTGGTGAACGCACTTATCTGGCGCAAAGCGGCCTGACCGGCACTGACGGTCCGGATGCTCGTGCTACCGGTCGTCCGGTTTATTCGACCGAACAGAAGACTTATCAACTGGCTGATGGCCAGAACCAGTTGAACGTTGACCTGAAATTCAGTCAGGACGGCGTCAACTACATCAAGCGTTTCAGCTTTACCCGCGGTTTGTACGATCTGAAAGTCACTTATCTGATCGACAACGAAAGCGCCAAGCCATGGACCGGTAACCTGTTTGCCCAGCTCAAGCGTGACAACAGCGCCGATCCTTCTTCCAGCACTGCCACCGGCACCGCGACTTACCTGGGCGCTGCCCTGTGGACAAGTAGCGAGCCGTACAAAAAAGTGTCGATGAAAGATATCGACAAGGGCGCGCTGAAAGAAACCGTACAAGGCGGCTGGGTTGCCTGGTTGCAACACTACTTCGTGACCGCATGGATCCCGAACAAGGGTGAAGCCAACCTGGTTCAAACCCGCAAAGACAGCCAAGGCAACTACATCATTGGTTTTACTGGCCCGGCGTTGACCGTCGCACCAGGCGCCAAGGCTGAAACCAGCGCCACGCTGTATGCCGGCCCGAAAAGCCAGGCCGTGCTGAAAGAGTTGTCCCCAGGTCTGGAACTGACTGTGGATTACGGCATTCTGTGGTTCATTGCCCAGCCAATCTTCTGGCTGCTGCAACATATCCACAGCATTGTGGGTAACTGGGGTTTCTCGATCATCTTGCTGACCATGCTGATCAAGGGGATCTTCTTCCCTCTGTCGGCCGCCAGCTACAAATCGATGGCGCGTATGCGTGCCGTGGCCCCGAAACTGGCCGCGCTAAAAGAGCAACATGGCGATGACCGGCAGAAAATGTCGCAAGCCATGATGGAGCTATACAAGAAAGAGAAAATCAACCCGCTGGGTGGATGCTTGCCGATTCTGGTGCAGATGCCGGTATTCCTGTCGCTTTACTGGGTACTCCTGGAAAGCGTGGAAATGCGCCAGGCTCCGTTCATGCTGTGGATAACTGACCTGTCGATCAAAGACCCGTTCTTTATCCTGCCGATCATCATGGGCGCGACCATGTTCATCCAGCAGCGCTTGAACCCGACTCCGCCGGATCCGATGCAGGCCAAAGTGATGAAAATGATGCCAATCATCTTCACCTTCTTCTTCCTGTGGTTCCCTGCTGGTCTGGTGCTGTACTGGGTCGTCAACAACTGCCTGTCGATCTCTCAACAGTGGTACATCACACGTAAAATCGAAGCGGCTACCAAAAAAGCTGCGGCGTAATTTACTCTGTGGATAACCACTCAAGACGCCCCCTAGTGGGGCGTTTTGCTTTCCGTCACTTTTGTTCTGGAACCTGCTGATGAGCGCTCCTCGTGAAACCATCGCTGCTGTCGCTACCGCTCAAGGTCGCGGCGGCGTCGGTATCGTTCGAATTTCCGGGCCGCTCGCCGGTTATGCGGCCCAGGCCATCAGCGGCCGCGAGTTGAAACCGCGCTACGCCCACTACGGCCCCTTTCTGGACGCCGATGCAACCGTGCTGGATGAAGGCCTGGCGCTGTATTTTCCCGGGCCCAACTCGTTCACCGGCGAAGACGTGCTTGAATTGCAAGGGCACGGCGGTCCAGTCGTGCTGGATATGCTGCTGCAGCGCTGCCTGCAATTGGGTTGCCGCCTGGCGCGTCCGGGGGAGTTCAGCGAGCGGGCTTTTCTCAATGACAAACTCGATCTGGCCCAGGCTGAAGCCATTGCCGACTTGATCGAGGCGAGTTCTGCACAGGCCGCGCGCAATGCATTGCGTTCGTTGCAGGGTGCATTTTCGTTGCGTGTGCATAACCTGACCGAGCAATTGATCAGCTTGCGCATCTACGTCGAGGCAGCGATTGATTTTCCGGAGGAGGAAATCGACTTCCTCGCCGATGGGCACGTCCTGGCCATGCTCGACAAAGTTCGCGATGAGTTATCCACAGTGCTGCGCGAAGCCGGGCAGGGGGCTCTACTGCGCGATGGCATGACCGTGGTGATCGCGGGACGGCCAAATGCCGGCAAGTCGAGCCTGCTCAATGCCTTGGCAGGTCGCGAGGCGGCCATCGTGACCGAGATCGCTGGTACCACCAGGGATATCTTGCGCGAACATATCCACATCGACGGTATGCCGCTGCATGTGGTCGACACTGCAGGTCTGCGCGATACCGACGACCAGGTCGAAAAGATTGGCGTAGAGCGCGCACTCAAGGCCATCGGCGAAGCGGACCGCGTGTTGCTGGTGATGGACGCCACCGCGCCAGAGGCTGTGGATCCTTTTGCCTTGTGGCCGGAATTTCTCGAGCAACGGCCGGACCCGGCCAAGGTCACCTTGATTCGCAACAAGGCCGACCTGACCGGCGAAGCTATTGCCATGGAAACCAGCGAGGATGGCCATGTCACCATCAGCCTGAGTGCGAAGTCGGCCGGCGATGGCCTGGAGCTGCTGCGCGACCACCTCAAAGCCTGCATGGGCTATGAGCAAACCTCGGAAAGCAGCTTCAGTGCACGTCGCAGGCACCTGGAGGCGTTGCGCCACGCCAGCGCGGCGCTGGAGCACGGTCGGGCGCAACTGACCTTGGCGGGGGCAGGTGAGCTGCTGGCTGAGGATTTACGTCAGGCACAGCAGCTGCTGGGCGAGATCACCGGAGCATTCAGTTCGGATGATTTGCTGGGACGGATTTTTTCCAGTTTCTGCATCGGCAAATAGCCCAGTTATCCACACATCCTGTGGGAGCCGGCTTGCCGGCAAAAACGCCCTGAAGAACGCCTGAGTTCTTCAGGGCTACTGTGCGCCTTTACCAGTTATAGGAAACCGTCCCAAGCAGCGTCCGACTGTCGCCCCAGTAGCAGCGACCTGCATCGTTGCAACCGGATACATATTCCTTGTCGAACAGATTCTTCGCGTTCAGATCCACCGACCAGTGTTTGTCGAGCTGATAACCGATCGCCGCATCCACCAATGTCACGCTTCCGGCATCCAATTTCCCGTACAGCGTCGGCGCGGTGTAGGAGAAAGTGCTATCGAAGTAGCGCACTCCGCCACCCAGGGACAAGCCCTTGAGCTGGCCATCCAGAAAGCGGTACTTGCCCCACACCGACGCCTGGTTACGTGGCACCCCGGTCATCTGATGCCCTTCGACCAGTGAAGTGGCGGAATCCTTGGTAATTCTTGCATCGGTATAGGTGTAGGCCGCGGTGACATTCAAGTTCGGCGTAAGGTTGCTGTTGATTTCCACCTCCGCCCCTTTGGCGCGGCTTTCGCCCACTTGGCGATAGCTATTGGTGGTGGCATCAAGGTAGGTGTCATCCTGTTTGCGCAGGTCATACACCGACAACGTCATGGCGGTGTCCCAGCCAATCGGCTCGTACTTCACACCCACTTCGTACTGGCTGCTGGTGATCGGCTTTAACGGTGAACCCGCGTTGGAAATCTGCTGCACCGGGACGAAGGCGGTGGAGTAGCTGACATACGGCGTCACGCCGTTGTCGAACTGGTACATCACTCCGCCCTGGTACGTGAACTTCTTGTCTTCGGAGCCTGTGTTGCTGGCCTTGTTCACCTTGTCGCGAAAATCACTCTCGACCCAATCCTGGCGACCGCCGAGCAGGAACAGCCAGTGGTCGTATTTGCTTTGGACCTGTGCATAAACGCCTTTCATCTGCTGTTCGAGCAGGGTGTTCTGTACCGCGATCGGGGTGAGCGGGTCGCGCAGGTACACCGGGTTATACACATTGATGGTGCCGGCGAAGCCCGCATCCCAGTCCTGATTGAACGAGGTGCGGTCGTAGCTGGCGCCAACCAGCAGGGTGTTTTCCAGGTCACCGACCTGGAATTTGCCTTCAAGCTGGTTATCCAGGGAATACACCATCGACTTGTTGTAGCGGTCGTAGGCGGTCATGTTCAACTGGGTGCCGAAGCCGCGATTGTTCAGCGCGCCGGGCCAGGTTTCATGGCGGTTGATGCGCGACTGCATGTAGCGCGAGTTCTGGCGGAACTGCCAATCGTCATTGAAGCTGTGGCTGAACTCGTAACCGGCGCTCCAGGCTTCGCGCTCGAACGTGTTCCAGTCCGGGTCGCCGAGCATGGTGTGTTTGGACAGCTTGCCGTTCGGGTTTTTCAGTAAAGTGCCGGCCGCAGGCAGGCCCAGTTCCAGATTGGTGTGGTCCTTCTGGTAGTTGGTCAGCAGCGTCAGGGTGTTGTAGTCATCAATGTTCAGGGTCAGGGAGGGCGCGATGTACAGGCGATCATCGGGCACGTGGTCGGTCTGGGTGTCGGATTTTCGACCGAGCATGACCACGCGGCCCAGGACGTTGCCACTGTCATTGAGTGGCCCCGAGATATCCACACCCAGCTGGCGCCGATTGTTGGAGCCGTAACCCAATTGCACTTCGCCCTGAGGCGTGGCGGTTGGGTGTTTGCTGACCAGGTTGACCAACCCGCCCGGCGCGTTTTCCCCATAGAGCAGAGAAGAAGGGCCGCGGAAAATCTCTACGCGCTCCAGGCCATACGGTTCACTGGTGGTGTCATACCGATTGCCCTGTACCCGAAGGCCATCGCGCAGCAGGCCGTAGCCATAATCCGTGGCATTGAAACCACGAATGAAAAACAGGTCGCCCGCGAGGCTATCACCGGCAGCAAACGGTGGCGCGAAGATCCCCGGTACATACCCCAGCACCTCCGTCAGCGTCTGCGACTTCTGGTCCTTGATGCGTTGGCCTGTGACCACCGATACCGAGCGCGGGGTTTCCGACAGCGCAGTGCTGGTTTTGGTACCGACGCGGCTGTTTTGCGCCTTGTAGCCAACATCACCGGCAATGTCCTGATTGAAACCGGCCTGTTGATAAGTGCTGACGGTGGTCGGGGCGAGCGTCAATGGCCCATCTTGCGAAGCCTGAAGTACATAGCTTCCGGGCGCCTGTGTTACGGCTTGCAACCCCGAGTTTTGCAGCAATAGCGCAAAGCCTTGATCCACCGAATAATCACCTTCCAGCCCCGGCGTATTCAAGCGCGCAGTCTGCTGGGGTGAGAAGGACAGAATCACGTTGGCCTTGGCGGCAAATTGGCTCAACGCTGCGTCAAGGGGCCCGGCGGCAATGGTGTAGTGCTGCGCAGCACTGGCTGCCAGGGCGCTTGTGGACAAAAAGACACCGGCGGTGGCGGCCGTGGACAGCAGTAAACCGTAGGTCATGCCGTGGTAAGAGAGTTGCTGGCGGAGTTTGGCGGGAAGGCGCATAGGTGGATAAGCCCTGAAGGTAGCGTCGTGATTACCCGTAGGGCCGGGCCAGGTAAAAAAAAGATAACCCCTCTGTGGATTATTTTTTCGCTCAACCCACGCGCGTCACCGAAACCCAATAGCGAGTGAAATATTTCACCTGGATAGGCAGAGTAGCTTGCAGGTTAGCCAGTACTGCATCGGTGGAATCGAGGCGGAACGTGCCGGAAACCCGCAGAGGCGCCGAGGCCGGATCGCACTGCAGAACACCTGAGCGATAGCGTGCCAGGTCGTCGATCAGATCCCCAAGTCGCGCATCCAGGACGATCACTTGGCCATCGACCCAAGCCGCCTGGGTCCGGCGATAGGCGTGGTTGGGGCCGACATTTTCCCGGTCGAAGTCAGCGCTTTCGCCGGCAGCCAGCAGCCGAGTGCGATCGGGTTGGTCTGCAGGCGAGATACTCACTCGGTCTTCCAGCACCCCCACTCGCGTCGAATCCGCCAGTTGGCGCACGGTAAACCTCGTTCCCAATGCCTGAACTCGGCCCTGGCGGGTTTCAACATAAAAGGGCGCTTGCCCACCCAGTTTTCCGGTGTGGACAAGCACTTCGCCTTCGCGCAGGCGGATCAAACGCTGGCGCCCATCAAACACCACATCAATGGCGGTGCTGGTGTTGAGGTCTATTCGAGTGCCATCGGCCAGTTCGATCCTTCGCCGTTCGCCGACGCGTGTGCGGTAGTCCGCCCACACATTGCCCAGGGAAGGCGCGTGTTGAACATTCCAGCCCAGGTAACCGGTGCCACCCAGCACCAGCATCCACTTGAGCACCTGCCGCCGTTGCTGCGTGGCCGATAAGGCGCGGCGGGTGAAATCCTGAGGCAAGGCACCCAGGCTGCGTTGCAATTGCTCCATCTGGTTCCACGCTGCCAGGTGTGCCGGGTCGTCATTGAGCCATTGTTGCCAGGCATAGTGCTCAGCCGGCGTTGGAGGTTGCGACTGAAAATGCACATACCAAGTTGCAGCATCTTCGAAGACCTTTCGATCCGGGGCAACCATTACAGGCTGGCCATGATCAGTGAACACTCGGTAAGCGCGCGGATCATGTGTTTCTTCACGGTGGTCAGGGACACCTGCAACTGATCGGCGATCTGTTGATAAGTCAGGCCTTCGATCTGCGACAGCATGAAAATTCGCCGGGCCCGATCGCCCAGGTCAGCCAGGGCCTTATCCACAGCTACCAGCGTTTCAATGATGATGGCCTTGTCTTCTTCACTGATGGCGACAGCTTCAGGGCGCTCAGCCAACGACTGTTGATACGCGCGTTCAATCGCATGCCGGCGATAACGATCAATGACCAAGCCCCTGGCAATGGTTGCCAGGTAGTCCCTGGGTTCGAGGATCTGCGCCGCATCGCGCCCGCCCAAGATACGCAAGAAAGTATCGTGTGCCACATCGGCTGCATCGCAAGCGTTGTGCAATTTACCTTTGAGCCATCCCTGCAGCCACGAATGGTGATGCTCATAGATGTGCTGGACTGCAGCCGTGTGTGAAGGAGGCATAGGGCGCGTTAAGGCAGGTTAATGATAATCGCTATTATTAACTGCGCCGTCGACTTCTCACAATAGCTCTCTTTTTGCAGCATTCCTTACTGAGTTCAAAAAACGCAGTGGCTTCGTCGTGGGTGAAATACGCGATATCTGTGGATTAAGCCCTGTGAATAACCGCCCCTGTGCCCAGTTGATAACAGGGCCTGAAACCTGAGTAAAAACCCCTCTGTGGATAACCACCTGTTTAATCCACAGGCTTAAAGCACTTATCCAAGGGCCTCATTGGCACATGACCACAGACTTTTGAATCGCTGTACACAAAGTAACTAAAGGCCTGTAGAGATCTATCCACAGAAAGTAGGCTCAGTAGAAATAAACATAAAAACAAAGATCTTATAAACTTCTCTCTTTTAATTTCTATTGTCTGTGATTCATCCACAGCTGGTTAAATTTTGTGCAAAGGGTTCTTTAGGAAGGGCTAAGTCCCTATACTTGCCGCCAAAGCTCTAAAACTCTTTCAACAATCAATTCCTGATTACCTACATAAGCAGGCACGAGGTGCGTGGTGGATTTCCCTTCCCGTTTTGAAGTGATCGTCATCGGCGGCGGTCATGCCGGTACCGAGGCAGCACTGGCCTCAGCACGCATGGGCGTAAAAACCCTGTTGCTGACGCACAACGTGGAAACCCTCGGTGCCATGAGTTGCAACCCCGCCATTGGTGGGATCGGCAAAAGCCATCTGGTCAAGGAAATCGATGCCCTTGGCGGTGTGATGGCCATGGCTACCGACAAAGGTGGCATTCAATTTCGCGTGCTCAACAGCCGCAAAGGCCCAGCCGTTAGGGCTACCCGGGCACAAGCTGACCGCATCCTCTACAAGGCCGCGGTGCGTGAAACCCTGGAAAACCAGCCGAACCTGTGGATATTTCAGCAAGCAGCGGATGACCTGATCGTCGAACAAGACCAGGTACGCGGTGTTGTCACCCAAATGGGCCTGCGTTTCTTCGCAGAATCCGTGGTGTTGACCACCGGTACCTTCCTCGGCGGACTTATCCACATTGGCATGCAGAATTATTCGGGCGGCCGCGCCGGTGATCCGCCGTCGATTGCCCTGGCAAAACGCCTGCGTGAATTGCCGTTGCGTGTCGGCCGCCTGAAAACCGGGACCCCGCCGCGTATCGACGGGCGTTCTGTGGATTTCTCGGTGATGACCGAACAAGCCGGCGATACGCCAATCCCGGTGATGTCGTTCATGGGCTCCAAAGAACAGCACCCGAAACAGGTCAGCTGCTGGATTACCCACACCAACGCCCGCACCCACGAAATCATTGCCGCGAACCTCGACCGTTCGCCGATGTATTCCGGTGTGATCGAAGGCATTGGCCCGCGTTATTGCCCATCGATTGAAGACAAGATTCACCGCTTTGCCGACAAGGAGAGCCACCAGGTCTTCATCGAGCCCGAAGGCTTGACCACCCACGAGCTGTACCCGAACGGAATCTCCACTTCATTGCCGTTCGACGTGCAAATCCAGATCGTGCAATCGATTCGCGGCATGGAAAACGCGCACATCGTGCGTCCGGGCTACGCCATCGAGTACGACTACTTCGATCCGCGTGATCTGAAATACAGCCTCGAAACCAAAGTGATCGGCGGCCTGTTTTTCGCCGGGCAAATCAACGGCACCACCGGTTACGAAGAGGCCGGCGCCCAAGGTTTGCTGGCCGGAACCAACGCGGCACTGCGCGCACAAGGCAAAGACAGCTGGTGCCCGCGCCGCGATGAGGCGTACATCGGTGTATTGGTCGATGACCTGATTACTCTCGGGACTCAGGAACCGTACCGGATGTTTACGTCCCGGGCCGAATACCGCCTGATCCTGCGCGAAGACAACGCCGACCTGCGCCTGACCGAAAAAGGCCGCGAGTTGGGCTTGGTCGATGACGCACGCTGGGCCGCCTTCTGCAAAAAACGCGAAAGCATCACGTTGGAAGAGCAGCGCCTGAAAAGTACCTGGGTTCGCCCCGGCACCGAGCAAGGCGACGCGATTGCCGAAAAATTCGGCACGCCGCTGACCCACGAATACAACTTGCTGAACCTGCTGTCCCGTCCGGAAATCGACTACGCTGGCCTGGTTGAAGTGACCGGTCACGGTGCCGAAGACCCACAAGTCGCCGAGCAGGTTGAGATCAAGACCAAATACGCCGGTTACATTGACCGCCAGCAGGACGAGATCGCCCGCTTGCGCGCCAGTGAAGACACCAAACTGCCTGTGGACATCGACTACACCGGGATTTCCGGGTTGTCGAAAGAAATCCAAAGCAAGCTGGGGATAACTCGGCCGGAAACACTCGGCCAGGCATCACGTATTCCTGGGGTCACGCCGGCAGCCATTTCGCTGTTGATGATTCATTTGAAAAAACGCGGCGCGGGCCGTCAGTTGGAGCAAAGCGCTTGAGTTCGTTGGTCACCTCGCAACACGCCGAAGAGTTATCCACAGGTGCACGCCAGTTGGGCGTGGACCTGACTGATGCACAGCACGACTTGCTGCTGGGCTATCTGGCCCTGTTGATCAAATGGAACAAGGCTTACAACCTGACAGCGGTGCGCGACCCGGACGAAATGGTCTCGCGCCACCTGCTCGACAGCCTCAGCGTGATGCCGTTTATCGAAAACGGCCGTTGGTTGGACGTTGGCAGCGGCGGCGGCATGCCTGGCATTCCGCTGGCCATCCTGTTTCCAGAGTCGCAAGTGACATGTCTGGACAGCAATGGCAAGAAAACCCGCTTCCTGACCCAGGTCAAACTCGAACTCAAGCTGGATAACCTGAATGTTATCCACAGTCGCGTCGAAGCCTTCGTGCCTGAACAGCCTTTCAACGGGATTGTTTCCCGAGCATTCAGCAGCATGGAGAACTTCAGCAACTGGACCCGCCACTTAGGCGACCGCGACACCCGTTGGCTGGCAATGAAGGGCGTTCATCCAAGCGACGAGCTGTTAGCATTGCCGGCAGACTTCCACCTCGATAGCGAACACGCCTTGGCCGTACCCGGTTGCCAAGGCCAACGCCATCTGCTGATACTGCGCCGCACGGCATGATTGGGAACACAAGCAAGAATGGCTAAGGTATTCGCGATAGCGAACCAGAAAGGTGGCGTGGGCAAAACCACCACCTGCATCAACCTCGCAGCATCCCTGGTCGCTACCAAGCGCCGGGTGCTGTTGATCGATCTCGATCCACAGGGCAACGCCACCATGGGTAGCGGTGTGGATAAACACGGCCTGGAAAACTCGGTCTACGACTTGCTGATTGGCGAGTGCGACCTGGCCCAGGCCATGCACTATTCCGAGCACGGCGGTTATCAACTGCTGCCGGCCAACCGCGATTTGACCGCGGCCGAAGTGGTGCTGCTGGAAATGCAGATGAAAGAAAGCCGTCTGCGCAGCGCCCTGGCGCCGATCCGCGAGAATTACGACTACATTTTGATCGACTGCCCGCCGTCGCTGTCGATGCTGACGTTGAACGCGCTGGTGGCTGCCGATGGGGTGATTATCCCCATGCAGTGCGAGTACTTCGCACTCGAAGGCTTGAGTGACCTTGTGGATAACATCAAGCGTATCGCCGAGTTGCTTAACCCGAACCTGCAAATCGAAGGCCTGTTGCGGACCATGTATGATCCGCGCCTGAGCCTGATGAATGATGTGTCGGCGCAGCTCAAGGAACACTTTGGCGATCAGCTTTACGACACGGTGATCCCACGTAACATCCGTTTGGCCGAAGCGCCAAGCTATGGCATGCCCGCGCTGGCGTACGACAAGTCATCTCGCGGCGCCATTGCCTACCTGGCACTGGCCGGCGAGATGGTTCGCCGTCAACGCCGCAACTCACGCACCGCTGCAGCCCAGCCAACTTAAGGAATCCCCATGGCCGTCAAGAAACGAGGTCTCGGACGTGGACTGGATGCACTGCTGAGTGGTCCGACTGTCACTTCGCTTGAAGAACAAGCCGTGCAGGCCGACGAGCGCGAGCTGCAGCACCTGCCGCTGGACCTGATCCAGCGCGGCAAATACCAGCCGCGCCGGGACATGGATCCACGGGCGCTGGAGGAACTGGCCAATTCGATCAAAGCCCAAGGCGTGATGCAGCCGATCGTGGTGCGCCCGATTGGCGGCGGCCGCTTTGAGATCATCGCTGGCGAACGCCGCTGGCGCGCCAGCCAGCAGGCCGGCAAGGACACCATCCCGGCGATGGTGCGCGATGTGCCGGACGAAACTGCGATCGCCATGGCGTTGATCGAGAACATCCAGCGTGAAGACCTCAATCCCATCGAGGAAGCAATCGCCCTGCAGCGCTTGCAGCAGGAATTCAAACTGACGCAGCAGGAAGTCGCGGATGCGGTGGGCAAGTCCCGAGTGACCGTGTCCAACCTGTTGCGCCTGATCGCGCTGCCGGAAGTCATCAAGACCATGCTGTCCCACGGCGACCTGGAAATGGGTCATGCCCGTGCTTTGCTCGGTTTGCCGGAAAATCAACAGGTTGAAGGGGCGCGACACGTTGTCGCACGCGGCCTCACCGTTCGTCAGACTGAGGCGTTGGTTCGCCAGTGGCTCAGCGGTAAACCTGCACCGGTCGAAACGGCCAAACCTGATCCGGATATTGCGCGCCTCGAGCAGCGCCTGGCCGAGCGGCTGGGCTCTGCGGTGCAAATCCGCCACGGCAAGAAAGGCAAAGGGCAATTGGTCATCGGGTATAACTCACTCGATGAGCTTCAGGGCGTCCTTGCCCACATCCGCTGAAACATTTGCTTATGTAGCGCGCGATCGGAAAACACTACCCGACAGTTGAATAGGGGCTGAACCGCCCCTATACTCTGCGCGCATTTTGTCGGCACAAATTATGCCAAGTTATTGATTCTCGGCAGCCGACCATTGAGGAGCAAGAGTGATGGAAACCCGCACGCCAAACACGTTGCCGTTCCATCGCTTGGCCGTTTTCCCGGTTTTATTGGCTCAATTTGTCATTTTGCTGATCGCCGCATTGGCGCTTTGGTATTGGCATGGAGTCGTAGCCGGATATTCAGGACTCTGCGGAGGCCTGATAGCCTTGCTGCCCAATATGTATTTTGCTCACAGGGCCTTTCGGTTTTCCGGCGCCCGAGCAGCCCAGGCTATCGTCCGGTCTTTTTATGCCGGCGAAGCAGGGAAACTGATTTTGACGGCAGTGCTGTTTGCACTGACCTTTGCAGGTGTGAAGCCATTGGCGCCGCTGGCTGTATTCGGCGTCTTCGTGTTGACCCAACTGGTCAGCTGGTTCGCTCCCCTGCTAATGAAAACAAGACTTTCGAAACCTTAGGGCGTTTGAGGCAACCATGGCAGAAACAACCGCTTCGGGCTATATCCAGCACCACTTGCAGAACCTGACCTTCGGTCAGCTTCCCAACGGCGGCTGGGGCTTCGCCCACACCGCAGCAGAAGCCAAAGAAATGGGCTTCTGGGCATTCCACCTGGATACTCTGGGTTGGTCTGTCGCATTGGGTCTGATCTTCGTCCTGATTTTCCGCATGGCGGCAAAGAAGGCGACTTCCGGTCAGCCGGGTGCTTTGCAGAACTTCGTTGAAGTATTGGTCGAATTCGTCGATGGCAGCGTGAAAGACAGCTTCCATGGCCGTAGCCCGGTGATTGCACCGCTGGCACTGACCATCTTCGTCTGGGTGTTCCTGATGAACGCCGTCGACCTGATTCCGGTCGACTGGATTCCTCAGCTGGCCATCCTGATCACCGGCGATCACCACATTCCATTCCGTGCGGTTTCCACCACGGACCCTAACGCCACCCTGGGCATGGCCCTGTCGGTGTTTGCGTTGATCATTTTCTACAGCATCAAAGTCAAGGGCATCGGCGGCTTCATCGGCGAACTGACCCTGCACCCGTTCGGCAGCAAGAACATCTTTGTTCAAGCCCTGCTGATCCCGGTGAACTTCCTGCTGGAGTTCGTAACGCTGGTCGCCAAGCCGATTTCCCTGGCCCTGCGACTGTTCGGCAACATGTATGCCGGCGAGCTGGTGTTCATTCTGATCGCTGTGATGTTCGGCAGTGGTCTGCTCTGGCTTAGCGGCCTGGGCGTAGTTCTGCAGTGGGCGTGGGCTGTGTTCCACATCCTGATCATTACCCTGCAGGCCTTCATCTTCATGATGCTGACCATCGTCTACCTGTCGATGGCGCACGAAGAGAACCATTAAGACCAGTCTCGACTAGTCTGATGTCCTTCCCGGTAACACGGGAAGGTGGGCCCTACCGGGCTATGAAACGATTTGTTTTACCGCTTTAAAATCTAAAAAACCTAAACCATACGACGTAAAAGTCGGGAGGAAAGATGGAAACTGTAGTTGGTCTAACCGCTATCGCTGTTGCACTGTTGATCGGCCTGGGCGCCCTGGGTACTGCCATTGGTTTCGGCCTGCTGGGCGGCAAATTCCTGGAAGGCGCAGCGCGTCAGCCAGAAATGGTTCCAATGCTGCAAGTTAAAATGTTCATCGTCGCCGGCCTGCTCGACGCCGTGACCATGATCGGCGTTGGTATTGCTCTGTTCTTCACCTTCGCGAACCCTTTCGTTGGTCAACTCGCTGGCTAATCACTCGAATTTTTCGAGTTGATTGGGGTGATGGACAACGAATGAGCGAGGTGTTGGCGTGAACATTAATGCAACCCTGATTGGCCAATCCGTTGCGTTCTTCATTTTTGTAGTGTTTTGCATGAAGTTCGTGTGGCCTCCGGTCATCGCGGCTTTGCACGAACGTCAGAAGAAGATCGCAGACGGCTTGGACGCTGCCACCCGTGCAGCTCGCGACCTGGAGTTGGCCCAAGAGAAAGCGGGTCATCAACTGCGCGAAGCTAAAGCACAGGCAGCTGAAATCATTGAGCAAGCCAAGAAGCGCGGTAACCAGATCGTCGAAGAGGCTGTTGATAAAGCCCGCGTCGAAGCTGACCGTGTGAAGGCTTCGGCTCATGCCGAGATCGAACAGGAACTGAACGGCGTCAAAGACGCGCTGCGTGCCCAACTGGGTGCTCTGGCGGTCGGCGGTGCTGAGAAGATCCTCGGTGCCACAATCGATCAAAACGCGCACGCGGAGCTGGTTAACAAACTGGCTGCTGAAATTTAAGCGAGGGCGATCATGGCAGAACTGACCACGTTGGCCCGACCTTACGCTAAGGCAGCCTTCGAGCACGCCCAGGCCCACCAGCAGCTGGCCTCTTGGTCAGCCATGCTCGGCCTGGCTGCAGCAGTGTCGCAAGACGACACCATGCAGCGCGTGCTCAAGGCCCCGCGCCTGACGAGCGCAGACAAGGCCGCCACTTTTATTGAAGTGTGCGGCGACAAGTTTGATGTGAAAGTGCAGAACTTCATTCACGTCGTTGCCGAAAACGACCGTCTCTCGCTATTGCCGGAGATCGCCGCTCTGTTCGACCTGTACAAGGCCGAAGAAGAGAAGTCGGTAGACGTTGAAGTGACCAGTGCTTTTGCATTGAACCAAGAACAGCAAGACAAACTCGCCAAGGTTCTCAGTGCACGACTCAATCGGGAAGTGCGCCTGCAAGCTTCGGAGGACGCATCCCTGATTGGGGGTGTTGTTATCCGTGCCGGCGACCTGGTTATCGATGGCTCGATTCGCGGCAAAATCGCGAAACTTGCCGAAGCATTGAAATCTTGAGTTTGAAGGGGCAGCAGAGCAATGCAGCAACTCAATCCTTCCGAAATAAGTGAAATTATCAAGGGCCGCATCGACAAGCTCGATGTGACCTCCCAAGCCCGTAACGAAGGCACTGTCGTCAGCGTATCTGACGGCATCGTGCGGATTCACGGTCTGGCCGACGTAATGTACGGCGAGATGATCGAGTTTCCGGGCGGCGTCTACGGTATGGCCCTCAACCTGGAGCAAGACTCCGTAGGTGCCGTTGTATTGGGCGCGTACACCAGTCTGGCTGAAGGCATGAGCGCCAAGTGCACAGGCCGCATCCTGGAAGTTCCGGTTGGTAAGGAACTGCTGGGTCGCGTAGTCGACGCACTGGGTAACCCTGTTGACGGTAAAGGTCCACTGGGCAACACCGAGACCGACGCGGTCGAGAAAGTTGCTCCAGGCGTGATCTGGCGTAAGTCGGTAGACCAGCCTGTACAGACTGGCTACAAGGCTGTCGATGCCATGATTCCGGTCGGCCGTGGCCAGCGTGAGCTGATCATCGGTGACCGTCAGATCGGTAAAACCGCTCTGGCGATCGACGCGATCATCAACCAGAAAGACAGCGGCATTTTCTGCGTCTACGTAGCCATTGGTCAGAAGCAATCGACCATCGCCAACGTGGTTCGCAAGCTGGAAGAAAACGGCGCCCTGGCCAACACGATCATCGTGGCTGCCAGTGCTTCGGAATCTCCTGCGCTGCAATTCCTGGCACCGTACTCCGGTTGCACCATGGGTGAATTCTTCCGCGACCGCGGTGAAGACGCGCTGATCGTTTATGACGATCTGTCCAAGCAAGCAGTGGCTTACCGCCAGATTTCCCTGCTGCTGCGCCGTCCACCAGGCCGTGAAGCTTACCCAGGCGACGTGTTCTATCTCCACTCCCGTCTGCTGGAGCGCGCATCCCGCGTATCCGAAGAGTACGTAGAGAAGTTCACCAACGGCGCAGTGACCGGCAAAACCGGTTCCCTGACCGCACTGCCGATCATCGAAACCCAGGCTGGCGACGTTTCCGCGTTCGTTCCGACCAACGTGATTTCCATCACCGACGGTCAGATCTTCCTGGAATCGGCCATGTTCAACTCCGGGATCCGTCCTGCTGTGAACGCCGGTGTTTCGGTATCCCGTGTGGGTGGTGCCGCTCAGACCAAGATCATCAAGAAGCTCTCCGGTGGTATCCGTACCGCTCTGGCTCAGTACCGTGAACTGGCGGCATTCGCCCAGTTCGCTTCTGACCTGGACGAAGCCACCCGTAAGCAACTTGAGCATGGTCAGCGCGTTACCGAGCTGATGAAGCAGAAGCAATACGCCCCAATGTCGATCGCTGACATGGCGTTGTCGCTGTATGCCGCTGAGCGTGGGTTCCTGACTGACGTCGAAATCACCAAGGTCGGCAGCTTTGAACAAGCGCTGATTGCTTACTTCAACCGCGATCACGCCGACTTGTTGGCCAAGATCAACGTGAAGGGTGACTTCAATGACGAAATCGACGCTGGCATGAAAGCCGGTATCGAGAAGTTCAAGGCCACCCAAACCTGGTAAGCCGCAGCGGGAGCCGCAAGGCTCCCGCTTGCTAACCTGATAGGTGTTACATGGCAGGCGCAAAAGAGATTCGCAGTAAGATTGCGAGCATCAAAAGCACGCAAAAGATTACCAGCGCCATGGAAAAAGTGGCGGTCAGCAAAATGCGCAAGGCACAAATGCGCATGGCTGCTAGCCGTCCTTATGCGGAACGTATCCGCCAGGTAATTGGGCATTTGGCCAACGCCAACCCGGAATACCGCCACCCGTTCATGATCGACCGCGCCGTTAAGCGTGTGGGTTATGTGGTAGTGAGCAGTGACCGTGGTTTGTGCGGTGGTCTGAATACCAACCTGTTCAAGGCCCTGGTCAAGGACATGGCGGTAAACCGCGAAAACGGCGTCGAGATCGATCTGTGTGTTGTTGGTAGCAAGGGTGCGGCCTTTTTCCGTAACTTCGGCGGTAACGTCGTTGCAGCTATCAGCCACCTGGGTGAAGAGCCGTCGATCAATGATTTGATCGGCAGTGTGAAGGTGATGCTGGATGCGTACCTGGAAGGCCGGATTGACCGCCTGTCCGTGGTATCCAACAAGTTCATCAACACCATGACCCAGCAGCCAACCGTGGAGCAATTGATTCCACTGGTGGCGACTCCGGATCAGGAACTCAAGCACCACTGGGACTACCTCTACGAACCAGACGCCAAAGAGCTGCTTGACGGCTTGATGGTGCGCTACGTGGAGTCGCAGGTGTACCAGGCGGTGGTCGAGAACAACGCAGCTGAACAAGCGGCGCGGATGATCGCGATGAAAAACGCTACCGATAACGCCGGTGATCTGATCAGCGATTTGCAGCTGATCTACAACAAGGCGCGTCAGGCTGCGATCACCCAAGAGATCTCGGAAATCGTCGGCGGCGCTGCCGCGGTTTAACGGTTCAAATATTCAGAGGATCCAGCTATGAGTAGCGGACGTATCGTTCAAATCATCGGCGCCGTTATCGACGTGGAATTTCCACGCGACAGCGTACCGAGCATCTACAACGCGCTGAAAGTACAAGGCGCGGAAACTACTCTGGAAGTTCAGCAGCAGCTGGGCGACGGCGTAGTTCGTACCATTGCGATGGGTTCCACCGAAGGCTTGAAGCGCGGTCTGGACGTAGTCGACACTGGCGCAGCCATCTCCGTACCGGTCGGTAAAGCGACCCTGGGCCGGATCATGGACGTACTGGGCAACCCGATTGACGAAGCTGGCCCGATCGACACCGAAGAGCGCTGGGGCATCCACCGTCCAGCACCTTCGTTCGCCGAACAAGCTGGCGGCAACGATCTGCTGGAAACCGGCATCAAGGTTATCGACCTGGTTTGCCCGTTCGCCAAAGGCGGTAAAGTCGGTCTGTTCGGTGGTGCCGGTGTAGGCAAAACCGTAAACATGATGGAACTGATCCGTAACATCGCCATCGAGCACAGCGGTTATTCCGTGTTCGCCGGTGTGGGTGAGCGTACTCGTGAGGGTAACGACTTCTACCACGAGATGAAGGACTCCAACGTTCTGGACAAAGTGGCACTGGTTTACGGTCAGATGAACGAGCCGCCGGGAAACCGTCTGCGCGTAGCACTGACTGGCCTGACCATGGCCGAGAAGTTCCGTGACGAAGGTAACGACGTTCTGCTGTTCGTCGACAACATCTACCGTTACACCTTGGCCGGTACTGAAGTATCCGCACTGCTGGGCCGTATGCCTTCGGCAGTAGGCTACCAGCCGACCCTGGCTGAAGAGATGGGCGTTCTGCAAGAACGTATCACTTCGACCAAAGAAGGTTCGATCACCTCGATCCAAGCGGTATACGTACCTGCGGATGACTTGACTGACCCGTCGCCTGCGACCACCTTCGCCCACTTGGACGCCACCGTCGTTCTGTCCCGTGACATCGCTTCCCTGGGTATCTACCCAGCGGTCGATCCACTCGACTCGACTTCGCGCCAGCTGGACCCGAACGTGATCGGCCAGGAGCACTACGACACCGCTCGCGGCGTTCAGTACGTGCTGCAGCGTTACAAAGAACTGAAGGACATCATTGCGATCCTGGGTATGGACGAGCTGTCGGAAGCCGACAAGCAGTTGGTAAACCGTGCTCGTAAGATCCAGCGCTTCTTGTCGCAGCCGTTCTTCGTGGCTGAAGTCTTCACCGGTGCTTCGGGTAAATACGTTTCCCTGAAAGACACCATTGCTGGCTTCAAAGGCATCCTCAACGGTGACTACGACCACCTGCCAGAACAAGCGTTCTACATGGTCGGCGGCATCGAAGAAGCGATCGAGAAAGCCAAGAAACTGTAATCCCGGCGCCCGGCAACGGGCGCTCATCAGGTTGAGGCAATCAGATGGCTATGACAGTCCATTGCGATATCGTCAGCGCGGAAGGGGAAATCTTCTCCGGTCTGGTAGAAATGGTGATTGCACACGGCGAACTCGGTGACCTGGGTATTGCCATGGGCCACGCGCCGTTGATCACCAGCTTGAAGCCAGGTCCGATCACGCTGACCAAGCAAGGCGGGGAAAAGGAGGTGTTTTACATCTCTGGTGGTTTCCTCGAGGTTCAGCCGAACATGGTCAAGGTACTTGCCGACACCGTGCAACGTGCTGGCGACCTGGATGAAGCCTCCGCTCAGGAAGCCGTCAAGGCTGCCGAGAAGGCCCTGAACGAAAAGGGCGCGGACTTCGACTACAGCGCTGCTGCTGTACGTCTGGCCGAGGCTGCAGCTCAGCTGCGCACGCTCCAGCAGATCCGCAAGAAGTAAGCGGCCCAGCCGTCATGCTTCATGTGCGATTGATTAAAAAGGGTAGCCTCGGCTACCCTTTTTCTTTTTTTGCAAAACACTTCTCTGGTCTGAAGCCGGACCGCCCAGGATTGGTAGCCATTCATGTCTCTTGAAATCGTCATCCTCGCCGCAGGCCAAGGCACTCGCATGCGTTCGGCCCTGCCCAAGGTGCTGCACCCGGTCGCGGGTAATTCCATGCTCGGCCGTGTTATCCACAGCGCCCGGCAACTGGACCCCCAGCGGATTCACGTAGTGATCGGCCACGGCGCCGACGTGGTGCGTGAACGCCTGGCGGCGGATGACCTGAATTTTGTGTTGCAGGACAAACAGCTGGGCACCGGCCACGCCACCGCGCAGGCCGTGCCGTTCATCAGCGCCGACACAGTGCTGATCCTCTACGGCGACGTGCCGTTGATCGAAGTGGAAACCCTGCAACGCCTGCTCAAGCACGTAGTGCCCGGCCAAATGGGTCTGCTCACTGTTGAACTGGATGACCCCACCGGTTATGGCCGCATCGTGCGCAATGCCGACGGCAAGGTTGCGGCCATCGTTGAGCACAAAGATGCCAGCGATGCCCAGCGCGCCATCACTGAAGGCAACACTGGGATTCTCGCGGTGCCGGCCAATAAGCTTGCTGACTGGATGAGCCGCCTGTCCAACAACAACGCCCAGGGCGAGTACTACCTCACTGACGTGATCGAAATGGCCGTGAGTGATGGCCTGCTGGTCGCCACCGAGCAGCCCCACGACCCCATGGAAGTGCAGGGCGCCAACGACCGCAAGCAGCTTGCTGAGCTGGAGCGTCATTACCAGCTGCGCGAAGGCCGCCGTCTCATGGCCCAGGGCGTGACCCTGCGCGATCCGGCGCGCTTCGACGTACGCGGTGAAGTCAGCGTCGGCCGCGACGTGCTGATCGACATCAACGTGATCCTCGAAGGTCGCGTGATCATCGAAGACGACGTAGTGATCGGCCCGAACTGCGTGATCAAGGACAGCACCCTGCGCAAAGGCGTGGTGATCAAAGCCAACAGCCATATCGACGGTGCGGTGATGGGCGAGGGCAGCGATGCTGGCCCATTCGCGCGTTTGCGTCCGGGCAGCGTATTGGGGGCCAGGGCGCATGTGGGTAACTTTGTCGAACTGAAGAACGCGCGCATGGGCGACGACGCGAAGGCCGGCCACCTGGCTTATTTGGGCGATGCGGTGATTGGTGCTCGCAGCAACATCGGTGCGGGTGCGATCACGTGCAACTACGACGGTGCGAACAAGTATCAGACGACGATTGGCGAGGACGTATTCATCGGCTCGAATAACTCGCTGATTGCCCCCGTGACTATCGGCGACGGATCCAACACTGCTGCGGGCTCAACCATCAACCAGGATGTGGATAAGTCTCAACTGGCCGTAGCCCGCGCCCGCCAGCGCAACATCGACGGCTGGAAACGCCCGGTCAAAATCAAAAAGACCTGAGTTATCCACAATCAATGTGGGAGGGGGCTTGCCCCCGATGGCGGTAGATCAGTCAGCTTACGAATCGACTGACACTCTGCTATCGGGGGCAAGCCCCCTCCCACATTTGCGGTGTGGTGGGCTTAAAAATTTTATTCGCCCCGCTTGACGATCTTTCGCCAATAGGTTTTGATTGCCTTCGTTATCTTTCGAAACGAAACTTATCATCACCATGTCGAAACGAAATACTCCCCAACGACGCCACAACATCCTGACCTTGCTCAATGAACAGGGCGAAGTCAGCGTGGACGAATTGGCCAAGCGTTTCGAAACGTCGGAAGTCACCATCCGCAAGGACTTGGCCGCGCTGGAAAGCAATGGCCTGTTGCTGCGCCGCTACGGTGGCGCCATCACCATGCCTCAGGAGCTGGTGGGCGACGCCGCCCAGCCCATCTCGGCTTACAAGCGCGCCATCGCACGTGCGGCCGTGATGCGCTTGCGTGAACACGCGCGCATCATCATCGACAGCGGCAGCACCACCGCCGCCATGATCCCCGAGCTGGGCCATCAGCCCGGCCTGGTGGTGATGACCAATTCCCTGCACGTGGCCAGCGCCTTGAGCGAGCTTGAACACGAACCGGTGCTGCTCATGACCGGCGGCACATGGGACCCGCATTCGGACTCGTTCCAGGGCCAGGTGGCCGAGCAAGTGCTGCGCTCCTACGACTTTGATCAACTGTTCATCGGCGCCGACGGCATCGATCTGCAGCGCGGTACCACCACATTCAACGAACTGCTGGGCCTGAGCCGCGTGATGGCCGAGGTCGCCCGTGAAGTGGTGGTGATGGTCGAGTCCGACAAGATTGGCCGCAAGATTCCCAACCTGGAACTGCCCTGGAGCAGCGTCCATACCCTTATTACCGATGATCGCCTGCCGCTTGAGGCCCGCGACCAGATCCAAGCCCGCGGCATTACGCTGATATGCGCGGCAATCATCTAGGAGAAAACCATGTGTGGAATTGTAGGCGCAGTCGCTGAACGCAACGTCACCGCCATCCTGCTTGAAGGCCTCAAGCGCCTGGAATACCGCGGCTACGACAGCGCCGGTGTGGCGGTCTTTACCAACGCCGGCAAGCTTGAGCGTATGCGTCGCCCGGGCAAGGTCAGTGAACTGGAGCAAGCCCTGCTCGGCGAGCCGCTGGTCGGCCGCCTCGGCATCGCCCACACCCGTTGGGCCACCCACGGTGCGCCATGCGAACGCAACGCGCACCCGCACTTCTCCGGTGACCTGGCAGTGGTGCACAACGGCATCATCGAGAACCACGAAGTGCTGCGCGAGCAGCTCAAAGGCCTGGGCTACGTGTTCACCTCGGACACCGACACCGAAGTCATCGCCCACCTGCTGAACCACAAGCTCAAGGACCTCGGCGACCTGACCGTCGCCCTCAAGGCCACCGTTAAAGAGCTGCACGGCGCCTACGGCCTGGCCGTGGTCAGCGCCAGCCAGCCAGACCGCGTGGTTGCCGCGCGCAGTGGCAGCCCATTGGTGATCGGCCTGGGCCTGGGCGAAAACTTCCTCGCCTCCGACCAGCTGGCGCTGCGCCAGGTGACTGACCGTTTCATGTACCTGGAAGAAGGCGATATCGCCGACATCCGCCGCGAAAGCGTGGCGATCTGGGACGTCAACGGCAACTCCGTCGAACGCGAAGCCGTGCAATACCGTGACGGCGCCGAAGCCGCTGACAAAGGCGAATTCCGCCATTTCATGCTCAAGGAAATCCACGAGCAACCGTCCGTGGTGCAACGCACCCTGGAAGGCCGCCTGAGCCAGAGCCAAGTGCTGGTCAACGCCTTCGGCCCACAAGCTGCCGAGCTGTTCGCCAAAGTGCGCAATGTGCAGATCGTCGCCTGCGGCACCAGCTACCACGCCGGCATGGTTGCGCGTTACTGGCTCGAAGAACTGGCCGGCATCCCGTGCCAGGTCGAAGTCGCCAGCGAGTTCCGCTACCGCAAGGTGGTGGTGCAACCCGACACCCTGTTCGTGACCATCTCCCAGTCCGGCGAAACCGCCGACACCCTGGCGGCCCTGCGCAACGCCAAAGAGCTGGGCTTCCTCGCCAGCCTGGCGATCTGCAACGTCAGCATCAGCTCCCTGGTGCGCGAATCCGACCTGACCCTGCTGACCCAGGCCGGTCGCGAAATCGGCGTGGCTTCCACCAAAGCCTTCACCACCCAGCTGGTTGGCTTGTTGCTGCTCACCCTGTCCCTGGGCCAAGTCCGCGGCACCCTCGCCGAAGGCGTCGAAGCCACGCTGGTCGAAGAACTGCGCCGCCTGCCAACCCGCCTCGGCGAAGCCCTGGCCATGGACAGCACCGTGGAAAAAGTCGCCGAACTGTTCGCCGACAAAAACCACACCCTGTTCCTCGGCCGTGGCGCGCAATACCCGGTAGCGATGGAAGGCTCGCTGAAACTCAAGGAAATCTCCTACATCCACGCCGAAGCCTACCCAGCCGGCGAGCTGAAGCACGGCCCACTGGCCCTGGTGGATGACGACATGCCAGTGGTCACCGTCGCGCCGAACAACGAACTGCTGGAGAAGCTCAAATCCAACCTGCAGGAAGTGCGTGCCCGCGGCGGCCAACTGATCGTGTTCGCCGACGAAAAAGCCGGCATGACCAACGCCGAAGGCACCCACGTCATCAACATGCCGCACATCCACGACACCCTGTCACCGATCCTCTACACCATCCCGCTGCAGTTGCTGTCCTACTACGTTGCCGTGCTCAAGGGCACCGACGTGGACCAGCCGCGTAACCTGGCGAAGTCGGTGACGGTGGAGTAATACGGCACACGCTGGAGGCCCGCACCGGGTCTCCAACTTCCACGCAAGGACGCGACCTCGATGCAACCTGACTTTTCCCAACTGCGCGAACGTTTGAACGATCGCCGCTTTGCGGTAGCGACCAACACCCAAGGGCTTTCCGGCTCGGACACGGTGTTTCATTATCGAGTCGAGGGTGACGCTATTACGGGCACTTACCAGGGTGGCCGCATCCGCACGGGCCAGCAGATCGGGCGCGTGACGGGCTCCAACACTCTCGAGCTTCTATTTCAGTGCCTGACGCTGGACGGTGAGCTGCTTGCCGGGTGGTCACGCGGCACGGTCGGCGTGAATCACGCCGGGCTTACCACGCTGGCGTTCGAGTGGGGGTGGTTGTCGGGCGCGACGGGTGGCGGGACATCCAGCTACATCGAGATGGCGGCACCAGAACCCCGGTAATCGGGGTTTTTTATGCGCGCTGTTTCGGGCGTTGTAAGGATCAGATCGTTAGCTTCACCGACAAGATTTTCCCCGTGGAAGTGGAAAACCAGCTGATCCTGTACCCCTAACGACCTCCTGTCGAATCTGTGCGCTACTGCCGGGCGCGCCGTCAGGCTTTACCCCTAGAATGCCTCCCTGTGGATAACTCAGCCAGGGACGCCTTCACCATGAATATCGAACTGCTAATCGCCGGCATCGTCGTGCTGATCATTGTCGTGGGCGTGATCGGCTGGATGGTCGGGGTCTACAACGGCCTGGTCATGCGGCGTAACGATGTGGATAAGGCGTTCGCCAACATTGACGTGCTGCTCAAGCAACGGGCCGACCAGATCCCCGACCTGATGCGCGTGGTGCAGACCGCCATGAACCACGAGAACGCGCTGTTTACGCGGCTGAGCGATGCGCGTAACCAATACTTGAATGCCAGCAGCCTCAACGACAAGGTCGATGCGTCCAATCAGCTCAATGCCGCGCTCAAATCGGTGATTGCGGTGGCGGAGAGTTATCCGGCGTTGATCTCCGGGCCGAACATGGTCGAGTTGCAGCAGGCCATTTCGGCCGTGGAAGAGCGCATTGCCGACCGGCGTGAGTTCTTTAACGAGTCGGTCAACCTCTACAACATCGCCATCGCGGTGTTCCCCGACCTGTTCTTTGCGCGAATGCTCAGCTATCAGCGTATTCCGTTGCTGGCGATCAGCGCCGAAGAAACCCGCTACGAAGGCGTGAAGCTTGAGGTGCCGGGGGCATGAAAACCACCCAGGCAGGCGTCGTCGCGAAGAAACCCAAGTGGAAAACCGCGTTGGCGCTGGTGTTGCTCGCAGGCTTCATCAGCTTGATTGCTTACGCACCGCACATTTTTATCGCGCTGTTTTTCCCCGTGGGCATTCTGGTCGGCCTGCTGCTCAGCTTCGGGCCCAGTTTCTATAAAACCGAACAGCGGCTGGCCACCAGCCAGATTCGCTCTCTGGCGATGGGCTTGGTGGAAGTGCGCGGCAAAGTGATTGCCGACAAAACCCAGCTGTCGCCGGTGAATGGCAAGCCGTGCGTGGGCTATGTCTGGGTTGTCGAGGACGGCAAGAAAGACGACGACGGGCGCTGGAGCTGGAGCCGGGTATCTGGCGAGGCGCGCTGCAATGACTTTCGCCTGCAGGATGCAACGGGTGAGATCCGCGTGATCGCCGAAGGCATTGATCTGTTCGGCAATAAGGCCCCCGACGACTACGAACTCGTCGGCAGTTCCCGACGCCAAGGCGAGATCCTGCTGGTCCAGGACCTGGACGTGATGCTGATTGGCGATGCTTGTGAGCGCGACGGCAAACCTGCGATTGCCCAAGGCAAACAGCGCAACGCGGTGTTCGGCCTGGCGCTGACCCAGGATGTGGAAAACACTCGCGTGCTGGCGCCGCTATGGCGTGCCGGTGGTTTCTATGCGGCCGTGGTCGGGATGATCGGCGTGGGCATCATGGCCATGACGCCCGCGCATTTCGCCCAACTGCATTTACCCGGTCCCGACACGTATCAGCAAATGGAGCCACTGGGCCCCGTGTATCGGCTGCTGGCCTGGCTGTACCGCGAGGGCGGTTTCCCGATTCCGTTCATGGCGGCGTTTGGTTTTTTCCTGACGATCATCGTGGTGATGATGGCGACCCGGCTGGTGCTGCCCAAAGGCATGCGCCTGGCGGTGGGTCGGGTGCTGGGTGCGTGGATGGGATTGGGCATGGTCATCGGCGGCGTGGTCACGCTGCTGCTGTTCGTGGCTCAGGTGGATACCTTGAAGCTGTTTCTGGTGTGGATGCTGATCCTGCTCGGCACATTGGTGTTTTCGATCTTCGAGCAACGCAAGCTGGGTGCGGCGTACAACCATTTTGCCAAGAGCGCAGGCAAAGCCAGTTTCGGCGATGAAGACGCCTGATCAGGGCGTCGCGCAGGAGATCAAATGTGGGAGCGGGCTTGCCCGCGAAAGCGGTGGGTCAGTCAACATCACTGTTTGCTGGGCCACCGTCTTCGCGGGCAAGCCCGCTCCCACAGGGGGGATCTGCGCTTATCCAGCCAAGTACCTTGTGATCACGGCACAAACTCCACCTTCAACCCCCGGCTCGCACTGCGGCCTTGATCATCACTGACCCGCAACCGGTATTCGCCCGACTTGCCCGGCCGCCAGTTCAACGTGGTTTGCGGCGGGCCTTGGCCGATCAGCGTCTGGTCGGCAAACCAGTACAGCGTGGTTGCGTCGCTGGCCGCGTTGGCATTGAGCGGGATACTTTCCTGCGGCTGGGACAGTCGCAACTGGTAGCTCACCTGGGTCAGCGGCGAGCGAATCTGCGGGGCTTCGCTCTGATCGCTGACGCGGTTGGGCTGGCAATTTTTCATCACATTAGGCGGCGTGCGCCGGGGCAGGCCGGCGGCGCGATACAGGCGCTGCACATCGCTTGGCCAGAATTCGAAGACTTCTTCACGGGTGTATTGCGCATCGAATGGCGGGCACGCGGCCTTGCCAGTGCGGGTGTCGATCAACACCGGGCGGTGCAGGTTCGACACACGAATCGGCGACACGCCGGGGATGTACCAGGTCTTGCGGGTTTGCGGGCACCAGCGGTTGGGCAACTCACCGGAAGCGGCACACACGTCGATGCGCACCAACCCGGCGGGTGGTTTGTCAGGTTTTATCACCACGTTGGGCAGCGCCAGCGGCAGGGCGTCAGCGATGCGAAAGAACAACGGCGCAGCGGTCTTGGCGCCGATAAACGCAGGGTTCGGTCGACCATCGAAATTACCCACCCACACCACCAGCACGTACGGCCCGACCAGGCCGGCGCTCCACGCATCGTGAAACCCCCACGAGGTGCCGGTTTTCCACGCGGTGCGCCAATGGCGGCTCGGCAAGCCATCCGGCCGTGGGTTGCGGCGCAACATATCGCGCACCATAAACGCGGCCTGCGGCGTGAGCAGTTGCGGCCCAGTGGATGGCGGCTGTTCCTGCAAATACCGTAACGGCCGCAGATGCCCGTCACCGGCCAGCATCACATACAGCCGCGCCAGCTCCTCGGGCGTCATCTCACCACCGCCGAGGGCCAACGCCAGGCCGTAATGGCTTTCGCCGCGCAGGCCCTGGATGCCGGCGCGTTGTAGCAAACCATACAGCGAGGGTGATTTGACTTGGCTGGCCAGCCACACCGCCGGGATATTGCGACTACGGATCAAAGCATCCCGCGCTGTCAGCGGCCCGATAAAACTGCCGTCGAAATTTTCCGGCTGGAAGTAGCCGAAGTTGCTCGGCAAATCCTTGAGGATGCTCATGGGGTGGATCACACCCTGATCCAGCGCCAGCCCATACAGAAACGGCTTGAGGGTCGACCCCGGCGAGCGCCGCGCCAACACGCCGTTGACCTGCCCGTGAATGCTTGTGGATAAGTAATCCGCCGAGCCCACCAGTGCTTTTACGCTCTGGTCGCGGCTGTCGATCAGGATCGCTGTGGCGTTCTCCACGCCTGTGCTGCGCCGCTCGGCGATAAAGCCGGTAATCAGGCGCTCGAGCAGTTGCTGAAGCGGCAGGTTGAGCGTGCTGTTCAGCTCGTTGCCGGTCTGGGACGCCAGCAACTGTTCGCTCAGGTGCGGCGCCAGAAACGGGATTTGCTGGCGGTTGCGCGCCTCCAGTGGCAAGTCCAGCAAGCTGTCGTTTCGTGGGTCGTGTGGATAAGTCTCGCGCCAGTCGGCCATCAGGCGTAGCCGCGCGTTTTGCAGCGAGGGCCCGAAGCGCGCGCGTCGCCCCGGTTGCTGGGGAATCACCGCCAGCGCCAGTGCTTCGGACAACGACAACTGAGCTGCCGATTTGCCAAAGTAAATGCGACTGGCCGCCTCGGCGCCTTCGATATTGCCGCCCATGGGCGCCAGGTTCAGGTAGGCCTCGAGGATGTCGTGCTTGCTGTATCGCGCCTCCAGCCATAACGCCAAGGCCATCTGCTGCAACTTGCCCGGCACTTGGCGGGTGTTCAAATCCCACAAGCGCCGCGCCAGTTGCATGCTCAAGGTCGAACCGCCCTGGCGTTGGCCGCCGCTATAGGTGGCCAACGCCGCGCGCAGCAACGCCGGGGGATTGATCCCCGGGTGCCAATAAAAATTGCGGTCTTCCTTGAGCAGCAACGCCTCGACCAGTGACGGCGACATGCGCGCAAGCGGCAGCCACAACCGGTATTGGCCGTCATCCGCCAACGTCATGCGCAGCAGCGCGCCGTCGTCGGCCAACACCACCCGCGACGAGGTGACGGCCTGTTCCAGCGGGGCGTGCGGCCACAACCGCAAGCCCACCAGCACCACCGCCGCTGCCAGCAGCGGCGTCAGGCGTTTAAGGCTTGGTAATTTCAAGCTGGCCTACTTTGCCGCGCCCTTGCAGGGTGGTTTCGTACATCCCTTCGGCGTAGGCCGGTGGCGTGTTGAAGGTGCCGGCGTTGGTGGCGCGCACGCGGTAGACGAAAGTGCCCACATCGCGCAGCGCGGTGCCGTACAGCACCACCCGATCATCACGCACGTCCACGTAGTCCGGCTGCCAGTTGCTCAGCTCGGTTTCGCCGATAGGCGCCTGCCAGGCATCCGCTTCATCCCCGTCGGCGGTTTCCACGTACTCCGAATCGTCGCCTTCACTTTCATCGGCGCTGGCGGTTTCCGGCTCCGGCGGCAAGTTATACACAGGCTCGACGCCGCCGGGCAGCAGGTCGACCACGGCCACTTGTTGCACTTGGTCGCGGTCGGTCGCACGCAGGCGCAGACGCACCAGGAACTCATCGCCCACCGCCACTTTGCTCACCGGCTCGCCTTTGAGGTCGAGGTATTCGTGGATGATTTCCAAGCCATTGTTGATCGGCTTGAGCTTGGCGCCCTTGTCGAAACCGGCCTCGCTGAGCATGTAGAACGCGGCCGGGCCGTCGGTTTTTTCCATCACCAGTTTTTGCGTGGCACCCGGCACGGCGGCGCGTGGCGGTTGACCGGCCATTTCCAGCAGTTGCTGCTGCTTGTCGCCCAGCCAGGCGGTGGCTTTGAGGGTCATGTCGCTTTGCGCACGCTGGCCATAATTGTCCAGGGCACGCAGCAGCAGAGCGGCCGACAGCGAGTTGTAGCGTTGCTCATTAAGACGCTTGCCGAGCTTATCCAGCAAGGCTGCTGGTACATCGTCCAGCAACTCAGGGAAGTGGCGCGCCAGCAGGTGCAGGTGTTCGGCGTCGTGCACCAGCGGGTCGTAATACAGGCCGTCGCTGTCCCACTTATCCACAAGGGAGCGCCATGGGATTTTGCGGAACAGCGTATCGGCCTGGCGGTCCTGCTTGAGCAGCTTGTAGCTGGCGGCCAGGTAAGCGGCGCCCAGGTCGTTCTGCCAGGTGTCTTTGAAGTAACTCTCGTAGCGCTCGCGGATATCGCTCAAGGCGCCGCTTACCAGAATTCCCTGACGGCTCAGCAGGTAACTGGCGTAGGCGCGGTTGCGCAATTCCGACAGGCCTTCGCTCGGGCCGTTGGCCAGTTCTGTCAGGTAGGCGTTGGAGCGCACCAGCAAATCTTCCGGCACCGGCAGCCCACGCTCCTTGGCTTCGATCAGGAAGTCGGTGGCGTACAGGCTGGCGTACGGCGCCACGTCCGGGTTGGCCGCCCACAAACCGAAGCCGCCGGCCTGGTTCTGACGCTGGCGCAACATACGCACTGCGCTGGTGAACGCTTGCTCGGCCTCGGGCGCCGTGCCGCCCCAGATCAACGCCGGCATGGCCTTGGACACCAATTGCTCGGTGCAGGCATAGCCATAGTCATCCAGGTAATGCTTGAGGCCGTTGGCCCACACCAGCGGCGAGGCCGCCACGCCCAGTTGCACGTCGCGCAGCTGGCTGAACAGCTCGCGCGTTGGCTTGAGCTCTTTGCTGGCGCTGTCGAAACGACCCAGGCTCAGGGCCACGCGATGTTCGCTCAGCGGGCGGATCGAGGTGGTTTCTGCTACCTGGATGCGTTTGCCATCCGGCAGCACGGCGATAAAGCGCAGGTCCGCCGAACCGAGGGTTTCGCCGACCTTGATCTTGAACTCGGCGGTGCCTTCCTTGCGCGGCTGCAATGACAAGGTGCTGCCTTTGTCGCCCTGCACGGTGAGGCCGTCGCTGGTCTGCACTTCAAACTTCACATCGGCCGCCGCGTCGAGGTTGCTGAACACGCCAGCGCTCACGTTGAATACATCCCCCGGCGCGACAAAAGCCGGTACGTTCGGTGTGATCACGATCGGCCCACGCACCTCGGTGTTGGCCTCGCTCACACCGACGCTGTCGGCATCCACCGCCACCGCAAACAGGTGCAGCTTGCCGTTGAAGCTGTCCGGAACTTGGTAATGCAGCACGGTTTCACCGGCCGGCAGGTCCACCAGCCCGGACCACCACGCCACGGGCGGCTGATGTTTACGCTTGAACGGGTTGAGGTGGTTGGCCAGGGCGCCTTCCGTATCGCCACCGGGCGCCGCCCCACTGAGCAAGCGGCTGAATTCCGGCAGGATCAGGTCAAGAATCTGACTGGTACCGACCTCCAGTGCGCGCTTCTGGAAGAAGAAACCCAACGGGTCTGGCGTCTGGTAGCGCGCCACTTGCAGAATGCCTTCGTCCACCGCGTAGACCACCGCGCGGCCTGGGCGGTCGGCGGTGACCTTGATGTCCAGGGTTTGCCCCGGCTCGATCTTCGCCGGGCCTTCGACCTTCAGCGCCATGCGCCGCGCATCGAGGTTGATGCTGAACGGCACCACGCCGTAGGACAGCGGGCTCATATAAACCTCGGACGAGCCAATGTCGCGCACAAACTGCACGTTGACGTAGGCATTGCCCTCAAGGCCTGCAGGCACGCGGATATGTTGCACGCTGTTGGTGCTGTCGGCCTTGAACCATTGCTGGGTGTAAACCTTGTCGCGCTCGATGGTGATCAAACCCGCGCCGGTGTACGGCGCGCGGATGCTGATCGCAATCTCATCGCCGGTGGCGTAGCTGCGTTTATCCAGGCGCAGCTGCAACTCGGCGTTACGCTCCAGGGAGCGCGACGTGTTGCCACGTCCGGCCACGCTGTAGTCGATCTGGTTGAGCAGGTTGCCGTTGGCATCCTTGAGTTGCAGGGTGAAATCGCCCGGCGTGCCGGTGTTCAGGGTCTGCTTGGCGCCGTCCTTGGTCATCGTCAATGGCGAGGCGGGCTGGCTGATGTTCTTGATGCGTGACTCGTATTTGTAGGTGCCGTTGGACTGTTTCACCAGCACCGACACATAACGGTGCTCGACCACTTCACTGGTCAAGCCGTCCACCGCCAATGGCGTGAGGTCCGGCGCGACGGCCAGCCACTGCACCTGACGCGGGGCGTCCTTGGCGACGTACGACAGCGAATCCTGACTTTTCACACCCACCAGATAAGGCGCGGACGACACCAGCAGCGCACTTTGCGCCGTCACATTACGCCCACCTTCAGCCTCGAACACCTGGGTCATAACCTGCAGGCGATAGGTGCTGTTGGCGAAGCGTTGCAGGTTAAGGTCGAGCACGGCCTGGCCGTTGTCGTCGACGGTGGTTTCGGCGAGGTCTTCGGTGCTGGCGTCTTCCAACGAGTTGTTGAGGCGGAAGCGGTAATCGGGATAACGGTCGAAGGCCGCAAGCGTCGGGCTCAAGGACATCTTCGCCGTCACCCGGCGGCCAGCTGCCGGGGCGCCGAACAAGTGCATTGCAGTGACTTTGGCCACCACCTGGTCCGGTGGAATCCAGCCCAATACGGGCGTGTCGTGCAGGCTCAGGCTGACCTTCATGCGGTCCGGCTCGAAATCGCGGACTTTGAAACTGACACTGCCCAGGTCGGTGCGGGTGTTTTTCTCGCCAATCAACTGCAAGGTCGCGGTGTAATCGCCTGCGGGGGCGACTTCGCTGCTGGGGAAATCAAAGGTTTCAAAACCGCTGGTGGATAACTTCAGGGGTTGGCGAATCACTTCCAGGCCGCGCGGGTCGGTGATTTGCAGCTCCACCGGCAGGCCTTGCAGGGCGCCTTTCCAGTTGCCGCTGCGCACGATCATGCCCAAGTGCGCAGTCTCGCCAGGGCGATACAGGCCGCGGTCGGTAAACAGGTAGGCGCTGAGGCGATCAATCGCGCCGTCTTCTTCCAATCCGCCTACGTCAAAGCGCGACAAATCCAGCTGCTGCGACTGGCGGGCAATCGGCAGGAAGGACTGGTCATTGCCGCGAGTGACTACATACATCAGCGGCGTTTTCTCACGGCGCAGTTCATCCAGCTTGGCGAAATGCGCATGGCCTTCGGTGTCGGTACGGCCACTGCTGACCGGCAGGCCGTTGCGACCAATGATGTCGACCTGTGCGTCGGCCACCGGCGAACCATTGCCGATCGACTGCACGTACACATCATGGCTGCCGTCGCTGGAACGCTTGGCGATGATGCCCAGGTCAGTCACCACGATAAAGCGCAGGTCGCTGGTACTGCTGCGGTCGTACTCGAACGTGCGTTCTGCAGGGTCATCCTGAGGGCTGAGCTTGAGCACGAAAATGCCACGACGCCCGCCGTTGGCGGTGAGGTAATGGCTCAGGTCGACGTTGTCGTAGACGGTTTTTGCCGGGTCATTGGACGACAGCGGAATATCCAGCGACTGGCGCTCGACCATCCGATCAAAGTATTCGTTGCCGAAATTGGGCCGGGCAAAACTGCCGCTGCTCTGGTCCACCAGGTGTTGCAACTGGTTGGGCAGCAGCCGGGCGATTTCCACATGGGCGCCGGGCACGCCACGGGCCATGAAGCCCAGGCGTTTTTCACCGTTGAGGCTCAGCAGCGCGCCGTTGGACAGGAACTGCAGCGTGCGCGGATACGCCGGCATGCTGATCAACGAGGCCGTAGGGTTTTTCGCCAGATAGCCACCGATGGCTTCCAGGTTGGCGGGCACGCGCACATACAGCGCGCGACCGGCCGGGGCCTTGAACTTGAACGCGTGCAGGGTATTCAACGGCTCGACGCTGGGCACATGGGTCAGGACGACCTTGGTGCTGCGGGCGAGCAGGGCGTCGTCGATGTCGTTGCTGGTATAGGGGCGGGTGTCGTCCTGGGCTTTTTCCGGCAGCAGCCACGCCTGGACCTTACCGGCAATGGTGTCATCGGCCACGGCGCTGGAGCTGCTGAACATCAGCACCGGTTCCGGTTCACCGCGTTCATTGTCGACAAAGCTGACGTCGGCGCCGGTAAAGGTCAGGCGATAACGGCCGGGCACGATGACTTCCGACACCAGCGGCGCGGTGCTGGCGTTGCCACCGTCGCGGGCCTTGATGCCTTCGTCGAGCCTGGCGCTGACCGGCGTGCTTTCCAGTGGCGTGGCGAGGGCGGCGGAGCGTACGTAGGCGTTGAGCTTGTTATCGTCGAAGGTGATTTCCGGGCGGTTGGGCAACTGCGCGTCGCGGTAGGCCAGGCCTTTGCCGAGGGTCACAGACACGCGCTTGCGCAGGTTGTCTTCATCCACCGGGTGGGAAAAGTGGAAGGTCGCGACCAGCTGTTTCAGCGTCGGGTTGGACGGGTCTTGATACAGCTCGTTTTGTGCCAGGGTGGCGCGGAATGGCTGGGTGGAAAACTGGCTGCTGTACTGGCTGAGCAACACGCCGTCGGCCAGGAGGTTTTTCTTCGCCAGGTCCAACGTGTAGTGGGCGTCTACTGGCCAGTCTTTTTCTGGCACGAACAGTAAAGTGTGGTCATCGGACCAGCGCCAGGCGCCTGCCACGTTGGGTTTGAGGGTGATGCCCTCAGTCACCGGTTTGCCAATCGCCGCCAAGGGGGCCACGGATTCGGCGAAACGCACCTGCAAGTTATCCACCACCGGCGGTTGCTGGGTGTAATCCGTCAGGTTCGGTTTGTGCAACGAATAACCAACGGTGTGCGGCTGCGGCAGGTTTGAATACCAATGCCAGCCATAGAATCCGGCGCCAGCCAGTAAAACGAGGCCCAACACCCCGGCGCCGGCCTGGCGCGGATAGGCGCGAGCGTTGCGGCCCAGGTTCGCAAGGCCTCGGCCGATGGCGCGCAGCCAGAAAGGCGGCTGCCATTGGCCGAACAGGGCACTCACCACCGTGGTTAACAGGCCGAGAAAACGGCGGCTGATCGCTTTCAACGCATCGAACATGGTGAGCATCCCTGGCTAAGTGCGGCGTATCTTACACGCGTCTTTGATACAAAAGATGACGTGAATATGCCGCAAACGCTCAGGCGTGTTGCACAAAAGTGAGACGCACCGCAAAACCGATCAAAAGGCTGCCGAATAACCACTGCTGCAGGCGCTGCGCCGAGCGATTGCTGGCCAGCCAGCGGCCGATGCGCGCGCCGGCCAGGGCGTAGCAGCAGTCAAATGCGAAGCCCACCGTCACCAGCATCACCCCCAGCCATGCAAACTGCGCCGCCACCGGGCCGGCTTGCGGGTTGATGAATTGCGGCAGCAGCACCGAGCAGAACAGCAGGGCCTTTGGGTTGAGCAGGTTCGTCAGCAGTCCGCGTTGAAAGGCCATGCGCCAGGCATGGGCGGGTGGTGCGCCGTGAGAGGCGTCGAGCGATGGCAGCCCGTTGGCACGCAGGCATTGCACGCCCAGCCATAACAGGTAGGCCGCACCGCCCAGGCGCACCACGTCGAAGGTCCAGGGCGCCACCTTGAACAAGGTCGCCAGCCCCATGCCCGCCAACACCACATGGCAGGCCCGGGCGAGGCCCAGGCCGATGGCCGTGGTCAGCGCCAGCGCTTTGCCCTGGCGTGCGCCGGTTTGCAGCAACAGGATCATGTCCGGCCCCGGCAGCAGAAACGCCACCGAAAGTGCCATCAGAAATAGCCACAGCTCTGTCATGTTCCACCCCCTTGATGTGTCGGCTGATTCTAGGAGCGAAGGCCGGGGCAGGTGCTTGCGTATTCAGCTTAAAAGGCGTCTATTCTTGGCACTGTCTGCCATTGATTAAGCTTGCGGTCATTCATTTATGCCAAATTTGAAACTTGATGCCTTTGACCGCAAGATTCTTGAAGCCCTGCAGCGCGATGGGCGCCTGAGTAACGTGCAGCTGGCGGATGAGATCGGCCTGTCTGCCTCCCCCTGTTTGCGCCGTGTGAGGCTGCTGGAAGAAGCCGGCGTGATTCGCGGCTATCAAGCGACCCTGGATCGCGATGAAGTGGGCCTGGGCATGATGGTGTTCGTCGGCGTGAAGGTGGAGCGGCACAACGACACCGAGGCCAATGCCTTCGCGAGGCGGTGACCGCACTGCCCGAGGTGATCTCGGCATTTCTGGTGTCGGGGGAGTCGGATTTTCTATTGCAGGTGGTGGTGCCGGATTTGCGTGGGTACGAGCGCTTCGTCACCGGCAGCCTGTTGAAGCTGCCCGGGGTTAGGGACATCCGCAGCAACTTTGCGATCCAGACCGTGAAAACCCCAGGCGCCTTGCCTTTGGGGCACCTGCCAGGCTGAACACTTGAAAACACCGCAAAACCACTGTGGGAGCTGGCTTGCCTGCTCCCACAGTTGATCCGCGTTGAGCTTGAGGTGGTATTTCTCAAGTCCACCAGTAGCGAACAAGGTGGAAGAAAATCGGCGCGGCAAAACACACCGAATCCAGCCGGTCCAGCATCCCGCCGTGACCTTCGATCATATGGCCCCAATCTTTCACGCCTCGGTCGCGCTTGATCGCCGACATCACAATGCCGCCGGCAAAGCCGAGCAGGTTGATCAGCAGCGCGATCAAGAACGACTGCCACGGGTTGAACGGCGTGGTCCACCACAGCGCTGCGCCGATCAGGGATGACAGCAGAATCCCACCGACGAAACCTTCGACGGTTTTGGACGGCGACAGGTTGGGCGCGATCTTGTGTTTGCCGAACAGCTTGCCACACACGTACTGCAGCACGTCCGACAGCTGCACCACGATCACCAGGTAGGCGATCAGCAACAGGTTGCGACCTTCGTAGCCAGGAATGTCGAGGGTCAGCAGGGCCGGGACGAAGGACACGCAGAACACTGCAATCATCAGGCCCCATTGCACCTTCGACGCGCGCTCCAGGAAGTGCGTGCTGTCGCCCCCCAGCGAAGCGAGGATCGGCAGCAGCAGGAACACGTACACCGGGATGAAGATCGAGAACAGCCCGTACCAATCGGAATAGATCAGCAGGTATTGCAGCGGCAAGGCCAGGTAGAACGCGGCCACCAGCGCCGGGTAGTCACTGCGCCGGGTCGGGGTGAGGGTGAGGAATTCGCGCAGGGCGTAGAACGACACCGCGTAGAACAGCAGGATCACCGCACCGGTGCCGAGCCAGAAGGCGATGCCGATCACCACGACCATCACCCACCAGGCATTGATACGGGCGTTGAGGTTGTCGACGACCGCATTTGGCGTACCGCGGGTGCGCAACTTGAGGATCAGGCCGATCAGCGAGGCGAGCACCAGGATGGCGCCGATCCCGCCGAACAACATCAGGGTTTGGCTATCCATGTCAGACATGCTCCGGGGCAAGGGCAAGCAGGGCGTCGCGGGTGCGGGCGAGGAAGGCGGCTTTGTCTTCGTTATCCTCCAATTGCAGGGGAGCACCAAAGCTGGTGGTGCACAGCAATGGCAGCGGCAGCACGCGACCCTTGGGCATGACCCGGTTGAGGTTGGCGATCCACACCGGGATCAATTCGGCCTGTGGGTAACTTTTCGCCAGGTGGTACAGGCCGCTCTTGAAGGGCAGCAAGCCGTCTTCGAGATTGCGCGTGCCTTCGGGGAAGATAATCAGCGAGTCGCCACCTTCCAGGGCGGCAAGCATAGGCTGCAGTGGGTTATCCACAGGGTCTTTGCGCTCGCGGTCGATCAGCACGCCGTTGAACACGCGGTTGATGATGTAACGGCGCAGGGCGCTTTTGTTCCAGTAGTCGCTGCCGGCCACCGGACGCGTGAACGTGCGCAGGTTTTGCGGCAAGGATGCCCACACCAGCACGAAGTCGCCGTGGCTGCTGTGGTTGGCGAAATAGATGCGCTGCACCGGCACCGGCGCGCACCCCAGCCACAGGCTGCGGGCGCCGGTTACGGTGCGGGCCATTGAGGTAATCAGGGTGGCAACCACAGGTTCGAACATGGGGATTCCTTATCCGGCGAAAGGTAGCCAAGGGCTGGCGAGGATCACGGCCAGGGTCAGCAGCATTTGTGCGCCCAGCAGCCAGGCCTGCTTGCGCAGCAGTTTGAGGGCGCCGCGACGGCGTTCGGTCCAGGGCCGGCCGGCCCGCTTGGCCGATTGCAGGCCAAGGGTTTGCAGGGCCTGGTCGAGGTCGGGGGTGCGCTCGGTGTCGCGAGCGAGCAGCGCGAACAGGTCGGCATCAAAGGCGACGCGCAGCGCCCAGTACTTTTGCAGCAGCCCCAGGACAATCATCCACAGGCTGAGCAGCAGGCAGATTGGCGCGACACTCGCCATCAGCAGTTGGGCCAGGCCGAAAAGCACGCCGAGCAGCGTCAGGCCTGTGGATAACTGATCCAGCGAGCGACCACGGCGCAGCAGGCTGGCAACCACCTGGAGTTCCATATCAGCGGGCATGGGCTAAACCCTCCAAAGCTTCGCGGTGAGCGGGGTGCAGGACCACATGGGCCCGCGCTGTACGAATAATAGCCAGTGCCTCGTCCACCGTTGTGGCGCGCCCACTGTGCAGCAGCCAGGCTGCAACGGCGGTGGCGCTGCGTGAGTAACCGAGGGCGCAGCACACCAGTAATGGCCCGCTTGCGCGCAGGCGCTCAATGGCTTGGGCGGCTTGCAGGCATTCGGCGGGTGTCGGCGCAATCAGGTCCAGCACGGGGACGCATGCATAAGCGCGGCCCTGTGGATTAATCGGCAATTCGGCGCACAAATCGACGATCGCCTTGAATGAACCTTGCTCGCGTGCGGCGGGTATTCGACCGAGCCAGACGTTATCCACAATCAGGTCAGGCTGTGGATGCTTGCGTGTCCACAGGCGTGAGTTGATCCACGCGGTCGCAAGGTAGGGCGCATACAGCCAGCGCGCGGCAGGCGTCAGCGTGCCGTCGAGCCGTTTTTGAAAGCCCGGCGCGCCGAGTACCAAGTAATTGGCCTTGATCAAGCCCAGGGAAACCGCCGGCCATAGCAGCCACAGCCACCAGCCGCCGAGCGTTAACGCGAGAATCACCAAGGCCAGCGCGCCCAAGCCGTAGCGCACGCCCAGCCGCCAGCGTTTTCGATCCCGCGTAAGCCGCGCATTCAACAGCGGGCTCGGGTGCTCCAGCGGCCACAGCCACACGCATAGCCAGCCGGCGAGGGCGCCTGTGGGTAAGTCGATAAAGTGATGTTGATAAGTGGTCAGCACCGAAATACCGATCAACGCGAACCACCCGTGCACCATCCAGCGCCAGAAGCCCTGGCTGTGGCGCTGGTACATGATCCACAGAATCACCAGCAGTGCGATGTGCAGCGACGGTGCCTGATTAAACGGTTTGTCGAAACCTGCCAGCACGGCAAACAGCCAGCCGAATACGCCATCCAGCGCCGGCCGTTCAAAGGTGAACCGCAGCGGCCAGATCAGGAAGCAGCTCACGGCAATCACCTGGGCGGTCAGCAGGCGCAGCGCGTGTTGTTTGAGTTCATGGCGGCTAGTGGGCAGCAGCAGCGAGAAGCCGTAGAGCAGGTCGATGGACCAGTAGGGCACGATGGTCCAGGCCCAGAACGGCATATGGGTTTCCCAGCCGAACACCAGTGTGCCGACGTCGCTGCGCTGGCTGGTGACCCAGGTGGCAAAGCCGTAGGTGCTGAAAAACAGCGGCGCCAACAGCAGCAACCACAGGACCGCAGGTTTCAATAAACCGGGTTCGCGCATGCTCAGATCTTCTGTGCCAGAGACACCGTGAAAATGCCCCATTCGTCCACACGCTGAGTGATCTTGCGAAAGCCTGCGGCCTCGACCAGTTGATCCATTTCTGCCTGGCTGCGACGGCGCATCACCCAGGCCTGGCCCTGGCGATGGCTGGTCAGCGCGCGGGCGATCAGTTCCAGCTGCGGGTGCCACGGCTGGCCGGTGTACACCAGGTAACCGCCGGGCTCCACGGCTTCGGCAAGGCCGGCCAGCGAACCGCCGACCATGGCGTTATCGGCAAACAATTCATACAGCCCGGACACCACCGCCAAGGTCGGCTTGGGGTCGAGCGCCGCCAGGTCCGCGCGATCAAACGCATCGCCTTTGACGAACTGCGCAATATCCCCCAGGCCTTTTTCGCGAATCAGCGCGCCACCGTCGCGCACGTTGATGTCGCTGTAGTCGCGCAGCAGGATCGACTCCGGCAGCGGCGATACGCCCTGCAAGGCTTCAAGAATGTAGCGGCCGTGGCCCGCAGCGATGTCGACAATGCGCACCTGGCGATCATCGCTGCGCAACTTGGCCATGGCCAGGCGCAACAGCTCTTCAACATTCAGCTTGCGCTGGCGAATGCCACGCCAGCCGATGGAGTTGAGGTAGTTGGTGTCGATCATCCGCCCCAGCCCGCCTTTGCCGGTGGGCTTGTTGCGGTACACATAATCCAGTGTGCTGCCGGAATCGAAGCCGGTGTCAAAGCCCAGTTTCACCCCGTCCGAGAGATTCTTGCCCAGGCCCATGCTGGCGCGGGTCATGCGCCAGTAGAGGTCGCGCAAAGAGTTGCGCGGCAGCGGCGCGGCCAGGGATTCGGACTCGGCGCAGGTGGCGCCCAGCTTGTCGGCGTCGAGCAATGAGGCGCGGTCCAGCGGGTGCGCAAAGTTCTGCAGGATAAAGCGCCTGGCGCTGCTCACGGCCACGGCACGGTCGCGTTCACCGAGGGTGTCGTGGAAGAAGCCGGGCAGGATGTGCAGTTCTTTTTTCAGGCTGCCCAGGCGGTCGAAAAATTGCTGCTGGGGTTTGCGGTGCACCACAAAGTCCGAGCCGGAGATCAGCAGCTGGGTCGGCACCTGGATCGCCTGGGCATCGGCGACAACGCGGTCGGCAGCTTCGTACAGGCCGAGCAGCACATTCACCGAGATCGCCTTGGTGATCAGCGGGTCGCTGTCGTAGGACGCGACGCGCTCGGGGTCATGGCTGAGGAACTTGGCCTTGACGTAGCTGTTAACGAAAAAGTTGCCGCGAAATGTGCGCATCAGCGCCAGGCCTGGCCGCGCGAACGGCACGTAGAGCTTGACCTTGAACGCCGGGGAGGCGAGCACCAGTGCGCGGATTTTCGGCGCGTAATCGTGCACCCACGTGGCTGCGATCACCGCGCCGACGCTCTGGGCGATCACCGCGCAATTGTCTTCTTCGATGCCGTAAGTGGCACCGATGTGGTCTCGAAAGGTTTGCACGTCGCGGGCACAGGTGGCGAAGCTTGGGCTGTCGCCGCGCGCGCCGGGCGACTGGCCGTGGCCACGGGCGTCCCAGGCAAAGAAGTCGAAGTGCGGCAGGTCCAGTTCATCGACCATGTGGGCAATGCGCCCCGAATGCTCGTGGCCGCGATGGAACAGCAGGATCGCCTTGCGCGGCTCGTCGCCAAGCGGCGCAGTGGCCGGCCAGTGCCGGTAGAAAAGCTCGACGCCGTCGTGGGTACTGAAGCTGTGCTCTTGCTGTTCACGCATCGCAAATTCCTTATGCAGAAGGGGACGTCGTTTCTTTGAGGCCCTGGCGCACGCGGTTGACCAAGGTGTAGGCGAGCAGCGCCGCGACCAGCCACATCACCGCGTCGACCCAACCTGCGCCGAGCCAGCCCAGCGCCACGCCGGTGGCCAGCACACCCAGTACAAACGCGCGATCACTCTTGCCCATCGGCCCGTCGTAGCGCCGCGACGCCCCGACCATGGGCCCCAGCACACCGGCGTATTCGCTGAACACCGCCAGCAACGTGACCAGCAGCACCGGCGCCAGGCTCACGCCGGGGATCAGCGCAAAGGGCAGGATCAACGCGCTGTCGGCGATCACGTCGCACAGTTCATTGAGGTAGGCGCCCAGCCGCGACTGCTGGCCGAATTCACGGGCGAGCATGCCGTCGATGGCGTTAAGAGCCATGCGCAGGATCATCCACAACGGGATCAGGGCAAACAGCCAGAGGTGTTGGGCAAAGCCTGCGATGAGCAGGCCGACCAGCAAGGACACCACGCAGGCCAGCACGGTGATCTGGTTGGCCGTGGTGCCGTTGTCGTAGAGGCGCTGCACGAGTGGGCGCAGTAAGTCTTGAAAACGCGGTTTGAGCTGATAGATCGAAATCATGGGAGGCGACGCTTCCTTGTCCGTTTACCCGCGAAAAACTGTTTTGGAGTGTGCCGATTAATCGGCGGCTGCACCAGTGATGGCTCGTGTTTATGGGGGGTTAGTCACGGTCTCGAAGGTAATGACGTACGAATGTGACAGGGGGCTTGCTCCCAATAGTGGTGGGGCCGTCAGCTGATCTGTTGCTGATACACCGTCATCGGGGGCAAGCCCCCTCCCACAGGGATTCTCGGTAGGGTTCAACCAGGGTGTTTTCGAACAAAAATTTCACGCCGCGTGTTATATCGTAACGAATTGTGTACAAACGGGCGTGAGTGGATGCAAGTGGATCTAGAAGCTGACGGCGCTTCGGTTGAAGGCTTGCCGCGTTTTCAGCAGGGGCTGTTTCATGCGCGTCGATTGCGCCAGGCCGGCATCAGCCTGACGGCGCTGGCCGTTTGCGCTTGGGTGCTGGCATTGTTTGTCGCCCTGTTTGCGCCGCTGTCGATCTGGCCGGTGGTGCTGATCAACTGCGCGTCGGCCTTGTGGGTGTTGGTGGCCGGCTTGCAATCGGCGTGGTGGGTCGCCGATTGGCGGGCGCAGGCGCTGGAAGAGCCGACGCTGGAATTGATCGAGCCGCGGCTTGAAGACACGGGCGGGTACGCGCGGTTTGCCGGACGTTTCGGCAGCAGCCTGCTGGCGCAGATTGGCGCGCCGGTGCTGTGGTTGAGTGGCTGGTCGTTGCTGGCACTGTTGAGCATTGTCGAATTCTGGAACCTGGCACTGCCCGCTGCAGCCGTGGGGCAATCGGCAAGCGTTGGCGCCGCGCTGGGGCTGGCATTGGCCTTTGGCTTGCTGGTGTTCGAGCGCCGCCTGGCGCAGGAAACAGCTGCGCAATGGCCGGAAGCCTCACAGCTGGCGCAATTAAGCCGGGTGGCGATTGCGTGCCTGGTGGTCAGCGCGATCTGCCTGCTGTTTGCCGGCGCGCAATCTGTATGGCCCCTGCGCCTGGCCGTGTTGATCGGCCTGCTGCCGGGGCTGGTTGCCGTGGAGTTTTTGCTCAGGGCCGTACTGTCGCTGTTCAGCCCACGCCAGCCGCGCCTCGAACCACGCTTGATGGCGCAAAGCTTTATTGCCGGTTTGCTGCGTTGGCCGCCACAACCCTTGCAGGCGCTGCAGCACGAGTTGCACAACCGCTTCGGTATCGATTTGCGCCAGATCTGGGCGTTTACCTACATGCGCCGGGCATTCCTGCCGGTGCTGCTGGTGGTATTGGCCGTAGGCTGGGCGCTGACCGGCGTGCACGAAGTGCCCCTGCAAGGCCGTGGGATTTATGAACGCTTCGGCAAACCTGTGGCGGTGTTCGGCCCTGGCCTGCATGCCGGATTGCCATGGCCGTTGGGCCGCGTCATCGCTATCGAAAATGGCGTGGTGCATGAACTCGCTACCAGCGTCAGCGAGGCGGCTACACCGGAGCTGGCCGCCGCCGAAGGCCCGGCGCCGACGATCGCCAACCGGTTGTGGGACGCCAGCCATGTGAATGACAAATCCCAAGTGATCGCCAGCAGCAGCGGCGACAAGCAGAGCTTCCAGATCGTCAATATGGACGTGCGGTTCGTCTACCGCATTGGCCTGACCGATCAGGCGGCGCTGGCCGCCACCTATAACAGCGCGGATGTGCCGACGCTGATTCGCAGCACCGCCAGCCGCATCCTGGTGCACGACTTTGCCTCGCGCACGCTCGACGAATTGCTCGGTGAGCAACGCACCCAACTGGCCGACGAAATCGGCCGCTCGGTGCAGGCGGACTTGCAGAAACTCAACAGCGGCGTGGAGATTCTGGCCACGGTGGTCGAAGCGATTCACCCACCGGCTGGCGCTGCCAATGCCTACCACGCCGTGCAGGCTGCGCAGATCGGCGCCCAGGCGCTGATCTCCCGCGAACGCGGCGCTGCCAGCGAACAGACCAACCAGGCCTTGCTGCAGGCCAGCACTGCTCGCGATCAGGCGTTGGCCACCGCGCGCGAAGTGAATGCTGGCGCGCAAGCGGCCGACCTGCGGTTCAGCGCCGAACAAAAAGCCTACGCCACCGCTGGCCAGGCATTCGTGCTGGAACAGTACCTCGGCCAACTCAGCCAAGGCCTGGCCCACGCCAAGCTGCTTATTCTGGATCACCGCCTGGGCGCCGACGGCGCACCGACGATCGATCTGCGTTCTTTTACCTTGCCGGCCGACCCTAGGGCGCCGCGTAAAGCCGTTCAATAAGGAGTCTGTCTGTTGAGCGCTCATTCTCACGATCATGGTCATCATCACGGCCACCATCACCACCACGGTGATGAACAAGCCGCTGGCCCGTTTCCTTGGCGGCGCATGGCCTGGGCGGTGTTGCTGGTGCTGTTTGCGGTGGCGGCCGCCAGCCTGGTGCAGGTGCGTTCCGGCGAAGCCACGGTGATTACGCGGTTCGGCAACCCGTCGCGGGTGCTGCTGGAGCCAGGCCTGGGCTGGCGCTGGCCGGCGCCGTTCGAAGCGGCGATCCCGGTGGACCTGCGCCTGCGCACCACCTCCAGCGGTTTGCAGGACGTGGGCACCCGCGACGGCTTGCGGATTATCGTGCAGGCCTACGTGGCGTGGCAGGTGCAGGGCGATGCCGACAATGTGCAGCGTTTTATGCGCGCGGTGCAGAACCAGCCGGATGAAGCGGCGCGGCAGATTCGCACCTTCGTCGGCTCGGCGCTGGAGACCACTGCGGCCAGCTTTGACCTGTCCAGCCTGGTCAACACCGACGCCAGCCAAGTGCGCATCGCTGATTTTGAGGCACAGTTGCGCCAGCAGATTGATCAACAATTGCTCACCACTTATGGCGTGCGCGTGGCGCAAGTCGGCGTTGAACGCCTGACCCTGCCGTCGGTCACCCTCACCGCCACCGTTGACCGCATGCGCGCCGAGCGCGAGACCATCGCCACCGAACGCACTGCCGTGGGCAAACGTGAAGCGGCGCAGATTCGCTCCGCCGCCGAACGTGATGCGCGCATCGTGCAGGCCGATGCCACGGTGAAGGCCGCCGATATCGAGGCGCAGTCGCGGGTCGAAGCGGCGCAGATCTATGGCCGTGCCTACGCCGGCAATCCGCAGCTGTACAACCTGCTGCGCTCGCTGGACACCTTGGGCACGGTGGTGACGCCGGGCACCAAAATCATCCTGCGCACTGACGCCGCGCCGTTCCGCGCACTGGTGGACGGGCCGAAGGATGTTCAGCCATGAGTGAGCGTGACAGCCCGGACAGCCCATGGATCCAGGCCGGGCGCCTGACCTTCCTGGCGCTGTACGCGGTGACGGTGTTGGCGGCGTTGGCCTGGGCGTTTTCCAATGTGCGCCAGATCGACCCGCAGAACCGCGCCGTGGTGTTGCACTTCGGCGCGCTGGACCGTATTCAAAACGCCGGCCTTTTATTGGCGTGGCCGCAGCCGTTCGAGCAGGTGGTATTGCTGCCGGCAGCCGACCGTGTGATTGAGCGTCGGGTGGAGAACCTGCTGCGTTCCGACGCGGCGACCCAGGCCGACCGCGTGGCCACCTTTGCCGCGCCGTTGAGCGACGCGCTGGCAGGCTCCGGCTACTTGCTAACCGGCGACGCCGGTGTGGTGCAGCTGGATGTGCGGGTGTTCTACAAGGTCACCGAACCCTACGCGTTCGTGCTGCAGGGCGAGCACGTGCTGCCGGCGCTGGATCGCCTGGTGACGCGCAGCGCCGTGGCGCTGGCGGCGGCGCGCGACCTGGACACCATTCTGGTGGCGCGCCCGGAATTGATCGGCAGCGATAACGGCGCCGCCGAACGCCGTGAGCGACTGCGCGGCGATCTGGTGCAAGGCATCAATAAACGCTTGGCAGACTTGGCCTCCACCGGTTTGGGGTTGGGCATCGACGTGACGCGTGTCGATGTGCAATCAAGCCTGCCGGGCCCGGCGGTGAATGCCTTCAACGCAGTGCTGACGGCCAGCCAACAAGCCGATAAAGCCGTGGCCAATGCGCGCACCGACGCGGAAAAACTCACCCAAGCCGCCAATCAGGAGGCCGACCGCGTTGTGCAAGTGGCCCACGCCCAAGCCAGCGAACGCCTGGCCAATGCCCAAGCGCAAACGGCCACCGTCGCCAGCCTGGCCCAGGTCAAAGACCCGGGCCTCATGCTGCGTCTGTATCGCGAACGCTTGCCGAAGATTCTCGGCCAGGCCGGTTCGGTGACCACGGTCGATCCCAAAGACGACTCCCGCTTGATCATCCAGGGAGCCGAACAATGAGCGCGCCTATGTTGACGTCCGCCGAGCAGCGCAGTGCTGCCCGGCAATTGACCCTGGCCATGTTGGCCTTGGGCTTGCTGGTATTGGGTTTGGTGTGGCGCTGGCTGGCGCCCGACCAGAACGGTGTCAGCCAACTGCTGCTCGGCGTCGCTTCCTTGCTGGTGGCCGTGCCGGTGATGCGTTCGGCCTGGTACAGCCTGCGTTACCCGAGCCTGCATGGCATCACCGACCAATTGATCGCCCTGGCGATGATCGGCGCGTGGGCCACGGGCGATCTGCTGACGGCTGCATTGCTGCCGATCATCATGATTTTCGGCCACGTGCTGGAAGAGCGCAGCGTGATTGGCTCCCAGGAAGCGATTCATGCCCTGGGCAAACTGACCCGCAGCCATGCGCGGTTGGTGCAGGCCGACGGCAGCATTGTGGAAGTGGATAACGGCACGCTGAACAGCGGCGATATCGTCGAAGTGCGTGCCGGTGATCGCGTGCCGGCCGATGGTGTGGTGCTGTCGGGCCAGGCGAGCCTGGACACGGCGCCGATCACCGGTGAGTCGGTGCCGCTGGAAGCCAGCGTGGGCGTGCAGGTGTTTGGTGGCGCGATCAACCTCGACGGCTTGCTGCGCCTGGAAGTGACGCGCACCGGTAACGAATCGACCCTGGGCAAAGTCATTGCGCTGATGCAGAACGCCGAACGTTCCAAGCCGCCGATCACGCGGTTGCTGGAGCGTTACGCCGGCAGCTATATGGTGCTGGTGTTGCTGCTGGCGGCGGTGACCTGGTTTGTGACCAATGACGCCCAGGCGATGTTGGCCGTGCTGGTAGCGGCGTGCCCGTGTGCCTTGGTGCTGTCCGCCCCGGCCACGGCGATTGCCGGGATTGCAGTGGCGGCGCGGCACGGAATTTTGATTCGCAGCTCGGCATTTCTCGAGGAGTTGGCGGACCTCACCTCGCTGGTTGTGGATAAGACCGGCACGCTCACGTTTGGCACGCTGCGTTTGCAATCCATCGACACCACGGCGCCGGATCGGCAGGTGTTGTTGAACCTTGCCGCCAGCCTGGGTTCGGCCAGCAGCCACCCGGTCAGCCGTGCGTTGGCGGGGCTGGCAACGCAGGAGCAAATGCTGGGGCTGACGGACATTCGCGAACGCCAGGGCCTGGGCGTGGTGGCGCAGACCGAGCAGGGCGAAGCGGCTTTGGGGCGCCCGGAATTGTTCGAGCAATTGGGCATCGTGACCACCCGAGTCCCTGATCATGACGGCCCGATTGCCGGTCTGGCGCTGAACGGCCAGTTCCTCGCCTGGCTGCTGCTCGCAGACAGCGTCAAGCCGGAAGCGCGCCAGGCCCTGCAGGAGCTACGCGACTTGGGCCTGGGCCGCCAACTGCTGCTGACCGGTGACCGTCAAAGCGTGGCCGACAGCCTGGCGCTGGATGTCGGTATCAGCGACGTCGAAGCCCAGGCACTGCCGGAAGACAAGCTCAACCGCGTGCTCGGGGAAATCGGCAGTGGCTTTCGGCCAATGGTCGTCGGCGATGGCATCAATGACTCGCTGGCGCTCAAGGCGGGCGTGGTCGGTGTGGCAATGGGCGCGGGCGGTGCGGACATCGCGCTGGCGTCGGCGGATGTGGTGTTGATCGGCAGCGACCTGCGGCGCCTGGGCACGTGTGTGCGCTTGAGTCGCCAGTGCCGCCACACGTTGCAGGTCAACGTGATCATCGGGTTGGGCTGGACGCTGGCTATTGTGGTGTTTGCCGCGTTTGGCTGGCTGGGCGCGGCCGGCGCCATGATTGCGGCGGTGTTGCATAACTTGAGCACCTTGCTGGTACTGGGCAATGCCGGGCGTTTGCTGCGCTTTCAGGAGCCACTTTTGAAGCTTGAAGAATAATTTCAGAAATATCTGCATACAGCTGTAACGCCGATAAGGGTCCTCACTCTAGTGGTATGTCGAGACTGAACACTCCGTTCAGACCGGCACCCCTACCGATCATGAGGACTCTAAAAATGAACTTCAAATCCGCTGCTGCTGGTGCCGCCCTTGCGATGGCCGCCGCTACCCTGTTTGCTGGTGTTGTGACCCAGGCTCAAGCCGCTGACACGGCTGTGCACTGCTACGGTATCAACGCGTGCAAAGGCCAGAACGACTGCAAAACCAAGGACCATGCTTGCAAAGGTCAGGGTTCTTGCAAAGGCCAGGGCTTCCTCGCCAAGCCCTCCGCTGCTGCCTGCATGAAGGCTGGCGGCACCGTCGGCGAGTAACCGGCACCGAGTGCACCCGCAGCGGACGCCCCCCACCGCTGCGGACACTTTGCCCTGGAGTGAGTCATGTCCGCGTCCCTTCCAAGTCTGGGTTACGGCCTGGGTTTACGCAGTGAGTACTACCAGCAGATCCTTGAACAATCGCCGGCCGTGGATTGGTTTGAAGTGATCTCCGAGAATTATCTGGTCCAGGGCGGTAAAGCCTTGTACTACCTGGATGCGATAGCCGAGCGCTATCCCTTGGTGATGCACGGTGTGTCCCTGTCCATCGGCGGGCCGCATGCCCTCGATATCGATTACCTGAAACACATCAAGCAGCTCGCCGAGCGCATTCAGCCGGCGTGGGTTTCCGATCACCTGTGCTGGAGCCGCGGCAACGCCCATCAGTTGCATGACCTGCTGCCGCTGCCTTACACCGAAGAAAGTCTCTACCACGTGGCCGGCCGCGTGCGCCAAGTGCAAGACGTCTTGCAGCGTCCGCTGGTGCTGGAAAACGTTTCCAGCTATGTGCGTTCCAAGGCCGACGAATTCACCGAGTGGGAATTCCTCAAGGCCCTGGCCCACCTGACCGGCTGCCAGCTGTTGTTGGACGTGAACAACGTGTATGTCAGCTCGCGTAACCACGGCTTCGACGCCTGGACGTTTATCCGCAGCCTGCCGCCTGAAAGCATCCGCCAACTGCACTTGGCCGGGCATAGGGATTACGGCGACTACGTGGTCGATACCCATGATCACCCGGTGTGCGATCCGGTGTGGGCGCTGTATCAACAGACGCTGGAGCTGTTGGGGCCGGTGTCGACATTGCTGGAGCGCGATGACCATTTCCCGCCGTTCGAAGAGCTGCTCGCCGAGTTGAGCAAGGCCCGTGAGCTGGGCGCCAGCGCGTTGGCCAGGAGGGCGTTATGCGCCTGATCGACTGGCAGCTGGCGTTTGAGCAGCATCTATTGTCCGAAAGCTCGGTGGCCAACAGTGGGTTTGCCGCGACCTTGCTGGGTGGGCCGACTCTGGATGTGGACACGGGCCTGGCGATTTACCACAACGCCTATGTGTCGCGGCTTCAGGAAGTGTTGCGGCATGACTTCGGCGCCATCCGCTATTGGCTGGGTGACGACGAGTTTGCATTACTGACGGACGCCTATGTACGCCGCTATCCGTCGGCCCATTACAGCCTGCGTTGGCTGGGCGAGCGGTTCCCGGCGTTTCTCGTCGAGCATCTGGTGCAAGAGCACAGCGCGCCGCTGGCCGAGTTGGCGCGGTTGGAGTGGGCGTTTACCTTGGCGTTCGATGCGCCGCAGGGTGAGCCGCTGGGTGTGAATGACATGGCGCAGTTGGCCCCCGAAAACTGGCCGGGTTTGCAGGTAGGCCTGGCGCCTTCGGTGCAACAGGTGCTGTGTCAGTTCAATAGCGTGGCGATTTGGCGGGCCAGCAAGGATGAGTCGGATTTCCCTGATAGCCAGGCGCTGGAACGGGCGCAGATGTGCCTGGTGTGGCGTCACCAGAATGTGTGCCATTACCGCAGCCTTGAGCCGGCTGAAGCCTGTGCGCTGGCGGGCATGGTGACCACCGGCTGGAATTTTTCAGAACTGTGCACAGGGTTGGCAGTCACTTATGGAGAGGGGGCGCCACTGCAAGCGGTGACCTGGCTGAAACAGTGGATCCAGGACGGTTTGCTCGAGCATCGAGCCTTATAGTTAAGTGCTATCAAATCGATAGCCTCCTACTTTGTCTTCGGATGGTCTACCCTCACTCCAGACGTCTGAAACAAGGGGGGACTACTCATGCTCGCGCAACTTCCACCGGCCTTACAGAATCTCAAGCTACCGCTGCGTCTTCGACTCTGGGACGGCCATGAATTTAACCTGGGCCCCGAGCCCAGTGTGACGATCGTGGTAAAGGACCCCACGGTCGTGTCCAGCCTGACTCATCCAACGCTGGACTCATTAGGCGAAGCCTTCGTCGAGGGCAGACTGGAGCTGGAAGGCTCCATCAGCGAAGTAATCCGAGTATGTGACGAACTGAGTCACGCCCTGATTGAAGACGACGAGGAGAGTCGTCCGGTACGCTCGATCCACGACAAGGCCACTGATGCCGCGGCCATTTCCTACCATTACGACCTGTCCAACGAGTTCTACCAGCTGTGGCTGGATCAGGACATGGCGTACTCCTGCGGTTATTTCGAAACCGGCAGCGAATCGATCGATCAGGCCCAACAAGACAAATTTCGCCACCTGTGCCGCAAGTTGCGGCTGCAGCCAGGCGAGTATTTGCTCGACGTCGGCTGTGGGTGGGGTGGGCTGGCGCGTTTTGCGGCGCGCGAGTTCGGCGTCAAAGTGTTTGGTATCACGCTGAGCAAAGAACAGTTGGCGCTGGCTCGTGAACGGGTCAAGGCCGAGGGGCTGGAAGACCAGGTAGACCTGCAACTGCTCGACTACCGCGATCTGCCTCAGGACGGTCGTTTCGACAAGGTGGTGAGCGTGGGCATGTTTGAGCACGTCGGCCACGCCAACCTGGCGGAGTACTGCAAGGTGCTGTTTGGCGCCGTGCGCGAAGGCGGCCTGGTGATGAACCACGGCATCACCGCCAAGCACACCGACGGTCGCCCCGTAGGCCGTGGCGCCGGCGATTTTATCGAGCGATATGTGTTCCCCAACGGCGAGCTGCCGCACCTGGCGATGATGACGGCGGAAATCAGCGAAGTCGGGTTGGAAGTGGTCGACGTCGAAAGCCTGCGCCTGCATTACGCGCGCACGCTGGACCATTGGAGTGAACGCCTGGAAGACAACCTCGAGGCGGCCGCCAAGATGGTGCCGGAGCAAGCGTTGCGGATCTGGCGGCTGTACCTGGCCGGGTGCGCATATGCGTTTGCGCGGGGCTGGATCAACTTGCACCAGATATTGGCAGTGAAGCCTCACGCTGATGGCAGCCATGAACTGCCGTGGACGCGGGAAGATATTTACCGCTGATCTTCAGCACACTGCAGATCAAAAAACTGTGGGAGCTGGCTTGCCGGCGATGGCGGTGTATCAGGACCAGATGGGTCGACTGATACACCGCTTTCGCCGGCAAGCCAGCTCCCACATTTGTTTCTGTGTTGTTTGTTAGAGAATCGGTGAGATCAAACGCGCCACTCGCATGCCCAGCTGTTGCAGGCGGCGGGTCTCGAGGCTTTCTTCGTGGCTGACTTCATGGGCTTGTGCGAAGTCGTCCAGCAGCATCTGCTCCACCTGGCTGGCAAACGCTTCATCGACCGTCAGCAACATCACTTCAAAATTCAGCCGGAACGAACGGTTGTCCATGTTCGCACTGCCGATTGCGCTGATTTCGCTGTCCACCAGCACCACTTTCTGGTGCAGGAAGCCCGGCTTGTAGCGGAACACGCGCACGCCAGCGCGTACGGCTTCGATGGCGTAGAGGCTGGAGGCGGCGTAGACGATACGGTGATCAGGCCGCGACGGCAGCAGCAGGCGCACATCGACCCCGCGCAAAACCGCCAGGCGCAGGGCGGCGAACACCGCTTCATCGGGTACGAAATACGGGCTGGTGATCCACACGCGCTCGGTCGCGGCATGGATAGCCTCGACGAAAAACAGCGAGCAGGTTTCATACGGATCGGCCGGGCCGCTGGCGAGCAATTGGCAGAGCACGCCGTCTTCGGGGTAGGCGTCAGGCAGGATCAGCGGCGGCAGCTCGCGCGCGGCCCAGAACCAGTCTTCGGCAAACGACTCCTGCAGGCACGCCACCACCGGGCCGGTAACCTGCACGTGGGTGTCGCGCCACGGCGCCAGTGGCGGTTTTTTGCCCAAGTATTCATCGCCGACGTTATGCCCGCCGACAAAGCCGGTGAGGCCGTCGACCACCACGATCTTGCGGTGGTTACGAAAGTTGACCTGGAACCGATTGAGCCAGCCACTGCGGGTAGCGAACGCTTTGACTTTGACCCCGGCGTCGCGCAGCGACTGCACATAGCTGTGGGGCAGGGCGTGGCTACCGATGCGGTCGTAGAGCACGTGAATATCTACACCTTCGGCAGCTTTTTCCTTCAGCAGGGCGTGCAACTGCCTGCCAAGATCGTCGTCATGAATGATAAAAAACTGGAACAGCACCGCGGTCTTAGCCTGGCGAATCGCCGCGAAAATCGCGCTGAACGTGGCATCGCCATTAATCAGCAAGCGCACGTCATTGTTGGCCAGGCACGGCATGCGGCCCAATTTGGGCATGGCGCGCAAGGACGCATAGGCGTGGGAGTTGCGCGCTGTCAGGGCTTCTTCGACCCACGGGCGCCAGTTCAGCGCGGTGATGGCGGTGTGCATTTCCTGGTTGGCCTGGCGACGCGCCTGGATGTACGCGTCAAAGGTGCTGCGGCCAAAGATGAGGTAGGGAATCAGCGTCAGGTAGGGCATGAACATCAGCGACAAGGCCCAGGCGATCGAGCCTTGGGCGGTCCTGACGGTCAGCACCGCGTGGATCGCGGCGAGCGTCCCGAGAAAATGCAGCGTGGCAATGAAGTAGGCGAGCAGGTGCGGGCCAAAAAAATCCATGAACGACATCACTCCAGGCAATCCAGTGCCCTAACAGACCATGTTCGACGACGAATGTCGCTATTTTATTTGCCGTGCAACACTGGCGCCTTTGCAGCGTCTAACGCCCACAATTACCCAGGAGTTACCCGATGAATGCTCGTCTGCTTGGTTTGGCCATGGTTGTTGGATTGACGCTGCCCGTGGCGGCTCAGGCGCAGATGCTGGCGCCGGGCTTGTGGGAATTGACCACCAGCAATATGAAAGTCGATAACCAGGACTTGCCCGACCTGTCGCTGATCCTCGGTCAGCTCAAGCAACAGATGACGCCCGAACAGCGCGCCATGCTCGAAAAACAGGGCATCACCATGGCCGGCAAAGGCGTGCAGGTTTGCCTGACGCCTGCCCAGGTCGCGTCTGATTCTATTCCCTTGACCGATCCGCAATCGGGCTGCAAACAGCAAGTGACCGACAAAACCGGCAACCAGTGGAAATTCCGTTTCAGCTGCCCGAAAGCCCAAGGCACTGGCGTTGCGACCTTCCAGAGCCAGCAGGAATTCACCACCACCGTCAACGGTACCTTCAATGCCACCGGCGTTCAGCAAAAGGGCAGCCTGGACACTCACGCCCAATGGCTGGGCAACGATTGCGGTACGGTCAAACCCCGCGCTTAACGCAGAAAGTGCAGGGGCAGCCCCTGGCAACTGTCGATCACCTGGCCGTTGTGCCACGCCAGGTGGCCGGACACCAGGGTGGTGCTGACGCTGTGGCGAAAGCTGCGCTCGGCGAAGGGCGTCCAGCCGCAGCGTGCGAGAATCGGCTGGCTGCTGACGGGTTTGCCTTCGGGCTCAGGTTTGATCAGCACCAGGTCGGCCCAATAGCCCTCGCGTAGATAGCCTCGATCCGGGATAGCGAACAGGTCGGCCACACGGTGACTGGTCTTTGCCACCAGTGTGGTCAGCGGCAAATGCCCGTCAATCACCAGCTCCAACAACGCCGGCAGCGCGTGCTGCACCAGTGGCAGGCCTGACGGCGCTTCGCGATAGCCCAACTGTTTTTGCGCCCAGGTATGCGGCGCATGATCACTGCCGATCACATCCAGACGATTACTCAGCAAGGCCAGGCGCAGCGCGTCGCGGTCGGCGCGGGTCTTGATCGCCGGGTTGCATTTGATCTGGTGGCCAAGGCGGTGATAGTCGCGGTCATCGAACAGCAGATGGTGCAGGCAAACCTCGGCAGTGATGCGCTTCTCGGCCAAAGGCTTGTCTTCGAACAGGGCCAACTCGCGAGCGCTGGTCAGGTGCAGCACGTGTAGGCGCGTGCCGTGTCGCTGGGCCAGTTCCACCGCAAAAGACGATGAGCGAAAACAGGCTTCGGCATCCCGGATCAGCGGGTGGGCGACGGCGGGAATGTGCTCGCCGAAGCGCTCACGCAGGCGCTGCTCATTCGCCAGGATGCTCGGCGTGTGTTCGCAGTGGGCGAGAAGGATGGTCGGTACTTCGGCAAACAGCCGCTCGAGAATTCGCGGGTCGTCCACCAGCATGTTGCCGGTGGAGGCGCCCATGAACACTTTCACCCCGGCGACTTCACGCGGATCGAGGGCGGCGACGATGTCCAGGTTGTCGTTGCTCACGCCAAAGTGAAAGCCGTAGTTGGCCACCGAGTGCAGCGCGGCGCGGCGCTTCTTATCGGCCAGGGCTTCCAGGTTCAGGGTGGCAGGGTGGGTGTTGGGCATGTCCATGAAACTGGTGATGCCACCGGCCACCGCCGCGCGGGATTCACTGTAAAAACTGCCTTTGTCGGGCGCGCCAGGGTCGCGAAAGTGCACCTGGTCGTCGATCATGCCTGGCAGCAGCCATTGACCCTGGGCGTCAATTTCCAGCGGCTCGTTGTAGCCTTCGAGGCTGGCGGCAATCTTCTCGATGCGGCCATTGGCGACCAGTACATCGGCATCGAACTCCCGGCCTTCATTCACCAGGCGGGCATTGCGAATCAGCAGGCGGCTCATGGTTCAGAACTCGTTTTGCAGGGCTTTGTAACCACGCACCAGGTCGACGTTGGTGCGCGCCACGTCTTCAGAAAACTCTGAAGCGCTGACACTCACCGGCGGAAATTGCGACAGGTCGGTGTTCGGGCCAATGCGGGTGGTGGAGGGCACGTAGAACGCGGCGGGCAGGTCGCGGCCGTCGACCACCGAGTTGTGGCGCACCACGCAGCCATCGCCGACGGCGCAGTTGAACAGCACGCTGTTGAAGCCGATAAACACGCGGTCGCCGACGGTGCAGGGGCCATGGACGATGGAGCGATGCGCGATGGAGGTAAATTCTCCAATGGTCACCGCCGCGCCGGATTTGGAGTGGATGACCACGCCGTCTTGAATGTTTGAATTGGCGCCAATGGTGATCGGGTCCATGTCGCCAGTGGCGTCGACTTCGTCAGCACGTATCACGGCGTAAGGGCCGACGAAGACGTTTTCGCCGATGATGACCTTGCCGCAGATGATCGCGGTTTTATCCACGTAGGCCGATTCGGCAATCACCGGCAGATCGCCGGAAGGGTTCTTGCGGATCATGCAGCGGGCTCCTTTTTTAGGGGCGAGGTGATGATGTGAACGTGGGCGCCGTCGATGGCGTTGTAGAAGCAGGTGGGCCGGCCGGTGTGGCAGGCCGGGCCTCGTTGGTCGACGATCAGCAGCACGGCGTCGCCGTCGCAATCCAGCCGGGCCTCGACCAGCTGTTGCCAGTGACCGGAGCTTTCACCTTTGCGCCACAGCTGCCCGCGCGAGCGCGACCAATAGCAGACTTGCCCGGTGGCCAGGGTTTCGGTGAGGGCCTGGCGGTTCATCCAGGCCAGCATCAATACCTCGCCGCTGCCGTGTTGCTGGGCGACGGCGGCAATCAGGCCGTCGCTGTTCCACGCCACGGCGTCGAGCACGGTGTCGAGTGGAAAGCGGCTGCCCATGGCAGCCTCTTCCAGGTCGAGCATGCTCAGGGTCATGGCTTGCTCAGGGCCGCGCACAGGGTGTTGAGGTTGTATTCGAACAGCCCGGTGAAGGTGCTGGCCGGGCCTTCGGCGGCGAGGGCGTCGGAGTACAAGGTGCCGCCGATCTGCGCGCCGCTTTCGTCAGCAATCTGCTTGAGCAGGCGCGAATCCTTGATGTTTTCCATGAACACGGCTTTGACCTTGTCTTTGCGGATCTGGGTGATCAGCGCCGCGACTTCGGCGGCAGACGGTTCGCGTTCAGTCGACAGACCCTGGGGCGCAAGGAACTGAATGCCATAGGCCTGGCCCAGGTAACCGAAGGCGTCATGCGAGGTGACGATGCGACGGTTGCCCGGTGGCAGCGCGCCGAACTGGGTCTTGGCCTCGGCCAGCAGGCGGTAGATTTCTTTCAGGTAGGTTTGGCTGTTGCGCTGGTAATCGGCTTTGTTGGCCGGGTCGGCGGCAATCAACGCCTTGGTGATGTTGTTCACATAGATTTCGGCGTTGGCCAGGTTATGCCAGGCGTGCGGGTCGGGGATGGTTTCGCCGTCTTCTTCCATGGTGTGAGAGATCACGCCTTTGCTGGCGGTCACGACCGTGGCTTTGGTTTCGGTACTGGTCACCAGGCGGTCCAGCCAGGGCTCGAAGCCAAGGCCGTTCTTGATGATGACCCGGGCCTTGAGCAGCGCCTTGGCGTCGTCCGGCGTGGGTTCGTAGGTATGGGCGTCGGCGTCCGGGCCGACCATGTTGCTGATCTGGATGTGATCGCCACCGATCTGGTGGGTGATGTCATCCAGAATACTGAAGCTGGTCACCACTTGAAGTTTGTCGGCGGCCTGAGCCATCGACAAGGGCAGCAGAAGGCTGAACATCACGAGTAGAGCGCGCATCGGGAAACACCTCATTGGGATGTAAGAGAGGGCGGGCGGCGCAGCAAGCCGTGCACCGGACCGAAGACCACGGACAGCAAATACCCGCCGCCCGCTACCAGCACGATGGCCGGGCCGCTGGGCAGTGAGTAGTAGAACGACAGCAACAAACCGAACCACACCGACAGGCATCCCAGCACCGCCGATACCGCAATCAACACCGGCAGGCGCCGGCTCCAGAAGCGTGAAGCAATCGCTGGCAACATCATCAAACCCACCACCATCAACGCGCCGATGGCCTGGAAACCGATCACCAGGTTCAGCACCACCAAGGTCAGAAATAACCCGTGTGCGAGTGGGCCGAGGCGGCTGACGGTTTGCAGGAACAGTGGGTCGAGGGTGTCGAGCAGTAACGGTTTGTAGATCAGCGCCATGGCGATCAGGCTGAAACCGGAGACCCAAAGCATGCCGGTGAGGGTGGTTTCATCCACGGCCAACGCGGAGCCGAACAGCAGGTGCAGCAAGTCCAGACGCTTGCCCGCGATGCCGAGAATCAGCACGCCGGCGGCGAGGGAGATCGGGTAGATGGCGGCAAGGCTGGCGTCTTCACGCAGGCCGGTGCGGCGAGTGATCCACGCGGATAAACCGGCCATGCTCAGGCCGGCACCGAGGCCGCCGATGGTCAGCGCGGGCAGGCTGAGCCCGGCAAACCAGAAGCCCAGCGCGGCGCCGGGCAGGATGCCGTGAGCCACCGCGTCGCCGATCAGGCTCATGCGCCGCAGGATCAGAAACACACCCAGCGGCGCGGTGCTGCAGGCGAGTACAAGCCCGCCGATGAGTGCGCGGCGCATGAACACGAAGTCGAAAAAAGGCATCCACAGGTGGGCGGCAAAGTGCATCAGGCCACCTGCATTTGGGGTTGGGGGCGGATCAGCTCTTTGCTGGGGCCGAACACGCAGCCGGTGCTTTTGATCTGCACCACGTGCTGGGTGTGGTGGCGCACGGAGGCCAGGTCGTGACAGACGACGATGATCGTGCGGCCTTGGTCGTGCCAGGCGTGAATGTGTTTCCAGCACAGCGCCTGTCCGTCTTCATCGAGGGCGGCGTGGGGTTCGTCGAGCAATAACACGGGCGCTTCGGCGAGGCTCATGCGGGCGAGCAGGGCGCGTTGCAGTTCGCCGCCGGACAAGGCCATCAGCGGGCGATGTTCCAGCCCACTGAGGCACCAGTCCTCCAGCACCGCCTGCAGACGTTCGTTGCGTTGGGCTGGCGTGAGCTGGGTGCCCCAGAAGCCGGCGGCGACCAGCTCTTGCAGGCTGATGGGGAACTGGCGATCCAAGTGCTGTTGCTGCGGCAGGAACGACAGGCCACCCCGGCGCGGAACCTCCACGCTGACCTTGCCCGCCAGCGGTTTTTGCAAACCAGCGATCACTTTGAGCAGGCTGCTTTTGCCGGTGCCGTTGGCGCCGATGATGCCGGTGAGGCTGCCTTTTTCCAGGGTCAAATCCAGTGCCGGGGTGAGCGGTTGCCCAGGTGCACCCCAGCGCAAAGCGTTACAGGTGATCATGCAGAGTCTCTCCTCCAGCGGCTTTCAGCCACGGCATCGTGCGCGTGCAGGCTTTCGGCGTGGATCACTTTCAGGTGGAAGGCTTTGACGGCATCCGAGCGTTTCAAGGCGAGGTTGAGGCGGCGTGCGGCGTCTTCACAGAACATCAGGTTCTGCCCGTTGGCCAGGGCGAAGGCTTGTTCGTCCGCACGTTTCACCGCGGTTTGCACGGCGGTACCGAGCGCGGCTTCGACGTCATCGATCAGGTCGGTGAGCGGCAAGGTGGACTGATTGGCGTCCAGCTCGATAGAGAGTTGTGCGCTGCTGCGTTGGCTGTGGGGCGTGGCGACGATGCCGTTGGCGCTGCCGAGCCAGGTCAGTACGTCTTCGTGTTGCAGCGGCGTGTTGGCGAAATCTTCAAGAAATTGCTGCTGAATCAATTGCCTGGCGAGCGCAGCGGAGCAGGGGCAGGTTGAGGAATAGGTAACGTCAATTTTTAGTTCCACGTGGAACATCTGGTTTTCCAGACGTGCCTCGATGCACACCGGGTAGCCTTTCCAGCCAGCCAATGGGCTAACCAATGCCGGGCGTTTGAGCAGCAAATCCGTGTGAATTCGTAGGTAGGCGTTCTTAGATAATCCTTCATGACTCTCAAGAAAGCGCTGCAGTACATTACGCAGAAGTGCAGGCGTAAGAAGCTGCTGGTCGAGCATTTCCAGGGCCAGGTACAGGCGCGACATATGAATGCCGCGGGCCTCGCCGTCGTCTAGGCTGACGCCAGCATCGGCGGTGGCAGTCAGGCGTTGGCCGTCGATGAGAATGGGCAAGGCGATGCCGCACATGCCTACCCAGTCGAGCGGCAAGGCTTGGCGTGAAGCCTGCGCGGCGATATCCGGCAGAGTCAGCGCATTCATGAGCAGGTCCATCGTTGGAAATAAAAAGACATGTTATATTATAACTATTGAGTCGACGATGATTTTTCTGCTCCAGCCTTTCTTCAGTCATGTCGAGCAGGGACGCTCCTCTATTCGCGGTATATGTCATGCACAGACGTCAGCTCCTCAACCTGCTGCTGGTCAGCCCTCTGTTCACCTTTCCATTGGGGGCTTTTGCCACGCAGATTCGCAATGCGCGCCTGTGGCGCTCCGACGACAAACTGCGGCTGGTGTTCGACCTCAGCGGCCCGGTGCAATACAAGACCTTTTCCCTGACCTCACCGGAGCGTTTGATCATCGACCTGAGCGGCGCCGGACTCAGCGGCGATTTCTCGCAACTGGCGTTGAAGAACAGCGGAATCACTTCGATCCGCTCCGGGCATTTTGGTAAAGGCGATACGCGCATCGTGCTGGACCTGGCCGCACCGATGCAGGTCAACAGCTTCTTGTTGCCGCCGCAGGATGGCCAAGGTCATCGCCTGGTACTCGACCTGAGCAGCGCCACCCACGCGCCGCGCCAGATCGCCGCGCAGCCGCAACCTCTGGTGGCGCCGGTGGACAAGGCGCATCCCAAGCGCGACATCATCGTAGTGGTCGATCCCGGCCACGGTGGCAAAGACCCAGGCGCAATCGGTTCCAAGGGCCAGCGCGAAAAGGACGTGGTGTTGTCCATCGCCCAATTGCTGGCCAAACGCTTGAAGCGTGAGAAAGGCTTTGACGTGAAACTGGTGCGCAACGATGACTTCTTCGTACCGCTGCGCAAGCGCGTGGACATCGCCCGTCAGCACAAGGCGGATATGTTTATCTCGGTGCACGCCGATGCCGCGCCACGGCTCACGGCCTCCGGGGCGTCGGTGTATGCGCTGTCTGAAGGCGGCGCCACCTCCGCCACGGCGCGCTTCATGGCGCAGCGTGAAAATGGCGCGGACCTGCTGGGTGCCACCACCTTGCTCAATCTCAAGGACAAGGACCCGATGCTGGCCGGGGTGATTCTCGACATGTCGATGAACGCCACCATCGCCTCCAGCCTGCAGTTGGGCAGCTCGGTGTTGGGCAGCCTGCAAAACATCACCACGCTGCACCAGAAGCGCGTGGAACAGGCAGGGTTTGCGGTGCTCAAGTCACCGGATGTGCCGTCGATCCTGGTCGAGACCGGGTTCATTTCCAACACCCAGGACGCTCAGCGGTTGGTCACTGCGCGCCATCAACAGGCGGTGGCGGATGGGCTTTTCGAAGGCTTGAAAAAGTACTTCGAGAAGAACCCGCCGATGAACAGCTACATGGCGTGGGTTCAGGAGCAGAAGAACGGCCAGGTCTAGCAGCCGGTAATGCGGCTGCACGTGAACTTCGCACGGGTGCCGCCTGAGCTGGAAAACCGGTTGATGGTGGTCCAGCCCACGCGGCGCGTGTAGCCGACCCACGCCTCACCATCGGACGCCAACCCGGTAAAGAACGTCAGCTGCCCATAGCGGCTGTTGGTCTGTGCCCAGTAGCGTTTGCCGATCACCTCGAAACCGCGCAAATACGTGGTGCTGCCGGCAGTCGCCACGCTGTAGGCATTCCCCAGCGGATCCACGCAAGCCAGCAGGTTGGCGCTGCGCACGCAGTTAGCCGCCAGGCTCGGCGTTTGTGCGCAGGCAGGTCCTGCCACTGCCAATAACAGGGCGCACAGCAGATATTTCATAAGGTTTCTCGGGGGATGGAACGGGCTCAAGCATTGCGCCCTTCGTCGTGACGAGCAAGGGGATTGGCTTATTTGTGTTGTTATACTATAACATAAAAGCACAGCCTGACCCGTGAACTGTTCTCCATGACTGAACAAGACCTCCTTGCCCAATCGCCCAACGATTACATGAATGAAGCCCAGCAAGGTTTCTTCCGCGAGCTGCTGCTGGGCCAGCGTTTTGAACTGCAAGCGCGCATCGAAGCCGAGTTCCTGGTACTGCGCGAGCAGGAAACCAACAGCGACCCCGCCGATGTCGGCAGCGCCGAGGAACAGCGCCAATGGCAACTGCGCCTGCTGGAGCGCGAAAAAAAGCTGCTGGACAAGATCGACGACGCGCTTGAACTGCTGGCCCGTGGCGAATACGGCTGGTGCCGTGAAACCGGCGACCCCATTGGCCTGAAACGCTTGCTGCTGCGCCCCACAGCGACCCTGAGTATCGAAGCCAAAGAACGTGAAGAGCTGCGCGAACGCCATCAACGGGCGATTTGACCGGCCAACCCTGATGAGGAACACCTGATGCCCAATCGTCTCCCCGTTACCGTGTTGTCCGGCTTTCTCGGCGCCGGCAAAAGCACGCTGCTCAACTACGTCCTGCGCAATCGCGACAATTTGCGAGTGGCGGTGATCGTCAACGACATGAGCGAAATCAACATCGACGGCAGCGAGGTGCAGCGCGACGTCACCCTCAACCGCTCCGAAGAAAAACTGGTGGAGATGAGCAACGGCTGCATCTGCTGCACCTTGCGTGAAGACTTGCTGGAAGAAGTCGGAAAACTCGCCAAAGAAGGTCGGTTCGATTACCTGTTGATCGAATCCACCGGCATTTCCGAGCCGTTACCCGTGGCCGAGACCTTCACCTTCCGCGACGAAAACGAGCAAAGCCTGGCCGATATCGCGCGCCTGGACACCATGGTCACCGTGGTCGACGGCATGAACTTCCTGCTCGACTACCAGGCCGCCGAAAGCCTGGCCTCACGCGGTGAGACCCTGGGAGAGGAGGACGAACGCTCAATCACTGACCTGCTGATTGAGCAGATCGAATTTGCTGACGTAATCCTGATCAGCAAGATCGACCTGATCAGCAGCCGTGAGCGCGAGGAACTGATGGCGATTCTCGAACGCCTCAACGCTCAGGCCGAAATTATCCCGATGGTCATGGGCGAAGTGCCGCTGAACAAAATCCTCAACACCGGCCGCTTCGACTTCGAGCGCGCCGCCCAGGCGCCGGGCTGGTTACAGGAACTGCGCGGTGAACATGTGCCGGAAACCGAAGAATACGGCATCGCCTCCACGGCTTATCGCGCGCGCCGACCGTTTCATCCTCAGCGTTTTTTCGACTTTATCGACCGCCCGTGGGTGAACGGCAAACTGCTGCGCTCCAAGGGCTTTTTCTGGCTGGCCAGCAAGCATCAGGATGCCGGCAGTTGGTCCCAGGCTGGCGGGCTGATGCGCCATGGTTTTGCCGGGCGTTGGTGGCGTTTTGTGCCGAAAAGCCAATGGCCGCAGGATCAAGAAAGCGTGGCGGCGATCATGGCCAACTGGCAGCTGAGTACCGGTGATTGCCGCCAGGAATTGGTGTTCATCGGGCAAAACATCGACTTCAACCACATGCGTGCCGAACTGGACGCCTGCTTGCTCACCGATGAAGAAATGGCCGTTGGCGTTGAAGGTTGGCGCCTGCTGGCTGACCCTTTTGGCCCCTGGTTCGAGCAGGTCGCCTGATGCTGGCCCCGGTTATCCCATTGCGCCCCGTGATCCGCCAAATGTGCGGTGAAACCCCGCTGGCGCTGGCTGACATTCTGGAAGACGGGGTGAACCTGGCGGTTTGGCAGCGTCAACTGCCGCTGCATATCGCCGAATTCGGTGCCCTGCTGGTGGCGCTCAATGAGCCGCTGGCCGATTCCATGGTAATTGAGCTCAACAACGAAGACGCTGTACCGAACTTGCAGGGTTTGGCGTCCAGTTGCCGTGATCTTGAAGGCTACGAAGGCTTTATTGCCGATGTGTCCTGGTTGGTCAGCGCGTTCGCCTGTTTGCTCGGCGCCAAACGCATTGGCGTGCGCTTGCGGCTGCTGGACAAGGCCATGTGCCCGCGTTTTCACGTTGACCACGTGCCGGTGCGACTGATCACCACCTACGCCGGCATTGGCAGCCAGTGGTTGCGCGAAGGTGTGATGGACCGCCGTAAGCTGGCCCAGTCGGACGCGCAACCCACCGAGCGCATCGAGCAGATCCTCTGTGGCGAAGTCGCCATGCTCAAGGGCACCCAATGGCATGGCAACGAAGCTCACGGCTTGATTCATCGCTCGCCTGCACTCAAGGCTGATGAGCGACGGTTGATCCTGACGCTGGATTGGCTCGCATAACCGGGTAGGATCAAGCTCTCTACACGGTCTGAATGATGCCACTGATGCTGCAGAACATTCCCACCCACGTGATTGCCGGGCCGTTGGGCGCCGGCAAGACCAGCCTGATCAAACACCTGCTGGCCCAACGCCCGGCCAACGAGCGCTGGGCCGTGTTGATCAACGAGTTCGGGCAGATCGGTCTGGACGCTGCCTTGCTCACTCAGGATGACGACGGCATTGCCTTGGGCGAGGTGGCAGGCGGCTGCCTGTGTTGTGTGAATGGTGCACCGTTCCAGGTAGGCCTGGGCCGCCTGCTGCGTAAGGCCAAGCCTGATCGGCTGTTTATCGAGCCTTCGGGCCTGGGCCACCCGGCGCAGTTGCTCAGGCAACTGCGGCAGGCGCCGTGGCAGGACGTGCTGGCGGTTCAGCCGTGCGTACTGGTGCTGGATGCCCAGGCGCTGGCGGCGGGTAAACCCTTGCCTGATGCGCAACGCGAGACGCTGGCCAGTGCCGGGCTGCTGGTGTTGAACAAGGATGAGGCGCTGGATGCCGCGCAGCGCCAGGCCATTGAACAGCAATTACCCGACTGCCCGCTTTACTGGACGCGCCGGGCGCACGTGCCGCTCGACCTGTTGCCCGGCTTGGACGCGCAAGGCCGCACTGCTGTGGATAACTTCGATGCGCCCAAAGGCTTAGCGCAGATGCCAGCCATCTGGACCGATCCGACGCTGCCAATCTGCCTTAGCCAGGCTCAAGAAGGCGGCTGGAGCATCGGCTGGCGCTGGCACTCTAGTCAGCAATTCGACACCGTGCGCCTGCACCGCTGGCTGACAAATCTGGTGTGGCGGCGCGCCAAACTGGTTATCCACAGCCCTGAAGGTTGGCTCAGTGCCAACGCTGTGGATAACGGCGCACTTCTCTGGCAACCGAGCGAATGGCGCCGTGACTCACGTATTGAATTGATCTTCAGTCAGCCACTGGACGTGGCTGCATTGCAGGACGCCTTGACCGCCTGCCGTCAGTGACGGTTCTTGCTGGCGTGGTCCTGGCGCCATTGGCTCAGCTCGATCACTTCAGCGCTGGGCAACGGCGTTTTGATCTCGAACGGGTAGGGCGCCAGTTCGATCTGCGCGCTGTGAGCACCAAACTGAGTGATCGTCCCGGGATGGCGTGCTTCGCCGGTCACGGTGAACTCAAAATTGTAGATGCGCGCCAGACGGCGCCGACCCTTGGCGTCCCTCACAAAACCGATGCGTTTCAACGCCACCGCGCCATCGAGCAGCTCGATATCGAGCTTGGCGCAATGCTGCTTGACCCGCTCCAGCGCCCGCTCGCGCAGGCCGTGGTTGTGCCAGACCCAGGCGGCGCCGGTCGCCAGCAGCATCAACACAAAGATGTTTCCCAGGGTCAGCATGCGATGAACTCCAACAAAGTGAGAGCAGCTTAACTGTGTCTCTGGTCTGTCGTATAGGCCGTGTTTAGTCGCATACTGCGCGGCCAGAATTTCAATGGCTTTACGGAAATCTCCCGCATGAAACGCACACCTCATCTGCTTGCGATCCAGTCTCATGTGGTTTTTGGCCACGCCGGAAACAGCGCCGCCGTGTTCCCCATGCAGCGGGTCGGGGTGAATGTCTGGCCGCTCAACACGGTGCAGTTCTCCAATCACACTCAGTATGGTCAGTGGGCGGGCGAAGTGTTGGCGCCGCAGCAGATTCCGGCGCTGGTGGAAGGGATTGCCGCAATCGGCGAGTTGGGTAACTGCGATGCAGTGCTGTCCGGCTACCTCGGTAGCGCAGCCCAAGGCCGTGCGATTTTGACCGGCGTGGCGCGCATCAAGGCCATCAACCCCAAGGCCTTGTACTTGTGCGACCCGGTGATGGGCCATCCGGAAAAGGGTTGCATCGTGCCCCAGGAAGTCAGCGATTTCCTGTTGGACGAAGCGGCAGCGATAGCGGATTTCCTTTGCCCCAATCAACTGGAGCTGGACAGCTTTGCCGGGCGCAAGCCGCAATCGCTGTTCGATTGCCTGGGCATGGCCAAGGCGCTGCTGGCGCGCGGGCCCAAGGCCGTGCTGGTCAAGCACCTGGATTATCCGGGCAAGCTGCCGGATGGTTTTGAGATGCTGTTGGTGACTGCCGATGGCAGCTGGCACTTGCGTCGGCCACTGCTGGCGTTCCCGCGTCAGCCGGTGGGCGTGGGCGACCTGACGTCGGGGCTGTTTCTGGCGCGGGTGCTGCTGGGTGACAGCCTGCTGGCAGCCTTCGAATTCACCGCCGCCGCGGTGCATGAAGTGCTGCTGGAAACTCAGGCTTGCGCCAGCTACGAGCTGGAACTAGTCCGCGCCCAGGACCGCATCGCCCATCCTCGCGTGCGCTTCGAAGCCACACCGATCGGTTTGTAACCCCACAACACCCAATGTGGGAGCGGGCTTGCAGCTCGGGTCTTACGGCCCGTCTGCCTTGATTTCCTGATAGCGCTTTTCCAGCTCCTGGCGAATCTGCCGGCGCTGTTGCGCCTGTACGAACCGGCGTTTGTCTTCGCTGTTGTGCGGCTGCAGTGGCGGCACGGCGGCGGGTTTACGCTGGTCGTCCACGGCCACCATGGTGAAGAAGCAGCTATTGGTATGGCGCACCGAGCGCTCGCGGATGTTCTCGGTCACCACCTTGATGCCCACTTCCATCGACGTGTTGCCGGTGTAGTTGACCGAGGCGAGGAAGGTCACCAGCTCACCGACATGGATCGGTTCGCGAAAAATCACCTGGTCCACCGACAAGGTCACTACATAGCGACCGGCATAACGGCTCGCACAGGCGAAGGCCACTTCGTCGAGGTACTTGAGCAGGGTGCCGCCGTGAACATTGCCTGAGAAGTTGGCCATGTCAGGGGTCATCAGTACCGTCATCGACAGCTGGGCGTTTCCGGGTTCCATAGCACACTCACGGGTTGTAGGCATCGGTTGGGGTGGCACCTCTGCGGGTGCTGAAATCTTTGCAGCGCCATCCCTAACGGGACGCCGGTGGGCGGCTTGCCGTCACGCCTGCACCGATCTGTTTCCATATATTGCACCGGCTTTCTGCCGGAAGTCGCGGTGTTAACCTTCAAAAGCCCGTCTCAGGGCATTTCTTACGATTAAGGCCGACTTTTCCTTCCGCTTATTGCGACCGTTCATAGGTGCCGGTGGAAGTGGGAAAAGCGCCAGTACCCTCAAGGAGCCCCTCGCCATGCACGCCATCAGCTTTATCCAGGACTTGGCCGTGATCATGCTGGTGGCAGGGGTTGTCACCATCCTGTTTCACCGCCTCAAGCAACCGGTGGTGTTGGGGTATATCGTCGCCGGGTTCATCATCGGCCCTCACACCCCGCCGTTCGGCCTGATCCACGACGAAGACACCATCAAGACCCTCGCCGAGCTGGGGGTGATCTTCCTGATGTTTTGCCTGGGCCTGGAGTTCAGCCTGCGCAAGCTGTTCAAGGTCGGCGCCACGGCATTTATTGCCGCATTCCTCGAAATCATCCTGATGATCTGGATCGGCTACGAAATCGGCCGCTGGTTCGATTGGAACACGATGGACTCGCTGTTCCTCGGCGCGATCCTGGCGATCTCTTCAACCACCATCATCGTCAAGGCACTCAACGACCTGAAGATGAAAAACCAGCGCTTTGCCCAGCTTATTTTCGGCGTGCTGATCGTAGAAGACATCCTCGGTATCGGCATCATCGCCTTGCTGTCGAGCATCGCCGTCAGCGGCACGGTCAGTTCCGGCGAGGTGTTTTCCACCGTCGGCAAACTCTCGCTGTTCATGATCGTCGCGCTGGTCATCGGCATTCTGCTGGTGCCGCGCCTGCTGGCCTATGTGGCCAAGTTCGAGAGTAACGAGATGCTGCTGATCACTGTGCTCGGCCTGTGTTTCGGCTTCTGCCTGCTGGTGGTGAAGCTCGAATACAGCATGGTGCTGGGCGCGTTCCTGATCGGCGCGATCATGGCCGAGTCCCGTCAGTTGATTAAGATCGAACGCCTGATCGAGCCGGTTCGCGACATGTTCAGCGCGATCTTCTTTGTCGCGATTGGCTTGATGATCGACCCACAGATCCTGCTGCAATACGCCTGGCCCATCGCGGTCATCACCGTGGCGGTGGTGCTGGGCAAAATGTTGTCCTGCGGCCTGGGGGCGTTTATCGCTGGCAACGACGGCCGCACCTCACTGCGCGTAGGCATGGGGCTGTCACAGATTGGAGAGTTTTCCTTCATCATCGCCGCATTGGGGATGACCTTGCAGGTGACCAGCGACTTCCTCTACCCGGTGGCCGTGGCGGTGTCGGCGATCACCACGCTGCTCACGCCGTACCTGATTCGCGGCGCCGACCCGTTGTCGTTGAAGATTGCGGCGGTGATGCCCAAGCGCATGAGCCGGGTGTTCGGTATGTATGGCGAATGGTTGCGCAGCATCCAGCCTCAGGGCGAGGGCGCAATGCTGGCGTCGATGATTCGCAAGATCATCCTGCAAGTGGGGGTAAACCTGGCGTTGGTGGTGGCGATCTTTTTTGCCGGCAGCTTTTTTGCGGCGCGCATCGGTGGGTATCTGGAGGGCTGGATAAGTGACCCAAGCTGGCAGAAGGCGTTGATCTGGGGCGGGGCGTTGCTGTTGTCGCTGCCGTTTTTGATTGCGGCGTATCGCAAGCTCAAGGCGCTGTCGATGTTGCTGGCAGAGATGAGCGTCAAGCCGGAAATGGCCGGAAGGCATACCCAGCGCGTACGACGAGTGATCGCCGAACTGATCCCCATCCTGTCGCTGCTGGTGATTTTCCTGCTGCTGGCAGCCTTGTCGGCCAGTATCTTGCCAACCAACAAGTTGCTGGTGCTGATCGCCGTGGTGGCGGCAGCGGTGGCGGCGGTGCTCTGGCGGTGGTTCATCCGCGTGCATACGCGGATGCAGGTTGCCTTGCTGGAGACCCTGGATAACCACAAGGACACGCCGGAGCACTAAGCCGAGTGGCGCATTCTTGTGGCGAGCGAGCTTGCTCGCGTTGGGCTGCGCAGCAGCCCTAAAACCGCCACATCGCAACATCTGAAAGAACGCGTCGCCCTGGTTGGGGCCGCTTCGCAGCCCAGCGCGAGCAAGCTCCTTTGCCACAAAAGCTTTGCGGAATCAGCTTTCCAGCCAGACGTCCCGCGCCCAGTGCCACACCGATTCCCAGGTTTCTTCGGTAACCAGTTCTTCTTCGCCGGACCACAGCACCACGGTGCCGTCTTCTTCGACGCAGTAGTAGTCGTCACCGTCCTGGCAGATCGGGATCATGCTGCGGTCAACACCGGCATCCCAGGCGTTGGCGGCCACGTCCGGCAGGTAGGTGTGGGACTGCGGGTCGGTAACCGTCACCGGCTCCAGGCTGCCATACACCACGTCGCTGACGGTGAGCAGGAATTCGCGGAAGACAAACGGGATGTCGATGAACAGTTGTTCTTCGATTTCCACAATTTGGTCTTCGTCAGGCAGTTCCAGAGGAACCGGGACCGGTTCGTTGGCTTCACGCAATTGTTCGATGATTTCTTCCACGGCCGGGATCCTCTTGCTAGTTGGCGCGGTTAATAGGGCGTTTTATACAGTAGCTCGCTATAAGTGCAACCGCGAAATAGAAAACCCCGGAACATGTCCGGGGTTTTTATTGCCAAGTGCTCAAGCGTGCGGTTATCAGCCGTTCTGGCGGATACCGGCGACCAGCCAAGGCTGGTTGTCGCCCTGGGCGCGTTCCATGTTCCAGCTTTCGCTGAACACTTCGCCCTGGTCGAAACGCGAGGTCTTCGACACGCCGCTGAAGGTCAGGGTGGCGATGGTCTTGTCGGCGCGATCATCCACACCTTCCAGTTGTACGCGCAGATCGTCGATGTAGGTCGACTGGAAACCGTCGCCCAGGTCGGCACGTTCGCGCTTGAGGAACTCCAGCAGTTGCGGGGTCACGAACTCGGAGATCTTGTCCATTTCGTTGGCGTCCCAGTGCTGTTGCAGGGACTGGAAGTGGCTGCGGGCCGCTTCGACGAAACGCTCTTCGTTGAACCAGGCCGGTGCATTGATTACCGGACGGGCGGCAGCAGGTGCACCCGAACCACCAAAGATCGAACCCATGGCTGGTTTTTGCTCGAATACTTCACGCTGCATCGGCGCGCCGGCTGGAGCCATGTGCTCCTGCTGCTTGCGGCGACGGGCGGCGATGAAGCGGAAGATCAGGAAGGCGATGACCGCCATGATCAGGATGTCGAAGATCTGCATGCCCTGGAAGCCGCCGCCCATGAACATGGACGCAAGCAGGCCACCGGCGGCGATACCGGCCAGAGGGCCTAACCAGCGCGAAGCACCGCCGGCCTTGGCAGCCGCGCCAGCGGCACCGGCTGCACCTGCAGTTGCCGCAGCACCGCCGGCACCGGCGGAAGGAGCCATTTGGCTGGTCTGGTGAGTCGGTGCCGAGCCCATGCTTTTGCCGCCACCGAAGCGCTTGGCGTTGGCGTCGAGGCTCATCGTCAGGCCGATGCACAACGCCATGGCGATGCTAAGAAAACGTTTCATAAAGGGAATTCCCATTTGTGGATTGCACGCGCGCCATGTTGCACAGGTGTCGTGACAGTGGCTAGCGGCATAATGTTTCGGGCTTTTACGTAAGACCAATTCCGAAGGGTCTGTAGGACTAGTTACAGATATTGGCCCGAGCGGGCGAAAAACAAGGGAGGGGCACGATTCTTCACATTGCAGGCGCCCGGCTAGCCGGGCGCCTGACAGTGAGCATGCAGTGTCTCAGATCGCTTCGAGCTTGGCGTAACCCATCATCAGCCACTTGCTGCCTTCGGCGAAATTCACCTGCACCCGCGCCTGGGCACCCGCGCCTTCGAAGTTGAGGATCACGCCTTCGCCGAACACCGAATGCCTGACCTGCTGACCAAGGCTGAACTGGGTTTCCGGAATCTCGGAGCCGGCAAACAGGGTGCTGGAATTTTGCTGCTGGCCGCCGCCGAACGGGCGGCTGACGCTGTTGGACAGGCGCACTTCCTGGATCAGTCCCTTCGGCACTTCACGTACGAAGCGCGACACCTTGTTGTAGGTCTCGCTGCCGTACAGGCGTCGGGTTTCGGCGTAGGTCATCACCAGGTTCTGCATGGCACGGGTGATACCCACGTAAGCCAGGCGGCGTTCTTCCTCAAGGCGGCCGGGCTCTTCCAGGCTCATCTTGTGCGGGAACAGGCCTTCTTCCATGCCCACCAGGAACACATACGGGAATTCCAGTCCCTTGGCGCTGTGCAAGGTCATCAGCTGGATGCTGTCTTCATGCTCATCGGCCTGGGTATCACCGGCTTCCAGCGACGCATGCCCGAGGAAGGCAGCAAGCGGCGTCAGCTCTTCATCGTCATCGGTGTTTTCGAACGCGCGGGCGGCGCTGACCAGTTCTTCAAGGTTTTCTACCCGCGCCTGGCCCTTCTCGCCTTTTTCCGCTTCGTGATAGGCGATCAGGCCCGATTGCTCAATCACGGTCTGGGTCATCAAATGCAGCGGCATTTCCGCGCATTTGGCGGCCAGGTTCTCGATCAGCTCAACGAACACACCCAAGGCACCGGCAGCGCGGCCGGTCAGGCCTTTATTGGCGATCAGCAAGCGCATGGCTTCCCACATCGACACATCGGCGTGGCGCGCGTGGTCGCGGATGGCCTCGACGGTTTTCTCACCGATGCCACGCGCCGGAACATTGATCACCCGCTCCAGCGCCGCATCGTTGCCACGGCCTTCCAGCAAGCGCAGGTACGCCATGGCGTTCTTGATTTCCGCACGCTCGAAGAAGCGTTGGCCGCCATAGATGCGGTACGGAATACGTTCGCGCAGCAGGGCTTCTTCCAATACCCGCGATTGGGCGTTGGAGCGGTACAAGATGGCGATATCGTTACGCGCCAGCCCGGTTTTCAGCGCGCTTTCGATGGTTTCCACCACATAACGCGCTTCATCGTGCTCGTTGAACGCGGCGTACAGGTTGATCGCTTCGCCTTCGCCGCCGTCGGTCCACAGCTCTTTGCCCATGCGCCCGGTGTTATTGGCGATCAGTGCGTTGGCAGCCTTGAGGATGCCGGCGGTGGAGCGGTAATTCTGCTCCAGACGGATAGTGATCGCGTCCGGGAAGTCGTCGGAGTACTGGTAGATGTTCTCGATTTTCGCGCCACGCCAGCCGTAGATCGACTGGTCGTCATCGCCCACCACCATCAGGCTGTCGCCACCTTTGGCCAGCAAGCGCAACCAGGCGTACTGCACGGCGTTGGTGTCCTGGAACTCGTCCACCAGGATATGCCGGAAGCGCTTCTGGTAATGCGCCAGCAAGCCAGGGTTGTCGCGCCACAGGTCGAGGGCGCGCAGCAGCAGCTCGGAGAAGTCGATCACGCCGGCACGCACGCAGGCGGCCTCGTAGGCTTCATAAATGCTGCGCATGGTGGCCAGGAACAAATCGCCACTGGCCTGGATATGTTGCGGGCGCAGGCCTTCGTCTTTCTGGCCGTTGATAAACCATTGCGCCTGACGCGCGGGCCAGCGCTGTTCGTCCAGGCCCAGCTCGCGGATCACGCGCTTGACCAGGCGCTGCTGGTCATCGCTGTCGAGGATCTGGAAGGTCTGGCTCAGCCCCGCTTCCTGCCAATGCGCCCGCAACAAGCGGTGCGCCAGGCCGTGGAAGGTGCCCACCCACATGCCGGCCGGGCTGATACCCATCAACTGCTCGATGCGGTGGCGCATCTCGGCAGCCGCCTTGTTGGTGAAGGTCACCGACAGGATGGAATGCGGGGACGCGTTTTCAACCTGGATCAACCAGGCGATACGGTGCACCAGCACTCGGGTTTTACCGGAGCCAGCACCGGCCAGGACCAACTGACGGCCAACGGGGGCTGCTACGGCCTGACGTTGGGCATCGTTGAGGGAGTTCAGCAAAAGGGAGAGATCATCGCGCATCGGCGCATTCTAGGGTGCCCGGGGGAGTGGGGCAAATCCCAATGCCGGGTGGTCACTCGAAAACGTCGGGCGTGTTTGGAGCCGGACAAACATTCTGGCGGGGCTGATGACCGGTCGGTCATAGGCCACAGCCCGCGCAGCACCTCGCTCAAGCTGTCTGGCTCCGAGTTTTGCGGCGGATTATCGCGCGGTTTTTATGACTTGGAGCAGTTTGGCCCAAGCGTTTGCTTGTGTATGCTCCGTGCACGTTTCGGGCTCACCATTATAAGAACACTGCCTATGACTCTCAGTCCTGACCTGTTCGGCCCCTCGGCGGCGCCTGCGCAGATCATTCGTAAACGTTACGCAACCGAGATGGCGGTCGAACGAACTCGCCTGCTGTACCAGGGCTCATTGCTGCCGACTTTATTGATGTTGGTGAACGGCCTGGTCTGCGCCTGGTTGCTGTGGAACCCCAAGCAATATCTGTTGGACAGCGTGTGGCTGGTTTGGCTGCTCGCCCTGGTGGCCCTGCGCGTTATCCAGGTGGCCGCGTTTGATTCGGCCATGCCCAGCCGCCAGGCCCAACCGATCTGGCGGCGCATGTTCATGCTCGGCTCGGCGGTCAGTGGCCTGACGTTAGCCACCGCCGCGATTGCGCTGGTGCCCGCGGACAGCTTCATGCAGCAGGCCTGGGTGTTCGGCCTGATCGGCGCCGCGACGCTGTCGGCCAGCGTCGCCTACGCGGTGAGCCTGCCCGCGTTCCTGTCCTTTGCCGTGCCGTGTCTGGTGCCGGCCATCCTCTATCTGTTTTGGAACGGCACGGCGCAGCAGCAAGGTTGGGGCGTGCTTGGCCTGATCCTGCTGGGCTCTTTGAGCCTGGTGGCGTGGCAGGTCAACCGCCTGATCCAGCGTGGCCTGCTGCGACGCTTTCAGAACCAGGCGCTGATCGAGCATTTACAGCAGGCGCAGCAGCGCAGCGAGCAGTTGAATCAGGAGCTGGTGCGCGAAGTCGAGCAGCGCCGCCAGGTCGAACAGGACCTGCGCGAGGCCCAGATCGGTCTGCAAGACCGCGTGGCGCAACGCAACCAGGAACTGGACGCCGCCAGCCTGGCCCTGAACAAAAGTGAAGCGCGCCTGGCCATGGCGCTGCAGGCCAGCGAACTGGGGCTGTGGGACTGGAACCTGCAAACCGACGAAGTCCACCACACTCAGCTCAAAGAGTTGTTCGGCCTGGAACCTGAATACGTCACGGCAATGCTCAGCCACCTCAAGCCGCGGCTGCACCCCGACGACTTGCCGCTGCTCAAGCGCGCACTGGTGGAGCATCTCAAAGGCCGTACCGAGGACTATCAGGTTGAATACCGCGTGCGCCACGGCGACGGTCACTGGGTCTGGATCGAAGACCGCGGTCGCGCCGTGGAGCGTTCGCCCAGTGGGCGGGTAACGCGCATGCTCGGCACCCGCCGCGACATCAGCGCCGGCAAGGCCCTGGAAGAACAGCAGCGGCTGGCCTCGACCGTGTTCGAGGCGGCCAGCGAAGGCATCGTGATTCTTGACCCGAACTATGCGCTGATCGCCGTCAACCAGGCTTTCAGCCGTGTCACCGGCTTTGAAATCGACGACATGCTCGGCCGCAACGTCGTGGAACTGCCCAGCAGCCGCGACGCCCGTCGTCACTTTCCGGTGATTCGCCAGGCCCTGCTCAGCCACGGTACCTGGCAGGGCGAGCTGGTCGAAACACGCAAGAATGGCGAACTGTACCCCCAATGGCTGCAACTGAACGTGGTGCGCGATGTTCGCGGAAATGTCAGCCATATTGTGGGCTTCTTCGCTGATCTGTCGGCGCGGCGTGAGTCTGAGGAGCGCATGCGCTACCTCACGCACTATGACGAGTTGACGGGCCTGGCCAACCGTTCGCTGTTCCGCGAGCGACTGCGCGAAGCCCATGCGCGTGTGCGTCAGGGCGGGCGTAGCCTGGCGTTGCTGCATATCAACCTGGACCGCTTCAAGTTGCTGAACGACAGCCTGGGCCATGAAGTCGCCGACCAGCTGTTACAGAAAATGGCGCGTCGTCTGATCAACGCGTTGCCCGAGGCTGACACCATTGCGCGTCTGTCCGGCGATGAGTTCGCCGTGCTGTTCGACGCCTACGGCAACCTGTCGAGCCTGGCGCGAGTGGCCACGCGGCTGCTGGCAAAGCTGCGGGTGCCGGTGACGGTAGACGGGCATGAGTTGGTGGTCAGCGCCTCAATGGGTGTCAGCTTGCTGCCGGACAATGCGCGGGAAATTTCCGCGTTGGTCAGTCAGTCGAACATGGCCATGCAACATGCCAAGCACCTGGGCGGCAATAACTTCCAGTTCTACACCGACAGCCTGCAAGCCAGCACGCTTGAGCGTTTGCAGCTGGAGAACCACTTGCGCAAGGCCATCGACGAACGCCAGCTCACGGTGTTCTATCAGCCGAAACTGTGCCTGGCCACGGGCAAGCTGAACGCCGCCGAGGCGCTGATTCGCTGGGAGCATCCGCAGTGGGGCATGGTGCCGCCGGGGGACTTTATTGGCCTGGCCGAAGAAACAGGCCTGATCGTGCCGCTGGGCGAATTTGTCTTGCGCCAAGCCTGTTGGCAGGCGTGTGAATGGCAGCGCCAGGGGTTGGCGCCGATTCGGGTGTCGGTGAACCTTTCCGTGCACCAGTTGCGCCAGGGCAAGTTGGTCAGCCTGGTGCGCCAGGTGCTCGAAGAAACCGGCCTTGACCCGCAATACCTCGAATTGGAGCTGACCGAGAGCCAGTTGCTCGACAGCGTCGAGCACATCATTGCCACCTTCCAGCAACTGCGCGACCTGGGCGTGAAGCTGGCCATTGACGACTTTGGCACCGGCTACTCGTCCCTCAGCTACCTCAAGCGTATTCCCGTGGATTACGTGAAGATCGATCAGACGTTTATTCGCGGCCTGGGCCAGGGCCGTGAGGACGCCGCGATTACGCGTGCAATCATCGCCATGGCCCATGGGCTGGCGCTCAAGGTGGTGGCCGAAGGCGTGGAAGATCAGCAGCAGCTGGATTTCCTGCGAGGGGAGCGCTGTGACGAGGTGCAGGGCTATCTGATCAGTCGGCCGGTGGAGGCCGAGGGGCTGGCAGATTTGTTACGCAAAAATGCAGACTTTCCTTAAAGACGGCCAGCCCGCCTGTGTGGCTACACGGCGGCTGCCCGCTGATTCAAAGGGCATCAGGGCGATTTAGTGATGCATCGGACGGGCAAAACGGCAATTCTTGTAGTATAACTACAAGCTTGCTACATCCCTGGCGCCTGCCAATAACAAGAGTCCTGCCCTTTGAACCTGTTGCAACATATCGCCCAGTCGCGCCACCTGTTACGCAAATCGGAACTCAAGGTTGCCGATCACGTGCTGCTTGACCCTGCGGCCGTGATGCACAGTTCCATGGCCGACCTGGCCCACAGCGTGGGCATCAGTGAGCCGACCATCGTGCGTTTTTGCCGCGCCATCGGTTGCTCCGGGTTTCAGGACTTGAAACTCAAGCTGGCCCAGAGCCTGGCGGCGGGTGCGAGCTTTGGGCAATTTGCGATTCACGAAGACGATTCCGTCGCCGACTACAGCCTGAAAATCTTCGACACCACCTTGCACACCCTGATGGAAGTGCGAGAAAAGCTCGACCCGGTGGAGTTGCAGAAGGCCGTGACCGCAATGTCCCAGGCCCAGCGCGTCGAATTTTACGGCTTCGGTGCGTCGGGCGCCGTTGCTGCAGACGCCCAGCACAAATTCTTCCGCCTGCTGCTCACTGCAGCGGCCTACAGCGATCCACACATGCAGGCGATGTCGGCGGTCACGCTGAAGCCGACGGATGTGGCGATCTGCATCTCCCAGTCCGGTCGCTCCAAAGACTTGCTGATCACCGCCAACCTGGTGCGTGAAAGCGGCGCGACGCTGATCACGCTGTGCCCAAGCCAGACGCCATTGGCAGAGCTGTCGACGGTCAACCTGGCGATCGACGTGCACGAAGACACCGAAATCTACACCCCGCTGACCTCGCGCATCGCCCACCTGGTGGTGATCGACGTGCTGGCGATGGGCGTGGCCATGGCGCGCGGCCCGAGCCTGGTCAACCACCTCAAGAGCGTGAAGCGCAGCTTGCGCAGCCTGCGTCTCTCGCCAAAATCGGTCAAAGCCCTCGACGACTGATTCAAGGTCGCACCCGGTCCAAATGTGGGAGCTGGCTTGCCTGCGATGGCGTCATCTCGGTTTAACTGAAAAACCGCGGTGCCTGCATCGCAGGCACGCCAGTTCCCACAGGGAATCTCCTTCAATTTCGGAATATTCATCGTCCTGTAACCCCCACGCCGCCAAACCGTCATCCGCCGCGCCCATCCTGACCTCCCCGTACTCGCATTGGGAGACTCAACATGGCCCGGCAATACGAAGACAGCAGCACCGTCAAAACCCGTCGTCAGCAAGAAGACCAGCGCCGCATGGCGTTTCGTCGCGCAATCGAAGACCGTTGCGAAGAGCGCCAATTGCTCCAGAGCATCACGGACTACCCTGAACTCCACTGGCAGGCACCCGCGGCTGCCCAGCGAAACGCTCAGCCAACGCGCTGATCTGCACCCGCTCGCTGCGGATAAAGCCCAGGAACGCATGGGCCACCGGTGACAGGCGCTTGGCCTTGGCCTGCACCAGGCACCAACTGCGGTACAGCGGCAGTTCTTCCACCGGCAGCTCCTTGAGCCCGCCGGTGGCCAGTTCCAGGTTGATCGCGTGGCGCGTCAGCAGCGCCACGCCCAACCCCGCGCTCACGCATTCACGCTGCGCCTCAGCCGAGGCCACTTCCACCGTTTGGGTGAAATGCACGCGCTTTTCCTTGAAGTACTCCTCGCAGGCCAGTCGCGTGCCGGAACCCGGCTCGCGCACCAGCAGCGTGTACGGTTCCAGGTCCTGCAGGCGCAGCGGGCCTTGAAGGCTCAAGGGGTGGTCGAGCGGCGCCACGGCGACAATCGGGTTGTTCAGGAACGGCAGAAATTCCAGGCCCATGTCCTGCGGCACCATGGACATGATCACCAAGTCATCACGGTTGTCTGAAAGCCTTCGAATCACTTGAGCGCGATTGACCACCGTCAGGTGCAACTGCACCTCGGGGTGCTGACGCTTGAAGGCGGCAAACAGGTGCGGCACGAAGTATTTGGCACTGGATTCGATCGCCAGCTTCAGCTGGCCCTGCAGCGAGCCCTGCATGTCCGACAGCTGCATATCGAGGTTTTCCAGGCGCCCGAAAATATCCCGGCTGGCGCGCTGCAAGGCTTCGGCGGCCTCGGTCATGTAGAGCTTTTTGCCGACGTAATCGAACAGCGGCTGGCCGATCAGCTCTTCCAGCTGACGAATTTGTAGGCTTACGGCCGGTTGTGTGAGGGACATTTCCTCGGCGGCACGGCTGTAGGAGCGCAAATCACAGACTTCGTTGAAAATCTGCAACTGACGTAATGTCATACGCATCAATGACTTACGCATTATTTGAATCCTCTAGCCCCAGGCTGTTCGGCCAACTATAAGTGTTTACTTATACACAACCCAATAATTATTGATTTTTGTTAATCCTCCGTTGCGCCTAGTGTGTGTCTCGCGACTGTCATGAAACATTTGGTCACGCGCCGACCCGGACTCAGCGGGTTGAAGACGCAGCAATCGGCTCAAGGGAATTTCCAAGTGATAAAAAAGATCCTGATCGCCAACCGTGGTGAGATTGCCGTACGAATCGTGCGTGCCTGCGCCGAGATGGGCATTCGCTCGGTCGCGGTGTACTCGGACGCCGACCGCCATGCGTTGCACGTCAAACGTGCCGACGAAGCCCACAGCATTGGTGCCGAGCCTCTGGCCGGCTACCTGAACCCGCGCAAGCTGGTGAACCTGGCCGTGGAAACCGGCTGTGATGCGCTGCACCCCGGCTACGGTTTCCTGTCGGAAAACGCCGAACTGGCAGACATCTGCGCCGAACGCGGGATCAAATTCATCGGCCCGTCGGCCGAAGTGATTCGCCGCATGGGCGACAAGACCGAAGCGCGCCGCAGCATGATCAAGGCCGGCGTACCGGTGACCCCCGGCACCGAAGGCAACGTTGCCGACATCGCCGAAGCCCTCACCGAAGGTGACCGCATTGGTTACCCGGTGATGCTCAAGGCCACCTCCGGTGGCGGCGGGCGTGGTATCCGTCGCTGCAACAGCCGCGAAGAACTCGAACAAGCCTTCCCTCGCGTAATTTCCGAAGCCACCAAGGCCTTCGGTTCGGCGGAAGTGTTCCTGGAAAAATGCATCGTCAATCCCAAGCACATCGAAGCGCAGATCCTCGGTGACAGCTTTGGCAACGTGGTGCACCTGTTCGAGCGTGATTGCTCGATCCAGCGTCGCAACCAGAAGCTCATCGAAATCGCTCCAAGCCCGCAGCTGACCCCGGAACAGCGCGCCTACATCGGCGACCTGTCGGTGCGCGCAGCCAAGGCCGTGGGTTACGAGAACGCCGGCACCGTAGAGTTCCTGCTCGCCGAGGGCGAGGTGTACTTCATGGAGATGAACACTCGGGTGCAGGTTGAACACACCATCACCGAGGAAATCACCGGCATCGACATCGTGCGTGAGCAGATCCGCATCGCCTCGGGCCTGCCGCTGTCGGTAAAACAGGAAGACATCCAGCACCGTGGTTTCGCGTTGCAGTTCCGCATCAACGCCGAAGACCCGAAAAACAACTTCCTGCCCAGCTTCGGCAAGATCACCCGTTACTACGCACCCGGCGGCCCCGGCGTGCGTACCGACACGGCGATCTACACCGGCTACACCATCCCGCCGTTCTACGATTCCATGTGCCTGAAGCTGGTGGTGTGGGCGTTGACCTGGGAAGAAGCCATGGACCGTGGCCTGCGTGCCCTGGACGACATGCGCCTGCAAGGCGTGAAGACCACCGCCGCCTATTACCAGGAAATCCTGCGCAACCCGGAATTCCGCAGCGGCCAGTTCAACACCAGTTTCGTGGAAAGCCACCCTGAGCTGACCAACTACTCGATCAAGCGCAAACCCGAAGAGCTGGCCCTGGCCATCGCCGCCGCCATCGCCGCCCACGCAGGCCTGTGAGGAATATTCCAATGACTAAAAAGATCTTCGTAACCGACACCATCCTGCGCGACGCCCACCAATCGTTGCTGGCGACCCGCATGCGCACCGACGACATGCTGCCGATCTGCGACAAGCTCGACAAAGTCGGCTACTGGTCGCTGGAAGTCTGGGGCGGCGCGACCTTCGACGCCTGTGTACGTTTCCTCAAAGAAGACCCGTGGGAGCGCCTGCGCAAACTGCGCGCCGCATTGCCCAACACGCGCCTGCAAATGCTGTTGCGCGGCCAGAACCTGCTGGGCTACCGCCACTACAGCGACGACGTGGTCAAAGCCTTCGTCGCCAAGGCGGCCGTGAATGGCATCGACGTGTTCCGCATCTTCGACGCCATGAACGACGTGCGTAACCTGCGCGTGGCCATCGAAGCGGTGAAAGCCGCCGGCAAGCATGCCCAAGGCACCATCGCCTACACCACCAGCCCGGTGCACACCATCGACGCGTTTGTGTCCCAGGCCAAGCAAATGGAGGCCATGGGCTGCGACTCGGTCGCCATCAAAGACATGGCCGGCCTGCTGACGCCGTACGCCACGGGCGAGCTGGTCAAGGCGCTCAAAGCCGAGCAGAGCCTGCCGATCTTTATCCACTCTCACGACACGGCGGGTTTGGCCGCGATGTGCCAACTCAAGGCCATCGAAAACGGTGCCGACCACATCGACACCGCCATCTCCAGCTTCGCCTGGGGCACCAGCCACCCAGGTACCGAGTCGATGGTTGCCGCCCTCAAAGGCAGCGAGTTCGACACCGGCCTCGACCTGGAGCTGCTGCAGGAAATCGGCCTGTATTTCTACGCCGTGCGTAAGAAATACCACCAGTTCGAAAGCGAATTCACGGCGGTCGACACCCGCGTACAAGTCAACCAGGTGCCGGGCGGGATGATTTCCAACCTGGCCAACCAATTGAAAGAGCAGGGCGCGCTGAACCGCATGAGCGAAGTGCTGGCCGAAATCCCGCGCGTGCGTGAAGACCTCGGTTTCCCGCCGCTGGTTACCCCGACCTCGCAGATCGTCGGCACCCAGGCGTTCTTCAACGTGCTGGCCGGCGAGCGCTACAAAACCATCACCAATGAAGTGAAGCTCTACCTGCAAGGCGGCTACGGCAAGGCGCCAGGCACCGTGAATGAAAAACTGCGCCGCCAGGCCATCGGCAGCGAAGAGGTGATCGACCACCGCCCGGCTGACCTGCTCAAGCCGGAAATGACCAAGCTGCGCGGCGAAATCGGCACGTTAGCCAAGTCCGAAGAAGACGTGCTGACCTACGCAATGTTCCCGGACATCGGGCGCAAGTTCCTTGAGGAGCGTGACGCCGGCACCTTGAGCCCGGAAGTGCTGTTGCCGATTCCTGAGGCCGGCGGCGTAGCGCGGGCCGGTGGCGAAGGCGTGCCGACCGAGTTCGTGATCGACGTGCACGGTGAAAGCTACCGCGTGGATATCACCGGGGTTGGCGTCAAGGCCGAAGGCAAGCGCCACTTCTACCTGTCCATCGACGGCATGCCCGAAGAAGTGGTGTTCGAACCGCTCAACGAGTTCGTCAGCAGCGGCGGCAGCAAGCGCAAGCACGCGACCGAGCCGGGCCATGTCAGCACGGCAATGCCGGGCAATATCGTCGACGTGCTGGTCAAGGAAGGCGACGTGGTCAAGGCTGGCCAGGCCGTACTGATTACCGAAGCCATGAAGATGGAAACCGAAGTGCAGGCCGCGATTGCCGGCAAAGTTTGCGCCGTTCATGTGGCCAAGGGCGACCGGGTCAACCCTGGCGAAATCCTGATTGAAATCGAAGGCTGAATAACAGCCTTCAAGACGACCGCTTAATCCTCGGGGGGGCAGGTGCCCCCCTTTTTTTTCGCCTGAAATAAAGCGTGGGTCAAAAGCCCATGGCCCATTGGCCCATCAACCCCTGATTGCGGCTGTTGCTGCCAACGTCAGCGGTGTAGGTCAGGCCCAACGTGTGTTGGGCCGACAGTGCAAGGTCGAGACCGGCGCGCAGGCCCAGACTGTTGCGATCCAGGGCGGTGCCTTTGAGGGTGAAGCCGCTGTCGAAATCATCGCGTTTATCCCATGCCGAAGATTGGCGAACCGTGCTGCTGACGTCGCCATAGAGGTGCTGCCAGCGTGTACTCAAGTGGGGCGTGAGGCTCATCTGATTGCCCAGGGCATACAGGCTCGACAGGCGCAGGCCGAAGGTGCTGCCCAGGTTCTGTTGGGTTTGTTCGCCGACGTTCAGGGCTGTCACGCCACCTTTTTCCGTGAAGCTGTCGCGGTGATAGCGCTGCCAACCGAGACCGGCAAAGGGTTCGATGCTGATTGCGGCACCGCCCAGCTGATAGCCCAACTCGACGAATGCGTTCTGGCTCTGAGCGCTGTACTTGCCCTTGAGTTGGTTGCGCAAGTTGAGGAAATCGACGTCGACGCTGCGTTTATTTCGCCCGTCGTGGTGGCTGTAAATCGCCCCCAGGCGCAGTGCCAGCGGGCCGTCCTGGCGCAGGGCATAGGCGCCCAGGTGCCAGCTTTGCAGTTCGGCCTTGAAACGTTTGGCGTTCAGGTTGCTGCCTGACTTGGCACCCATGACGCCGACGCGCCAGGCGGTGTCCATCGACCAGTCGGCGCCGACCATCAAGCCTTGTGTGCGTTGCTGCAAACCGGCGCTGCCGCGCTGGTCGTCGAGCTTGCCGCTGTTGCCCAGGCCGTTGAGCCACACCCTAGCGCCTTCGCGTGTCTGGCCGCTCAGCTCGCGGATCGCCGACAGCAGGTTGGCGTTCAGCTGTTTCAGGCTGTCTTGGGTGGCGGTGCCCAGGTTGGCATGCTGGCTGCCCGCCAATTGCTCAAGCACCGCGCCGACGTTGCCTTGCGCCAGGCTGCTCAGGTAACTGCCCAGGTGCTCAAGTGCATCCTGTTCCCGCTTGCCCAGCGCGCCAGACTCCAACAGTTGATCAATGGCGTAATCGAGCATGATCGCCGCCTGTTTACCGTTATGGGTGGTGGCATGCTCGACGAAGTAGAACTCATCGCCAGGCGCGGGATGCGCGCGGTCGTGCACGGCGGGCAGGTCGCCCAGAGGGATCTCGTTAAGCCAGTCGCTGTCGTGCTCCAGGTTCCTCTGCGCCTGTGCAAACGGAGCAGCAGTGACCACCAGCATGAGGGTAAGGGCTATAGCGAACTGTTTTTGTGCAAGTGACATGTAAATCCAGCCTCATGGAATAAGAGGCCGGGAATTTAGCGAGATGACGGGGCGATAACTGTCAGGCTACCGACCCCTGATTCGCGGGAGTTGTCTTTAGTGCTGAGCGATTAAAAACTCATCTGCCATTGGCCGACCAACGCGTGATTGCGGCTGTTGCTGCCCATCTCGCCGGTGTAGCCCAGGCCTAGGCTGTGGCGCGCCGACAAGCCGACGTCCAGCCCGGCTTCGAGTAGCAGGCTATTGCGGTCCAGGGCGCTGCCTTCGACATTGAACGCCGTGCCGCCGGCCAGGAAAGCCTGACGCGTGCTGCTGTCGACATCGCCGTAGGTGTGCTTCCAGCCGGCGCTGACACGGGGCGTGAGGCTGATGCCGTTATCCAGTTGGCTGAGGTGCGCCAGGCGCAAACCGAATGTGCTGCTGAAATTGTCCTGGGTCTGACCGTCGACATGCAGCGCGGCGGCGCCGCCTTTTTCGTTGTAGCTGTCACGCTGGTAGCGCTGGTAGCCGAGGTTGGCGAATGGCTCGGCACTCAGGTGCCCGCTGCCCATGGCGTAGCCGAGTTCGGCAAAGGCCTGCTGGCTGTTGGCGTCATAGTCGCCTTTGGGGCGGTCGTTGAAACCGTTGAAGGCCACCGTGCGCTTGCTGTCGCCCTGGTGCCCGCTGTAAGCCGCGCCCAGGCGCAAGGCCAGAGGCCCACTCTGGCGCATGGCGTAGACGCCGGCGTGCCAGCTGTCGACGCTGCCGTCCACGCCGGAGGTGTCCAGGTCGGTCTTCGAATAGCCGCCCAGCAAACCCACGCGCCAGTCGCTGTCGAGGGCCCAATCGGCCCCCAGCACCGTGCCTTTGGTGCGTTGGGTCAGGCCGTTGCTGCCGTGCTCGCCATCGAGCTTGCCGTAGCTGCCGATGCCCTGCAGCCACAGGCGACCGCGCGCGTTCGGGTCATTGAGGTTGCGCGCCTCGCTGGGTACGCCGCTGGCGGCGAGCACTGGGGTGTCGCGCTGATCAAGCCCGACCATCAAGCCCGCGCCGCCGCCCAATTGATGCATCGCCGCAAGCATGCTGTTGCCTACTTGGGCGCTGGCGCCGAGGGTGGCGCCAGTGAGGTTGGCAGTGCTGCTGCCGGCCAATTGCTCGATGGCTGCACCTGCCGTGGCGGTGGTGGTGGAGAGCAAGGCGTTATACAGCGGATTGTGAGTGCCCAGGCCTGCCAGGCTGTTAGCCGCGCTGGCGCCGTTGCCGGTACTGGCGAACTGATTGAAGGCAATGTCGTTACGGGTGTACGTGAGGCCGACTTGAGTCGGGCTGTAATCCAGGCTCGGCGTGAGGAATGCATAGTCGCTGGTGACGGTACCGAATTGACCCGTGATGCTGCCGGCTTGCAGCACGGTGTAATGGCTCTGCCATGGGTACGTGCCGCTGGCAGGGTTGATTGCCAGCGTCGCGCCATTGAGGTTGGCCGTGCCGCCTACCTTGATCGGCGCGCTGCTGCCATCGGCATTCACGCCATAGGCCAGGGTCGAGCCGCTGCCCATCGTCAAGTCGCGGGCGATGGTGGCGGTGCCCAGTGCGGTATTGGTTTGCAGCGTGCCGTTGACCACCAGGCTGCCCACCGAGCCACCCCCAGCGTAAATACCGCCGGCATCGACTGTCACGTTACCGGCAATGCCACCCTGGTTGATCAGTTTGGCACCGCTGTAAATCTCGCCGCCGTCGCTGAAATCGCCGCTGCCGGTGAGGGTCCAGGTGCCTTGTTTCACGGCCAGCCATTCGAAGTTACGGCTGTCACCGAAACTGCCGCCTGCAGCATCATCCAGGCTCAGTCGGTCGTAGCCGGCGCCGCCATCCACCAGGCCGACAAAGCGGCTGCCATTGAGCAACACCAGCGTGTCATCGCCGCCGCCCAGATCCAGAGCCAGGCCATTGCTGCCGCTGATGGTGCCGCCGTTGATCACGGTGTCGGCAAAGTTGCCGACAAACTTCACGCCAAAGCCATTCAGACCCTGAATGACGCCGTGGTTTTCCAGGGTGGTCGCGGCAACGCCCGGGCCGTCGCTACCGTCGTCCACCAGGATCGCGTTGTTGGCGCCGCTGACCCGCGCACCTTTGGCGTTGTACACATAGCCGCCGCCCAGGGCGATGCCTTCGCTGCCGTTGGCAAAACCATTTTTGTCGACACCGCCGGCACCGATGCCCTGGATGATGCCGTAGTTTTCGATATGCGCGATTTTGTCGATGTCCACGCCATCGCCGTCGCCATCCGGCTGTAACCCGGAGAACGCGCCGGTGATGGTGCCGTGGTTGATCACCGTGCCGTCGCCGTCGGAGCCAAAGCCCGAGCCGTTGCGGCCAATCACCGTGCCGTAGTTGGTCAGCGACGCACCCAGGTCAGTGGTGATGCCATGGCGACCGCCGGAAATCAGGCCGTAGTTGGTCACCGTCACACCGGTGGCGGAGTCGATATCGACGCCGTCGAATTTGTCATCGCGCGAGAACGTGTCGCCGGTGGAGATCTCGCCGTAGTTGGTAATGTTCGCGTTGGCGCCGGTCTTCATGCCGTCACTGGCATCGCCACGAATCAGCCCACCGGCGCGGTTGATGATCGTGGTCGTCACGTTGGCGCTGCGGATCGCATCCAGGTCGAGCCCTTGGCCGGTGGCTGAGCGAATGGTGCCGCTGTTGTCGATCAACAAACTGCCGCTGGCAAAATTGCTGTTGATACGCAGCGCGTCATTGGCGCCCTGGATCACACCGCCCGCGAGGTTGTAGACGCTGTAGTTGCGCGCCCCGGTGAGCGTGCCCGAACTGTCGATAGCGCGCCCGCCGCTGGAGACCAACTTGCCCGCGTTGGTGATCACCACGCCCGCGCCGCTGGTGCCGTCCTTGAGCGTGACGGCCACGCCGGAGGTAGTGAGGCTGCCCGGCGCTGTGGTGGTCAACGAATCACTGCCGGTCAGGGTTTGCCCCGTGGAGGTGGGCGTGTCGATCTGCACGGTTTTGGTCGGCGCAGGCGCCGCTTCAGCAAGGCCGCTGGCCAATAACGTGATGGCGAGTGCGAGGCGGTGGGGCGACGGGGGCATGACGGACGACCTTGTTATGGAAACGAGTCGACCTGTATAGCGAAGGGGGGTTGCAGGAATGTGTCGGAGAGATGACAGCAGTGGGCCCGCAGCAGATCAACTGTGGGAGCGAGCAAGCCCGCTCCCACAGTGGTTTTGTGTTGTGGCTGAGAATCAGGCCCGGCACTCGGCCAGTGTTTTCAGTTGGCCAGAACCACGCTGGTTCGCCTCGGACAGCCACGCTTCAAACCCCGCCCCAACGGTTGGCCATTCCGAGTCCAGGATCGAATACCACGCCGTATCGCGGTTCTGTCCCTTGACCACCATGTGCTGGCGGAACACGCCTTCAAAGCTGAAGCCCAAGCGCTGCGCCGCGTATTTGGAACGGGCATTGGCGTTGTTGCACTTCCATTCCAGGCGACGGTAGCCCTGCTCGAAAGCGTATTTGGCCAGCAGGTACACCGCCTCGGTGCTTTTGGGCGAGCGTTGCATCGACGCGCCGAAGGTCACGTGGCCGATTTCGATGCGGCCCTGGGCCGGGACGATGGACATCAGGCTGAGGATGCCTTGCACCTCGCCGCTCTGGCGGTCGATCACGCTGAAGAAATACGGGTCGCTGTGCTGGGCATGGTTGGTGAGCCAGGCATCAAACGCGGCGCTCTCGGGGAAGGGGCCGTAAGGCAAGTAGTCCCAGAGCTTCGGATCGGCGCCCGCGCCTTCAAGGGCCCGAAACAGGCCATCGCCATGGCGCGCGGGGTCGAGTTTTTCCAGGCGGATAAAACGCCCTTCGAGCACTTGAACGGTGGGCGCGGGAACGCCTTTCCAGTCGGCGGGTGAGATAGGCATGCGGGGCTCCTTAAAGACCTTTGCGAAATTGGATAAAGCCAGGACGTTCGGCAATGCGTTCGTAGAGTTGAATCGCGGTGGCGTTGGTCTCGTGGGTCAACCAGTGGACCTTGCAGCAACCGTCAGCCTTGGCGGTGGCGTAGACAAACTCGATCAGCTTGCGACCCACGCCGCTGCCGCGTTGGGCCGGCTCCACCAGCAGGTCCTGCAGGTAGCAGGAATTTTCAATGCTCCAGTTGGAGCGGTGGTAGATGAAGTTGACCATGCCCACCGCCTTGCCGTCCTGCCAGGCCAGGGCGGAATGGGTCGGCTCACTGGCATCGATCAGGCGCTGCCAGGTGCTTTGGCTGACGGCGTCGGGCAATTGGGTTTCGTAGAACCTCAAGTACGCCTGCCACAGTGGCAGCCAGGCGGCATGGTCGCCGGCGGTGACGGGGCGGATATCGATCTGGCTCATTCTGTGCCTCCTTGAGGGATAAAGCGCGCGAGCGTCTGATCGCGCACATCAATGCTGGCGGCCAAGCCCTCGCGCACGCCGTTGATATCGGCCTGGCTGCGGTTCTGGCTGAGTTTGCGTTTGCCGATCAGGCGCTCGATGGGCAGGGCGAAGCCGACGATGGCCTTGAGCATGCCGTCAATGTAGTCGGCGGGGGCATCGCTGACGCTCCAGGGCTGGGCGCGGTTGCCTTCGTGGCGATCGGTCAGCGCCGTGACCACCGCAAGTAAGCGCTCGGCATCGGCAAATACCTCGGCCTTGCCGTACGCATGCACGGCGATGTAATTCCAGGTGGGCACCACTTTGCCGTGCTCGGCCTTGGCCGGGTAAAACGCCGGGCTGATGTAGGCGTCGGCGCCGGCAAAGATCACCAGGGCTTCGCTGCCATTTTGCAGGTCGCGCCATTGGGGGTTGGCCTTGGCCATGTGCCCGTAAAGCGTACCGTTCGGGCCTTGATCGGGGTTGAGCAGCAGCGGCAGGTGACTGGCCTGCAGGCCCTGCTCGCCAAAAGTCACCAACTGCGCCAGGCGAGTGTGCTGGATCAGTTGCTGCAGTTCGGGCAAATCGTCGAGGGCAAAGGCGCGGGGTGTGTACATGGAAATATTCCTTGGCGAATGCCTGCATCCTAGGCAGGCTATTGGTCTGTTGTAAGAGCCAACTGGCACCAATTTCATAGGTCCAATATGTCGCCTATCACACCGCCGCTGTCATTCAACCCCGCTGGGATTGAGCTGGATCGCCGCCTGGGTTTGACGCGCCAGCTGTATGACGCCCTGCGCCAGCGCGTGTTGGACGGGCGGCTGGTCAGCGGCACGCGATTGCCCGCCACCCGTGATCTGGCGGCGGCGTTGTCGATTTCCCGCAACAGTGTGGTGCGCGCCTATGACCAGCTGTATGCAGAGGGATTTATCGAGAGCCGCGTTGGCGACGGCACCTACGTTGCCCAGTTGCCCACGCCGAAAAAACTATCCACAAAAGTATCCACAGGGTTTTCAACAGGCTTATCCCCAGCCTTATCCACAAAATGCGCGGATTTGCCGGAAGATCTGGACCATGAAGTTATCCACAGCACCAGCCTGGCGCGGGTAAAAACCAACCATCTGTCCCAGCCTCCGTCGGGGCCGCCACGGGCATTTCGCGTGGGTGTGCCTGCCTTTGATCTGTTTCCGTTTGAGGTCTGGGCCAAGCTGAATGGGGCTTTTTGGCGCAAACCGGACCTTGAGCAGCTGTGCTACGGCGACCCGGCGGGTGACGCGCGCCTGCGCGGTCTGATTGCCGCTTATTTGCGCAGCTCAAGGGGCATGCAATGTGCGGCTGAGCAAATTGTGATCACCTGCGGCGCGCAACAGGCAATCAGCCTTTGTGCACAGTTGCTGGTAGAGCCGGGCGATGGCGTGGCGGTAGAAAATCCGGGCTACCGCGCCGCCGGTCACGCGTTTGCCCTGGCCGGTGGGCGCCTGCACGGCGTACCCGTGGACGGCGAGGGCATTGACTGCCAGGTGCTCAATACCCTGAGCGATTGTCGCGTGGCGTATGTCACCCCCTCCCACCAGTACCCGTTGGGCGTGGTCATGAGCCTGGCCCGCCGCCTTGAACTGCTGGCCTGGGCCGAGCGCACGGGCGGTTGGATCATCGAGGATGACTACGACGGCGAGTACCGTTACAGCGGCGCACCCTTGTCGCCCTTGGCCGCGCTGGATCGCAAGGGGCGGGTGCTGTACGTGGGCACATTCGGCAAAGTGGCGTTTCCCGCGTTGCGTCTGGGTTACCTGGTGTTGCCGCCGGCCCTGGTGGATTCGTTTGCGCGGCGCCGTGCGGTCGACATGCGCCACTCGGAGGTCAGTACCCAGGCGGTGATGGCGGAGTTCATGGCGGCGGGGCACTTTCAGCGGCATATCCGGCGTATGCGACGCGCTGCGCTGAGCCGGCGTGACGCGCTGTTGAGCGGCTGGCCCGGTGAGCTGCCGGGCGTGAGCAGCCTGCCCACTGTCGCGGCAGGCTTGCACCTCACGGTGCGAGTGGACAGCCTCGCCCGCGAACAGCAACTGGTGGCGCAGGCCCACGCCGTGGGGGTCGAGGTCAATGGCTTGAGCGCCTATTGGCTGCCGGACTCCAGCACTGCTCCCGACCAGCGCGCCGGGCTGGTCTTGGGGTTTGCCGCCGTGCCGCCGGCGAGCATCGCGCAGGCGCTTGGGCGGTTGTACCGCGCCTGGGGTTGTCAGCCACCACCTTCAGCGCCGGGGCACCGGCAAGGCGGCCGTCTTGAAGAACAGTGATCGCGCCAGCAACGGCCCGATCTCACTGCGGTACACCGCGATGTTGTCGCGGTCATCGGCCTTGGCCGGCGCTTCATACTTGCCGCCCAGACGCCGCTGCGATTGGGTCTTGAGGTGCGCGGCGGTGTAGGCCTCCTCGGGACTGACCAGGTCCTTGTAGTGAAAGTGGGCGTACCACAGCGCATTCGAGTGTTTGGCGTCGAGGATTTCGTACTCCTTCAAATAGCCCTTGTGGCGGCCGGAAAGCTTGCTGCGTGGGCCTGGCAGCGGTTTGATGATGATCTCGTTTTCACGGTAAAGCAGTTCGACATGCGCGGCCGTCGGTGGGCGCTGCTTGAGCATGTCGAGCCGGGTGCGCAGGCCCTCGGCGTAGAGGCGTTTGATCGCGGCATCGAGGCTGCGGTTGATCAAGGCGGCCGACGGTGAGCCGCTTTCGGTCATATTGCTGGCGGTCAATGCCTCCTCAATGTCCTCGCCGGCCTGGGCCAGCTGCGCGGCGCGGCGGTGGAAACGCTCTTCAATCTCCACGGGCAGGCGTCTTGCCTCGCCGGCCAGGCGCTGGGTGCGCGTGATGAACTGTTCGACATCGTCGAGCAGCGCCTGAGCACTGGCGATACCGGCGGCCACGTTTCGCGACTGCGCCCGCGCAGTGGGCCGCGCCCCCGTACGCTCACGCTCAACCCATACCCCGTCCTTTTTATGAAACAGAGCAATCACCTTGCCGGTCAGTGCTTGCTTGACCTCCACCAGCGGGGTCGGTTCTCCCCGTTGTGGCGGGCGTTCTTCGCCGACCACGATGCCCTGGAAGCGGGTCTTGATCACCTTTTTCTGCGGTCTGGGCACAGGCGCGGAGGGGCCGGCAATTGCCGACTCCAGGGCCTTGCGCTCGCGCAGCAGCGTGGTCATTTGCTTGACCGCCCGTTGGGCGAACTCTTCGGTGAGCTGCTGCAAGGTCTCCAGGGCCGGGCGATGCACGTCCAGTGGAAAATCGGCCGGCAAATCGGCCAGGCTTTGATCCAGGCCAGTGAACTGGTCTACCAGGCTGTCGAGGACCTCGATCTGTTCATCCAGCGTGGCCAGATTGTCTGGCTGCAAGGCTTCGCACAGGCTCTGTACCGCCAGTTCCGCCCGGTCGACCATCTGGGCGATCACCGAACGGGCAGTGTCTTTGCTGGCCGAGGCGGCTTCATTCACGCAGAGGAAGCGTGACAGGGTGATCCGGAATGCCTTGAGGTCATCCAGCGTTATCTTGGGCAGCACTTGTTCGTGGCGCAGCACCAGTTCCACGCCTTTGACCCCCAGGGCGCGGGCCTCCTTGAACCGTGATTGCAGGTAACTGATGCGCTCAACCATGGCCTGGGTCGACGCGTCGACGGCACGGCAGTCTTCCAGGGCCATCGGGGTGTCTGGCAAGTCCTCGTTGTCCAGGTATTCAGACACGGTGTGCAGGCCGTCTCGAAAGCGGATCATCTGTTCGGCGGTGGCACTTCGCGCCAGGATCATCTGGTCATGCAGGTAGCCCAGCATGGCTTCCTGATACGTCGGCACGGTATCGAGAATGTTCAGCGATTTGAGCTGGGCAATCGGTACGTCCAATTCTTCCAGGCGCCTGCTGACGTGCGTCAGGTAGGTGGTGCGGGCCTCTGCGCGATCGGCCGGTGGCGCGTGATCGATGGCCTGCTGCAAACCCATCATGTCCTGGCGTCGTTGTTCGACCTGTGTGTCGAAGGCTGCCAGTTGCTCACGCAGTTCGCGGATTTTCGGCGGCCTCAGGCGCTGGCCTTTCTGTCGCCGACTGCGCATTCCGCCGCCGCGCAGGCGCAACCGGGTGTCGACAAACCATTGGCCGAGACGGTTGCCAATCAAGGCCGGGCCTTCGCGGTTCGGGTCTTTGGGGTCGATGATCAGCACGGTGTCGTTTTCATCGAGCGTCACTTCGAACCAGCGCTGCGCCACCGGGACGTACCACGCCTGGCCCTTGGGGTAGAGGTGCAGATGAGGGCCGGGCTGGGTGATTATGTCGCCCAGCCCTGCAGGTTTGGCCAGGCTGAAACTGTCCAGTGTCGCGTCCAGGCTGTTGCGGTTACGCGTGAGGGCGCCGCGGGTGTGGAGGTTGATGTCATGGTCAGTCGGCAGGTGCGCGGTGTCGAGCGTGGGGTGCTGGATGATCGGCGGTTTGGCCGGTAACGACGCTGCCGGCGGCGGGCGTTTTTCAGGCGCACGCGCCGGCGCGCGCTGCAGGCTGATGTGCAGCGCCAGGGCCATGCCCAGGGTCAGAAAAAAGTCCACGGCAGCACTCACGCCCGCCGTTTGATCGCCGCTTTGCCGGGCCTCGATAACCTGCTGCAGGTCATCCATGAGTTGCCAGATCCAGGCTGCGGCGCCCGCGGTGCGGCCCATGAACGGCAGCGCCGCACTCAGAACAATCCAGCCTGCATGCTTGAAGCTTTCCCAGCGAGCCTCGGCATTGGACACCGATTGACGGTCGGCCAGTGTCACCAGGGCGCGGGCGTTGGCGTTGTACAGCACCGCGAGGCAGTCCGCGCCCAGCGCCTGGGTGCCGAACTCAATCGGGCCGCTCATCACCATCGAACTCACCGGCTCGCTGAGCAGCGTCGGCAGGACCCAGGGTGAAGGCACGCTGCCGGGGAAGACAAACTGGGCGTAATCCTGGCGCACAGCGTCGGGCAACCAGGCCAGTACCGACTGGCGTAACGGCGTGTCCTGCTTGATGGCGTAAAGCAGGTTGGCCTGTGAAGGAAACTGCACCAAGGGTTCGTTGGACAATGGTCGATACAACAGACAAGGGCCACTCGCAGGGTCCTGCGGCCCAATGAGAAACATGTTATCGACGCTGTCGGTGGCGCCGCTCACGCGCCACCGGGGGCGCAGTGTCAGCGGCCGGATTACCACGGTGACGCCATCCACTCGGCGGTGTTGCGCGCTGCTGGCCATGACCGCGTGGACGTAGCGATAACCCTGTTCGTCAACGTCGAACAGGCCTCGAATCTTGTACTGCAGCGCCAGCAAGGGCAGTTGCAGGCTCAGTTGTCCGGCGTACAACTGTTGGCGCCGCAAGGCTTGCTCGGGATTGGCCAGCAGCAGTGTGTTGACCCGCTCGGGGTAGTGCTTGCCGATGTCTGCCTGGGTGACCAGTTGCTCCAGGTAGTCTGCGGTCATCCACGCGGGTGTCGGGCTGCCGTCCTGGTAACTCACAGTCTTGTTGCCCAGCGGCAGCGCGACGAGGTTTTGCAAGGCCAGCTCGACCAGGCTCAAGGTCAGGGTTTGCGTCTGGCCAGGCAGCGCGACGGTCCCCCACACGACTTGGCTGGTGATCGTTATTGTCACGCGGTCCAGATCCAGTGATGAGGCCTGCGGATGGTCCTTGATGAGCGCCGTGCGCAAGGCCGTGCGGGTGAAGTCGGTGAGGGTTGGCAGTTCGTCCATGAAGGTCTTGCCGTCGCTTTGAAGGCTCAGCGCGGCCAGGTCCATCATGTAGCGCCCGTAGGCTGACTGATCGGTTTCCGAGGCCTGCAGCAGCCAGGCCGGCAATGCCCGTCGCGTGGTGCCAATACGCGACTGATCGAGACGCGCCAGCTCGGCCCCTTGCATGCCGATAGCGCGGGCGGGCAACAGCGATTTGGGGGCCGCATCGGCCAGGTCGAGATCGCCCATGGCTTCGATTTGCAAGCTGATCAGGCTGCAGGCCTGGTGTTCGAAAAAGTTGCCGTCCGGTTCCAGCAAGCGCCAGTTCAGGGTTTTGCCGGGCAAGTCGGCGATATAGGGCAGCAGTGCCTGGCCGAAGGCCTCCAGGCTGGCAAATTTTGCATAGCCGGTATCGATCGAGTAGCTGAGGATGATGGTCTGTTCACCGTGATGCGCGATCAGTACGGCCATGGCCGTAACGCTGATGTGCTGGGCGCCGCTGGCGTCCTGCGCATCGATGTCCACCAGGTAGGCGCGTGTCGCGTACGGGTCGTGGGGCTGGCGCTTGATGAACTCGGGACAGTGGAACACCGCCCGTGCCACGGCGCAGTCGTCGGCGTTCCAGCCATGAACCTCCTGCACGTTCCACACATCGCGCAGCGACTGGGCAAATAGCTGCCAGCGTGGGCCGGTGGTGCCTGCGCTCTGGTTCCAGAAATCTATCTGTTGCTCCTGGAAGGCCACGAACAGCAACGGCGCGAGCTCATTGATCAGTCGGCCTATCGCGTCGATCCTGACGGGCAGGTGCACATCGGGACCATTGCCTGAGGGGTACGCCAGGTAGTGTTCGCGATCAAGGTAAGTCACGGGCACGCGGGAGATTGCACTGCGTGTCAGGGCGCCGGTGAGGGTGTCCGTTGCCGGCTTGGCGGGGATGATGTCGCCGCCCAGTTCGAGCCATTGCGGGGCGTTGACGATGGCCAGGTCCGGGTTGATATCCAGCTCCGGATACAGCTCGCGCAGCGCCGCACGCAAGGTGGTGCAAGCCACTTCACGCAGGGACGGGCCGGTGGCCAGCTGCGCTAGTAATCCGCTGTTTTCGGTTGGAACGAGGTCTTTCATGGGCACTCCTTGGCCTTGAGAAATACGCGAGGTCGCCCGTGGGCCTCAGCGCGCAGACCCTGGCTGTAGCGGTTCCTGGCTGATCTTGCGGCGACAATCGCGCTCACGTTAGGCGCGATGAGGAGGGGGCGGGCATTACTTAGTTAGCGGCGGCGGTGAGTGTGCGTTGCCTGTGGCCGACGGGCCCAGCGACCAGGGAGGTTGCAGCGCTGCTCGGGTGGCAGGTTCTTTTGTGAGCCGCTGGGTGGCGGACAGTCAGTCTCAGGGTCACTGACTGTCCGTTGGCGGTGGGGTGTCAGGTGCCCGACTTGATTTTGGTCCAGGCCCGCGTGCGAGCGCGCTCGGCATCGCGCCCCAGTGGTTTCAAGGTGTAGAGCGTGGCCATGGCCGCCTCGGTCGGGTACAGGTTGGGGTTGTTGCGAATCGACGCATCCACCTGCTCGGTCGCGTCTTTGTTGGGGTTGGGGTAGCCGACAAAATCGCTGATCGGCGCGATCACCTGCGGTTGCAGCAGGTAGTTGATAAAGGTGTAGGCGTCCTGCGGGTTCTTGGCGCCTTTGGGGATGGCGAGCATGTCGAACCAGATCGGCGCACCTTCCTTGGGCAGGCGCATGTCCACGGTCACGCCGTTCTTCGCCTCTTTGGCGCGGTTGGCGGCCTGGGAGAAGCTGCCGGAATAGCCAACGGCCACACAGATGTCACCGTTGGCGATATCGGCCATGTATTTGGAGGAGTGGAAGTACGTGATGTAGGGGCGGATTTTCATCAGCAGCGCTTCGGCTTTTTCATAGTCCTTGGGGTTGCTGCTGTTGGGGTCAAGGCCCAGGTGTTGCAGGGCCAGCGGCAGAATCTCCGAAGGCGAGTCCAGCAGCGCGACGCCGCACTGCTTGAGCTTGCTGATGTTTTCTTCCTTGAAGATCAGGTCCCAGCTGTCCACCGGCGCGTTGTCACCCAGCGCGGCCTTGACCTTGGCCGTGTTGAAGCCGATGAGAATGGTGCCGTACATGTAGGGCACGGCGAATTTATTGCCCGGGTCGTTGGCTTCGATCAGCTTCATCAGCTTGGGATCGAGGTGGTTCCAGTTCGGCAGCTGGCTGCGGTCCAGCGGTTGGAATACGCCGGCTTCGATCTGTTTGGCCAGAAACACGTTGGACGGCACCACCACGTCATAGCCGGAGTTGCCGGTCAGCAGCTTGGCTTCCAGCGCCTCGTTGGTGTCGAAAATGTCGTACACCAGCTTGATGTCGGAGTGCTGTGCCTTGAAGTCATCCAGCACTTTGGGCGTGATGTAGTCGAACCAGTTGTAGACCCGCAGGGTTTTCTCTTCGGCATGCGCCGCGCCACTGATAACGGCGGCGCAGAGCACGAGTGACTTGAGCATGTTCATTGGGCTGCCCCTTCAAAACCTTCGAGAACGTTGACGGCGTTGATGCCGATTTCTTCCACCGCATAACCGCCTTCCATCACGAACAGCGTGGGTTTGCCCAGCCGAGCGATACGCGCGCCCATGGCCAGGTAGTCCGGGCTGTCGAGCTTGAACTGCGAGATCGGGTCGTCCTTGAAGGTGTCCACACCCAGGGACACGACGATGATGTCGGCGCCGTAGCGCGTAATTTCCTGGCAGGCCTGCTCCAGCGCGGCGCTCCAGGTGTCCCAGCCGGAGCCGGCGGGCAGTGGATAGTTGAAGTTGAAACCTTCACCCGCGCCGTCGCCCAGCTCATCGGCATAACCCAGAAAAAACGGAAATTCCGCTTCCGGGTGGCCGTGGATCGAGGTGAATAGCACATCGCTGCGCTCATAGAAAATCGACTGGGTGCCGTTGCCGTGGTGGTAATCCACATCGAGAATCGCGACTTTTTTGTGGCCCTGATCGAGAAAGGCCTGGGCGGCGATGGCGGCGTTATTGAGGTAGCAATAACCGCCCATCAAGTCGCTGGCGGCGTGATGCCCCGGCGGGCGGCACAGGGCGAAGGCGCTGTGGGCGCCCTGTTGGATGGCGGCCTGGGCGGTGAGGGCGACTTGCGCCGCGCTGTAGGCCGCTTGCCAGGTGCCGGCGGTAATCGGCGCGCCGCCGTCGAAGCTGTAGTAACCGAGCTGCCCGTGCAGGCTGGTGGGCAACACGCGGCGCAAGGTGCGGGCGGGCCAGGTGTAGGGCAGCAGGTCGCCGTCCTGGCCAAATTCGGTCCAGCGCTCCCAGGCACCTTTGAAGAAATCCAGGTAGTCACGGCTGTGAATGCGTTGCAGCGGTGCCAGGCCAAAGTCCTGTGGCGCGTTGACCGGCCCCAGTTCACGGTCCTTGACCCGTTGCAGCACGTGGTCGGCACGCGAGGGCATCTCAAAGCACGGCATCAATTGCCCGTCCATCAGTTCGCAACGGCCGTGGTGCAGGTGGTGATCGTCCGAGTAGATCGTCAGCATTTGTTGTTCTCCGCAGGCTGTATCGGTGGATGCAGTCTTGCGGCGGACGCCGTTTATGAGAATGGCAGGAGCGGCCAAAAGGGGATGAATATGGCCAAATTGTCTGTCCGAAATTCGCCCCTCAATGGGGCGTCACGGTCGAAATTGGCTCGGCGCCACGCCACTCCAGCGGACAAACGCATGCCTGAAACTCGCGGTTTCACTGAAGCCCAACGCCTCGGCAATCCGATAGATCGGCCATTGGTCTTCGGCCAGCAATTGCTTGGCGCGCTCAAAGCGCAGCTCGTCGAGCAGTTCCTGATAGCTGCATCCCAAATCGTGCAGATGCCGACGCAGGGTGCGCGCCGAACAGTTCATCTGCTCGGCCAGGCCTTCCAGGCCAGGTGCTGCGTTGAGTTGGGCGGTGAGCAGCTGGCGAATCCTGCTCAGCCAGGCCTGGCGCCCGGTGAACTCCAGGTTCTGTTTGCGGCAGCGCTCGGCCATGGCCTGGTGGGTAATTGCGTCAGCCAGCGGCAGCGGCCGTTCGAGCCAGTGCTTGTCGAAGGCAAAGGCGTTGGCGGTGGCCTGAAACTGCAACGGGCAAGGGAAGCGCTCGGTGTAGCGCGTGCGGTAGTCCGGGGCGTCATGTTCAAAGCGTGCGGCGAGCAGCGGCAGGGGCTGGCCGAGCAGGTCGTCGCAGATCACCTTGAGCGAGGCCAGGCACAGTTCGACGTTGAACATTTCCAGCGCAGGGTTTTCGCGGTAATCGCTGGCGGTGAACCAGATGCGATCACCATCCTCTTCAAGGCTCAGCTCGAAAAGTGTTCCCAACAGCGCCGGATAACGCAGGGCCAGGCGCAAAGCGTCACCGAAGGTGGCACTGGTGAGCAGGGCGTAACCGAGCATGCCGTAGGCCGAAACATGCATTTGGCGCCCCAGCTCCAGGCCGACATCCTGGCGCAGGGCCACGGCGTTGGCACACACGCGCATCTCCTGATTGGTGGTAATGCGCGTGTCGGAGCGGCTCAGGTCCGCCGCGCAGATACCACTGCCGGCCAGCAGCGCCTCAAACGGCAAACCTTCGGCCTTGAAGGTGTTGAGCACCAAAGAAACGGCATTGAGGGTGGTGAGGTGGGAGTGCAGCATGGGAACTTCCAGCCAGGAGATGGCTGGAAGGGGAGCAAGTTACATGCCGGTCAGCTCAGTTCGCCGCACAGGTCCAGTTCTACCAGGCGGCGGACCTCGCTGATTTCGAGGCCAGCGCCGAGCAAGGCGTTGAGCTTGCCGAACACCGCTTCGCGGGTCATGCCGCCACCGGAAAGCACGCCCACGCCGCGCAGACGGCTGCCAGCTTCGTACACGTCCAGTTCCACGCCGCCCTCATGGCATTGGGTGATTGCGACGACGACCACACCCAGGTCCTGCGCACGCTTGAGGCTGGCGAGGAAGGCCGGGTTGTCACTCGGCCCGGTGCCGCTGCCGAAGCATTCGAGCACCAGCGCCTGAATGCCGCTGTCGATCAGCGCATCCAGTTGGCCGGCGGCGATACCCGGCACCAGCGGCAGCACGCCGACGTTGGCCAACGCTTTGGGCTGACGGTAATGCAGGGCGGCCGGGATCATTTCGGCCTGGGCGACACCCCCGTTGCGTTGCAGGGCAGCAAACGGGTGACGACCGAAACTACGGATTTTCGCGCAACGGGTCGGCGCCATCAGCGCGCCATGGAAATACAGCTGAACGCCCGGCGACAGACCTTCGCCCAACGCGTGCAGGGCGCCACTGACGTTTTCCCAGGCGTCGCTGTCGGGCACGCCGGCGGGCAGCATGGAACCGGTGAACACCACCGGCGCCGGCAGGCCGAGCAACTGGAAGCTCATGGCCGCCGCGCTGTAAGCCAGGGTGTCGGTGCCGTGCAGGATCAGTACCGCGTCGCAGCCCTCGTCCACGGCTTCAATCACCGCGACGCGCAGGCGCTGCCAGTAGGCCGGGGTCATGTTGGCGCTGTCGATCAGGGGCGCCATTTCCCGGAAGCGCCAGGCAGGCAGTGGCAGGGTGGCAAGTTGTTCGCGCATGCGCGCTTCAAAACCGGATGCCGGGGCCAGGCCGTTGGCGCTGGCTTGCATGCCGATGGTGCCGCCGGTGTAGAGCACCATGATGGTGTTAGCTGTGGTCATCGAGACTTCTCCTGAACGAAAAACGCCGCCGGGCCCAGAGCATGCCCAAGGCCGGGCGGCGTGTCATCTATCTAGGCTTGCTGCGCTCAGCGTGGCGCTTGAGCGTTCAGTTCAGCCGAGGCTTGAGCGCCAGGCTCAGGCTTCACCGGGTTCGCAGGCCAGGCCTTGCGGTCCAGGTCCAGGTCAGGGAACTGGCTGGAGTCGAACACCGGCGTCTTGATGCCTGCCGCGCGCTGGCCGTCGTAGTCGTTCAGGATGCGCATGGCGATCTTGAACAGGAACGCCAGGGCGAACAGGTTGACGAACGCCAGCAGGGTCATGGTGATGTCGGCGAAGGCGAACACGGTGCCGAGGTTCTCGATGGAACCCCAGAAAATCAGCACCAGCACCAGCGCGCGGTAGCCCATCAGCACCTTGCGGTTGTCGCCCACGATGAAGCGCAGGTTGCTCTCGCCGAGGTAGTAGTTGTACATGATCGAGGTGAACACGAACAACGCCAGGGCCACCGAGATGAACATCCGGCCCCAGTCGCCGACGACCGCCGCCAGGGAGTTCTGGGTCAGGGCAATGCCGTCGCCTTCAAAGCCCGGGGTGTAGAAACCGGAGAGCAGGATCAGCAACGCGGTGCAGGTGCAGATCACGAAGGTGTCCAGGAACACGCTGAACGCTTGCACCACACCTTGGGCGATCGGGTGTTCTACCGAGGCCACTGCCGCCACGTTAGGCGCACTGCCCAAACCGGCTTCGTTGGCGAACACGCCGCGCTTCACACCCATGATGATCGCGCTGCCCACCAGGCCACCGAAGGCCTGGTCGAGGCCGAAGGCGCTCTTGACGATGGTCGCGAGCATGGCCGGCACGTGGTCGAATTGCAGCACGATCACGTACAGGGTCACGGCGATGTAGACCAGCGTCTTGACCGGCACCAGCAGGTCGGCGATCGAGGCGATACGCTTGATCCCGCCAATGAACACCAGGCCCAGCAATACCGCCAGCGCGAGGCCTGTGTAGGTGGTGTCCAGGCCGAACGCGTTGTTCAGCGAGTGGGTCACAGCGTGGGCTTGCAGGCCGTTGAAGGCGAAACCGAAGGTCACCAGCAACAGGAACGCCATGACCATACCCAGCCAGCGCTTCTGCAGGCCGTGCTGAATGTAGTAGGCCGGGCCGCCACGGTAGGTGCCTTCAGCGTCGGTGCGCTTGTACAGCTGGCCGAGGGAGCATTCGATAAAGCTCGAGGACATGCCCACCAGCGCGGTGACCCACATCCAGAACACGGCACCGGGGCCGCCCAGCGTCACGGCGATACCGACGCCTGCGATGTTACCGGCACCCACACGGCCGGCCAGGCTGAGCATCAGCGCCTGGAACGAGCTGAGCTGGCCGGAGCTGCTCTTCAGGCTGTCTTTGAACACCGAGAACATGTGGAAAAAGTGGCGCAACTGAACGAAACGCGAGCGAATCGTGAAATAGCCGCCGAGCCCGACAATGAGCACGATCAGTACTTTCCCTGAGAGGAAGTCGTTGATGACTTCGAGCATGGAGTGTTCCTCGCTGATTTTTCTAATGGCAAAAACGCAGGACGGTGCGACGCATCGCTCGGCACCAGGCAGTGCACGACGCTTCGACCCCAATCCTTTTGCGGGTGTTGTTATTCATGCGGTTTCGCGCTGTCCAGGACCTCGTTACCGACAATCTCTGACGCGAAGAGGGGCGGCACTATACCTAGGAGAGCGTGATCCGTCTGCACGGGGCGATTAAAGGTTTCAGCCAAGCTGTTGCAGGCAAGGAGGGTTTGCAGGGCGATATTGGATTTTTTATGGGCGTCATTTCACAACCTTGAGGCAAAAAAAAGGGCCTGAAGAACGAGCCTTCAGGCCCTCAAAAGGTGAGAGGTGTCTAGTCCCTCAACCTGGTGAGCAGTGCAACAACCGTCAGGCCTTCAGCGGGACCAGACGTGGGGCAATCATGTTTTCGGGGCGCAGGATGTCGTCGAGCATGGCGTCGTCGAGCAAGCCTTCTTCGCGCACCAGTTCCAGCACGCCGCGGCCGCTTTCTAGGGCGATACGCGCAATGCGGGTGGCGTTTTCATAGCCGATGTACGGGTTCAGCGCGGTCACCAGGCCGATGGAGTGCTCCACCAGTTCGCGGCAACGCGCTTCGTTGGCGGTGATGCCGACGATGCAGTGTTCGCGCAGCATGTCCATGGCGCGTTGCAGCAGGCGGATCGAGTCGAAGATCTTGAAGGCGATCAGCGGCTCCATCACGTTCAGCTGCAGTTGGCCGCCTTCGGCTGCCATGGTCAGGGCCAAATCGTTGCCGATTACCTGGAACGCCACCTGGTTCACGGCTTCCGGGATAACCGGGTTGACCTTGCCGGGCATGATCGAGCTGCCTGGCTGGCGTGCCGGCAAGTTGATCTCGTTGATGCCAGTGCGTGGGCCGCTGGACAGCAGGCGCAGGTCGTTGCAGATCTTCGACAGCTTCACCGCGGTACGCTTGAGCATGCCGGAGAACAGCACGAAGGCGCCCATGTCAGAGGTGGCTTCGATCAAGTCGGCAGCCGGGACCACTGGCTGGCCGCTGATAACGGCCAGGCGTTGTACGGCCAGGGCCTGGTAACGCGGGTCGGCGTTGATGCCGGTGCCGATGGCGGTGCCGCCCAGGTTCACTTCGGTCAACAGCTCTGGCGCCAGGGTTTTCAGGCGGGCCAGGTCTTCACCCAGGGTGGTGGCGAAGGCACGGAATTCCTGGCCGAGGGTCATCGGCACGGCGTCTTGCAGTTGGGTGCGGCCCATTTTCAGCACGTGGCTGAATTCGACGCCTTTGGCGGCGAACGCCTGGATCAGGCTGTCGAGGCTGGCCAGCAGTGCGTCGTGGCCCAGCAGCAGGCCCAGGCGGATTGCGGTCGGGTAGGCGTCGTTGGTCGACTGCGCCATGTTCACGTCGTTGTTAGGGTGCAGGTACTGATATTCGCCCTTGTTGTGGCCCATGGCCTCCAACGCGATGTTGGCGATGACTTCGTTGGCATTCATGTTGGTTGAAGTGCCGGCGCCGCCTTGAATCATGTCCACCACGAACTCTTCGTGGAAATCGCCGCGGATCAGACGGGCACAGGCTTCGCTGATGGCAGCGTGCTTGGCTTCGCTGAGCTGGCCCAACTCGCGGTTGGCGTCAGCGGCTGCTTGCTTGACCATTGCCAGGCCGACCACCAATTTCGGGTAATGCGAAATCGGAACGCCCGAGAGGCGGAAGTTGTTCACCGCTCGCAGGGTCTGGATGCCGTAATACGCTTGAGCAGGTACTTCGAGTACGCCAAGCAGGTCTTTTTCTGTGCGGAATGATGCAGCGGAGGACATGACGGAAATCATCTCGATATGGACCCGGAACTGGCCGGAACGCTGCGAATGCTAGGCTTGTGGGAGTTTTTGGGCCAATGCTGTTAAACACTGGCCTATGCACAAACGGCATAATGTCGGTGTGACCCGGTTATCATGGCGGGCGTGTGTGCCAAAATGGTGCGTACCCGTGGGAGGAAGTGATGAACCTTGAGAGCAAATGGCTGGAAGACTTCAGCGCCTTGGCGGCGACCCGCAGCTTTTCCCAGGCGGCGGAACGGCGCTTTGTCACCCAGCCGGCCTTCAGCCGGCGTATTCGCAGCCTGGAAGCCGCGCTGGGCCTGACCCTGGTCAACCGCTCGCGCACGCCCGTCGAACTGACGGCGGCGGGGCAGCTGTTTCTGGTCACCGCGCGCACGGTGGTCGAGCAGCTCGGCGAAGTGCTGCGTCATTTGCATCATCTGGAAGGCGGGCAGGGCGAGGTCATGCAAGTGGCGGCAGCGCATTCCCTGGCGCTGGGCTTCTTCCCTCGCTGGATCGCGCAACTGCGCAATGAAGGCCTGAACATCGCCACGCGGCTGGTTGCCACCAACGTCGGCGACGCGGTGCATGCGCTGCGCGAAGGCGGTTGCGATTTGATGCTGGCGTTCTACGACCCGGACGCGGCCATGCAAATGGACCCGGAAATCTTCCCGTCGCTGCACCTGGGCAACACCGAAATGCTCCCGGTGTGCGCCGCCGATGCCGACGGCAAGCCGCTGTTTGACCTGGAAGGCGAGGGCAGTGTGCCGTTACTGGCCTACAGCGCCGGGGCATTCCTGGGGCGCTCGGTAAACCTGCTGTTGCGCCAGCGCTCCCTGCGCTTTACCACCATCTACGAAACCGCCATGGCCGATAGCCTCAAAAGCATGGCGCTGGAAGGGCTGGGCATTGCCTGGGTGCCGCAACTGAGTGTGCGTGCCGAACTGGCGCGGGGCGAACTGGTGGTGTGCGGCGGGCCGCAATGGCATGTGCCGTTGGAGATTCGTTTGTATCGCTGCGCGTTGGTGCGCAAGGCCAACGTACGGTTGTTGTGGCGCAAGTTGGAAGGTGGGGCGGCGCAGTCCCCTCCAGTTGAACGCGGTTAGTGTGGGAGCTGGCTTGTCGGATCGCCGCACCGCTGCGATGCAGGCGCCTCGGTACATCGGGCATATTCAGGTGATGCTGTCGCAGGCAAGCCAGCTCCCACATTGATCCAGTTTCCATGGTTTATCGGTAGTGTTTTCGCTGACCTGAAAGTCAATAAAACCGCTGGTTTGCGCCACTGGACAGATGGTCATTCCAGGGGCTGTTTATCTGGATTATTACGGTATACTGCGCGGCCTTCGGCCGGTCCAACCGGCCAAATTTCGTACAACAAGCCACGCCGGATTTCCTGCGTGGCTTGTTGTTTTTTGACGCGCCTGCGGGCGCCCAGAGAGAAGAGGCACGACGATGAGTGCATTGGTTGGCGTGATCATGGGCTCCAAGTCCGATTGGTCCACCCTTAGCCACACCGCCGATATGCTGGAAAAACTCGGCATTCCGTATGAAGTGAAAGTGGTCTCTGCCCACCGCACGCCGGATTTGCTGTTCCAGTATGCCGATGAAGCAGAATCCCGTGGCATCGAGGTGATCATCGCCGGTGCCGGCGGTGCGGCGCACCTGCCAGGCATGTGTGCGGCCAAGACCCACCTGCCGGTGCTCGGTGTGCCGGTGCAGTCGTCGATGCTCTCGGGCGTGGATTCGCTGTTGTCCATCGTGCAGATGCCCGCCGGTATCCCGGTGGCCACCCTGGCGATCGGCAAGGCCGGCGCGATCAACGCCGCTTTGCTGTCTGCCAGCATCCTGGGCGCCAAGCACCCGCAGTTTCACGCGGTGCTGAAAAAATTCCGTGCTGAGCAGACAGACAGCGTGCTGGACAATCCAGACCCACGCATCGCCTGAGGTTATTGATTGATGAAAATCGGTGTAATCGGTGGCGGCCAACTGGGCCGCATGCTGGCCTTGGCGGGAACCCCGCTGGGGATGAACTTCGCTTTCCTGGACCCGGCGCCGGACGCTTGCGCGGCGGCCCTCGGTGAACACCTGCGGGCTGACTACAGCGACGCGGATCACCTGCGCCAACTGGCCGAAGAAGTCGACCTGGTGACCTTCGAGTTCGAAAGCGTCCCGGCCGAAACCGTGGCCTTCCTGTCGCAGTTCGTACCGGTTTACCCGAGCGCCGAAGCCTTGCGCATCGCTCGCGACCGCTGGTTCGAGAAGAGCATGTTCAAGGACCTGGGCATCCCGACGCCGGCCTTCGCCGACATCCAGTCCCAGGCCGACCTGGACGCTGCAGTCGCCTCCATCGGCCTGCCGGCCGTGCTGAAAACCCGCACCCTGGGTTATGACGGCAAGGGCCAGAAAGTGCTGCGTACCGCCGCCGATGTGGTTGGCACCTTCGCCGAGCTGGGCAGCGTCGCCTGCCTGCTGGAAGGCTTCGTGCCCTTCACCGGTGAAGTCTCGCTAATCGCCGTGCGTGCCCGTGATGGCGAAACCCGCTTCTACCCGTTGGTGCACAACACCCACGACAGCGGCATCCTCAAGCTGTCCGTGGCCAGCACCGATCACCCGTTGCAGGCCCTGGCCGAAGACTATTCCAGCCGTGTACTCAAGCAGCTGGATTATGTCGGTGTGATGGCATTCGAGTTCTTTGAAGTCGACGGTGGCCTCAAGGCCAACGAAATCGCGCCGCGTGTGCACAACTCCGGGCACTGGACCACCGAAGGCGCCGAGTGCAGCCAGTTCGAAAACCACCTGCGGGCGGTGGCGGGCTTGCCGCTGGGCTCCACGGCCAAGGTCGGCGAAAGCGCCATGCTCAACTTCATCGGCGTTGTGCCGCCGGTTGAGCGCGTGATCGCGATCGATGATTGCCATCTGCATCACTACGGCAAGGCCTTCAAGGCTGGACGCAAGGTTGGCCACGCCAACCTGCGCTGCAAGGACCGTGCAACGCTGCAAGCTCAGATCCTCAAGGTCGAAGCGCTGATCGCCGAGCAATAACCTGAGGATCGGCGGGAACCATTGGTCACCGCCGTCTCTCTGATTGCAGGATGGCAAAGCCTGACTAGGCTTTGGCATGACTCACATTCAATCAGAGGGAAATGCCATGGGTATCATCGGAACCATCTTTATCGGCTTGATCGTCGGCCTGCTGGCGCGTTTCCTCAAGCCAGGCGACGACAGCATGGGCTGGATCATGACCATCCTGCTGGGTATCGCAGGTTCTCTGGTCGCCACCTACGGTGGTCAGGCCCTGGGCATCTACCAGGCAGGTCAAGGTGCAGGCTTTATCGGTGCGCTGATCGGCGCCATCGTGCTGCTGGTGATCTACGGTCTGCTGCGTAAAAAGTAATTAAGCGACAAAGCCCTCTGCGCTGCGCAGGCGCAGAGGGCTAGAATGCTCGCCACCTGTACTTGCCGAGCCTCACCATGCGCCGTCTTCTGTTGACTCTCCTCTTGCTGGGCTCTGGCCTGGCGCACGCTGGCGAACTGCCGGAAACCGACTGGCTCGACCTGATGCCGCTGTCGGACCAGAAAGCCCTCGAAGCCATGCCCGAGATCGACCACAACTCCCCCGAAGCCCAAGGCACGTTCACCGACAAAGGTGGCCTCAAGCAAAGCAAAGGCTTGCCGGCGGTGATGTATTCGACCAAGACCGTGGCCGCCATGAATGGCAAGAACATCCGCATCGGCGGCTACCCGGTGCCGTTGGAAACCGACGCCAAGGGCCGCAGCACGCTGTTCTTTTTGGTGCCGTACCCAGGCGCCTGCATCCACGTGCCGCCTCCGCCGCCCAACCAGTTGGTGCTGGTGCGTTATCCCAAGGGGTTGAAGCTGGATGACATCTACACGCCGTTGTGGGTTACCGGCACGCTGAAGGTGGAGAAGGTCAATAACGATTTGGCGGATGCGGCGTATGCGCTGGATGCGGGGAAGGTGCGAGCGGTGAAGGAATCCGATCTCTAAGCCACAACGCAAATCAGTGTGGGAGCTGGCTTGCCTGCAATGCAGCCACCTTGGTGTGACTGATACACCGCGGTGATGCTATCGCAGGCAAGCCAGCTCCCACATTTTGCTCGTTATTTACAAGGCGAGACTTGTGATGCTCACGCCCAGTGTGTGGCTTTCACCCGGCGCCAGTGCCACCACATCATCCAGCACATTCGCCGTTTCGATGCACAGCATGCCCTGCCAGCCGTCATCGGCCATGTCGTCGAACGCCTTGGCGCGTTCGGTCCAGGGGTTCCAGATCACGGTCGAGTTCGAGCCTTGGCTGGTGAGCTGGAGACGACGCTGCCAGTCTTTATCGACAATGCTCAACTGCGCCGGCGTGTCCAGGTAGATGCGGTCGGTCTCCGCGCTGAAGTGCAGCAGGCCCGACTGGGTCTTTTCGCTCCAGCCGTCGGCGGTGTCGATATAGGCCAGCCCGTCCAGGCCTTCGACCTGCACGTTGCGCACGTCGCTCACGGCGAAATAGGTGTGCAGCGCCTGGCTGAGGGTCACGGTGTCGCTGCCACGGTTGTGGCTGGTCAGGCGGATATGCAGTTGATCGTCCAGCAGCAGGCTCAGCTTCAGGTCGACCTGATGCGGCCAGCCGGGAAAGCCGCCCGCCGGCACCGGCAATACCAGGTCGACGCGCAATGCCTGGCCTTCGAGTTCGGTTGCAGCCAATTCCCACAGTGCCGTGCGCACAAAACCATGGGCCCCCGCGGGTTGGTCGCTTTGGCGCATCGCCTTCACGTTTTGCGGGTTACGGTCGAATACGCCAAACCATGGCCAGCACACCGGCACGCCGGTACGAATGCCTTTGCCCTGCTTGAATACCGCCTCAGGGTTCGGCCAGATCACTGGCTGCTCGCCCTGGCGCTGGTAACTGAAGATGTGCGCGCCCTGTTGGGCCACCATGACTTCGGCGCCGTTGTGGCGGACGCGCCAGCAGTCCAGCTCGTCGATTTTCACGGTTTCAACGTGGGGCGTAGGCATAGCAGTGCTCTCTCATGGCAGGCAATGGGGCAATTGACCGTCAAAACCCGGCGATGTTTAACGCGCGCGCGATGGCACCGAGCGGGTACGGCCGCTGCCGTCGATGGCGACAAACACAAATACCGCCTCGGTCACCTTGCGCCATTCGCTGGACAGCGGGTCGTCGCTCCACACCTCGACCATCATCTGGATCGAACTGCGGCCGATTTCCAGGGCCTGGGTATAGAAGGACAATTGCGCGCCGACCGCCACCGGCACCAGGAACGCCATGCGATCGATCGCCACCGTGGCGACACGTCCGCCGGCCACTTTGCTGGCCATGGCGGTGCCGGCCAGGTCCATCTGCGCGACCAGCCAGCCGCCGAAGATATCGCCAAAACCGTTGGTTTCACGCGGGAGTGCGGTGATTTGCAGGGCGAGATCGCCTTGCGGGATAGGATCTTCTTGTTCGAGTTCGATCATGCCGAGGGTGCCTCTGACCCGTGACGCTTCATGGGTATTTCAAGTGGATAGCCGTCTCTGGAAAAACGTTTCAGCACCAACATACACCGCTCGATGCGTTTCTCGTAAGGCGTACTAAAGGGAAACTCTGCCAAATCGGCTGGATGGCACCCAACGACGTTTTGGCACAGCAGCCCCTCAAGACTGGGGTTCTTGCGCTTGCAGGGGCCGAGTATATCGAGACGCTGGCGCCACGACGACCTCCCGGCGCTCATTTGGTCGGCAAATCCTGGCTGTAATGCGGCTTTTTCCCGCAACTGTGCTTCTGATGGCTAATAAAGGGAAGAAACGGGTGTTAACGCGCGCCTGCAAAGTGTTATTCGGTGGGCGCTGTGCTTTTTCAAGCGATTTGCTATCTTGCCAGACCCGCCGCAAGTCCCGGGCTTGCCGTCATTACTATAAGAGAAGCCTTGCCATGTCCTCCGTGCCCGCAAGCAGCGCGCAACCGTCGCGCCCGCTGACCCGCAACGACTACAAAACCCTGTCGCTGTCTGCCTTGGGCGGGGCGCTGGAATTTTACGACTTCATCATTTTCGTGTTTTTCGCCACCGTGGTCGGGAAACTGTTCTTCCCCGTCGATATGCCGGAATGGCTGCGCATGATGCAGACCTTCGGCATCTTTGCCGCCGGTTACCTGGCTCGTCCGTTGGGCGGCATCATCATGGCGCACTTTGGCGACCTGCTCGGCCGCAAGAAGATGTTCACGTTGAGCATCTTCATGATGGCCGTGCCGACCCTGATCATGGGCCTGCTGCCGACCTACGCGCAGATCGGCCTGTGGGCGCCGCTTCTGCTGCTGTTGATGCGCGTCATCCAGGGCGCGGCCATCGGCGGCGAAGTACCGGGCGCCTGGGTGTTTGTCTCTGAACACGTACCGCCGCGCCACATCGGCTATGCCTGCGGCACCCTGACCAGCGGCCTCACCGCCGGCATCCTGTTGGGGTCGCTGGTGGCCACCGCCATCAACACGCTCTACAGCCCGGAACAAGTGTCCGATTACGCCTGGCGTATCCCGTTCCTGCTGGGCGGCGTGTTTGGCCTGCTCTCGGTGTACCTGCGCCGCTGGCTGCATGAGACGCCTATCTTCGCCGAGATGCAGCAACGCAAAACCTTGGCCGCCGAGCTGCCATTGCGCGCGGTATTGCGCGACCACCGTGGCGCCATCGTGCTGTCGATGCTGTTGACCTGGTTGCTGTCGGCCGGTGTTGTCGTGGTCATCCTGATGACCCCGACCGTGCTGCAAACCGTCTACCACTTCAGCCCGACCATCGCATTGCAAGCCAACAGCCTGGCCATCGTGACCCTGAGCCTGGGCTGCATCGCTTCCGGCGCCCTGGCTGATCGTTTTGGCGCTGGCCGCGTGCTGGTCATCGGTTGCCTGTTGCTGTTGGCAACGTCGTGGACGCTGTACCACAGCCTGATCGATCATCCGAACTGGCTTTTCCCGCTGTACACCCTGACCGGCCTGTTTGTCGGGGTGATCGGCGTGGTGCCTTACGTGATGGTGAAAGCCTTCCCGCCGGTGGTGCGTTTCAGCGGGTTGTCGTTCTCCTACAACGTCGCTTACGCCGTGTTTGGTGGTTTGACGCCGCTGGCGGTGTCGCTGCTGATGAAGGAAAGCCCGATGGGCCCTGCCTACTATGTCGCCGTGCTGTGTGTGATGGGGATGCTGGTGGGTGGCTATCTGTGGAAGCGCGGGCGCTAAAACCCTGCAATGACGCTGTGGCGAGGGCATTCGCTCGCCACAGGGTTTGTGGTTGACCAACGATTACAGAGTATTTCTGAAACACCGCTTCATGCGCTTCAACCTCCTCGCAAGTCCCGGATTTACTGATCTTTCCCCTTCCTGTCAGGTTTTTCACAAATGCTGGCCTTTCATCTAATTGTCACATTGCGGACATAGAGTGTTCACACGGCCTACCGATACTTGGCCCCGATCCAACTATCCCTATCTGCTAGGAGCAAGGCATGAAACTGAAACGTTTGATGGCGGCAATGACTTTTGTCGCTGCTGGCGTTGCGACCGCTAACGCGGTAGCCGCTGGTGTTGACCCGGCAATTCCGGCTTACGCCAAGACCACCGGTGTATCGGGCAACCTGTCCAGCGTTGGTTCCGACACCCTGGCTAACCTGATGACCCTGTGGGCTGAGTCCTATAAAAAGGAATACCCGAACGTCAACATCCAGATTCAGGCTGCCGGCTCCGCCACTGCACCGCCTGCGCTGACTGAAGGCACCTCCAACCTGGGCCCGATGAGCCGCAAGATGAAGGACACCGAACTGGCGGCCTTCGAGCAGAAGTACGGCTACAAGCCAACCGCTATCCCGGTGGCTGTGGATGCCCTGGCCGTGTTCGTGCACAAGGACAACCCGATCCAGCACCTGACCATGGAACAAGTCGACGCGATCTTCTCCTCGACGCGTCTGTGCGGCGCCAAAGCTGATGTCAAAACCTGGGGCGACCTGGGCGTGACCGGCGACCTGGCCAACAAGCCGGTGCAACTGTTCGGTCGTAACTCGGTATCCGGCACCTACGGCTACTTCAAGGAAGAAGCCCTGTGCAAAGGCGACTACAAACCTAACGTGAACGAACAACCAGGTTCGGCGTCGGTTGTGCAGTCGATCAGCTCCTCGCTGAACGGCATCGGTTACTCGGGCATCGGTTACAAAACCGCCAGCGTGAAGACCGTGGCCCTGGCCAAGAAAGGCAGCACTGACTTCATCGAAGACAGCGAAGAAAACGCCCTGAACGGCAAATACCCGCTGTCGCGCTTCCTCTACGTGTACGTCAACAAAGCTCCGAACAAGCCTCTGGCTCCGCTGGAAGCTGAGTTCGTGAAGCTGGTTCTGTCCAAACAGGGCCAGGAAGTGGTCGTCAAAGACGGCTACATCCCGCTGCCAGCCAAAGTGGCCGCCAAGGCCCTGGCTGACCTGGGTTTGAAAGAAGGCAACTAAGCCTGCAAGACCTGGTGTAGATGCATGCTTTTGTGTGGGAGCGGGCTTGCCCGCGATGCTGGCGACGCGGTGTAGCGTTGAGACCGCATTGATGCCATCGCGGGCAAGCCCGCTCTCACATTAAACCGTCTACACCCCTAATTTTTTAGTCCGCTGCCAGCTCTGCTACGCGGCGGCTTTGCTGCGTCACTGCATTGTCATCTTTCTGTCATACAGGATCGCTAGGGTGTGCGCATGAATGATCTGGCCAATTCCACCATGACGACGACTTCTCCCCCCAAGCGCATTGATTTCAATACGCCTGAGCTGCAACGCAAGCGCCGCATTCGCGCGCTCAAGGATCGCCTGACCCGTTGGTACGTGTTGATCGGCGGCCTCGCCGTCCTCGGCGCCATTACCCTGATTTTCTTCTTTCTTGCCTACGTCGTCGCGCCACTGTTCCAGGGCGCCTCGCTGACCAAGGAAGATGCGCTGACGCCCGCCTGGATGCAGGACGCCGGCAAGCCGTTGATGATCTCCCTCGAAGAGCAGAACCAGGTTGCCATGCGGGTTTCCGACAAGGGCCAGGCGCTGTTCTTTGATGTGGACACGGGTGCTGAACTCAAGCGTGTCGACTTGCCGCTGCCGGCAGGCGCCAGCGTTGCGTCCATTGGTGAAGACCAGCCGGGCAGCCCGCTGGTGATCCTGGGTTTGTCCAATGGCCAGTCCCTGGTGTTCCGCCACACTTATAAGGTGTCCTACCCGGACGGCAAGAAAACCATCACCCCGGCCATTGAATACCCTTACGGCGAAACGCCGATCGTGCTCGACGAGCAGGGTCGCCCGCTGGAGCACGTCGCACTTAACGCCACCGATTCCTCGCTGGTCGTTGCCGGTTCCGCAGGTTCCTACTTGAACGTGCTGAGCCTGAGCCGCGAAGAAAACATGATGACTGGCGAAGTCACCAGCGAGCAGAAGCGTATCGAGCTGCCGCAAATGACCGAGCCGGTAAAGGCGATCTTCATCGACCCACGCCAGCAGTGGCTGTATGTGATCAACGGTCGTGCCCTTGCTGACGTCTTCAGCCTGCGCGACAAGAGCCTCAACGGTCGCTACAAACTGCTCGAAGACGGCAACGCCGAAATCACTGCCAGCACTCAGTTGGTGGGCGGTATCTCGCTGATCGTGGGTAACTCCAAAGGCGGCCTGGCCCAGTGGTTCATGGCCCGCGACCCGGACGGCGAGCAACGCCTGAAACAGATCCGTACCTTCCAGATGGGCACCGCGCCTATCGTTGAAATCACCGCTGAAGAACGTCGCAAAGGCTTCACCACCCTCGACGCGTCCGGCAAGTTCGGCGTGTTCCACAGCACCGCGCACCGCACGCTGCTGGTCGACCCGGTGGTCGATGGCCAAGGCGTGTTCGGCCTGTCGCCACGCGCCAACCACGTCATCGTCGAAGCCGGCGGCAAGCTGCAACCGCTGTTGCTGGACAACCCGCACCCGGAAGTGTCCTGGAGCGCGTTGTGGAGCAAGGTCTGGTACGAAAACTACGACGAGCCTAAATACGTCTGGCAATCGACCGCCGCCAACACTGATTTCGAACCCAAGATGAGCCTGGCGCCGCTGACCTTCGGTACCCTGAAGGCCGCGTTCTACGCCATGTTGCTGGCCGCACCACTGGCAGTGGCCGCTGCGATCTACACCGCCTACTTCATGGCCCCGAGCCTGCGCCGCAAGGTCAAGCCGGTGATCGAACTGATGGAAGCGATGCCGACGGTGATCCTCGGCTTCTTCGCCGGCCTGTTCCTGGCGCCGTATGTCGAAGGGCATTTGCCGGGGATTTTCAGCCTGCTGATGCTGTTGCCGATTGGCATCCTGGTGGCCGGCTTCGTGTTCAGCCGCTTGCCTGAGTCGATCCGCCTGCGCGTTCCCGATGGCTGGGAAAGCGCGATCCTGATCCCGGTGATCCTGTTTGTGGGCTGGCTCTCGCTGTACATGAGCCCGTACCTGGAAACCTGGTTCTTTGGCGGCGACATGCGCATGTGGATCTCCCACGACCTGGGCATCACCTACGACCAGCGCAACGCTCTGGTAGTCGGCCTGGCCATGGGTTTTGCGGTGATCCCGAACATCTACTCCATCGCCGAAGACGCCGTGTTCAGCGTGCCGCGCGGCCTGACCCTGGGCTCGTTGGCCTTGGGCGCCACGCCATGGCAGACCATGACCCGCGTCGTCATCCTGACCGCCAGTCCGGGGATTTTCTCGGCGCTGATGATCGGCATGGGCCGTGCGGTCGGTGAAACCATGATCGTGTTGATGGCCACCGGTAACACCCCGGTGATGGAGATGAACCTGTTCGAAGGCCTGCGCACCCTGGCGGCTAACGTCGCAGTGGAAATGCCCGAGTCGGAAGTCGGCGGCAGCCACTACCGCGTGCTGTTCCTCTCGGCGCTGGTGCTGCTGTTGTTCACCTTCATCATGAACACCCTCGCCGAGCTGATTCGTCAGCGTCTGCGCAAGAAATACTCGTCGCTTTAAGAAAGGTAGAAGTCTGTGAAACAGAACTCCCTGAATGGATGGTTCAAGAGCGGCGCCCCGGGCGTCTGGATCAGCGGTGGCGCGGTGTCCATCGCGGTCATCATGACCATTGGTTTGCTGGCCGTGATTGCCGTGCGTGGCCTGGGCCACTTCTGGCCGGCCGACCTGATCCAGGCCAACTACAATGTGCCGGGCCAGGAAAACCATATCGTCATCGGCGAAGTGGTACAGAAGGAAGAAGTGCCACGCGAGCGCCTGAAAAGCGCTGGCCTGCCGGTGCCCGACCAGGGCCCGGAGTTCATGACCCGCGAGCTGATCAAGGTCGGCAACCGCGACCTGAACGGCAACGACTTCACCTGGATCGTCGGCGAGTGGCTCAAGGACCAGACCAAGCCGGCCAACCTGATGGCCATCGAACGGCGTGAGTGGGGCAACTTCTACGGCACCCTGGTCAACGTCAAACAGGACGGCAAGGTCATCGCCGAAGGCGAAGCCGCGTGGCCGGAGCTGCAGGCCCGCGTTGACCGCGTGAACAAGCTGGCTGCGCAACTCAAGAGTCTGGAAAAAACCGACATCGGCGCGATCAACGCCGGGCTGGAGCGTATCCGCCTGCACGGTCGTAAGCTGGAGCTGGAAGGCAAGCTCGACGCTACCGCCCAAGCGGATATGGACTCGGACCGCGCAGAACTGAACAACCGCTACAAGGACGTCGAAGCGCGCCTGGCGGACCTGCACACCCAGTTCAACCGCGACAGCCTGACGGCGCGCGACGCTAACGGCAAAGAAGTGGAAATCGGCATCGGCAAAGTGGTGCACGCCTACCAGCCGAACGCCATGGGCACGATGACCAAGGTCGGCTTCTACTTCAGCAAGGTCTGGGAATTCCTCAGCGATGACCCACGGGAAGCCAACACCGAAGGCGGGATCTTCCCGGCGATTTTCGGCACCGTGATGATGACCCTGATCATGGCGATGATCGTGACGCCGTTCGGTGTACTGGCGGCGGTGTACCTGCGTGAATATGCCAAGCAGAACACCCTGACGCGGATTATCCGCATTGCGGTGAACAACCTGGCGGGCGTACCGGCCATTGTCTACGGCGTGTTCGGCCTGGGCTTCTTTGTGTATGTATTGGGCGGCTCGGTTGACCGTCTGTTCTTCGCCGAAGCCCTGCCGGCACCCACGTTCGGTACGCCGGGCCTGCTCTGGGCCTCGCTGACCCTGGCGCTGCTGGCGGTGCCGGTGGTGATTGTGGCCACCGAAGAAGGCCTGGCGCGGATTCCTCGCACCGTGCGCGAGGGCTCCCTGGCACTGGGCGCGACCAAGGCGGAAACACTGTGGAAGATCGTGCTGCCAATGGCCAGCCCGGCGATGATGACCGGCATGATCCTCGCCGTGGCCCGCGCCGCCGGTGAAGTGGCGCCGCTGATGCTGGTGGGTGTAGTGAAACTGGCGCCGTCGCTGCCGCTGGACGGCAACTACCCGTACCTGCACCTGGACCAGAAAATCATGCACCTGGGCTTCCATATTTATGACGTCGGCTTCCAGAGCCCCAACGTCGAAGCTGCGCGGCCACTGGTGTACGCCACCGCCTTGCTGCTGGTGCTGGTGATCGCCACGCTCAACTTGTCGGCGGTGTGGATTCGTAACCACCTGCGCGAAAAATACAAGGCGCTGGACAGTTAACACGGCCCAATGTGGGAGCTGGCTTGCCTGCGATGCAGGCAACTCGGTGGAACAGGTACACCGCGGTGATGCCATCGCAGGCAAGCCAGCTCCCACACTTAACCGCGTCACACGCAGATTTTTGAGTAAACCGCCCCGGCGGTTCAACCAAACGAATTGGTAGCACAGGGAGCATCCCATGCAACACGAAACCCACACCCACGGCATCAACATGTCGGCCCTGGGTCGCGACAAGCAGAGCCTGAGCCTGGCCCAGGAAACCGTGGCCATCGAAGTGCCGGGCCTGAGCCTGTACTACGGTGAAAAGCAGGCGCTGTTCGACGTCAGCATGAACATCCCCAAGCAGCGCGTGACCGCCTTCATCGGCCCGTCCGGCTGTGGCAAGTCGACGTTGCTGCGCACCTTCAACCGCATGAACGACCTGGTCGACGGTTGCCGTGTAGAAGGCGCGATCAACCTCTACGGCACCAACATCTACCGCAAGGGCGAAGACGTGGCCGAACTGCGCCGCCGGGTGGGCATGGTGTTCCAGAAGCCCAACCCGTTCCCCAAGACCATCTACGAAAACGTGGTCTACGGCCTGCGCATCCAGGGCATCAATAAAAAACGCATCCTCGACGAGGCCGTTGAGTGGGCGCTCAAAGGCGCGGCACTGTGGGATGAGGTCAAGGACCGCCTGCACGAGTCGGCCCTCGGTTTGTCCGGCGGCCAGCAGCAACGTCTGGTGATCGCCCGCACCATCGCCGTGGAGCCGGAAGTGCTGCTGCTCGACGAACCGTGCTCGGCACTCGACCCGATCTCCACACTGAAAGTCGAAGAGCTGATCTACGAACTCAAATCCAAGTTCACCATCGTCATCGTGACCCACAACATGCAACAGGCGGCGCGGGTTTCCGACTACACCGCGTTCATGTACATGGGCAAGCTGGTGGAATTTGGCGACACCGATACCCTGTTCACCAACCCGGCGAAGAAGCAGACCGAAGACTACATCACCGGTCGCTATGGCTAGCCCCAGCTGCACGCCGCAAGCTTCAAGCGGCAAGTAAAAGCAGTTTGATCAACGACACACATCAGCTTGCAGCTTGTAGCCTGCGGCTTACAGCTTTTGCGGAGCAAACCCATGATTAGCAAAGAAGGCCTTACCCATCACATCTCCGCGCAGTTCAACGCCGAGCTTGAGGAAGTGCGCAGCCACCTCCTGGCGATGGGCGGGCTGGTGGAGAAGCAAGTCAACGACGCCGTCACCGCGCTGATCGAGGCCGACTCGGGCCTGGCCCAGCAAGTGCGTGAGATCGATGACCAGATCAACCAGATGGAACGCAACATCGACGAAGAATGCCTGCGCATTCTGGCGCGTCGCCAGCCGGCGGCGTCCGACCTGCGGTTGATCATCAGCATCTCCAAGTCGGTGATCGACCTGGAGCGCATCGGTGACGAAGCCACCAAGATCGCCCGTCGCGCCATCCAGTTGTGCGAAGAAGGCGAAGCGCCGCGCGGCTACGTGGAAGTGCGCCACATCGGCGACCAGGTGCGCAACATGGTGCGCGATGCCCTCGACGCTTTTGCGCGCTTCGACGCCGAGCTGGCATTGTCGGTAGCGCAGTACGACAAGACCATCGACCGCGAATACAAGACCGCACTGCGCGAGCTGGCCACCTACATGATGGAAGACCCGCGCTCTATCTCGCGGGTCTTGAACATCATCTGGGTGCTGCGTTCGTTGGAGCGTATCGGCGACCACGCGCGCAATATCTCGGAACTGGTCATTTACCTGGTACGCGGTACCGACGTGCGGCACATGGGCCTCAAGCGCATGAAAGCCGAAGTTGAAGGCACGGCCGATCAAATCCCTAATGTTCCGGGCGAATCTGACGATAAGTAAGGTTGCCCGAGAAATTAACGCCCGGCCTTTGGTCGGGCGTTTTCGTTTGCGGCATCTGAATTTTTTGCGCGGCAGGAACGATAAAGTCCTTCTGTGAATCGCGAGTTTTGGCAAAATGCCATCAGTCAGGCGTTTTGCGTGCCGAAGTTTTTATAGGATGAAGGGTCGATGAGTAAAGTCAGTGTATTGGTGGTGGACGACGCCTCGTTTATCCGCGACCTGGTGAAGAAGTGCCTGCGCAACTACTTTCCGGGGATCAAGATCGAAGATGCGGTGAACGGCAAAAAGGCGCAATCCATCCTGATGCGCGAGACCTTCGACCTGGTGCTGTGCGACTGGGAAATGCCCGAGATGTCGGGCCTGGAGTTGCTGACCTGGTGCCGTGAGCAGGCCCATCTCAAAGCCATGCCGTTCGTGATGGTGACCAGCCGTGGCGACAAGGAGAACGTGGTGCAGGCCATTCAGGCCGGCGTCTCCGGCTACGTCAGCAAGCCGTTCACCAACGAGCAATTGCTGAACAAGGTCAAGCAGGCCCTGCACAAGATCGGCCGCCTCGACGCGCTGATCGCCAGTGCGCCGACCAAAATGAATTCGGCTTTCGGCAACGACTCCCTGAGTGCCCTGACCGGCGGCAAGCCTGAAGCCGTCAAACCGGCGCCGGTGGCTGCGCCAAGCAAAGGCCTGCTCAACAGCCCTCCGGTGCAAACGCCAGCGGCAGCGCCGGCCGGCGGCCGTGGCCAAGGGCAGCTGCGCCTGTCCAGCGGCACCCAGCAATGCGTGATCAAGGCGCTGAGCATCAAGGAAGCGCTGCTGGTGGTGCGTCGCGGTGAAGTCCTGCCGCAGGTACTGGAAAGCGCGGTGCTCGACCTTGAGCAAGGCGACAACGCCGAAGTGGCACGCCTCAACGGCTACCTGCACGCCGTCGTCGCCTACGAGCCCAAGCCCGACAGCGACTGGCTGCAACTGACCTTCCGGTTTATCGACCAGGACGCGCAGAAACTCGACTACATCTCCCGCCTGATCGCACGCGGCACGGCGCAGAAGCACTTTGTGCCGGGTGCGTGATTGCCTGCATAACGGGAATCAACCGACCGTCTGATTCCCGGTGCTTGGCTTGATTTATATCTGTTTCGATATAGGCTCTCGATAACGCATCAGTGTTATCGAGCTTTTGCTATGCCTTGAAACAAAGCTCCACCGCCATGGCCTGAATCGTCTATTACGCTTTTTCTTTCCAGCAAAGGAGAAGCCAATGCCCAGGCACAAGGATGTGGTGTTTCCAGGAAGCTCACTCAAGGACCTCAAGGAGTTTCCTCTCGACGCCCGAAGGGCAGCCGGTTTTCAGTTGGATCTTCTGCAACAGGGCGAACAGCCTTTTGATTGCAAGCCCATGAGAACTATCGGACGGGGCGTCAGTGAGATTCGGATCACTGAGCAATCAGGCGCGTTTCGAGTGTTCTATGTGGTCAATCGCCCAGAGGCTGTCTATGTGTTGCACGCGCTGCGCAAAACCACACAGAAAACCGAAGGGTGCGATATCGAACTGGCGCGTGCCAGATTGCAGGAGTTAGGTTAAGCCTATGACAGACCCAAAGATTCACACCGAACGCTTCAGCAACGTCTGGGATGCTCTGGAAGACACTCCCCAGCAAGCCGCCAATATGCGCCTGCGCTCAAAGTTGCTGCTGGCGTTGTGCAACACCATCCGCAGTTGGGAGCTCTCTCAGAAAGCGGCCGCTGAGCGGCTCAATATCAGCCAGCCTCGGCTCAATGACGTCCTCAATGGCAAGATCGACAAGTTCTCGCTGGACGCATTGGTCAATTTGTCTGCCGCAGCGCAGTTGGAAGTCGATATCTGCTTCTCCCCGCTGCCGGCCTGATCATCGACGCGGGGGCGAGTTGCTCACCCTCCGCGCTCTATCTGATCAATCCAGCAACAGCACCTTGGCCAGCACGATCTTCGGCCCTTTCATCTTCTTGATGATGATTCGCAAGCCTTCAACCTCCAGCACTTCTTCCTCTTCCGGCACGCGTTTGAGGGTGTCGTAGATCAGGCCGGCGAGGGTTTCGGCTTCGATGTGGTCCAGGTCGACACCCAGCAGGCGTTCTACCTTGAACAGCGGCGTGTCGCCACGCACCAGCAGTTTGCCCGGCTGGTAGGCGAGGATGCCGCGCTCGGCCTTGCGGTGTTCGTCCTGGATATCGCCGACCAGCACTTCCAGCACGTCTTCCATGGTCAGGTAGCCGATGATCTTGCCGTCCGCTTCCTCTACCAGAGCAAAGTGCGCGCCGCCTTTGCGGAACTGCTCCAGCAACTGCGACAACGGCATATGGCGCGATACGCGCTCCAGCGGGCGGGTCAGCTCGGCCAGGTTGAACGACTCGGGAATGTGGTCCAGTGCCGCCAGTTCCAGCAGCAAATCCTTGATGTGCAGCAGGCCGACAAACTCATTGCGCACCGCGTCATACACCGGGTAGCGGCTGAATTTGTGGCGGCGGAACAGCGCGAGGATTTCCTTGAGCGGGGCGTTGAAGTCCAGGGTGACCAGGTCTTCGCGAGAGTTGGCCCAGTCCACCACTTCCAGTTCGCCCATTTCCACGGCGGAGGCGAGTACACGCATGCCTTGGTCGCTCGGGTCCTGGCCACGGCTGGAGTGCAGGATCAGCTTGAGTTCTTCACGGCTGTAATGGTGCTCATGGTGCGGGCCAGGCTCGCCTTGGCCGGCAATACGCAAAATTGCGTTCGCACTGGCGTTGAGCAGGTAAATCGCCGGGTACATCGCCCAGTAGAACAGGTACAACGGCACCGCGGTCCACAGCGACAGCAACTCGGGTTTGCGGATAGCCCAGGATTTAGGGGCCAATTCACCCACCACGATGTGCAGGTAGGAGATCACAAAGAAGGCGGCAAAGAACGACACGCCCTTGATCACTTCCGGCGACTCTACGCCCACCGCGCCCAGCAACGGCTCGAGGATATGCGCAAAAGCCGGCTCACCGACCCAGCCCAGGCCCAGGGAGGCGAGGGTGATGCCCAGCTGGCAGGCCGACAGGTAGGCGTCGAGCTGGCTGTGCACGGTGCGCAGGATCTGCCCGCGCCAGCCGTTCTTGTGGGCGATGGCCTCGACCCGGGTGGCGCGCAGTTTGACCATGGCGAATTCCGCCGCAACGAAGAAACCGTTGAGCAGTACCAGGATCAGTGCAAAAAGAATCATGCCGAAGTCGGCGAAGAGTGTAGCGAGGGTGATGCCAGGGGAAGGGTCCATGATGGGGTTTTGCAGGTTCCGTGTGTTCAATAAGGAGTGACAGAAGTGCCTGAAAGGCAGGCGCAAGTCGGCCAATGTAGCGGCTGACGGGGCGCTTGCCTAGTGCCCGCTGCCGGGCGGGGCCTGGAATACGTTCGTCAACACGCTGCATGTCCAATGTGGGAGCGGGCTTGCTCGCGAAAGCGGTGGGTCAGTCAACACGTTCATAACTGACCCACCGCTTTCGCGAGCAAGCCCGCTCCCACACTTAGTTCAGCGTCGCTTTCGGGTTATTCATCTGTGCCGACCAGCCGCGAACGCGTCACCTGCGTCGGCGGAAAGTGGCAGGTAAACGTGCTGCCATGCCCCAGCACACTGCTGATTTCCAGCCGTGCGCGATGGCGCAACAGCACATGTTTGACGATGGCTAGGCCCAGCCCGGTGCCGCCGGTGTTGGAGTTACGGCTGGAGTCCACACGGTAGAAACGCTCGGTCAGGCGCGGCAAGTGTTTGGCGTCGATGCCGATGCCGGAGTCCTGCACGCTCAGGTGTGCGCCGTGTTCATCGGCCCACCAGCGAATGCGGATATTGCCCTTGTCCTGGGTGTACTTCACGGCGTTGAACACCAGGTTGGAAAACGCGCTGCGCAACTCGCCCTCGCTGCCTTTGAGCAGCACCAACGGGTCGGCTTCCAGGGTGATCTGCTGCCCGCGTTCGCCGGAAAGCGCCTGGGCGTCATTCTTGATGGTCTGCAACAGGCTCTGCACGGCGACGGGATGGTTGTCCGACGGGTAATCGGTGGCCTCAAGCTTGGCCAGCAACAGCAGGTCGTTGAGCAGCGTCTGCATGCGCGAGCCTTGCTGCTGCATTTGCTGCAGGGCGCGGCTCCAGCGCGGGTTGATCTCATCGACGTTGTCCAGCAGCGTCTCCAGGTAGCCGCAGATCACCGTCAATGGCGTACGCAGCTCGTGGGAGACGTTGGCAACGAAGTCTTTGCGCATCTGTTCCAGCTGGTGGATGCGGGTCACATCACGCACCAGCATCAGGTGCTCGTTGTTGCCGTAGCGCGTCAGGTACAGCTGGATGCGCACGCGGTCATTGGTGGGCGAGGGGATTTCCAGGGCTTCTTCGTAATTGTCCTGTTCGAAGTACTCCTTGAAGCGCGGGTGACGCACCAGGTTGGTCACCGGCTGGCCGCTGTCCTGGGGCGTCTTGAGGCCCAGCAGGGTTTCGGCGGCGCGGTTCCACCATTCCAGGTTGCCATCGCTGTCGAGCATGATCACCGCGTCCTTGAGCGCGGCGGTGGACTCCTGCACCCGGTCGATCACCGCCTGCAGGCGCCCGCGAACGCGTTGGTCGCGACGTTGCAAGTGGTAGATGCTGTCGAACACCTCGCCCCACAGGCCGTAGCCGTCGGGTGGTGCTTCGTCGGGTTTGTGCTGGCGCAGCCATTCATGCAGGCGCAGCAGCTGTTTGAGGGTCCAGCCCAGGTACAGACCGATGCCGACGGCCAGGCTCCAGCCGTATTGGCCGCTGACCAGGCCGACCACCAGGCAGCCGGTGATCAATAACAGCATGTGGCGGATCAGGGTGCCATGCCAGTTCTGGTTCACTTAAACATGCGTCCTTGTCAGCTGTTAAGGAAAGGGAAGGGCTGGCTCAGCCTTTGGTGGAAAAGCGGTAGCCGGTGCCGCGCACGGTTTGTACCAGATTCTCGTAAGCGTCGCCCAAGGCTTTGCGCAGGCGGCGGATATGCACGTCGACGGTGCGCTCTTCCACGTACACGTTGCCGCCCCACACCTGGTCCAGCAGTTGGCCACGGGTGTAGGCGCGTTCCTGGTGGGTCATGAAAAATTGCAGCAGACGGTATTCGGTCGGGCCCATCTCGGCTGGCTTGCCATCGATGGTCACGCGGTGGCTGATCGGGTCCAGAATCAGGCCGTCGACTTCGATCGGCGCTTCGCCATCGGTAGGGCCAGCACGGCGCAGCACGGCCTTCAGGCGGGCAACCAGCTCGCGTGGCGAAAACGGCTTGGTGATGTAATCATCGGCGCCAACTTCCAGGCCCTGGATCTTGTTGTCCTCTTCGCCTTTGGCGGTGAGCATGATGATCGGGATGTCCCCGGTCAGCTCGTCACGCTTGAGGCGGCGGGCCAGCTCGATGCCGGAGGTGCCGGGCAGCATCCAGTCCAGCAGGATCAGGTCCGGCTTGCGGTCGACGATGATGGCATGGGCCTGCTGGGAGTTCTCCGCCTCCAGGCAGTCATAGCCGGCCATTTCCAACGCAACGGCGATCATCTCGCGAATGGGCGCTTCGTCGTCAACGATCAGAATGCTCCTGCCAACCATGCCTAAATCCTCTTGTCATTTAACTGTCTTGCGCCGCATTAGATAACGGAATTATTGCAGTCGTGTGACAGTAATTTAGTCGCTTGGGCAATTCTCGGCACTCTGGACTACCCTTTGGGTCCGAATCCTGACAACCACAAAAGGAAGGTTCCGATGACTCAAAGTACTTTTTCCTGGAAAGCCCTGCTGGTAACGGCCGCGTTGACGCTGCCGACACTGGCATTCGCGGCAGACCCTGCGATGACCAAAGACGGCATGTTGGTGGACCACAAGGGCATGACGCTCTACACCTTTGCCAAAGACGCCGATGGCAAGTCCATGTGCAACGACAAGTGCGCCACCAACTGGCCGCCGTTGATGGCCGAATCCACCGACAAGCCAATGGGCAAGTGGACCGTGATCACCCGTGATGACCAAAAAAGCCAATGGGCCTACAGCGGCAAGCCGCTTTACACCTTCGTGATGGACAAAAAGGCCGGTGACATGACCGGTGAAGGCAAAATGGACGGTGCCTGGAAGGTCGCCAAGCCCTGATCGCTTAGCGGCCAGTGAGCTAATTGTGGCGAGCAGGCCTGTTAGGGCTAACAGGCTTGTTATGGTTTGAGGGCTTGTAGTGGCGAGCGGGCTTGCCCCGCGTTGGGCTGCGAAGCAGCCCCAAAACCTGACGCATCGGTCTTTCTGACGAAACACAGTGGCCCTGAGAGGGCCGCTGCGCGCCCCAACGCGGGGCAAGCCCGCTCGCTACGACAAGTCGGCTCGTCACAGGGTCAACGGAACGCGTAGTCCGCCACAATCCCGACAAAAATCGCCAGCCCGGCCCAGTGGTTGTGCAAAAACGCCTTGAAGCATTTCATGCGGTCCTTGTCGCGGGTGTACCAGAACTCCCAGGCAAAGCAGCCTGCCGCCGCCAGCAACCCCAGGTGGAACCAGCCGCCCAGCTCGAACCGCATACCCGCCAGCACCAGGCAGACCAGCGACAGGCCTTGCAAGGTGAGGATGATCACGCGGTCGGCATCGCCGAACAGAATGGCAGTGGATTTCACGCCGATCTTCAAGTCGTCGTCGCGGTCGGTCATCGCGTAATACGTGTCATAGCCCACCGTCCACAACAGGTTGGCGATGTACAGCAGCCACGCCGTGGCAGGCAGGTGACCGGTCTCGGCGGTGAACGCCATCGGCATGCCCCACGAAAACGCCGCGCCCAATACCACCTGCGGGTAATAGGTGTAACGCTTCATGAACGGGTAGCTCGCCGCCAACGCCAGGCCGCCGAGTGACAGCAGGATGGTGGTGGCGTTGGTCAGCAACACCAACAGGAAGCTGATGCCCATCAGCACCGCAAAAAACACCAGCGCCTCTCTGGAACTGATCTTGCCGCTCACCAGTGGGCGTTGTTCGGTGCGTTTCACGTGACCGTCGACCTTGCGGTCGGCCCAGTCATTGATCACACAGCCGCCGGCGCGGGTCAGCACCACGCCGAGCACGAAAATCACGATATTGAGCAAGGACGGCGAGCCCTTGCCGGCAATCCACAGTGCCCACAGCGTCGGCCACAACAGCAGGTAGATGCCGATGGGCTTGTCCATGCGGGTCAATTGAATGAAATCCCAGGCCCTGGGGTTCAGGTGGTTCAGGGACTTGAGCAGACGTTGATACATCAGCAGTTCTCCGCACGGTCATGCAACGCCTGCCAGAAGCTCGGCAGGAAAATTTCCGCCACCAGCACGCTCAGCTGCCCGCGATCAAAGCGCGAGCGGCGTCCCCACAACCCGTCGGCCTGGTCCGCGGTCGGCAGCCATTGCCGTGGGTAGTGGCACACCTCGATGGCCTGGCGGGTGAAGGCGTGGTCGCAAAACAGCAACTCGCCCAGCGAACGGCTGCCCAGTTCGTCCATGTGCAACCCGTCGCCTTGCAAGGCACTGCGCGCCGCCACGCTGCGCGCGAACACCCACGGCTGACCATGGCCGCGCAGATACACCTCGCGCACCCACCCGACAGTGGCCGGGGCCAGGCTCAGCGCCGCGCATTCATCGTCGCGCAACGGCTGCCAGCCTTCGAACAGCGGCGTCACGCTGAAGCCATCGTCGGACAACCCCGTCAGCCGCCGCGTCAGCGAGCCTTCGTCGAACAGCCAGTCAAGGGTCAAGGGCGCGGGCAGTGGGCTCAGGAGGCTCTGGGTCAGCCATTGGCAAGCATCGGGAGGGGCGATTGAGTGCGGCACGGTGAGTCAGTATTGGCAGCAAAAGAGGCGGCGAGCTTACCATGGCATCCTGAGCTTTTGCCGGGCTGAACCGGCCGTTTGCGCCGAACATGCTTGCATCTGCCGGCTCCGATCAGTACAAAACGCCCTGAGCCGCACGGCAACGTTGGTCTATCGACCGTCGGCCAAGATGCCTGGACCCTGAGGAAGCAAGTAATGAAGAAGTGGCAATGTGTAGTCTGCGGCCTGATCTATGACGAAAAAGATGGCTGGCCGGATGACGGTATCGCACCGGGCACCCTGTGGCAGGACGTTCCGGAAGACTGGCTGTGCCCGGACTGCGGCGTGGGCAAAATGGATTTCGAAATGATCGAAATCGGTTAATCATCGATTTTTGAAACGTACTTCAAGGAGAAAGGAATGAACGCACCTGTCGTGATCATCGGCACAGGATTGGCCGGTTACAACGTGGCCCGGGAGTTTCGCAAGCTCGACAGCGAGACCCCGTTGCTGCTGATCACCGCAGATGACGGGCGCTCCTACTCCAAGCCCATGCTCTCCACCGGCTTTGGCAAGAACAAGGAAGCCGACGGCCTGAGCATGGCCGAACCGGGCGCCATGGCCGAGCAACTCAAGGCCGAAGTGCGCACCCACACCCGCATCAGCGGCATCGACCCGGGCCACAAACGCCTGTGGATCGGCGAGGAAGCGGTGATCTACCGCGACCTGATCCTGGCCTGGGGCGCAGAAACCGTGCGTGTCCCGGTTGAAGGCGACGCGGCTGAGCTGATTTTCCCCATCAACGACCTCGAAGATTACGCGCGCTTTCGCGCCGCCGCCGCCGGCAAACGCCGCGTGCTACTGCTCGGCGCCGGCCTGATCGGCTGTGAGTTCGCCAACGACCTGATCCTCGGCGGCTATGAAATCGACCTGGTGGCGCCGTGCGAGCAAGTCATGCCGACCCTGCTGCACCCGGCGGCAGCCGCCGCCGTGCAAGCCGGGCTGGAAGGCCTTGGCGCGCGTTTCCACCTGGGCCCGGTGCTCAATCGCCTGCAGCGCACGGCTGATGGCCTGGAAGCGCACCTGTCGGACGGTGAAGTGATTCACTGCGACCTGGTGGTTTCGGCCATCGGCCTGCGCCCACGGGTGGACCTGGCTGCCGCCGCCGGCCTGCAAATCAACCGTGGAATCATGGTCGACCGCCACCTCAAGACTTCCCACGCCAACATCTACGCCCTGGGCGACTGCGCCGAGGTCGATGGCCTGAACCTGCTCTATGTGATGCCGCTGATGAGCTGCGCCCGCGCCCTGGCCCAGACCCTGGCCGGCAACGCCACGGCCGTGAGCTACGGGCCGATGCCGATCACCGTGAAAACCCCGATCTGCCCGCTGGTGGTTTCCCCACCGCCACGCGGCACCGAAGGCGTGTGGAGCGTCGAAGGGCAGGGCGCCGACATCAAGGCCTTGTGCCGCGACGCCAGCGGCCGCCTGCTCGGCTACGCGCTGACCGGCAGCGCCGTGATGGAAAAACTGGCCCTGAACAAAGAACTTCCGCCGTTACTGGCGTAAATACCGGTCGTTCTGTCGGAATCAGCACGTTCTTACCTCTATAAAGGTCGCCACGAGACTGGCGGAGCGTGCGAGGGCATGCCATCCTCACTCCCGTCTGCCGCAGAGTAGAGCCTGCGGCGCCTTGGGCGCTGCTCCACAAGAGAGCAGCACGGACATAACAACAAAAAACCGTCAAAGAGGCTTCACTTATGCGTAAACCAGAACTCGCAGCCGCCATCGCTGAAAAAGCGGATCTCACCAAAGAACAGGCCAACCGCGTACTCAACGCCGTTCTCGAAGAAATCACCGGCGCCCTGCATCGCAAGGACAGCGTCACCCTGGTTGGCTTCGGCACCTTCCTGCAACGCCACCGCGGCGCCCGCACCGGCAAAAACCCGCAAACCGGTGAGCCAGTGAAAATCAAGGCGAGCAACACCGTTGCATTCAAGCCGGGCAAGTCGCTCAAAGACAGCGTCAACCCGTAATCGCGGGACCGTCTGAAGGGAGGCGGGATGGGAAAAAATGGGCACGCCGACTGGGTTGGGTGCCCATTTTTTGTGGGGACGAGCAATCAATGCTTCTTTTTCTTTTCATCCAGATAGAAATTCAAATATTTCTTTGGTCTTTCTTGAAAGGCGCGTGCCTTACCGAATTTATAAGCTTCATCAAAGTATTTATACGCCTCGGCACTTCTTCCCAGTTCGAGAGATACCATCCCCACATTAATTAATGGACCAGTATCTATATCCGACTCTCGGCCCTCAAGAGTCTTTTGAGCCCATGGCTCGGCTGCGTTGAACTCGCCATTTTCGAAGTGAAGGTTGAAGAGGGAGCCAGTGACCCAAGACGATAAGGGGGTCCACTCAAGCTTTGGTTCCGGCAGTAAACTCCATGCCTTTTGGTATAGGGTGTGCGCTTCAGTTTTACGGTTTTGTTCATCGAGATCGTTGCCTGCCGCCATAGTGGCCATGATCTCATCTGCCAGTGTTGGATTCTCGTCCGCCAAATCTTTCATACAATAATCCTTAATAATATTTAGGCTTTTCTGCGGGGCCGATAAAGTCACCGGGGTCTTTGTACCTGTCAGTCAGCAGCGCGCCTTTGGATCGGTTGTGGGAATAATATTTCAGCTCGTAGTTATCAGGGTCATGCATCCAACCCCGTACTTCTTTTGTTTTAGCTCCGTGATAACCGCCTTTGCTGTTCCAATACTTAACGGCGTCGGTTTTATGAGCCATATCCGCGTCTTTGATCGAATACCATTTTTTATCAGTACTCTGGAACCGCATGTTTTTTCCGGAGCCAATTATTTTGCCTTCAGCTCTCATCCTAGCCAATTACGGCTTTTCCTGTGCGGCTGCCTTTACCTGGTGTTCTACCCACTGAGTTCAGGCGGCAAGACAACCCTAGTGGGTCGTTCCAACCGAACGGGTTGAGCGCGTACGCGTAGAAATTCAATCCCCCCGTTTAACCCAATCGGATCCGGCGTCGAAAACCGCCCCACATCCGGATCATAAAACCTGAACGTATTGAAATGCGGCCCCGTCTCCCGGTCCAGATACTGGCCCTGAAACCGTAGATTTTGTTCCTCGATGTAATAAGGCTCGCGCGCCTCTTCCAGCGTGCTGCCCCACACCCGGTAAGTCGCCTGCCAGACGCTGTGTCCGTCAGCTTCGGTCAGTTGCTCCGGCAACCCGTTCAGGTCGTTGTGGTAGTAACGAATTTTCTGCAGTGGGCCGTCACCGTCGACGCGAGCCAAAGGTTGGTAGCCTTCATCTTCATAAACGTAAAGGCTCGTCTGACTGTGCTTGTGCTCCTGCAACAACCGCAGCCCATCCCACATGAACCGGGTTTCCCCCAACGGATACCCATCGCTGCCATGCTCGGTTTTTTCAACCCGCCGCCCCAGCGGGTCGTAGACCATCCTGACCACGCAGCCGTTTTCATTAAGCACTTCAACCAACCGGCTTTCTGCGTCATACACAAACCGCTGCACGCCACGCTTGGCGCTGCGCTTCTCGATCATCCGTCCAAACGCATCGTAGCGATAACGCTTGTCCTGATACGTCAGCAGCTTGTTATGCACCACTAACCCGGCGCCCGTCTGCGGGCCGTCGAGCAGGTTGGCGGCGGCGTCGTAGGCGAAGGTTTCGCGCTGGCCGTGCAGGCTGTCTTGGCTTGCGATGATGCGGCCGGTGGCGTCGTAGTGCAGCAGTTGGCGGTGTTGTGCCGCGGGTTGCTGGTCGAGTTTGCCGATCAGGTTGTCGGCGGGGTCGTATTCGAACTGCTTTTGCGTCGCCGCAGGCATCAGCGATGGCTGGCTGTTAAGGCGGCGTTGGCGTGAGCGCAGGCGGCCGCTGCGGTCGTATTCGCTGCGGGTGCTGAGCTGGCCTTGGGTGCGCAGCACTTCGCGGTGCAGGCGGTCGCGTTCGAAGTCGCTGATGACCTGGCCGTCGAGGTTGATCTGGTGCAGGTGGCCGCTGCCGTAGTACAGGCGATTGAGCCAGCGCCCGTCCGGCAGTTGGGTCTGGATCAGGCTGCCGAGTTCGTCGTAGTGATGTTGCAGCTTGCCGCCGGCACTCGCTCGGCGAGCAACTGACCATGGACGTCGTAGGCGAAGCGCAGGGCTTTGGAATTGCCAAAGGGTAGGGATTTATTTGATTGTAAATTTAAATGTTCCCCACTTAACTGCTCATCAGCATGCTTGGGTGATGGTATGGAAGGTCTTTTTATCTTCATCAAAAAAAAGGTAAGCCTGTGCGCTGTCGTGGCTCAATTCGCTAATGTCGAGCTGCCCCACGAAAACCATCGGTTTTCCGCTTTCTATTGGCCATTCGGGGCTTTGAAGCCATTTTGGCTGTGTTTTCAAACACCGAAAATCAGTTTTTATTTTTTCCTTCAACCACGACTGCAAATCTTTCGGACTCAGGCTTTTTTGCTCTTCGATTAGGTTCGATAAATAGTCGGATGATAGGGACAGCCACTTTGGTTGAACTTTTAGCGTCAGGTTAAATAGGTTTTCGTACTTTTTTTCCACCGTGTGAGTAATGCCATTCTTGCTCAGAACACCCGACAGAAGCGTTTGAACATTGTAAATGCACTCAAAATTTCGAAAGTCCTGACTGATTGCATAGGTATAGAGATCAGGTTCACTGACGTACGCTGGCAAGTTTTTCTCACCTTTCAGCAACGCTTCGACAGTTGCATCTGCGTAGACTTTTTCTTCGAATTCCTTGGGTGAAATAGAGCCTTCGACGAATTTTTTAATGATGTCTATAGCGGTCATTACTTGCTTCCTAAATGTCTGAATTCATCAAGTGCTGCGTGCTGCTCGCGAGTGACCTCACGCAGGTTTCGAGGATTGTTCACATCCCTACCACCGTTTCTTTGAGGGTTGTGGTGATGCAATTCCATTGAGTTGCCGTTGGCGTCCAGGGGTGCCGAACCACGCTTCATACGGCTCATGTTAGACGGACTGAATTCGCCAGATGTTTTTGAAGCTTCATGGCGGTTTTTCCAGTACCGATTTCTTACCACATCCCAAGCCGGAGCTTTGCCGTTAGGCAACGGTTTGTCTATGGCTTGGCCGCGTTTCCAGCGTTTGAACTGAACGCAACTCCAACCCCAAGGATCGATCCAGCCGACGGGATTTGGGCTGTATTGATAGAGGTTCAGTCCTCCCGCCAACCCAATCGGATCCGGCGTCGTAAACCGCCCCACATCCGGATCATAAAACCTGAACGTATTGAAATGCAGCCCCGTCTCCCGGTCCAGATACTGCCCCTGAAACCGTAGATTTTGTTCCTCGATGTAATAAGGCTCGCGCGCCTCTTCCAGCGTGCTGCCCCACACCCGGTAAGTCGCCTGCCAGACGCTGTGTCCGTCAGCTTCGGTCAGTTGCTCCGGCAACCCGTTCAGGTCGTTGTGGTAATAACGAATTTTCTGCAACGGCCCGGCACCGTCGACGCGAGCCAAAGGTTGGTAGCCTTCATCTTCATAAACGTAAAGGCTCGTCTGACTGTGCTTGTGCTCCTGCAACAACCGCAGCCCATCCCACACGAACCGGGTTTCCCCCAACGGATACCCATCGCTGCCATGCTCGGTTTTTTCAACCCGTCGCCCCAGCGGGTCGTAGACCATCCTGACCACGCTGCCGCTTTCATTACGCACTTCAACCAACCGGCTTTCTGCGTCATACACAAACCGCTGCACGCCGCGCTTGGCGCTGCGTTTTTCGATCATCCGTCCAAACGCATCGTAGCGATAACGCTTGTCCTGATACGTCAGCAGTTTGTTATGCACCACCAACCCGGCGCCTGCCTGCGGGCCGTCGAGCAGGTTGGCGGCGGCGTCGTAGGCGAAGGTTTCGCGCTGGCCGTGCAGGCTGTCTTGGCTGGCGATGATGCGGCCGGTGGCGTCGTAGTGCAGCAGTTGACGGTGTTGTGCCGCGGGTTGCTGGTCGAGTTTGCCGATCAGGTTGTCGGCGGGGTCGTATTCGAACTGCTTTTGCGTCGCCGCAGGCATCAGCGATGGCTGGCTGTTAAGGCGGCGTTGGCGTGAGCGCAGGCGGCCGCTGCGGTCGTATTCGCTGCGGGTGCTGAGCTGGCCTTGGGTGCGCAGCACTTCGCGGTGCAGGCGGTCGCGTTCGAAGTCGCTGATGACCTGGCCGTCGAGGTTGATCTGGTGCAGGTGGCCGCTGCCGTAGTACAGGCGATTGAGCCAGCGCCCGTCCGGCAGTTGGGTCTGGATCAGGTTGCCGAGTTCGTCGTAGTGATGTTGCAGCTTGCCGCCGGCACTTTGTTCGGCAAGCAACTGGCCGACAGCGTCGTAGGCGAAACCCAACGCCTGGGCATTGCCTTGCAGATCAGTGAAGGTGACCGCCGTGAGCTGATCCACCGCATCGTAGCTGTACTCAGTGCGGCCATCGTCGGTGGTCTTGGCGACCAATCGGCCGACCGCATCACGCTCCAGCCGATGAACGATGGGCGCTGGCGGCGTTTCGGGGACCACCGCCAAGCCATTGCCATAAGGCGCTGGAACGGCAGTCACCGCTGTGATGTTGTCCAGCCGGTCGTAGTCGTAGCGCTTGGCGCTGCCGTCGAGGTCTTGCTGTTCCGCCAGCCGATCGCCGGCATCCCACGCAAACCGATAGCTTTCACCGTTTTCATTGACCAACGCTTGCAGACGCCCGTAGCTGTCGTAGCCGAACTGCACCTGGCGACCATGGGCGTCGGTGCGCTGGCGTACCTGGCCTCGCCGGTTGTGTTGATAGAGCGTGGTGTGCCCGGCGGGATCTGTATAGCCCACCAACTGCCCGCTGGCATCGCGCTGGAAATGTTCGGTGCGGCCATCCGGCAGTTGGCTGCTGAGCAATCGGCCCTGGGCGTCGTAGCTGAACTGCGTGCGTTCACCCAAGGCATCAGTGATGACCTGCAAATAGCCACGCTCGTCGTAGCTGAAGCGCGTTGGGTAGCCCGAGCAATCAATATGCTCGACCAGTTGCCCGAACGGGTTCCAGCGCAGTTGTTTGCTTTTGCCGGTGGCGTCGATGATTTCCACGACCTGGCCGTGGGCGTCATAACGATAGCGGGTGATGTAACCCAGCGGATCGGTCTCGGCGATGCAGTTGCCGCGCGGGTCATAGCGATACTGCCAACTGTTGTCGGCGGCGTCGGTCTCCACCAGCGGTAACGCCCAGTGCTCCAGCCATAAGGTGGAGTCGCTGCGCCCGAGCGGGTCGGTTTCGCCGATCAGGTTGCCGCTCTCATCGTAGCTGTACTCATAGCGGCCGCCTTGCGGGTCGGTGGCGCTGAGTAACTGGCGTTCGTCGTTCCATTCGAACAGCCAGGTCTGGCCGAGTTTGTCGCTGTATTGAATGATCTGATACTGAGTGTTCCAGTGCCGAGTGCTGACGCGTTGCAAACCGTCGGTGATGCGGGTCAGGCCCGCCTGCAAGTCGTAGTCGAACTGGTAGGCGTCGCCCTCATCGGTCCAGTGCCGGACCACGCGCCATTCCAGGCCTTCAACCAGTGCCCACTCATAGAAACAGCGCAACCCGGTGGGCAATTGATGTTCCACCATTCGACGCCCGGCATCGTAGACGAAGCGCCGCTGGACTTGATCTGTTGCATCACGCACTTGCGCGAGATTGCCCGCCGCGTCGTAGCCGTAGCTCACGAGCACTTCGCGACGTTGATCCGGGTAGAGGCGCTCAATATGAGCTACATGACCCTGATCACGGATCAGCTCAACCTGCACCAGATCGAACGTGTCGCGCAGGCGTACCAGACGTCCGGCTTCGTCATAGTCGATATAGATGCGGTTGTCGTTACGATCACCCAGTTGGGTCAGACGCAGTCGCGACGGGTCTGCTGGAGCAGCTTCGAACAAGCGGTACACGCCGTCGTCACTTTCGATCAGCAACTGCCCATTCAGGTGTCGCCGTACCGCGAGCCCTTCACCGGCGCTGAATACTGCGCCGCCCAACGGAATCGAACCCATGTCGATGGGCCGGCCCTGTTCATCGGTGTAGACCAGCGTTTCGCCGCCCTCGGGATGCGGCTGGATGTCGACGCACACCTCGTAGGCCACGCTCCAACCGGTACCGAACAGGCTACCTTGGCGTTCGTCGCGGCTGTTGTAAAAGCGCTGCCAACCGATCGGCAAAATGCCCGGAAGCACGAAATCCAGTTCCTCGACATCGCCGAGTATCTTCGCGCCCGTCGCAGCATGCACCGGGTTCGACGAGCCCATCGCGGCGTTGGCCGCAGCGCCCATCGCGCTGCTGATGGCCATCGACGTCGCGCCGCTGACCAACATGCACGGTAACTTGCTGAAGAACTTGCCCTTGCCACCCTTGAGCATCAACAGTGCCGTGACCGCCAGCCCGACGCCTGGCGTCTTGCCGCTGCGAATTTCACGCACCACCACCGAACCGCCACCAATGGTCACGTTGGAGGAAATCAGCCCCGACGACACCACCGTCGCATCGCAGGTACTGCGATCACCGCTGCGCACGGCAGGTTGGCCGTTGATCGTGACCTTTTCCGAACCCTCGGCCAGAAACTGCGGCGGCATTGGCGGGTGCTTCATGCACACCACCAGGTCCAGCGGCTTCGGCACAGCACCCGGCGCAGGTGTGGCGACGGTAGGGCGCCACATCTGCGAGAAGAACCCCTCGGCCATGTCCAGGTAGCTGGGCTCCGGCTCAGGTTTGGTTTCTTCCAGCTCGGTACCGGCCGGGGTGACATGGGAGCTGATCGCCCCAGCCGCGCGGGCGGCGGGAATGTTGTTGGTCAGCGTATTGGTGGAGCCGGTGAGAATATTCGCCTGCACCGTGGGCGGAAACAGGGCGTTACTGAAGGCATCGCATATCTTGGTCAGCCCTTTGTCCGCGCCACTCTTGCTCATGGCCAGGCCAACAATCGTGCCCACCACCGCACCCAGCAGGAAGCAGCCGAGGCCGCCGGTGGCCACGGTGATACCGGTGGCCGCAACCACGGCAGCCGTTGCCACGGCAGTGATCGCGATATTGGCCGCCACTTCCAGCACACCACCAAGGATGTCCGCCATCATCGAGGTGTGGGACAGCGCATCGCCCATTCGGGCCGCCCATAACGCGTCAGACATGCAGGTTGCTCATCAAGAAACAGCGTCGAACGACAGCGAATTTTTTATCAATGCCCAATGCGCCGCCTCGGCATCCCCAAGCTTCTCCGCCTTCACATAACTCAAGGCGAGCATCTTGCGCGTACCCGGCAGCACCAGCGCCAGCTGGTACTGGAACACCTTGTCATTGCCCTTGTTGAACTGGCTGCGCAGTTCAATGCCTTCCACCTCTTGGGCGGCGCCCAAACGCACGGTCACGCTCGGTTGGCAGCGCAAGTCCTGCACCTGTTTTTCCAGGCGCTTGAGCTGGTCATCGAAGTTGCTGTGCAGGGTCTCGCCTTCGGTGAGAAAGCTGCGGCTGATGATCAATGACGTGCCCAGTTCAGGGAACTTGAGGATATTGATCGACGCGTCCTGAAGCTCGGCGGCCGGCAGTTGGAACTGGAATTCGTTGATTCGGTACGTCATGGCAAACAGGTCTCGTCAGGAGCTTTTAGGCGCGGGGAATGCGGCGTTGATATTGGCGTCGATGCTGGCTTTCATGCCCTGGCCATCGGGCGTCGCGCCGGGGCCGCCGCCGTTGTTCAGGTGCAGCACGCCGCCGGTATTGAATTCGGCATCGCCGCTGGCGTGGAAGCTGATATTGACGCCGCTCAGGTTGATCTGCCCGCTGGCGTTCAACTCCAGGATGCTTTTGCCGCAGACCAGGCGCAGGTTTTCGCCCACTTCAATCACGTAGCTCTGGCTGATGCTGTCGGTCTTTCTCAGGCCCACCGAAAGGATGTCCTCGTGCTTGACGATGCGCACACGGTTATTCCCAATCGTCACCGTCTCGTTATGCCCAATGCTCTTATTGCGGTCATGCCCCACCGAGTGGCTTTCATCCACCTCCACCACGATGTCCTGATTCCTCTCGGCATGGATGTACAACTGCTCCAGCCCCTTCTTGTCCTCCATGCGGATTTCATTGAAGTTGGCTGGTGTGCCGCCCTTGCTCGAACGGCTTTTCATGCCGCTCTGGGTGGCGTTTTCCGGCAGGTCGTAAGGCACCGTTTGCTCGGCGTTGTACACCCGACCGGTGATGATCGGCCGGTCCGGGTCACCTTCCAGGAAGCTCACAATCACTTCCTGGCCGATGCGCGGGATCTGCATCGAGCCCCAGTTTTTCCCGGCCCAGGATTGCGACACGCGAATCCAGCATGAGCTGTTCTCGTTGGATTGGTCGTGGCGGTCCCAGTAGAAGTGCACCTTCACGCGGCCGTATTGGTCGGTCCAGATTTCCTCGCCTTTGGGGCCGACCACCAAGGCGGTCTGCGGGCCTTTGACGATGGGCCTGTGGGTGTTCGCGAGCGGGCGGAAGCTTTGCTGGGCGTCGATGCACGTGAGGCTGCTTTCGAATTGCGCCGAACCCGAGCCGCCACCGCTTTCCAGGCTTTCCTGGACGATGTAATAGCGACAGCCAACGATCAGGTATTCGCGGTTCTGGTCCTGGCGGCTGAAGCCGGTGAGGCTGAACAAGTGGCCCGAGCCGAGGCCACGGGCGTTGCCGCTGAACTCGATCTGCTCATGCAAGGTTTGCAGGGCTTCGATGCGAGTGCGCGCATAGTGCTCGCCGTCTTCGCTTTGCACATAGGTGCCGGGGTAGTCGTACAGCGGGTAGTCGCCGGCGGTGTGCGGGCGTGGCATCGCCGAGCGTACGTCGATGCTGGCGCTGGGGCGCTGGAAGTCGTAGTCATTGAGCTCCAGCGAGCCCGGTTGCACTTCGTGCGCCAGGTGCCAGTTGTGCATGTGGTCGCGTTCGCGCTGCTGCTCGTCCTTGGGGTAATACGGAATCGACGCGTAGCCCGGCACCGTGGTGTGGGCGCCATAGGCGTCGGCCAGCACCAGCACATGGCGGTCCGGTTCATGGCGGAAGAAGTAGTAGATGCCTTCCTGTTCCATCAAGCGGCTGACGAAATCGAAGCTGGTCTCGCGGTACTGCACGCAGTACTCCCACTCGCGGTACGGCCGGCTCAGGGCGTCTTCGAAGTCGGAAAAACCCAGGTCGCGAAACACCTGCTTGATGATCTGCGGGATGCTCAGGTTCTGGAAAATCCGGCAGTCCGAGGTGCGGCTGAGCAACCAGAACCACGGGCGCAGCGTCACCTGATAACTGGCGAACTGGCCTTGGTCGATGTTCTGGCTGCACCGCGCGACGATGCCGTGGAAGTGCCGCTCGCCACCGTCTGCCAGTTGCAGGCCGACGCTCATCGGCTTGCCCAGCAACTGGTTGAGGTCAATGTTGGCGTCCAGCGAGGTCAGTTGCAGCTCATAGTTGAACAGCCTGCCCAGCTCTTCGCCGCCGCCCATTTCATTGAGCAGCAGCACATCCGGCCCCAGAGGGCTGGTGACTTTGGCCAGGCGTGAGGCTTGGTTGAATAGCATCGGTTAACCCGTAAATTGCCTAGTAACTGAAGAAACCGGCTCTAAATGTGGGAGGGGGCTTGCCCCCGATAGCGGTGTGTCAGTTGATGCATGCAGTGACTGATTCACCGCCATCGGGGGCAAGCCCCCTCCTACATTTGGACTGCATCTCGTCAGATCAATCGGCGTCGCTGAAGTCGTAGTGCAATTCATTATCCCGGGTGCTGATACGCACACCCGCCAGCGCCTTGCCTTCGAGCATGCGCGTGAGGAATTCACGGCTCATGTCCGGTAGCAGGCTGTTGGTCAGGATGGTGTCGATCATGCGCCCGCCGCTTTCGGTTTCGGTGCAGCGCGAGACGATCAAATCGACCACCGCGTCGTCGTAGTCGAAGGCGACTTTGTGCGTTGTCTCCACACGCTTTTTGATGCGGCCCAGTTGCAGGCGGGTGATCGCCTTGAGCATCTCGTCGCTCAGCGGGTAGTAAGGAATCGTCACCAACCGGCCGAGCAGTGCCGGCGGGAAAATTTCCAGCAATGGCTGGCGCAACGCCTTGGCGATTTCTTCCGGCTCGGGAACATTCGCCGGGTCTTTGCACACCTGGGAAATCAACTCGGTGCCGGCGTTGGTCGTCAGCAGAATCAGGGTGTTCTTGAAGTCGATCACCCGGCCTTCGCCGTCCTCCATCACGCCCTTGTCGAACACCTGGAAGAAGATCTCGTGCACGTCCGGGTGGGCTTTTTCCACCTCGTCCAGCAGCACCACGCTGTAGGGTTTGCGCCGTACCGCTTCGGTCAGCACACCGCCTTCGCCGTAGCCGATATAGCCCGGTGGCGCGCCCTTGAGCGTCGACACGGTGTGGGCTTCCTGGAATTCGCTCATGTTGATGGTGATGACGTTCTGCTCGCCGCCGTACATGGCTTCAGCCAGCGCCAGCGCGGTTTCGGTCTTGCCCACACCCGAGGTGCCGGCGAGCATGAACACGCCGATCGGCTTGCTCGGGTTGTCGAGGCCGGCGCGGGACGTCTGGATGCGCTTGGCGATCATCTGCAGGGCGTGGTCCTGGCCGATGATGCGTTTTTTCAAGTGCTGGTCGAGGTTGAGCACCGTCTCCAGTTCGTTGCGCGCCATGCGGCCCACCGGGATGCCGGTCCAGTCGGCGACCACCGAGGCCACGGCCTGGTAATCCACGGTCGGCAGGATCAGCGGGGTTTCGCCTTGCAGGGCGGTGAGGCGTTGTTGCAGGTCCACAAGCTGTGCGCGCAACTCATCGTTGCCGCTGTCCACAACACCGGCTTTCTCGCGCAGGGTTGCACGGGTGGCGAGCAGCTCATCGACCAGTGCTTTCTCTTCGGCCCAACGGCTTTCCAGGGTTGCCAGGCGTTCACGTTCGGCACTCAGCAAGGCTTCGCTGTTGCTCTGGCGTGCGCCGATGGCGATGCCGATGGCATGCTCGCGGGCGATGATTTGCAGCTCGGTTTCCAGCGCTTCGATGCGACGGCGGCTGTCGTCGACTTCGGCCGGCACGGCGTGCAGGCTGATGGCGACGCGGGCGCAGGCGGTGTCCAGCAGGCTCACGGATTTATCCGGCAGCTGGCGCGCCGGAATGTAGCGGTGCGACAGCTTCACCGAAGCTTCCAGGGCTTCATCGAGGATCTGCACCTGGTGGTGTTTTTCCATGGTCGAGGCCACGCCGCGCATCATCAGCAGCGCCTTGTCTTCCGACGGCTCAGCCACTTGCACCACTTGAAAACGGCGGGTCAGGGCCGGGTCTTTTTCAATGTGTTTTTTGTACTCGGCCCAGGTCGTGGCGGCCACGGTACGCAAGGTGCCACGGGCGAGGGCTGGCTTGAGCAAGTTGGCGGCGTCACCGGTCCCAGCGGCGCCACCGGCACCGACCAAGGTGTGGGCTTCGTCGATGAACAGGATGATCGGCTTGGGCGAGGCCTGGACGTCTTCGATGACCTGGCGCAGGCGCTGTTCGAACTCGCCTTTCATGCTGGCGCCGGCTTGCAGCAGGCCCACGTCGAGGCTGCGCAGCTCTACGTCTTTGAGCGCGGGCGGCACATCACCGGCGACGATGCGCAGGGCAAAACCTTCGACCACGGCGGTCTTGCCCACACCGGCCTCGCCAGTGAGGATCGGGTTGTTCTGGCGACGGCGCATGAGGATATCCACCAGTTGGCGGATCTCTTCATCACGCCCGACGATAGGGTCGAGCTTGCCGCTGCGCGCCTGTTCGGTCAGGTCCACGGTAAAACGCTTGAGGGCTTCCTGCTTGCCCATCGCGCTCGGTGCCATGGCGCCGCTGGCTTCGCCGGGTACAGCGCCGGCATTGAAGCCGTCGCTGGCACTCAACGCATTTTCGGGCGAGTCGCCGACGTATTCGTCGAAGCGTTCGCTCAGTGCTTCAGCTTTGATTTTGTCGAACTCGGAAGACAAGCCCAGCAGCGCGTGGCGCAGGCTCGGGGTCTTGAGAATGCCGAGCACCAGGTAACCGGTGCGCACCTGGCTTTCGCCGAACATCAGGCTGCCATAGACCCAACCGCGTTCCACGGCTTCTTCCACATGGGACGACAGGTCGGTGATCGACGTCGAGCCCCGTGGCAGGCGGTCCAGTGCTTCAGTCAGGTCACGGGCCAGGCGGGCCGGCTCCACGTTGAACTGACGAATGATGCGGTGCAGGTCCGAGTCCTGCAGTTGCAGCAACTGGTGAAACCAGTGGGCCAGTTCCACGTACGGGTTGCCCCGCAGTTTGCAGAACACAGTGGCGGCTTCGATGGCCTTGTAGGCCACGCTGTTGAGTTTGCCGAACAGTGCGGCGCGACTGATTTCACCCATGCTCTGGATTCCTTGAGGTGGTGGCGTGGTCGGCGTAATGCCGAGCCAGGATTAGGTCGTTGGCGTCATGCTCGGGTCGGCCGAGCCAGGTGTTGAAGCCCAGGCGGAACTGGCCATTGAGCTGCAGCGCCGGTACTTCGGGTTGTTGCAAAACCAGGTTCAGGTCCCAGTCCAGTTCATGGCCCAGGTACTCGGCCACCCACGCCACCAGCTCATTGAACGGCTGGCTGCCGGGCAGCATGCCCATGTAGTCATCCAGCGTGAGCGGGCCGAGGCGGATGCGGAATTTATGCTGGCGGTCCCACACGTGGCTGCCCAGGCAGAAGTCCACGCCCAGTTGGTTGGCGCTGACACTCACGCGGCTGCGCTCGGGCAATTCCAGCCATTGGCCGACGTATTCTTCGATCTCCACCGGCAGGCCGAAATACTCGCTCAGAATCGCCTTCAGGCCATCCGGGTAGCGGGTTTGCGCTGACAGGTGGCCGCTGTAATGCAGCTTCGCGGTGTCAGGAATCAGCCCCTGATTGAGCAGGCTCGGCATGCCCCGGCCACTCAGCGCCGCCAGGCGTGCGGACCAGTAATCATCGTCCGGGCGGTCGTGGCTGACTGTCGGCCGCGCCTCGGCCCAGGCCCGGTAAAACAAGCTGAGCAGCCGATGGTGGAACACGTCCAAAAACTGTTTGCTGGTGCTGTCGGCGTTGTTGCGCTGGCGCTCGCGCACGTACTCGGTGATGTGCAGCGGCAACGGGCCGTTGGGGCCGCCGAGGCCGAAGAAGAACTGCTCCAGCCGCGCCGGTTTGCCGTCGCCCCCGGGATCGACCGAGGCCAAAGTGGCCGGGGCGAAGGTGCAATCGGCCTGCTGCCCAAGGCGCAACGGGTCATCCGCCAGGCGCAGGGAATGGCCCAGGCGCGGCAGCTGCGGCGATTCGCACTCGATACGCCGCAGCGCCTGGAAGAAATCGTATTCCCAGGGCTCCTGATGCATCGCATCCAGTGTGTTCACAGGGTCGGACGCCGCCCGGGCTTGGCTTTCCATCGCATGATCTCGCCGCGTTCGGTGGTACGGATCACCGTCTCGGTAAAACTGTTGATCGACACGTAACGTGCCAGGAAGCGCTCCAGCACCGCACCGAGCAGAAACACGCCGGTACCGCGAAACGCGTTTTCATCGAACTCCAGGGTAATTTCCAACCCGCGCCCAAACACAATCGGGCCAGGCATCGGCAGGCGCCGGGTCACGGCTTTGCTGCTGACTTCGCGCAGGCCTTCGATCTGCAATTGCAGCGCCGCGTCGTTGCTGTCGCCATACAGGCGCAGCAGTTCACGCAAGGCGCCGGCGCCCTGGCCCTGTTCGCTCAGCGACAGGTAATTGAGCGACAACTGGCTGATCAGGCGCCAGGCCTTGGCGTCATGCGCGTGGCTGGCGCGTGGGCGGCTCGGGCCCGCGACGCAGCGCACCGACAACACCGGCGCGCTGTCGGCCAAGGTGAAGTCGGTCTTGCCGTTGCCCACGCTCATGAACAACGGCAGATCGCGGTTAGTGCACAGCGCGGTCACGCCGAGTTGGCGCAGGTCGTGGCGGTAGGGCGCTTGCTGGCTGTCGACCAGGCTGACAAAGGTTTCGCTGCCCACGTAGGTAGAGCGCGGGCCGTTGCGGCGCTGGTCGCTGGACAATACGCGCGGCTCGCGGCGCAGCGTGTAGTAAGCCTGATCGCGACCATAGCGTGACGGGTCGCGCACCGCGTAGAACGGCAGGAACGGCTGCTCCGGCCCGGTGCCATGGCCGGTGATGCCGCTCAGCGAGTGAATCTCGAAATCCATTGGCCGCGTGCGGTCGGCAATCACGTGGTGTTCGTTGACGCGGTCAGACAAATGAATACGGTCCACGCGTTTGGGGAACAGGTTGATCGCCGGCGTGCAGAACGGCATGAACTGCGCCGCGCCAACACTGCCTTCCAGGCTCGGCTCGTGGCGGTCGAACAGCACGATCAGTTCCAGCTCCTGGCCGTCGCAGCGTTTGACCGCGCGGCTCAGTTCGGCGAATTCGACGAACAGGAAGCGGTGGGGCAGGGCGAAGTATTCCTGCAACAGCCGATAGCCCTGGAATGCGCGGGCCACCACCGGCATGGCCGCGTCGGCGTCGTCAAAGCCGCGCGAACGCAACGCGTCCTGCGGCAGGCGTTCGACCCAATCACCGCCAGGCTTGCGCGCAAACACCGCGCAGGCATTGCCCAGCAGTTGTTCGTAGAGGCGAAACGGCTGCTCATCGGCACCGCTGAGGTACAGCGGCAGGCTGTCGAGGTCGAGGCTGTTGAACGGCAATTCGGCGCCGGTGCGCAGGGTCAGGCGCAAACCGGCCTTGGCCTTCGGCTCGCTGGCGGCCAGGCGGCCGAGCACGGCGGCGGGGTTGCCGAAGTACTCGGCGCCGCTGACCTGCAACGGCCACAGCGTCACCGGGTGCGCGGTGCGGTACTCGCAGCAGGTCTGGGTTTCGCGGCCCAGTGCTGCGCGCAACACGGTGTCGCGCGGCAGCGGGAAGCCGCTGGCCAGCGAGCCTTCATCCGGGTCGGTCTGCAATTGCACCACGGTCATCGACGGCGTCGGCGCCAGGTAGTGCGGGTAGGCGATTTCCAGCAGGTTGTGGGTGAACGTCGGGTACTCGGCGTCGAGCTTGAGCTGCACGCGGGCGGTGAGGTAGGCAAATCCCTCGAGCAGGCGTTCGACGTACGGGTCGGCGCAGTCCATACCGGACAGGGTCAGCCGACTGGCGATCTTCGGGTATTCCTTGGCGAACTCGGCGGCGCTTTCGCGCACGTGGTGCAGTTCCTGGTTGTACAACTCCAGCAGGCGCGGGTTCATGGGCGCCTCCGCTGGTCGGCATTCACCACGCGCACATGGCCGGATTCCAGGTCGAGGTCAGTTTGCAGCAGCAAGCGCAATGGCACCGGCTGCGCCCACAGGTCGCCTTCAATCTCGAAGCTCAGGGCGTTGTGGTTCATCTCGCCGTGGCCGATGCGGGCTTTGACGCGCAACGTGTGGCGCAGAATACGCGGTTCAAAGGTGGCTATGGCCTGGTAGATCAGGGCTTCCAGGGCTTTGATGTCCACGCTGGACACGCTGTTGCCCGCCAGTGCCGGCAGGCCGTAATTGACCACCGACGTACCGGCCGGGGTGTGCAGCGTGGCATCGGCATCCAGCAACGACGTGGTGTTGAGCAGCCACGCCAGGTCGCGCAGGACCGAGGCTTTCAATTGGGTCAGGGACAGCACGCGTTTGTCGGCGCTTTCCTTGGGATTGGTTGGGTCGTCGTCGGTCAACCGGTCCAGCAGGGACGGTTGCAGACGGTCGCGGGAAGCGATTTCAGTTACCACCAAAGCAGCTCCACGGACGGGTTGTGAGAGGGACGGTTTCTGCGAGGGGCCGATGCCTGGGGCCGTGGCGGCGAGCCACGGCCACCGGGTTTATCAGCGTTTGGTGTTGGAACGGATGTTCCAGCCAAACTTGATCGCGCCGCCGTCTTTGGTGCCGTCGGCTTTCTGCGGCTGGTAGTCGACCATCACTTGGGCGAAGTTCAGGGTGACGTTTTCGGTCAGGCGATCATCGGTGCCCGAACCGCCGGTGCTCAGGGACGTGACCAGCACTTCTTCCAGGTTGATCACCATGTACTCGACCTGGCTTTCGCCACCGGCCTTGCGCACGGTCAGCTTGACCTTGTCGATGTGCTTGCCGCTGGCGCAGTGCATCATCAGGTTTGGCGATGCCTTGTCGACGTACTTGGTCAGCGACAGGTCCTGAATATTCACCTTGCCCGCACCGCCGCCACCGCCAACGTGCATGTTGCCGGACTGGGCCATGCCCCAGCTCCAGTTCAGCACGTCGATTTCGTCCTTGTGGGCCTTGTCCATGGACTCGCCCTTGATGTCGCCGATCTTGATGAAAATATCAACAGCCATGTTTTCTCCCTGTGTGGCTCTTGCCACTGAATTTGAGTAACTCCAAATGGGCAGTGCCTTTGTGTGGGAGGGGGCTTGCCCCCGATGCAGGCACCTCGGTGTGTCAGTCACACCCCAGTGATGCTATCGGGGGCTAGCCCCCTCCCACAGAAGAGCCAGCTCATCCGTGGGTTAGGCGCTTTTCGCCGAAGGCAACTTCGATACCAGGCGCAACGACACGGTCAGCCCTTCGAGCTGATAGTGCGGGCGCAGGTAGAACTTGGAGTTGTAGTAACCCGGGTTGCCTTCGACGTCTTCCACGATCACTTCGGCGGCAGCCAACGGGTGCTGGGCCTTGGTGGTTTCGGTGGAGTGCGCCGGGTCGCCGTCGACGTAGTTGAGGATCCAGTCCTGCAACCAGCGCTGCATCTCGTCCTTCTCTTTGAAGGAACCGATCTTGTCGCGCACGATGCACTTCAAGTAGTGCGCGAAACGGCAGGTGGCGAACAGGTACGGCAGGCGCGCGGCCAGGTTGGCGTTGGCGGTGGCGTCCGGGTCGTCGTATTCGGCCGGTTTCTGCAACGACTGTGCACCGATGAAGGCGGCAAAGTCGGTGTTTTTCTTGTGCAGCAGCGGCATGAAACCGTTCTTCGCCAGTTCCGCTTCACGGCGGTCGCTGATGGCGATTTCGGTCGGGCACTTCATGTCCACGCCACCGTCATCGGTTGGGAACGTGTGGGCCGGCAGGTTTTCCACCTCACCGCCGGATTCCACGCCACGGATGCGCGAGCACCAGCCGTAGTGCTTGAACGAACGGTTGATGTTCACCGCCATCGCATAGGCGGCGTTGGCCCAGGTGTACTTGGAGCTGTCGGCGCCGTCGGTGTTTTCTTCGAAGGCGAAGGCTTCCACCGGATCGGTCTTGGCGCCATACGGCAGGCGCGCCAGGAAGCGCGGCATGGTCAGGCCGATGTAGCGCGAGTCTTCCGATTCACGCAGCGAGCGCCAGCCGGCGTATTCCGGCGTGGTGAAGATTTTGGTCAGGTCGCGCGGGTTCGACAGTTCCTGCCACGAGCCCATGCCCATCACGGTCGGCGAGGCCGCAGCGATGAACGGGGAGTGCATGGCGGCGCAGACTTTCGACAGCTCGCCCAGCAGTTCCACGTCGGGTGGCGACTGGTCGAAGTAGTAGTCGCCGACCAGGCAGCCGTACGGTTCGCCGCCGAACTGGCCGTATTCTTCTTCGTACATCTTCTTGAAGATCGGGCTCTGGTCCCACGCGGTGCCCTTGAATTTCTTCAGGGTCTTGTGCAGGTCCGGCTTGGAGATGTTGAGCACGCGGATCTTCAGCTGCTCGTCGCTCTCGGTGTTGTTGACCAGGTAGTGCAGGCCACGCCAGGCGCTTTCCAGCTGCTGGAAATCCGGGTGATGGATGATCTGGTTGACCTGGGCGGTGAGCTTGGCGTCGATGGCGGCGATGATCGATTCAATCGACTTGATCGCGTCATTGGACACCAGGTCCGTCTGTGCCAAAGCCTGTTCGGCCAGGGTGCGCACGGCGGTTTCCACAGCTTCGCGGGCACGCTCTGTCTTGGGTTTGAATTCTTGCAGCAGCAGGTTGGCGAACTCGCTGGCTTCTTCGGTGGCACCCAGGATCTGGGAGCCTTCGCGGGCGGTGTTGTCGGTCATGATTACTGGTCCCCTGCAGGCTTAGGCGCGCTGGCAAGTGCCTGAAGCAATGCCGGGTCCTTGATCGCCTTCATGATGATTTCTTCAGCGCCAGTCTTGCCGTCCATGTAGGTCAGCAGGTTGGCCAGCTGGGTGCGGGCTTCGAGCAGTTGCTTGAGCGAATCGACCTTGCGGGCCACGGCGGCCGGGCTGAAGTCGTCCATGCTTTCGAACGTGATGTCCAGGCTCAGGTTGCCTTCGCCGGTCAGCTCGTTCGGTACGTGGAACGCTACGCGTGGCTGCATGGCCTTGAGGCGCGAGTCGAAGTTGTCGACGTCCACTTCAAGGAACTTGCGGTCGGCCACGGGTGCGAGCGGTTCGGCAGGCTTGCCGGCGAGGTCGGCCATCACACCCATCACGAAGGGCAGCTGGACCTTTTTCTCGGCGCCGTAAAGCTCGACGTCGTACTCGATCTGCACTCGAGGCGCACGGTTGCGCGCGATGAATTTCTGAGAACTTTGCTTCGCCACGTTGCTGCTCCTGGTCGCTTGAGCGACGGTGTTGTTACTGCACAGCCGGGCGGCTTACTCGCCGTCCGGGCCGCGCAGGTTTTCAAATTGGGACATGCCGTCGGGGATCAGATTGCGCACGATGGCCGCGAAGTCGGCGTGCACCAGATTCTTCGCCCGGTTCAACAGCACCGGCAGCGGGCTCGAAGGCTCGTGACGGGTGTAGTACGCAAGGATCTTGTCGAGGCTGCGCAGCACGTCATCGCGGCTGACGATGTCGCCAGTGGGGCGCCGTGCGGCGGGGGCAGCGGCGAAATCGACCGAGGGGGCATTGTCGTCACTGACGGCCTCGGGTTCGCTGCTGGTATCGCTGTTCGGTACGAATTGGTTGAGGACTTGCAGCGCCTGCTTGAGCGGTTGCTTCAACAGGCTGAGGTCCACGCCCTGGGCCGAACCGACCTGGTCGCTGACCTGTTGTTCGATGGCTTCGCAGGCGGCGCGCGCGGCGCTCAAGGCATCGCGCGTGGCTTGCAATTGTTCGGGATCGCTGTCCAGAAATGCGGCGTTGAGTTGCTGGGCACCGAGCTGTTCGTCGGGGAAACTCATCAAGCCGCTGGCGTTCAGCGCAGCACGCAGGCTCACCGGCCCGAACGTGCGCGAGCGCGTGAGGATACTTTCACGCAGCAGACGAATGGTCGCGTCGCTGGTTAGGCCAGATAAGGCATTGATGCGTACGGTGGGGTCGTTATCGTCGTCGGCGTCCAGGCGCGGGTGCAGGTCGGCCCAGTACTCGCGCAGCAGCGCGTTGATCAGTGTGAGGACTTCGACCAGCCCGGCCACACCCTGAAGGGCGAGGGAGCTTTGCAACAGAAAATGGGTGATGCGCAGGTCTTTGCTGCGCTGCAACAAGTCGAGGCTTTGCTGCTGGATGCTGCGCCATTCCGGTGGCTCAGCGGGCAGGATAGCGTCGCCCATGCTGCGCTCGGGTTGGCCCTTGGCGTCACGCTCCAGTTGGAGAAATTGCGCGTCATATTCCATGTCTTCGCCACAGGGCGAAGTCGCGGAAACGGCGGCGAGCAGCAACGGCACATCCACTTGATTCGATCTCCCTATCAGCCCGTTAGATGCCGGGCAATGCATGCATTAGTTGCGCGATGAACTTTGCATGTTTTCTTGGTCATATAGCCAGAGTGCCACTACCGTGCCATCACTGATGTTCAAGAAGTTGTGCATTTTTGGTGTAGTAGTTACGCCTTGTCAAGGTAAGCTATTCGCCCTCTGTGACAGATGTGCGGTGCTTAACACCCTGCGCGACTGGCGGGTCGAACGGCGCACCAGGACAGGATTTTTGTCATAGAAGCCAGTTAAGATCACCGATCATGCTGGTAAAAGCCTATTTTTACGGTCGTTAACGCGACTGGCGGTATCTCTCGGGAAGCCTGGCTCCTTCAGGTAGACCCTTGGATAGACCGCGCGCGATGTATCAGCAAGGAGGCAAGATGTCGCTGTGCTTGACTATCACTAGTTATCACAAGATCACCCCTGGGCAATGCCCTGAAAAGTCCATGAATCAGGGCGTGATGGCTATTGGCCGCAGTTCTGATAATGACTGGGTATTGCCAGATCCAGAGCGCCTTGTCTCCTCGCAACACTGCGTTATTCAATACAAAGATGGCCGTTACTATTTAACCGATAACAGCACCAACGGCGTTGAATTGGTTAACGCCGGTATTCGTATGCGCCGAGGGAACAGCGAACCGTTGCAAGACGGTGAATTGATCCGCATCGGCGACTACGAAATTCAGGCGCGTATCGACTTCAACGTGCAAGCCATCGATAGCCAGCCGTTTACCGGCGATTCGCCGAACAGCTTCGAGGCGTTGATGGGCGCGGTGGTGAACGCGCCCGCGCCGACGCCGGTGATCGCACCGCAGTTTCATGGCGCCTCGTCGATGGACACGCTACCGGACCTGTTCGATTTCCTCACCCCGACCGCCGTACCACCACCGACCGTGGCGGACCATGTGCCGTCCGAGCAACACGACTTTCGCCCGCCGACCCCCGTTGCCATGCCAGTGATGGAGAAGCCGGCGCCGTCAGCCTCGGTGATTCCCGAAGACTGGGACGTGTTTGGCGACACACCCGCGCCCGTGGCCAGTAGCCCGACGCCCGTTGCACCGCCTCCCGTGCCGCCGGTCATCCAGTCGCCTCCCGCGCCGCCAGTCATGCAGTCGCCGCCCGTGGTCGAGCCCGTGCTCCCCGCGGCTGACAGCCAACAGCCCGACCTTTTGCAAGCCTTCCTGCGCGGCGCCGGCCTCGACCAGTTGCGCCTGGACAAGGCCGATGCCTGCGCGCAGATGGAGAGCATCGGCCGCAGCTACCGGTTGATGGTCGAAGGTCTGATCGACGTATTGCGCGCCCGCGCCAGCCTCAAGGGCGAGTTCCGCATGCAGCAGACGATGATCCGGCCCGCCGAAAACAACCCGTTGAAGTTCGCGCCCAATGCCGATGAAGCCTTACTGTTGCTGCTGCGTCATGGAAACCAAGCGTTTATGGCGCCGGACATCGCCGTGCGCGACAGTTTCGACGACCTGCGCGCCCATCAACTGGCGGTAATGGCCGGTGTAGAAGCGGCCATCAAGCACTTGCTCGCGCGCTTTGAGCCGGCGCAACTGGAAGAGCGCATGGGCAAGCCCGGCGGGCTGTCGAGCATTTTCAACGGCTCGCGCCAGGCCCAGTACTGGCAGCAGTTCACCGAGCTTTACAGCAATATCTCGCGCGAAGCCCAGGAAGATTTCCAGGACCTGTTCGGCCGCGAATTCAGCCGAGCCTACGAAGAACACAGCGCACGACAGCGTCGCTAAACCGCAACGCAGTAATGGATAAAACGGATAGCTAAGTACGTCATTGAGGACGCAGGATGATTCCCAGGTTTTTACTCGCAGTCGCCACGGCGCTGCTGCTGACGGCGTGTGCCAAGGATGCCGCCAAGCCCGAGGCGGCCACTGAAGCCGAAGCGGACACCGCCGCCATCGAACTGCATTTTCACGCCATTGCCGGGCTCAACCCCGGCGCCAACGGCCAGGCCGCTCCGGTTCGCGTACGCATCTTCGAACTGAAAAACGCCGCCACCTTCAGCCGCTCCGATTACTTCGCGCTGGCTGATCGCGCGCAATCCACGCTCGGCCTCGATCTGCTGGACCAGGACGAAGTGATGGTGCAACCCGGCCAGCAACTGAGTATCCAGCGCAACCTCGACCCGTCCACGCGCCAGATCGGCCTGCTGGTGGGCTATCGCGAGTTGGACCGCGCGCAATGGCGCACGGTGCTCACCGTCCCGGCACGCCAATACACCGAATACCAGATCAGCCTCGATGTGCGCGCCGTACGCGCCGACGTCGTGGTTCCCCCATCCAGCCCTGCCCAATAAGAAGCAAACGGAGCTCCCATGTCCTGGAACAATCGCGTGGTCTGGTCGGAAGGCATGTTCATCGGAACGCAGCACTTCCAGCAGCATGACCGTTACCTGGAAAACCTGATTGACGCCCGCAGCCGCCCGTTGTCCGCCGGTGCCTGGGGGTTTTCCGAATTGCTCATCGACCAGGGCCTGCTGGCCCAGGGCAAGCTGGCGATTGTGTCGGCCCGTGGCCTGTTGCCGGATGGCACGCCGTTCAATATTCCCCAGGATGACCTGGCGCCGAGCCCGCTGAATATCGACGACAACCTGCGCGATGGCCTGGTGTACCTGGCCTTGCCGCTCAAGCGTGCTGGCGCGCGTGACACCGTCGATGACGGCGAAGACCTCGGCGCCGCGCGTTACGTGAGCCAGGTGCGTGAAGTGCGTGATGACAACGCCCCGTTCGAAAACCGCGCGCCCGTGGCCGTGGGCTCGCGTGCGTTGCGCCTGCTGACTGCGCAGGATGGCATCAGCGACTACGCCGCCATCGGCCTGGTGCGCATCAAGGAAAAACGCGCCGACCGCGCGCTGGTGCTGGATGACACCTACATCCCGCCTGTGCTGGACGTGGCCGCAAGCAAACCGCTGACGGCCTTTCGCAGCGAATTGCTGGGCCTGCTGCACCAGCGCGGCGAAGCCCTGGCCGGCCGCGTGGTCGCCTCGGGCGCCGGTGGCGCGTCGGAGATTGCCGACTTCATGCTGCTGCAACTGGTCAACCGCGCGCAGCCGCTGCTCCAGCATTTCAGCCAGTTGAGCCCGCTGCACCCGGAGCGTTTTTTCAGCGAACTGGTGAGCCTGGCCGGTGAGTTTTCCACCTTTTCGACGTCAGGCCGTCGCCCCCAGGAATACCCGCAATACCAGCACGATGACCTGTCGCTGAGCTTCACCCCGGTGATGGCAGCGTTGCGTGAGGCGCTGTCGATGCTGATCGACAGCAAAGCCACACCGATCCCGATTGTGGAGAAGGCCTACGGCATTCACGTGGCCATGCTCGCCGACAAAACCCTGCTCGACAGCGCCAGTTTCATCCTGGTGGTGCGCGCCGATGTGCCCGGCGAAACCCTGCGCGCGCGTTTCGGCCAGCAGAGCAAAGTCGGCTCGGTGGAGCACATCCGCGACATGGTCAACCTGCAACTGCCGGGCATCGGCCTGCTGCCGCTGCCGGTGGCGCCACGCCAGATTCCGTACCACGCAGGCAGCACCTATTACGAGCTGGACCGCGGCAGCGAGCACTGGCAACAACTGAATAACTCCGGCGGCTTTGCCTTCCACATCGCCGGGCAATTCCCGGGTTTGAACCTGGCCTTCTGGGCGATCCGAGGATAATCCGCGATGCATCCCAATGATGATGACCGCACCCAGTTCATGCCGCGCCCGGGTGGCCGTGCGCCGGAACCTGCGCGTGCAGAGCCGGCGCCGCTGTCGGTGCCGGCCGCGCCGATCCTGACCGGCAAAAGCCAGGGCCTCAACCCGCTGGAAAGCGCCGCCGGCCCACTGTTGGCGCTGTTGACGCGGCTGCGCAACACCATCGCGCACCCGGCGCCGGCCAGCCTGCGTGCGCAGTTGCTGGGTTACCTGCGCCAGTTCGAAGAGCGCGCCGAAGCCGCTGGCGTGGCGCGCAATGAAGTGCTGCTGGCGCGTTACGCGCTGTGCACCGCACTCGATGAAGCGGTGCTCAGTACGCCGTGGGGCAGCACCAGCGACTGGGGCAAGCAGAGCCTGCTGATCACGGTGCACAACGAAGCCTGGGGCGGTGAAAAAGTCTTCCAGTTGCTCGACCACTGCCTGCAAAGCCCGCGCGAGCGCCTGTACCTGCTGGAGCTGTTGTACCTGTGCATGTGCCTGGGTTTCGAGGGCCGTTACCGCGTGATGAACGACGGTCGCAGCCAGCTTGAAGCCTTGCGTGAACGCACCGCCGCCGCCATTCGCAGTGCGCGTGGCGAGCACGAGCGCGAGCTGTCGCCGCACTGGCGCGGCGTGACCGTGGCGCGTGATCGCCTGGCGCAATTCATGCCGCCGTGGATCGCCGTGGCCATCGGCCTGGCGCTGCTGCTGGCCTTGCTGTTCGGCTTGCGCATGAAACTGGCGTCGGATGCCGAGCCGGTGTTCAAGAACATTCATGCCCTGGGCGAGATCCCGGTGCAGGCCATCGACCGTCCGGTGGCGCAGCCCAAAGTCATCGAGCGGCCGCGCTTGGCCGGTTTCCTGGTGGAAGACATCAAGGCTGGCCGCGTCGCGGTGGAAGACAAGGTCGACCGCTCCGTGGTGACGATTCGCGGCGATGAGCTGTTCGCCTCGGCCAGCTCCAGCATCGTTGATGACTACCAGCCGCTGATGCTGCGCATCGCCGACGCCATCCGCAAGGTCAAGGGACAGGTGCGCGTCACCGGGCACAGCGACAACCGCCCGATTGCCACGCTGCGCTTCCCGTCCAACTGGGCGCTGTCCGAAGCCCGCGCCAAGTCGGTGCTGGAGATCCTGGCAGCCAAGACCGGCCAGGCAGACCGCTTCAGCGCCGAAGGCAGAAGTGACACCGAGCCTGTGGCCACCAACGCCACCGCAGAAGGCCGTGCCCGCAATCGTCGGGTTGAAATCACCGTATTGGCGGAGGGCGTCGAGTGAAGGCGTTTTTCAGTTTCATGATTCGCTGGGTGATTCCCGTGCTGGGCCTGATTGCCCTGAGCCTGATCATCTGGTTTGTGGGGCCGCTGCTCGATCTGCTGGTGCCAGAAGGGCGGCGCTGGGCGCTGATCATTCTGGTGTTTGCGGTGTGGATCGCGTATCGCGTGTTCCGCATTATCCAGGCCCGCCGCCAGGCCGCCGAAGTGATGCGCAGCCTGGCCGCGGAGACCCCGGTCGACCCCAACAGTGTCGCCACCGCCGAAGAACTCAGCACCCTGCGCCAGCGCATGGACGAGGCCCTGGCGCTGCTGAAAAAGGCCAAGCTCGGTGGCGATGAACGCCGCAACCTTTACGAGCTGCCGTGGTACGTGATCATCGGCCCGCCGGGGTCGGGCAAGACCACCGCGCTGGTCAATTCCGGCCTGCATTTTCCACTGGCTGCGCAATTGGGCGCGGGTGCGGTGCGGGGCGTCGGTGGCACGCGCAACTGCGATTGGTGGTTTACCGACCAAGCCGTTTTGCTCGACACCGCGGGCCGCTACACCACCCAGGACAGCAACTCGACGGTGGATAAGGCGGCGTGGCTGGGCTTTCTCGACCTGCTGAAAAAGCAGCGCTCGCGCCGCCCGATTGATGGCGCGTTTATCGCCATCAGCCTCTCGGATCTGCTGCTTGGCACGGACGCCGAACGGGCTGCCCATGCGGCGGCGATTCGCCTGCGTATTCAGGAGCTGTACACCCAGTTGGGCGTGCGTTTCCCGATTTACCTGATGCTGACCAAGCTCGACCTGGTGCCGGGCTTCATGGAGTTCTTCGACAACCTGAGCAAGGAAGAGCGCGCCCAGGTGTGGGGCATGACCTTTGCGCTCGATGACGGCAAGCACAGCGACAGCCCGTTGGCGACGCTGCAAAGCGAGTTCGCCGGCCTTGAGCAGCGCCTCAACGAACGGTTGGTGGAGCGCCTGCAACAGGAGCGCGACCCGGCGCGGCGCGACCTGATCTACGGCTTCCCGCAGCAGTTCGGTGCTTTGAAAGATTGCCTGCAAAGCTTCCTCGAAGGCGTGTTCAAACCCAATGCCTTTGAGGAGCGCGTGCTGCTGCGCGGCGTGTACTTCACCAGCGGCACCCAGGAAGGCAGCCCGATTGATCGCCTGATCGGCGCCATGGCGCAAAGCATGAACCTGGACCGCCAGCACCTGGCGCGCCAGAGCGGCACCGGGCGCAGCTATTTCATCGAAAAACTCTTCACCGCTGTGGCCTTCGCCGAGCGTGGGCTGGTGGGCGTGAACCCCAAAGTCGAGCGTCGACGTAAGTGGATCGCACGCGGCGTGCTGGCAGCCACCGTCGCCTTGGTGGTGGTGGTCAGTGGTTTGTGGTGGGTGAGTTATCGCGCCAACCAGGCGTATATCGCCCAGGTGGATCAGAAGGTCGCGCCGTTGGGCCAGGCTGTACAGAACCTCAGCCCGGCGCAGCGCGAAGTGCTCGCCGTACTGCCGTTGCTTAATGCGGTGAAGAGCCTCGCGGGTGATTCGCCAAGCTGGTCCGAAGGGCTGGGCCTGTACCAGGGCGACATGCTCGAAGCCGAATCTGCCAGCGTCTACCGCAAGCTGTTGATCGCCGTGTTTGCGCCTCGCCTGGTGACGCGCATCGAAGAACAGCTGCACGGTGGCGGCAATTCCGATTTCCTGTACGAAGGCCTCAAGGCCTACCTGATGCTCGCCGATGCCGAGCATTACGACCCGGACTTCATCAAAGCCTGGATCGCTCTCGATTGGGACCGCAACCTGCCGCGCGACCTGCCGGCCGATCAGCGTCAGGCGCTGACCGAGCACTTGCAGGCGTTGTTCGAACGCCACCCGCCAAACGCGCGCCTGGACCCACGGCTGATTGATGACCTGCGGCGCCAACTGCAACAACTGCCGGTGGCCCAGCGCGTCTATGACCGGGTCAAGCGCCAGAAGCTGCCCGACGGCATCCCGGACTTTCGCATCAACGAAGCCGCAGGCCGCGATGCTGCGCTGGTGTTCAGCCGCAAAAGTGGCAAGCCGCTGGGTGAGCCGCTGAGTGGGTTCTTCACCGCCAAGGGGTATCGCCAGGCGTTCTTGCTGAGCAGCCTGAACCAGACCGGCACCCTCGCCGAAGAGCAATGGGTGCTGGGCCGTGAACAGGCTGACCAGCAGAACGTGGTCAGCCTCGCTGCCGACGTACGCCGCTTGTACTTCCAGGACTACCAGCGCCAATGGGACGCCTTGCTCGCCGACATCGACTTCGTGCCGATCACCAGCGTGGCCCAGGCGGCCGATGTACTGCGGGTGATTTCCGGCCCGACCTCGCCACTGAAAAAACTGCTGGTGGCCGTGTCCAAGGAAACCGACCTGCAAGCCGAAGAGCGCCAATTGGCCGCCAAAGGCGTGCCGGTGGAAGGCGGCGTCGACAAGCTCAAGGAGCGCCTCGGCAGCCTGCTCGGCCAGGAACAACCGACCGCCAACGCGCCGCAAACGGCAGACGATCCGGTGACCGCGCACTTTGCCGAGCTCAACAGCATCGTCAGCAAGAATGAAGGCGAACCCGCCGCCATCGACGGCCTATTGGCAGACATGAACGCGCTGTACGTGCAGGTCAGTGCCATGGTCGGCGCCAGTGGCGACGCCTTGCTTGGTGAGGCCAAGAACCAGGCGGCGGCTGCGGCCACGCGGGTCAGCCTGAATGCCGAACGCCAGCCGCCGCTGGTACAGGGCATGGTCAAGTCGGTGGTCAACTCCACTACCAACAGCATGATGGGCGGCGTGCGTAACCAACTGAACGCGGCGTGGGTCAGCGAAGTGGTCAACGTGTACCGCCAGTCGCTGGCCGGGCGTTATCCGATGTCGCCGGGCAGCGCTCGCGACGCCACGCTGGATGACTTCGGCCAGTTCTTCGGCGTGGGCGGGGTGATGGACAACTATTTCCGCAAGTACCTGCAGCCTTACGTGGACACCTCCGCGCAGACCTGGCGCTGGCAGCCGGGCGCCGCGCAAAAGCTCGGGATTGCGCCAGGCGTGTTGCAGACGTTCCAGCGTGCGGCGGCGATTCGTGATGCGTTTTTCCGCGCCGGTGGTACGCAGCCCATTGTGCGTTTCGAACTTAAACCGGTGTCGATGGACCCGACCATCACCCAGTTCCTGCTTGATCTGGATGGCCAGCAATTGAGCTACGACCACGGCCCAAGCCGCCCGGTCGCCATGCAATGGCCGAACCCCGGCAGCATCGGCGTGGTGCGTATTTCGATCATGCCGCCGTCGGCCAGTGGCCGTTCGGGCGTGACCCTGGACGGCCCGTGGGCCTGGTTCCGCTTGCTGGAACAGTCGGACCTCACCGCCGGCAACTCGCCGGACCGTTTCAACCTGCGCCTGCGGGTGGACGGGGCGAGCATCGCCTACGAGCTGCGCGCCAACAGCGCCTTCAACCCGTTCAAGAGCCGCGTACTCAGTGGCTTCAGCCTGCCGGAGCGGTTATGACGACGCTGGGTTTCTACGGCAAGTTGGCCAGCCGCGGTGACTTTGTCAGCCGCGCCTTGCCCCAGAGTTTTATTGGCCCGTGGGACAGCTGGCTGGCGGCAGGTCTGCTGGCCAGCCAGAACAGCCTGGGCGGCGACTGGCTCAATGTGTACCTGGTCAGCCCGTTGTGGCGCTTTGTGCTGGCGCCGGGTGTGTGCGGGCCGGACGCGGCGGCAGGTGTGGTCATGCCGAGCATTGACCGGGTCGGCCGGTATTTTCCGTTGGCGGTGGTGGCGTTGCTCGATCACGACACCAACCCCGCATCCCTGGTGGGCGGGCCGGACACCTGGTTTGAGCAGGCCGAAGAGCTGCTGCTCAGCACACTGGATGCCGGCGCGACCTTTGAAGGCTTCAACGATGGCATCGACAAACTCGGCATCCCGGCCAGTGAGCAACGCGCCGTGGACAGCCGCTTTGCCGGCCTGCAACGCGTTGCCGCCACCGTGCCCCATAGCCGCATGACCGCGCTCGCCGAACAGGCCTGCGAGGGCGCGAGCCTGTGGTGGGGGCGTGGCTCGCAGGTAATTTCCCCAGGTTTATTGCGGTGTCAGGGTTTGCCTGCCGCCGGCGATTTTGCGCAGTTTTTGCTCGGACAAGAAGGTGTGGTGTAGATGGGGGCGACGTTCAAATCCGCGAGCAAAAGCCATGTGGGCATGGTCCGCCAGGTCAATGAAGACGCCTGCCTGGACTTGCCGGAAAACCGTCTGTGGGTGGTGGCCGACGGCATGGGCGGGCACGCGGCGGGCGACTACGTCAGCAGCCTGATCGTCGACAGCCTGCGTGCTGTGCCGGTGGGGCGTTCCCTCGACGAATATTCGGCGGCCCTGCGCAATGACCTGATCCGCATCAACGCAACCGTGCGCGAAGAAACCGCCAACCGTGGCGTGACCATGATGGGCAGCACCGTGGTGGTCCTGGCCGCACGCGGCTTGCGCGGCGTGTGTTTGTGGGCCGGCGACAGCCGCCTGTACCGCTTGCGCGACGGCGTGTTGGAAGGCATTTCCCGCGACCACAGCTACGTGCAGGACCTGCAAGACAGCGGCTTGCTCAGCGAAGCCGATGCCCGTGTGCACCCTCGCGCCAATATCGTCACCCGCGCGATCGGCGTGGAGGCGCAGTTGGAGGTGGCGGTGGTCGACCTGCTGATTGCGCCCGGTGACAGCTACCTGCTGTGCAGCGACGGCCTGAACAAGACCGTCGAGGATCATGAAATCCGCGAAGTGCTGGGCCATGACGCGCCGGATGAAATCGTGCGCAGCCTGGTGCACCTGGGCCTCAACCGGGGCGCGCCGGACAACATCACCGCCATTGTCGTGAAGGTTTCGCCATGAACATCGTGATTCCGGGTTATGACATCGAAGGCGAGATCGGCGAAGGCGCCATGGCCAGCGTGTACCTGGCGACCCAGCGTTCGCTGGAGCGCAAGGTGGCGTTGAAAGTGATGGCGGCGGCGCTGGCGGCGGACCCAAGTTTTTGCGAGCGTTTCCTGCGCGAGGGCAAGACCCTGGCGCGCCTGTCGCACCCGCACACGGTGACCATCCATGACATCGGCAACGTCGGTGAGCTGTATTACATGGCCATGGAATACCTGCCCAACGGCACGCTCAAAGAGCGCATTGCCGCCGGCCTGACACCGGAGCAGGGCGTGACGTTGATCCGCCAGATCGCCTCGGCGCTGGGCTATGCGCATGCCCAGGGCCTGGTGCACCGTGACGTCAAGCCGGCGAACATTCTGTTCCGCGCTGACGGCACGGCCGTGCTGTCGGACTTCGGCATCGCCAAGTCTCTGGATGACCGTACCCAGTTCACTCAAGCCGGGTTTGCCGTGGGCACGCCGAGCTATATGAGCCCGGAGCAGGCGCGGGGCCAGGAGATTGATGGCCGCGCTGACCTCTACGCACTCGGCGTGGTGCTCTATGAAATCCTCGTCGGCGAGTTGCCTTACAGCGGCACCGATGCCCTGTCCACGGCGCTGGCGCACCTGACCGAACCGCTGCCGGAATTGCCGGTGCACCACGGCCGTTATCAGGAGGTGTTGCGCAAGCTGTTGGCCAAGGACCCGGCGGAGCGTTTCCCGGACGCAGCGGCGTTGCTGCGCGCGCTGGACCAACTGCCGGCCGACTCGCCGGAAGCCACGCTGGTGCGGCCGTTGCCGATTCCGCTGAGCTTCGACCTGGCGGGCATGACGCCGGTGTCTATCGACATTCCGACCGACAAACCCCAGCCGCAGCCGGTGCGCCAACCGGTGGTGACGCCGACCCAGCACAGCAACGTGTCCGAGCAGCGCCGTGGGCCGGTGCTGGCCTTGGCTGCAGTCGCAGTGGCTGTCGCGCTTGCCATCGGTGGCGCGAGCTACTGGTGGTTGAGCCGCGGCGATACGCCAGCGGCGCCGCCCGCTGCGGTGGTGCCGAAAACGCCCGCGCCTCCTGAAGTAAAAACGGCTGTGGCCGATGCGGACGGCGGCCAGCGCCCCTTGCTGATGGCGGGCAAGAAGACCCTGTTCCAGCGGGTGCTGAGCAAGCCGGGCGCCAAGCTGTCCCACGATGCCGGTGGTGCTTCCAACGAGGGGCTGCCGGCGTTTTCCGTGCTCTACGTTTACCAGCGCAAAGACGTCGATGGCAGCCCGTGGCTGCGCGTCGGCGCCGCCACCGATGGGCGCAGCGACGGCTGGTTGCCGGCTGCCCAGGTCAGCGACTGGAAGCAAAGCCTGGTGCTCAAATTCACCGAGCGCTCGGGCCGGGCGCCGGTGATGTTCCTGCGCCAATCCAGCGAAGTGGAAAAACTGTTGGCCGACCCTGCGGCCGCCAAAGGCGTTCTGGCCAAGGCGCAGAAGAACAGCGAAGACAATCAACAGGTGTTGGCGCTGGAGCCGACGGCCAGCGCGGTGCCGCAGGACCAGTTCTACCTGCTGCCGATTTTCGACTCCAAAGAGAGCTTCGACGAAAACGGCCAGCCGGTGCAGTTGCTCAATGTGGCCTCTATCGACCCCGGCAGCAGCGCGGCTGCCAAGCCGGCCGCCCGAGCGATCAACACCAGCGTCGACGCCTTCCGCACCGCCGTGGTGCTGGTGGTGGACACGACCGTGTCGATGCAGCCTTACATCGACCAAGTCCGCGACGTGGTGCACGAGCTGCAAACCCGTATCGCCGAGCGCGGTGAGCTGGACAGCGTCAGCTTCGGGCTGGTGGGTTTTCGCAACAGCATCAAGAAAACCCCAGGGCTTGAGTACGTCGCCAAGACGCTGATCAGCCTCGATCAGGGCCGCGACCCGCAGCGCTTTCTCGACATGGCGCGGCAGGTCAAAGCCTCCACCGTGTCCAGCCACTCGTTCAACGAAGACGCGTTTGCCGGGGTGATGCAGGCCGTGGATGGCATGGACTGGTCCGGCTACGGTGGGCGCATCATCCTGCTGGTCACCGACGCTGGCGCACTGCGCAAGAACGATCCGTTTGCCGCCACCCAGATGAACGAAGCCGAGGTGCGCCAGGCCGCGCTGGGCAAGCAGATCAAGATCTACGCCCTGCACCTGCGCACCGACGCCGGCAAGAAAACCCATGCCGGTGCCGAAACCCAGTACCGCGTGCTCACCGCCGACGCCAACCCGCAGATCGGCGACCTCTACACGCCGGTGCCGGGTGGTGATGTGCGCAAGCTGGGTGAACGTGTCGATGAGATCGGCAGCGTGTTCGCCAACCTCGTGCACCAGGTGCGCAGCAACACGCCGCAACCGGTGCCGCTGCTGAGCGCCGCGCCGACCTTGGCCGACAAGTCCGCGGCCGTCGGCTACGCCATGCACATGGATTTCCTCGGCCGCAAAACCGCGAGCCAGGCGCCGCAACTGGTCAGCGCCTGGACCGCCGACCGCGACCTGACCAACCCGGCGCTGCCGGCGTTCCAGGTGTGTGTGATGCTGACCAAATTGCAGCTCAACGACCTGCAGCAGTCGCTGAAACTGATCGTCGATGCGGCGCGCAAGACCCAGACCTCGCCCAAGGATTTCTTCCAGGAAATCGCCAGTGCGTCGGCCTACATGAGCCGCGACCCGCAAGCCCTGCGCAAGGGCGGCAACCTGGCCGACGGCGGCATCCTCGGCGAATACCTGGAAGGCCTGCCGTACCGCAGCAAGTCGCTGAACATGACCCAGGATTTGTGGTTGTCGTTGAGCGTGGCCGAGCAGGAAGACTTTATCGACGAGCTGGATTCGAAAATCCGCCTCTACGAAACCTTTCACAATGACGTGGCCAACTGGGTCCGTTTCGGCGATGCCGAGCCGGGCGATGCGTTGTACCGCGTGCCCTTGTCGACGCTGCCGTGATGCTGAACCTGAGCGCAGTGCACAAAAGCCGCGGCGTCGGCAGCCAGCGCTACAGCCTGGTGATTCCGGCGCTGGCGCTGCGCGCGGGTGAGCAGTTGGCAATCGTCGGGCCGAGCGGCTGTGGCAAAAGCACCTTGCTCGACGTGCTGGCGCTGGTGTTGGCGCCGGATCAGGTTGGCCGGTTTGAATTTGATCAGGTCGATGTCGGCGCTCTGTGGCGCGCCGATCAGCAGTCGACGTTGGCCGCGCTGCGCAGCACGCACTTGGGCTATGTGCTGCAAACCGGTGGCCTGCTGAGTTTTCTCGATGTGCGCAGCAATATCGCCTTGTCCCGGCAACTGCTGGGTCTCAAGGACGACGGCAGCGTCGCGCGTTTGGCCGAGCAGTTGGAGATCAGCGATCAGTTGGGCAAGAAACCGGCTGCGCTGTCGGTGGGCCAACGCCAACGCGTGAGCTGCGCCCGTGCACTGGCCCACGCGCCGCAACTGGTGCTGGCGGATGAGCCGACGGCGTCGCTTGACCCGCTGAACGCCGAACGCGTGATGCAGGCGCTGCTGGCCCAGGCCCGCGAGCATCGCGCGGCGTGCGTGATCGCCACCCATGACGAGCCGCTGGCCCGCGCCAGCGGTTTGCAGGTGCGGCGCATCAGTTGCCGCCGTGACACCGACGGCGGCGTCACGGCCACCCTCGGGGAGGCGTGCTGATGCGCATCGGTCTGGTGGCGTCCCTGGCCTGGCAGGATTACCGCAACGACGCCTGGCTGTCGGCTTGTTCGGTGCTGGCATTGGTAGCCGTGATCGCGCCGTTGCTGGTGTTATTCGGCCTGAAATTTGGACTGGTTAGCAGTTTGACCGAACGCCTGGAGACCGACCCCGCAACCCGTGAAATTATTCCGTTGGGCGGCGGTCGATTCAACGCAGCGTTTATCGAGCAACTTGCCCAGCGTCGCGATGTGGCCTTCGCCGTGCCGCGTACCCGCCAGATTGCGGCGACCGCGCAGGTGGGCACGCTGACCCTGGAAATGCTGCCGACTGCACCGGGTGATCCGCTGCTCGTGGGGTTGCCGATGCCTCGGGGCCTGGACCAGATCGTGCTGAGCCACACCGCTGCAGAAAAACTCGCGGCGCGGCCTGGCGATTGGCTGGAGACCAGCTTTGCGCGGCAAGTGGCAGGGCGCGTCGAAGCCCAGCGCACGCGGTTGCAGGTGCTGGCGGTGCTGCCGCTGGAAGCGTTCGCGCGGGACGGTTTGTTTGCCGATTTGCGCCTGCTGGAAGCGGCGGAAGATTACCGCGACGGCCGCGCGGTGCCGGCGTTGAGTTGGGACGGGGACGCGGTGGGCGTGACTGAACAGCGGGTTTATCCGGCGTTTCGTCTGTATGCCCGCAACCTCGCCGATGTGGAGCGGTTGCGGGTGTTTTTCGCCGGGCAGAACCTGTTGGTGTCGACCCAGGCGAACGCCATCGCCCAGGTGCAGTCGTTGAGCCGCAACCTGTCGATCGTGTTCTGGATCATCGCCGGGTTGGCCTTGGCGGGCGCATTTGCGGCGATCTTCGCCGGCGTGTTGGCCGCCGTGGCGCGCAAGCGTCGGGAATTGTCGGTGCTGCGCCTGCTGGGGTTTTCCACTGCTGGGCTGTTGCTGTTTGTGTTGCTGCAGGCGCTGTACAGCGCAGGGTTTGCCGCCGTGCTCAGTGCCGGGTTGTATGGCCTGGCCGAGGCGGGTTTGAACAAATTATTCGTGCAGGTGCCGGGCGAATACGCCTGTCACCTGTTGGCGCCTCATTACGCCCTGGCCCTGGCTGCAGTCCTCGGCGTCAGCGCCGTGGCGGCGGGTTGTGGCGGTTGGCGAGTGGCGCGTATCCAGGCTTCTGAAGGAATCAGAGATGTATAAGTTACTGGGCGCCGCGATGGCGCTGAGCTTGGCTTCAATGGCGTGGGCGGATGAGGCGAGTGACAAACTCGACAACCCCAAACCGTTGCCCGATGACGTGAGTCTGCCGCTGCCGTGCGAAGGCAACATGGTGTTCCGCTACGCCTATGTGCTGGCCCAGGGCACCCTGGATGACCGCGAGATCAGCCTCGGTTACCCCTTTGCCGAGGGTGAGGCGGGTTATCAGCAGTCGTTTATCTCCGGCTACCGACGCGACTTTATCAACGGCCAGTTCACGCTCAAGGATTTGCCCAAGGACTGGAACGCAGTCATTGCGCCCTTGATGCCGAAGACCGACGCCAAAACCCCGCTCAAGCCGATGCTGTACTTCATCGGCAAGTACGAAGTCACCGCGCGTCAGTATGCCCAAGTGATGTCCCAGGCACAGTCGCTCGCCAGTGGCGAGCCGGCGCCAGCGTGCGATGCGCCGACCGGCATGGCTGCACGCTTGCCCAAGGTGAAACTCTCGCGCTTTGAAGCCGAGCGCTTCTCGGCGGTGTACAGCGCCTGGTTGATGAAATACCACCGCGACTTGCTGCCGGTCAGTGGTCGTGGGTCTTCGGCCGAAGACGGTGGCCTCGGTTTTGTGCGCTTGCCCACCGAAGTGGAATGGGAATTCGCCGCGCGCGGTGGCCAGGCAGTGAGCCGTCAGGACCTCGAAGGGCGGCTGTTTCCGCGCCGTGTCGAAGGCAGCGAAAGCGACGGGCCGCTGGGTGATTACGCGGTGTTCAATCAAGTCGCCGGTGGTACAGGCCAGGCGGCACGCCTGATGCCCATCGGCACCAAATTGCCCAACCCGATTGGCATGTTCGATGTGATCGGCAATGCGGCGGAAATGGTCCAGGAATCGTTCCAACTGGTGCACGCCGGGCGCCGTCAGGGCACCTACGGCGGCTTTGTGGTCAAGGGCGGCAACTACCTGGAAGGCGAGGGCACGCTGTTCACTGGCATGCGCCGCGAATACCCGCTGTTCGCCGCCGACGGCACCGAGCAGAGCAACGAGACCACCGGTTTTCGCGTGGCGATTGGGGCGTTGTCCGCGCCGCGTTCGCGCTACAAGGAGCTGTTCGCGCAGTGGCAGAAAGAAGGCCGTCTGGCCTCGCTGACCGACGCCATCGACGACGCCCAGGACCCGACCAAGCGCCTGGACAGCATCATCGCCGCCAGCGTCGATCCCAAGCTGCAAGCCGAACTGGGCCTGGTCAACGAAGAACTCAAGCGCAACGTCTCGCTGATCGCCCAGCAACGCGAAGAGGCGGCAGGCAACCTTATTCAATCGGCCGCGCTGGTGGCCGAGACCATCAGCAACTACAACATCCGCCTGATGAACTTGCAGAAGAGTCGTCAGCAGGCTCTGGACAACAAGGACGCGGCCAGCGCGCAGCTGTTTGCCACGGCCATCGACAATGGCCGCAGCGCGCTCGACGGCGCGGTGGCGATCTACATCGACAACCTGGCCACCGGCACGCGCTACACCGACGCGGTGATCCAGGCGCAGTTTCAACGAATCAAGGAAGAGTTGGATCGCAAGCCAGTGCTCGGCAAGAGCCTGGTGACGCGCGCGACACTGTTCGTTCGCCATGTCGGCAACTACCGCAAACAACAGCGGGCCGACCCGGCAACGATTTTGAAGGAATTGCTCGCAGCGAGCGGTCAGCGGTCTTGATCGCTGGTTGTATGGCGAGCTTGGAAGGGACTCAGGCGGCGGTGGGCCGTGCTGGGCAAGTCAAACTTAACAGAGAACACACCTATGCTTTTTTCCCGTAAGGCGGTTTCCAAGCGTCACTTGCTGCTGATCGCGGCTGGTTTCAGCACCGTGTTGACTGGCTGCGCCACGTCGCCGGCGTCCAAGGTCGCGTCGAGCACCAAGGTCGAGTACTACCCGAACTGCTACGAGCCAGTGCAGCACCTGCGCGCGACCGACTCGGACATGACCAAGTCGGTTGTTACCGGTGCGGCCATCGGCGCTGCCGGCGGTGCTCTGCTGGGCGCGCTGACCGGCGACTCCGACAAGCGCGGCCGTAACGCCGCCATCGGTGCCGCGGGCGGCGCCCTGGCGGGTGGCGCGGCGGGTTACTACACCGAGCGTCAGAAGCAGATCAGCGATGACAACCAGCGCATTGCGTCCTACGCGGCTGACGTCAACAAAAGCGCGTCGGACATCGACCGCAGCACCGCATACGCCAAGGCGTCCCAGCAGTGCTACCAGAGCGCATTCACCAAGCTGGTGGCTGATCGTAAAGCCAAGACCGTCAACGACACCGAAGGCCGCAAGCGCCTGGCGGAAATCGTTTCCGGCCTCAAGGAGTCCAATGACCTGATCGTCGCGGTCAACGGCAAAGCCAGCGAAGACCTGAACAACTACACCCAGGCGTACGAGCAAGACCTGCAACAAGTGGGCGTGCAGCGTGCCGACGTAGTGACCGTGGCCACCGCTGATACCACGCCGGTGGTGACGCCGGCCAAAGGCAAAAAAGCCGTCAAGCCGGCGAAAAAGGCAGCGCTGCCGACCGTGCCGAAAGAAGCGGTCGCCACCGAAAAAACCATCCAGACCGCGCAGACCAAGCAAGCTGAAAGCAAGCAGGTCGCCAGCGCCGGTAAAGCGCAGATCGAAGGCACTTGCCGCGATCCAAACCTGGCCGACTGGGCGCCGGTGCCTTGCCCTAACGTTTAAGTAACATGTTGCTATAAGCGTTAAACGCCAGCCGATCTCCCGCTAAAGCGCGAGATCGGTGGCGTTCCTCCAACAAATCGTTACACTGCTTCGGCCACTTAATAATGATACCGAGGCCGTGTGCATGAAATTTCGTCTTCTGCTGTGGGTGCTTGGCCTGATGATGGGCAAAGCCAGCCGCACCAATCCTGCTTTCCAGCAACAGCTGGGTGACAAAGACCTGGCGTTCCAGTTGCAGACCCTCGACGGCAAAGTTGCCCGTCACTTCATCGTTAAAGACCAGCGCATCACCAGCCGCTCAGGGGTTCACCCGCAGCCTGCGTTTGCTATCGCCTTCAAAGATGCCGCCTACGGCTTCGCCACGATGCAGGCGAAGAACAAGCAACTGGCGTTCATGACGGGGATTCAGGACAAGTCGATCCAGATCAAGGGCAACCCGGCGATAGCGGTTTTTCAGGCGAAGCAGTTAACCCTGGCTGAACTGCGATGCCAGCTCACGCAACAGCACCTCGGCATCCAGTACTTTGCCGACCACTTCCTCAGCCTTGTCACGGCTCAAGCCCAAACGCTCAAGCAGCGCATCCGGAATCGCCTCATCCGGCCCGGAGCCAATGCCACGGCTGCGCAACAAGCGCACCGCCAGGCACACCAGGTTCGGGTATTCGGCATATTGCCCGTCGTAGGTCGGGTCGTGCTGGAAGCGCAGGGCGGTGGACAGTTCGTCTGGCATGCCCCAGTAGCGCATCAGCCAGGCACCGATCTGCTCGCGGCTGATGCCCAGCAAGTGTTGCTCGACATAGCTGTGGCACAGGTGCGGGTTGACCTCCAGGTGACGGCAGATCAGCGAGAAGTGCGGCGGAAACACGTGGGCCAGCAGCAGATAACCGAAGTTATGCAGCAGGCCAGCCAGGTAGGTCAGGCCGGCTTCCGGGCGCTGGGCGCGTGGCATGGCGCGGGTCAGGCCTTCGATCACGGCGGCGGTGTAGATCGACTGGTGCCAGTACGGCGTGGACTGATGCGGGTGGTCTTTGGGCAGGCTCAAGGTTTTACCCAGGGCCAGGCCCAACGCCAGGTTGATCACCAGATCAAAGCCCAGCACGCGCACGATGGCGTCTTCAACTGAACGAATTTTGCCTGGCGAGGCGTAGTACGGCGACGCGGCCCAGCTCACCACTTGGGCGGCCAGGGCCGGGTCGGTTTCCACTACGCCAGTGATGTCATCGATGGTGGCGTTGGGGTCGACGCGCAGCTTGATGATCTTCTGCGCGGTATCGGCCAGCGGTGGAATCTCGATGGTCGCTTCCAGGCGTTGCTGGATGCGGCGGGCGGTGAACGCCTGCATCGCCTGAGTGATTTCCTCGCGGTCATCATTGGGGCGGTCGAGGTTTGGGCGAATGTTGCTCAACGGCTCGCCGAACTGCCCGGCGCTGGCTTTGGTGAGCATGGTCTTGAAGTCGGTGCTGGCGATTTCCAGCAACAGCCCGGCTTCGCCTGAATGCACCAGCAGGCTCGGTTCGCTCAGCAGGCTGCCTTCGTACAGGCAGGGCGAACTGGTCAGGGCCGGCAGGCCTGGCAGCAGGCTCAACTCATGCTTGGCCAACATGCGCTCGATGCGATCCGGCGACACCGCGGTAAGGCGGCGGCCGGTGAGTTCGGCGAGTCGGTTGAGGTCGAGCAACTGGCTCTGCGGGAACAGCACCATGAGGGCGCCAACGGCATCTTCCAGCAAGACCGCCTGGACCTTTTGCGCGGGATTCAGGCCAGCCTGTTCGGCGACTTCCGTATAAGGAATGGCGAGCTTTGCGAGCAGAGCCCGAATGACCGGCGGGGCGGTCAGTGGGGCTGTGGCGAGGGCTACTTCTGACATGGCCTGATCCAATTTCTTACAGTCACCGAAGTATAACCAGCTTGATACAACTGTTGGTTGGATAAGTGAGTCAGGCGTCACACTTGGCCGTATTGCTGCCCATGCCGTAGCCAGCGATCGAGCAACGGGCTGACGTGATCCGGCCAGCGTTCGAGCAGCGCTTGCGCCGCATCACGCACGGCGGGCAACAGGTCAGCGTCGCGCATCAGGTCGGCGACCTTGAATTGCAGCAGGCCGGTCTGGCGGGTGCCAAGCATTTCACCGGGGCCGCGCAGCTCGAGGTCTTTTTCGGCGATGACAAAGCCGTCGTTGGTTTCGCGCATGATGCCCAGGCGCTGACGACCGATCTGTGACAGCGGCGGATGGTAGAGCAGCACGCAATGGCTGGCAGCGCTGCCCCGGCCGACGCGGCCGCGTAATTGGTGCAATTGGGCCAGGCCCAGGCGCTCGGGGTTTTCGATGATCATCAAGCTGGCGTTGGGCACGTCCACACCCACTTCGATCACCGTGGTGGCCACCAGCAATTGCAGGTTGCCCGCTTTGAACTCGGCCATCACCGCAGCTTTTTCCGCAGGCTTCATGCGGCCGTGGATCAGCCCGACCTTGAGTTCGCCCAGGGCACTGGTGAGGTCTTCATAGGTGGTTTCGGCGGCCTGGCACGTCAGCTCCTCGGACTCTTCGATCAGCGTGCACACCCAGTACGCCTGACGGCCTTCGGCGCAGGCACCGCGCACGCGCTCGATCACTTCCACGCGGCGGGTGTCGGTGACCAGCACGGTGTTGACCGGGGTACGGCCGGGCGGCAGTTCGTCGAGGATCGAGGTGTCGAGGTCGGCGTAGGCGCTCATGGCCAGGGTGCGTGGGATCGGTGTTGCGGTCATGATCAACTGGTGCGGACTCATGCGCCCGCCCACGCCTTTTTGGCGCAGGGCCAGGCGCTGCTGCACGCCGAAGCGGTGCTGTTCGTCGATGATCACCAGCGCAAGGTTTTTGAACTTCACTTCGTCCTGGAACAGCGCATGGGTACCCACCACCATCGGTGCGCCATTGGCGATCTGTTCCAGCGCCGCCGCGCGCACTTTGCCCTTGAGTTTGCCGGCCAGCCACGCCACTTCCAGGCCCAGCGGCTCGAGCCAGCGCTTGAAGGTTATGAAGTGCTGCTCGGCGAGAATCTCGGTGGGCGCCATCAGCGCCACTTGGTAACCAGCTTCCAGTGCCTGCAAGGCGGCGAGGGCGGCGACCACGGTCTTGCCAGCGCCCACGTCACCCTGGATCAGGCGCAGCATCGGTTCTTTCTGACTGAGGTCGTAGGCGATTTCATTGCCAACCCGTTGCTGGGCCCCGGTTGGCGCGAAGCCCAGGTTCGCCAGGTATTGCGCAGGCAAGCGCGTGGCCTTGGGCATCGCTGGCGCGCGCAGGGAGCGCATGCTTTCGCGCAGGCGCTGCTGGGACAGCTGGTGAGTCAGCAGCTCTTCAAAGGCCAGGCGATGTTGCGCCCAGTGATGACCCAGGGCCAGCTCGTCGACATCGGCATCGGCGGGCGGGTGGTGCAGATAGCGGATGGCATCGTCCAGCGGCGCCAGTTGGTAATCGCGGGCCAGTTCCACCGGCAGCCAGTCAGGCAGGCTTTTGGGGCCGAGCATGGTCAGGGTCTGCATGCACAGTTGGCGCAGGCGTTGTTGGGTCAGGCCTTCGGTCAGCGGGTAGATCGGCGTGAGGGTGGTATCCACCGGCGGCGGTTCGTCGCCGGTAATGGCGCGGTATTCGGGGTGGTAAATTTCCAGGCCCGACGCGCCAGGCCGTGCCTCGCCGTAGCAACGCACGCGGGTACCGCGCTTGAGGCCTTCCTTCTGGGCGTTGCTGAAATGGTAGAAGCGCAGGCTGAGGCCACCAGTACCGTCCTGCAGGCGTACGACCAGGCTGCGGCGCTTGCCCATCACCACATCCGCGCCACTGACGGTGCCTTCGACCACCGCGTCCTGCCCTGGGCGCAAATGGCCGATAGGCACGACGCGCGTGCGGTCCTGATAACGCAGGGGCAAGTGGAACAGCACGTCCTGGAGGTTCTCCAGGCCGACCTTGGCCAATTTCTCGGCCATGGCTTCACCGACACCCTTGAGTGCGGTGACCGACACGTGCGACAGCTCAGTCATACCCAGGCTTAGCTCGCAGCAGGCGGCTTGGCCACCGAGCACAGACGGATCGAGTCGGCGAGGATCTCAATGGCTTTCGGGCGTGGGAAGCTGGCGCGCCAGGCGATGGCCACGGTGCGGAATGGCACCGGCGGCGTGAGTGGGCGCACTTCGATCACGCCGGGGGCGTAGTGATGACTGTCCACTGCTGAGAGCGGCAAGATCGAAATGCCCAGGCCGGACGCGACCATGTGGCGAATGGTTTCCAGCGAGCTGGATTCCACCGTGGTGTGCTTGGCGCCGTCGTTGCCTTTGGTCAGGGTCGGGCAGGCTTCGAGTACCTGGTCGCGGAAGCAGTGGCCTTCGCCGAGCAGCAACAGGCTCTTGTCGTTGAGCAGGCCGGCGTCGATGGTGTCTTTTTGCGTCCACGGGTGGGAGGCCGGCATCAACACGTAGAACGGCTCGTCGTAGAGCGGCAAGGTCAACACGTCCGCTTCGTTGAACGGCAGGGCGATGATGATCGCGTCCAGCTCGCCGTTGCGCAGTTTGTCGCGCAGCACGTGGGTGAAATTTTCTTCGATATACAGCGGCATCTGCGGCGCGACGCGGTGCAGTTGCGGAATCAAATGCGGGAACAGGTACGGGCCAACCGTATAGATGGCGCCGACTTTCAGCGGCGCAGTCAGCTGGTTCTTGCCGGCTTGGGCCAGCTCGCGAATGCTTTGGGCTTGTTCCAGCACCTTTTGGGCCTGGGCGACAATGCCTTCGCCCACTGGCGTGAGGCGTACGGCGCTCTTGCTGCGCTCGAAAATCAGCACACCGAGTTCGTCTTCAAGCTTTTTCACACCCACCGACAGCGTCGGCTGGCTGACATGGCAACGCTCGGCCGCGTGGCCGAAGTGCTGCTCTTGGGCGAGGGTCACGATGTAGCGTAATTCTGTAAGAGTCATAGCGGGCGTCCATGAGGTTGCGAGCCAAGCATACCGGCTGCAATCGATAGACGCACGTTATCAGAACTTTGCTGGGGATTGAGCGGGGAGTGGCTCGGATTTAACTGAAAAATGGATTTTTAGCGGCAACAAGCAAAATGTGGGAGCGCACTGGCTCGCGAATGTGCGGTGTCAGTGACGAATGTATCGACTGACACTGCGCTTTCGCGAGCAAGCCCGCTCCCACGTGGGCCCGCTTCGCAATCCTTAGCGGCGACGCTTCTCGATGTTGTAAACAAACGGCGCGACGATCTCGACGCTGCCGCCTTTCAACATGTCGGCCGGTGGCTTGGGCAATGGCTGGGCACGACGAATCATGTCCAGGGTCGCGCGGTCCAGGTCGGCGTTGCCGGAGCGGCCCACCAACTCGTAGGACAGCACATTGCCTTCGGCATCGACCACGAAGCGCAGGCGGTTAAGCCCCTCTTTGCCACGCTGTTGAGCGCCTGGCGGGTATTTCTTGTACTTCTGCAAGTGCGCCAGCAGGGTGCCTTCCCAGGACGCTTTTGCTGCTACCTGGGCTGGCGACGGGCCGGGCACGGGTTGAGCGGATTTTTCAGCCGGCGCATTGGTCGGTGGGGTTTCGCTCGGCGGCTCTTCGGAAGGCTTCTCCTTGGGCGGCTCGGGCTTTTTCTCCACAGGCTTGGGCGGCTGGGGTTTGGGCTTGGGCTTGACCGGCTTGGGCACCTGGATCGTTGGCTTGGGCGCCTCGGCCAGTTTCGGCAAAGGCAGCTCTTCCACTGGAGCCGGCGGCTGTGGCGGCGTGACCACCTTTGGCGGCGCGGGTGGCGGTGGTGCCGGCATCGGCGCCAGGTCGATGACCATGGCGGCCGGTGGCAGCGTCACCGGATGCGGCGCGGACCATTGAAGCGCGATGATGATCGCGACGGCATGCACGCCCAGCACGACGGCGAGGCTGGTGCCATAACGCGTCAGTTTGTGGCGCGTCGTGATCATTTCTTGGCTGCCGTCTCAAGTCCGACCAGGCCTACCTTGAGGTAGCCGGCTGCCCGCAGGGCATCCATCACGCTCATCAGGTCGCCGTAGTCCACGCCCTTGTCGGCCTGGAAGAAGATCGTCGTGTCTTTCTTGCCTTGGGTCTTGGCGTCGAGCACCGGGCCCAGGGTTTCAGCTTTGACTTCTTCTTCGCCCAGGAACAGGCGTTGGTCCGCCTTGACGCTGAGGAAGATCGGCTTCTCCGGACGCGGCGCAGGCTTGGCGCTGGAGGCGGGCAGATCGACCTTGATGTCCACGGTGGCCAACGGTGCCGCCACCATGAAGATGATCAGCAGCACCAGCATCACGTCAATAAACGGCGTGACGTTGATTTCGTGGTTCTCGACGAGTTCATCGTCGCCTTGATTCAAATGCAGGCCCATGGCCGATTACCCCACTTTCACCATGTGCGGTTGCGAGCTGCGCTCGGTAGGGGCGTGATCGAGGTCGCGGCTGACCAGCAGCAGGACTTCTGCCGACGCGTCCGATACCTGAGCCTTGTAGCCGGCAATCGAACGGGCGAAGACGTTGTAGATCACCACTGCAGGAATTGCGGCAACCAGGCCCAATGCGGTTGCCAGCAGGGCTTCGGCGATGCCTGGGGCAACGACGGCGAGGTTGGTGGTCTGGGTTTTGGCGATGCCGATGAAGCTGTTCATGATGCCCCACACGGTACCGAACAGACCGACGAACGGTGCGGTGGAACCGATAGTGGCCAGCACGCCGGTGCCGCTGCTCATGTTACGACCGCAGGCCGCCACCAGGCGCTCGAGGCGGAAGCTGACGCGTTCCTTGATGCCTTCTTTTTCGCGGGTGTTGACCGACAGGCGCATTTCTTCCAGCGCGTCGTGGACCAGCAGGTTGGCCAGGGTGCCCTTCTTGGTAGCGGTGTCGCTGGCTTCCTTGAGGGTGGTGGCTTTTTTCAGGTGGACGATTTCAGTGCGCAGACGACGCTTGGCGCCCAGCAGCTCGAAGCCCTTGGCGATCCAGATGGTCCAGGTAATGATCGAGGCGATGGCCAGGCCGATCATGACGGCTTTTACCACCACGTCGGCGTTCTGGTACATGCCCCACGGGGACAGGTCATGGGCCATGCCCAGGCTGTTGTCTTCTTCCAGTACAACACCGGAGTCGTCGGCAGGTGCAGGGGCTGCGGCCTGGGCCGGGTCGGTGGCCACAGGTGCTGCGGCAGGGGCTGGCGGCGTAGCTGCATTCTGCTGGGCCGCGGCCGGGGTGGCTGGGGCGGTCGCGTCAGCGAATGCGGCGGTCGGTGCCAGCAGAACGCTGAACAGCAGCGCAGCAATCGCACGCCAGGCGCGAGATGGGCTGAGAGGCTTGGTTGGCGAAGCGGGGTTTGTATTACGTGTCATGCTGGCCGGACCTGAGAGAAAAAAATGAGTGATCGTCCTGCCAGACCCTGATGGGTCGAGGACAAATGGGCGGTTATTATTGCAAGTAATTCTTGTTAACAAAAGTAATACAGTTACTTAATTTGTCCTTTTGCTGGCCGCTGGTCATCTTCGGCGGCTAATCTGCGCCTTTAAGAATGGAGTTTTGTGATGTCTGCGCCTTCTGTTGTGATTGCCGGTTGCGGCGATGTGGGTAGTCGGCTGGCTAGCCAATTGCTGGCCTCGGAATGGGAGGTTCATGGCCTGCGACGTGATATTTCACGCCTTCCAGAGGGTGTCATCGGCATCGCCGGTGACCTGTTCAAAAAGGATTGCCCTGACACTTGGCCAATCGGCGCAGTGGATTACCTGGTGTATTGCGCCGCTGCGACCGACCACGATGAGGCCGGCTATCGCGCGGCGTACGTGCAAGGGTTGCAGCATGTGTTGGAGTGGCTGAACGACTACGGCCAGGAGCCCAAGCATTTGCTGTTTGTGTCGAGCAGCAGTGTGTACGGCCAGCAGAAGGGTGAGTGGGTCGACGAAACGTCCGACACTCAAGCGAAAGGGTATTCCGGCCAGATCATGCTGGAAGCTGAGCAAGTGGCGCTCAATAGCGGCATTCCGGCGAGCATTGTGCGGTTGACCGGTATCTATGGGCCCGGCCGTGAATGGCTGCTGACCCAAGTGCGCCAAGGCTATCGCGTGGCGGTTGATCCACCTTTATATGGCAACCGGATTCACGCGGATGACGCTGCCGGATTGCTGGCCTTCCTGCTGCGGCATGTGGAGCAGGGCGGTTCGCTGGATAGCATCTACATCGGCGTTGACGATGCGCCCGCGCCCTTGGCAGAAGTGGTGGGTTGGTTGCGCGACTACCTGGGCGTGACCGAATGGGCTGACGACGCCAGTGTGCGCCGCGCCGGCAGCAAGCGATGCAGCAATGCCCGAGCCAAGGCGTTGGGTTGGGTGCCGACCTACCCGACTTATCGCGAAGGGTACGCGGCGATCCTTGAAGGTAAGTGCTAGATGTGAAAAAGGAGCCGTGAGGCTCCTTTTTTGTTACTGCTTTTCCAGCAGCCATTGGCGTGGCCCTGGGCTGAGCTGGGGGATTTCGTCTGGCTGGGAAAGGTTGATCGCCTGCAGAATTTCCAACTGTTTGCCGTAGCGCACGAAAATCCAGTCCTCGCCGACAGCATCTTTACCCAGATAGACGACGTCATTGCCGGCACCTTGAGTGGCGCAATCGCCTCCCAGGCACAGTTCGTAGCGGTCATTATTGCCCAGGCCGGACACGCCGCCATCGGCGCTGAACCTCACAAGTTTGCCTGTGCCGTGGCCTTCAATAATTTTCCACTGACCGCCCATGTAGGCTGAGTTCAGGGCTTGCCTGAACGTGGTGCCCCACTTGGCACCTGCGGCAGCGGGTTGGGTGGGGCGGCTAAACGTTTGGCCTGCGTGAATCTTGCTGGTCTGTTGGACCAGTTGCTCGCCGTTCAATTGCAATTCGTCGCTGCCATGGCCGTCGTAATCCACCGACCAAATGCCAGGCGCCTTCGGCAGCAGCTGGCCTTCACCCACCTCGAACGCAGTGCTCAATTGCGCTTTGCCGGTACGGGTGTCGATGTTCCATTCCAGGTTCATGCCGTTGGCGTCCAGGGCTTTAAGCAGCGGCCGCCCCTGGGCGGCGGTATCGATGGCGGCCTGGTTGATCCATAGCCCGCTGATGTCCGCGGTTTGCTGCTGTATCTGCGTGCAGCCGCCCAGCAGGATCAGGCTGATGAGGAGTAGCGTGTGCATGGAGTGGCCCGTCTGCTGGTGAAAAAACCATGGCGCAGACTAAAGAAAAAGGAGCCGGTGGGCTCCTTTGTTCTGTATCACTGTTTTTCCAACAGCCACTGCCGTGGCCCCGGCGTAAACGAAGGCACTTCATCGGCCTGCGCAGTGTTCACGGCCTGGAAGATTTCCAGCTGCTTGCCCTTGCGCGCGAAGATCCACGGGTTGCCCTGGCCGTTGAGTTGCAGCCAGATACTGTCGTAGCCGCCGCTCATTGAGGCGCAGTCACCCGCCAGGCACAGCGAGTACCGATCGACACCGGGCAAACCGGCGACTTTGCCGTCAGCCTGGAACTGCACCGTGGCGCCGTCGCCGTTCCCGTCGGTGATCTTCCAGTCGCCACCCATATAGGCGGCATACAGGGCGCGCTCGAAGTTGGCGCCCAGTGGCGCGCCTTCGGGGGCTGGGTCATTGGCACGGGCGAACAGCTGCTCAGGCTCGTTGTCGTTGGCCACTTGCAGCAGTTGTTTGCCTTTGCGCTTGAGTTCGGTGGCGGAGCTGCCGTAGAAATCGACGCTCCAGGCGCCGGGTTTTTCATTGAGCAGCTTGCCTTCGGCGACTTCAAAACCGTTGTAGTAACGCGCCTGCGAAGCCTTGGTGTTGACCTCCCATTCGAGGTTCGGACCATAGGTTTGCAGTGCTTCACGCAAAGGGCCGCCCTTGGCTGCCGCGTTGATGGCGGCCTGGTTGATCCAGGTGCCGCTCACATCCAGATCGGCGGGGTTGCTGGCGCAGCCGCCGAGCAACAAGGCGAGCAACGAAGAGGCTACAAGCGCTTTGCGCATCACGAAATCCTTCTGAAACGAAGTCGGCGCAGCCTGTGGAGGCTGCGCCGGGTGTTTTACTCGATGACCAGAATCGCGTCCATCTCAACCTGTGCGCCCTTTGGCAGGGCGGCAACGCCGATAGCGGCGCGGGCTGGGTACGGCTGTTCGAAGTACTTGCCCATGATCTCGTTGACCTTGGCGAAGTGGCTCAGGTCAGTGAGGAAGATGTTCAGCTTGACGATGTCTTTGAACGAACCACCAGCGGCTTCAGCTACCGACTTGAGGTTTTCGAAGACCTGGACGGTTTGTGCTTCAAAGCCTTCAACCAGCTCCATGGTCTTTGGGTCCAGTGGAATCTGGCCGGACATGTAGACAGTGTTGCCCGCCTTGATCGCCTGGGAGTAGGTGCCAATGGCGGCAGGGGCTTTGTCGCTGGTGATAACAGTCTTGGTCATGAGTGACTCCTTGTAAGAGATCGGCTATGCGCGCATGCGGGTGATGCGAATCACCCCGGTCAGGGCGCGCAGTTTCTTGATCACGCGGGCCAGGTGCACGCGGTCGTGCACGCTGACCACCAGCTGGACCACGCTGATGCGGCCATCGCGCTCATCCATGCTGATTTTCTCGATATTGCCGTCGGCCGCGTTGACGCTGCTGGCCAGCAGGGCGATCAGGCCGCGCTGATGCTCCAGCTCAACGCGCAGTTCGACGTTGAATTCGCCGGTGACGTCCTTGGCCCACGAGAGCTGGATGCATTTCTCGGGGTTGTGGCGGATTTCAGTGATATTGCGGCAGTTGTCCAGGTGCACGACCATGCCTTTACCAGCCGACAAGTGGCCGACAATCGGGTCGCCCGGGATCGGCGTGCAGCACTTGGCGTAGCTGAGCACCAGGCCTTCCGTGCCGCGAATCGCCAGCGGGCCTTCGGGGCTTGGCAGCTGTTCGCCTTCGCCGAGCAGGCGCCGGGCAACCACATACGCCATGCGGTTGCCCAGGCCGATGTCTTCAAGCAGGTCTTCGATGGTTTCCTGGCGATACTCGTGGAGCATCGCTTGCACGCGCTCGGCCGGGATTTTCTCCAGGGCGCTGTCGAAACCATTGAGCACCTTGTTCAGCAGGCGTTCGCCGAGGCTGATGGACTCGGAGCGGCGTTGCAATTTGAGCGCGTGGCGAATGTGTGTGCGCGCTTTGCCGGTGACCACGAAGTTGAGCCAGGCCGGGTTCGGGCGCGCGCCGGGTGCGCTGACGATCTCGACCGTGGAGCCGCTTTGCAGCGGCTCGGACAGCGGCGCGAGACGACGGTTGATCCGGCAGGCAATGCAGCTGTTGCCGACGTCGGTGTGTACTGCGTAGGCAAAGTCGACCGCCGTGGAGCCTTTGGGCAGCTCCATGATCCGGCCTTTGGGCGTGAACACGTAGACCTCGTCCGGGAACAGGTCGATCTTCACGCTTTCGATAAATTCCAGGGAGTTGCCGGCACGTTGCTGCATTTCCAGCACGCCCTTGACCCACTGGCGGGCGCGGGCATGCGTGCCTTTTGGCTGCTCGTCGCCGCTGGACTTGTACAGCCAATGCGCGGCGATGCCGTTGTTGGCCATCTCTTCCATTTCCCGCGTACGGATCTGGATCTCGATCGGCACCCCGTGCATACCGAACAGCGTGGTATGCAGCGACTGATAGCCGTTGGCCTTGGGAATGGCGATGTAATCCTTGAAGCGGCCTGGCAGGGGTTTGTACAAATTATGTACAGCGCCCAGCACGCGGTAGCAGGTATCGACCTTGTCGACGATGATCCGGAACGCGTACACGTCCATGATCTCGTTGAAGGCCCGACGCTTGCCGCGCATTTTTTTGTAGATGCCGTAGATGTGTTTCTGCCGGCCGCTGACTTCGCCTTCAATCTCGTCGATCGCCAGGCAATGGCTCAGCGACTCTTCGATCTTGTTGACGATTTCCTTGCGGTTGCCCCGGGCGCGCTTGACCGCCTGATAGATGCGCGCAGAGCGCATCGGGTGCATGGCCTTGAAGCCGAGGTCTTCGAATTCGATGCGGATGGCATGCATGCCCAGCCGGTTGGCGATGGGCGCGTAGATTTCCAGGGTTTCCTTGGCGATGCGCCGGCGCTTTTCGCCGGACAGCACTTCCAGCGTGCGCATGTTGTGCAGCCGGTCGGCCAGCTTCACCAGGATGACCCGAATGTCTCGGGCCATGGCCATGGCCATCTTCTGGAAGTTTTCCGCCTGGGCTTCGGCCTTGGTTTCGAAGTTCATCTGGGTCAGTTTGCTGACCCCATCGACCAGTTCGGCCACGGTTTCGCCAAATTGCGCACTGAGCGCTTCCTTGGCGATGCCGGTGTCTTCGATCACGTCATGCAGCATCGCAGCCATCAAGCTCTGATGGTCCATGTGCATGTCGGCAAGAATATTGGCCACGGCAAGAGGATGCGTGACATACGCCTCACCACTGCGGCGGCGTTGGCCGTCGTGGGCTTGTTCGGCGTAGAAATACGCTCGGCGGACCAGGTTGACCTGGTCTGGGCCGAGGTAGGTCGATAAGCGATCGGCGAGGGCGTCTATGCTCGGCAAAGTGTTAACTCCTGCCGTTGGCTGTGACCCCGCGCCGTGCTACGTCGACCAGGCATAGGCTTAGACGGCCTCGTTGGACTCGTCCTCGAACGCTGCAAACAGCGGTTCGTCTTCAACGATTTCAGCGTTGGCGATGAACTCGTAGCTCATCAGGCCTTCAGCGATTTCACGCAGGGCTACAACGGTAGGCTTGTCGTTTTCCCACTGGACCAGGGGCTCTTTGCCGCCAGTGGCCAGTTGACGGGCACGCTTGGTAGAGAGCATGACCAGCTCAAAGCGGTTATCCACGTGTTCTAGGCAGTCTTCAACGGTTACGCGGGCCATGGTATTCCTCGGAGCGAATGCAAGATGCGCGCTGCCCGGTTGGGCGAGCGGACTGAACAGTTTAAAAAATCACCAGCGTTTAGGGAAGCGCTGATTTTCCCGCGGCCTCGCAAAACGGCTACAAGTGCCAATGTAAAGCCCTTGCAGCGGTTTTGGGAAGGGCCAATCAGCCGAGCAGTTCGGCGAGTAATTTGCCGAAACGCTGCTGTTGGCGTTTTTGCTGGAGCTGATTGGCGCGGAAAATCGCCTTCAAATCGTCCAGGGCGCTGGCGAAATCGTCATTGATGATCAGGTAGTCGTAGTCGACGTAGTGGCTCATTTCGCTGACGGCTTCACGCATGCGGCCTTCGATGATCTCGTCACTGTCCTGGCCACGGTTGGTCAGGCGCTGGTGCAAGGCTTCCAGCGACGGCGGCAGGATAAAGATCGAACGCGCCTTCGGCATCAGCTGGCGCACTTGCTCGGCACCCTGCCAGTCGATTTCCAGGATCAGGTCGTGGCCTTCGTCCAGAGTCTGCTGCAGGTGGCTTTGCGAGGTGCCGTAGAGGTTGCCGAACACTTCGGCACGCTCCAGGAAGTCGCCGTGCTCGATCATCTTGACGAACTCGGTGCGCTCGACGAAGTGGTAGTGCACGCCGTTCACTTCGCCCGGGCGCATGGCGCGGGTGGTGTGCGAGACCGAGATGCGGATCTGCTCGTCAGCGTCGGTCAAAGCCTTGACCAGGCTGCTCTTGCCCGCGCCCGAAGGGGCGGAAATGATGTAAAGGGTGCCGGTGCTGTGGGTCATGGAAGTTGCCTTACTCAATATTCTGTACTTGTTCGCGCATCTGCTCGATCAACACTTTGAGGTTGACCGCAGCTTGTGTGCTGCGCGGATCAAACGCTTTGGAGCCCAGTGTATTGGCTTCGCGGTTGAGTTCCTGCATCAGGAAGTCCAGGCGCCGACCAGCGGCGCCGGCAGACTTGAGCACGCGGCGCACTTCGAGGATGTGGGTGCTCAGGCGGTCGAGCTCTTCGGCCACGTCACTTTTCTGCGCCAGCAGCACCATTTCCTGCTCCAGGCGCGTCGGGTCGAGGTCGGCCTTCATGTCGGTGAAACGGTCCAGAACCTTCTGGCGCTGCGTGGCGAGCATTTGCGGCACCAACTCGCGCAGGGTGACCACGTCTTCCTCGATCGCGCTCAGGCGCTCGCTGATCAGGCGCGCCAGTTCGGCGCCCTCACGCTCGCGGCCAGCCTTGAGCTCCTGCAAACCCTGGTTGAACAGGGCGAGGGCTTCGGCATTGAGGGCCTGCGGGTCGGTGGCGTCGGCCACCAGTACGCCGGGCCAGGCCAGCACTTCCAGCGGGTTCAGCGCGGCGGGTTGCTTGATCAGGCCGGCGATGGTTTCAGCGGCGGCGACCAGTTGCGCGGCGCGGTCGCGGTCGATCTGCAGCGGCTTGCCGGTGGTTTCTTCGGTAAAACGCAGGGTGCATTCCAGCTTGCCGCGGGAAATGCCCTGGCGCAGCGCTTCACGCACGGCGCCTTCGAGGTCGCGGAAGGATTCCGGCAGACGCAGGTGCGGCTCCAGGTAACGGCTGTTGACCGAGCGCAGTTCCCAGCTCAGGGTGCCTTGGGCGCCGGCTTTTTCGACGCGGGCGAAGGCGGTCATGCTGTGCACCATGGAGGTACCTCGCGATGCAGTCCCGCAAATACGGGCTGATGGGTAAATTGAAGCCGACAGGCTGCGAAGGCGCAGGATTGTAGCGCAGTGAGGCGAACGCGCCCAAACAATGGGCGCCAGGCCCGCCATTCGTAACCGAATTTTTTAGAAGTGCCCCGAATCGGCTGGCGGCTCTATAATGCTCGGCAGTTTTTCGTCCTCCGTACAGGTATCCCCTATGAAACGTCCAAGTGGTCGCGCTGCCGATCAGCTCCGCTCGATCCGCATCACCCGCAACTACACCAAACACGCCGAGGGATCTGTACTGGTCGAGTTTGGCGATACCAAGGTGATCTGCACCGTCAGCGTCGAAAACGGCGTGCCGCGCTTCCTCAAGGGCCAGGGCCAGGGTTGGTTGACCGCCGAATACGGCATGCTGCCGCGTGCCACCGGCGAGCGTAACCAGCGTGAAGCCAGCCGTGGCAAGCAAGGCGGCCGCACCCTGGAAATCCAGCGCCTGATTGGCCGTTCGCTGCGCGCAGCGCTGGACATGTCCAAGCTGGGCGACGTGACCCTGTACGTCGATTGCGACGTGATCCAGGCTGACGGCGGCACCCGCACTGCCTCCATCACCGGCGCCATGGTGGCCTTGGTTGATGCGCTGAAAGTGATCAAGAAGCGTGGCGGCCTGAAAGCCGGCGACCCGCTCAAGCAGATGATCGCTGCCGTGTCGGTGGGCATGTACCAGGGCGAGCCGGTCCTCGATCTGGACTACCTGGAAGACTCGGCTGCCGAGACTGACCTGAACGTGGTAATGACCAGCAGCGGTGGTTTCATCGAAGTGCAGGGCACCGCCGAAGGCGCGCCATTCCAGCCGGCCGACCTGAACGCCATGCTGGCCCTGGCCCAGAAAGGCATGACCGAAATCTTCGAACTGCAGAACGCCGCACTGGCTGACTGAAACGGCCGCAAGGAGCAACGCCATGAGTGACCACCAACTGCTTGTGCCCACGCCTCCTTACGAAGTGCGTCAGGGCGCGATGTTGTGTCACCTCGCGGCGTTCCTGGGGTTTGTGTTTCCCTTCGGCAGTGTCGTGGGGCCGCTGATCCTGTGGCAGATGAAGAAGGAAGTGGACCCGTTCATTGATGATCAGGGCAAGGAGGCCTTGAACTTCCAGATCACCGTGGCCATTGCCTGGCTGGTTTGCATCGTGCTGGCTTTTGCGGTGATTGGTTTTTTCCTGATGACTGCCCTGGCAATCGCCACGGTGGTGCTGACGATCATCGGCGCAATCAAAGCCAGCAAGGGGGTTGCCTATCGCTATCCCTTTACCTGGCGATTGGTCAAATAGTGAGCGCCCACAAAAAAACCGACAGCGATGTCGGTTTTTTTGTGCCTGGCAAAAGACCTTAGATGGTCAATGTCCAGTCGTAGTCCACGATCAGCGGCGCGTGCTGCGAGAAGCGTGGCTGACGCGGCAGGCGTGCGCTGCGAACAAAGCGGCGAAGCCCCGGGGTCAGCAGCTGGTAGTCGAAACGCCAGCCCAGATTAAGCATCTCGGCCTGTTCGTTATCCGGCCACCAGCTGTACTGGTCGCCTTCGCGGCTGACTTCGCGCAGGGCGTCAACATAGCCCATGTTGCCGACAATCTCGTCCATCCAGGCCCGTTCCGGCGCCAGGAAACCCGGGGATTGCTGGCTGTCGCGCCAGTTCTTGATATCCAGCTTCTGTTGCGCCACGTACAGCGAGCCACAGTAAATGTACTCGCGACGTTTGCGTCGCTGTTTATCCAGATAACGGGCGAAATCGTCCATTAGCTTGAACTTCTGGTTCAAGTCTTCATCGCCGTTCTGCCCCGAAGGGAGCAGCAAGGTCGCGATGCTGACCTTGTCGAAATCGGCTTGCAGGTAGCGCCCGTAGCGGTCGGCTGTCTCGAAGCCGAGGCCGCTGATGACCGCCTTGGGTTGCAACCGCGAGTACAAAGCCACGCCACCTTGGGTGGGCACTTCGGCATCGCAGGCATAAAGGAAGTAGCCATCCAGTTGGAAGGCTGGGTCGTCCAGTTCAAAGGCGGAGGCGCGGGTGTCCTGCAGGCAGATGACGTCGGCATTCTGTGCTTGCAGCCAACTGAGCAAACCACGCTCGACTGCAGCCTGAATACCATTGACGTTCACACTGATGATCCGCATAAATGGCCCCAAAAATCGCGTGCGTGTATGATACACGCCGTCTACCTAATTAGCTAAATCCGTGGTATCTGAGGCTTTTTTCATGCAGGCGTATCAACGCGATTTCATTCGTTTTGCCATCGATCGCGGCGTTTTGCGCTTCGGTGAGTTCACCTTGAAGTCCGGGCGCACCAGCCCGTACTTCTTCAATGCAGGCTTGTTCAACTCGGGTTCGGCCCTGGCTCAGCTGGGTCGTTTCTACGCGGCAGCCATCGTTGAAAGCGGCATTTCCTTCGATGTTTTGTTTGGTCCAGCCTACAAGGGCATCCCGCTGGCGGCCGCGACTGCTGTGGCGTTGGCTGAGCATCACGGGCTGGATCTGCCGTGGTGCTTCAACCGTAAAGAGGCCAAGGCACATGGCGAAGGCGGTAGCCTGGTTGGGGCTCCGCTCAAGGGCGACGTGCTGATCATCGACGACGTGATCACCGCCGGTACCGCCATCCGTGAAGTGATGCAGATCATCGCGTCCCAAGATGGCGCCAAGGCCGCGGGCGTGCTGATCGCGTTGAACCGTCAGGAGCGCGGCAACGGTGAGTTGTCGGCCATTCAGGAAGTGGAACGTGATTTCGGCATTCCGGTGGTGAGCATTGTGTCGCTGAACCAGGTGTTGCAGTTCCTGGAAGACGATCCGCAGCTCAAGCAGCATTTGCCGGCCGTTAAGGCTTATCGCGAGCAATTTGGTGTCTGACACTGATTTCTCTGTGTGAGAGGGGGCTTGCTCCCGATAGCGGTGTATCAGTTGATTGATTCAGCACTGATCCACTGCTATCGGGGGCAAGCCCCCTCCCACATTTTGATCTGCAGTGTTTTCAAATCCTGCAAACAAAAAGGCCCCGCTCAATTCGATTGAGCGGGGCCTTTTTGTTTCTAGTGCTTAAGGACGCTTGCGATTACTGATCAGCGTGCCCACACCGGTATCGGTGAAGATTTCCAGCAGGATTGCATTTGGCACGCGGCCATCCAGGATCAGCGAGCTGCCGACGCCGCCTTGCACGGCTTCCAGCGCGCAACGGATCTTCGGCAGCATGCCGCCGTAGATGGTGCCGTCGGCGATCAACTCGTCCACCTGCTGGGTGGTCAAGCCCGTCAGCACCTTGCCTTCCTTGTCCATCAGGCCGGCAATGTTGGTCAGCAGCATCAGCTTCTCAGCCTTCAGCGCCTCGGCCACTTTACCGGCTACCAGGTCGGCGTTGATGTTGTACGACTCACCGTTGGCGCCCACGCCGATTGGCGCGATCACTGGAATGAAGTCGCCTTTGACCAGCAGATTCAGCAGGTCGGTGTTGATGCCGATCACTTCACCTACCTGGCCGATGTCGATGATTTCCGGCTGGGTCATCTCCGGCGTCTGGCGGGTAACGGTCAGTTTTTTCGCGCGGATCAGCTCCGCGTCCTTGCCGGTCAGGCCGATGGCGCTGCCGCCATGACGGTTGATCAGGTTGACGATGTCTTTGTTGACCTGGCCACCGAGGACCATCTCCACCACGTCCATGGTCTGCGCGTCTGTAACGCGCATGCCATCAATGAAGTGACTCTCGATCGACAAGCGCTTGAGCAGGTCGCCGATTTGCGGGCCGCCACCGTGCACCACCACCGGGTTGATCCCGACAGCTTTCATCAACACGATGTCGCGGGCAAAGCCGGTTTTCAGCTCTTCGCTTTCCATGGCATTGCCGCCGTACTTGATCACCAGCGTCTTGCCGACGTAGCGTCGAATGTAAGGCAACGCTTCGGACAGGACCTTGGCAGTATTGGCAGCGGCTTCGCGTTCGAGGGTCATTCAGGGCTCCGGTAAAAAATCAGAACGGTAATTGGAGATCAGGGGCAACACGTTTCAACTGGGCGTGGAACACGTCCTTGATGCGCTGCAACTCAGCCTCGGTATCCGCCTCGAAACGCAGGACCAGCACCGGTGTGGTGTTGGACGCGCGAACCAGGCCCCAGCCTTTGGCGTAATCGACTCGCACACCATCAATGGTGGTCAGGTTGGCGCCTTCGCCCCATTGCGCATCGTGCAGTGCGTCAATGATGCTGAATTTGCTCTCCTCGGTCACATGGATATTGATCTCTGGCGTAGAAATATCATTCGGGAAGGTCTGAAACAGCTCCTGCGCCGTGGATTTTTCCTTGCTGAGGATCTCCAGCAGACGGGCGGCGCTATAAATGCCGTCGTCGAACCCGAACCAGCGCTCTTTGAAGAACACGTGGCCGCTCATTTCGCCGGCCAACAGCGCGCCGGTTTCCTTCATTTTCTTTTTGATCAACGAGTGGCCGGTCTTCCACATTAGTGGGCGACCGCCGTATTCCTTGATCAGTGGGGTGAGGCGGCGGGTGCACTTCACGTCGAAGATGATTTCGGCGTTGGGGTTGCGGGCCACCACGTCACGGGCAAACAGCATCAGCAGGCGGTCGGCGAACACGTTCTCGCCGGTGTTGGTCACCACGCCGACGCGGTCGCCGTCACCGTCGAAGGCCAGGCCGACGTCGGCGCCGGTTTCCTTGACCTTGGCGATCAGGTCCACCAGGTTTTCAGGCTTGCCCGGGTCCGGGTGGTGGTTAGGGAAGTTGCCGTCAACGTCGCAGAACAACGGAATCACTTCGCAGTTCAGGGCTTCGAGCAGTTGCGGGGCAATCACGCCGGCCGCGCCGTTGCCGCAGTCCACCACCACTTTCAGGCGGCGGGCGAGTTTGACGTCGCCCGTGATCTGGTCAGAGTAGCGTTGAAGAATATCGACTTTGGTGATGCTGCCGGTGCCGGTGGTCAGATCGTTGGTCTTCAAGCGCTCGTGCAGCGCTTGAATCTGTTCGTTGGCGAGGGTGTCGCCGGCGATGACGATCTTGAAGCCGTTGTAGTCCGACGGATTATGGCTGCCGGTGAGCATAACGCCGGACTTGCCAGCCAGTACGTTGGCTGCGTAGTACAGCGCAGGAGTCGGCACCAGGCCCACATCGCTGACGTGGCAGCCGCTGTCGGCCAGGCCCTGGATCAGTTGCTCCACCAGCTCCGGGCCGGACAAGCGGCCATCGCGGCCTACCGATACATTGGGTTCGCCCTGGGCCAGGCTTTGGGAGCCGATGGCACGGCCGATCCAATAGGCGGTTTCGGCGGTCAGGGTCTTGGGCACGACGCCACGAATGTCATAGGCGCGAAAGATGCTGTCGGGAAATGTCGGGGCTACTCGGGCTGCGGTACTCATCGCGGGGGGAAACTCCATCTGAAGGGGGCAAAGCTGGCCTTAAAGTGGCTGACCGGCAGGCTCAAACTGAAGGGTATGACGGCGTTTTCGGCAGAGAGTTCGTGGTGCAAAAGTGCCATCGGAGCTGGCACTCCGTGCTTATGGCTGCGTAATGTGTTGATTTCAATGATGAAATCTCGCTGATTAATTCCGCGCATTCTTCGTCCTGAAAAGCCTTGCGGTGGCATCGGGCCGGACAAAAGCGTCCGGCCTGATTCAGCTTAGTCAGTGGCTGCCGGAATGCCCAAAACCGCCTGCGCCGCGTTGAGTCTCATCGAACTCCTGAACCAGTTCGAAGTGCGCCTGCACCACCGGCACCAGCACCAGTTGCGCGATACGCTCGCCAACAGCAATGTTGAAGGCGGTCTGGCCGCGGTTCCAGCACGACACCATCAACTCGCCCTGGTAGTCGGAGTCGATCAGGCCGACCAGGTTGCCCAGCACGATGCCGTGTTTGTGGCCCAGGCCGGAGCGCGGCAGGATCAATGCCGCCAGGCCGGGGTCGCCAACGTAAATCGACAGGCCGGTAGGGATCAGGAGGGTCTGGCCGGGTTCAAGAACAGTGTCTTGCTTGAGCATGGCGCGCAGGTCCAACCCGGCGGAGCCTGGGGTGGCGTAGGCCGGCAGTGGGAATTCGTTGCCGATGCGTGGGTCGAGAATCTTGGCTTGCAAAGCGTGCATGTCAATTAAACCTGGTTCAGCCGTTGGGCGATAAATGAGATCAGTTGGCGGGCAATCTTGCCTTTGCTGGTCTGGGCGAAAACGGTGGCGTGCAACTCGCGGTCGATCACGCTGATGGCATTTTCCTCGCTGTTGAAGCCGATGCTCGGGTTGGCGACATCATTGGCAACGATCAGGTCGAGGTTTTTGTCTTTCAATTTGCGTGCCGCGTAGTCCAGCAGGTGCTCGGTTTCGGCGGCAAAGCCGACGCTGAAAGGGCGGTCCGCACGCGTGGCGATGGTTGCCAGAATGTCGGGGTTGCGCACCATTTGCAGGAGCAGGCCGTCGCCGCTTGTAGGGTCTTTCTTAAGCTTTTGCGGGGCTACGACTTCCGGGCGGTAGTCTGCAACCGCCGCCGAGGCGATAAACAGGTCGCAGGGAATGGCTGCCTCGCAGGCCGCCAGCATGTCCCGGGCGCTGACTACGTCGATTCGCGTGACCCGATCAGGCGTCGGCAAGTGCACCGGGCCGGTGATCAAGGTGACACGTGCGCCTGCCTCAACCGCCGCTTCGGCCAAGGCAAAGCCCATTTTTCCTGAGCTATGGTTGGTGATGTAGCGCACCGGGTCGATGTTTTCCTGAGTCGGGCCGGCGGTGATCAGCACGTGTTTGCCGGTGAGGGCCAGGTGCTGGAAACACTCGGCGGCGCACAGCGCCAGGTCGGTGGCTTCGAGCATGCGGCCCATGCCGACGTCGCCGCAGGCCTGGCTGCCGGACGCCGGGCCGAACACCTTGAGGCCTCGGCTTTGCAGGAGCTGGGTGTTGGCCTGGGTCGCCGGGTCGCGCCACATGGCCTGGTTCATGGCCGGGGCGATGGCGACGGTGGCGTCGGTGGCCAGCACCAGCGTGGTCAGCAGGTCATCGGCGATGCCTTGGGCCAGGCGGGCGATCAAATCGGCGGTGGCCGGGGCGATCAGTACCAGATCGGCCCATTTGGCCAGCTCGATATGGCCCATCGCGGCTTCGGCCGCCGGGTCCAGCAGGTCCAGATGAACCGGGTGGCCGGACAGGGCTTGCATGGTCAGCGGGGTGATGAACTCGCTGCCGCCGCGGGTCATGACTACGCGCACTTCGGCGCCCTGGTCCAGAAGCCTGCGAACCAGCTCTGCGCTCTTGTAGGCGGCAATGCCGCCGCCGACGCCGAGAACGATGCGTTTCCGATACAGACGCTGCATTGGTTTGCCTTTCCAGTTCAGTGATGCCAGTTCAGTGACGCCTGCGATGCCCCCTCCCCAGGAGAAATCGCACGCAAAAAAGAGGGCTTAAGATAACACAGCGTCCGCCGGGCAACAGCGGCGCACATGCACACGGAGGTGGGATGAGTATTCGCGATTGGCCTGTGGCGGAACGTCCGCGGGAGAAGCTTTTGGAATGGGGCGCGGCAATGTTGTCGGACGCCGAACTGCTGGCGATCTTCCTGCGCACCGGGGTGTCGGGCAGAAGCGCGGTCGACCTGGCGCGCCATTTATTGGCGCAATTTGGTGGCCTTCGCCCGCTGCTGGAGGCCAACCAGACGCTGTTCAGCCAGCATTTGGGGTTAGGGCCGGCAAAGTTTGCCCAGTTGCAGGCGGTGCTGGAGATGTCCCGGCGGCACATGGCCGAGCGCCTGCGGGCGGACTCGGTGCTGGAAAGCCCGCTGGCCGTGCGTGATTACCTCAAGGCGCTGCTGCGCCATGAACCCCACGAGATCTTTGGCTGCCTGTTTCTCGACTCGAAGCACCGCGTTCTGGGGTTTGAGGCGCTGTCCCAGGGCACCATCGACACTGCCATTGTTTACCCGCGGCAAGTGGTCAAGCGTGCGTTGGCGTACAACGCTGCAGCGCTGATTCTGTGTCACAACCATCCTTCGGGGAGTGTCGAGCCGAGTGCGGCTGATCGAAAATTGACCAAGTTGCTGCAAAAGGCGTTGGAGGTGGTGGATGTGCGGGTGCTGGATCACATCATTGTCGGCGATGGTGATCCGTTGTCGATGGCGGAATACGGGTGGATGTAGCCCCGCCCACAAGGGCGGGGCTGGTCATCAGGGCTTGACGCTGACTTTCGAGAAGTCCTGGCGCCCGAACGGGCTCACCTGATAGCCCTCGACATTCTTGCGTGTCAGGGCAAACGCGGTCGGATGCGCCAACGGCAGCCACAACGCCTGCTGCTGGATCTGCGCCTGAGCCTGTTGATACAGCTTGGTGCGCACGCCTTGCTCGCTGGTGGTCTTGCCGGCGCTGATCAGTTTGTCCAGCGCGGGGTCGCAGTAGCGGGCGAAGTTGGTGCCGGATTTCACCGCCGCGCAAGAGAACTGCGGGGTCAGGAAGTTATCCGGGTCGCCGTTATCGCCGGCCCAGCCCATGAACAGCAGGTCATGTTCACCGGCCTTGGCGCGGCGAATCAGTTCGCCCCATTCGATCACACGGATCTCTGCCTGGATGCCGATCTTGGCCAGGTCTGCCTGCAACAGTTGTGCGCCCAGGTTAGGGTTGGGGTTCAGCAAGCTGCCGGTTGGGCGTGTCCAAATGGTGGTCTTGAAACCGCCTTTGAGCCCCGCGCGGTCGAGCAGCGTCTTGGCCTTGGCGATGTCCTGTGGATAACCCGGCAGGTCTTTGGCATAGCTCCAGGTATTGGGTGGATAAATGCCATTGGCCGCCTCGGCGGTGCCTTCAAACACAGCCTTGAGGTAGCTGTTCTTGTCAAAAGCCAGGTTGATTGCCTGGCGCACTTCCGGCTTGTCCAGCGGCGGATGCTGGCTGTTGATGGCCACGAATGCAGTCATGAAGGCAGCGGTTTTCTCCACCTTCAATGCCGGGTCTTTTTCGGCCTCGCCTACATCCAGCGGCTTGGGCGAGAGGGCGATCTGGCATTCGTCGCGATGCAATTTCTGCAGGCGCACGTTGGCGTCCGGGGTAATGGCGAACAGCAAGTTATCCACAGCCGGTTTGCCGGCGAAATAGTCCGGGTTAGCTTTGTAGCGAACCACGGCATCTTTCTGGAACCGTACGAAAACAAACGGGCCGGTGCCGATCGGTTGGCTATTGAGTTTCTCCGGGGTGCCGGCCTTGAGCAGCTTGTCGGCGTATTCGGCCGGGTAGATCGAGGCAAAACCCATGCTCAGCGCGGCGAGGAAGGTCGAGTCGGCGTGATCGAGCGTGAAGCGCACGGTCAGCGGGTCGAGGGCGTCGATCTTCTTGACCAGCGTCGGCAACTGTAGCGACTGGGCATGCGGGAAACCGCTCTGGGCGATCTTGTGCCATGGGTTGGCCGGATCGAGCATGCGCTCGAAACTGAAGCGCACATCTTCGGCGGTGAGAGTGCGGCTCGGGGTGAAGTATTCAGTGCGGTGGAATTTCACATCCGGGTGCAGCTTGAAGGTGTACGTCAGGCCATCTGGCGAAACGTCCCAACTGTCCGCAAGGCTCGGCACCAGCTTACCGCTGGCGGCGTCGTAATCCACCAGGCGGTTCATCAGGACGTCGGCCGAGGCATTGGTAGTGGTCAGCGAGTTGTATTGCACCACATCGAACCCTTCAGGGCTGGCTTCGGTACACACGCTCAAACTGGTAGCAGCCAGGGCCGTCGGCGTAATAAATAGAGGGGCTAGCAATAGCGGTAGGGCAGCGAGGCGCATGTTCGGTTTCCTTTGCAGATCGAAGGCCCATCTGCGAGTGCAGTCTGGAAAAAGCCTACCGTAGTGGTCTGATTGATAAATGACCAGTCCATTTTTGCCTGTGCTTTTGGCGCAAATGCTGTTTTGATGGCGCCTCAGCGCGTTTCGCCGTGCACTTCATCGTGCGTGCGGGCGCTGTAAATCATTCTGTGCGACGAGCGGTCGGCTGTGACAGCGGCCACTCCTGGCAACGGTTCAGGCGTCTGTCGCCAAGATTTACGCCGGTAAAAACACACGGGCTGTTGTTGCACCTTGGTCTTTCTGGTATAAAGCAGCGCTCTTTTCTAGGGGCCCGGTTCCTTCACTGTAGGTGTAGCCGGTAAGACCCTTAAAGAAACGCGGCGCCTGGCGCCAAATGACTGAGAGATTAAGCGGCCAACCCATGCCGGGTTGGGCATGTGGTTTTAGAGGGCTGAGGCATGTCGAGAGTCTGTCAAGTTACCGGTAAGGGTCCGGTGACTGGGAATAACATTTCCCACGCAAATAACAAAACCCGTCGTCGTTTCCTGCCGAACCTGCAGCATCACCGCTTCTGGGTTGAAGAAGAGAAACGTTTTGTTCGCCTGCGTGTATCTGCCAAAGGCATGCGTATCATCGACAAGCGCGGCATCACTGTCGTGCTGGCCGAAATCCGCGCCGCTGGCAAGATCTAAGGAGCTTTATCATGCGTGAATTGATTCGAATGATCTCTAGCGCCGGTACTGGTCACTTCTACACTACCGACAAGAACAAGCGTACTACCCCGGACAAGCTCGAAAAGAAAATGTTCGACCCGCGCGTTCGCAAGCACGTGATCTACAAAGAAGGCAAAATCAAGTAATTGATTTTCTTCCTTGTGAAAAAAAGCCCGTCTCTCACGAGTCGGGCTTTTTTTTGCCTGTGATTTGCTGATCAGGCTTTCTGTTCGAACACCACGTAGATCTTGCGGCACGGTTCCAGCACTTCCCAGGTGCCGCTGAAACCTGCGGGGATCACGAAACGGTCGCCCGCACGCAAGGTCTTGGCGTTACCGTCGGCATCGCGCAGCACCGAAACGCCCTGCACGATTTCGCAGTACTCATGCTCGCTGTAGTTGACCTTCCATTGCCCGACTTCACCTTCCCAGACCCCGGCGCTCATCTGGCCGCACGGGCTGTTGTAGTGGTTGTAGAGGGTTTGCTCGGGATCGCCCTTGAGGACTTTTTCGGCAGCAGGCCGGTAGCGTTCGGGGGCGGTATTGGCTTGGCTGAAGTCGACGATGTCCTGGATGCTCATGTGCGTGTCCCGTCTGGCCTGCGGTTGGAGAGTCCAAAGTCTATGTTTATTAAAATGAACATCGCAAGGGCGTTTACCGGCGTTGTGTCAAATATATTGAAACACCCCCAGCCGCTGGTTTAGGGTGGCAGCTGCCTTGAGCCGAACAGCAGGCTGGCCGGGCAAGAATTCTTTGAGGCTGCCGGGGGACATCACCTGGCCCTTGTATTCAATAAGAGGAGGACACTCGCATGACCACCCTGACCCGTGCCGACTGGGAACAACGCGCCAAGGATCTGAAGATCGAAGGCCGCGCCTACATCAATGGCGAATACACCGCCGCTGTTTCCGGTGACACGTTCGAATGCATCAGCCCGGTCGATGGCCGTCTGCTGGCAACCGTCGCCAGCTGCGACGCCGCCGACGCCCAGCGCGCTGTAGAAAATGCCCGCGCCACCTTCAATTCCGGCGTCTGGTCACGTCTGGCACCGGCCAAGCGCAAGTCCGTCATGATCCGTTTCGCCGCGCTGCTCAAGGCCAATGCCGAAGAGCTGGCCCTGCTCGAAACCCTGGACATGGGCAAGCCAATCAGCGACTCCCTGGGCATTGACGTGCCTGGCGCAGCCAACGCGCTGAGCTGGAGCGGCGAGGCCATCGACAAGATCTACGACGAAGTCGCCGCCACGCCGCACGATCAATTGGGCCTGGTGACCCGCGAGCCGGTCGGCGTTGTCGGCGCGATCGTGCCGTGGAACTTCCCTCTGATGATGGCCTGCTGGAAACTCGGCCCGGCGCTGTCCACCGGTAACTCGGTGATCCTCAAGCCGTCCGAAAAATCCCCGCTGACCGCCATCCGCATCGCGGCCCTGGCCGTTGAGGCCGGTATTCCAAAAGGCGTGTTCAACGTGCTGCCGGGCTACGGCCACACGGTTGGCAACGCGCTGGCGCTGCACATGGACGTCGACACCCTGGTGTTCACCGGTTCCACCAAAATCGCCAAGCAGCTGTTGATTCGCTCCGGCGAGTCCAACATGAAGCGCGTGTGGCTGGAAGCGGGCGGCAAGAGCCCGAACATCGTGTTCGCCGATGCTCCGGACCTGCAAGCGGCGGCCGAATCCGCCGCTGGCGCCATCGCCTTCAACCAGGGCGAAGTCTGCACCGCCGGTTCGCGTCTGCTGGTGGAGCGCTCCATCAAGGATAAATTCCTGCCGCTGGTGATCGAGGCCCTCAAAGGCTGGAAGCCAGGCAACCCGCTGGACCCGGCAACCAACGTCGGTGCGCTGGTGGACACCCAGCAGATGAACACCGTGCTGTCGTACATCGAAGCGGGCCACGCCGACGGCGCCAAGCTGGTTGCGGGCGGCAAGCGCACCCTGGAAGAAACCGGTGGCACTTACGTTGAGCCGACGATTTTCGACGGCGTGACCAACGCCATGAAGATTGCCCAGGAAGAAATCTTTGGCCCGGTTCTGTCGGTGATCACCTTCGACAGTGCCGAAGAAGCCATCGCCATCGCCAACGACACCCAATACGGCCTGGCCGCAGCGGTGTGGACGGCGGATATCTCCAAGGCGCACCTGACGGCCAAGGCCTTGCGCGCCGGTAGCGTGTGGGTCAACCAGTACGATGGCGGCGACATGACCGCGCCGTTTGGTGGCTTCAAGCAGTCCGGTAACGGTCGCGACAAGTCGCTGCACGCGTTCGACAAGTACACCGAGCTGAAGGCGACCTGGATCAAGCTGTAACCCTGTAGGAAACACCGCAGGCCAAATGTGGGAGCTGGCTTTTGTGGGAGCTGGCTTGCCTGCGATAGCATCACCGAGGTGTGACTGACACACCAAGGTGCTTGCATCGCGGGCAGGCCCGGCTCCCACCTAGGCTCGCTCCTACAGTTCGTTTGAAACCCTGAAAATTATCCACAGGAGCGTGGACATGCGTTGGGCGACTTATTTCGCCGTCCTGGCCTCGGTACTGAGCGTCGGCCTGGCCCTGGGCGTCAGCATGCCGCTGGTGTCCCTGCGCCTTGAAGGCTGGGGCTACGGCAGTTTCGCCATTGGGGTGATGGCCGCCATGCCGGCCTTCGGCGTACTGCTGGGCGCGAAGGTCTCCAGCCGCATGGCCTCATGGCTGGGCACCGCCAACCTGATGCGCCTGTGCCTGTGGGCCGGTGCAGTGTCCATCGGCCTGCTGGCAATCCTGCCCAGCTATCCGGTCTGGCTGGTGCTGCGGCTGATGATCGGGGTGATCCTGACCATCGTGTTTATCCTCGGTGAAAGCTGGATCAACCAATTAGTGGTGGAGCAATGGCGTGGCCGCCTGGTGGCGCTGTATGGCTGCAGTTATGCCTTGAGCCAGCTGTCGGGGCCGCTGCTGCTGGGTCTGATCGGCACCGACCATGATTACGGCTTCTGGGTGGGCGTAGGCCTGCTGATGGTCGCGCCATTGCTGTTGCTGGGGCGCTCCGGCGCGCCGACGGCTGAATCCTTCAGTGTCACCTTTGGCGACTTATGGCGTTTTTGCCTGAGCCTGCCGGCGATTGCCTGGGCGGTGGCTTTATTCGCGGCGTTCGAAGCGATGATTCTGACGCTGCTGCCGGTGTATTGCCTGCAACAGGGTTTCACGGCCGAGGTCGCCTTGGCCATGGTCAGCACGGTGGTGGTGGGCGATGCGCTGTTGCAATTGCCCATCGGCGCATTGGCTGACTACCTGCCGCGTCGCACGCTGTTCTTGAGCTGTGCGGTGCTGTTGCTGATCTCGAGCCTGGCGATTCCGCTGCTGATGCACACCCCGCTGATCTGGCCGGTGTGGGTGATCTTCGGCGCCAGTGCCGGTGGGTTGTTCACCTTGTCGCTGATCCTGATCGGCGAGCGTTACCGCGACGATGCGCTGGTGCGCGCGAATGCTCACGTGGCGCAGTTGTGGGGCATCGGTTGCTTGATAGGGCCGTTGGTGGCCGGTGCGGGCAGCCAGTGGATCAGCGGGCATGCGTTGCCGTTGCTGATGGCCGCCGGCGCGTTGGGGCTGGTGGTGCTGCTGTTGCGCCAGGGTGCATTTGGCGTCGCACAGCCCGCCTGATTTGAAACGGGATTGAATGTGGGAGCGGGCTTGCTCGCGAATACGGTGTGTCAGTTAACGGCAATATTGACTGATCCACCGCATTCGCGAGCAAGCCCGCTCCCACACTGGATCTTCATTGTTCCTAAAGCATCCGCTCCAGACCGACTGAAGTGGCAAACCAGGCATTAAACCGGCGCCACCAATTGCCGGGTTCATCGGTCAGCGTATGCAGTTGGCCGTTATCCTCAGTGACCCATACCACTTGGCCATCCTGCAATTTCGCCTGGTAGCTCAACGCCGGCGCCATACCTTGCAGCGCCAGGTTGCGCACGTGTTCCGCCAGCTCGGGGCTGTCCACCAGCACGCCGACTTCGGTGTTCCACAGCACTGAGCGCGGGTCAAAATTGAACGAGCCGATAAACGACTTTTCCCGATCAAAGATCATCGCCTTGCTGTGCAGGCTGGAGTCCGAGCCGTGCAGCGAGCCCCGGCGAAACAGATGCGGGCCGCTGCCTGCACTGGGGTCGCCGGGTTGGCGGCGCAGCTCGTAGAGTTTTACGCCGTGCTCCAGCAGTGCCTTGCGGTACGGCGCATAGCCGCCATGTACCGCCGGTACATCGGTGGCTTCGAGCGAGTTGGTCAGCAAGCTCACAGACACTCCCGCGTCAGCTCGGCCGGTCAGGTACACGAGCCCAGGCTGGCCGGGGACGAAATACGCCGAAATCATGATCAGCTCATGGTTGACGCCTTCAAGCTCCGGCGCCAGTTGAGTGGTCAGCAGCAACTGCGGGTCCGGGTCGGCCTTGGCCAGCACCTTGCTCGGCGCGTCCCACAGCGCCTGGTTCCAGGCCCAGATCAACTCGCGGCGCCAGATGTCCATGCGGGGTTGGGTCTGGTAGGTGCGCAAGCGGTTGTACAGCGCATGGTTCTGCTGGCGGGACTCGGCGAGCGAATCTTGCAGGCGCACGCGGGCGGCGGCCAGGTCACGTTTGGAGGGGCTGTTGGAGACGAAGTCATCAATCGGCTTGCTCAGTGCGCTGTTCCAGTACTGATCGAAGCTGTGCCCGAGTTGCTCGGCCACCGGGCCCACGCTGAGCATGTCGATATCGGTGAAATTCAAGTTGGGCTCGGCGTCGAAATACTCGTCGCCCAGGTTGCGGCCGCCGACGATGGCGACGCTGTTGTCCGCCAGCCACAACTTGTTGTGCATGCGCCGATGTTGCAGCGACAGGTTGAACAGGCGCCCCATGGCCCGCGTGACGCCGGTGCTGCGGCCCAGGTGCAGCGGGTTGAACAGGCGAATTTCGATCTGCGGGTGGGCGGCGAGGGTAGCGATGACCTGGTCGAGACCGTCGCTGGTGGTGTCATCCAGCAGGATGCGCACGCGCACGCCGCGGTCGGCCGCCTTGAGCAGTTCATCCACAAGCATGCGCGTGCTGATGCCGTCGTGGACGATGTAGTACTGCAAGTCGAGGCTGCTCTGGGCGTTGCGGATCAGTTCGGCGCGGGCCATGAAGGCTTCGCTGCTGTTGGGCAGCAAACGAAAACCTGAGCGGCCTTGATGCGGCGCCGCCTGCGCCTGGATCGACCGGCCGAATGAGGATTGCGCGGCGGGCAGGGCGTCGCTGGGGATGCGCGGCGTGTCGACTGTTGCGCAGCCGCCCAGCGCCAGAGCGCCCAGCAGGAAAAACGGTAAAAGCCGTTGGATCATCAAGGGCGCTGCTTCCAGGTCAGGGCGATTGTGGGCATATGACGGCTAATTCCGGCGAAAGGTCAGTCTGGCGTCTCGGCGAGCATCTTGATCGCGGCGGCGCCGACTTTGCGTACTGCTTCTTCAATTTGCGGCGTCGGCTTGGCAGCGTAGTTCATGCGCAGGCAGTTGCGGTATTTGCCGGAGGCGGAAAAGATACTGCCTACCGCCACCTGTACGCCCTGTTCGACCAACACGCGGTTGAGCTTGAGCGTGTCGAAGCCTTCCGGCAGCTCCACCCACAGCATGAAGCTGCCTTGAGGCCGGCTGGCGCGTGTGCCGGCCGGGAAGTAGCGGCTGACCCAGTCGAGCATCAGGTCGCGATTGCGCTGGTATTGAGTGCGCATCCGCCGTAAATGCGGTTCGAAATGGCCGTTTTTCAAGAACTCGGCAATCGCAATTTGTGGTTGGGTCGCGGTGGAACCGGTGCTGATGTATTTCATGTGCAGCACCCGCTCCAGGTAGCGCCCGGGCGCTACCCAGCCAATGCGTAAACCGGGCGCCAGGGTTTTCGAGAACGAGCTGCACAGCAGCACGCGGCCGTCTTCATCGAAGGATTTGATCGTGCGCGGGCGAGGGTAGCTGTAGGCCAATTCGCCATACACATCGTCTTCAATGATCGCCACGTCAAAGCGCTGGGCCAGGGTCAGCAACGCACGTTTGCGTGCCTCCGGCATGATGTAGCCCAACGGGTTGTTGCAGTTGGGCGTCAGCTGGATGACCTTGATCGGCCACTGTTCCAGCGCCAGTTCCAGCGCTTCAAGGCTGATGCCGGTGATTGGGTCCGTGGGGATTTCCAGGGCTTTCATGCCCAGGCCCTTAAGGGTCTGCATGGCGCCGTGAAAGCTTGGCGAGTCCACCGCGACGATATCGCCCGGTTCACAGATCGCGTGAATGCTGGCGGACAGCGCCTCATGGCAGCCGGTGGTGATCACAATGTCTTCGGCTGTCAGCTGGCAGCCGGAATCCAATGACAGGCGTGCAATTTGCTCGCGCAATTCCATACAGCCGAGGATGTTGTCGTAATACAGCCCCGGCAGATCCTGGCGGCGACTCACACGCGCCAGGCTGCGCAGCAAGGGTTTCATGGTCGGTGACAATACATCTGGCATGCCACGGCCCATCTGTATGACGTCTTTGCGTGGCACCGCGCGAATCAGTTCCAGCACTTGGTCCCATTGCGAAATTTCCACCGGCCGCTGGGCCGGGCGGCCTACTTCGGGCAGCGCCGGCAGCTCGCGCCCAACCGGCACAAAGTAGCCGGATTTGGGCTTTGGCATTGCCAGGCCGTTGTCTTCCAGCAAGCGATAGGCTTGTTGCACGGTGCTCAGGCTAACCCCATGTTCAACGCTCAATGCGCGCACAGACGGCAAGCGATCGCCGGGGCGATAGAAGCCCTGTTCGATGCGCGTGCCGAGCAATTCGGCGAGGTTGACGTAAAGGGTCATGGCGGTCGCTCCCGAGGACCAGTACAGATAGGCGGAAAATACAGGATTCAGGCGATCATGGGCAGTATCTGTATGGATTTAATAAAGATGCGTTGAATCTGTCATGGTTTTGCCGTTGCGCTCACGCTAGTCACTCATGGCAACAAGCAAATGAGGGGCAGCAAAATGAGCGGCATAAGCGATGTGCGTCTGATGTTACACAGTCAGGAATTGCAGGCAGGGCAAGAGCGCGCGACGGCGCCGCGGGATATCAGCCGCTGGCGTTTGTTCTGGCATCGCTGCCACACGCGCAAGGCTTTGCTGCATTTGACCCGCGAACAACTGCGCGACGTCGGGCTGAGCGTCGAGCAAGCGCGCGAGGAAGGCCTGAAACCGTTCTGGCGCGATTGATCAGACCAGCTCTTTGAACCGGTGCCAGAGCATTCCCAATGCCAGTAGCGGCGAACGCAAATGTTTACCGCCGGGGAAGGTGATGTGCGGCACTTGGGCGAACAAATCGAAACGACCCTGCTGCTGGCCGCTGATGGCTTCGGCCAGCAGCTTGCCGGCCAGGTGCGTGGCATTGAGGCCGTGGCCGGCGTAGGCCTGGGCGTAATACACATTGGGTTGATCGGCCAGCCGGCCAATCTGTGGCAAGCGGTTGGCGCCGATGCCGATCATGCCGCCCCATTGGTAGTCGATCTTCACGTCGGCCAGTTGTGGGAACACCTTGAGCATTTTTGGGTGCATGTAGGCACCGATGTCCTGTGGATCACGCCCGGAATAATGGCAGGCACCGCCGAACAACAGGCGGCGGTCAGCGGACAGCCGGAAGTAATCCACTGTCACCCGTTGATCACACACGGCCATGTTCTGCGGCAGTAGTTTGGCGGCCTGGGCTTCGCTCAATGGTTCGGTGGCGATGATGTAGCTGCCGGCGGGCAGCACTTTGCCGCTCAGGTGTGGGTTGAGGCCATTGAGGTAGGCGTTGCACGCCAACACCAGGGTCTTGGCGCGCACATTGCCAAGGGCGGTGTGCACGTTGACTTCAGGGCCATAGTCGATGCGTGTCACTTCGGACTGCTCGAACAGCTTCACGCCCAGCTTCTGCGCGGCGGCGGCTTCGCCGAGGGCCAGATTCAGCGGGTGCAAATGGCCGGAGCCCATGTCGATCATGCCGCCCACGTAGCGGTCGGAACCGATCACGCTGCTCATCTGGTTGGCTTGCAGCAGGCGCACTTCATGGCGATAGCCGAGGCTGCGCAGTTCTTCGGCATCTTCGGCCAGGTCGTGCAGGTGCTGAGGTTTGTTCGCCAGGTCGCAGTAACCCCAGGTCAGGTCGCAGGGGATTTGATAGCGCTCGACGCGCTCGCGCACGATCTCCACGGCTTCCAGGCCCATCAACTTCATCTGGCGCACACCGTCGGTGCCGATCACGTTGGCAAACTGGTCCAGGCCATGGCCGACGCCGCGAATCAGCTGGCCGCCGTTACGACCACTGGCGCCCCAGCCCATCTTGCGCGCCTCCAGCAACACCACGCTGTAACCGCGCTCGGCCAGTTCCAGGGCGGTGTTGAGCCCGGAGTAACCGCCGCCAATCACGCACACATCGGCGCTGACCTCGCCCGTCAACGCCGGGTAATCGGGTTGTGGGACGCTGCTGGCGGCGTAGTAGGAAGCGGTGTGCCGGGCGCTGGCGGTCATGGGGAGCATCCCTGTTTGGAAAATTTGACGCAGGATACAGCGGTCGGACGAAGCTGTCTGCGCAGGGCGTTTTGCGTCAGAATCCACGCCTATTCGCCGTCCGGTATGTGTTCCGATGAGTTGCAACAGTCAGAAAATCAGCGCGCTGCGTAGGCAGATTCCTTCGTTCGAGTGTGTTCCGGGTTGCCACGATTGCTGTGGGCCGGTGACCACCTCGCCCGAGGAAATGTCGCGCCTGCCACGCAAGACCGCAGCCGAGCAGGACGCCGCCATGGACGAGCTGAACTGCGTGCACCTTGGGCCCAACGGCTGCACGGTGTACGACGAACGCCCGCTGATCTGCCGGTTGTTTGGCACCACCAAGACCTTGCCGTGCCCCAACGGGCGGCGGCCGGTGGAGCTGATTCATCCGCGGGTTGAGAAGCAAATCCACGAATACATGGCCAGCACCCGGCAAGTCTTGGTCTAGGGATGTACTCGGTCAAAAATGTGGGAGCTGGCTTGCCTGCGATAGCGGTGTATCAATCACACCGCTATCGCAGGCAAGCCAGCTCCCACCTTTGCGCACGTTGAATCAGTTAATCCGGAATCGGCAGGTTCAAGCTTTCCTTCACCTCTTCCATCACGATATAGCTCTTTGATTCGCGCACATGGGGCAGTTTGAGCAGGATATCGCCGAGCAATTTTCGGTACGACGCCATCTCGGAAATGCGCGCTTTCACCAGGTAGTCGAAGTCACCCGACACCAAATGGCACTCCAGCACATGGGGCAGTTTGAGCACGGCGCGGCGGAATTCTTCAAAGGTGTCGCCGGACTTGTAATCGAGGCTGATCTCGACAAATACCAGCAAACTGCCCTTCAAATGCTGCGGATTGAGCCGCGCGTTGTAGCCCATGATGATCCCTTCGCGTTCCAGGCGGCGTACGCGCTCGGTGCACGGCGTGGTCGACAGCCCGACTTTTTCCCCCAGCTCCGTGAATGAAATGCGCCCGTCGGTTTGCAGGATGCGCAGGATATTGCGGTCGATCTTGTCCAGCTCCCGCTTGGTCTGGGTGTTGGTACGCATAGGGGATACGCCTCTGTGAAAAGGGTTTTTGCCGAGAATTGTCGCCAAATATAGGCATTTATATAGTGAAATGCACTGGCAATTGCTTTTTATACTGCGCTCATCATTGCTCCAATAACACACGTCAGCGGCCAAGCCCGCGATGAGGATATAAAAATGCGCGTTCTGGTCTTGGGTAGCGGCGTCATTGGTGTGACCAGTGCGTACTATTTGGCGCGGGCCGGCTTTGAAGTCGTCGTGGTCGACCGTCAGCCAGCCGCTGCCATGGAAACCAGTTTCGCCAACGCCGGCCAGGTGTCGCCTGGTTACGCCTCGCCCTGGGCGGCCCCGGGCGTGCCGCTCAAGGCGATCAAGTGGCTGCTGCAGCGCCACGCGCCGCTGGCGATCAAGGCCACCGCCGATATCGATCAATACCTGTGGATGGCGCAGATGCTGCGCAATTGCACCCAAAGCCGTTACGCAGTGAACAAGGAGCGCATGGTCCGCCTGTCCGAGTACAGTCGCGACTGCCTCGATGAACTGCGTGCCGAAACCGGCATTGCCTACGAGGGTCGCAGCCTCGGTACAACGCAATTGTTCCGCACCCAAGCCCAGCTGGACGGCGCGGCCAAAGACATCGCCGTGCTCAAAGAGTCTGGCGTACCGTTCGAGCTGCTCGACCGCGCCGGTATCGCCCGCGTTGAGCCGGCCCTGGCCAGTGTCACGGATATTCTTGCTGGCGCACTGCGCCTGCCGAATGACCAGACGGGCGACTGCCAGATGTTCACCACGCGCCTGGTCGACATGTGCAAACAGCTGGGCGTGGAGTTCCGCTTCGAGCAGGACATCCAGCGCCTCGACTGCGCAGGCGACCGCATCAATGGCGTGTGGATCGACGGCAAGCTGGAAACCGCAGACCGTTATGTACTGGCCCTCGGCAGCTACTCGCCGAAACTGCTCAAGCCGCTGGGGATCAAGGCGCCAGTGTACCCGCTCAAGGGTTACTCGCTGACCGTGCCGATCACCAACCCGGCGATGGCACCGACCTCGACCATTCTGGACGAGACCTACAAGGTCGCGATCACCCGTTTCGACAACCGCATCCGCGTTGGCGGCATGGCTGAAATCGCCGGTTTTGACCTGTCGCTGAACCCGCGCCGGCGTGAAACCCTGGAGATGATCGTCAACGACCTTTATCCTCAGGGCGGCGATTTGACCGAAGCCACGTTCTGGACCGGCCTGCGCCCGACCACACCCGACGGCACGCCGATTGTCGGTGCCACGCCTTTCAAGAACCTGTTCCTCAATACCGGGCACGGCACACTTGGCTGGACCATGGCCTGTGGCTCTGGTCGTCTGCTGGCCGACCTGATGGCGAAGAAAACCCCGCAGATCAGCGCCGAAGGCCTCGATATTTCCCGTTACGGCAACCACCAGGAGTCCGCAAAACATGTCAATCCAGCGCCAGCTCACCAATGAGCGCATGAGCCAGATCGTTGTTCACAGCGGTACCGTGTATCTGGCAGGGCAAGTCGGCGACGACATGAGTGCCGGGATTGAACAGCAGACCCGTGAAACACTGGCCAACATCGAGCGTTTGCTTGACTTGGCCGGCACCGACAAATCCAAGCTGCTGTCGGTGACGATCTACTTGAAAGACATCGACGCCGATTTCGCCGGCATGAACGCGGTGTGGGACAAGTGGCTGCCTAAAGGCGTTGCCCCGGCCCGTGCCACCGTTGAAGCCAAGCTGTGCGAACCGGAAATCCTGGTAGAGCTGTCCGTCGTGGCCGCGCTGCCTTAACCAACGATCCCTCTCCCGGTGCCGGCGCTGTCTGTCGGTGCCGGGTTTTTCTTCACTCTGCCGCCTAGAAGCCTGTCGCCATGCGTCCTGCCCGTGCCCTGATCGACCTCCAAGCCCTGCGCCACAATTACCAACTGGCCCGTGAAGTCACGGGGGCCAAGGCCCTCGCCGTGGTCAAGGCCGATGCCTATGGCCACGGCGCCGTGCGCGTGGCCCAGGCGCTGGAAGCTGAGGCGGATGGTTTCGCCGTGGCGTGCATCGAGGAAGCGCTGGAGCTGCGTGCCGCGGGGATTCGCGCGCCGGTGCTGTTGCTGGAAGGGTTCTTCGAAGCCGACGAGCTGCCGCTGATCATCGAGCATGATTTCTGGTGCGTGGTGCATTCGCTGTGGCAGTTGGACGCGATTGAGCAGGCCCGGTTGAGCAAGCCGCTGACCATCTGGCTCAAGTTGGATTCGGGCATGCATCGTGTCGGCCTGCATCCCAAGGATTACCACGAGGCTTATCAGCGCCTGCTGGCCAGCGGTAAAGTGGCGAAAATCGTATTGATGAGCCACTTCGCCCGTGCCGACGAGCTCGATTGTGTACGCAGCAATGAACAAGTGGCGGTGTTTGAAGCGGCGCGCCAAGGCTTGTCGGCCGAGGTGAGCCTGCGCAATTCGCCTTCCGTGATGGGCTGGCCGAACGTCTCCAGCGACTGGGTGCGCCCAGGCATCATGCTCTACGGCGCCACGCCATTTGGCGAAGACCAGGCCATTGCCGCCCGCTTGCAGCCGGTGATGACGCTCGAATCCAAAGTCATCTGTGTGCGCGAACTGCCGGCCGGCGAGCCGGTGGGCTACGGCGCCAAGTTCATCACACCCAAACCGATGCGGATCGGCGTGGTCGCCATGGGCTATGCCGATGGTTATCCACGTCACGCGCCCACTGGCACACCGGTGTTGGTGGCGGGCCAGCGCAGCCAGTTGCTGGGCCGTGTATCCATGGACATGCTGTGTGTCGACCTCACCGACGTGCCGCAGGCCGGGCTCGGTTCCACCGTGGAGCTGTGGGGCAAAACCATTCTCGCCAGCGACGTTGCGACTGCTGCCGAGACCATTCCCTACCAGATCTTCTGCAACCTGCGCCGCGTGCCAAGGCTCTATTCCGGGGCTTGAACAAGGCCTACGAGTGGAGCTGACCAGGATTTAGGCCCAAGTGTTGTAAATACTGAACGCTGTCGCCATGATAACGCTCAATTACAACAACGCCTGAATCCTAGGAGGCTCCTGCATTGGACGTCGGCGAACGACTGCAATCCATCCGTAAACTGAAGGGTCTTTCCCAGCGCGAGCTCGCCAAGCGCGCGGGTGTCACCAACAGCACCATTTCGATGATCGAAAAAAACAGTGTCAGCCCCTCAATCAGCTCCTTGCGCAAGGTGCTGGGCGGCATTCCCATGTCGATGGTCGAGTTCTTTTCCGAGGAGATCCTCCAGGAAAAACCGACCCAGATCGTCTATAAAGCCAATGAGCTGATCGACATATCGGACGGCGCCGTCACCATGAAACTGGTCGGCCGCGCACACCCCAGCCGGGCGATCGCGTTTCTCAACGAGATTTACCCGCCGGGCGCCGACACCGGCGAAGAAATGCTCACCCATGAAGGCGAGGAAACCGGAATTCTGGTGGAAGGTCGCCTGGAGTTGGTGGTCGGTCTTGAAACTTTTGTGCTCGAAGCCGGCGATAGCTACTACTTTGAAAGCACCAAGCCGCATCGTTTTCGCAACCCGTTCGACGTGCCGGCGCGACTAATCAGCGCAGCCACACCCGCGAACTTTTGACACAAGAGGCGTGCTGCCAGCGTTGCAGACACTCCCGTAGCTGTACGCCGCAGGGCTGAATCTCCCTTTATTTAATAGGGTTGTTTCGGCCGGACGGGCTAACCGTTATACTTTCGCCGCCTGCGAAACCGTGGCCGCAGGCGTGAATAGCCACCATTGAGGGTGAACGCGTGAACCTAATTATGAAAATGCTGGCTGCACCAGCAACCGTACTGGCCCTATGGGCTGTCAGCGCTCAAGCTGCGACCAATGATGAAATTGCCAAGCGCCTGGAACCTGTCGGCCAAGTCTGTGTTCAGGGCCAGGAATGCAAAGGGATGGAAGTGGCGGTGGCAACCGGTGGCGGCGGCGGTGCAAAAACGCCGGATGACGTGATCGCCAAGCACTGCAACGCCTGCCACGGCACCGGCCTGCTGGGTGCACCGAAAATCGGTGACACCGCTGCCTGGAAAGACCGCGCCGATCACCAGGGCGGCCTCGACGGCCTGCTCGCCAAGGCGATCACCGGCCTCAACGCCATGCCGCCTAAAGGCACCTGCGCTGATTGCTCGGACGACGAGCTTAAAGGTGCGATCGAGAAGATGTCGGGGCTTAAATAAACCGATCTTCGCCAAAAAGCCGCTGCCCAGCGGCTTTTTTGTGCCCGTGATTTAAGTTTGCAGGCTGTTCATTGCAGCAAAGACCCGGCAAGCTCGGTCCAACCCCTAATCATGGAATGTTCAGGAGGGTCGGATGGTGCAGTTGTGTTCAATCGAGCAAGCAGTTGACGACGTATTGGCGCGCTTGCCCGCGCATATCCACATGGGCATGCCCCTGGGCCTGGGCAAGCCCAACCTGTTCGTCAACGCGCTGTACCGGCGCATCGCCAAGTTGCCGGAGCGGGCGCTGACGATCTACACCGCGCTGGCCCTGGGTCGTCCGACCTTGGGCGACGGTTTGCAGAAGCGCTTTCTCGAGCCCTTCATCGAACGCGTATTTGGCGACTACCCCGAGCTGGATTTTCTCGCCGACCTGCACAAGGACAGCCTGCCCGCGAACATCCGCGTGCAGCAGTTCTTCATGCAGCCCGGCAGCCTGCTCCACAGCGCATCGGCGCAGCAGGATTACGTCAGCAGCAATTACAGTCACGCGGCGCGCGACATCAACGCCGCCGGCCTGAATCTGGTGGCGCAACTGGTGGCCAGCAGCACTGAGCATCCGGATCGCCTGAGCTTGAGCTGCAACCCCGACATCACACTCGACCTGCTGCCGATGATCGAAAAGCGCCGTGAGGATGGCGAAACCATCCTGATCGTTGGCCAAGTGCACTCCGATCTGCCCTACATGCCGGGCGATGCCGAACTGGGCATGGACGCGTTCGATTACCTGATCGACGAAAAGGACAGCACCACGCTGTTCTCCACACCCAATATGCCGGTGGGCTTGCAGGACCACTTTATCGGTGTGCATGCCAGCACGCTGGTGCGCGATGGCGGCACGTTGCAGATCGGTATCGGCTCCATGGGCGATGCGCTGACCGCCGCCTTGCTGGCGCGCCAGGCGGATAACGAGGCTTATCGACTGCTGCTCACCGAACTTGATGTGTATCAGTGGGCGCCCCTGATCAGCCGCGAAGGCGGTGTGTCGCCCTTTGCCCGTGGCCTGTATGGCTGCAGCGAAATGTTCGTCAACGGCCTGCTGGTACTGGCCGACGCCGGCATTATCCGGCGCAAGGTTTACCCGGATGTGGCGACCCAGGCGCAAGCCAATGCCGGCACGCTGGACGACGCGGCGCAACCTGACGGCGTGTCGATCCATGGCGGTTTCTTTCTCGGGCCGCGCAGTTTTTACCAGCGCCTGCAGGAAATGACGCACGCCAAGCGCCTCGAATTCAACATGACGCGCATCAGCTACATCAACGAGCTGTATGGCCAGGAAGAGCTCAAGCGCCTGCAACGCCTGGACGCGCGGTTTATCAACAGCGCGATCATGGTGACCTTGCTCGGCGCAGGTGTGGCCGATCAGCTGGAAGATGGCCGCGTGCTCAGCGGCGTCGGCGGGCAGTACAACTTTGTTGCGCAAGGCCATGCATTGGAAGGCGCGCGTTCGATCCTGATCCTGCGCAGCTGGCGCGAGTCGGCTGGCGAGGTCAGTTCCAATATTGTCTGGGAGTACGGCCACTGCACCATTCCCCGGCACCTGCGCGATATCGTCATCACCGAGTACGGGATTGCCGATTTGCGTGGGCAGACAGACGCCAAGGTGATCGAGGCGCTGCTGAATATCACCGACTCGCGCTTTCAGAACGACTTGATCGAACAGGCACAAAAGGCCGGCAAATTACCCAAGGATTTCCAGCTGGACCCACGCTTTGCCGACAATACGCCCGAGCGGCTCAAGGGCATTCAGGCGCGGCATCACCGGCTGTTTCCGGAGTATCCGCTGGGCACTGACTTCACGGATGAGGAGAAGGATTTGTTGCGCGCTTTGAACTGGCTCAAAAGCAAATTCAAGCTGACGGAGATTCTGGAGTTGGGCAAGGCGGCGCTGGATGCACCGGAGCCGGAGGCGTTTCCTGAGCATCTCAAACGGATGCGGTTGGATAAGCCGGACGGGCTGAAAGAAGATCTGTACCAGCGCCTGTTGCTCGCCGGCCTACAGGCCACCGCACACTAAAAATTTCCACGAAACCAAATGTGGGAGGGGGCTTGCCCCCGATTGCGGTGTATCAGTCACCCATGTGTTGGCTGACCCACTGCTATCGGGGGCAAGCCCCCTCCCACATTTTGATCTGTGTTCACTTGGGGTTTGCGGTGCTGCCCATTACTCGATGAACGTGACCACGCCACCGGCCAGCGACTTCACGCGCGCCAGCGATTCAACTCGATAACCCTGCGCATCCAGCTCGGCACGGCCACCCTGGAACGACTTCTCGATCACAATCCCCAAACCCGCAACAGTCGCGCCGGCTTGTTTGATGATCGAGATCAGCGCCTGGGACGCCTTGCCGTTGGCCAGGAAGTCATCGATCACCAGCACGCGGTCGCTGCTGGTTAAGTGACGCGGGGAGATCGCCACGGTGCTTTCGACCTTCTTGGTGAAGGAATACACGGTCGCCGACAGCAGGTTTTCCGTCAGGGTCAGGGACTGCTGCTTGCGGGCGAAAATCACCGGCACGCCAAGGTTAAGGCCGGTCATGATCGCCGGCGCAATGCCCGAGGCTTCGATGGTGACGATCTTGGTGATGCCCGAGTCCTTGAAGCGCTCGGCGAATTCGTCGCCGATCAGTTTCATCAGCGCCGGGTCGATCTGGTGGTTCAGAAAGGCGTCGACCTTGAGTACCTGATCGGAAAGCACGATGCCTTCTTCGCGAATTTTCTTGTGCAGTGCTTCCACGGAAAGCTTCCTCTAATGGCGCGGTGTGCGCCGAAAGTAGATTAAAAAGTAGTCGATTCTAGCGCTTTAACATCGCGCGTATGTCCGCCAAGGCGGTATTGCCGCGAACGGCCTTCACCTCGGTCGGGGTGTCGTCATTGCCTTCCCAGGCCAGATCGTCCGGTGGTAGTTCGTCGAGGAACCGGCTGGGGGCACAGTCGATGATTTCGCCGTATTGCTTACGCTTGGCGGCGAAGGTGAAGGCCAACGTCTGACGCGCGCGGGTAATGCCCACGTAGGCCAGGCGCCGTTCTTCTTCGATAGTGTCGGCTTCGATGCTGGAACGGTGCGGGAGGATTTCCTCTTCCATGCCCATGATGAACACGTAGGGGAATTCCAGCCCCTTGGAGGCATGCAAGGTCATCATCTGCACGCCTTCGGCGCCGTCTTCCTCTTCTTGCTGGCGCTCGAGCATGTCGCGCAGCACCAGCTTGCCGATGGCGTCTTCGACGGTCATCTCGCCGTCTTCGTCTTTTTCCAGGGTGTTTTTCAGCGCTTCGATCAGGAACCAGACGTTGCCCATGCGGTAATCCGCGGCTTTGTCGCTGGAGCTGTTGGTGCGCAGCCAGTTTTCATAGTCGATGTCCATGACCATGCTGCGCAGCGCGCTGATCGGGTCTTCGCCGGCGCACTGCTCGCGCACCTTGTCCATGAAGCGCTTGAAGCGCGACAGTCGGTCGGTGAAGCGTGTGTCCAAGTGCTCGCCCAGTCCGATTTCGTCGGTGGCGGCGTACATCGAGATTTTGCGTTCAGTGGCGTAGTTGCCGAGCTTTTCCAACGTAGTCGAACCGATTTCCCGGCGCGGCACGTTGATCACGCGCAGGAAGGCGTTGTCGTCGTCCGGGTTCACGATCAGGCGGAAGTAAGCCATCAGGTCTTTTACTTCCTGGCGTCCGAAAAAGCTGTTGCCGCCCGACAGGCGATACGGCACCTGGTGGTGCTGCAATTTCAGTTCGATCAGCTTGGCCTGGTAGTTGCCGCGGTACAGGATCGCAAAGTCGCTGTACGGGCGGTCGGTGCGCAAGTGCAGGCTGAGGATTTCCACGGCCACGCGTTCGGCTTCGGCGTCTTCATTGCGGCAGCGGATCACGCGGATTTCGTCGCCGTGGCCCATCTCGCTCCACAGTTGTTTTTCAAACTCGTGGGGGTTGTTGGAGATGAGCACGTTGGCGCAACGCAGGATGCGGCTGGTGGAGCGGTAGTTTTGCTCCAGCATCACCACTTTCAGGGACGGATAGTCGTCCTTTAGCAGCATCAGGTTTTCCGGGCGCGCACCGCGCCAGGCATAGATCGACTGGTCGTCGTCGCCCACCACGGTGAACTGGTTGCGCGTGCCGATCAGCATCTTCACCAGCAGGTATTGGCTGGCGTTGGTGTCCTGGTATTCGTCCACCAGCAGGTAGCGGACCTTGTTCTGCCATTTTTCGAGGATGTCGGCGTGTTCCTCGAACAGCTTTACCGGCAGCAGGATCAGGTCGTCGAAGTCCACCGCGTTGAACGCCTTGAGCGTGCGCTGGTAGTGGGTGTAGACGATGGCAGCGGTCTGTTCCTTGGGGTTGCGCGCGTTTTCCAGGGCCTGGGGCGGCAGGATCAGGTCGTTTTTCCAGGCGCCGATCATGTTCTTGATCTCATCCACGCCGTCGTCGCCTGCGTATTCCTTTTGCATGATGTCGGTCATCAGCGACTTCACATCGGTTTCGTCGAAGATCGAGAAACCGGGCTTGTAGCCCAGCCGCGCATGCTCCTTGCGGATGATGTTCAGGCCCAGGTTGTGGAAGGTACACACCGTGAGGCCACGGCCTTCGCCGCCCTTGAGCAGCGTGCCGACACGCTCTTTCATTTCGCGCGCCGCCTTGTTGGTAAAGGTCATGGCGACGATGTACTGGGCGCGGATGCCACAGTTCTGGATCAGGTGCGCGATCTTGCGGGTGATCACGCTGGTCTTGCCGGAGCCCGCGCCGGCGAGCACCAATAGAGGGCCGCCGACGTAGTTCACGGCTTCTTGCTGCCGGGGATTGAGTCGGGACATACAGAATTCAGGGAGTCGTTGTTCAAAAGGGCGGGCATTTTAACAGGCTCGCAGGATTCTGCTCTCACAGAACGACAGTGTGACGTACCACTCGATCTAAATTTGCCGGTTTTGATACTTTGCCGCAGGATGTGTGGGCCTTCTGTCCTGAAGATCGGGACGAATGCTTACAGTCAGCGTATTTGATAACCCTTATCATTGGTGATTATCAGGCCGCGCGTCATAATGCCCGCCGCCAACGAAATTTTGCAGAGTCTAGGGAGCTAGCTTGTCTACGCCTGTCGAACCCTTGCGTTTGCTGCTACTGGCCGATGAGCCAGCGTGGGCAGCGTTGTTGCGCGAGTGCCTGGCGCCGATGGGCGATGGGGCTGTGCTGATCAGTGCGCCCAACTGGGACTCGGTGAGTCGTCTGTTCGATGACGACCACTCGGCCGTGTTATTGACCACGCCCAGCCTGCAACCCTGCCCCGGCCGTTGCAACTTGCCGTGCATATTGTTGCTGGAGCAGGAACCTCTGGTTTCGCCGCTGGGTGTCAGCGATTGGTTGATCCGTGACGTATTGGATGCCGATACATTGCGCCGCTGCCTGCGCCATGTCCGCGAGCGCGGCGTGCTGGAGACCACCTTGCAGCGCCTGGCAGAACAGGACCCGCTCACCGGGATCGCCAATCGCCAGGGTTTCCAGACCCTGCTGGCGGCGCGTCTGGTTGAAAACGAAGGCCGCGGCCTGGCGCTCGGCCACCTTGACCTCGATAACTTTCGCCATGCCAACGACGCTTTAGGCCATCAGGCCGGTGACCGGTTGATCCTGCAAGTGGTCTCGCGCCTCAAGAGCCAGCTCGAAGCCGGGGACCAGTTGGCGCGTCTGGGCAGCGATGAGTTCGCCCTGCTGATTGATACGCGCCGCGCGCCCCAGCGCGCCGAATGGATGGCCGAACGCATCACCGAAGCCATGGCCGAACCCTATTGGGTGGATGGCGAAAGCCTGTTGATCGGCTGCAGCCTGGGCGTGGCGCATGCCCGCGCGCGCGCTGGCGCCGACCCGCTGATGTGGCACGCGCACATCGCCATGCAGCAAGCCAAAAGTACGCAAGGCTGCACCTTTCATATCTTCAACGAACGCATCAACCGCAACGCGCGCAGCCTGGCCGACCTGGAAAGTGAACTGCGCCGCGCATTGCGCCGCGACGAGCTGGAACTGCACTACCAACCGCGCCTGGACCTGGACGACGGGCATATTGTCGGCCTGGAAGCCTTGGTGCGCTGGCGCCATGGCGAACGCGGCCTGTTGCCACCCAGCGAGTTCGTGCCGCTGGCCGAACAGAGCGGCCTGATTGTGCCGCTGGGCTACTGGGTGATCTCCCGTGCCCTGCGCGACATGCAAGACCTGCGCGAACGCGGCCTGCCGCCGCTGCACATGGCGGTCAATCTGTCGTTTCGCCAGTTCCAGGACAGCCAACTGCTCTCGACCCTCAGCCGGCTGATTGCCGAGCGCGGCGTGGAAGCGCAGTGGCTGGAGTTCGAATTGACCGAAACCGCCGTCATGCGCCGCAGTGACTTGGTCAAACAGACCATGGACGCCCTCGGCCGCCTGGGCGTGCGGTTTTCCCTGGATGACTTCGGCACCGGATTTTCGTCGTTCGTGCACCTCAACAGCCTGCCGATTGCCTTGTTGAAGATCGACAAGAGCTTTGTCGGCGGCATGGAAGAGCGCGAAGAGAACCGCAAGCTGGTGCACGCCATGATCAACCTGGCGCACAATCTCAACCTGGAAGTGGTGGCTGAAGGCGTTGAAACGCCCGAGCAACTGGCGCTGTTGCGCTTGTTTGGCTGCGATCAGGCGCAGGGGTATTTGATCAGCAAGCCATTGCCGTTGCCGGAGTTGGTGGAATACCTGACATTCGGCAAAAGCCAGCAGGCTTTGCTGGGCTGAACTGGCTTGTGTGGGAGCTGGCTTGCCTGCGATGCAGACGCCTCGGTGTGTCAGGCATAGGCAGGTGAGGCCATCGCAGGCAAGCCAGCTCCCACATTGACCGAGTACAGTCTCTAGTCTGGCTGCATGGCTTGGAATTCAGCGCGAATTTCCGGCTCCCGCCGAATCATCCTTTTCATCTTCGCCTCAAACGCCCAGGTCAAACTGACGGCCGCGCAGGCCAGGCCCAACGCCAGGCCCCACCACACACCGGTCGGCCCCCAGCCGAGGGTGAACGCCATCAACCACGCCGCCGGCGCGCCGATCAGCCAGTAGCAGCCCAAGCCCACCAGAAAGGTCGTCTTGGCGTCCTTCAACCCACGGATGCAGCCCATGGCGATGGTCTGCACACCGTCGAACAATTCGAACCAGGCCGCCACGGCCAGCAGGCTGACGGCAAGGACGATGACGTCGTGGAAGGCTGGGTCGTTATGGTCGAGGAACAGCCCGATAAGCGCATCGGAAAACAGCCACAGCACTGCGGCAAATCCCAACATCACTGCCGCACCGAATCCGATGCCGACCCGCCCGGCCATGCGCGCTTGCAGCAACTGCCCGGCGCCGTAATGCTGGCCGATGCGCATGGTGATCGCGTACGACATCCCCGCTGGCACCATGAATGCTACCGAGACGATTTGCAGGGCAATCTGATGCGCCGCCAGTTGCGTACTGCCCATGGTGCCCATGCACAGCGCCGCGAAGGCAAACAAGCCGACCTCCACCGCATAGGTGCCGCCAATCGGCAGGCCCAGGCGCCACAGCTCGCGCAGATACAGGGTGTTGAGGCGCAGCAGGCCTGAACTCAGCGGGTAGGCGGCGTAAGCCCGGTTGCTGCGGATGTACCACATCAGCGCCAAGGCCATGCTGTTGGCGACAATCGCGGTGACCAGGCCAATACCCATCAATCCCAGTTTCGGCAGGCCGAACATGCCTTCTATCAAGGCGTGGTTGAGGACGTAGTTGAGCACCGTGCCGCACAGGCTGATCACCATCACTGGGGTGGCTTTGCCGATAGCGCTGGTAAAGCCGCGCAAGGCCATGAAGCTCAGGTAGCCGGGCAGGGCGAACGGCAGGATGGTCAGAAATTGCCCCGCCGCGTGCACGTTGGTTTCGGTCTGGCCGAACATCAGCAATACGGGCTTGAGGTTCCACAGCAGCAAGCCGGCCACCAGTGCCATCAGCCAGGCAAGCCACAGCCCGGCCTGGGTCAGGCGGGTGGCGCCTTCGATGTCGCCGGCGCCGTGGCGGATGGCCACAAGCGTGCCCACTGCAGCAATCACGCCGATGCAGAAAATCGCCACAAACGAATAGCTCGCCGCGCCCAGGCCGCCGCCGGCAAGGGCTTCGGGGCTCAGGCGGGCCATCATCAGCGTGTCGGTCAGCACCATCAACATGTGCGCCAACTGTGAGGCAATCAACGGCCCCGAAAGCCGCAGAATGGCCCAGAGTTCAGTACGCACCGGATGCTGCATGGTCATCACGCTCAAAAAGTCAGAAGGTTGGGGAGGGGTTGATTCTCGGCGCTCCCAACGCATTACACAAAAGGATAAAAGCGATCGTTCGCATGATTAAAACTCATGGTAGAGTTTGGGCTTGCTCTGTCGGAGGTTTCCCTATGCCACGTCGTCTCCCTCCGTTGTACGCCTTGCGCGCATTTGAGGCCGCTTCACGGCACAACTCCTTTACCCGCGCGGCAGAGGAGCTGTCGATCACGCAAAGTGCCGTCAGCCGGCATATCCGCACACTTGAAGAGCATTTTGCCTGCCGCCTGTTCCAGCGCAGCGGCCGCAACCTGCAGCTCACCGAAGCGGCGCGCTTGCTGCTGCCCGGCGTGCGCGAGGGTTTCGCTGCGCTGGAGCGCGCCTGCCACACCCTGAATGCCGAGGACGACATCCTGCGCATGAAAGCGCCGTCGACCCTGACCATGCGCTGGTTGCTGGCGCGGCTCAGCCGCTTCCGGGCGTTGCAGCCGGGCAATGAGGTGCAACTGACCAGTGCGTGGATGAGCGTGGACGAAGTGGACTTCAACCAAGAGCCGTTCGATTGCGCGGTATTGCTGAGCTACGGGCACTTTCCGGCGGACTGGGAGGCCAGTTACCTGTTCCCCGAACTGCTGATCCCCGTGGGCGCCCCCAACCTGCTGGCAGACGGGCCGTGGGACGTAACGCGCCTGGCGTGCGCTGAGCTGCTGCACCCCACGCCCGACCGCCGCGACTGGCGCAATTGGCTGCAGCGCATGGGGCTGGCATCTCAGGTCTCGCTCAAGGGCGGGCAGGTGTTCGACACGCTTGAGCTGGGCATGATTGCCGCAGCACGGGGTTACGGGGTGTCGATGGGCGATTTGCTGATGGTCGCCGAAGACGTGGCCCAGGGACGATTGAGCCTGCCGTGGCCGACCGCCGTGGCCAGTGGCGAAAATTACTATCTGGTGTGGCCGAAAACCCGCCCCGGTGGTGAGCGTTTAAGGCGCTTGGCGGAATTTCTCCAGGGTGAGGTCAAGGCCATGGAGTTGCCCCAGGTCGAGCGCCTCGACTGAAGCATTTGTGCAATCGTTTGCGCGATACCCCTGTGAATCGCTCAAGTATTCCCCGCGCCCGCCGAATAAGGTGTGTTGGAACAACCGTGCACCAACGTTTCCCACTCGATAATTTGCCGAGTAGCGCTATGAGATCAGGATGATCCTGGCCTCGGCCAGGAGCTGTCATGTCTCAACCTCGCGCTCGGATTGCCTCCCAGTTAGGCCTCGCATTAGCCGTGATACTGGCTGTCGTCATCAGCGGCAGTACGGTTTTCGCCCTGCGGTCGCTCGACTCCGCCAACCTCGACACCCGCGAGGAACACCTGGCCAGCGAAGCGCGTTTGCTCGCCGACCAACTCAATACCTTCCACAGCACCTTGCGCGAAAGTACCCAGCGTTTGAGCGGGCTGTTTGAAAAGCGCTTCGGTGCGGGGTTGAGTGTGCGCGGCGAGCAGCAGGTTGCAGTGGCGGGTGTACAAACCCCGAGCCTGTTCCTGGGCAACAACCTGTTGAACAACGATTTCGATGAGGTTGATGAATTCAAGGACACCTCCGGCGGCGTGGCCACCGTATTTGTGCGCAGCGGCGAAGACTTTGTCCGCATCAGCACGTCCCTGACCAAACAAGACGGCAGCCGCGCCATCGGTACGGCGCTGGACCACCAGCATCCGGCCTACCAACGCCTGCTTGCCGGGCAAAGTTACGTCGGCCGCGCCGTGCTGTTCGACCGCTCCTACATGACCCAATACACACCGGTGCGCGATGCCGGCGGCAAAGTGATTGCGGTGCTGTTTGTCGGTTTCGACTACACCGACGCCCAGAAAGCCCAGTTTGAAAACCTCAAGCGCTTCCGTATCGGCAAAACGGGTTCCCTTGCGCTGCTGGACGAACAGAAACACTGGCTGGTGCCCCCGGCCGGCGTGCAGGCGCTGGACCAGGCGGTACCGGTGATGCTCGACCTGGCCAAAAAGCCGGGCGAGGGGCGCTTCTGGAGCGACAAGAACGAAGATTTCTACAGCGTCTCGGTGCCGTTTGAAGGCGGCCCATGGTCGGTGGTGGCGAGCATGCCGAAATCCGAAATTCGCGAGGTGACCTGGGCCGTTGGTATTCGCCTGGTGATTGGCAGCGTGTTGGCAATGTTGTTCGCGGTGGGCGCGGCGGTCTGGCTGTTGCGCAGCAAGTTGCAGCCCTTGAGTGACCTGGTGCGTCAAGCCGAAGCCCTCGGCGCGGGTGACTTGAGTGTGCGCCTCAATGTGTCCAGTAATGACGAAATAGGCCAACTGGCACGCAGCTTCAACCAGATGGGTGAAGCCCTGTCGACCATGGTCTCGCATATCCGCAAGGCCGCCGAAGAGGTCAACAGCCGAGCCCAGGCCTTGTCCGGTTTGTCGGGTGGTGCCTATGAGGGCATGGAGCAGCAGTCCGGCGAAATCACCAGCATGGCCGGCGCGGTGGAAGAGTTCAGCGCCACCTCGCTGAACATCGCCGACAACATGGGCAACACCGAACGACTGGCCCAGGAAAACGCCCAGCAGACGCGCATCGGCCGTACCTCAATGCAAGAGGCGTCGTCGTCCCTGGAACATATCGCCACCGCGCTGAACAGCACGGCCACGGTGATCAATACCCTCGGCCAACGCTCCCAGGAAATCGGCGGGATTGTCGGCGTGATTACCTCGATCGCCGAACAGACCAACCTGCTGGCGCTCAACGCGGCCATCGAAGCCGCCCGCGCCGGTGAACAGGGCCGTGGTTTCGCCGTGGTTGCTGACGAGGTGCGCAACCTGGCCTCGCGCACCCGCCAGGCTACTGATGAAATCTCCGGGATGATCCACAGCATTCAGCAGGAAACCGGTAATGCCATCAGCACCATGGAACACGGCAATGCGTTGATGCAGGAAGGCCTGTCGCGCAACGCCGACGTGGCTTCGGCGCTGGCGCGTATCGACGAGCAAAGCCGCTCGGCCGGTCAGCAATTTGCGGCAATTACCACGGCAACCCAGGAACAGAGCAGCACCGCGACGTTGCTCAGCAGCAATTTGCAGAGCATTGCGCTGGCCAACAGCGAGCAGCGTGAAGTGGTGTCGAACCTGGCCGTTACCGCCAAAGAGCTGGAAACCCTGGCGGCTGGTTTGCGGCATGAGGTCGATCGGTTTCGTTGAGGCTTAGCGCTCGCCCGACGTTTTGCGCTGTGATCCGCCCCAACGTGCTGCCCGGCAGATCTTCGCCATGGCGATGGGGTATGCCGATGACTTGATGCTGAATCCTTCTACTGAGTCGGCAGAGGCGGCGCTGGATGAAGTGATGGAAGTGGCGAGGCTGTTGCTGGTTTTCACCGTATAAGTATCCACACTACTTTTGGCGGCCAGCATATTCCTCCGTGGCGAGCGGGCTTGCCCCGCGTTGGAGTGCGAAGCGCTCCCAGTGCGGCCGCCATGTTTCAACTGTTGGACCGCGTCGCCGGTTTTTAGGGCTGCTGCGCAGCCCAACGCGGGGCAAGCCCGCTCGCCACACCAAACCCGCTTGCCATGGATTTTGCGTTTTCAGGCTAGCTCACCGCCGCAGGCCGATATTGCAATGCCTCGGCCAAGTGATGCCGAGCAATATTCTCAACCCGCTCAAGGTCTGCCAGCGTGCGCGCCACCTTGAGCAAGCGATGTGCCGCGCGCAGCGACAGCGTCAGCCGCTCGCAGGCGCTTTCCAGCCAGCCTTCATCGGCTTTCGCCAATTGGCAGTGTTTGCGTAACCCTGGCAAATCCAGAAAGGCATTGGCGCAACCCTGGCGCTTGAGTTGGCGCTCGCGGGCGTCGGCCACCTGTGCCGAGGCCTTTGCCGTGTTATCGCCCGGCTGCTGGGTCGGGTTAAGTGCGGTGGTTTCCCGGGCGACGGTAAGGTGCAAGTCGATCCGGTCCAGCAGGGGGCCGGAAAGTTTGTTGCGATAGCGCTGAATCTGCTCCGGCGTACACCGACAGCGTCCACTGGGCTCGCCCATATACCCGCAAGGGCAGGGGTTCATGGCCGCCACCAGTTGAAAACGTGCGGGGAAACTCACTCGGTCGCGGGCACGAGAAATGACGATGTGTCCCGATTCAAGCGGTTCGCGCAGCACCTCCAGGACCTTGCGATCGAACTCCGGCAACTCATCCAGAAACAACACGCCGTGGTGGGCGAGGGTGATTTCCCCCGGTTGCGGTTTTGATCCGCCGCCCACCAGCGCCGGCCCCGAGGCTGAGTGGTGTGGCTGACGGAACGGGCGGTGCGGCCAATGGCTCAGTGGTGCGAGGCTGACCACTGACTGGATCGCCGCCACTTCCAGCGCTTCCTGCTCGCTCAACGGCGGCAGCAACCCCGGCAGCCGGCTGGCCAGCAAAGTCTTGCCGGTGCCGGGCGGCCCGCTGAACAGCAGGTTATGCGCGCCCGCCGCAGCGATCAGCAGCGCGCGCTTGGCCGCCAGTTGCCCTTGTACTTCGCTCAGGTCTGGATAGGGCTTGTTCAGGTACTGCAAGCCATCAGACTTGTAGGGCTCGATCGGCACCTGCCCATTCAGGTGCGCCACCACCTGCAGCAAGTGATCCACCGCAATCACCTTCAACCCAGAGGCCAGGCACGCCTCCTCGGCATTCGCCCGCGGCACTATCACGGTGCGCCCGGCCTTGCGGGCTGCCAGCGCTGCCGGCAACACGCCTTTCACTGCGCGTACTTCGCCGGACAATGCCAATTCGCCCAGGCATTCCACGTCATCGAGCATCAACGCCGGCACCTGCACACTGGCCGCCAGGATCCCTAAGGCAATCGCCAAATCAAAACGCCCGCCGTCCTTGGGCAGGTCGGCGGGCGCGAGGTTGAGGGTGATGCGCCGGGCTGGGTATTGCAGCGTGCAATTGAGGATGGCGCTGCGCACGCGGTCCTTGCTTTCCTTGACGGCGGTTTCCGGCAGGCCCACCAGTGTCAGGGACGGCAGACCATTGGCCATGTGCACTTCAACCGTGACGGCAGGGGCTTCGACGCCGATCTGGGCGCGGCTGTGGACGATGGCGAGGGACATGCTCGTTCCTTGAAAGAGAGGCCGCTTCCTGCGGGTTTTTCAAGGGTAGACGAGGTGGGGAAGAGCGAGGCGGGGGAGGTTTTACAGAACGTATCCGGAGTCGTTTACAGCGCTTTATGTGGGAGCTGGCTTGCCTGCGATGCAGACGCCTCGGTGTATCAGAAAGACTGAGGCGATGCTATCGCAGGCAAGCCAGCTCCCACATTGACCGTGTTTATTCAGCGGCAGGTGGCGTCAGCCGCGCTTCCAACTCCGCGACCTTCGCCTCGAGGCTCTCCAGCCGTGCACGCGTGCGGGCCAGCACCACCATTTGGCTATCAAACTCTTCCCGGCTCACCAGGTCGAGTTTGCTGAAGCCGCTTTGCAGCAGCGCCTTGAACTGGCTTTCGATTTCGTTGCGAGGCAGCGGGGTATCGCCGCTGAACAGGCGAGAGGCGTGGCCGCTCAGGGCGTCGAGGAGATCTTTGGGCGCGAGCATGGGAAACATTCCGGAAAAACTGTTGGCGGGCAGTGTATCACGCAGCGTCTATAGTCTTTTTCACCGCCTGGAGCGCACGCTTTTCGCGCAGTGCTCCGGGCGGCCGCGCACTGTTTTTGTGCGCATTGGCGTCGCCAAAACGCCCCGCAGGTGGGCATAAGTGGGCAAAGGACTGATTTCAGTGATTTTTACGGAGCTGGCAAGGTTTCTGCTTAGACGATCATGACCCATGCACTGATGCAGTCGCTGTGACGAATGCAGTGCGCCGACGGATCAGGGGTACAGGTTTCGTCACCAGTGGTTCGCTGGCGTCGCAACGGCAAATGCCGAGGCGACGACGCGTTACAAAGCCAGGCACTGCGCTTAGACTTGAGACGGGTTTGTTTTCCTGGGGCAAGTCCACCAATTCGGGAGAGAGTTTTCATGAAGCTAGTCACTGCCATCATCAAGCCGTTCAAGTTGGACGATGTACGCGAGTCGCTGTCCGAGATCGGCGTGCAGGGCATTACCGTTACTGAGGTCAAAGGCTTCGGTCGGCAGAAGGGTCACACCGAGCTGTATCGCGGCGCGGAATACGTGGTCGATTTTCTGCCAAAGGTGAAGATTGATGTCGCCATTGACGACAAGGATCTTGACCGGGTTATCGAGGCGATAACCAAGGCCGCCAACACCGGCAAGATCGGTGACGGCAAGATCTTCGTGGTCAATCTGGAACAGGCTATTCGCATCCGTACCGGCGAAACCGATACCGACGCAATCTAAGCCGCCAAACCCCAACGCCCCAGGAGAAAACAATATGACTCTGCGTAAATTCGCAGGGCTAGGAGCCCTGTTGTCCCTCGTAATGCCGGCCCTGGCCATGGCGGCGGACCCAGTACCTGCTCCAGTCCTCAATTCCGGCGACACCGCGTGGATGCTCACGTCCACCGCGCTGGTACTGTTCATGACCATTCCAGGCCTCGCGCTGTTCTACGGCGGCATGGTTCGCTCCAAAAACATTCTTTCCGTGATGATGCAGTGCTTCGCCATCACCGGTCTGATCACCATTTTGTGGTTCGTTTACGGCTACAGCATGGCGTTCGACACTACCGGTATGGAAGCAGGCGTCGTCAACCTCAACTCGTTCGTGGGCGGCCTGTCCAAACTGTTCCTGTCGGGTGTCACCCCGGCGAGCATCACCGGCCCTGCGGCGCTGTTCCCTGAGGCGGTGTTCGTCACTTTCCAGATGACGTTCGCCATCATTACGCCTGCGCTGATCGTCGGTGCCTTCGCCGAGCGTATGAAGTTCTCCGCGATGCTGATCTTCATGGGCGTCTGGTTCACCCTGGTCTACGCACCGATTGCGCACATGGTGTGGGGCGGTCCGGGTTCGTTGCTGGGCGATTGGGGCGTGCTGGACTTCGCCGGCGGCACCGTGGTGCACATCAACGCCGGTGTGGCTGGCCTGGTGGCGTGCCTGGTACTCGGCAAGCGTAAAGGCTTCCCAACCACGCCGATGGCGCCTCACAACCTGGGTTACACCCTGGTCGGTGCTGCCATGCTGTGGGTCGGTTGGTTTGGCTTCAACGCCGGTTCTGCGGCTGCGGCCAACGGCACTGCAGGTATGGCGATGCTGGTCACTCAGATTGCGACCGCTGCTGCCGCGCTGGGCTGGATGTTTGCCGAGTGGGTCACCCACGGTAAGCCAAGCGCACTGGGCATCGCCTCGGGCGTCGTCGCCGGCCTGGTTGCAATCACCCCGGCTGCGGGCACCGTGGGCCCAATGGGCGCCCTGGTGATCGGTCTGGCGGCGGGTGTAGTGTGCTTCTTCTGCGCCACTACCCTGAAACGCAAACTGGGCTACGACGACTCCCTGGACGCCTTCGGCGTGCACGGTATCGGCGGTATCCTCGGCGCGATCCTGACCGGCGTGTTCGCGGCGCCTTCTCTGGGCGGCTTCAACGCGGCGACCACTGACATCGCAGCGCAAGTCTGGATCCAGTGCAAAGGCGTCGGCTTCACCGTGATCTACACGGCTATCGTGACCTTCATCATCCTCAAGGTGCTGGACATGGTCATGGGCCTGCGGGTTACTGACGAAGAAGAGGCTGTGGGCCTCGACCTGGCACAACACAACGAGCGCGGCTACAACTTGTAAGTACGCGAAAAAAAGATGCCCGGCTTGCCGGGCATTTTTTTGTCTGGGGTTTGTCTGTGGCTAAAGGTGTACGGGTTTATGCCGACTTTGTGATGGGATCCACACGGCACTTTTAAGGGTGTGAATCTCTTACAGGCATGTAGGTGTATTCGGTACTTTGTTTTTTTCCAGAGCGCGCTAGAATGCGCGCCGATGGGCGGAGAACTGTATGTGGCAACAGACCCTGATAACCCTGCGGGCCAAGCCCCGGGGCTTTCACTTGGTGACGGATGAGTTGCTCGCCGGCCTGCCTGAGTTGAAGGCGTGCCGTGTGGGCCTGTTGCATTTGTGGTTGCAGCACACCTCGGCTTCGTTGACGGTCAACGAAAATGCCGACCCGGCGGTTCGCCGTGACTTCGAGCGTTTTTTCAACTCGCTGGTGCCGCAAGGGCGTGCAGGGTTCGAACACAACGACGAAGGTCCGGATGATCTGCCGGCGCACTTCAAGGCCAGTCTCCTGGGCTGCCAGCTGAGTTTGCCGGTCAAGGCCGGCCGCTTGGCGATGGGGACCTGGCAAGGTGTTTATCTGGGCGAGCACCGTGATCATGGCGGTGCTCGTAAAGTCCTCGCCACCTTGCACGGTGATGGGGCATAAGCCACTGGTAATCCGGTGGATGTTGATTTTTTTCCGGCGACCTCGACAGAGGGTGAAGCTGGGCTATAACTAATCTGCTTTTCGCAAGTCATGAGGTAGAACATGAGCGACGATGATCTGGAAAACGACGAACTCGAAGTCGGTGACGACGACGAGGCCGAAGAAGGTCTTGAGGCGGCAGCTGAGGACGTTGCTGACGACGACGGTGGTGATGATGCACCTGTCCCGGCAGCCAAAGGCAAAGCCAAGGCCGCTGTTTCGGTAGATGAACTGCCAAGCGTTGAAGCCAAGAACAAAGAGCGCGATGCGCTGGCCCGTGCGATGGAAGAATTCCTCGCCAAAGGCGGCAAAGTGCAGGAAGTCGAGGCCAACGTGGTTGCAGATCCACCGAAGAAGCCGGATAACAAGTACGGTAGCCGTCCTATCTGAGGTCAGCCGCTCGCTTGCATGAAAAAGCCCGCCGTCGCTGCGGGCTTTTTCATGGATGTAATAAATCCTACGGGTCACCACCCATCAAATGTGGGAGCGGGCGTGTTCGTGAAGTGCTCTGTCAGTTGCTGATGGGCTGACTGATACACCGCATTCGCGAGCAAGCCCGCTCCCGTATTTTGATTTTTAGTGTTGCCGCGATAGCGTTACTGCCAACTGCGAAGCAACGGCGGCAGCTCGTTCAAGCGACGAATTTCCGCATCCGGGCGCTTATCCGCTTCCCATGCCTTGCCCGTCGGGTTGAACCACACCGCCCGCAGCCCGGCCTGCTGCGCCCCGGCGATGTCATCGCCGGGGTGATCGCCAATATGCACGGCCTGACTGGCGTCCACGCCGGCGCGTTGCAGCGCTTCCTGAAACAGTCGCGCATCCGGCTTGGCGATGCCGATATCTTCGGCGCGCAGCGCAAAGTGGAAATAGTCTGCCAGGCCCACGCGCTGCACGTCGGCGTTGCCGTTGGTGATCACGCCCAGGAGGAAATGCTGGCGCAATGCTTGAAGCATCGGCTCGGCCTCAGGAAAAGGCGTGAGCTGGTGCCGGGCGTGAATGAACGCCTCATAGCACACGTCTGCCATTTGCGTGGCCTCGGGCTGTGGATAACCCGCCTCTTCAAACGCGTGCATCAGCACGCGGTGGCGCAGGAGGCTGATGCGGTACTTGAGCTCGGGATGGCGCTCCAACACCTTCTGGCGAAGGCTGGCGAAATGCTCAAGAGGCAAATCGCCGACCTTGGAGGCATGGGTCGCCAGCCATTCGCGCATCGACGCTTCGGCGCCGATGATGACGGGTACGTTGTCCCAGAGTGTGTCGTCCAGGTCGAAGGTGATCAGCTTGATACTCATGAGTCGCCGCCCTTGATGCGTTTGGCCCGTGGATGGGCGCTGTCGTACACCGTCGCCAGGTGTTGGAAGTCGAGGTGGGTGTAGATCTGCGTGGTCTTGATGTCGGCGTGGCCGAGCAGCTCCTGCACCGCGCGCAGGTCCTGGGACGATTCCAGCAGATGGCTGGCAAAGGAATGTCGCAGCATGTGCGGGTGCAGATTCTGCCCCAGCTCGCGCTCACCGGCGAGCTTGACCCGCACCTGGATCGCCCGTGGACCGAGGCGTCGGCCCTGCTGGCTGACAAACACCGCGTCGTCCGCGGGGTTGGTCAACAGACGCAGCGGCAACCACAGCTGCAAGGCTTCCCGAGCCTTGCGGCCGACCGGCAGCACACGGGTCTTGCTGCCTTTGCCGAGCACTTGCACCAGGCCGTCCGCCAGGTCCAGTTGATCGAGGTTCAGGCCGGTCAATTCTGACAAGCGCAGGCCCGAGGAATAGAACAGCTCGAGGATGGCCTGGTCGCGGTGGGCAAGGAAGTCGTCTTCGACGGCACCGTCGAGCAATTGCAGGGCGCGATCAGTGTCGAGGGTCTTGGGCAGGCGCCGTTCGCCCTTGGGCGGGGCCAGGCCATTGGCCGGGTCGTGATCGCACAGGCCTTCACGGTTGAGGTAGTGATACAGGCCGCGCACCGCCGAAAGCAATCGCGACAGGCTGCGTGAAGACTGGCCTTGCTGGTGCAGTCGCGCGATGAGGCTGCGCAGGCTCTGGATATCCAGGGCTTTCCAGCTGGCGATCTGTTGTTTTTCGCAGTACGCCAGGACCTTGTTCAAGTCCCGCCGATAAGCTTCCAGCGTATGGGGCGACACCTGGCGCTCGTTGCGCAGGTGAGCGCAATAAGCGTCCAGTTGCCGTTCCATGGCTAGCGCACCGCGCGCAGGGCGGTGGTGAAGCGCGGCAGTACCCGGCCGAGCACTTCAGCGATGTAGGTCAAAAACAGCGTGCCTACGGAGCTTTTGTAGTGCTGCGGGTCACGACTGGCAATCGCCAGTACGCCGTGCAGGCCTTGATGGCTGAGGGCGACTACGGCGGTGGAGCCGATCTGCTTGCGCTGTTCGGCGCCAAACAGGAAATCCAGCTCATGCTCACGCAAGGTGCCGCTGATGGTCTTGCCTTCAGAGAGCAAGCCGCCAATCGCGGTCTGCGCTTCGCCACCGCTGACCCAGCGACCCACCGGCATCGGGTTGTCGCTGAACAGGATCAGGCTCACAAACGGCACCTGGAAGTCCTGGCGCAGGCTGTCTTCCACGGCAATCACCGTTTCTTCCAGGCTGGTGGCGTCCATCAGGGTAAGAATCAGGCGACGGGTCTTGTCGAAAAGTCGGTCGTTGTCGCGGGCCACGTCCATCAACTGCGAGAGCCGATGACGCATTTCGATATTGCGCTCGCGCAGAATCTTCATCTGCCGCTCTACCAGCGACACGGTATCGCCGCGCTGGTGGGGAATGCGCAGGGCCGGCAACAGCTCTTCGTGTTCGACGAAGAAGTCCGGATTAGCCTCAAGGTACGCCGCGACAGCAGCGGCCTCCAGACTTTCGCTCGGGGATGCTTGGGCGGGTACTTGAGGCTTGTCGGTCATTAGCTTTGCTCACTCATAGGCGGACCTGTCCTTCGTATACGCGCGAGGCCGGCCCGGTCATCATCACCGGGTGGCCAGGGCCTGCCCATTCGATGGACAAGCGTCCGCCGGGCAGGTCGATCAACAGTGGCGAATCCATCCACCCCTGGCTGATCGCGGCCACGGCCGCAGCGCAAGCGCCGGTGCCGCAGGCCTGGGTTTCGCCGGCGCCGCGTTCCCACACACGCAATTGTGCGCGGGAACGGTCGATCACCTGCAGGAAGCCCACATTGACCCGTGCCGGAAAGCGCGGATGATGTTCGATTTTCGGCCCCAATTCATGCACCGGGGCGTTATTGATGTCGTTGACCCGCAGCACGGCGTGCGGGTTGCCCATCGACACTGCGGCGATATCCACGTGCTTGCCATCAACGTCCAGCGCATAACTGGTCGCCTGCTCGGTGGCCTGAAACGGAATATCCGCCGGCACCAGACGTGGCTCGCCCATGTTGACGCTGATCTGGCCGTCGCTGCGAATATCCAGCTCGATCACGCCGCTTTTAGTCTCGACGCGAATCTGGCGCTTGGCGGTCAAGCGCTTGTCCAGCACAAAACGCGCAAAGCAACGCGCACCGTTGCCGCACTGTTCCACTTCGGAACCGTCGGAGTTGAAGATCCGGTAACGGAAATCCACTTCCGGGTTGCTCGGCGCCTCAACGATCAGCAATTGATCAAAGCCAATGCCGGTGTGACGGTCGCCCCATTGTTTAGCGTGCTTGGGCAGGATGTGCGCGTGCTGGCTGACCAGGTCGAGGACCATGAAATCGTTACCCAGCCCGTGCATCTTGGTAAAACGCAGCAGCATGGCTTACTCCGGCAGCAGGCTTTCGCCAGCATACAACTCGGCTACCGTCTCGCGGCGACGCACTTCAAACGCTTGATCACCGTCCACCAGCACCTCGGCGGCACGGCCGCGCGTGTTGTAGTTGGAACTCATGACAAACCCATAGGCACCGGCCGAATGCACGGCCAGCAGGTCGCCTTCTTCCAGGGCCAGCTGACGCTCCTTGGCCAGGAAGTCACCGGTCTCGCAGATCGGGCCGACGATGTCGTAATTACGGCCTTCGCCAGCACGTGGCTTGACGGCTGTCACATCCATCCAGGCCTGGTACAGCGCCGGGCGGATCAGGTCGTTCATCGCCGCGTCGACGATGGCGAAGTCCTTGTACTCGGTGTGCTTGAGGTACTCGACCTGGGTCAGCAACACGCTCGCGTTGGCAACGATGTAGCGGCCCGGCTCGAACATCAGGGTCAGGCCGCGGCCTTCAGTGCGCTCGCGCACAGCCTGAATGTAGTCGGCGATCTGCGGCGGTTCTTCATCGCGATAACGCACACCCACGCCACCACCCAGATCGATGTGTTGCAGGTAGATGCCGCACTCGCCCAGGCGATCGGTCAACGCCAGCAGGCGGTCGAGCGCATCCAGGAACGGTGGCAGGCTGGTCAGTTGCGAGCCGATATGGCAGTCGACACCCAGCACTTCCAGGTTCGGCAACTGCGCGGCGCGGATGTACACGTCCTCGGCGTCAGCAATGGCGATGCCGAACTTGTTCTCTTTGAGACCGGTGGAAATGTAGGGGTGAGTGCCGGCGTCGACGTCCGGGTTGACGCGCAGCGAGATCGGCGCACGAACGCCCATCTCGGCGGCGACGACTTGCAGGCGCTCCAGCTCGTCGGTGGACTCGACGTTAAAGCAATGCACGCCGACTTCCAGAGCGCGGCGCATGTCTTCGCGGCTCTTGCCGACGCCGGAGAAGACGATTTTGTCAGCCTTGCCGCCGGCTGCCAGCACACGTTCCAGCTCGCCACGGGAGACGATGTCGAAACCGGCGCCCAGGCGCGCCAGGACATTGAGTACACCCAGGTTGGAGTTGGCCTTGACCGCGTAGCACACCAAGTGTGGAACGCCGTTCAGTGGGTCGGTAAACGAACGGTATTGGGCTTCGATGTGCGCACGCGAGTACACATAGGTCGGGGTGCCAAAGCGCTCGGCAATCGCGGACAACGCCACGCCTTCCGCGAACAGCTCGCCGTCCCGGTAGTTAAAAGCGTCCATGGGTTTCCCTTATTGATAGGTGTCGTGCTTATGCGCTTTTGACGGCTTTTGTGACGACTGCGCCTGGTCATTCGGGTCTTTGCTGTCATCGGGCAGGTAGAGCGGGCCTTTTTGACCACAGGCACTGACGAGGCAAGCGACCGCGACGAGCGCAGCAAGGGAAGAGATCAGGCGCTTCATGGCGAAATCCTTGAATATGCATTAATTGCGCCCGAGTATACCGACCACCCGCCAGCTTGCCTATGCGCCGAAATACCCGTCCGGCGGGGGTTTGCCGACTTGGGCGCGAAGCAGGCTACGCTGGCCGGGGATATTTCATACCTCCATCGGTAATGAACTCGGTATCCTTTGCAATCAGCGGGGCTCGCCCGTATCGTGCGGCGCTTGAGCAAAACCAGACACTTTTGAGGTTGCCACAATGAGTTTGACCGAAGCCCGTTTTCACGACCTGGTGGATGCGACCCAGCAGGCGCTGGAAGATATTTTCGACGACAGCGGCTTGGACGTGGACCTGGAAAACTCAGCCGGCGTGCTGACCGTCAAGTTTGAAAACGGCACCCAACTGATCTTTAGCCGTCAGGAGCCGTTGCGTCAGCTATGGCTGGCGGCCCGCACCGGTGGTTTTCACTTCGATTACGACGAAGAAGAAAACCGTTGGGCGCACGACACCACCGAGGAGCTGCTGAGCGAAATGCTTGCGCGCCTCACGAAGGAACAGTCCGGCGCTGACCTGGACTTCGACGAGATCTGATGGTGACCCACCCTGCACCCGTACGCCCGCCCAAGCCGCTGTTCAGCAATGTCAGCCCGGCGGTACCGTCACCTTGTATCAGTTTGTGTCGCCTGGACGAGCAGAAAGTCTGCCTCGGGTGCTTCCGCCATGTGGAAGACATTCGTGAATGGCGCTCCGCCGACGATAACCGGCGCCGGGTGATCTGCGCAGAGGCCGAGCAACGCAGGGAGCGTGCCTGAGGTCGTCTTGTTTATTTGTGTCGCTGTGGTAGTGTCCGGGTACACCTCAACTCATCGAGGTCCGTGAGAACCCCGCCTTTTTCTGGCGGGGTTTTGCTTTTTTGTGCAGAAAAAAGGAGTCTGCCTGAATCATGACCGCACCTTCCATCATACTTACCCGTCTCGACGTGCAGCGTCTTGAGCAATTGATCGACCGTGTAGGCGAGGACTCGCCGGGCGTCGAAGCCCTGCAGCACGAACTCGACCGCGCCGAAGAAGTGGTTGGCCACGAGGATGTGCCTGCAAGTGTGGTGACGATGAACTCCAGCGTGCATTGCCGTGAGCAAGGCAGCGGCAAGGACTATCACCTGACCCTGGTTTACCCCAAGGATGCCAACGCAGACGAGGGCAAGATCTCGATCCTCGCGCCGGTAGGCAGTGCGTTACTCGGCCTGAAAGTGGGCCAGCATATCGACTGGCCTGCACCCGGCGGCAAAACCCTCAAGCTTGAACTGCTCAGCGTTGAAGGCCAGCCTAAAGACGGCGGCGCGTTCTCTCTGTAACAAGAGCCGCTTTAAACCTGCTTCAGTGCGTTGTTGAGCGACAGCTCCAGCTCGGCCTTGTAACGCAGGTACAGGTTGCTCGGGCTTTGCACATCACCGAGCAGGCCGGACAGGTCCAGGTCGGTGATGTAGCAGCGGTAACGTTCGGTTTCTCGACGTTGCCCGACGATTTCCTGGGCGACCACGGCAAACAGCTGGTCGCCAAACTCCAGTTCGCAAAACTCCCGCTGGTTGCAGTACAGGGTGATGCCCACTTGGCCGGGCGCCGCCTTGCCGATAATCGCCTGCACGTCATAAAACGGCTTATTGGCCGGGTTCTGCGGCGCGGGGCGCGGCTCGATGCCGCGTGCGCGATTGCTGCCTGATGGCAACAGTTGGTAATACAAGATTTGCACTTCGCCCAACGGCTGCTGCGTATCCAGCGGCGCCAGCGCTTCGCGGCGATAGATGATCGATTGCAGAAAACGCTGCAACGGCGCCAACAGGCTCTGCTCATCATGAAACGGCAGGCGTTGCTGCCAGAGCGCGTTGAACTCATCCAGCACATACAACTCGGCAAAACCTTCATTGACCCGGTAGAACACCTGCACGCAATCGGCCAGGCCCATCGGCAGCAGCAGCGCCAGATCGTGGTCTTCCAGGGCCATGGCGTCCAGGTGCAGTGGGCTGTAGCTGGCCAGTTCTTCGCTGAGGTAGGCAATCAGCGCGTCCTGGGTCGGCAGTGACACATGGGTGGCCTGACCCGGCATCAGCTCCATCACGTGGTAGTGCTGCTGCACCTGCAACAGGTAGCGGTGATTGGACTGGCTAAGCAGCAGGTTTTGCGCGGTGTCGAAAATTTCTTCTACCCGCTGGGCAATGAACTGCGCACGGTTGTGACAGAAGCAGCGCACTCGCAGGCGTGGCAAGTAGTCCGACGGCAATTGATTGAGGTAGTCACGCAGGCAATCGAGCAGTGCGTGGGGGCCGTTGTAGCGGCTGACCATGACCTCGTTCCAGCTATTGAGCGTGACCTGATCCAGAGTCAGCACCAGGTTGTCGCGCACGCCGGCATAGCTCAGGGAGTCGGTGCGTTCGGTGGTCATCAGGATGTTCAAGTCGCGATGATGTTTGAGCGGGTCGACACCAACGTTGATCAGCAACAGCACTTCTTTCGGCACCGCCGAGCGCAACAGGCGATCCTCATCGACGCTGGCCAACGGCAGGGCGATAGTTTGTTGCAGGCTGCCCAGCAGGTTGAACAGCTCGAATTCGGTCATGTCACTGACGCCCGGGTGCAGTGCCAGGCGGGTGCTGCTGTCGATCACGCCGTTGCGATGGCACCAGGTGAGCATTTCCAAGAGGTCGCGGCTGCGCTTGATCGGCGCGAAGTGCTCCCATTCCAGCGCCGTAAGGTTGCCGTTGTACAGGCCCCAGTGATACTGGCCCGGTTCCTTGCGATTGGGGGACTGCACCAGCGTGAGCGTGTCTTCGGCCAAGTCGGGCGCGATGCCGGGGTTGATGAACTCAACCTTGCCGGCCTTGCGTTCGAACGCTGCATAGAGGCGCCGGCCCAGCACGTTCAGATCGCGCTTGTTGATCAGGCTGGCGGTTTGCTCGGTGCGGGCGAACTGGGTGAGGAAGCGGTAGCTGTAATTCAGTTCGTTGACCAGTGCGCGGCGCTCGGAGGCGACCTGGCGCACTTTCCACTGGCTGCGGCTGTCCAGCAGAGCCAGTTGGCGTTGGTTCCAGCCCCATTCATTGGCCAGGCGCTCCAGCAGACGGCGTTGCCAGCCGGTGCTGCGTTGGCCGACGCTGAGCTTGCGATTGACCTTCAGGTACAGCGCGCGCCGCACCAGTTCGAGGCGCTCCGGCTCATTGCGCGCCTTGAGGTATTCCTCGATGCGGCGGTAAACCACGATGTACGGGTCCAACTCGTCCAGATCCACCTGATTGGCGAATACGGCGCGCTTGAAGCGCAGGCTCAGGCAGTACACGTTCGGGTGCTCGCTGGCATAAACCTCGGTCAGCAGCAGCTTGAGCACCGATTTGTAGGGCGACTCGATGCCCTTGAACAACTGCCACAGCCCGGCGCCGATGAATTCGCCCGGAGGGATGTGGGCCAGGTGCCCAAGGTCCAGGGTTTCGTCGGCGCGGATAAAGCGTTTGGAAATCAGCGTATGGGTGAACTCGGCGTAGCGGCGTTCCTCGTACACCGGCACCAGCCACCAGATCGGCGTGCGCCCGGCCAGCCAGATGGCGGTGCGGTAGAACTCATCCAGCAGCAGGTAATGCTGGGTGGTGCCGCAGTCGTCGGAGCTCAGTTGCGTGTCGCGTTCGCCCAGTACAAAGCGCGTCGGTTCGATCAGAAAAAAATGCGCCTCGGCGCCCATGGTCAGGGCCCAGGCTTCCAGCAACTGGCACTTTTTGCGCAGCTCGGCCAGTTCGGTTTCGCCAAGTTCGGGCGAGTGGCAGACCCACACGTCCATATCGCTCTGGTCCGCTTGAGCCAGGGTGCCAAGGCTGCCCATCAGGTACAGGCCGAGGATGGGCCGTGGCGGATTGCCATGGCGTGGCTTGTAGGAGAACGAACGGGTCAGGCGCTGAGCTTCAGTGAGGGCCTGGGCGTCCGGTTCGAAATTGGACAGCCCGGCGGGCGTGCTGCCCGAGACATAACCGGGCAGCAGGGGGTGGTTGACGTGGAAAAACAGCGGCAACAGCGTCAACACGCTTTGCTGGCGCGGGGTCAGACCTTCGACGGCCCGGGCCATGCGGCCTTCATTGAGGGCCATGAAGCGCGCGCGCAATTGGGCCAGCACCTTGCGGTCGATGCCTTCGTCCAGGTCGGGGCGGATTTCATGGGTGCGGGTCATGTCGAACTCGTTGGCTCGCAGGGCCCGACGTGGGCGGCCGTCTAGGAGTTTACAGACACAAGCGTAGGACGTTTAGAGGGAAATGGTTTCTGGCGTCAGAATTTTGTGCCATCCACAGCAATGCCCTCGGAATCCGCAGAAAGCGGACTCCATGGGCGGTATCAGGGATCAGGCAGCTTCTTTGGTGGTAGCAGTCGTCAGAATGGTCAGCAGGGTTTGGGCCTGCTCTGCAGCGTCCCGGCCAAGGCTGGTCAGGTAGCCCCCGTCTGGCTGGTCGATAAGGCCTTTTGCATGGAGGCGCTTGGCTGCGGCGATGGCAGTGGGAGCGGCGGTCTGGTGGACTTTCAGACCTTCCTTGGTGCTGTCCAAGGGGAAGAGTACAAGGATTTCCAGTTCGGCAACCAACTCAGGGGTATACGACATAAGGACTCCAGACTTTCTAAAATTTATTAGAGGCTAGCAGGGCATAAGGTGAACGCACTTTGCCAGGCTGTCCAGTGAGAAAGTCGTGGGTCTTGATATGGCGCAGGTTTGTGGCGAGGAAGCAGGCTTCCCGGCCACGAAAGTGCTCGAATCAGTCGTTTTCCGGGGGTAATTCCGGCAGTGCGCGCAGCGCGGTTTCATACCATTGGGTATCGAAGGCGCGGTCTTCTTCAAGCATCTTGTCGATTTCCACCGCCAGCACGTGGGCCATGAGATTCAGAATGTCTTCGCGCTCGTAGCCCACCAGGGTCAGCTTGTTGAAGGTGGCTTTGGCGGCAGGCGGGTTGTCGCTTTCGATCTGGTTTTCGATGGCCTGGGTCAGCGTGCTTTCGGTGAATTCTTCTTCGTCGTTGTCGATATCGGTCGGCTCGCTCATGGCGGGGCTCCTCAAGGAAAGGGCGCCAGTCTACCCCCATTCAGGCAGGTGATGCTGCTGGTCAGGTCGGGCCGCACGCTCTATAACTTCCGCAGCCAACCCCACACCCGGCCTGGAGGCATTCGCGATGCTCAAGCTTTACGGATTTTCGGTCAGCAACTACTACAACATGGTCAAACTGGCGCTGCTGGAGAAAGGCCTGCCGTTTGAAGAAGTGCCATTTTATGCAGGCCAGACGCCTGAAGCGCTTGCAGTAAGCCCGCGAGGCAAAGTGCCGGTGCTGGGCGTCAAGCAAGGCTTTATCAATGAAACCAGCGTGATTCTGGAGTACATCGAACACACTCAGGAAGGCCCTTCGTTGCTGCCGGCCGAGCCTTTTCAGCGGGCTCAGGTGCTGGCGCTGTGCAGGGAAATCGAGCTGTACATCGAGTTGCCCGCCCGCGCGTGTTTCGCCGAGGCGTTCTTCGGTATGCCGGTGCCGGAGGCGATCAAGGAAAAATCCAGGGCTGAGTTGCTGTTGGGGATCAGTTCTTTAGGCCGCCACGGCAAGTTTGCGCCGTACGTGGCGGGGGAGAGCTTCACGCTGGCCGATCTGTATTTCATGTACAGCGTGAACCTGGCCTGTGCCGTGGGCGAGAAGCTGTTTGGCCTGGATCTGCTGGCTGAGTTGCCGAAGGCGAAAGCGCTGCTGGAGCGACTGCACGCGATGCCCAACGCGCAGAAAGTGGCGGCGGACAGGGAGGCGGCGATGCCGGCGTTTATGGCGATGATTGCGGCCAAGAAGTAATCAGCCGTGCACAAATCAAATGTGGGAGCGGGCTTGCTCGCGAAAGCGGTGTATCAGTCAATACATATAGCGACTGGTCTACCGTATTCGCGAGCAAGCCCGCTCCCACATTTTTGACCGCGCGGGTCTGAGGCTTTTTAGCGGCTGGCGAGCAGTGCCTGGCCACGCACGACCGCGGCCTTGACCTGCGCCGGTGCAGTCCCGCCCACGTGATTGCGCGCATTCACCGAGCCTTCCAGGGTCAGCACGGCAAACACGTCCTGCTCGATCTGGTCGCTGAATTGGCGCAGCTCTTCCAGGCTCATTTCCGCCAGGTCCTTGCCGGTGTCTACGCCGTACTTAACGGCGTGGCCGACGATTTCGTGGCAGTCGCGAAATGGCAGACCACGGCGCACCAGGTAGTCCGCCAGGTCGGTTGCCGTGGAGAACCCGCGCAAGGCCGCTTCACGCATAATCGCGTGCTTGGGCTTGATCGCCGGGATCATGTCGGCAAACGCACGCAGCGAATCGCGCAGGGTGTCGGCGGCGTCGAACAGCGGCTCTTTGTCTTCCTGGTTGTCCTTGTTGTAGGCCAATGGCTGGCCCTTCATCAAGGTCAGCAAGCCCATCAGCGCGCCGAATACACGGCCGCTTTTGCCACGCACCAGTTCGGGCACGTCGGGGTTTTTCTTTTGCGGCATGATCGAGCTGCCGGTGCAGAAGCGGTCCGGCAGGTCGATGAACTGGAATTGCGCACTGGTCCACAGCACCAGTTCTTCGGAGAAACGCGACAAGTGCATCATCGCGATGCTGGCGGCAGCGCAGAATTCGATGGCGAAGTCACGGTCCGACACGCCGTCCAGGGAGTTGCCGCCAACCGCGTCAAAACCCAGCAGTTGTGCGGTGTATTCGCGGTCGATCGGGTAGGTAGTGCCGGCCAGTGCGGCGCTGCCCAACGGCATGCGGTTGGCGCGCTTGCGGCAATCCACCAGGCGCTCGTAGTCGCGGCTGAGCATCTCGAACCAGGCCAGCAAGTGGTGGCCGAAGGTCACCGGTTGCGCAGTTTGCAGGTGGGTGAAGCCGGGCATGATGGTGCCGGACTCACGCTCGGCCTGCTCCAGCAAACCTTTTTGCAGGCGGGTGATTTCGCCCAGGATCAGGTCGATTTCGTCACGCAGCCACAGGCGGATATCGGTAGCCACCTGGTCGTTACGGCTGCGACCGGTGTGCAGTTTCTTGCCGGTCACACCGATGCGATCGGTGAGGCGGGCTTCGATGTTCATGTGCACGTCTTCCAGGTCGACGCGCCAGTCGAACGTGCCGGCCTCGATTTCACCGCGAATGGTGGTCAGGCCATCGATGATGCTGTCGCGCTCGGCGTCGGTCAGTACGCCGACCTTGGCCAGCATCGTGGCGTGGGCGATCGAGCCCATGATGTCGTGGCGGTACAGGCGCTGGTCGAAAGTGACGGAGGCGGTGAAGCGCGCGACGAAGGCGTCGACGGGTTCACTGAAGCGGCCGCCCCAGGACTGGTTGGTCTTGTCGGTGCTCATGGATTCGCTCGTGATCTGCTTAAAAGAGGCGTGAAGGTGTGTCGCCGATAATAACAGGGTTGCACTTGGAGGCGGTGCTGCGGGTGGTCGGCATTTTTATTTGTGCCAAGGATGGCTAAGTGCCTTGCCGCCGGACGCTTCCGGGAAGAGACTGGAGCGGGCCCTAATTGAAACGATATTTGACGATTGAGCAATATCGTCTCAGCGAGCGTCTACAGTTGCACTGATAGAGCGTGAATGCACCAAAGTCGGGTGATGCGGTCATAGCCCAGACTATCCATTAAAAAAGGGGGGTATTCGGATTGTGTATCAGCAAACCCTACGACGATGCCCGAAGGCAGCAGGTCTTGGGCGCAATTGAACAGGTCCGGGTAAATATGGGTGCCGCTGCCGGGGCACTTTTTGCCGCTCGCGCTAGTCTTAGCGTGGATCGCTGTGACGCAAGTCACCGCACCTGTCTACGCTATCCTTGTGCGAGACTCACGCAGGAATCCAGCGCAATATGAATGTCCTGATCGTTGATGACGAACCCCAAGCCCGCGAGCGACTGAGCCGTTTGGTCAGTGAACTCGAGGGTTATACAGTCCTTGAACCGAGCGCCACCAACGGCGAAGAGGCGTTGACGCTGATCGACAGCCTCAAACCGGATGTGGTGTTGCTCGATATTCGCCTGCCAGGCCTTGATGGCTTGCAAGTGGCCGCCCGCCTGAGCGAGCGAGAATCGCCGCCAGCCGTGGTGTTGTGTGCAGCTCACGAAGAGTTTTCTGCGCAGACCCTGGAAGACAGCGGTGTCAGCTTTCTTGCCAAACCGGTGAGTGCTGAGGCGCTGCTCAAAGCCTTGAAAAAGGCCGAGCGTCCCAACCGCGTCCAGCTCGCCGCTTTGACCCAGCCAGCCGCTCAGAGTGGTAACGGGCCACGCAGCCATATCAGCGCGCGGACCCGTAAAGGTATCGAGCTGATTCCGCTGAACCAGGTGGTCTACTTTATCGCCGACCACAAGTACGTGACCTTGCGTCACGAGACGGGTGAAGTGTTGCTCGATGAGCCGCTCAAGGCCCTTGAGGACGAATTCGGCGACCGCTTTGTGCGCATCCACCGCAATGCGCTGGTGGCCCGCGAGCGAATAGAACGCTTGCAGCGCACGCCCCTGGGGCACTTTCAGTTGTTCCTCAAAGGGCTTAACGGCGATGCCTTGATCGTCAGCCGGCGCCATGTCGCCGGTGTGCGCAAGATGATGCAGCAGCTTTAGCCAGGGGCTTTGGCGAGGTCTGCATTCTGTATCCCGGTGCGACGCGGCCAGGGAGGCCCCGCACTTGCTGATTCAAATCAAAGCGTGTTTGCCTGAGCTGTTATTATCTGCCGTATCTATTCAGTACGGATTGATCCATGTCCTCTCGCGAAATCCGCATCGCCACCCGTAAAAGTGCCCTGGCCTTGTGGCAGGCCGAATACGTCAAAGCACGCCTTGAGCAAGCCCATCCGGGGTTGAAAGTGTCTCTGGTGCCCATGGTCAGTCGCGGCGACAAGCTGCTCGACTCGCCATTGTCGAAGATTGGCGGCAAGGGCTTGTTCGTCAAGGAACTGGAAACCGCACTGCTGGAAAACGAAGCCGACATCGCCGTGCATTCGATGAAAGACGTGCCGATGGACTTCCCCGAAGGTCTTGGCCTGTATTGCATCTGCGAGCGCGAAGACCCGCGTGACGCGTTTGTTTCCAACACTTACGCGTCGCTGGATGAACTGCCCTTGGGCAGTGTCGTCGGCACCTCGAGCCTGCGTCGCCAAGCGCAGTTGCTGACTCGCCGGCCGGACCTGCAAATTCGGTTTCTGCGCGGCAACGTCAATACCCGTCTGGCGAAGTTGGATGCGGGCGAATATGACGCGATTATTCTCGCGGCGGCTGGCCTGATTCGCCTGGGCTTCGAAGACCGCATCACCTCGGCCATCAGCGTAGAAGACAGCTTGCCCGCGGGCGGACAAGGCGCTGTGGGTATCGAATGCCGCACCGCTGACAGTGAAATTCACGCCCTGCTCAAACCCCTTGATCATCAAGACACCGAAGTCCGTGTCACGGCCGAACGCGCGCTGAACAAACGCCTCAACGGTGGCTGCCAGGTACCAATCGCCTGTTACGCCGTGCTTGAGGGTGAAAACCTGTGGCTGCGTGGCTTGGTAGGCGACCCCGCAGGCGGCACGCTGCTCACCGCCGAGGTTCGCGGGCCGCAGCGTGATGCTACCGCGCTGGGAATTCAGGTGGCAGAAGAGCTGCTGGAAAAAGGCGCCGGTGTGATTCTGCAAAAAATCTACGGCGAGGCTGGCCCGCAGTGACCGACTGGCGTCTGTTGCTGACGCGGCCTGCCGAGGAAGCCACGGCCCTGGCCGCGACGTTGTCCGAGGCCGGCATTTTCAGCAGCAGCCTGCCATTGTTGGCGATCCAGGCCTTGCCGGTGACGGCTGAGCAACAAGCGGTCTTTTGTGATCTGGGCCGTTATAGCGCGGTCATCGTGGTCAGCAAGCCTGCCGCGCGCCTGGCCTTGCAACAGCTGGATCGGCATTGGCCGCAGCTGCCCTGGTTCAGCGTCGGCGCGGCCACCGCGCAAATACTGGCCGATCACGACCTCACTGTTCATTATCCGCAAACCGGCGACGACAGCGAGGCCTTGCTTGCACTGCCCGCCTTGCGCGAGGCTATCGCACGCCCCGATGCCCGGGTATTGATCCTGCGTGGCGAAGGCGGGCGAGAGCTGCTGGCTGAGCGTTTACGCGAGCAAGGTGCTAGTGTCGATTATCTGGAGTTGTATCGTCGCACCCTTCCGGCTTACGACACCGGGGAGCTGATGCAACGCATCCAGTTGGAACGCTTGAACGGCGTGGTGGTCAGCAGTGGGCAGGGTTTTTTGCACCTGCAAGCGTTGGCTGGCCCCGATTGGCCGCAGGTGGCGCGGCTGCCATTGTTCGTGCCCAGCCCCCGCGTCCATGAAATGGCGCGGGCCGCTGGCGCAGAAAAAGTTGTGGATTGTCGCGGTGCGAGTGCCGCGGCTTTGTTAGTGGCGTTGCGCAGCGCTGCCTTGTGAGGCAAGCCGCGCCCACTCTCTGATACGCAAAGGACGGATACGTGAGCGAAACAGCCTTGCCTAAAGATGAAACCCAGCCCGCACTTGATGCGCCGGCTGAGTCACCGGTCGCCGCGCCACGCCGTGGCAATGGCCTGGCAATCGTGGCCTTGTTGCTCGGCGCCGCAGGTGTTGCCGCTGGCGGATGGGGCATTTGGCAGGTCCGCGCCCTGCAAGCCGGCAGTCAACAGCAGTCGAGCCAGGTGCAGGCACTCGACGAGCAATCCCAGTCCCTCAAGCAGAGCCAGCAACAGCTGACTACCCGGCTGGCGCAATTGCCCGGTGCAGATGAGCTGGAAGAACGCCGCCGTCTGGTAACCCAGTTGCAGGGCGATCAGCAGCGCTTGAGCCAGCGCCTGGAAACCGTGCTGGGTGCCAGTCGCCAGGACTGGCGTCTGGCCGAAGCCGAGCATTTGATCCGTCTGGCCAGCTTGCGTTTGTCTGCCCTGCAGGACATCAACAGCGCTCAGTCTCTGGTCCAGGGGGCTGACGAAATTCTGCGTGAGCAAAGCGATCCGGGTTCCTACGCCGCACGCGAGCAACTGGCCAAGAGCCTTGCCGCGTTGCGCAGTACCGAGCAGCCGGACCGCACCGGGCTTTACCTGCAACTCGCCGCGCTGCGCGATCAGGTTGTACAGCTGGCGGCTATTGCCCCGGAATACCAACTCAGCGAGCCGGCCTCTCAAGGTCACCCGACCAGCGATACGCAAGGTCGCCTGAGCCAATGGTGGGAGGAGATTTCCCGCTACTTCCGCATCGATTTCAACCCGGACGACAACATTCGACCGTTGCTCGCCGGTCAAGGCTTGAACCAGGTACGCCTGGCGCTGAGCCTGGCCCTTGAGCAGGCGCAATGGGCTGCGCTCAATGGTGAAACGGCGGTGTACAGCCGTTCCCTGGGCGAGGCGCGCAGCGTGCTGCAAGACAACTTCAACCAGGACAACCCGCAGAGCAAAGCGATGCTCGCGCGTATTGCCGAGCTTGAGCCCAAGGCCGTTTCCGTGGCCACGCCTGACCTGGCGGCCAGCCTGGCCGCGGTGCAGGCCTACCTCGAACGTCGTCATCTGTCTGCCGATGAAGCCAAGGCGTCGGCGGGCACGCCGGCGACCCAGGAGTAGAGCCGATGAAGCGTTTCTATGTGATCCTGGTCCTGGCAATTGCAATCGCCCTGGCGCTGGGCGTGGGCATTTCCAAGCACACCGGCTACGTGCTGATTACCTATCCCCATCTGCTGCATTACGAGTCGAGCCTGTGGGCGACGCTGGTGGCCGTGTTTGCCGTCGGCCTGGCGATCTATCTGATCCGTGTGTTGCTGAGCCTGCTCAGCACCTCCGGTGGTGTGGTCAACCCATGGTCGCGACGTAACCGCAGTCGCCGGGTACAAATTGCGATTGAGCAGGGCCAGATGGACCTCGCTGAAGGTCGCTGGGCCAGTGCCGAACGCCACCTGCACCGCGCCGCCGAAGCGGAGCGCCAGCCATTGTTGTACTACCTTGGCGCGGCACGTGCGGCCAATGAGCAGGGCCGTTATGAAGAGTCCGACGGTTTGCTGGAGCGCGCTCTGGAGCGCCAGCCTCAGGCTGAGCTGGCGGTTGCCTTGAGCCATGCGCAATTGCAGATGGACCGTGGCGATACAGAAGGCGCCCTGGTGACTTTGCAGGCGATGCACGAGCGTCATCCGCACAACCCGCAGGTGTTGCGCCAGTTGCAGCGTCTGCATCAGCAGCGGGGCGATTGGTCTTCAGTGATTCGCTTGTTGCCGGAGCTGCGAAAAGACAAAGTCCTTCCCGCCAGCGAGCTGGCCGAGCTGGAGCGTCGCGCTTGGGGTGAAAACCTCGGGCTGGCGGCCCAGCGTGAAGAGCAGGGCGAGGCAGGCTTGCAGTCTCTTGAGCGGGCGTGGGAGCAACTCACTTCCGCCCAGCGCCAGGAGCCACAGCTGGTTCTGGCTTACGCCGAGCAACTGCGCCGGCTGGGAGCCGACGCCAAGGCTGAGGAGGTGCTGCGCAGCGCCATCAAACGCGGCTATGACAGCCACTTGATCCGGCTTTATGGTTTGTTGCGAGGCGCTGATTCGGCCCGCCAATTGAAGTTTGCCGAAGGCTGGCTCAAGGATCACCCGGGTGATGCCAGCTTGTTGCTGACCCTGGGCCGCCTGTGCCTGCAAAACAGTTTGTGGGGCAAGGCGCGCGATTACCTTGAAAGCAGCCTGCAGGTGCAACGCAACCCTGAGGCCTGCGCTGAGCTGGCACGGCTGTTGGCCCAATTGGGTGACACCGAGCGCAGCAACCAGCTGTTCCAGGAGGGTCTGGGGCTGCTTGACAGTCGCTTGCTGGCCTCGCCGTTGCCCATGCCCGCGCGCGTCTGAAGTAGGAAAGAGGGCGAAGGTTGGCTCGGATGTTTCTGAGAGCCAACCCTTCGTTAGCCTGTAAATACTGGGTCTAAAGCGCTACGTAGTAAATTCCTACTGATAGCTGCTTAAAGTCATCCAGGGTCTGACGAGATATCCCTATGCTCTCGCGGAATTGCCTGCTCTAACGAGTATTGAAAGGGGTCAGGCCTTTCCTCTACCGTGACGGCCTATCTCTTGCGGTACGGATAACAATGTCTTTGGCCCCTTCACGCTCCTTGTTTTTCCTGGCGTTCATGGCTGGTGTGCTGACGTTGGGCGCGTCGTTTTATCTCGAGTACGGCGCGCTGCTACGCCCGTGTTTCCTTTGCCAGCTGCAACGTATCTTTCTGGCAGCCTTCACGCTGATCAATCTGGTCGCGGCGATTCATAATCCAAAGCGCTCTGCGGTTTACCTCTACGGGTTTGCCAGCATGGGCTGCGCATTGCTCGGCGCTATCACTGCCGTACGCCAGGTGCTGCTACAAAATGCCGCACCGGAGCAGGCCACCGATTGCTGGCCAAGCCTGCACTACATGATTGAAAACCTGTCGCTGTGGCAAGCACTGCAATTGACCGTCAAAGGCACTGTCGATTGCGTTGAGATCAACTGGACACTGTTCGACCTCAGCGTTCCCGAATGGAGCTTGCTGTTCTTTTTGGCCATGCTGATGCTGGGCATCCTGCAGTTTTCACGGTCGTTGTTAAGTCGCAGATGGGGCGTCGCAAGGCCTTGAACGTGTGTCGCGGGTCGTAGGACGGGATTAAACACTTGTATGAACTTTCTCTCCTGCGTACCTTGAAGCCATAGTCATGCGGGCATAATCTGGCCCGCACGCATTATCGAAACCGTTTGCCAAATGCGGCCTTGTCCGGCTGCTGCTTTTATCCTTGAGTGTTGCGCGGGCACAGGCGGCAGCGCCCCCTATAGGGAAGAGAGATCATCATGCTGGAAAGTTGTCAGAATGCTCAGGAACGCTGGGGTGGGGTGCACAAGCTGATCGACAGCTGGTTGAAGGCACGTCACGAACTGGTTCGGGCCTTTGATGCTCTCGGCGCCAAGCCCGAAGCATTGGGTGAGAATCGCGAGCCGCTGCAAGACTTTTGCGCTGTGTTGGTGGACTACGTGTCTGCTGGACATTTCGGCGTCTACGAACAACTGACCAAAGAGGCGGAAGCCTTTGATGATCAGCGTGGTCTGGACTTGGCCGAGACCATCTACCCGCGCATCGATGTCATCACGGAAAAACTGCTGGTGTTCACCGAGTTGTGCGATGCCGGCAAATGCGTTGCCGAAAAATTCAAAGAGCTTGGCGGGTTGTTGCACGAACGTTTCGAGCTGGAAGATTGCCTGATCGAAGTGTTGCACAACGCTCACAAAGAAGAGGCCGCCACCCAGGCCTGAGCCTTGGCGGCGAGACAAAAAAACGGTGCGCATGGCGCACCGTTTTTTATTGGGTCAGTGGCGAGTACCGAGCAATTCGATCTCGAACACCAGCGGCGTATAAGCGGGGATCAACTCGCCAGCACCGTCGGCGCCATAGGCTTGGGCGGATGGGATCACCAGACGCCATTTCGCGCCGACCGGCATCTGTTGCAGCGCGCTGCTCCAGCCGCTGATCACACTGTCCAGGCGAAACCATTGCGGTTGCGTGCTCTGATCGAAGACAGTCCCGTCGGGCAACCGCCCTACGTATTTCACTTGCACCTCATCACTGGCCAACGGCTTGCTGCCGGTGCCAGGCGTCAGCTCCGTGAGCAGGATGCCATTCGATAACTCACGCACGCCGGCTGCTGCTTTTTCCTTGGATAAAAATTGCTGTTCGGCAGCGAGTGCTTTTTCACTTTGCGGCGCCTCAGCCTCGGCCGCGCTCTGTGCTTCGTGCTCGGCGAGGATCTGCTCGATACGTGCATTGTCCAGCGCCAATGGTTTGCCCTGATAGGCTTGTTTAAGGCCATCGATCAACGCCTGAATCTGCAGGTCGGGCACTTCCTGGCGCAGTCGTTCGCCGAGGCTGGCGCCCAGGCTGTAAGCAAGGTCGTGCGGGTCTTGGGCAGTAGTTTTTGACGGCGATTGTTCTGCCGCATGGGTCATGGAAACCACCAAGCCAAGCATTAAAAAAAGGTAACGCGACATGGTTATTCTCCCGCCGAAAGTGCGACGGATTATGCCAGTGTGAGTGCGCAAAAAGTGCCGTGGTTTTTCGTTATATCGATAAGAATTTTCCTACGGTGCAACGCAAGGCAAACGATACTGTCAACATGCCCTAGCGGCGGTAAGAGCAGAGGGCTAGTATGAGCCGCACCCACGTCAGCCAGGAGGTAAACCATGTCGGCCAAACAGAAGCCTGTAAATACCCCGTTGCATTTACTCCAACAACTTTCGGGCAGCTTGCTCGAACATCTGGAAAGCGCGTGTTCCCAAGCCTTGGCTGATGCAGAAAAACTGCTCGCCAAATTGGAAAAACAACGCGGTAAAGCGCAAGAAAAGCTGCACAAATCCCGTACCAAACTGCAAGACGCCGCCACTGCCGGCAAGGCCAAGGCACAAGCCAAAGCCAAAGACGCCGTTAAGGAACTTGAGGATCTGCTGGATGCCCTCAAGGATCGCCAAGCTGAAACCCGCACCTACATTTCCCAACTCAAACGCGATGCTCAGGAAAGCCTGAAACTGGCCCAGGGCGTTGGTCGTGTGAAAGAAGCCGTGGCTAAAGCACTGGGCGCTCGCTCGCCAGCAAAAGCCGTTGCGTCGAAGGCTTCGACTAAGGCAGCGTCCAAATCCGCTGCTGCAAAACCAGCTGCCAAGCCAGCCGCTAAAACGGCTGCTGCAAAACCAGCTGCCAAGCCAGCCGCTAAAACGGCTGCTGCAAAACCAGCTGCCAAGCCAGCCGCTAAAACGGCTGCTGCAAAACCAGCCGCCAAGCCAGCCGCTAAAACTGCTGCTGCCAAACCAGCCGCCAAGCCAGCTGCCAAAACTGCTGCTGCAAAACCAGCCGCCAAGCCAGCCGCTCAAACTGCTGCTGCAAAACCAGCTGCCAAGCCAGCCGCTAAACCCGCTGCTGCAAAACCAGCCGCCAAGCCAGCCGCTAAGACTGCTGCTGCAAAACCAGCCGTCAAGCCAGCCGCTAAAACTGCTGCTGCAAAACCAGCCGCCAAGCCAGCCGCTAAAACTGCTGCTGCCAAACCAGCCGCCAAGCCAGCTGCCAAAACTGCTGCTGCAAAACCAGCCGCCAAGCCAGCTGCCAAAACGGCTGCTGCAAAACCAGCTGCCAAGCCAGCCGCTAAACCCGCTGCTGCAAAACCGGCGGCCAAGCCAGCTGCCAAACCGGCTGCTGCAAAACCAGCTGCTAAGCCAGCCGCAAAACCCACTGCTGCAAAGCCAGCCGCCAAGCCTGCACCGGCCAAGCCGGCAACCCCGGCAGCTCCGGCTACTACCCCGGCAGCGTCCACCGCTCCAACTGCGCCGGCCAGCAGCACGCCTGCACCGGCAGCGCCAAGCACCACCCCAACCAGCGCTTCCTAAGTGCCGGTGGCCTCGACGCGCAGCGACTGCAGCGCGTCGTGGCCAAGGTTGGCGGCTCCGGTCGCCAAGCCTTCAAGCCATCTCGATTGACCCCCTTTCTCGCCAGTCGGCCATGTTTGCGCCAGCACTTGCAGGCGCGTCAGCAACTGCCGTTCAGCTTCCAGCTCCAGGGCCTTGACCCGTTCGCGCAGCGTCGCCAATTGCGCATCCTGCTGCGCCATGGCTCGCCATTGCACGCGTACCTGTCGCAAGGGTTCGACCACGTCTTGCTGCCACGGCTGCGCAATCTGGCGCAACGCCTGCATGCGTTCGGCGGTCGGTGCAACACCGCGCTGCTCCAGCCAGGCGCCGCAGAGCAACAGGCACACATCCGCGCCTTGTGCCTGCAAGCGCAAGCAAGCAGCTTCAATGCCCGGGTGGGCATACGTCGAGAGGGCAAAGCTCCACAGGTCAGCGCACATATTTACACTCAAGCCAGCGGCCAACGAAGCTGGTAGACTCCGCCGCCATTATGATCCGACTTCAAAGCCTAACATTACAGCGTGGCCCGCAACGTCTTCTTGAAGACGCCGAGCTGACCCTGCACGCCGGTCACAAAGCCGGCCTGATCGGTGCCAACGGCGCCGGCAAATCCACGTTGTTCGCCCTGTTGCTCGGTGAGCTGACCCCGGATTCCGGGAACTGCCTGCTGCCGGCCGACTGGCGCATCGCCCATATGCGCCAGGAGATCGACACCCTGGACCGCATCGCGATCGACTACGTGCTCGATGGCGACCTGCGCCTGCGTCAGGTGCAACACGACCTGGCCGAGGCCGAGAAAGCCCAGGATGGCGCCGCCCAGGCCCGTCTGCACTCGGAACTCGACAGTGCCGACGGCTACACCGCCGACGCTCGCGCCCGCAAGATGCTGGCCGGCCTTGGTTTTACCAATGAACAGATGGACCGCCCGGTCGCCGACTTCTCCGGCGGCTGGCGCATGCGCCTGAACCTGGCCCAGGCGCTGATGTGCCCGTCCGACCTGCTGCTGCTCGACGAACCGACCAACCACTTGGACCTCGATGCGATCCTGTGGCTGGAGGATTTCCTCAAGAGCTACCCGGGCACCTTGCTGCTGATTTCCCACGACCGGGATTTCCTCGACGCCGTAGTCGACAATATCGCCCACGTCGAACAGAAGAAAATCACGCTCTACCGTGGCGGCTACACCGCATTCGAACGCGCCCGCGCCGAACGCCTGGCTCAGCAGCAGCAAGCCTTCGAGAAGCAGCAAGCGCAACGTGCGCACATGGAAAGCTACATCGCCCGGTTCAAGGCCCAGGCCACCAAGGCCCGTCAGGCCCAGAGCCGGATCAAGGCATTGGAGCGCATGGAAGAGCTGTCGGCGGCCCACGTCGATTCGCCGTTCGACTTCGTGTTCCGTGAGTCGGTGAAGATCTCCAGCCCGTTGTTGGACCTCTCGGATGCACGCCTGGGTTATGGCGACAAAACCATTCTGGAGAAGGTCAAGCTGCAGCTCACGCCAGGCGCGCGTATCGGTTTGCTCGGCCCCAACGGCGCAGGCAAGTCGACGCTGATCAAGAACCTGTCGGGTGAACTGCAACCCCTGGCCGGCCGCCTGACGCGTGGCGAGAACCTGGTGGTGGGCTACTTCGCTCAGCATCAGCTGGATTCCCTCGATTCCAAGGCCAGCCCGCTGCTGCACCTGCAGCGTCTGGCGCCGACCGAACGTGAGCAAACCTTGCGTGATTTTCTCGGTGGCTTCGACTTCCGTGGCGCACGCATCGATGAGCCGGTGTTGAATTTCTCCGGCGGCGAAAAAGCCCGCCTGGCCTTGGCCCTGATCGCCTGGGACCGGCCAAACCTGCTGCTGCTCGACGAACCGACCAACCACCTGGACCTGGAAATGCGCCTGGCGCTGACCATGGCCCTGCAGGAATTCAGTGGTGCGGTACTGGTGGTGTCTCACGATCGCCACTTGCTCAAGAGCACCACCGACAACTTCCTGCTGGTGGCTGACGGCAAAGTCGAAGAGTTCGACGGCGACCTGGACGATTACGCGCGTTGGCTGACGGACTACCGTCTGCGCAACGCGCCGGCCAGCACTACGCCGGTCAACCCGGACAAGACCGACAAGAAGGCCCAGCGCCAGGCCGCCGCCGCCCTGCGTCAGCAGCTGGCGCCGCACAAGCGCGAAGCCGACAAGCTGGAAGCCGAGCTGGGCAAGGTGCATGAGCGCCTGGCCAGGATCGAAACCAGCCTGGGCGACAGCGCCGTGTACGAGGCGGCGCGCAAGGACGAGTTGCGCGACTTGTTGGCCGAACAAGCCAAACTCAAGGTGCGTGAAGGTCAGTTGGAGGAAACCTGGATGGAAGCCCTCGAACTGCTGGAAACCCTGCAAGCGGAGCTGGAGGCGCTGTCCTGATGGAAGCGCTGCAATTGCCATTGCCGACGCAGTGGGTCGAACCGGTCTGGATCGGTGTGCAAATCCTGCTGATCCTGCTGGCGGGTTACCTCGCCCAGCGCTTCGTCGCCAAGGGCCTGAATCGTCTGGGAGAGCGTTACCCGTTCCCGCCACAACTGCTGATGCCCCTGCGTGGCGGCCTGCGCTGGCTGATCATGGGCAGCGCGTTAATCTTCGTGCTGGGCCGTCTCGGCGTGTCAGCCACGGTGCTGTGGACGGCGCTGTCGGGGTTTGTCGCGGTGGCCGCCGTGGCGTTTTTCGCCATGTGGTCGGTGCTGTCCAACCTGCTGTGCGCGATCTTGATTTTCACCGTCGGGCCGTTCCGCCTGGGTGACATTGTCGAGTTGGTGGATACCGTCGACAAACCGGGCGTCAAAGGCCGGGTCGTGGCGATCAACCTGCTCTACACCACGCTGATCGAAGTGCAGGACGCCGGCACCGACAGTGCGATGGTGCAAGTGCCTAACAGCTTGTTCTTCCAGCGCTCGGTGCGGCGTTGGCCAGGCACCCATGTGTTCCCTGGCGACCGCTAGTATTTACATCCTGTAAAAATATCTAGCCAGCCTTTGCTCGGCGGAGTTAGTTTTAGGCTCAATCGCTAACTCTCCCTCTGAGGTGTGTAATGGCACTCGACACATGGCTGGCCTTTTTTGTGGCCAGCTGGATCATTTCCCTGTCCCCCGGCGCTGGCGCCATCGCGTCGATGTCCAGCGGCCTGCAATACGGTTTCCTGCGCGGCTATTGGAATGCCATTGGCCTGCAACTGGGCCTGGCGATGCAGATTGCCGTGGTCGCGGGCGGCCTGGGTGCCATTCTGGCGGCGTCCTCGAACGCGTTTTATGCGATCAAATGGTTTGGCGTGGCGTACCTGGTGTACCTCGCGGTCAAGCAATGGCGCGCGCTGCCCATGGACATGAGCGAAGACTCGGCCATACGCCCGATCGGCAAGCCGCTGGCGATGATGTTCCGTGGCTTCCTGGTCAATGCCAGCAACCCCAAGGCCCTGGTGTTCATGCTGGCGGTGCTGCCGCAGTTCGTGAACCCGCAGGCGCCACTGCTGATTCAGTACCTGATCCTGGGCGCGACCATGATCAGCGTCGATATGATCGTGATGGCGGGCTATACGGGGCTGGCGTCGAAGGTCTTGCGCCTGCTGCGCACGCCTAAACAGCAAAGACGCATGAACCGCACCTTTGCCGGGTTGTTTGTGGGGGCTGCGGGTTTCCTGGCCAGCTTGCATCGCGCAACGACCTAAACCGCGATTCAACTGAAGGACCCCAATCAAAAATGTGGGAGCGGGCTTGCTCGCGAAAGCGGAGTGTCAGTCACAGGATGTATTGACTGATCTACCGAATTCGCGAGCAAGCCCGCTCCCACAGTGGTTTTGCGTCGTCTGTGAACGCTTTGGCTCAGCGCAGAATCTTCGGCGCTTCATCCCTGGGCAGGTTGTTGCGCAGCGCAGGCTTGCCGGGGTCTTGATACCCGCCGCCCAGTTGCTCTGCCAGTTGCCTGGCCACATCCTCACCCAAGGCTTTCGACACGTCCCTTACCACCCGCGGCCGATTCAGGCTCACGCGCACATCACGGCTGTTCACCAGCTTGGTGTCCTGGCCTTCGCCCATCGCGGTAAACGCCGAGGTGATCTCGAAGGTGCGCGTGTTGATCAGGCTGAAATCCGCCACCAGCGTCAGGCCCAGCACGGCCGAGTAGCTGTTGGTGTGGTCCAGGGCGTTGATGTCCTGGGTGAAGTCGATGTCTGACAGGGTGCCGAACAGCACGTAGTCGGCGCCCTTGAAGTTGCCGGCCTTGATGCGCTTGATCACGTCATACACATCGCCCTTGGCGTCGGCGGTGTAAGGCGTGCCCTGTACCAGTTGGAACTGGTGCGACTTGAGAATCTCGCCCTTGATATCTCCGCTGAATTTACGCAGCTCGGCCTGTTCGATGTAGCTGGTGCGGCTCTCATACTCGCTGTAGCTCGACGCACCGCTGGCCTGATAGGCGCTGGCCTGGAAGTTATTGCTGGCCGAGACCGCGTGGATGTACTCCTCGACGCGCGCCTCGTAGGCAAGGTCAGTCACCGCGATCTTCGGGGCGGCCGAGGCGCCAAAGGCGCACAGCAGGCCGATCATGCCGATCCATGCACGCATTGCTCAGCGCTCCGTGGTTTTGCGGATTTCTTTCTCGTCCATCCATTCGGCCAGGCCGCTCTCGACGTCGATCAGCTGAAGGCTGAATTTGTAGAAGACGTCTTTGTAGTCCGAGCTGCGCTTGACGATGGAGCTGATGGAGCCTTCCAGGCGGTACTTGGCGGCGACCATATTGCCGGTCTTGCTGACGGTGGCTTTTTTGTACAGGCCGCTCTGGTTTTGCAGCTTGAGCTGGTCAACCTGGCTCTGCATATCGGTGTTGTCGCTGGCGAAGCGCGCAGTGCCGGTCTTCATCAGCTGGGTCTTGATCGACGTGGTGATCTCACGGGTGTCGATGTACTCGCTGGTCTTGTTCTTCACGTCATACACCTGCACGACCGGACGGCCCTGCAAGATGCCGGACTGGGCCAGGGAGCGGGTCATGCTTTCGGCGATCATCTGCAGGTCGGTCGAGCCGAACTCGTTGGTGACCAATTCCACGGCCTTAGAGTCGCCGTAGCTGATGTTCTTGCCGCCAAGGACCGGCGAGGTGTTGGAGCAACCGCTGGCCAACAGGGCAACCACGGCGAGAATCGAGACGCGTGCAAACATGGGGAAATCTCTCTGAAAACTGATAGGTGAAGGCTTCAAGGCGTTTTCACTTCAAGACGAAAGTCCGCCGCCTGAGGCAGGTTGGCGATGGCCGGCAGGAAGGTGGCCTGGTTGGCGTACAGGTTCAGCACTTTCCAGGTTTCTTCATCGCCCACCGGGAAACCGTCGGCGCCCAGCCAGGCAAAGCGGTAATACATCATCTGGTTGCTGCTGGTGATGTTGCTCAGCTGCACCTTGGCCGTGAGAAAGCCATTTTCACGGGCCACACGAATGGCACCGACGGCGATGCCTTTGAACGTGCCCATCACCACGATTTTGCTGGCGGCGCTGCCAGGCTCCGGCGGCGGCGGGGTGGCGCAGCCGGCGAGCAGGACCAGCGCCAGGGCGCCGAGAATGAAATGACGCATAGCGTGCTCCTTAAGGTTGTTTGAGGGCGATGGCCTGGTTGGCAGCACTCGGCACCACATGGGCCGCGAGGCCACCGGCGAATACCTGGTTGCCGACCACGCGCAGGGTGATCACCTGATAGCGCTGGTCGGCCTTGACCGTCACCAGCGTGCCGCCCAGGGCGTTGGGCAGGCTGACCTGGTGGTCGCCGTGCTTGAGGCGCAGTCGCGTCACTTGGGTCAGATCCGGCAGCGTGCGCCAGGTGCGCGTGTCGGCGCCTTCGGTCACGGCCGAGGCGATGCCCAGCACCAGGCCCGCCATGGGGTTGGTCTTGTTCAGGTTGTTCTGCGCCACGCCACGGCTGACCGCACGCACGGTGGTGCGCAGAATGATCCCCGGCATGTCGTCACGCAGGGCGCGGCGCGACATGGCCGTGGTGCTGTTGAGTGCGGTGAGGTTCTGTTGCTTGCCGTCCACGCCGATCTGGGCAAAGGTCGCGGTGGAGTTGTCGGCCTTGATCACCGGGAACGACAGCGGGGTGATCACCAGGTTGCCATTGATCGGGATCGGCAATGGCAGGCGGATCGAATCACGCGCCGGTGCCAGGCCGCTCTGGACCACGATCAGCACGTCGGTCTCATCGGCGCCGACCTTGGACTTGTCCAGCTCAAGCAACGCCTGCTCCAGCAGCGGCGTGTTGGGGCGCAGTTCGGCGGCCTTGCGGTAGCCGGGCGCAGCCAGGTCTTTTTCGCCGAGCGCTTCGTAGACAAAGCCTGCCAGGTAATGGCTGAACGCACTCTGGTAGCTGTTTTTCAGGCCGACCACTTCCGGCGCGTCCAGTGCTTCCACCGGGTAGCCGCGCAAGTCTTTGATCTGAGTGGTGACGCCTTGGCGCTCGGCTTCGTTTTCGCGCTTGAGGTATTCCTTGTCGCGCAGGTCGGCGATCACCGCTTCGCGTTCGTGGGTCTTCTTGATCTCGGTGCGGGCACCGTCGAAGTCGTTCACGGCCAGCAGGTTCAAGGCCATCTGGGTGGTGAGCATGACTTTTTCGTAGTCATAACCTTCGTAGCGACGCACTTTGTCGTTGACCAGGAAACTGCCGAACTGGGCGAGGTACTTTTCGCTGTCGAATTTGACCGACTCTTCCCACTTGTAGACTTGCAGGTCGGCGCTGCGCCAGGCGGTCTGGCTGCCGGTGAGGTCGCCCTTGGCGCGCAACAGCTCGCCCTTTTCGAAGAAATAGAGCAGGTCTTTGTCGTCGCCGGTATTGTTTTTTTCCAGCAGGGTCAGGGCACCGTCGACATTGCCGGTGGCCAGCTTCTGGTTGGTGGCTTGCAGCTCCGTGTCGTAGCTGCGAAACATCGAACAACCGGACAGCAAGGTCACCGCCGCGAGTGCGAGCGGGGTTAAGGCGCGAAATGCCATACAAACTTCTTCCCTGAAAATAATCAGCCGATGTGCCTATTCCTCATAAAAACGAGGAATTAAATTCCCTTTCGCAATAACAGGGCGCGGCATTATAAGCGCCATTAATGGCAAAACAATGGCTTTTTGCTCCGTTTTTTGTGCGATTGCCATCATGTCGACGGCGATATTTCCATCTCCTTATCACTGACGTCTTGAGTCAAACCCCTTAACGTTAAACAATGTGTTACTTCGCATTTCCCTTTGAGATTCATTCATGACTGCCCTTTACCGTTTTCTCGCCTGGCTGCTGCTGCCGGCGCTGATGTCGTGCAGCTTTAATCTGTTGGCGGCAACTGCCGAGGGCGCGCCTCAAGCCTTGCATCTGCTCGATTACATCGGTGCCGACTACCCGCCATCGGTGGACGCGGGCACGGTCGTGGATGAATCCGAATACCGCGAACAGGTGGAATTTCTTGGGGTATTGCAGGGCCTGGTAGCGGATTTACCCGAGAAACCCGAACGCGCCGATTTGATAAAGGGCGTCAATGAATTGCTGGCGGCGGTGACCGCGCGTGAAGAGGGCGCGACCGTCGCCCACCAGGCCCGTCAATTGGGTGCCAAGTTGGCAGTGGCGTACGAGGTCAGCCAGGCTCCGGCGATCACCCCAGACCCCACGCGTGGCGCACCGCTCTATGCCCAGCACTGCTCGGTATGCCACGGCACTGCGGGCGCCGGTGATGGCCCGGCCAGCACGGGCATGACGCCGCCGCCCGCAAATCTGCGCGACGCCGCGCGCCTGGACCGCCTGAGCCTCTACGCGATCTACAACACACTCGGTCTGGGCGTCGAGGGCACTGACATGCCGTCTTTCGCTGACCAACTGGATGACCGTCAACGCTGGGACCTGGCGACCTACATCGCCGGTTTCACCGCTGACCCGGCTGCGGCAAGCAGCGAACAACCCTTCAACCTTGCCGACCTAGCCCGCCAGACCCCCAATGAAGTGCTCGCCGCAAACGGCCCGGCCGCCGCTGCGACGTTCCGCGCCCAGCGTGCGCAGCCGCCGCAGGTCAAGCGTGGCCCGGCGCAGTTGCTCGATTACACCGCGACCACGCTGGACAAGAGCCTCGCCGCGTTCCGCAACGGTGATCACGAACAGGCCTACGACTTGTCGGTAGCCGCCTACCTGGAAGGGTTTGAGCTGGTGGAAAGCTCGCTGGACAACGTCGACGCCAACGTGCGCAAGGACACCGAGAAAGCCCTGATGGCCTACCGGCAGTCATTGCAGGACGGCCTGCCGATCGAGCAGGTGCAGCAGCGTCTGGACGTGGCCAAGGGCAAACTCACTGAATCTGCCGGCTTGCTGGGCAGCGATGGCTTGAGCTGGTCGTTGAGTTACATCTCCGGCCTCCTGATTCTGTTGCGTGAAGGTCTGGAAGCGATCCTGGTGCTGGCGGCGATTCTGGCTTTCCTGCGTAACACCGGCCAGCAATCGGCGGTGCGCAGCGTCAACGTCGGTTGGGGCCTGGCGCTGTTGGCCGGCCTGGCGACGTGGGCATTGGCGGCGTATGTGATTGACGTCAGCGGCGCCCAGCGCGAATTGCTTGAAGGCTGCACGGCACTGTTCGCCAGTGTGATGGTGCTGTGGCTTGGCGTGTGGATGCACGACCGACGCCACGCGGCGGCCTGGCAGGATTACATCAAGAGCAGCCTGGTGGGCGGCGGCGGGCGCTTCGGGTTTGCCATGCTGGCGTTCTTCTCGGTGTACCGCGAGCTGTTCGAAGTGATCCTGTTCTACGAAACCCTGTGGCTGCAAGCCGGCCCCGCCGGGCACAACGCGGTGCTGGCCGGTGGCGCCACGGCGCTGGTGCTGCTGGTGGGCCTGGCGTGGGTGATCCTACGCGGCTCGGCGAAGCTGCCCTTGGCGTTGTTCTTCGGCATCAACGCGGCGCTGCTGTGTGCGCTGTCGGTGGTGTTCGCCGGGCATGGCGTGAAGGCCTTGCAGGAAGCCGGCATCTTTGGCACACGGCCGGTGGCGTTCTTTGACTTCGACTGGCTGGGCATCCACGCCGACGCGTATTCGTTGAGTGCGCAGGCCGTGGCGATCCTGGCGATTGTGGTGCTGTACGGCCGCAGCCGCCTGGCAGAAAAACGCCGCGTGGCAGCCTGACCATGCGCGTGTGGATCGATGCAGATGCTTGCCCACGGGCGGCCAAGGACCAGGTGGTGAAATTCGCCCTCAAGCGCCAGTTCGAGGTGGTATTGGTGGCGGGGCAAAGCCAGATCAAACCGAGCTTTGCTTGTGTGAAGTTGATCGTGGTGCCCAGCGGCCCGGATGCGGCGGATGACTACCTGGTGGAGCACGCCGTGCCCGGTGAGCTGGTGATTTGCAGCGATGTGCCCTTGGCCGACCGGCTGGTGAAGAAGGGCATCACGGCCCTTGACCCTCGCGGCAAGGAATTCAGCCCGGCCAACATGAGCGAACGGCTGGCGGTGCGTAACCTGTTCACGGATCTGCGCGAGCAGGGCCAGATGGGCGGAGGCCCGCCGCCCCATGGGGAAAAGGATAAGCAGGCGTTTGCCAATGCGCTGGACAGGATATTGACCAAGTTGATGCGCGAGGCCTGACGTTGGCGAGCGGTGTTCTTGTGGCGAGCGGGCTTGCCCCGCGTTGGGGGGGCGAAGCCGCCCCAAAACTTCACGCCGCAGATTAACTGATTGACCGCGTTGTCTGGATTGGGGCTGCTGCGCAGCCCAACGCGGGGCAAGCCTGCTCGCCACAACAAGCCCTGCTCGCCACGAAGAGACTGCCCGCCACGAAGGGTGGGATAACCACCCTTAAGTGTTCGGGACGCTCTCAATCATTTTCGTGGGTCAATTCCAGCACCCGATCCACGAGTTTGTTGATACCTGAGGCCACCTCACTGATGTTCTTGCCGAGCATGTAGGCCGGGGTGCTCACCAGTTTGCGCGGGGTGTCCTCGACGATGTCTTCCACTGTGCAGTCGCGGTGGGTGGCGCCCATCTTGTCGAGGGCAGCGGCGGTGTCGGCGTCGTTGCCGATGGTGCACGTCACGCCGGGGCCGTAGATTTTCGCGGCCAGTGCCGGCGAAATGCAGATCAGCCCCACCGGCTTGCTCGCTTCGGCGAAGGCTTCCGCCAGCGCCAGCACCTGCGGGTTGACGCTGCAACCCGCACCTTCCACGGCAAAGTTCGACAGGTTCTTCGCCGCGCCAAACCCGCCGGGCACGATCAGCGCATCGAAGTCTTCGGCGCGGGCCTCACGGATATCTTTCACGTCACCCCGAGCAATCCGCGCCGACTCCACCAGCACGTTACGCGACTCGGGCATCTCTTCGCCGGTGAGGTGGTTGATCACGTGATGTTGCGCGATATCCGGCGCAAAACATTGGACCTGGGCGCCTCGCTGGTCCAGGCGCAGCAAGGTGATCACGCTTTCGTGGATCTCTGCGCCGTCGTACACGCCACAGCCGGAAAGGATCACTGCAATCTTTTTGCTCATGAGTATTTCTCCCTATTTCATGGCGTTAAATGTCTACTAATTTGTCATCTGTTGCCAATGGGATCTCGCGCCGCTACACCTAATCTTGATCTAACAAAAACAGACCGGACTAGCCCATGGACTTCGTGCCTTACGCGGTACCGTTTTTCATTGCCTTGATCGTGGTTGAACTGCTGGCCGACCGCTGGCGCGGCGCGCGCAACTATCGGGTGGCCGACGCCATCAACAGCCTCAGCACGGGTGTGCTGTCCACCACCACGGGCTTGCTGACCAAGGGGGTCGGGCTGCTGACTTACGCCTTCGCCCTCAAGCACCTGGCGTTGGTCGAGCTGTCGGCCCAGAGTGTGTGGACCTGGGTGTTCGCCTTTGTGTTCTACGACTTCTGCTACTACTGGCTGCATCGCTGCGGCCATGAGCGCAACATCCTGTGGGCCGCGCACTCGGTGCATCACCAGAGTGAGGACTACAACCTCACCACCGCCTTGCGCCAGACCAGCACCGGCTTCTTGCTGAGCTGGATTTTCTACCTGCCCCTGGCTGTGGTGGGCGTGCCGCTGGTGGTGTTTATCAGCGTGGCCTCGCTCAATCTGCTGTATCAATTCTGGGTGCACACCCGCCACGTGCCCAAGCTTGGCTGGTTCGAATGGTTCTTCGTCACACCGTCCAATCATCGGGCTCACCATGCACAGAACGCTCTTTACATGGATCGCAACTATGGCGGCGTGTTCATTATTTGGGACCGGCTGTTCGGCAGCTTCCAGGAAGAAGACGACAACGAACCGGTGATCTTTGGCGTGACCACGCCCTTGGCCAGTTGGAACCCGCTGTGGGCCAACCTGCAGTTTTATGCACAGTTGTGGAGTGATGCGCGGCGTACCGAGCGCGGGTGGGACAAGCTGCGCATCTGGTTCATGCGCACCGGCTGGCGCCCGGCGGACGTGAAGGCCAAGTACCCGCTGGCCAAGCCCGATTTGAGCCAGTTCCGCAAATTCGAAGTGCCATTGGACGCACGCCAGCAGGTCTACGTTGCCCTGCAATTTGCGGCGTATGTGGGGTTTGGCAGCTATCTGATGAATGCAGGCGAAGGGCTGCCCACGGCGGCGTTGATCCTGGGCTGGAGCGCGATGGCGTTAGGGTTGTTCACGCTGGGCGTGGCGTTGGAGAATCGCCCCTGGGCCCTGAAGGCTGAGCTGGTGCGCCTGGGGCTGAATGTACCGTTGGTATGGCTGGCGCCGCTGGTCGGGCTGTGGCCGGCCAGCAATTTGGGCTGGCTGGGCCTGGTGAGTTACAGCTTGCTCAGCGTGATCGGTCTCTACTGCTGCAGAAACCGGCTTACTCGATTGGCGTCTTAGGCGCGTCGACCTTGGTGGGCTCGGCAAGTCGCTCTGCGGCCAGCCGGGCCTTGGCATCTTCGCAGGCCTGGCGGGCAATGCGCGCGTTCTTGAAGCGGCGACGCAGCCACAGGCCCAAGCCCAGCAACAGCAGTGCGCCCAACACCCACAGCTCATATTTCTTGATGCTGCCGAGCATGCCTTCCAGCACCGCGCCAAAATGATAAGCCGCAGCGCCCAGCGCCGCCGCCCACACCGCAGCGCCAATGCCGTTGAGCAGCAAGTAACGCAAAGGCGGGTAACCGGACAAGCCAATCGCCACCGGCATCACGGTGCGCAGCCCGTAGACGAACCGAAAGCTCAACACCCAGATATCCGGATGCTTGCGGATATGTTCCAGCGCTTTGTCGCCCATCAATTGCCAGCGCGGCTTGCGCGCCAACAGTTTGCGGCCATGCTTGCGCCCCAGGAAGTACCACAGCTGGTCACCGGCATAGCTGCCAAAGAAGGCAACGACCACCACCAGGTTGATATCCATGTATCCACGGAACGCCAGGAAGCCTGCGAGAACCAGAATGGTTTCGCCTTCGAAGAACGTGCCCAGGAAGAGCGCAAAGTAGCCGAAGTCATGCAGAAATTGTTGAAGCATGGTCTGGGGTGCTGGCGAAATGAACGCGCAGCCTACGCCTTCGTGGACATTCATGAAAGTATCGAGATGTGTCACGAAGTGAACAATTCCTACATATGCGACGAATGCGACTGCAGGTCGCATCGATAAGCACAACTGTCATTCCTTCGTCATAATGGCCGCTTATAACTGCAACGCTCGCCCGTAAACACGGGCTCAGGAGTCTGTCGTGAGCTTTACCCCTGCCAATCGCCTGTTCCCTGCTACCCGCCTGCGCCGCAATCGCCGTGATGATTTTTCTCGTCGTCTGGTGCGTGAAAACGTGCTGACGACGAACGATCTGATCTTGCCGGTGTTTGTGCTGGACGGTGAAAACCGTCGGGAAGCAGTGGCATCGATGCCGGGTGTGGAGCGCTTGACCATTGATCAGCTGCTGATCGAAGCGGCGAACTGGGTGGAACTCGGGATTCCGGCGCTGGCGCTGTTTCCAGTGACGCCCTCTGCACTCAAGTCGCTTGACGCTAGCGAAGCCTGGAACCCGCAAGGCATTGCCCAGCGTGCTACCCGCGCGCTGCGCGAGCGTTTCCCGGAGCTGGGTGTGATCACCGACGTGGCGCTGGATCCGTTCACCACCCACGGCCAGGATGGCATTCTTGACGAAGACGGCTATGTTCAAAACGACATTACCGTCGATGCGCTGGTCAAACAGGCGCTGTCCCACGCAGCCGCTGGCGCCCAGGTCGTCGCACCGTCGGACATGATGGACGGTCGCATCCAGGCGATTCGCGAAGCCCTGGAACTGGCCGGCCACGTCAATGTGCGAATCATGGCCTACTCGGCCAAGTACGCCAGCGCCTATTACGGGCCTTTCCGCGATGCGGTGGGCTCGGCACTGAACCTGGGCAAGGCCAACAAGGCCTCGTACCAGATGGACCCGGCCAACAGCCAGGAAGCCCTGCACGAAGTGGCGGCGGATCTGGCTGAAGGCGCCGACATGGTGATGGTCAAGCCAGGGATGCCGTACCTGGACATCCTTTGTCGGGTCAAAGAGGAATTCAAGGTGCCGACCTTTGTCTATCAGGTCAGCGGTGAATACGCGATGCACATGGCCGCGATCCAGAATGGTTGGTTGAGTGAAGCGGTGATCCTCGAATCCCTGACTGCCTTTAAACGTGCCGGCGCTGATGGCATTCTGACCTACTTCGCCGCCCGCGCCGCCCAATTGCTTAGAGAGCAACAATAGCCCTCACAGGAACACTCAATGAATACCGAAGGACTCTCAGAAGTTGCCGTAAAAGACGCTCACCCGGTGGTGGAACAAGTCACCGAAACCCCGCCGGAGCTGGAGCCCGCACCGCCTGCCGTGGTGGCCGAAGCGCCCGCGCCGGCCCCGGTGGTCGCGGTCACCAACCTGGATGACAGCAGCCTGTACATCCACCGCGAGCTGTCACAACTGCAATTCAACATCCGCGTGCTCGAGCAGGCGCTGGATGAGTCCTACCCGCTGCTGGAGCGGCTGAAATTCCTGCTGATTTTCTCCAGCAACCTGGACGAGTTCTTCGAGATCCGCGTCGCCGGCCTCAAGAAACAAATCACCTTCGCCCGCGAACAAGCCGGTGCCGACGGCCTGCAGCCGCATCAGGCCCTGGCGCGCATCAGCGAGCTGGTGCACGGTCATGTCGACCGCCAATACGCGATCCTCAACGACATCCTGTTGCCGGAGCTGGAAAAACATCAGGTCCGCTTCATCCGTCGCCGGCACTGGACCACCAAGATCAAGACCTGGGTGCGCCGTTACTTCCGTGACGAGATTTCACCGATCATCACCCCGATTGGTCTGGACCCGACGCACCCGTTCCCGCTGCTGGTGAACAAGAGCCTGAACTTCATCGTCGAACTGGAAGGCATCGACGCCTTCGGCCGCGATTCAGGCCTGGCGATCATCCCGGCGCCGCGTCTGTTGCCACGGATCATCAAGGTACCGGAAGAGGTGGGGGGTGCTGGCGACAACTATGTATTCCTGTCGTCGATGATCCACGCGCATGCCGATGACCTGTTCCAGGGCATGAAGGTAAAGGGCTGCTACCAGTTCCGCCTGACCCGTAACGCCGACCTGGCGCTGGATTCCGAAGACGTCGAAGACTTGGCCCGCGCCCTGCGCGGTGAGCTGTTCTCGCGCCGCTACGGCGACGCGGTGCGCCTGGAAGTGGCCGACACTTGCCCTAAACACCTGTCGGACTACCTGCTCAAGCAGTTCAACCTGGCCGAGTCCGAGTTGTACCAGGTCAATGGCCCGGTGAACCTGACGCGCCTGTTCAGCATCACCGGTCTTGACAGCCACCCGGAGCTGCAATACACGCCGTTCACTCCGCAGATCCCGAAACTGCTGCAAAACAGCGAGAACATCTTCAGCGTGGTGAGCAAGCAGGACATTCTGCTGCTGCACCCGTTCGAGTCCTTCACCCCGGTGGTCGACCTGCTGCGCCAGGCCGCCAAGGACCCGCATGTTCTGGCTGTGCGCCAGACGCTGTACCGCTCCGGCGCCAACTCGGAAATCGTCGACGCACTGGTAGACGCCGCGCGAAACGGCAAGGAAGTCACCGCGGTGATCGAGTTGCGTGCGCGCTTCGACGAAGAGTCCAACCTGCAACTGGCCAGCCGCCTGCAAGCGGCCGGTGCGGTGGTGATCTACGGCGTGGTCGGTTTCAAGACCCACGCCAAGATGATGCTGATCCTGCGCCGCGAAGCCGGCGAGATTGTGCGTTACGCGCACTTGGGCACTGGCAACTACCACGCCGGCAACGCCAAGCTCTACACCGACTACAGCCTGCTGACCTCCGACGACGCCTTGTGTGAAGACGTCGGCAAGTTGTTCAGCCAGCTGATCGGCATGGGCAAGACCTTGCGCATGAAGAAGCTGCTGCACGCGCCGTTCACGCTCAAAAAGGGCATGCTCGACATGATTGCCCGCGAGACCCAGTTCGCCCTCGACGGCAAACCGGCGCACATCATCGCCAAGTTCAACTCGCTGACCGATCCGAAGATCATCCGCGCGCTGTACAAGGCCAGCCAGTCCGGTGTGCGCATCGACTTGGTGGTGCGTGGCATGTGCTGCCTGCGTCCGGGCATCGCCGGGGTCTCGCATAACATCCACGTGCGATCGATCATCGGCCGCTTCCTGGAGCACACGCGGGTGTTCTACTTCCTCAACGGCGGCGAAGAGCAGATGTTCCTCTCCAGTGCCGACTGGATGGAGCGCAACCTCGATAAGCGTGTGGAGACCTGCTTCCCGGTGGAAGGCAAGAAGCTGATCATGCGCGTTAAGAAAGAGCTGGAAAGCTACCTCACTGACAACACGCACAGCTGGAGCCTGCAGTCGGACGGCCGCTACGTGCGCAACACGCCGACCGGCAACCAGAACCCGCGCAGTGCGCAAGCGACATTGCTGGAGAAGCTGGGTAGCCCGATTCTTGCGGTGAACTAAAGCCAACGCGCTCTGAACATGTGGGAGGGGGCTTGCCCCCGATGAAGGAGTTTCAGTCAACAGATTCATTGACTGGTCCACCGCCATCGGGGGCAAGCCCCCTCCCACATGTGTTTTTGCAGTGTTCTTTAGATCGGCTCAGCGCAGGTTCAGGCTGAACCCCACCCGCGTCAGCCATTCCGCTTCCTGGGCGAAGTCCGCCTGGGTCAGCTGGTTTTCATCCAGCCAGCCTTTGGGGAACACCACGTCCAGGCTGTCGCCGTGGGCGCGCAGGGTTACCTGGGGCATTTCCTGGGTGCCGCGGATGTGGTGGAACAGGATCGCAAAGCGCAGCAGCACGCACAGGCGAATCAGCTTGCTGCCTTCGCTGCCGAAGTCGGCAAACTTGTCCTTGGGAATGTTGCGGCGATGGCCGCGCACCAGCAGGGCGAGCATCTGTTGGTCTTCGCGCGAGAAACCGGCGAGGTCCGAGTGCTCGATCAGGTAGGCGCCATGCTTGTGGTAATGGTAGTGGGCGATGTCCAGGCCCACTTCGTGCACCTTGGCAGCCCAGCCGAGCAGCTCGCGCCACACGCCGTCTGCCAGGTCCCAGTCCTCGGCCACCTGGTCGAAGGCATGCAGGGCCTTGCGCTCCACGCGCGCGGCTTGTTCGAGGTCGACGTGATAACGCTCCATCAACGAGCTGAGGGTGCGTTCACGCACGTCTTCATGGTGATGGCGGCCCAGCAGGTCATAGAGCACGCCTTCGCGCAGGGCGCCGTCGCAGTGGTCCATGCGCTGCAGTTCGAGGGCGTCGAAAATCGCCTCGAGAATCGCTAGGCCGGCCGGGAAAATGGTGCGCCGATCAGGCTTGATGCCGTCGAAGTCGATTTTCTCTGCGTCGCCCAGCTTGAACAGCTTGCGCTTGAGCCAGGCCAGGCCTTCGGCGTTGACCTCACCGGTGCCATGGCCGCCGGCTTTGAGGGCCAGGCCGATGGCGCGGATGGTGCCGGATGAGCCGATGGCTTCATCCCAGGTCAAGCGATGCAGGGCGTGTTCGATGCTCATGATTTCCAGGCGCGCCGCGGTGTAGGCCTGGGCATAGCGCGCCGGGGTGATCTTGCCGTCCTTGAAATAACGCTGGGTATAACTGACGCAACCCATCTGCAGGCTTTCGCGCAGCAGCGGTTCGAAACGCTGGCCGATGATGAATTCGGTGCTGCCGCCGCCGATGTCCGCTACCAAGCGTTTGCCGGGGGTGTCGGCCAGGGTGTGAGAGACGCCGAGGTAGATCAGGCGCGCTTCTTCGCGGCCGGAAATGACTTCTACCGGGTGCCCGAGGATGGCTTCAGCGCGGCGGATGAATTCGCCGCGGTTGCGGGCTTCACGCAAGGCGTTGGTGCCAACGATGCGCACAGCGCCCAAGGGCATGCCGTTGATCAGTTGGGCAAAGCGCTTGAGGCAATCGAGCCCGCGCTGCATGGATTCTTCATTGAGCTGGCGCTCGTCGTCGATCCCGGCAGCCAGTTGCACTTTTTCGCCGAGCCGCTCGAGGATGCGGATTTCGCCGTTCTGGGCCTTGGCCACGACCATGTGAAAGCTGTTGGAGCCCAGGTCGATAGCGGCGATCAAGGACAGATTCTTGGCTTGGGATTGCGGCATGGTTTGGGGGTCTCGGTCGATAACCTGACCATCGTGCCACGATCGAACGCTGGCGCCAACGCGTTGTGCTTCAGTAATTTGCCTGATGCTGTCTGTGGGGAATTCATGTGGGAAATGTAGGCCGGTTTTGTAAGCATGCGACGAATAAGTCAGTCGATGATGTAGGCATTTTGGCTTTTGTAGTGTTTAAGGCGGATTTTGAATTTGCCTACAATGGTTGAGTCGCTGTTCTCTTAGTTTGTTTTGTTATGGACTACCTTGTTATTAACTGAGAGCCACTGTTTATTTTCATCACTCCGACAATAACTGATGTGTTGTCCGATTTTTTAATGAGGTACCAAAGCGACAGACTGTCACTCGGCAATGTTGCCTGGGTGTTATTTATTTATCGTTATGTATGTCCGGGAAGATAAGTGGTTGGGCGATGGATTCGCCAGAACGCGAATAAACAGCGCCTGTTAACTTCGTAGTGACAGGACAAAAATGAAAACAATTGTTGGTTTGACTCTCGGTATCGCCTGCCTGGCTGCAACCCTGACCGCTCAGGCGACCACCAGCGCCCAGCTGGTCGTCAGGGGCACGATTACACCCGCCGCCTGTAACCTCAGCCTGGCCGGCAGCGGCATCATTGATTACGGCACGATTCGTTCCGGCGAATTATCCCAGACCGCGTTCAACACGCGCGAAGAGAAGACCACTTCCCTGGTGGTCAATTGCGGTACAACGCCGGCGAGGTTCGGTCTCTCCTTCACCGACTTGCAGGCGGGCAGCAAAGTGCCAGGTGTCCTGGGCCCAGGCTTTACCGAGGCGCAGAATTTTGGTCTGGGTTCCGTAGGCGCTCGGCGAACCGGTGGCTATTCGGTCACGCTCAGGGATCTGCGTTCTGCCGGTGTGGCGCTGTATCCCATCCTGCGTAATGGCGCCGGCGTTTGGCTGAGCAGCGATGGCAAAGTTGCTCAAGCGCCTGCCCAGTATTCGTGGCGCAATAGCACCACCTTTACGCCGGCCTCTATTAACCAGTTGACCGGCACGCTTGCGGTGAAGGCGGTCATCAACCGGGCGCAGGATCTGGACTTGAGTCGCGATGTCTCCCTTGATGGGCGCGCCACACTGGTATTGAGTTACATCTAAACAGCGCAAAACAGCCAATCAAGAAACTGACACTTTCTGGTTGGCTGTTTTTTTGTGGGCGTTTAACTGCCCATTGTCAACTTTGTCGGTTGTGGGGGACGTCGAGTGCGTGGGTTTTCAATCATAAGTTTTATAGTGTTTTGGAGTGCAAGTGCCTGTGGTTTTTTTACCGGTGTTGCACAGGCGGACGGCATGCTGCCGGAAACAACAGTGGTGATGCTTTATGAGGAAGAGGGCGAAGCCACAATAAACATCAAGAACACCGATGCAGGGCCGGCGTTGCTTCATTCGGTGGTGGAGAACGTGCCCGAGGACCAGCAACTGCTGTTGATCGTCACCCCGCCCATTACGCGAGTGGAAGCGGGCGACACGCAGCTGGTGCGTTTTATCAGCACCCAGAGTGAGCCGCTCAAGACCCAACGCCTCAAGCGCGTGTCGTTCGAGGGCATCCCCCAGGCGCGCACGGCGGGCGGTGCGACCATCGGTATCACCCTTCGGCAGAATTTGCCGCTGATCCTGCACCCCAAAGGTTTGCCTCGGCACTCAACACCCTGGGAGCTGCTGAAGTGGAGGCGGACCGGGCAGGGCCTCACGGTCCATAACGACAGTGCCTATGTGGTGCGCCTGGCGCCGGAGGTGCGGCTGCTTCCACAAGGCGCCCCGGCCACGTTGCCGCGCGTCTACCTTTTGCCCGGTGAAGCATTGACCGCACAGGTTGATGGCCCACTGGACGGTATGGCCGAGGTCGAGATCCAGCCCGCCACGGTCTATGGGTTTTCGGTAGAAAACTACCGCGCCCCGATCCACACCGATGAGGGTTGATCGGCCGATGATGAACCCTTCGAGTCACCGCATTGCGGCATTTTTCGGGCCCGGCAGGCCCACGTTGATCATGGGGTTTGCAGCCCTTTGGAGCTTGCCCGGCGTTGTTTCTGCGCTGGAGCTGGGAGAGGGCTTTGACCTTGCGGCACTGACAACCCACGGTATTGACCCAAAGGTCTCCGACTACTTTCGCAGTGCAGCGCGCTTTCGTGAAGGTGCCCATGTGGTGGGCCTGCGGGTCAATGGAAACCCGCTTGGGCTGGTGGATGCACGTTTCGATCACGAGGGGCGATTGTGTTTTACGCCTGGGCTGCTGGAAAAAGCCGGGCTGGTAAAGCCGCGCGAAATCCTCCACGAAGGCGCTACACCGGACGCGACCTGTCATGACTTTCTCGCTGCTTTCCCGACCACAATGCTGAGGCTGCGTCCCGGTACCGAGGAAGTGACGCTGGTTGTGCCGACCCAGTCATTGCGTGCGCCGCAGTGGGAGGCCGGGCCCTTTTCCACGGGCGGCGCAGCAGCGCTGTTCAACTATGACGTGCTGGGTTTGGACAGCCATTCGCGCAGTGGGCCCAGCCGGTTCATCTCGGCCTACACCGAGGCAGGCTTCAACCTTGAGGATTGGGTGGTTCGCAGTCGCCAGTTCTATGTGTCCGACAACGGCAAGACCCGTACCGAACACCTTTACGCTTTTGCCCAACGGGATGTGACCGCGTTGCAGTCGACTTTCCAGGTCGGCCAGATTTCCAGCCATAACCCGTTGTTTGGCGGGGTCCAGTTGTCCGGGCTGCAGTTTTACCCCGATGGCCAATCCCGTGCCGCTGCGGGCGGCAACAATGCGGTGGTCGAAGGCCTCGCCCAGAGCCAGTCGCGGGTTGAAGTGCGCCAGTCCGGCGCGTTGATCCACAGCACGTTGGTGCCCGAAGGCCCGTTCAGGCTTGCGGGGTTGCCTTTGCTCAATGCCACCAGTGACCTGGACGTCAGCGTGATCGATGTGCGCGGAGTCAGGCGCAGCTTCGTGGTGCCGGCGGCTTCGTTCGCCGGGGCTGGCCCGGCGGCGCCTGGATATTATTTTTCGGTTGGCAAACTGCGCAAAAACACCCTCGAAGAGGGGCCGTCACCGCGGGTCGCCATGGCCAGCGGCACTTGGGGGCTGGGGCGCGATTCGTCGGCGGGCTTTGGTTTGTTGAGCGCCGATGACTATGGGTCGGCGGGCGGCACCCTGAGCAGCGTGTTCATGCAGCGGGTTTCCGTGGGGGCACGTCACAACCTGTCGCGAGACAGCAAAAACGCAGTGTCCGGGTCGCGCAGCAGCGTCTCCGTGAGCAGCCCGGTGCTGGCCAATGTTGACGTCAACCTCAGTGCGACCACCCAGACCCAGGGTTATCGTGAGGTCACTGAAGCCGGCCGCGTCGCCCGGCCCGACGAATTGGGTTCGCGCTTCAAGAACCAGTACACGGCAGGCATGAGCTGGGCCGACCCCATGCTGGGTGTGTTCTCGCTGGGCTATACCCGCAGCGCTCAATTTGACGGGCGAACGAGCGAGCATGTGTTTACCTCGTGGAACAAGTCATTCAGCCGCGCCGATGTCGCGTTGATTGCCGATTCGCAAGTGGGCGGCACGCGGTCGGATCGTGACGTCACGCGTGCAGGCAACCGACGCGAACGGGCGCTGGACAACGACCTGTCCGTGCGGTTGCAGGTCAGCGTGCCATTGGGTGGGGACCGTCGTGTGCACAGTTACACCAGTCGTCGCGGTGATCAGTTAACCGCCGGTACATCGCTCAGCGAGCGGGTCAACGAGTATGTGAATTACGAAGTGGGCGTCGAGCGCGACCTCAAGGCCCGGCAGGCATCGGTGCGCGGGCAGGTGGACCTGCTGCCCCGTTATACCCGGGTCGGCCTGGGTGTCAGCCGCGACCCGCAGGGCACCAGTTACACCGGGCAGTTGCAAGGCGGCGTGGTGGCTCACGCAGGCGGGCTGACCTTTTCGCCTTACCCCGTGCAGGACACCTTCGGCATCGTCTCTGTGGGGGATATCGGCGCGGCAAAAGTCGAGACCCCCCAAGGCCCGGTGTGGACCGATTTCAGCGGGCAAGCCGTGATCGCAGGCCTGCCGGCCTACACCAACAGCCGGGTCGAGGTGCAGACCCCGTCCTTGCCCAGGCGCGTCGACCTGAAAAACGGCACGCAGGTGCTCACGGCGGGCCGTGGATCCTTCAATGCCGTGGATTTCGATGTGGTGAAAGTGCGCCGTATTTTGCTCACTGCAAAGGATCAGCAGGGCCGGCCATTGCCCCAGGGTGCCTCGGTGTTCGGCAGAGGCGATCGCTTCCTGACCAGCGTGGTGGGCGAGGGCATGGTGTTCCTCAATGACGTCAATGAGGCGCAAAGCCTGCGTGTTTCATTGCCGGACGCTTCCACCTGCCTGCTACGCATTGACCTCAAGAGCCAACCCGACAATGACAAGTTCTATGAAACCACCTCGGCGGTGTGCCATGGCCGTTAAGCTTAAAAGCGTGCCCTGGGTCATGCTCTGCGCACTGCTCGCGACGCCTGATGCCCGGGCTGAAAATTGCCGGTTATCGGTGAGCCAGCCGCGCATAGACTACGGCGTTATTCGCAGGGAGGCGCTCGTTGAAAGCCCTTCCATGGCGCTCGGCACTCGCTCGTTGAGCGTGAATGTACTGTGTGCTGAGCCCGCGGCAATCGCGTTGCGTTTTATCGGCGTGGCTACCGATGGCGAGGGCTTTCGTTTTGGGCGCCAGGGGCGTTTGCGCCTGAACCTCAAACACGCCCGTTTAGATGGGCAGGCCGTCGGCTGGGCGCTCGCGCACTCACCCGGCGAGACGGTCAGCGGGCACCTGTTGCCCGGTCAGACGTTGATAGCGCGAGTGGCCGGGGGGCCGAGGGCAGGACGTCAATTCACGGCCCAGGTCGATATCGACACCGACCTGGCTGCCGACGCCTTCCAGGTGCGTAGCGAAACACACCTTGAGGCGCAGGGCAGTTTCGAACTGGTCAGCTCGGCTGTTCCACCGAGCCAATGAAGTTGGCGAATTCCGGCGTTTTGGGGTTGGCGAACAATGTCTTGGGGTCGCCCACCTCATGCACTTTGCCTTGGTGCATGAACACCAGTTTGTCGCCGACTTCCCGGGCGAAGCGCATTTCGTGGGTCACCATGATCAGGGTCATGCCGTCGTTGGCCAGTTGACGCACCACGCTGAGCACTTCATTGACCAGTTCAGGGTCCAGGGCCGAGGTGATTTCGTCGCACAGCAGCACCTTGGGTGACATGGCCAGTGCGCGCGCAATGGCGACGCGTTGCTGCTGGCCACCGGACAGGCGATCCGGAAAGGCGTCGAACTTTTCCCCCAGCCCGACGCGCTCCAGCATCTGCCTGGCGAGCTGTGCGGCTTTGGCCTTGGGCACTTTCTGCACCACTTGCGGCGCGAGCATGACGTTCTCGCCCACCGTCAGGTGCGGGAACAGGTTGAACTGCTGGAACACCATGCCGACTTTCTGCCGCAGGCTGCGCAGGTCGGCGCGCGCGGCATCGAGGTACTCGCCATCGACTTCGATCACACCGTCGTTGATCGATTCCAGGCCATTGAGGGTACGCAGCAAGGTGGACTTGCCCGAGCCGCTGCGGCCGATGATCGCCACCACCTGGCCTTCTTCGACTGTCAGGTCGATGCCCTTGAGTACGTGGTGATCGCCGTAATACTTATGCAGGGCGGAAATTCTAAGCAGAGGCATGCAGTCTCCTTTCCAGGTAGCGGGCACTGAGGGACAAGGGGTAGCAGAGCAGGAAGTAACCGAGGGCCACCAAGCCGTAGACCATGAAGGGTTCGAAGGTGGCGTTGGCGAGCATGCCGCCGGTCTTGGTCAGTTCGGTAAAGCCAATGATCGAGGTCACGGCGGTGCCTTTGACCACCTGCACCGAGAAACCCACGGTGGGTGCCACGGCAATCCGCAGCGCTTGGGGCAGGATCACGTAGCGCAGTTGTTCAAGCGGGTTGAGTGCCAGGCTGGCCGACGCTTCCCATTGCCCGTGGGCGATGGATTCGACGCAGCCGCGCCAGATCTCGGCCAGGTAGGCGCTGGTAAACAGGGTCAGGGCAATGGCCGCCGCCAGCCAGGGCGAAATATCCACGCCCAACAGGGCGATGCCGAAAAACACCAGGAACAGCTGCATCAACAGCGGCGTGCCCTGAAACAGTTCGATATAGGTGCGCGCAATATTGCGCGCGAAGGCTTTGCGGCTGATGCGCATGGTCATCACCAGCAGACCGATCAGGCCGCCGCCGACAAACGCCACCAACGACAGCAACAGGGTCCATTGCAGGCCAACCGCCAGGTTGCGCACGATGTCCCAGAACGAAAAATCACTCATCGGCTGTTCCTCATCACAAACCGCCGGCCGATCCAGTTGAGCAACTGGCGAATCATCAACGCCATGCACAGGTACACCAGCGTGGTCAGCGCGTAGGTTTCAAATGCGCGGAAGTTGCGCGACTGAATAAAGTTGGCGGCAAAGCTCAGCTCTTCGGTGGCGATCTGCGAACACACGGCCGAGCCGAGCATCACGATGATGATCTGGCTGCTCAGGGCCGGCCACACCTTGCCCAGCGCCGGCAGCAGCACCACGTGGCGGAACGCCTCGAAACGCGTCATTGCCAGTGCGGCAGCGGCTTCCAGCTGGCCGCGAGGGATGGCCTGGATGCCGGCGCGGATGATCTCGGTGGAGTAGGCCCCCAGGTTGATCACCATCGCCAGCACGGCGGCTTGCCATTCGGTGATTTTCAGCCCCAGCGAGGGCAGGCCGAAGAAGATGAAGAACAACTGCACCAGAAACGGCGTGTTGCGGATCAACTCGACATACACACCGAAGAACCACGCAAACGGCTGGATCTTCCAGGCCCGCACCACGGCGCCGACGGTGCCCAGGGCCACCCCGAGAATCGCGCCGATGGCCGTCAGCTCAAGCGTGAACAGCGCGCCGCGCAACAGCAGGTCGGTGTTGGCGAGCACAGGCATAAAGTCAAATTGATACGCCATGAATCAGCTCCGTCGCTTCAAAGGTCGGCGGGCAGCGGCTCTTTAAGCCACTGCATCGCATTTTTCTCCAGGCTGCCGTCGGCTTTGGCCGCTACCAGGATCTGGTTGACCTTCTCCAGCAGCGCCGGCTCGTTCTTGTTCACGCCCACGTAGACCGGCGAGTCCTTGAGTTTCACTTTCAGCGCCGGCACGCGTTTCGGGTTGCGCTCGCTGATTGCCACCATCACCACGTTGCCACTGGCGATCAGGTCGACCTGGCCGGCCAGGTAGGCGGCGATGGTCGAGTTGTTGTCTTCGAAGCGCTTGATCGTGGCTTCCTTGGGCGCAACGGCGGTCAACTCGATGTCTTCGATGGCGCCGCGGGTCACGCTGATGGTCTTGCCCTTGAGGTCGTCGGTGGTGCTGATCGGCGCGTCAGGCGGACCAAACACCGCCAGGTAGAAAGGGGCATAGGCCTTGGAGAAATCGATGACTTTTTCCCGCTCGGCGTTCTTGCCCAGGCTGGAAATCACCAGGTCGACCTTGCCGGTGGTGAGGAAAGGAATGCGGTTGGTGCTGTTGACCGGCGTCAGCTCCAGTTTGACCTTGAGCTGGTCAGCCAGCAGCTTGGCGGTGTCGATGTCCAGGCCGCGGGGCTTCATGTCGGGGCCGACCGAGCCGAACGGCGGGAAGTCTTGAGGCACGGCGACCTTGAGGGTGCCACGGGCGACGATGTCGTCCAGACCATTGGCCTGGGCGGGTGCCTGGCTCAGCATCAGGCTGGCAAACAGGGCAGTGAGCAGGGCGCTGTAGCGCTTGGTCATGGCAACTCTCCGAAAAGGGCGAAGGGATTTTCTGATTTTGCTCAGTGCACAGCCCATGCCATCACTGCTGGTATCGCCTGCAGGGCCGGGATTTATTGAGGTGCGGTGGTCTTACTGGTCTGAACAGTGCTTGCGCTTTTCGCACCTTTTTCGAGCGCTGGTAAAAGCCCGCGAGCCCCTTTGGGGCGTGGCTTGCCGCCGGCTGCGAATAGCTTTACAACTAGCGGCTCAGTTGTCTGGAACTATGAGTTTTTTATGAATTCCATCGCCCAAGCCGTACCGGAAGCGGCCCTGCAGGCCATCCGCAAACTGATCAAGGAGCAGGGCTTTGCAGCGGGCGATGCGTTGCCCTCACAGCGCGACCTGGCGGTGCAGTTGGGCGTGAGTCGGGCATCGCTGCGCGAGGCGTTGTCGTCATTGAGTGCCCTGGGCGTGGTCAGCGTGCAGCCGGGCAAGGGTGTGTTTGTGCAAGAGGTGCAGGAGGCGCCGGGTTTTGCCTGGCCTTTCGCCGCCCAGGCCACACCGCTGGATATCTTCCAGCTGCGCTATGCGCTGGAGGGTTTTGCCGCCGGGCTGGCGGCCGTAACGTTGAGCATCGATGAGTTGGACAGCCTGGAAGACAATGTCGAGGCGATGCGCAAGGTGCTCAAGGCCGGCGATTTTGAAGCCGCTGCACGGCTCGACTTCGAATTTCACCAGCGGATTCTGCTGGCCAGTGGTAACCAGGCGATGGTGAGCATTCTGAGTGCCAGAGCCGAGGTGTTTTTGGAGAGCCAGAAACTACCGTTCATCCGGCCGGAACGAGCCATGGAAACCTGGCAGGAGCACCGCAAGATACTGCGTGCACTGGCTCGGCGCGCCAGTGCGCAAGCACAGAAAACCATGCAGGAACACGTACGCAATGCGGCATTGCGCACTGGCATTGCCTTCGTGACTCCCGTGACACCGTAAGTTGAGCTATACCCAAACTCATGCGTCACCATAGCAAGAGTCAATCAGAGGCGGCTTCCTGAACGGGGGAAGGGCGGCTATGATGGGCCACGTTTTTTTTGCTTACAATCCGGAGACATCCATGAGCAACGATCTTATCAAGCACGTCACCGACGCGAACTTTGAGGAACAAGTACTCAAGGCTCAAGGCCCGGTCCTGGTTGACTACTGGGCTGAATGGTGCGGCCCTTGCAAAATGATCGCCCCTGTTCTGGACGACATTGCAACCACCTACGACGGCAAGCTGACCATCGCCAAGCTGAACATCGACGATAACCAGGAGACTCCGGCCAAGCACGGCGTGCGTGGTATCCCGACCCTGATGCTGTTCAAGAACGGCAACGTCGAAGCCACTAAAGTAGGCGCGCTGTCCAAGTCCCAGCTGCAAGCTTTCCTCGACGCGAACATTTAATCGTCGCCAAAAAAGCCCCGCAAATTGCGGGGCTTTTTCGTGAAACAGGGCTAGACGCTCCGAAATTCAGGTGGTACATTCGGCCCCGCACTGGTTTCTCCACTGCCCCCTGCAAGCCGTCGCCGACGCATTCCTTTTCGATTAGTACGCGATCCTGTCGCCTTCTCTGCGGCGCGGCCTCATTAAGCCAAAAGCTTAATTTCCCCCCTCCATAAATGATTACGTCATTCCTATATGAATCTGACTGAACTCAAGCAAAAGCCGATTACCGACCTGCTCCAATTGGCCGAAGAAATGGGCATAGAAAATATGGCCCGTTCGCGCAAGCAGGACGTGATTTTCTCCCTGCTCAAAAAGCACGCGAAAAGCGGCGAGGAAATCTCCGGTGATGGCGTGCTGGAGATTCTCCAGGACGGCTTCGGCTTCCTCCGCTCTGCAGACGCTTCCTATCTTGCCGGCCCAGACGACATCTATGTCTCGCCGAGCCAGATCCGTCGCTTCAACTTGCGCACCGGTGACACCATCGTTGGCAAGATCCGCCCTCCTAAGGAAGGCGAGCGTTATTTCGCCCTGCTCAAGGTCGACACGATCAACTTCGACCGTCCCGAGAACGCGAAAAACAAGATTCTCTTCGAGAACCTGACCCCGCTGTTCCCGACTGTGCGCATGAAGATGGAAGCCGGTAACGGTTCCACCGAAGACTTGACCGGTCGTGTCATCGACCTGTGCGCCCCGATCGGTAAAGGCCAGCGCGGTCTGATCGTCGCACCGCCGAAAGCCGGTAAGACCATCATGCTGCAGAACATTGCAGCGAACATCGCTCGTAACAACCCGGAAGTTCACCTGATCGTGTTGCTGATCGATGAGCGTCCGGAAGAAGTAACCGAAATGCAGCGCACTGTGCGCGGCGAAGTGGTTGCCTCCACGTTCGATGAGCCGCCAACCCGCCACGTGCAGGTTGCCGAAATGGTGATCGAGAAGGCCAAGCGCCTGGTCGAACACAAGAAAGACGTGGTGATCCTGCTCGACTCCATCACCCGTCTGGCCCGTGCCTACAACACCGTGATCCCGAGCTCCGGCAAGGTCCTCACCGGTGGTGTCGATGCCCACGCCCTGGAGAAACCAAAGCGTTTCTTCGGTGCTGCGCGGAACATCGAAGAAGGCGGCTCGCTGACCATTATCGCCACCGCGCTGGTTGAAACCGGCTCGAAAATGGACGAAGTGATCTACGAAGAGTTCAAGGGTACCGGCAACATGGAACTGCCTCTTGACCGTCGTATCGCTGAGAAGCGTGTGTTCCCTGCGATCAACATCAACCGCTCCGGCACCCGCCGCGAAGAGTTGCTGACTGCCGACGACGAACTGCAGCGCATGTGGATCCTGCGCAAGCTGCTGCACCCGATGGACGAAGTAGCCGCCATCGAGTTCCTGATCGACAAGCTGAAAACCACCAAGACCAACGACGAGTTCTTCCTGTCGATGAAGCGTAAGTAACACGACGCTCCAGGTCTGAAAAAATGGCGCCCTTCGGGGCGCCTTTTTTTTGTGTCGAGAAAGGGAGCTTTGCAGGACAATAGTGTCAGTTAAGAAACAAATAGACTGAGTGCGGCTACGCTCATCCCCATTCGAATCAGGCTGACCTACGATTTATGACCGCTCTTGCTTACCGAAGGGACGTTGACGGCCTGCGTGCCATCGCTGTCCTGGCTGTTGTGCTGTTCCATTTTGGAGTTCCAGGCGTCACTGGCGGCTTTGTTGGCGTTGACGTGTTCTTTGTGATTTCAGGGTTCCTGATCACTTCGATCATCTGGCGCGAGCGTGAGGCCGGGCGTTTCAGTTTTCTCGATTTCTGGGCTCGCCGGGCCCGGCGCATCCTGCCGGCACTGGTCGTCATGATGTTCGTGTCATTGGTGGTTGGCTGGTTTTTGATGGCGCCCAAGGACTATTCAGAGCTGGGACGCTCGATTCACAACCAAGTGATCTTCATCTCCAACCTCTTCTTTATGCGTCAGGACGGCTACTTCGATACAGCCTCCGATATGAAGCCGATGCTGCACACGTGGTCGCTTTCGGTTGAAGAGCAGTTCTACATCGGTTTCCCACTCTTGCTGGCGCTGCTGTCGAGCCGGCTCAAGCAATGGCGTGGTGCCTTGTTTGTGCTGATGCTCGCGTCATTTGCTGCCAGCGTATGGGCGGTGTCCCGAGAGCCGGACAAGGCCTTTTTCCTGTTACCAATGCGGGCCTGGGAGTTGCTGGCGGGCTCCATGTTGGCCGTTATGCCGGCGCGGGCGCAGCGCGCAAGCCCGATGCTGGCGCAGACCGTCAGCTTGATCGGCCTGGGAATGATTCTGGTGGCGGTATTGGGCTATGACGCCAGCACCGCCTTTCCAGGGGTTGCAGCGCTGTTGCCGGTAGTGGGTGTGGTGGGGCTTATTTGGGCCAACGGCCAGCACGCCACACTGGTAGGCCGGTTGTTGGGCAGCCGTGTGCTGGTAGGCGTGGGGCTGATTTCCTATTCCTGGTACCTGTGGCACTGGCCGGTGCTGGTGTTTGGCAAGTACGCCAGTATTTTCGGCCTGGCGCCTGTGGAGATTGCGGGGCTGTTTTTCCTGAGCCTGTTGCTGGGCTATGGGTCCTGGCGATTCGTTGAGGGGCCCTTTCGCGAGCGGCGTCTGTTGGCGGGCAATCGGGCAATCCTGGCCGCGGGCGTCATGGCGCTCGTCAGCCTCGGCCTGATCGGCAAGAGCCTGGTGTGGTCGGATGGTTTTGCGTGGCGGCTGCCGCCTCAGGCGCTGCAATTTGCCCAGGCTTACACCTGGAGTCCCACGCTTATGAACTGCTTGTCGGACGACAAGAAAAACAAGCACCGTGAGTTGTGCCATTTCGGTCCGCAGGCGGCCACGGTCAAGGCGCTGGTCTGGGGCGACAGCCATGCCTCGGCGTTGATTCCGGCGTTGAGCGATGCTTCAAAACAGTACGACTTCAGCATCACCCAGGCGGGCTACGCCGGTTGCCTGCCGTTCTACCGCAAAGAAAACACTCCAGGGTGCGGGGCGTTCAACGAGCGCGTTACGCAGTTGCTCAAGCGCGAGCCCTTCAGTGATGTGGTGCTGGTGGCGCGCTGGAGTCTCTACGTGTATGGGCAGCGCTCCGGTGATACCGGTGCGTCGATCCATGACCCGGCGACCGGGAAATATGACCGCGCCGTGGCTGAGCAGCTATTCAGCGACGGTTTGAATACCTTGGTGCAGCAATTACGCGCCGGTGGTCATCGGGTATGGCTGGTCAAGGAAGTGCCGCTGCAGGAATTCAATGTGCCGTACCGGCTTAGCCGTTTGGCCATGTTGGGGCGCCCGACCGACCGCGAAGGCTTGCCCCTGGCCGAACACCAGCAGCGTCAAACCTTTATCAGCAGTGTCTTTGAGCAGATCGCAGCGGCCGATTCAGGTGTTCAACTCCTGGACCCGGCGCCGAAGCTGTGCGACACCAACGGGTGGTGTCGCGTCGAACTCGGCGGCCAGTCGCTGTATACCGATGACAACCACCTCTCAAGCGTGGGCACGCGGTATGTGGAAGGGTTCCTGGAGCCGTTCTTCCGCACCCTTCGCCAGGCCTCGGTGCGAACAGATGTAAGCCGCAATGATGTGCAATAAGCTGCCAGCGCTCGTAAGAGCAGGTAGGATGTACGCCTATTTTACGGGTGGCATGGTTAATGAAATTCAAGGATCTTCGGGATTTCGTGCAGCAGCTTGAGCAGCGCGGAGAGTTGAAACGTATCCAGATGCCGATTTCCCCGGTGCTGGAAATGACTGAGATTTGCGACCGTACCCTGCGTAACAAGGGCCCGGCGCTGCTGTTCGAAAACCCGACCGGCTTTGATATCCCGGTGCTCGGCAACCTGTTCGGCACGCCCGACCGTGTTGCCTTTGGCATGGGCGCCGAGTCGGTCAGCGAGCTGCGCGAGATCGGCAAGCTGCTGGCCTTCCTCAAGGAGCCCGAGCCACCCAAGGGCCTCAAGGATGCCTGGTCGAAGCTGCCGATCTTCCGCAAGATCATCGCCATGGCGCCCAAGGTGGTCAAAGACGCCGTGTGCCAGGAAGTGGTCATCGAAGGCGATGACGTCGACCTCGGCATGCTGCCCGTGCAGACCTGCTGGCCCGGCGACGTCGGCCCGCTGATCACCTGGGGCCTGACCGTCACCAAAGGCCCGAACAAAGACCGCCAGAACCTCGGCATCTACCGTCAGCAAGTGATCGGCCGCAACAAGGTGATCATGCGCTGGCTGAGCCACCGTGGCGGCGCACTGGACTTTCGTGAGTGGTGCGAAAAACACCCCGGCAAGCCGTTCCCGGTTTCCGTGGCCCTGGGCGCTGACCCGGCGACCATTCTCGGCGCCGTCACGCCGGTGCCCGACAGCCTGTCCGAATACGCGTTCGCCGGCCTGCTGCGCGGTAACCGTACCGAACTGGTGAAGTGCCGCGGCAACGACCTGCAAGTGCCGGCCACCGCCGAAATCATCCTTGAAGGCGTGATTCATCCAGGCGAAATGGCCGATGAAGGCCCTTACGGCGACCATACCGGCTACTACAACGAAGTCGACAGCTTCCCGGTGTTCACCGTCGAGCGCATTACCCACCGCATCAAACCGATCTACCACAGCACCTATACCGGCCGGCCGCCGGATGAGCCGGCCATTCTGGGCGTGGCGCTCAACGAAGTGTTTGTGCCGATCCTGCAGAAGCAATTCCCGGAAATCACCGACTTCTACCTGCCGCCGGAAGGCTGCTCGTACCGCATGGCCATCGTGACGATGAAGAAGTCGTACCCGGGCCACGCCAAGCGGGTAATGCTCGGCGTGTGGTCGTTTTTGCGACAGTTCATGTACACCAAGTTCGTTATTGTCACCGACGACGACATCAATGCGCGGGACTGGAACGACGTGATCTGGGCCATCACCACGCGCATGGACCCCAAGCGCGACACGGTGATGATCGACAACACGCCGATCGACTACCTCGACTTCGCATCACCAGTGTCAGGCCTGGGCTCGAAAATGGGCCTGGATGCCACCCACAAATGGCCGGGTGAAACGACGCGCGAATGGGGCCGGGTAATTGTCAAGGATGACGCCGTGACTGCGCGTGTCGATGCAATCTGGAAAGAATTGGGAATAGATTGATGCGTGTAACCCTGCAACCTTCCGGCGCTGTACTGGAACTGGTCCCTGGCGAGCGGATCCTCGAAGGTGCACGCCGCCTGGGCTACGAGTGCCCGCAGGCCTGTCGCAATGGCGTGTGCCATGTGTGCGCGGCGCTGCTGGTGGAAGGGCGGGTGCAGCAAGCCGGCGAGGTGCGCGACCATGGTGAGTTCTACACCTGCATCGCCGAGCCGCTGGAAGATTGCGTTGTGTTGTGGGATGGCGTGCTGGCGCCGGGAGAGTTGCCGTTGCGCAAGTTGTCGTGCCAATTGAGTGAGTGTGTGGAAGTCGGTGGCGATGTATGGCGCGTGCGCCTGCGAGCTCCGGCCGGCAAGCCGGTGCGTTACCACGCCGGGCAATACCTGATGATCGAGCGGGAGAATGGCGAGAAATCGGCGTTTTCTTTGGCCTCGGCGCCCCATGCCGGGCGTGAGCTGGAATTGCATGTGCTGGCCCGTGAGGACAGCGCGCGTAACCTGCTCGAACAGTTGCAGCGTAATCAGATGGCTCGCATCCAATTGCCGTTTGGCGACACTCACCTGGCTGAACTGCCGGACGGGCCGCTGGTACTGATCGCCGCCGGCACCGGCATGGCGCAGATGCACAGCCTGATCGAGCATTGCCGCGCCTCTGGCTTCAAGCACCCGGTACACCTGTACTGGGGCGTGCGTCGCCCGGAAGACTTCTACGAAATCGAGCATTGGGACCAGTGGCTGAAACTGCCCAACCTGTTCCTGCACAAAGTGGTCAGCGACCTCTGTGGCTGGGAAGGCCGTTGCGGGCTCCTGCATGAAGCGGTGTGTGAAGACATCAGCGACCTCAAGGCCGTGCATGTCTACGCCAGTGGCTCGCCGGCGATGATCTACGGCACGCTGGATGCGCTGGTTGAAGCGGGTATGGATGCGCACCAGATGCGCGCCGATGTGTTCGCCTACGCACCGCGCCCTTAAAAGCGCAGGCCGGTGGTGACCATCGCGGCATTAAAGCCCAGTAACACCAGCTCTGCTGCTACCGGCCCATAGTGGGCCCCCACGGACGGGATGATCACCGGCGCAACGCCGAAACGGTTCAACGGGATCTTGTCGCGGTACTCGCCGCGATAGCCCTGCAATAACCCGCCCGTGAGTTTCACATACACCGGATAGTCGGCCATGTCATAGCGCTTGCCTGCATAGGCGTAGTAAGAGCGTTGGCTGAACGAATTGCGAAATGTCGCCGCGCCATACACAAAGCCTGACGCTTCATTGCGCTCCAGGCCGATCAGGTCCTGGTTGTTGTTGTGCTTTGGGTCGGGCGCGAAATGCCGGTTGTAGACGCTGGTCTGCGCGTACCAGAACCCCTTGTTGTCATCAGCCGGCGGTACTTCGGCCGCCAGTGCGGTGGTGGCCTGGGCCAGGAACAACAGGCTGGGCAATCGAAACTTCTTCATGGGTGCGACCTCGATAGGCGGTTGGACGGCTAAGTGGGTCGTGCTGTGCGCTATTTTGAGGGTTTGGCGCGTTGTCAGGCTGAACCGCGGCTGAAATTACCGGGATTGCCGGCCCCAATCCTGATGAACAGGTGCGGCGCTTATGCTTTTGCTTATGCTTTAAAGGTATTTAATTTGTTACATAGATATCATTAAGCTATATCTCAACGGACTACCGACTATCTGCCAATAACCAATAACTGACCGCCACCGCCCGCCAGCCGGATCGATCGTAGGAACTCAGAGCATTGACGTTCTGAAGTTTGATTCTGAGGGGAGCGGTATGGGGAGCTACAAGAAGCACGCGCTGTACACAGCAATTTTGTCGGCCAATTTGCTGACTGCTGTGGGATTCAATCCCGTCATGGCCGCGCAGACAGCGGCCACCGATGCACCAAAACTCGACACCGTCATCGTCACCGGCACTCGCGCCCAAGAGCGCACGGCCAGTGCTTCGCTGTCGCCCATTGATGTGATTTCCGGCGATACCCTGCGCAGCACCGGCTCCGATGAGCTGGGCGCGGTGTTAGCGCGCCTGATTCCGTCGATCAACTTCCCGCGTCCGAGCCTGGTGGACGGCGCCGAACTGGTGCGCCCTGCGCAACTGCGCGGGCTGTCGCCGGATCAGGTGCTGGTGCTGGTCAATGGCAAGCGCCGCCACACCAGCGCCTTCGTCAACCTTGGCGGGGCGGTGGGGCGTGGCTCGGCCCCGGCGGATTTGAATGCGATACCGTTGTCGGCAGTCGACCACATCGAAGTGCTGCGTGACGGCGCGTCAGCGCGTTATGGCTCTGACGCGATCGCCGGCGTGATCAACGTGATCCTCAAGCACGACGACCACGGCGGTTCGATCTCGACCAAGTTCGGCGAGTACAAAAAGGGTGATGGCATCCAGCGCAATGTCAGCGGCAATACCGGGTTTGCCTTGGGCGACAACGGCTTTATCAATGTATCGGGCGAAGGTGCCGACAACGATTACACCAACCGCGCCGGCGACGACTTGCGCCCTGGCAGCATCGGTTCCACCACGTATGGCCAGCGTGTGTTCCGTCAGGGCGAACCGGCCACCAATGAAGGCAAATTCCAGTTCAACTCGGAATATTCCTTCAACGATGCAGCCCAGTTCTACACCTTCGGCGGCTACAGCAAGCGTCGCGGCGAGACGGCGGCGTTCTACCGGGCAAGCAATGCGTCCAATAACATCCCGGCGCTGAACCCTAATGGTTATCTGCCGTTGATCAAAGGCAACCTGGAAGACACCTCATTGGTCGTCGGCCTGCGCGGCTTGCTGGCTTACGACTGGCATTACGACCTGTCGGCCAACTACGGCAAGAACCAGTACGCGCTGAGCACCGAAACCATCAACACCTCACTGGGCCTGGCCACGCCGCGCAAGTTCGATAACGGCACCCTGAGCAATGACCAGAAGCAAGTCAGCCTGGACCTGTCGCGCGAATTCGACGTGGGCTTTCTGCCGTATCCGGTGTCGGTGGCGTTTGGCGGCGAATACCTGCGCCAGGGCTATGAAATCGAAGCCGGAGAGCCCGCGTCCTACTACCAGAGCGGCAGCTCGGGCCTGGGTGGTTTCCGTGATGCCGACGCCGGCAGCAGCGCGCGGCATAGCTGGGCCCAGTACCTGGACCTGGAAACCAACTTCACCGAAAAGCTCAGCGCCTCGGCCGCCGTGCGTCATGAGGACTACAGCGACTTTGGTTCCAACGTCAGCGGTTCGCTGTCGGCCCGTTATGATTTCACCCCGCAAGTGGCCTTGCGTGGCAGCGTCTCGAATGGTTTTCGCGCGCCTTCCCTGGCCCAGCAGAACTTTGCCTACACCTCGTCCCAGTTGATCGGTAACACCATTCAGGAAGCCGGCACGTTCCCGGCCAACACCCAGGTGGCCCGCCTGCTCGGCGCTGAAGACCTGAAAGCCGAGAAGTCGCGCAACTACAGCCTTGGCCTGGTGCTGGAACCTGCCGATGACTTGACCGTGACGCTCGACGTGTACCGGATCGACATCCGTGATCGCATCAGCCTGTCCTCCAACCTCAATCTCAACCCGGCCACCATCGCCTACCTGCAAGCCAATGGGGTTGGCAACATCAACTACACCAGCGCCCGTTACTTCACCAACGCCACCGACACCAGCACCAACGGCGTCGATCTGGTGGCCAACTATCGCTACCAGTTCGATAACGGCATCCGCTGGAACAGCACCGTGGGCTACAACTACAACCACACCAAAGTGACCGACGTGAAGCCTAACCCGGCGATTCTGGACAGCCTGGGCGCCAACCTGGTGCGGGTGGACCGTCGTGAGCGCATCGGTTTGCTCGGCGACACCACGCCTGAGCACAAACTGAGCCTGGGTAACGATTTCACCTATGGCCATTGGGCCCTGCACAGCAACCTGGTTCGCTACGGTGAATTCACCAGTTATCAGGCGGACAAGATCAACGACCAGACCTTCAAGGCTGCCTGGGTGTTGGACCTGTCGGCGGACTACAAGCTCAAGAACTGGACCTTCACCCTGGGCGGCGACAACGTCACCGATAAATACCCGGAAAAGGTCAACGCTTACGCCAGCAGTGGCGGCAACCTCGCCTATAGCACTTTTTCGCCGTACGGTTACAGCGGCGCGTTTTATTACGGTAAAGTTGCTTACAACTGGTAACAGCTTATTTGAGTGATAAAGGAGACCTAAGCGATCCGCCATGACCGTTATTGAAACCGATCTTTTGCAATTGGCTTACCCTCCGCGGCTCGATCTGGGGCCGCAACTGACTCACGAGCAATTAATGAGTTCGATGCAGGCCACCATGGCCAAGCACAAGGGTGGGCCGGTCTGGCTGTTCGCTTATGGTTCGCTGATCTGGCGCCCCGAATGCTCGTCGACCCAGCGCATGCGCGCGCGGGTTCACGGCTATCACCGGGGCTTGTACCTGTGGTCGCACGAGCATCGGGGGACGCCGGAGTTGCCGGGGTTGGTGTTCGGTCTGGATCGCGGCGGCTCATGCAGCGGGTTTGCCTACCGCTTGCCGGAGGATCAGCTGGAGGCCTCGCTTTACGCCTTGTGGCAACGCGAGATGCCTTACCCTTCGTACCGGCCGCACTGGCTCAGCTGCCGTCTAGAAGATGGCAGTCAGGTACAAGCGTTGGGGTTTGTGTTGGAGCGGCATTTGCCCAGCTACGCCGGCAACTTGCCCGATATCGTGCTCAATCACGTGCTGCAAAGCGCTTGCGGGCGTTACGGCACCACGCGCGATTATGTCGAGCAGACCGTTAACGCCCTGCGTAGCCACGCCATGCCAGATAAAAATCTGGAGGCGCGGCTCAAGCGTTGTGCAAAGGATTGCTCAGGCGATTAACGCGCTGCGCTGACGCTGTTGGTGTGCCACAGCGTTGGGATCAGGAATGCAATCGCCAACAGGCACGCGCCCACCAGCAACACAAAACCACCGTCCCAGCCGAAATGGTCCACGGTGTAGCCCATGGCCGCACTCGCTGCCACTGAACCGCCCAGGTAACCAAACAAGCCCGTGAAACCCGCAGCGGTGCCCGCGGCTTTTTTCGGCGCCAGTTCCAGCGCCTGCAGGCCGATCAGCATCACCGGGCCGTAAATCAGGAAGCCGATGGAGAACAGCGCGATCATGTCGATCATCGGGTTGCCTGGCGGGTTGAGCCAGTAAACCAGGGTCGCCACGGTGACCAACGCCATGAACACGATGCCGGTCAGACCGCGGTTGCCACGGAAGATCTTGTCCGACATCCAGCCGCACAGCAGCGTGCCCGGAATACCCGCCCACTCATAGAAGAAGTACGCCCACGAGGTTTTATCCACGTCGAAGTGCTTGGCTTCCTTGAGGTACGTCGGCGCCCAGTCCAATACGCCGTAGCGCAGCAGGTAGACGAACACGTTGGCGAAGGCGATGTACCACAGCATTTTGTTGCGCAGCACGTACTTGACGAAGATTTCCTTGGCGCTGAATTCGTCTTCGTGGCTGGCGTCGTAGCCTTCCGGGTAGTCGTTCTTGTATTCCTCGATTGGCGGCAGGCCGACCGATTGCGGGGTGTCACGCATGGTGATGAAGGCAAACGCCGCCACCAGCAACGCCACGGTCGCCGGCACATAGAACGCCGCGTGCCAGTCGTTGAACCAGGCCATGCCCAGCAGGAACAGCGGGCCGATCAGGCCACCGCCGACGTTGTGCGCCACGTTCCAGACCGACACCACGCCGCCGCGTTCTTTCTGCGACCACCAGTGCACCATGGTGCGTCCGCTCGGCGGCCAGCCCATGCCCTGGGCCCAGCCGTTGATGAACAGCAAAATGAACATCATGGTCACGCTGGACGTTGCCCAAGGCGCGAAACCGAAAATGAACATCACCCCGGCCGATATCAGCAGGCCGAAGGGCAGGAAATAGCGTGGGTTGGAGCGGTCGGACACCAGGCCCATGAGGAACTTGGACAAGCCGTAGGCAATCGCAATCGCCGACATCGCCAGGCCCAGCTCACCACGGGTGTAACCCTCGTCGATCAGGTACGGCATGGCCAGCGAGAAGTTTTTGCGCAGCAGGTAATAACCGGCGTAACCAAAGAAAATACCGGCGAAGATCTGCCAGCGCAGCCGTCGGTAGGTACTGTCTATTTTTTCTTCAGGCAGGGGCGCCTGGTGTGCGGCAGGACGAAAGAAAGCAAACATTCAAGAGCTCCAAATTTCTTGTTTTGACTGCGGATGCGAATGTTACAGTTTCGTTACCGAAAATAGCATCGCCTCTTATCCGCAAACACAGGAAATCGGAGTGATTGCATGTTCTCTTATGAACATGTCGCTAATAGGCAAGTGTGGGTCGTGATTGCGTTCTTCAGAACGATGGGAATCCAAATGTGGGAGCGGGCTTGCTCGCGAAAGCGCTGGGTCAGTCAGAACATTTGTTGATGACAGGCCGCTTTCGCGAGCAAGCCCGCTCCCACATTGACCGCGTTTCAGATCAATCAGCGGGTCTGAACGACGACCTTGCCCACTGCCTTGCGCTGCCCCAGATCATTGATCGCCTGGGCAGCCTGCTCCAGCGGATACACCTGCGACACCAGCGGCTTCAACTTGCCCTCGGCGTACCAGGTGAACAGTTGCTGGAAATTCGCCGCATTGTCCTGCGGCTGGCGCTGGGCAAACGAACCCCAGAACACCCCGACCACCGACGCACCTTTGAGCAGCGCCAGGTTCACCGGCAGCTCGGGAATACGCCCGCTGGCAAAACCCACCACCAACAGGCGGCCGTTCCAGGCGATGCCACGAACGGCCTGGTCAAACAGATCGCCGCCCACCGGGTCGTAGATCACATCGACACCGTTGCCGTCGGTCAGGTGCTTGATCTCATCCTTGAGGCTGGCTTCGCTGTAGTTGATCAACTCGTCTGCACCGGCTGCCTTGGCCACGGCGAGTTTGTCGGCGCTGCTGGCGGCGGCGATCACGCGGGCACCCATGGCCTTGCCGATTTCCACGGCGGCCAGGCCCACGCCGCCAGAGGCGCCGAGCACCAGCAGGGTTTCGCCAGGCTGCAGATTGGCCCGTTGTTTCAAGGCATGCATCGAGGTGCCGTAGGTCATGCTGAATGCGGCGGCGACGTTGAAATCCATGCTCGGCGGGATCGGCAGCACGTTGTAGCCGGGGACCGCGACCTGTTCGGCAAAGCTGCCCCAGCCGGTCAGCGCCATGACCCGGTCGCCGACTTTCAAATGGCTGACCTTCTCGCCCACTTCACTGATCACGCCCGCCGCTTCGCCACCCGGCGAGAACGGGAAGGGCGGCTTGAACTGGTATTTGCCCTCGATGATCAAGGTGTCCGGGAAATTCACCCCGGCCGCGTGCACGTCCAGCAGGATTTCGTTCTTCTTGATCGCCGGGCTTGCGATCTCTTCCAGCACCAGGGTTTCGGCGGGGCCGAAGGCTTTGCACAGCACAGCTTTCATCGGACTATTCCTTTTGGCGTCATGGCCGATAAGTGTAGGAGGGTACGCCCGTGGGTCAACGAGCATGCCCAGGCCTGATAAGTCGCCATAAGCTTGTGCTCAGCCTTGCTAGCGTTATGCTACCCGGCAACCGAATTTGAGGAATGAACTGTGAAAGCGTGGATCCTGTTGATGCTTGCCCTGACCTTGCCGATGGCAGCCCAGGCCGAAGAAGCGAAAGAAGGCGAGGCACCGAAGGTCAGCTATATCAGCCTGACGCCGCCGTTCGTGGGCAACTATGGCCTGGACGGCTCCGCAAAACTCAAGGTGTTCAAGGCCGACATCGCCCTGCGCGTGACCGGGCCTGAAGCCGCCGCTGCGGTCAAAGCCAACGATGCGTTGATCCGGAATCAGTTGGTGGCGTTGTTTACTCAGCAGACCAATGAGGCCATGAGTACCGTTGAGGGCAAAGAAAAGCTGCGCCAGGAAGCCCTCAAGCAAACCCAGCAAGTGATGAACGACGAGACCGGCAAGCCGGTGGTGGAAGACCTGTTGTTCAACAACCTGATCATCCAGTAACGGTTCCATGTGGCGAGCGGGCGTGTCGTGGCGAGCGGGCTTGCCCCGCGTTGGGTGGCGAAGCCGCCCCAATACCATACGCCGCGGTACACCTGAAACAATGTGGTGAATCTGGGGATGGGGCTGCTGCGCAGCCCAACGCGGGGCAAGCCCGCTCGCCACAACAAGCCCGCTCGCCACAATTAAGAGGCCAGGCTCTTTCTGAACCGAGCCAGTGCCACTGCAAAAAACACTAACCCAATCCCCGCCAGCGCCAGCACATCCGGCCACACCACGCTCACGCCTGCGTCCCTGAACAGAATCGCCGCGCTCAAACTCACAAAGTGTGTGGACGGCGATCCCTGCATCACCCATTGCAACCACTCGGGCATGCTGTCCAGCGGCGTGCTGCCGCCCGACAGCAACAGCATCGGGATGATCACCGGAATCGCTAGCAGCCCGAACTGCGGCGTCGAGCGGGCGAGCGTGGCGAGGAATATCCCCAACGCGGTGCTCGCAAACAAATACAGCGCGGTCACAAACAGAAACAGGCTCAAGGAGCCGGCCAACGGCACGCCAAGCAGGCCTTTGACCACCAGTTCCAGCGACAGCCACGTGCACAGCACCACCACCAGCATGTTGCTCCAGATTTTTGCCAGCATGATTTCCAGCGCGGTCAGCGGCAGCACCAGCAAATGGTCGAGGGTGCCGTGCTCGCGTTCGCGCAGCAGCGCGGTGCCGGTCAGCACAATCGCGAGGATGGTGATGTTGTTGACGATCTGGATCACCGCCAGAAACCAGCCGCCTTCCAGGTTGGTATTGAACAGCGCGCGGGTAGTCAGCAGCGCAGGCGCCTTTTGGCTGGCGTCGGTTTGGCCGCTGTAGTTGAGCAATTCGCGCTGGAAAATCCTGCCGATGTAACCTGCGCCCATAAACGCCTGGCTCATCGCCGTGGCATCCACGTTGACCTGCACACCCGGCTGGCGCCCGGCCAGCAGGTCGGCCTGGAAATTGGCCGGCACGTTGATCACGAACGTGTACTCGCCGCTGTCCATGACCCTGTCCAGTTGGTCGTAGGCCAGCGGTGCAGGCGGCTGGAATTCGGGCGGTTGCAACGCCTCGGCCATTTGCCGCGAGAGCGCGCTGTGGTCTTCATCAACAAAGGCCAAGCTGGCGTTGTGCACGCCAATCACCGAACCGGCGGCGGGCATGTAGATCGCGACGGTGAAGGCGTAGGCCAGAAACAGCAGCAATACGCTGTCATGGCGCAGGCTGGTCAATTCCTTGAGGCCCAGGCGCAGGATATGAGCGAGCTTGTGCATCACGCCTCCTGCTTCTTGAGCATGATCAGGCTCAGGCCGGTGAACCCGACGAAAAACCCGAACAGCGCCAGGCATTGCGGCCACAACTGGCGCAGGTCGAGGGCCTTGGTGAAGGTGCCCACGGCGATGTCGAGAAAATGCCCGGCGGGAAACAGCATGCCCATCAGCGCGGCGGCGCCTTCCAGGGATGAGCGCGGCACGATCAGCCCGGAGAACTGGATGGTCGGCAGGCTGGTGATGATCATGGTGCCCAGGATTGCCGCGATCTGCGTGCGTGTGAACGCCGAAATCAGCAAGCCCATGCTGGTGGTGGACAACACATACAACAGGCCGCCGAATGCCAGCGCCAGGCCGCTGCCCTTGAATGGCACGCCGAACAACCAACGGTTCATGACCACCAGCAACGCCAGGTTGACCAGGCTAACGGCCAGGTACGGCGCCTGCTTGCCCAGCAGAAATTCCAGGCGGGTCAGGGGCGTGGCATAGAAGTTGGTGATCGAGCCCAGCTCTTTTTCGCGCACGATGCCCAGTGCGGTGAGCATCGCCGGGATAAACGCCAGGATCAGCGCCATCACGCCGGGGCCGATGGCATTCACGCTGACCACGTCCTGGTTGTAGCGAAAGCGCGTTTCCAGCTTGGCGGCAGCTTGAGTGCTGCGGGGCAGGCTGCTCAGTTCGGCGAGTTGCTGAAGGTTGCCTTGATGGACGGCTTCCACATAGTTACGGCTGGTTTCCGCGCGAAACGGCATGCCGCCGTCGATCCATGCGGCCACGGTGGGTTGGCGGCCGGCGTACAGGTCGCGGCCAAAACCCGGCGGGATTTCCAGGGCCAATTTGATTTCCGAGCGTTGCAGGCGCCGGTGCAGTTCGCTCGCATCGCGAATCGGCGCCTGCTCGGCGAAGTAGCGCGAACTGCGGAAGGCTTCGAGGTAGGCGCGGCTTTGCGGGGTCTGGTCCTGGTCGTAGACGGCGAAGGCGAGGTTTTCCACGTCCAGGGAAATGCCGTAGCCGAAGATCACCATCATGAACATCGCCCCGAGCAGGGCAAAGGCCATGCGCACTTTGTCGCGCAGCAGCTCCTTGCCTTCGCGGCTGGCCACGGCCAATAGCCGAGAAAGACTGAAACCACGCTTGCTCACGGGCGGCGCACTGGTTTCGCTGACGGTGCTGCTCGGTGCTGCGGGTTCGGGAGCGCCTTGAGCTTGCTCCAGGCAGGTGACGAACGCGGCTTCCAGGGTGTCGCCGTGAAATTGCTGTTGCAGGGCGTCGGGTGTGTCGCACGCCAGCACTTTACCCGCGTGCATCAGAGAGATGCGGTCGCAGCGCTGGGCTTCGTTCATGAAATGGGTGGACAGGAAGATCGTCACGCCTTGTTCGCGGGACAGCTCGATCAGCAGCCGCCAGAAGTCATCCCGCGCTGCCGGGTCGACGCCCGAGGTGGGCTCATCGAGGATCAGCACTTCCGGGCGATGCAGCACCGCCACGGCCAATGACAGGCGTTGGCGCAGGCCAAGGGGCAATTCGCCGGAAGGCTGCTCGGCCACCTCGCCGAGGTCGAAGCGCTGAATCAACTCATCGATACGCGGGCCGCTGTCGGCCTTGGGCAAATCGAACAGCTGCGCGTGCAACACCAGGTTCTGGCGCACGCTGAGTTCGCCGTACAGCGAGAAACTTTGCGACATGAACCCAACGCGCTTGCGGGTCGCCAGGTCCTTGGCGTTCACCGGGTTGCCGAGCAGCGTGGCACTGCCCTCGGTGGCCGGCATCAGCCCGGTGAGGACCTTCATCGTGGTGGTTTTGCCGCAGCCGTTGGAACCGAGAAAGCCGAAAATCTCACCGCGGCCAATGGCGAAACTGACCTTGTTTACCGCCGTGAAATCGCCAAATCGCAGGGTCAGCTCGTGGGCTTCGATGGCGATATCGGTGTTGGCGCTTTCGCGCGGCGGGATCACCAACGGCTGATTGTTGTGGGCGCTGTCGCCCTGGAAGTGAGTAAAGGCTTCATCGAGTTTGCCGCTGGGTGTCGCGGCTGCCAATTCGCGGCTCAGGCCATCGGCGATGAGTGTGCCGCGATCGAGCATCAGGCAATGTTCGAACTGCTCGGCTTCTTCCATGTAGGCCGTTGCCACCAGCAGCGTCAGTTGCGGGCGCTCGCGGCGTACGCTGTCGACCAGTTCCCAAAAACGTCGGCGCGACAGCGGGTCGACGCCGGTGGTGGGCTCGTCGAGGATCAACAGGTCCGGGTCGTGGATCAGTGCACAGCACAGGCCGAGTTTCTGTTTCATGCCGCCGGACAACTTGCCGGCCGGGCGCTCGGCGAAGCGTGCAAGGTCGGTGGCCAGCAGCAGGTTATGCATGCGCTGTTCGCAATCGGCTTTCGACAGACCGAACAGCGTGGCGAAGAAGCGGATGTTCTCGCTGATGGACAATTCCGGATACAGGTTGCCGCCCAGGCCTTGGGGCATGAAGGCAATACGCGGGTACAGGCTGTTGCGGTGGCGGCGATCCTCGATGGAGCCGCCGAGCACTTCCAGCTGGCCGTCTTGAAGTTTTTTAACCCCGGCGATCAACCCCAGCAAGCTCGATTTGCCCGCGCCATCCGGACCGATCAGCCCGCAGCGCGTGCCGGCGGGCAGGCTGAAGGCAATGTCGATCAGTGCCTGTTGCTTGCCGTAGCGATGGTTGATGCCCGTGGCGTGCAGCGCCAGGCCGGTCATTGCAGGTTGGCCGGCCAGTCGATATCTGCCGTGCGCACGTAGCCGGCGCCGGGCATGCCCGGTTTGGCTTGCGGTACGGCACTGGGTTGGGTCAGACGCAGCTTGACGCGAAACACCAGCTTCTGGCGTTCGTCGCGGGTTTCCACTTCCTTGGGCGTGAACTGCGATTTAGCCGCGACAAAGCTGATTTTGGCCGGCAGCGGTTGTTGGGGCAGGGCGTCGAGCAGGATGCGCGCGTCACTGCCGACGGTCAGGCGACCGGTGACGGAGGCGGGCAGGTAGAGGTTCATGTACTGGTCGTTCGGATCAATCAGCAGCAACACGCGACCGCCGGCGCCGAGCACTTCACCTGGCTCGGCCAGGCGCAATTGGATAATGCCGTCGATGGGCGCGCGCAGGCTGCTGTCGTCGATTTCGCTGGTGAGCTGCGCAACCTGGGCCTGTGCGGCGCCGATGGCAGCCTTCACCGAGTTGACCTGGGCTTGCGCGGCGATCACCGCGGCATTACCGGTGTTTTGGCGTGCTTGCTGTTGGTCAATCAACTGGCTGCTGGCGAAGCCGCGCTTGTACAGCTCCTGGGTGCGCTTGAGTTCCTGATTGGCCAGCAACTGCTCGCTTTGGCGCAACTGCACATTGGCCTCGGCGGCGGCGAAGTTTTCCCTGGCGCGCAGCACCTCGGCTTCGGCCTGGGCGCGCTGGGCTTCGAGGGTGCGGGTGTCCATGCGCGCGAGCAATTGGCCCTTGAGCACTTTGTCGCCTTCATCCACGCGCACTTCGGCCAGGCGCCCGGGGATCTTCGCGGCGATCTGTACTTCGGTGGATTCCAGGCGGCCATTGCCCATGTTCAAACCTTCGGGCAGGCGGTCCTGGGTTGATCGCCAGTAACCGAAGCCGCCTGCGCCCAGTAACAGGACGATCAGGGCAACGGCGAAAAGGCGCGACATATGATGGTTCGTAGACATGGCTGCATCCTGCGGCATTAGCGTCCTAGTTTGACCGATAGCGCCGGAGCGGCCGTTGATACCGGTCAAATGAAGCGCAAGCCTAACCCGCATGGCACGCAGATGCATGCGCCAGAAGTGTGACCGCAGGGTTCTGCCCTTTCAGCGCAGTGCCAGCACCGCCGCCCACTGCTCGGCGGTCACCGGCATCACCGACAGTCGGCTGCCTTTTTGCACCAAAGGCAATTCGGCGAGGGCGCTTTGTTGTTTCAGATAGCCCAGGCCCAGCACTTTTGCGAAGGTCTCGACGTGGGCCACGTTGATTGCACTCCACGGGTTTTTCTCCGGGCTGGCCTTGGCGTCGAAATAGTGGCTTTGCGGCTCCAGCGCTGTCGGGTCCGGGTAGGCTGCCTCGACGATCTTGCCGATCCCGGCAATGCCGGGCTCGGGGCAGCTGGAATGGTAAAAGAAAAACTCGTCACCGACGGCCATGGCGCGCAGGAAGTTGCGTGCCTGGTAATTGCGCACGCCGTCCCAGCGAGCTTCGCCGAGCGTTTCCAGGCCCTTGATGGACAGTTCGTCGGGCTCGGATTTCATCAGCCAGTAGGCCATTGTTGGGCTCCTGAAAAAGGCATTGGGCAAGTTGTCGGGCAATTCCATGACAAACCGACAGTCGGTTGGCGCCAAGGTTTGCGTGTTGGTTCACGTTACCGCAGAATGCGCGCTTTTAAGCTTGGCGCAGCTGCAACGGACTACTTTGGAACGTTGTTGTCATCGTGTACGAGGTGCCTGAAGGGGGGCAATCGATGCAACGTAAACCGGATTTACTATGGATTTTGGTTATTTTGTTTGGTCTGGGCGTCGTGACCACCGGGTATGCCCAGAGCTTGTGGTCGAACAAGACCGATTCGCCGGTTGAGCTGGCTCAGCAGCAGCCGCAACCGTTCAAGCGTTAATACTGTTTAAGGCGTCGCTGGTTCCAGCGACGTTTGTGCGACATACCACTGCTTATCCGTGACGGTGCCCGCCAGCGGCACATCCCAGCTTGCCTGCGCCAGGCGCTCGACTTTCTGACATTCATGGGCCAGCCCCAGCAGCGCTGGCGCGCGCCAACTCTGGCGCCTGGCGAGGTAGGCCAGGCTGCGGTCGTAAAACCCACCGCCCATGCCCAGACGCCCACCCACATCATCGAACCCCACCAGCGGCAGCAACACCAGGTCGAGTGCCCAGACGCGGCGCTGGCGATTGGCATTCACTTGCGGCTCCAGGATACGAAAACGGTTGGGCGACAACTTATCCCCAGGCCGCACGCGCTGGAACACCATCTTGGTTCGCGGCCAGGCACTGAGCACTGGCAGGTAAGTGGCCTTGCCCCGGCGCTGAGCGGCGCGCAGCAGCAGGCGCGGATCGATTTCACCGTCCGTCGGTAGATATAAGGAAATATGTTTGGCCCGGCGAAACAGCGGGTGCTGTGCCAGTTGCCGATACAGGCCAAGGGCGGCCTTGCGCTGCTCGCTCGGCGTCAGTTCGCGGCGGGCTTTGCGCAACATGCGTCGAAGTTGCGGACGGGAAAGCGGCGCAGGTTCGGTCATGGTTTTTCGGCTCATAAAACAATGCCAGTCCGAGGACTGGCATTGAGTTTGGAATTCAGGCTCCCCGACAGAGCCGCTGTCGACTTAGCCCTTGAACCCGAAAGTTCAAGGTGGAAGATGCAGTAGGCTTTAAGGCTTTCCGTCTAGCGGACATGCACACCAGCCCAACGTGCAACTTCCAGGGTAGTGCGAATCGGCTCAGGGACATCGCCGACTGGCAAACACGCCAGGGAGTGGGGCGAGTATACCTTAAACAGACTCGGCAATCAGCCCTTGGGTGGCTCTGGATCGGTAGAAAGTACCAGATCAACCCGTTCCAGCAGGTCGCGCACTTGCTCGCGCGTCGAACCACTGGCCTGCACGTCAGGCCGTTCCTGCTTATGCAACAAATCGTGGGTAATGTTCAGCGCGGCCATCACGGCGATACGATCGGCGCCGATGACTTTGCCGCTGCTGCGGATTTCACGCATCTTGCCATCCAGGTAGCGGGCAGCACTCACCAGGTTGCTGCGTTCTTCCTGGGGGCAGATGATCGAATATTCTTTGTCGAGGATCTGCACGGTAACGCTATTGCTTGAACTCATGAGTCTTGCTCCAGGGCCTTCAGGCGCGAAATCATCGATTCGACCTTACGCCGGGCGATTTCGTTTTTTTCAATGAGGTGAGCGCGTTCCTCGCGCCAGGTCTTTTCCTGAGCTAATAGGAGTCCGTTTTGACTCTTAAGTTGCTCGACCCGATCAATTAGCAATTCGAGTCTGGCCATCAGCGCTTGCAGGTCGGTGTCTTCCATTGGGTTCCACTGGATTTGTCTGATGAATGGCAACTGCAGGATAAACGATCTGACGCCCTCGATAGTCTTGGTACGTCTGCCGGTGCTAGGATACAGCGCTTCATTCTAGACATTGCGCCGTCTGGCGCCTAGCTCACCATGCCTATTCAGAACTCCCCGTACGACGCTTTTTCCAAACTGCTGAGCACCAGCGGTCATCCTTGCTCGCCTGCCGAACTGCACGGCGTACTGTTGGGCCGCAGCTGCACCGGTGTTGGCTTTGATGCCGACAATTGGCTGGCTGATGTGGCCGAGCTGCTGGAAACCGAGCCGACCGAGAACGTGCGTAACGCGCTGATCGGCCTGCAAGAGATGGTCAAAGGCGAGCTGACCGGTGATGACGTCACCGTGGTCCTGCTGCTGCCGACCGACGACGCGCCGCTCACCGAGCGCGCCGCCGCGCTGGGCCAATGGTGCCAGGGTTTCCTCCACGGTTTCGGCGTGAACGCCGGCGGCCTGGAACTGAGCACCGACGCCAAGGAAGTGCTGCAGGACCTGGCGGCCATTTCCCAGGTGCAAGACGCCCTGGAAGAGTCCGAAGACGGCGAAGGCGATTACATGGAAGTCATGGAATACCTGCGCGTCGCGCCGCTGCTGCTGTTCACCGAGACCAAGAAAGCCGCTGAGCCAGCCGCACCCAAGCCGTCGCTGCACTAAGAAAGGAAGCCCATCTGCCCATGATCCATATCCCGAAAGCGGAATACACCCGTCGCCGCAAGGCGCTCATGGCGCAGATGGAACCCAACAGCATCGCAATTCTGCCGGCCGCCGCCGTGGCGATCCGCAACCGTGATGTCGAGCATGTTTACCGCCAGGACAGCGACTTTCAGTACCTGAGCGGCTTCCCTGAACCGGAAGCGGTGATCGTGCTGATGCCCGGTCGCCAGCACGGCGAGTACGTGCTGTTCTGCCGCGAGCGCAATGCCGAGCGCGAATTGTGGGACGGCCTGCGTGCGGGCACCGAAGGCGCGATCCGTGACTTTGGCGCCGACGATGCCTTCCCCATCACTGACATCGACGACATCCTGCCCGGCCTGATCGAAGGCCGTGACCGGGTGTATTCGGCCATGGGCAGCAACGCCGAATTCGACCGGCACGTGATGGAGTGGATCAACGTGATCCGCTCTAAAGCGCACCTGGGCGCCCAGCCACCGAACGAGTTTGTTGCCCTGGATCACCTGCTTCACGACATGCGCCTGTATAAATCGGCGGCAGAAGTGAAGGTGATGCGCGAGGCCGCGCGAATTTCCTGTGCGGCGCACGTCAAGGCGATGCAGGCCAGCCGCGCCGGGTTATATGAGTTCAGCCTCGAAGCCGAGTTGGATTACGAATTCCGCAAGGGCGGCGCGAAAATGCCGGCCTATGGCTCCATCGTCGCTGCCGGGCGTAACAGCTGCATCCTGCATTACCAGCAGAATGACGCCGTGCTCAAGGACGGCGACCTGGTGCTGATCGACGCCGGTTGCGAGATCGACTGCTACGCCAGCGACATCACCCGCACCTGGCCGGTCAACGGCAGGTTTTCGCCCGAGCAAAAGGCGATCTACGAGATTGTGCTGGCCTCCCAGGAAGCCGCCTTTGCCGAGATCGCGCCGAACAAACATTGGAACCAGGCCCACGAGGCAACGGTGCGCGTCATCACCGCCGGGCTGGTAAAACTGGGACTGCTGCAAGGCGACGTCGACGAGTTGATCGCCAGCGAAGCCTACCGCGCTTTTTATATGCACCGCGCCGGCCATTGGCTGGGCATGGACGTGCATGATGTGGGCGAATACAAAGTGGGCGGCGAATGGCGGGTGCTGGAAGTCGGCATGGCCTTGACCGTGGAACCCGGCATCTATATTTCGCCGGACAACCAGAACGTGGCGAAGAAATGGCGTGGCATTGGCGTACGCATCGAGGACGACGTGGTAGTGACCAAGCAAGGCTGTGAAATTCTGACCGGCGGCGTGCCCAAGACCGTCGCCGACATCGAAGCGCTGATGGCGGCTGCCCGATGAGCCGGGTCAATCTGGCCATCATCGGCGGCGGACTGGTAGGCGCCAGCCTGGCGTTGGCCTTGCAGGCGGGTGCCAAGGCGCGGGGTTGGAAAATCGTGCTGATCGAACCGTTTGCGCCAGGCGACAGTTACCAACCGAGCTACGACGCGCGTTCTTCGGCGCTGTCCTATGGCGCTCGGCAGATTTATCAGCGTTTGGGCCTGTGGCAGGCCATTTCCCGCCGCGCCGAGCCGATCAAACAGATTCACGTGTCGGACCGAGGCCGCTTCTCCACTGCGCGCTTGTCCGCCATGGAGGAGGGCGTGCCGGCCCTCGGCTACGTGGTGGAGAACGCCTGGCTCGGCCAGTGCCTGTGGCAAGGTTTGGACAAAGAAGTGGTCAGTTGGCGCTGCCCGGCCGAAGTCACCCGCATGGAGCCACTGCCCGACGGTTATCGCCTGACGCTCAACGACGAAACCGTGCTGGAATGCGACCTTGCGGTATTGGCCGATGGCGGCCGCTCCGGTTTGCGCGAGCAATTGGGCATCGGCGTCAAAACCCGGCCCTACAACCAGAGCGCGCTGATCGCCAACATCACCCCAAGCGAAGCGCACAACGGCGAGGCGTTCGAGCGCTTTACCGACGAAGGCCCAATGGCCTTGCTGCCGCTGCCGGACAACCGTTGCGCGCTGGTGTGGACGCGCATCGGCATGGACGCCCAGCGCCTGGCCAACCTTGATGAACGCAGTTTCCTGAGTGAATTGCAGGGCGTGTTCGGCTACCGCCTGGGCACGCTGAAACAAGTCGGCGCCCGCCATTTGTACCCGCTGACGCTGGTGGAGGCCGAAGAGCAAGTGCGCTCGCATCTGGCGATCCTCGGTAATGCCGCCCACAGCCTGCACCCGATTGCCGGGCAGGGTTTCAACCTGTCCCTGCGCGACGCGAACGCCTTGGCCGAGGCCTTGCTGGCCGGGCCGGCAGTGCCGGGCGACCTGGCAACGTTGCAGCGCTATCGCGAGCGCCAGCGCCAGGACCAGCAACTGACCGTAGGTTTTTCCGATCAAGTGACCCGACTGTTTGGCAGCGCGCAACCGTTAGTGGCATTGGGCCGTAACCTGGGCCTGCTGGGCCTGGATTTGTTACCGCCCGCCAAACGCTGGTTCGCCCGTCAGGCCATGGGCCTGGGCACACGCCCTGATGCTTAACTGGCTGACCCGGCGCCTGGGCAAGGCGCGGCTGTTGCGCTGGGTGCTGTCCCTGTACCCGCCGTACCTGGGCGCGGGAATTCGGGTGCAGGCACTCAGCGCCGATTTTCGCCACGCCAAGGTGCGCATGGGCCTGGGCTGGTACAACCGCAATTACGTCGGTACGCAATTTGGCGGCAGCCTGTATTCGATGGTCGATCCGTTCTACATGTTGCTGTTGATGGAGAACCTGGGGCGCGACTACATCGTCTGGGACAAAGCTGCGAGCATCGACTTCGTGTCGCCGGGCAAAGGCCCGGTCTACGCTGAGTTTTCCATCGACGAGGCCTTGCTGGACGAGATTCGCCGGCAAACCGAAGGCGGCGAGAAGTATTTGCCCCTCCTCAAAGTACAGATTCATGACGGCTCCGGCACTCTGGTGGCGCGGGTCGACAAAACCCTTTACGTGCGGCGCAAGCCGCCAGCAAAGCAGGCTTAAAGCATGGACATGCGCGCAGATGTGCTGATTGTCGGGGCCGGAATGGTCGGAAGCGCCCTGGCGCTGGCGTTGCAGGGCAGTGGCCTGCAGGTGCTGCTGCTCGATGGCAGCCCGCTGAGCGTCAAACCGTTCGACCAGGATGCGGCCTTCGAACCCCGCGTGAGCGCCTTGTCGGCCGCCAGCCAGCGCATTCTGGAGCGCCTTGGCGTGTGGGATGGCATCGTCGAACGGCGCGCCAGCCCTTACGGTGAAATGCAGGTGTGGGACGGCAGCGGCACCGGGCAGATCCATTTTTCGGCAGCCAGTGTGCATGCCCAAGTGCTCGGGCATATCGTCGAGAACCGGGTGGTTCAGGATGCCTTGCTCGACCGCCTGCACGACTGCGACCTGGGCCTGCTGGCCAACGCGCGCCTGGAGCAGATGCGTCGCTCCGGCGATGACTGGCTGCTGACCCTGGCCGACGGTCGCAAATTGCGTGCGCCGCTGGTGGTGGCCGCCGACGGCGCCAATTCCGCCGTGCGCCGCCTGACCGGCACTGCCACGCGTGAATGGGATTACCTGCACAACGCCATCGTCACCAGCGTGCGCAGCAACCAGCCGCACCAGCGCACGGCGTGGCAACGCTTTACCGATACCGGCCCGCTGGCGTTTTTGCCGCTGGTGCGCGATGGGCAAGAGGATTGGTGCTCGATCGTCTGGTCGACCACGCCGACGGAGTCCGAACGCTTGATGGCGCTGGACGACGAAAGCTTCTGCCGTGAACTGGAGCGCGCGTTTGAAGGGCGCTTGGGCAATGTGATCAGCGCCGACCCGCGCGTATGCGTACCGCTGCGCCAGCGCCATGCCAAGCGCTACGTGGCCGAAGGCCTGGCGTTGATTGGCGATGCCGCCCATGTGATCCATCCATTGGCCGGGCAGGGCGTGAACCTGGGTTTTCTTGACGCGGCGGTGCTGGCCGAGGTGCTGTTGGCTGCGACCGAGCGCGGCGAACGCTTGGCGGATGTGAAGGTGCTGAGCCGCTACGAGCGTAGACGCATGCCGCATAACCTGGCACTGATGGCGGCGATGGAGGGCTTTGAACGCTTGTTCCAGGCTGACCAACTGCCATTGCGCTGGTTGCGTAATGCAGGCTTGAAACTGGTCGACCAGATGCCCGAAGCCAAGGCCGTGTTTGTGCGCCAGGCCCTCGGGCTGACGGGCGACCTGCCAGACCTCGCAAAGCCCTGAATTGAAATATGCCCCCTGTGGGAGGGGGCTTGCCCCCGATGAGGCCAGCCCATTCGGCGCAAATCCCAACTATGCAACATCTGGTAACGCCTCCAGCAAGCGCTACCAAATGTGAGTCCTTATCATTTGCCCTCTTTTTGCAAATGAGAGACCGCACCCATGTTGGCACCCAAACGCCTCCTGACTGCCCTGGCACTCACCCTCATCGGCAGCACCACCGTGCAGGCAGCCGACGAAGTCGTGGTCTACTCCTCGCGCATCGATGAACTGATCAAACCGGTGTTCGACGCCTACACCCAGAAGACCGGCGTGCGGGTGAAGTTCATCACCGACAAGGAAGCGCCCTTGATGCAGCGGATCAAGGCCGAAGGCGAAAACGCCACGGCTGACCTGCTGCTCACCGTTGATGCCGGCAACCTCTGGCAAGCCGAACAAATGGGCATCCTGCAGCCGTTCACCTCTGCGGTGATCGACAAGAATATTCCCCTGCAGTACCGCTCTTCCAACCATGCGTGGACCGGCTTGAGCCTGCGCGCGCGGACCATTGCCTATTCCACCGACCGGGTAAAACCCGGTGACCTGACCACCTACGAAGCGCTGGCCGACAAGCAATGGGAAGGGCGTCTGTGCCTGCGTACGGCGAAGAAGGTCTACAACCAGTCGCTGACCGCCACGCTGATCGAAACCCATGGCGCGGCCAAGACCGAAGAAATCGTCAAGGGCTGGGTCAACAACCTGTCTACCGACGTGTTCTCCGATGACATCGCCGTGCTCGAAGCGATCAACGCCGGGCAGTGCGACGTGGGCATCGTCAACACCTACTACTACGGCCGCCTGCACAAGCAGAAACCGGACCTTGCGGTGAAGCTGTTCTGGCCGAACCAGGGCGACCGCGGCGTGCATGTGAACCTGTCGGGCATCGGCCTGACCAAACATGCGCCGCACCCGGAAGCCGCCAAGGCCTTGGTGGAATGGATGACCACGCCTGAGGCGCAGAAGATCTTTGCCGATGTGAACCAGGAGTTTCCAGCCAACCCCGCCGTGCCGCCATCGGCGGAAGTCGCGACCTGGGGCAAGTTCGTGGCCGATACCCTGCCGGTGGAAGTGGCCGGTAAACGTCAGGCTGAGGCTATTCGCCTGATGGATCGCGCTGGCTGGAACTGAGTAAAGATCTAACTGTGGGAGCGACCTTGTGTGGGAGCTGGCTTGCCTGCGATAGCATCACCTCGGTGTGACTGACACACCGAGGTGCCTGCATTGCGGGCAAGCCCGGCCCCACACAACCCTCTCCCACAGTGTTAGCCGCGACTTCAAAACCATCATTTCCAGAGAGCTTTTCCTTGGCCCACCCCGCCCAACGTCGCTGGTACCTGCCGGTTTTCACCGTCGCCGCCCTGGTGCTGCTGCCGCTGAGCGTGTTGTTGCTGTCCTGGCAGAGCATTGACCAGCAAATCTGGTCGCACCTGTGGGAAACCCAGATGCCCCGCCTGCTGGGCAACACCCTGACCCTGGTGCTGGGCGTTGGTACCGGCGTGACGCTGTTGGGCGTAAGCCTGGCCTGGCTGACCAGCCTCTGCGAATTCCCGGGGCGGCGCTGGCTCGACTGGGCGTTGATGCTGCCCTTCGCAATTCCGGCCTACGTGCTGGCCTTTGTGTTTGTAGGCCTGCTGGATTTCGCGGGGCCGGTGCAAACCCTGCTGCGCGAAGGGTTCGGCAACGGCTTGCGCCTGCCACGCGTGCGCTCTACCAGCGGCGTGATCATCGTGCTGGTGCTGGTGTTCTATCCCTACGTCTACCTGTTGGCGCGTACTGCATTTTTGGCGCAGGGCAAAGGCCTGATGGAAGCGGCGCGGGTGCTCGGTCAATCGCCATGGCAAGCGTTCTGGCGTGTCGCATTGCCCATGGCGCGGCCGGCGATTGGTGCCGGCGTCGCCTTGGCATTGATGGAAACCCTGGCGGACTTCGGCGCTGTCTCGGTGTTCAACTTCGACACCTTCACCACGGCCATCTACAAGACCTGGTACGGCTTTTTCAGCCTTTCCAGCGCCGCCCAACTGGCCAGCCTGTTGCTTCTGGTGGTGATGCTGGTGCTGTACGGCGAACGACGCGCCCGAGGCGCCAGCCGCCCGAGTAATGAGCGGCCACGCGGCAAGGCGTTGTACCACCTGCGCGGTTTCAAGGCGGCGGCAGCCAGCACGTGGTGTGGCTTGGTGTTCGCCTGCGCCTTTGTCATCCCGATGCTGCAACTGGTCGCCTGGTTCTGGCAACGTGGCCGGTTCGACCTGGATGAGCGCTACAGCGGCTTGATCATCCATACCCTCTACCTGGGTGGCATCGCGGCACTGATTACAGTCAGCGTGGCGTTGATATTGGCCTTTGCCAATCGCCTGGCGCCCACGCGGGCGATCCGCTCCGGGATCAGCCTGGGCAATGTCGGCTATGCCTTGCCGGGTTCGGTGCTGGCGGTGTCGATCATGCTGGCGTTCAGCTACCTGGACCGTGAGCTGGTGGTTCCTTTGTCGAGTTGGCTCGGCGGCGCGGGCAAGCCCCTGTTGCTGGGCAGCCTGTCGGCGTTGGTGCTGGCGTATCTGGTGCGTTTCCTGGCAGTGGCCTACGGGCCGTTGGAAAACAGCCTGGCGCGAATCCGTCCCTCGTTGCCGGAAGCAGCGCGCAGCCTCGGCGTGAGTGGACCGCGACTGTTTTGCAAAGTGTATCTGCCGCTGTTGCTGCCGGGGACGTTGAGCGCGGCGCTGCTGGTGTTTGTCGATGTGCTCAAGGAAATGCCTGCGACCCTGCTGATGCGCCCGTTTGGCTGGGACACCCTGGCCGTACGAATTTTTGAAATGACCAGCGAAGGGGAATGGGCGCGAGCCTCATTACCCGCACTCACGTTGGTGTTGGTGGGCCTGTTGCCGGTGATCGGCCTGATTCGACGCTCCGCTCGGCAAATCGGTTAGGTGCCAGTCCTACGGCTTGCGGCTACAATGCGCGGCATTCGGTGCGCTCCGTCCTTCGGATCGAGTCGCTGTATGTCGCTGCAGGCCTTGTAGTCAGAGGTGTTGAGCGCAAACAGCAGCTCTGTGCATCTTCGCCAATCCCGGAAGGAGAAACCCATGGGACAGCGTACGCCTCTGTATGACCTGCATCTCGCCCTCGGCGCGAAAATGGTCGATTTTGGCGGTTGGGATATGCCTCTGCACTACGGCTCGCAAGTTGAAGAACACCATCAGGTGCGACGCGACTGCGGGGTGTTTGACGTATCTCATATGACCGTGATCGATGTCACAGGCCTTCAGGCCAAGGAATGGCTCCAGCACCTGCTGGCCAATGATGTCGATCGTTTGCATGGCTGCGGCCGTGCGCTTTACAGCGCCATGCTCAACGAGCAGGGCGGCGTGGTGGACGACATGATCGTTTACCGCACCGAGACCGGTTATCGGCTGGTGGTCAACGCCGCTACGCGTGATCAGGACATGGCCTGGATGCAAGCACAGCTGGGCGACTACGCGGCGCAGCTGCATGAGCGGCCAGAATTGGCCATGCTCGCCATTCAAGGCCCGCACGCCCGGCAGAAAATCGCCGAGCTGGTCACGCAGGCCCGCGGCACGCTTATCCACCAGCTCAAGCCCTTTGAAGGCCAGGCCGATGGCGATTGGTTTATCGCCCGCACGGGTTACACCGGCGAAGACGGTCTGGAAATTGTCCTGCCGGCCGAGCAGGCTCCGGGCTTTTTCAACGATCTGGTAGGGGCCGGTATTTCACCCATCGGCCTTGGCGCCCGCGATACGCTGCGCCTCGAAGCCGGCATGAACCTGTACGGCCAGGATATTCACCAGGACGTTTCGCCTCTGGCGGCCAATATGGCCTGGAGCATCGCCTGGGAACCGGCTGAGCGTCAGTTCATCGGCCGCACTGCCCTTGAGGCGGAAAAGACCGCAGGTGTGCAGTTCAAATTGGTCGGGCTGGTACTGGAAGAGCGTGGTGTTTTACGCGCTCATCAGGTGGTTCGTATCGCCAATGTTGGCGAAGGGGAGATAACCAGTGGTAGTTTCTCTCCTACGCTGAGCAAATCCATTGCCCTGGCGCGCGTACCGACGGCCACCGCCGATCGGGCCGAAGTGGAAATCCGCGGCAAGTGGTACCCGGTTCGAGTGGTCAAACCGACCTTCGTGCGCCATGGCAAAACCTTGATCTAACTATTTCCGGCAGGCCTGAGGCCGCTGACATTTCTTCTTGAGGACACAGACTATGAGCGATATCCCTGCCGACCTGCGTTTTGCCGAAAGTCACGAGTGGGCCCGTCTGGAAGCCGACGGCACCGTGACCGTCGGTATCTCCGACCATGCTCAGGAAGCTTTGGGTGATGTGGTGTTTGTTGAGTTGGCCGAAGTCGGCGCCAAGTTTGACGCTGAAGGCCAGGCTGGTGTGGTTGAGTCTGTGAAAGCCGCTTCGGATATCTACTCACCGGTTGCTGGCGAAGTGATCGCCGTTAACGAGGAACTGAGTGGCAGCCCTGAACTGCTGAACTCCGACCCGTATGGCGCCTGGATCTTCAAGCTCAAGCCAAGCAACCCGGCTGACCTGGAAAAACTGCTTGATGCTGCTGGCTACAAAGCGGCCATCGGCGAGTAAACGCGAGCCGTTGGAACAGCACAAATCAATGTGGGAGCTGGCTTGCCTGCGATAGCATCACTGCGGTGTGGTTGAATCACCGCGGTGCCGGCATCGCAGGCAAGCCAGCTCCCACAGTTGATTGCGGATAGGTGGCAGTTTGTTTTCAGCTCGCTTTCAGTACCGCTTTTACCGCCGCAACCGACCGCTCGACATCCGCCTCTGTCATCGCCGTGAACATCGGCAACGACACGATCAAACGCCCAACACGCTCAGCCACCGGGAACATGCCCTCCTTGAAACCCTGTGCCCGGTACAAGCTCAGCAGGTGGATTGGCGGGTAGTGATAGCCAATGCCGACGCCGTGGGCCTGCATCTGTTCCATGAACGTAGCGCGGGCAGGCAGACCATCCTGACGCTCCGGCAATACCAGCTGGAACAGGTGCCAGTTGCTGTTTTCGAAATCCGCTGGCGGCAGTTGCGCGCCGTATTGCGCTTCAAAATCGCTGCCGAAGCACTTGAAGTAATGGCGTGCCAGTTTCTGGCGATGCGCAGTGATTTTCTCGATATGCGCGAATTGCCCCAGGCCGATGGCTGCGGCTATGTCGGTCATGTTGAATTTGCCACCCAGCACATCCACGTCCAGGCCGTCGAAGCCGGTGCGGGTAACACCTTGCAGGCGATACTTTTCAGCCAGACGGGCTTCCTCGGCGTTGTTCAACACCAGGCAACCGCCTTCGGAAGACGTGATGTTCTTGTTCGCCTGGAAGCTGAACGAGACGAAGTCGCCGGTCGCGCCGATACGCTCGCCATCCCAGCTGGAGCCCAACGCCTGGGCGGCGTCTTCGACAATGCGCAGGTTGTACTTGTTGGCCAGCGCGTAGAGCATCGGCATATCCAGGGGCAGGCCCGCCAGGTACACCGGAATGATCGCCTTGGTGCGTGGGGTGATCGCGGCTTCTACCTGAGCCAGGTCGATATTGCGGGTGACCGGGTCGATATCCGCAAATACCGGCGTGGCCCCTACTTCCAGAATCACGTTTGCCGTGGCGACCCAGGAAATCGGCGTGGTGATCACTTCATCGCCAGGCCCGATGCCGGCGATGCGCAACGCGATCTCCATGGTGCAGGTGCCGGAATTGAAGGTCCGCACCGGACGGCCGCCAAAGTATTCCGAAAGCTGTGCTTCGAACGCCTGCACTTTCGGCCCGCTGGTGATCCAGCCCGAGCGCAGTACATCGCCGACCGCCGAGATGGTCGCTTCATCAATGGTAGGTTTGGAAAACGGCAGAAAGGGCTGTTGGCTCATAACGACGAAGGCATCCGTTTCAGATAGGCGATGAGTAATAGAGGTATCAGTACCGCATGGTTGCACGGCTCGACTGAATATAGCCTGTCGTCGGTGAACGAATTGTCATGTTGCGCATAAAAAATGCCGCTTATCAGCGGCATTTTCTGTTGCAGGTCAGAATGAAACGCGCGCTTCAAGAAACACATTCTGCTCTTTGAGTTTGCCCTTGAGCTGTTCATCGCGGGCGTTTATCCGGTTAGCGAAGGTGTTGTAGCCGGTTTCGACCTTGCCCATGTCCACGTAACGCCAACCTGTGCCCAAAGTGACCTTTTCGCTGACCTTGGCCTCCAGGCCCAAGCCTGCGCTGTAGGCAAAGTTGTAGTGGCGGTTACTGGCGAACTGGCGAGTCGCATTGCTCTGGTACCCCGCGGCATCGATTTGCGCCATGCCGATACCGGCCATTGCGTAGAACGACAGCCAGTCATTGACCGGGATATTTTTATAGCCGTTGAGCATCACGCGCTGGCTGTCGACCTCCAGGCGGTTAACGTTGGAATTGAAGGGGGCCCAATAGGAGTTGAACGTCGAGCTGCTGCGCGTGGTGTATTCCCCTTCCAGGCGCCAGCCATCGGCAAAGGCGTAACCTAAAGCCAATGACCCAGTGAACGCCTTGTTACTGTCAGGGGCCTCCACGCGATCAGTGACGCGTGGGCTGGTCAATTGCGCACTGGAGAGGTTCTGACGGGCACTGTTGAGTTTTGCCGACCCGTACCAGTTTTCTGCTTGAGCCAAGGGTGCAGCTAACGCAGAGAGAGCCAAAGCGTAAGCAAGTTTTTGCATGGGAGAGGATTCACTTTAACTAAGAGAATCTCAGTGTGGCGCTTGTTACTTTTGTGTTCGGCAGGAGTTTTCCGCTTTCAACGGGAAAAAGCAGAAGGTCTGGGCGGCGGCGGCGATCGTAGAGAAACAGGCATAAAAAATGCCGCTTAAAAAGCGGCATTTTTTATGGGCAGGTATTACTCGGTCACAGCATTTTTCGCGAGGATGGCGTTGGCCAACTCCATGTCCGTGGCCTGCAGGCCAGGGTTGTCGGCGCGAACTTTCTGCATGGCAGCTTCCAGGTACGGGCCGCGGATGCCGCCGTCGCTGGCGACGAAGCTACCGGCGTCGTCTTGGGCGGCGACCACCAGCTTGTGGTCCTTGAAGGTCAGGTACGTCGAGCCAGTCGTGGCGCCCGACGAGATGACATTGCGCCAGAAGCTGTCGGCCATGGCTGAACCGACAGGTAGGGAAAGCACAGCGAGGGTCGCGACAGCATATTTGAGACGCATGGTGGGTGACTCCGGGTGGGTTATCTGAACAGTTTGATTGTAGATAACCCAGGCGAGTTCCATCACTGACTAAACAGTTTCGACCTGTAAAACCACGCCATCCTGACCAATGACACGTACTTGAGCGCCCACGGGGCTGTCCGGCCCGGTTGCCATCCACACGCCATCGCCGACTTTTATCTTGCCTCGGCCATCGACGATAGCTTGATGCACCACAAAGGTGCGCCCTATCAATTCCGAGCCGCGCATATTCAGCCCCGGCTGATCGCTGACTTTGGCGCTGCTGCGCTGGCGCTTCCACCAGTACACCGCTGTGAGGATCGACAACACGGCGAATAGCAGCAGCTGCCATTCCAGCCCGAGCGGTGGGATCAAAAACTTGATCACGCCCACAGCAGCGGCAGCGATCCCCATCCACAGCAGGTAGCCACCGGCGCCGAATACTTCAAGAATCAACAGCACCGTACCCAGTGCCAACCAATCCCAGAACGACAGATGCTGCAGGAAATCCCACATGGCGATCGCCTCAGCCTTTCTTGTTGTCGAACGTTGCCTTGACGATTTCGCCGATCCCACCCACGGCGCCAATCACCTGGCTGGCTTCCAGCGGCATCAGGATGACTTTGCTGTTGTTGGCCGACGCCAGCTTGCCCAATGCATCGATGTATTTCTGCGCCACGAAGTAATTGATGGCCTGCACGTTACCGGTGGCGATTGCTTCGGAAACCACCTGGGTCGCACGGGCCTCTGCTTCTGCCTGGCGTTCACGCGCTTCGGATTCGAGGAAGGCTGCCTGGCGTCCACCTTCGGCTTCAAGGATCTGCGCCTGCTTCTTGCCTTCGGCGGTCAGGATCGCCGATGCCCGCAGGCCTTCGGCCTCCAGGATCTGCGCACGCTTGATCCGCTCGGCTTTCATCTGGCCGGACATGGCGGCCATCAGGTCGGCGGGTGGGCTGATGTCCTTGATCTCGATCCGGGTGATCTTGATGCCCCACGGCGCCGTGGCTTCGTCCACGGTGCGCAGCAGCTTTTCGTTGATGCCGTCACGCTGGCTAAGCATCGCGTCCAGCTCCATGGAGCCGAGCACGGTACGGATATTGGTTTGCAGCAGGTTACGGATGGCATGCTCGAGGTTATTGACCTCGTAGGCGGCCTGGGCGGTGTTGACCACCTGGAAGAAGCACACGGCGTCGATCTGCACGGTGGCGTTGTCGGCGGTGATCACTTCCTGGGGCGGGATATCCAGCACGCTTTCCATCACGTTGATCTTGCGACCGATGCGGTCCATGACCGGGATGATGATGTTGAGGCCAGGTTTAAGGGTGTTGGTGTAGCGGCCGAAACGCTCGACCGTCCACTGGTAACCCTGAGGCACCACCTTGAAGCCCATGAAAAGGATGGCCACGGCCAACCCGACGAAAAGAAGCAGTACGGTTCCGATCTGCATAGCGATTCCCTATCTGATGGTGTCAGTGAAGCGACGTGCGGCCGATTGTAACGGTCTGGTCACGGATAAGGACGGTTTCAGCGGGCAACAAGCAAATCATTTGTTTCTGAATCCCCAGGCGTTACTCGTAATACTTCTGCCATCGTTGTCAGCCCGGCATTCACTTTGTCGATGCCGCTCATCCGCAGGCTACGCATGCCTTGGCTCCGCGATGCGCGACGTAAGGCCTGCACGTCGGCGCCCGGTGTGATCAGCGCCTTGAGCTTCTCGTCCATCACCATGATTTCGTAGAGCCCGGCGCGGCCTCGATAACCGCTATCACGGCAGTCCGCGCAGCCGACCGCTTCATGGGTATTGCCGTGCCCAGTCACCCCACGTTTGCAGTGAGGGCACAAAAGCCGCACCAAGCGCTGCGCCATCACACCTATCAGCGTAGCTTTGATCAAATAATGAGCAATGCCAAGTTCCTGCAAACGGCTGATAGCGCTGGATGCATCGTTGGTGTGCAGGGTCGATAGCACCAGGTGCCCGGTGAGCGCAGCCTGGATGGCCATTTCTGCAGTTTCCTGATCGCGAATCTCACCGATCATGATGATGTCCGGGTCCTGGCGCAGCAGTGCGCGAACACCGCTGGCGAAGGTCAGGTCGATGTTGTGCTGCACCTGCATCTGGTTAAAGGCAGGTTCCACCATCTCTATCGGGTCTTCCACCGTGCACAGGTTGACCTCGCGGGTCGCCAGGTGCTTGAGCGTGGTGTAGAGCGTGCTGGTCTTGCCTGAACCGGTAGGCCCGGTGACCAGGATGATGCCATTGGCCTGGCCGGCCATGGCATGCCAGCGTTGCTGATCATCGGCAGACAAACCCAACTGGTCGAAATCCTTGAGCAAGACGTGCGGGTCGAAAATCCGCATCACCAGTTTTTCGCCAAACGCTGTCGGCAGTGTTGAGAGGCGCAACTCCACTTCGATGCCCGCCGGGCTCTTGGTCTTGACCCGGCCGTCCTGGGGTTTGCGTTTTTCCGCCACATTCATACGGCCCAGACTTTTCAGGCGGCTGACCACCGCCATGGTGACCTGGGGTGGAAACTGATAGACGTCATGCAGCAGCCCGTCGATGCGGAAACGCACGCGGCCCTGGTCGCGACAGGGTTCGATATGGATGTCACTGGCTCGCTGGCCGAAGGCGTACTGCAACAGCCAGTCGACGATGTTGACGATATGCGCGTCATTGGCGTCCGGCTCCTGATCACCGGCGCCGAGGTTGAGCAGTTCGAAGTTGCCAGACACCGCAACTTTTTGATCGGCACCGCTGACGGACTTGGCCAGCCGGTAGAAGTCACCGATACAGCGCTGAATCTCTCGGGGGTTGGCGACCACGCGCCTGATCGAGCGCTTGAGCACCTGTGCCAAACCGGCCTCCCATCCACGGATATGCGGCTGGGCGCTGGCGACGGTGACGGTCTGCGCATCCACCGCCACCGCGACCGCGAGGATGGCGTGGCGTTGCGCGAACGCGTGGGACATCAACGGCACCACCGCCGCCACGTCGATCTTCAGCGGGTCGATACGCAGATAAGGTTGCCCGACATGCCCGGCAAGCCATTGAGTCAACGTTTCGAGGCAAGGCCCTTCAGCCGCGATGCTTTCCAACGGATGTCGAGTGGCGGGTGCTTTCGCTGCCCTTTGGGCCTCGTCCGCTGTAATCAGCCCCTGCTCGACCAATGCAGGTAACAGTTGATGCAGTTCCAATCGATGATCGTGCAAGGCGGCGAGCATGAAGAATTCCTGAGTGACGGCGGGCCTAATCTCAGGCTAGCCATCCTCTGAACGCCCACCGCTCAGGGTGTATTGCAGGTTTTTACTGATTGGCCGCCGCCACCGCTTGAGGCCGCACGGAATCAGCCTGCCACACCTCCAGCGAGCACACGCTGATCAGGTTTCGAATCTTTTCACCGATCACCTGGGCGCGATGCCAGCTCAGGCCGTTCATCACGATATCAATGTTCAGCAGGTCGTCGTCACGGCGCACATTGACCTGTTGCGGCGTCAGGAACTGCAGCGCGAAGTAATTCAGTACCCGGCACAGCAGGTCCGGTTCTGCCTCGGCGGTGATCTGATAATGCGCTTGGCAGTGGGCGCTGTTGACGGCCCATGCATCGAGACGCGTAGCGGGGCAGGTGGTTTCGACGGCGTGCATGCTGACTCTCCAGATTCGACTGGAGAAATTTTTACATTCGCACGCGGAGATTTCTTATCTAAGATGCACCCTATTGGTGAAAAAACGACTCAAGTAATTCAGGCTTAGCGCCTTCATAGGTATTTTTATGCACAGTGAGTTGGACGCCTACGACCGCCGCATTCTGGCCCTGCTGCAAGAGGACGCCTCGCTTTCCAGCGCGCAGATCGCCGAGCAGGTGGGTCTCTCGCAATCGCCATGCTGGCGGCGTATTCAAAGGCTTAAAGAGGAGGGTGTGATTCGCGCGCAGGTCACGCTGCTGGACCGCAAGAAGATCGGCCTCAACACGCAGATTTTTGCCGAGGTCAAGCTCAATGCTCACGGACGGTCCAACTTCACTGAATTCACCGAAGCGATTCGCGGGTTTCCGGAAGTCCTGGAGTGCTATGTGCTGATGGGGGCGGTGGATTTTCTGCTGCGCATCGTTACCTCTGACATCGAGGCGTATGAGCGGTTTTTCTTCGAGAAACTGTCGATGGTGCCGGGGATTCAGGAGGTGAACTCGATTGTGGCCCTGTCGGAGATCAAGTCCACCACCAGCCTGCCAGTGTTGCGCTGACTGTGGGAGCGGGCAAGCCCGCTCCCACATTTGACCGAGTTGCCTGGTATTACAGGCGCAGCAACGTCTTCCATGCACGGTTCTGATACACCGCAATCGCCTGATGCATACGCGCATCCAGCGACTCGTCGGTAATCGGCTGATTAGCCAGTACCGCCAGCTTGTTCAGCTCGCCGTACAAGCGGTCCAGTTCCGGAATATCCACCACCTGACGCGCGTGGTGCAGCCAGGCCTGGATGCGTTCAATGCGCGGCAGCTGCTCGGCCAGGTCTTCCGGTTGTTGCTGGTAACGTTGCAGTTGCAGGGCAACGGCGTCGTCAGCCAACAGGCGCGGCAGCCAGTTGGTGATTTGCGCAGCGCCCTGGCGGTTGCCACGCACGTTGCGGTCGGCGGTCCAGGTGCGGGCCAGCAGCCAGCGCGAGGTGTTCAGCGAGAACAAGCCCCAGCGCACGTCTTGCAGTTCTTCAACAAACTGTTCAGGTGCGGCTTTGCGGATGTCTTCATCGTCGTCACCGGCCTGCACCAGTGGGCGCCAGTCTTCCAGCAATGCATCGAGTGCGCTGCGCAGCTCGCTGGTGGATTGACGCGGGGCGGCCTGACCTAGGCTGCCGATCAGCGCGCGCAGTTCACCGAGGTTTTCGACCCAGTCCTGCAGCAAGCGCCAGTGGCCATTGAAGCGATATTGCTCGGCCAGGCGCTGGCTGCTGCCCAACAGGTGCCACATGATCGCGGCGAAGGCGTCGTCCAGCGGCATTTCGGCGTGGATCTGCGGCGCCGGCAGGCTCAGCGAGTAGCTGCTGGCGTCATACAGACGGTAGCCGCGCTCGGCCTTGCTGATATCGCACGGCATCAGCGCCAGGGTGGCGGCCAGTTCGGCGGCCAGTTCCAGCAGGGCGGCCGGTTCACCTTCGCGCAGTTCCAGTTCCAGCTCGCAGATTTCTTCTTTCTGCTTGCCGACCACGACGTGGCCCAGGTCCAGAGCGGCTTCGATCACGACCTTGGCCTTGCCACGGCCCCAGGCGATTTCGGCACGTTCGCGCACAAAATCGGTGGTGAAAATCGGCTTGAGGGTCTTTTTGTCCAACTCGGCCAGTTGCTCGGGCCAGCATTCGCCGTCGAGCTTCTTCACGTCGAGCTTGGCTTTGGGCAGGTCCCAGTTGTACTCGTTGCGTTCCGACAAGCCGGCGACGCTTTGGCCACGGGTCTTGAGGGTCTGGATGATTTCGTCACCGTCCTTGCGCAAACGCAGGGCGACTTTGGCCTGAGCCAGGTCGCGCTCGGGGGTGTCGAAGTATTGGTTCATCAACTCACGGCGTTCCCAGCCACTTTTGTTGCGTTTTTTCAGTAGCGGGTGCTCACGCAGCGCGGCGAGTGTTTCGCGGCTGACGCGGAGCTTGATTTCGGTTTCTTTCTGCATGGCCGGAAAATCCAGGATCGGGAGCGCAGCCGGGGAAAAGAGTGGCTGCCAAGGTCGTGCAGTGTACAGGACTGAGCCCGGCAACGCGCCGCAACGGTTTATTGTGGCGTGCAGATGGTTCTATAGTGGGGCTCATCCGGGAAGTTGAGAGGCCGCGCATGCCGTTACCGTCCATGAAAGAGCAATTCGCCGCATTGATTGCCGCGCCGTCGGTCAGTTGCACCCAAGCGTCTCTCGACCAGACCAACCGCCCGGTGATCGATCTGCTCGCCGGGTGGCTGGGCGATCTGGGTTTTGCCATCGACATCCAGCAAGTCAGCCCGGGCAAGTTCAACCTGCTCGCCAGCTTCGGCAGTGGCCCTGGAGGTCTGGTGCTGGCCGGGCATAGCGATACCGTTCCCTACGACGCCGCGCTGTGGAAGACCGATCCGCTCAAGTTGACGGAAGTTGACGGCCGTTGGGTAGGACTGGGCAGCTGCGACATGAAAGGCTTTTTTGCGCTGATCATCGAAGCCGTGCTGCCGTTGCTGGACCAGCCGTTCAAACAACCGCTGCTGATCCTCGCCACGTGCGATGAAGAAAGCTCGATGTCCGGCGCCCGCGCACTGGCCGAGGCCGGGCGCCCGTTGGGCCGCGCGGCGGTGATCGGCGAACCGACAGGCCTCAAGCCGATCCGCCTGCACAAAGGCGTGATGATGGAACGCATCGACATCCTTGGGCAAAGCGGCCATTCGTCGGACCCAAGCCTGGGCCACAGTGCTCTGGAAGCCATGCACGATGCCATTGGTGAACTGCGCGGCCTGCGGCTGGCCTGGCAGCGCGAGTACCGCAACCCGCAATTCAGCGTGCCGCAACCGACCATGAACTTCGGTTGTATCCACGGCGGCGACAACCCCAACCGTATCTGCGGCCAATGTTCCCTGGAGTTCGACCTGCGGCCCCTGCCGGGCATGGACCCCAAGGTGCTGCGCGACGCTATCCGGCAAAAGCTCGAACCCCTGGCCGAGCGTCATAAAGTCAAGATCGACTACGCGCCGTTGTTCCCCGAAGTGCCGCCGTTCGAGCAGGCCGAAGACGCCGAGTTGGTGCGGGTGGCGGAACGATTGACCGGTCATCGTGCCGAAGCAGTAGCGTTCGGCACCGAAGCGCCTTATCTTCAGCGCCTTGGTTGTGAAACCCTGGTGCTTGGCCCTGGCGATATTGCCTGCGCCCACCAGCCGGGCGAGTACCTCGAAATGTCACGCTTGACGCCTACAGTGCGTCTATTGCGGGAACTGATCGAGCATTACTGCCTGAAACCTGCATAAATTAACCCCTGCCCATTCGTACATAAGGAGAGCGAGCGTGTCGCCAAGCCTGTTCCGACGATAACCATCAGCCCGCTGTGCGCTTTTATGTTTCATCCTTTTTTGGCTGCTTTTTATTACAGGCCCAGGTTTTATGCCCGAATACGTCAATTGGCTTCGTCACGCTTCGCCCTACATCAACGCTCACCGCGACTGCACCTTTGTGGTCATGCTGCCCGGCGATGGTGTGGAACATCCCAACTTCGGCAACATCGTCCACGACCTGGTGCTGCTCCATAGCCTGGGCGTGCGGTTGGTATTGGTTCACGGGTCGCGCCCACAAATCGAAGCGCGCCTTGAAGCGCGTGGCCTCACCCCGGCTTACCACGAAGGCCTGCGCATCACGGATGCCGCGACGCTGGAGTGCGTGATCGATGCGGTCGGCCACCTGCGCATTGCTATCGAAGCACGCCTGTCGATGGACATGGCCTCCTCGCCGATGCAGGGCTCGCGCCTGCGCGTCGCCAGCGGCAACCTGGTTACGGCACGGCCGATCGGAGTGCTTGAAGGCGTGGATTACCACCACACCGGCGAAGTGCGCCGGGTCGACCGCAAGGGCATCAACCGCCTGCTGGACGAGCGCTCCATCGTGCTGCTGTCGCCGTTGGGTTACTCGCCGACCGGCGAAATCTTCAACCTGGCCTGCGAAGACGTCGCCACCCGTGCCGCCATCGACCTGGGCGCCGACAAGCTGCTGCTGTTTGGCGCCGATCTGGGCCTGATCGACGAACATGGTCGCCTGGTCCGCGAGCTGCGTCCGCAGCAAGTGCCGGCGCACCTGCAGCGCCTGGGCAGCAACTATCAAGCTGAACTGTTGGACGCCGCCGCCGAAGCGTGTCGGGGCGGAGTAGGGCGCAGCCATATCGTCAGCTACGCCGAAGACGGCGCGTTGCTCACCGAGCTGTTCACCCGGGACGGCGGCGGTACGCTGGTGGCCCAGGAGCAATTCGAACAGGTGCGCGAGGCGGCGATTGAGGATGTGGGCGGTTTGCTCGACCTGATCAGCCCGCTAGAAGAGCAGGGTATTCTGGTGCGGCGTTCGCGGGAAGTGCTGGAGCGCGAGATCGAGCAGTTCAGCGTGGTTGAGCGCGAAGGCATGATCATCGCCTGTGCGGCGCTGTATCAGATCGCGGATTCGGATGCAGGGGAACTGGCGTGTCTGGCGGTCAACCCGGAGTATCGTCACGGCGCACGCGGCGACGTGTTGCTGGAGCGCATCGAGACCCGTGCGCGGGCGCAGGGTTTGAAGACGCTGTTTGTGCTCACCACGCGAACCGCACACTGGTTCCGTGAGCGCGGGTTTGTGCCGAGCAGCGTCGACCGCCTGCCGTCAGCGCGGGCGTCGCTGTACAACTATCAGCGTAACTCGAAGATTTTCGAGAAGGCGCTGTAAGCCTGGTCTTCCTGCCTGATAAAGAGCTGGCTCATGTGGGAGCTGGCTTGCCTGCGATGCAGACGACTCGGTTTTTCAGATAAACCGAGGTGATGCTATCGCAGGCAAGCCAGCTCCCACATTTGATTACCTTATTGGCTGATGAATTTATCGGTCACAAAGGCCGAGTAGTCCGGCAACACCGTCTCAACCTTCCCCTGTTCCTTCAAAAACTTCGCCGTTTCCCCAATCGCTTTCGCCGTGCCCCCTTTAAGCAGGGCATCGGTTTGTTGCGCCTGGGCGTCCGGGAAGGTGCTGCCGGCCAACAGCTCAGGAATATCGGCCGCATTTGAACCTGTCAGTTTGGCGATTTTCTGCACCGGCTCCGAATCCACTGTCCAGCCGTCTTTATGGGCGGCGTAGTCGGCGAATGCATCCAGCGTGACCTTGGCAAACTTGGCCACTGCGTCAGGATGTTTTTCCGCGAAATCCTTGCGCGCTACCCACACCTCAAACGTCGGCGCCCCCCACTGGCCCACCTGGGCTGCGTCTGTCAGGGTTTTTCCGGTCTTGCGGATTTCTCCCAGCGCCGGTGACCACACGAACGCGCCGTCGATATCGCCACGTTTCCACGCGGCCGCAATTTCCGCAGGCTGCAGGTTCACTACTTTGACTTGTTTGGTGTCCAGTCCCCAATGTTTCAGCGCGCCGAGCAGGCTGTAATGAGAGGTTGAGACGAAGGGCGTAGCGATGGTTTTACCGATCAGGTCCTGCGGTTTGTCGATGCCACTGCCATTGCGCACAACCAGGGCTTCAGAAGCATTGATCTGCGCCGATACGATAAAGGTCACGATGGGTAGATTGCGTGAAGCCGCCGCTGCGAGGGGGCTGGAACCGAGGTTGCCGATTTGCACATCGCCGGACGCAATCGCGGTTACAACGTCGGGCCCACTGTTGAAACGGCGCCAGGCAATCTTCTCGCCGAGGGCTTTTTCGTAGAGGCCGTCGGCCTGTGGGACTTTGCTGGGGTCGATGCCGGTTTGGTAGCCGATGGTTAAATCGGCCGCTTTGACACCAAAAGAAAGTATTAGTGACACAAAAACTGTAACAAATTGACGGGAGGATGTGCCTTTGGCCATGATGGCGTCGCCTTTTTGATCGTGGGTGACGTATGCAACAGTACGGCCACACTAATCGATCTAAAAAAAGGCTGGTAAATACCCTTTAGGAATTAGCTTATGGAGCGGTTGGTCTACGCTGATCGGCTCGCCTCATGGAAAGGCTTATTCCTGGATCGTATGAAAAAGAATGAAACAATTCTTTTTGGGTGTATGAAAAACTCATTACCCTGCAGGGACCAAATTAACTGCGGTTAGACGAAGGTAGTAGACATACAAAGTTACGATTGACTTGGTAGTCACTATCTGGCGCTAATCGCGCATCTGTGGATCCGGGGCGTCAGACCCAGGACCTAGAAATACAAAAATTAGAAATGAGAGGAGCGGTACATGAAGAAGTCAACATTGGCGTTGGCCGTGGCTGTCGCTGCGATTGCCCAACAGGCAAACTCCGCCGGTTTCATCGATGACAGCAAAGTAACACTGGGTCTGCGTAACTTTTACATCAACACCGACAACCGTGATTTGAAGCCTTCGGCGACCTCGAACACCCGCAGCAAGAACGCTGAATGGGGCCAAGGTTTTGACCTGCGTTTCATCTCCGGCTTCACCGAAGGGACCGTTGGTTTCGGTCTTGACGCTATCGGCCTGTACGGCGTACGTCTGGATTCCAGCCGTGCCGATCACGGTAACTACACTGGCACCGCGTCTGGCGGCACCGTGTTCCCAAGCGATGACAACAAAGCGGTCAACGATTTCGCCAGCCTGGGTGTGACCGGCAAGGTCAAGGTTTCCCAGACCGTGCTGAAAATCGGCACCCTGCAGCCAAACAACCCGGTTATCAAAACCAACGACGGTCGTCTGCTGCCGCAAACGTTCCAAGGTGGCGAGATCTCCTCGAACGAGATCAAGGACCTGACCCTGACTGCCGGTCAGATCGAGCACTCCAAGGGCCGTAACTCCAGCAACAACGAAGGCCTGTCGCTGGCGGGTGCCAACGGTGGCTCGAACTATGACGCTGGCAACTTCGTCAACAAGTTCTACTACGCCGGTGCTGACTACAAAATCACCAAAGATCTGACCGCTTCGTACTACTACGGCGAGCTGAAAGACTTCTACGCGCAGAACTTCCTGGGCTTGGTCCACAACTGGGCTATCGGTCCTGGCGTGTTGAAAAGTGACCTGCGTTACTACCGCAGCCGCGACAACGGCGCCAACGGCAACGAAGCGGGCTACTACACTTCGGGTTACTACTCGGATCACCCGACCAACGCCACCAAGGTTAAAGGCAAGGTCGACAACGATCTGTACAGCTACCTGGCGTTGTACTCGGTTGCCGGTCACACCTTCGGCGGTGGCTACCAGTACACCAAGGGCGACAGCGACTTCCCTTGGCTGAACCAAGGTGATGGCTCTTCGAACAGCACCACCACCGACATGCAAATCCAGAAGTTTGCCCGTGCCGGCGAACGCACCTGGCAAGCTCGCTACGCGTATGACTTCGCCAAGGTTGGCCTGCCAGGCCTGACTGCTGGTGTTGTCTACCTCAAAGGCAGCAACATCCAGACCACCGCCGGTGATAAAACCGAGTGGGAACGCGACCTGACTCTGGCTTACGTTGTTCCAGAAGGCCCGCTGAAAAACCTCGGCGTCGCCTGGAAAAACGCTATGTGGCGTACCGACTTGGTTAACACCCGTGCCCAGGACGAAAACCGCGTAATCGTTAGCTACAGCTACGCGTTCAAGTAAGAGCGTAAAACCTTGCCCGGCGCAACGCCGGGCAGGGTGCTTTACTTTCAAGTCGGGCTCAACCCCCGCAAGCCCTTCCTGAATCCCTTCTTTGTACAGCGTCTCAAGGCCTTCTCGAACCTTGTGACGGATGTTGATCCTCGGTCTTTCCCGCGTCCAATGAATTGATTTTTAATATTCGTTTATCGTCTAAATAAATCGATATTTATTCTTTTTAAATAATCTTCAACCCATGCACAGTGGGCTCCATAAGCACTCACCAGGAGCCACACCATGAGCCTAAGACTGGGCGACATCGCCCCCGACTTCGAACAGGATTCCAGCGCCGGCAAGATTCGTTTCCACGAATGGTTGGGCGATAGCTGGGGCGTGCTGTTTTCCCATCCGGCGGACTTCACCCCGGTGTGCACCACCGAGCTTGGCTTTACCGCCAAGCTCAAGGACGAATTCGCCAAGCGCGGCGTCAAGGCCATTGCCCTGTCGGTCGACCCGGTGGACTCGCACCACAAATGGATCGAAGACATCAACGAAACCCAGAACACGGTCGTCAACTTCCCGATCCTCGCCGACGCCGATCGCAAAGTCTCGGACCTGTATGACCTGATCCACCCGAACGCCAGTGACACCCTCACCGTGCGCTCCTTGTTCGTGATCGACCCGAACAAGAAGATCCGCCTGACGATTACCTACCCGGCCAGCACCGGCCGCAACTTCCACGAAATCCTGCGGGTCATCGACTCGCTGCAGCTGACCGACAACCACAAGGTAGCCACGCCCGCCAACTGGCAGGACGGTGATGAGGTGGTGATCGTGCCGTCGCTCAAGGATGAGGAAGAGATCAAGAAGCGCTTTCCCAAGGGCTATCGCGCCGTGAAGCCGTACCTGCGCCTCACCCCACAGCCCAACCGTTAACACACAACCCAATGTGGGAGCGGGCTTGCTCGCGAAAGCGGTGTGTCATTCAAAGATGCATCAACTGAAAGTCAGCATTCGCGAGCAAGCCCGCTCCCACATTTGAACGCATTTCCAGTCTCACATAGCAGGGGTTTTCAGGCCGTTTCGACGGCCTTTTTTTTCGCCCCAGGATTTATAAAGTGCATATGCATTTATAGAATAAACAAATGAAAAAATAAGATTTATAGATATATAAATCACCTGATATGGTCTGTCCCATCTTGGCGCCATCGCCACACAGCGAACCGCCGACACTTGCTCAAGGAATACCTGCATGCTGGTCGTAACACTTGGAGGCAGTCCCAGCCAGCGTTCCCGCTCCGGGGTCTTGCTGGAAAAAACCCGTCAGTGGCTGCAAGACAAAGGCGTGGAAGTGGTGAGTTATCAGATACGGGACTTCCCGGCCGAAGACTTGCTGCATGCGCGCTTCGACAGCCCAAAGGTCATCGACCTGCTGCAACAGGTCGCCAACGCCGACGGCCTGGTCATTGCCACGCCGGTGTACAAAGCCTCGTTCTCCGGCGCGCTGAAAACCGTGCTGGATCTGCTGCCCGAACGCGCCCTGGCGCACAAGATCGTATTGCCCATGGCCACGGGCGGCAGCATCGCGCACATGCTGGCGGTGGACTACGCACTGAAGCCCGTGCTGTCGGCCCTCAAGGCCCAGGAATTGCTCCACGGCATTTTTGCCGAGGACAGCCAGATCGCTTATGCCGAAGGCAGCGCCCAGGCGCAGCTGGTGCCCGTGCTTGAACAGCGTTTGCACGAGGCCCTGGAGACGTTCTATAGCGCCATGGCCCGTCGCCCGAAACCGCTGGACCCCAATGTGTTGAATGAACGTTTGTTGAGTGCTCGCTGGAGCATTTAAGCCTCACCGGATTTTGTAGTACTCACCTTACTCAGCCGCCAACGGCCAAGCAGGTGCAGCCAACCCCCTCATCGCATTTTTGGAGAGAGCGCCATGCGCACTGTCATCTTGCGTCGTGGTCTGGTCGCACTGTTTGTTGCGGCTGTGTCCTTCGGCGCCATGGTTCAAGCCCAAGCCGCCGAAACCCTGCGGATCGGCTATCAGAAGTACGGCACGCTGGTGCTGCTCAAAGCCAAGGGCACCCTGGAAAAACGCCTGGCCGCCCAAGGCGTGCAGGTGCAATGGACTGAATTCCCCGGTGGCCCGCAACTGCTCGAAGGCCTGAACGTCGGCTCCATCGACTTCGGCGTTACCGGCGAAACCCCGCCGGTCTTCGCCCAGGCGGCCGGTGCCGATCTGCTCTACGTGGCTTACGAGCCGCCGGCGCCGACCAGCGAAGCGATCCTGGTGCCGAAAGACTCGCCGATCAAATCCGTGGCCGAGCTCAAGGGCAAGAAAATCGTGCTCAATAAAGGCTCCAACGTGCACTACCTGCTGGTGCGTGCGCTGGAAGATGCCGGCCTGAAATACACCGACGTGCAGACCGTGTTCCTGCCGCCCGCCGATGCCCGCGCCGCGTTCGAGCGTGGCAGCGTCGACGCCTGGGTGATCTGGGACCCGTACCAGGCTGCCGCCGAGAAACAACTGCAGGCGCGCACCCTGCGTGACGGCACCGGCATCGCCGACAACCACCAGTTCTACCTGGCCACCAAGCCGTACGCCACGCAGCACCCTGAAGTGATCAAGGCGCTGGTGGAAGAAGTGCGCGCAGTGGGCGAATGGTCCAAGGCCAACCCGCAGGAAGTCACCGAGCAAGTCGCACCGCTGCTTGGCCTGCCGGCTGACATCACCCTGACCTCGGTGAAGCGCCAGGGCTACGGCGCGCTGTTCCTGACTCCGGACGTGGTCGCCGCCCAGCAGAAAATCGCCGACAGCTTCTACCAGCTCAAACTGATCCCCAAACCCTTGAACATCAAGGACGTGATCTGGACGCCACCCGCCGCCGTTGCCACAGCGCCGTAATCCGATTTCTTCAGGAGACAACTCCATGAGCCTCAATATTTTCTGGTTCCTGCCTACCCACGGCGACGGCCATTACCTTGGCACCGCCGAAGGCGCTCGCGCCGTCGATCACGGTTATCTGCAGCAAGTGGCCCAAGCCGCTGACCGGCTGGGTTTTGGCGGTGTGCTGATTCCCACCGGCCGCTCCTGCGAAGACTCGTGGCTGGTGGCCGCCTCGCTGATCCCGGTGACTCAGCGTTTGAAATTCCTTGTCGCACTGCGCCCCGGGATCATTTCCCCGACGGTGGCCGCGCGTCAGGCCGCGACCCTGGATCGCCTGTCCGGCGGTCGTGCGCTGTTCAACCTGGTCACCGGCGGTGATCCGGAAGAACTGGCCGGCGACGGCTTGTTCCTCAGCCACGAAGAGCGCTACCAGGCCTCGGTGGAATTCACGCGCATCTGGCGCCGCGTGCTCGAAGGCGAAACCGTGGACTACGACGGCGAGCACATCAGCGTTAAAGGTGCCAAATTGCTCTACCCGCCGATCCAGCAACCGCGTCCGCCGCTGTACTTCGGCGGTTCTTCCGAAGCGGCCCAGGACCTGGCAGCCGAACAGGTTGAAATGGTCCTGACCTGGGGCGAACCACCGGCGGCGGTCGCGGAAAAAATCGAACAGGTGCGCGCCAAGGCCGCGAAGCTCGGGCGCACCGTGCGCTTTGGCATTCGCCTGCATGTGATCGTGCGCGAGACCAACGAGGAAGCATGGAAAGCCGCGGACAAACTGATCTCCCATGTGGATGACGAGACCATCGCCCGTGCCCAGGCTTCTCTCGCACGCTTCGACTCCGTGGGCCAGCAGCGCATGGCCGCCTTGCACGGCGGCAACCGCGACAACCTCGAAGTCAGCCCCAACCTGTGGGCCGGCGTTGGCCTGGTACGCGGCGGCGCAGGCACCGCGCTGGTGGGCGATGGTCCGACCGTCGCGGCACGCGTCAATGAATACGCTGCGTTGGGCATCGACACGTTCATCTTCTCCGGTTATCCACACCTGGAAGAGTCGTATCGGGTTGCCGAACTGCTGTTCCCGCACTTGGATATCGAACGTCCCGAGCTGCCGAAAAGCGCCGGTTACGTCAGCCCGTTCGGCGAGATGGTCGCCAACGACATCCTTCCCAAAGCGGCGTCGCAGAGCTGAGGCGTAGTCATGAACTATGAAAAATTAAGCCATCGTGTCGCGCCTTGGGTGCTGCCGATTCTGTTGCTGGCGGTGTGGCAGCTGTCGGTATCGGCGGGCTGGTTGTCGACGCGCATTCTGCCGGCGCCGAGCGCTGTGATCGAAGCCGGGGTCAACCTGGTGCGCACCGGTGAAATCTGGAAACACCTGGCCATCAGCGGCTGGCGTGCCGGCCTGGGTTTTGTGATCGGTGGCAGCATCGGTCTGGCCCTGGGCTTTATCACCGGCCTGTCGAAATGGGGCGAGCGCCTGCTGGACAGCTCGGTGCAGATGATCCGCAACGTGCCGCACCTGGCACTGATTCCGCTGGTGATCCTGTGGTTTGGCATTGACGAGACCGCGAAGATTTTCCTGGTCGCCCTCGGCACGCTGTTCCCGATTTACCTGAACACCTATCACGGCATCCGCAACGTCGACCCGGCGCTGGTAGAAATGTCGCGCAGCTACGGCTTGTCCGGCTTCAGCCTGTTCCGTCAGGTGATCCTGCCGGGCGCGCTGCCGTCGATCCTGGTGGGCGTGCGCTTCGCCCTGGGCTTTATGTGGTTGACGCTGATCGTGGCGGAAACCATCTCGGCCAGCTCCGGCATCGGTTACCTGGCGATGAATGCGCGTGAATTTCTGCAAACCGACGTGGTGGTGTTGGCCATCGTCATGTACGCCATCCTCGGCAAGCTGGCCGACCTGGCCGCGCGTGGCCTGGAGCGTGTGTGGCTGCGCTGGCACCCGGCCTATCAAGTGAATAAAGGAGGTGCGGCATGACGGCTCAACAACCTCCGCGCCTGCTCAAGGGCATCCCGCTGGCGGTGCGCAAATTGCGCAAGGCCTTTGGTGCGCGGGAAGTACTTAAAGAGATTGATCTGCACATTCCCGCTGGCCAGTTCGTGGCGGTGGTGGGGCGCAGCGGCTGCGGCAAAAGTACCTTGCTGCGCTTGCTGGCTGGCCTGGACAAAGCCAGCGGCGGTGAGCTGCTGGCGGGCTCCGCGCCACTCGGCGATGCAATTGAAGACACGCGGTTGATGTTCCAGGAAGCGCGCCTGCTGCCGTGGAAAAAAATCATCGACAACGTGGGTCTGGGTCTGAAGGGCAACTGGCGTCCCAAGGCGCTTGAAGCGCTGGAAGCGGTTGGCCTGGCCGAGCGTGCCAACGAGTGGCCGGCGGCCTTGTCCGGTGGCCAGAAGCAGCGTGTGGCGCTGGCCCGCGCGTTGATTCACCAGCCGCGCCTGCTGCTGCTGGATGAGCCGCTGGGTGCGCTGGATGCCCTGACCCGTATCGAGATGCAGCAACTGATCGAAAACCTGTGGCAGAAGCACGGCTTCACCGTGTTGCTGGTGACCCACGACGTCAGCGAAGCCGTGGCGATTGCCGACCGGGTGATTCTGATCGAGGACGGCGAGATCGGTCTCGACCTGATCGTCGACCTGCCGCGCCCACGCGCCCGGGGCTCACATCGCCTGGCGGCGCTGGAAGCCGAAGTGCTCAACCGTGTGCTGTCGTTGCCCGGCACGCCGCCGGAACCCGAACCTGTTTCACCGCTGCCTACGCAATTGCGTTGGGCCCAATAACTCATAGAGGAAAACCATCATGACTATCAAAGCCATCAACGTACGTAACCAGTTCAAGGGCACTATCAAGGAAATCGTCGAAGGCGACGTGTTGTCGGAAATCGACGTGCAGACGGCGTCCGGCATCGTGACCTCCGTGATCACTACCCGCTCGGTCAAAGAGCTGGAGTTGGTGATTGGCAGCGAAGTGATTGCCTTTGTTAAGTCCACCGAGGTGTCGATCGCCAAGTTGTGATTGTCGTCGCTCTGGAGGCCGCCTTCGCGAGCAAGCCCGCTCCCACATTTGAATGCATTCCAGCGTTGGAACTCGGTCAAGTGTGGGAGCGGGCTTGCTCGCGAAGAGGCCGGGCCAGTCACCACGAGCCTTACCGCTTGGGTAAATACGCCGGCAAATAAAGCCCGACATACGCATCAAACACCCGCATTCCTTCCTCGGCCATGCGCGGCGTAATCTGCCCGTGCTGATGCACCGAGCGCGCGTAAACGCGGTCGCTCAGTTCCAGCGCCAGGGCAAACACATCCACATCGGTGGGCAACGTCGGCACTTGGAAGTGACGATTGAACACCTCCAGCATCAAATCCCCCAATTCCAGATCATGCTGACGGTCCGCCTGGGTCACTTCGGTCAGCCCGTGCTGGGCCAGGATCAATTGGCGTGCGGCGGCGTCACGGTCGTAGATGCTGAGCATGCGTTGCTCGACGATGCAGGACAGGTCACGCCAATGCTTGAGTAGCTCGTGCTCGATGGGCGCCTGGATCGCCGCCCGGAACGCCGCGTGCACATCGGCGGTCAGGGCTTCCAGCAACGCCGGCACGCTGGCAAAGAAGTGGTACACCGACGACGGTGGAATCTGCGCGCGCTCGGCCACGCTGTAGATCGACAGACTGGCCACGCCTTGGGTCGCCAGCAAGGTGCGGGCGGCGTCGAGGATCGCATCGATCCGGGCCTGGCTGCGGGCGCGGGGTTTGCGAGGAGCGGCGGGGCGGGTAGTCATGGAAGTCTCCTACAAGGCAGAGCGCATTGTACGCAGAGCCAGTGGATGATCCATACCTGGGATGAGGTGGGGGCTGGGGATCAGTCTTGTTGTGGCGAGCAGGCTTGCCCTGCGCTGGGCTGCGAAGCAGCCCCAATAGAAACGCCGAGTTCCTTCAGCAAGAACTCGGCGTCCGGTTTTAGGGCCGCTTCGCAGCCCAACGCAGGGCAAGCCTGCTCGCCACAGAAAGCTTGCCCACCGCATTGAATACCGCAACCGCTTACACGGTATGCAAGTACCAGTTGTACTCAAGGTCGGAGATGGAGTGTTCAAACTCCTCCAGCTCACTTTCCTTACAGGCAACGAAGATATCGATGTACTTGGGATCGATGTACTTGGCCATCACCTCGCTGTCGTCCAACTCGCGCAGGGCATCGCGCAGGTTGTTCGGCAGGCTTTGTTCGTTCTGCTCGTAGCTGTTGCCTTCCACGGGTGCGCTCGGTTCGATCTTGTTGGTCAGACCGTGGTGCACGCCTGCCAGGACCGAAGCCATCAGCAGGTAAGGGTTGGCGTCGGCGCCGGCCACGCGGTGTTCGATACGTACGGCATCGGACGAGCCGGTCGGTACGCGGATCGCCACGGTGCGGTTATCCAGGCCCCAGCACGGCGAGTTCGGCACGTAGAACTGTGCGCCGAAACGACGGTAGGAGTTGACGTTAGGGCACAGGAACGCCATTTGGGCGGGTAGGGTCTCGAGCACACCGCCGATCGCGTGACGCAATGCGGCGTTCTGCTCGGGATCCTCGCTGGCAAAGATGTTCTTGCCGTCCTTGTCCAGGATCGAAATGTGTACGTGTAAGCCGTTGCCTGCCTGGCCCGGGTAAGGCTTGGCCATGAAGGTGGTGTCCATCTCATGGTCGTAGGCGATGTTCTTGATCAGGCGCTTGAGCAGAACTGCGTAGTCGCAGGCCTTGATCGGGTCGGCCACGTGGTGCAGGTTCACTTCGAACTGCGCCGGGGCACTTTCCTTGACGATGGCGTCGGCAGGGATGCCTTGCTCTTTGGCCCCTTCCAGAATGTCCTGGAGGCAGTCGACGTATTCGTCGAGGTCGTCGATCAGGTAGACCTGGGTCGAGTGCGGGCGTTTGCCGGAGATCGGCGAGCGGGGCGGTTGGGGGCGGCCGTTCACGTTCTCCTGGTCGATCAGGTAGAACTCAAGCTCGAAGGCGGCGCAGATGGTCAGACCGAGGTCGTCGAATTTGCTGACAACTTGGCGGAGTACTTCGCGAGGATCGGCGAAGAAAGGTTCACCTTCAAGTTCGTGCATGGTCATCAGCAGTTGCGCGGTGGGGCGCTTTTGCCAGGGTTCATTGCACAGGGTGTCGGGGATCGGATAACAGATTCGGTCAGCATCACCGATGTCCAGACCCAGGCCGGTGCTTTCCACCGTCGAGCCGTTGATATCCAGGGCAAATAAAGAGGCAGGCAGGTTAATGCCCTTCTCGTAAACCTTGTGGAGGCTGGTGCGTTCGATGCGCTTGCCGCGCACCACACCATTCATATCCGCAATTAGAAGGTCTACGTACAGAACCTCAGGATGATCCTTAAGGAACGCGTTCGCTTCGTTAAGCTGAACGGCACGCGGGGGTACCGACATGATGCAACACCTTTGTTGTTAAAAATATCAATCATTGATCTTTTCTGGTTTCAGTCAACCCGAACGGCATGCCGAAGTCAAGCGAGGCCTTTTTTGCCCTAAAAAAGCGCCTTGAGGCCTTTTTTGGGGCTTTTTGGGGCGGTTTTTTGGGTTTGGAGGGCTTGGGACTAGCAGGCTTGAGCGGGCCGTGTTGTATTTTTTACGGGGGTGTTGTGTAAAAAAATGAACAAGGCTAAGCTCGATTCAAACCCATAACAGCAATAATACCGGGGTGCTTCATGTCTCGCCTGCCGTTAATCGGCGTCACCGCCTGCTCCAAACAGGTCGGTCTGCATGCTTATCACATCAGTGGCGACAAATACGTCCGTGCAGTGGCCACCGCTGCCAAGGGCTTGCCATTGATCATTCCATCCTTGGGCGATCTGCTCGACCCGGCCAATATTTTTGACGGCCTGGATGGCATTCTATTTACCGGCTCTCCTTCCAATATCGAACCCTTTCATTACGACGGTCCGGCCAGCGCGCCCGGGACTGCTCATGATTCTGCACGCGACCAGACCACTTTGCCGTTGCTGCGTGCCGCGATTGCGGCAGGCGTGCCGGTGCTGGGCATCTGCCGTGGGTTTCAGGAAATGAACGTGGCATTTGGCGGCAGCCTGCACCAGAAGGTTCATGAAGTGCCGGGCATGATGGATCACCGCGAAGACGACACTCAGCCGCTGGACGTTCAGTACGGCCCGGCGCACGCCGTGGCGATCTCCCCGAATGGGGTATTGGCAAGCCTGGGTTTGCCGCAGACGATCCAGGTCAACTCGATTCACAGCCAGGGCGTTGACCGCCTGGCGCCCGGTTTGCAGGTCGAAGCCACTGCGCCTGATGGGTTGATCGAAGCTTTTTCTTACACCGCGGGCAAGGCTTTTGCTTTAGGAGTGCAATGGCACCCCGAATGGCAGGTAAGCTCTAACCCGCACTACCTCGCGATCTTCCAGGCCTTTGGTTCGGCCTGTCGACAGCGGGCGATGCAACGCGACGCGGATGCTGCGTCAACTTACGCCTGACCTTTAATGGATGTCAGGAAACACAGCCCAGAGGCATTTATGAGTAACAACCTCGACCAGCTCACCGATTGGTTGAAAGACCACAAGATCACAGAAGTCGAATGCATGATTGGCGACCTCACCGGCATCACCCGGGGCAAGATCTCGCCGACCAACAAGTTCATCGCCGAAAAAGGCATGCGCCTGCCCGAGAGCGTTCTGTTGCAGACCGTGACCGGCGACTATGTCGAAGACGACATCTATTACGAATTGCTCGACCCGGCCGACATCGACATGATCTGCCGCCCGGACCAGAACGCCGTGTTCCTGGTGCCCTGGGCCATCGAGCCCACCGCCCAGGTGATTCACGACACCTACGACAAGCAAGGCAACCCGATCGAGCTGTCGCCGCGCAACGTGCTCAAGAAAGTCCTCAAGTTGTACTCCGACAGAGGCTGGCAGCCCATCGTGGCGCCGGAGATGGAGTTCTACCTGACCAAACGCTGCGAAGACCCGGACTTCCCGCTGCAACCGCCGATCGGCCGTTCCGGGCGCCCGGAGACCGGTCGCCAATCCTTCTCTATAGAAGCAGCCAACGAATTCGACCCATTGTTCGAAGACGTCTACGACTGGTGCGAGCTGCAGGAGCTGGACCTCGACACGCTGATCCACGAGGACGGCACGGCGCAGATGGAAATCAACTTCCGTCACGGCGATGCCCTGTCCCTGGCCGACCAGATCCTGGTGTTCAAGCGCACCATGCGTGAAGCCGCGCTCAAGCACAACGTGGCCGCCACCTTCATGGCCAAGCCGATGACCGGTGAGCCCGGCAGCGCGATGCACTTGCACCAGAGCATCATCGACATCGCCACCGGCAAGAACGTCTTCTCCAATGAAGACGGGACCATGAGCCAGCTGTTCCTTAACCACATTGGCGGCCTGCAAAAATTCATCCCTGAATTGCTGCCGCTGTTTGCCCCCAACGTGAACTCGTTCCGCCGCTTCCTGCCCGACACCTCGGCGCCGGTGAACGTGGAGTGGGGCGAAGAGAACCGCACCGTGGGCCTGCGCGTGCCGGATGCCGGCCCGCAGAACCGTCGCGTCGAAAACCGCCTGCCGGGCGCCGACGCCAACCCGTACCTGGCGATTGCCGCCAGCCTGTTGTGCGGCTACATCGGCATGGTCGAAGGCCATAACCCGAGCGCGCCTGTGGTGGGTCGTGGCTACGAGCGGCGCAACCTGCGCCTGCCGTTGACCATCGAAGACGCCCTGGAACGCATGGAAAACAGCAAGACCATCGAGAAATACCTGGGTCAAAAATTCATCACAGGCTACGTCGCGGTCAAGCGGGCCGAGCATGAAAACTTCAAGCGCGTGATCAGTTCATGGGAGCGGGAATTCCTGCTCTTCGCCGTCTGATGCGCCGGGCGCGCCGCAGGATTGGCGCGCCCTCACCTGAAAAAGTCTAGGAGATTGGTATGTCCAGCAACAACCCGCAAACCCGTGAATGGCAAGCCTTGAGCAACGATCACCACCTGGCGCCGTTCAGTGACTTCAAGCAATTGAAAGTGAAAGGCCCACGGATCATCACCAAAGCCCACGGCGTTTACCTGTGGGACAGCGAAGGCAACAAGATCCTCGACGGCATGGCCGGCCTGTGGTGCGTGGCGATCGGTTACGGTCGCGATGAACTGGCTGACGCCGCCGCCAAGCAGATGAAAGAACTGCCGTATTACAACCTGTTCTTCCAGACCGCTCACCCGCCGGTGCTGGAACTGGCCAAAGTGATTTCCGAGATCGCACCGGCCGGCATGAACCACGTGTTCTTTACCGGCTCCGGCTCCGAAGGCAACGACACCATGTTGCGCATGGTCCGTCACTATTGGGCGGTCAAAGGCCAGCCGAACAAGAAGACCATCATCAGCCGCAAGAATGGCTACCACGGTTCCACCGTGGCCGGCGCCAGCCTGGGCGGCATGACCTATATGCATGAACAGGGCGACTTGCCGATTCCGGGCATCACCCACATCGCCCAGCCTTACTGGTATGGCGAAGGCGGCGACATGAGCCCTGAAGCGTTCGGGGTATGGGCCGCCAACCAGTTGGAAGAGAAGATTCTGGAAGTGGGCGTGGACAACGTCGGTGCCTTTATTGCCGAGCCGATCCAGGGCGCCGGTGGCGTGATCGTGCCGCCAGCAACCTACTGGCCGCGCATCAAGGAAATCCTCGCCAAGTACGACATCCTGTTTGTTGCTGACGAAGTGATCTGCGGTTTTGGCCGTACCGGTGAGTGGTTCGGCAGCGACTTCTACGACCTCAAGCCGCACATGATGACCATCGCCAAGGGCCTGACCTCGGGTTACATCCCCATGGGCGGCCTGATCGTGCACGACGACGTGGTCGCCGTGCTCAATGAAGGCGGCGATTTCAACCACGGTTTCACCTATTCCGGTCACCCGGTAGCGGCAGCTGTGGCGCTGGAAAACATCCGCATCCTGCGCGATGAAAAAATCGTTAACCGTGTGCACGAAGAAACGGCACCGTATTTGCAGAAACGTCTGAGGGAACTGGCTGATCACCCGTTGGTGGGTGAAGTTCGCGGAGTCGGCATGCTCGGGGCGATTGAGCTGGTGCAGGACAAGGCCACGCGCAAACGTTACGAAGGCCGTGGTGTGGGCATGATCTGCCGCACGTTCTGCTTCGATAACGGCCTGATCATGCGCGCCGTGGGCGACACCATGATCATTTCGCCGTCGCTGGTGATCAGCAAGGCGGAAATCGACGAACTGGTCACCAAGGCTCGCCAGTGCCTGGACCTGACTTTGGCGGCATTGCAGGGCTAAGTGCTAGGCTCAGGGCGCAGCGGCTTCGGGCGCTGCGTCCGGGCAGTTACAAAAACGCAGTAATAAGGGTGCTTTGGTTGAAAGCCGGCCCCTGAACTTGCCAGACTGTCGCCCTGTTTTGTTGCCCTTTGGAAGGGCCGCTGAACGTGTAAAAAATGTGGCCCAAAAAAGAAAAATTGGAGCATCACCAAATGAAGGCATTAGGTTTGAAGAACGCTGGCAAGACCCTCCTCGCCTTGTCCCTGTTGGGCGCAATGGCGGGCGCGGCCCAGGCAGACGATAAAGTGCTGCACGTCTATAACTGGTCCGACTACATTGCACCGGACACCATCGCCAACTTTGAAAAAGAGTCGGGCATTAAAGTGGTGTACGACGTTTTCGACAGCAACGAGACGCTGGAAGCCAAGTTGTTGGCAGGCAAGTCCGGTTACGACATTGTCGTACCGTCGAACAACTTCCTCGCCAAGCAGATCAAGGCCGGTGTCTATCAGGAGCTGGACAAGTCCAAGCTGTCCAACTACGACAACCTGAACAAATCCCTGCTCAAGGCCGTGTCGGTCAGCGACCCGGACAACAAGCACGCCTTCCCGTACATGTGGGGCTCGATCGGTATCGGCTACAACCCGGAGAAGGTCAAGGCTGCACTGGGCATCGACAAGATCGAATCCTGGGACACCATCCTCAAGCCGGAGAACCTCGCCAAGCTGAAAGGCTGCGGCGTGAGCTTCCTGGATTCGCCAACCGAAATGCTGCCGGTGGCGCTGCATTACCTGGGCCTGCCGACCGACACCCAGAAAAAGGCCGACCTCAAGCAAGCCGAGGACCTGTTCCTCAAGCTGCGCCCATCGATCGGCTACTTCCACTCGTCCAAGTACATCTCGGACCTGGCCAACGGCAACATCTGCGTAGCCGTGGGCTACTCGGGTGACATCCAGCAGGCCAAATCCCGCGCAGCTGAAGCCGGTGGCAAGGTCAAGGTGGCCTACGACATTCCGAAAGAAGGCGCCGGCAGTTTCTATGACATGGTCGCCATCCCTAAAGATGCCGAAAACGTCGACGCTGCCTACAAGTTCATGAACTACCTGCTGGAGCCGAAAGTCATGGCTGCCATCACCAACAGCGTACGTTTCCCGAACGGTAACGAGAAAGCGACCCCACTGGTCGACAAAGACATCACCAGCGACCCGGGCATCTACCCGTCCGCCGATGTGCAAGCCAAGCTCTACGCCATTGCTGACTTGCCGGCTGCAACTCAGCGTGAAATGACCCGCAGCTGGACCAAAATCAAATCGGGTAAATAAGCCTTAAACCCTGTGGGAGGGGGCTTGTGTGGGAGCGGGCTTGCTCGCGAAGGCGGTGTATCAGTTGATACACCTGCTGGCTGACACATCGCCTTCGCGAGCAAGCCCGCTCCCACCTAGACCGACTCCCACAAATTAAATGACAGAAAGTTTTGCCGGATCGGTTTATCGAGGGTAAGTTGCGCGCCGGTTTTGTTGCCGGGCAACAACTTTAAGGCCCAACTATTTAAGAGGACCTCCACTTGCCAATTTCTTTATTTCGCAAAGCCGTGCTGGTGGGTGCAGGTATCACGCTGGCTGTCAGCGTGCAGGCCGCGCCGACTGTGCATATTTATAACTGGTCGGACTACATCGGTCCCGACACCCTGGCCAACTTTGAAAAGGCCAGCGGCATCAAACCCGTGTATGACGTGTTTGATTCCAATGAAACCCTGGAAGGCAAGTTGCTCGCCGGGCGTACCGGTTACGACGTGGTCGTGCCGTCGAACCACTTCCTCGGCAAGCAGATCAAGGCCGGGGCGTTCCAGAAGCTCGACAAGTCATTGCTGACTAATTATGCAAACCTCGACCCGGCGCTGCTCAAGCGTCTGGAAAAGAACGATCCGGGTAACCAGTACGCCGTGCCGTATCTGTGGGGCACCAACGGCATCGGTTACAACGTCGACAAAGTCAAAGAAGTACTGGGCGTCGACCATATCGATTCCTGGGCCGTGCTGTTCGAGCCGGAGAACATGAAGAAGCTGGCCACCTGTGGCGTCTCGTTCATGGACTCGGCCGATGAAATGCTGCCGGCGGTGCTCAACTACATGGGCCTGAACCCCAACAGTACCAACCCGGCCGACTATAAAAAGGCCGAAGAGAAACTGCTGAAAGTGCGTCCTTACGTGACTTACTTCCACTCGTCCAAGTACATCTCGGACCTGGCCAACGGCAACATCTGCGTGGCGGCAGGCTTCTCCGGTGATGTGTTCCAGGCCAAGGCCCGCGCGGCCGAGGCGGGCAAGGGCGTGAAGATCGCCTACGCGATTCCGAAAGAAGGCGGCAACCTGTGGTTTGACGTGCTGGCGATTCCGGCGGACGCGACCAACGTTAAAGAGGCCCACGCCTACATCAACTATTTACTGCAACCTGAGGTGATCGCTCAGGTCAGTGATTACGTCGGTTACGCCAACCCTAACCCCGGGGCGGACAAACTGATGGAGCAATCGATACGCACCGACGCAGCGGTTTACCCACCGCAGGCGGTTCTCGACCGGACGTTTGTCAACTTCGAGTTACCCCCGAACGTGCAGCGTTTAATGACCCGTAGCTGGACCAAGGTCAAGACGGGCAAGTAAGGCTTAAAGCTCAAACTATCCAAGGTTTCGCCCGTATTGGGCGAACCTCAAATTTTGTTGGGAGTTTCGTAAATGGCAGTTGCCTCCGGCGCCTATAAGAAAGCCCTCGAGGGCGACCAGACACCGAAAAAGGTGTTGGTCAAAATCGACCGGGTCACGAAGAAGTTCGACGAGACGATTGCCGTGGACGATGTGTCCCTGGAAATCAAGAAAGGCGAGATCTTCGCCTTGCTCGGCGGTTCGGGTTCGGGCAAATCCACCTTGCTGCGCATGCTCGCAGGCTTCGAGCGCCCAACCGAAGGTCGCATTTACCTCGACGGTGTGGACATCACCGACATGCCGCCGTACGAGCGGCCGATCAACATGATGTTCCAGTCCTACGCCTTGTTCCCGCACATGACGGTCGCGCAGAACATCGCGTTCGGCCTGCAGCAGGACAAGATCCCCAAGGCTGAAGTCGACGCGCGCGTGGCCGAGATGCTCAAGCTGGTGCAGATGAGCCAGTACGCCAAGCGCAAGCCGCATCAACTGTCGGGTGGTCAGCGTCAGCGTGTGGCACTGGCTCGCTCGCTGGCCAAGCGCCCGAAACTGCTGCTGCTCGATGAGCCGATGGGCGCCCTCGACAAGAAGCTGCGTTCGCAGATGCAACTGGAGTTGGTGGAGATCATCGAGCGCGTGGGCGTGACCTGCGTGATGGTGACCCACGACCAGGAAGAGGCCATGACCATGGCCGAGCGCATTGCGATCATGCACCTGGGCTGGATCGCGCAGATCGGCAGCCCGATCGACATCTACGAAACGCCAACCAGCCGCCTGGTGTGCGAGTTCATCGGCAACGTAAACATCTTCGATACCCAAGTGGTGGACGACGCCGAAGGCCACGCGGTGCTCAAGTGCCCGGACCTGGACCGCGACATCTACGTGGGTTACGGCATCGCGACTGCCGTGGAAGACAAGTCGGTGACCTACGCCATCCGCCCTGAAAAGCTGCTGGTGACCACCCAAATGCCGACCTGCGAACACAACTGGTCCAGCGGCAAGGTGCACGACATCGCCTACCTGGGCGGCCACTCGGTGTTCTACGTCGAGCTGCCGAGCGGCAAGCTGGTGCAGTCCTTTGTCGCCAACGCCGAGCGCCGTGGTCAGCGCCCAACCTGGGGTGACCAGGTGTACGTGTGGTGGGAAGACGACAGCGGCGTGGTGCTTCGCTCATGAATATGAAGAAGTTCAAACGCCAGCTGCAACGAATAACACCCGGTGGCCGGCATGTGGTCATCGGGATCCCTTTCCTCTGGCTGTTCCTGTTTTTCGCGCTGCCGTTCTTCATCGTCTTGAAGATCAGCTTTGCCGAAGCCGACGTAGCGATCCCGCCTTACACCGAGATCTACACCTTCGTTGAACAAAAGCTGCAACTGGTGCTCAACCTGGGCAACTACGCGATGCTCGGCGACGACGAGTTGTACATCGCCGCGTACCTGGGCTCGCTGAAGATGGCGTTTTTCAGCACGATTTTGTGCCTGTTGATCGGCTATCCGATGGCCTACGCCATTGCCAGCGCACGCAAAGAGATGCAGACCGTGCTGGTGCTGCTGATCATGATGCCGACCTGGACCGCGATTCTGATCCGCGTGTATGCGTGGATGGGCATCCTCAGCAACAACGGCTTGCTCAACGGTTTCCTGATGTCCATGGGGCTGATCAACGAACCGCTGCAGATCCTCAACACCAACATCGCGGTGTACATCGGCGTGGTCTATTCGTACCTGCCGTTCATGATCCTGCCGCTGTACGCCAACCTGGTCAAACACGACCAGAGCCTGCTGGAAGCCGCGTCCGACCTGGGCTCGAGCACCTTCAACAGCTTCTGGAAAATCACCGTGCCGCTGTCCAAGAACGGCATCATCGCCGGCTGCATGCTGGTGTTCATTCCGGTGGTGGGCGAGTTCGTGATCCCGGAGCTGCTCGGCGGCCCGGAAACGCTGATGATCGGTAAAGTGCTGTGGCAAGAATTCTTCAACAACCGTGACTGGCCGGTGGCGTCTGCCCTGGCGGTGGTGATGCTGGCGATCCTGATCGTGCCGATCATCCTGTTTAACCGCAGCCAAGCCAAAGAGATGGAGGGCAAGATATGAAGCGCTTCAGTTTCTCGAGTTTCATGCTGGTGGCGGGGTTGCTGTTCATCTACCTGCCGATGCTGATCCTGGTGATCTACTCGTTCAACGAATCCAAGCTGGTGACGGTGTGGGGCGGTTGGTCGATCAAGTGGTACGTGGGCCTGCTGGACAACACCCAGTTGATGGGCTCGGTGGCACGCTCCCTGGAAATCGCCTGCTATACGGCGGTGGCCGCCGTGGCGCTGGGTACGTTGGCGGCGTTCGTGCTGACGCGCATCAGCCACTTCAAGGGCCGCACGCTGTTTGGCGGCCTGGTGACGGCGCCGCTGGTCATGCCCGAGGTGATCACCGGTCTGTCGCTGTTGCTGCTGTTCGTGGCCATGGCGCAGATGATCGGCTGGCCCCAGGAGCGTGGCATCGTCACCATCTGGATCGCCCACACCACGTTCTGTGCGGCGTATGTGGCGGTGGTGGTGTCGGCGCGCTTGCGTGAGCTGGACCTGTCGATTGAAGAAGCGGCGATGGACCTGGGGGCGCGGCCCTGGAAGGTGTTCTTTCTGATCACCATCCCGATGATCGCGCCGTCGTTGGCGGCGGGCGGCATGATGTCGTTCGCGCTGTCGCTGGATGACCTGGTACTGGCCAGCTTCGTGTCGGGCCCCGGCTCGACCACCTTGCCGATGGAAGTGTTCTCGGCCGTGCGCCTTGGGGTTAAACCCGAGATCAACGCCGTGGCCAGCCTGATTCTGTTGGCGGTGTCGCTGGTGACCTTCCTGGTGTGGTTCTTCAGCCGCCGTGCCGAAGAGCACCGCAAGAAAGCCATTCAGCAAGCGATTGAAGAAGCGGCAGCGGACGGCTGGCAGCAGCCGGACAAGCGCCGGGCGCCTGCGCCGGTCTAACTGGCGCAGTGGAGTAAAAAATGTGGGAGCTGGCTTGCCTGCGATAGCGGTGTGTCAGTCGACAGATGAGTCGACTGACAGGGCCTCATCGCAGGCAAGCCAGCTCCCACAGTCGTTTTGCAGTGTTTGTAAAATTGGGTTTCAGGCAACCCACGGCGACTTACGAATCACCTCGACAAAATTCATCGGCTTGAACCCCGGCTCCTGATCCACCAGCACGTCGGTCTTCACGTTGCCGAACGTGGTCTGCGGGCGATGGCGCAAGCCGTCGGCAAACGCGCAGATAATGCACTCCTTGAACCCTTCACCGCGTGGATGCGCATGCACCACGGCTTCGCGCTGCACGCTGGAAAACGCGGCGTAGTCCATGCCCAGTACGTCCATCTCGACACCGGCAGTCACCAGCGCCACGGTCGGGCGCAGGTGCTGCGGCACGCCCGGCGTGGTGTGCAGGGCGATGGACAGCCACACCTGCTCGATATCGTCATCGCTCAGCCCGTACGGCTTGAGAAACACGGCGGCGGCGTTGGCGCCGTCCACTTCGAAACGCTCGTTGTCGCTGCGATGGCCTTCAACCAGGCCCAGGTCATGGAACATGGCGCCGACGTAAAGCAGCTCCGGGTTGTAGGCCAGCTGCTTGCGCTCACCGCTCAAGGCGCCGAACAGGAACACGCGGCGAGAGTGGTGGTAGAGCAGGTCGGATTCGACGTCGCGGATGTACTCGGTGGTGGCCTTGGCCAAGGCGCTGTCCGGGATCCGGATGCCGGCGATGGTAGTGCTCATGGTCGTTCTCCTCAACAAAGCGCCGGGGGTGGCGCCGATGAGTCCAGTCTGGTCGCGCCTGCGCGAGGGGGCTATCGCGGTGAGGATGCGATGTCGGCCAAAGTGGCGCTACATCGTGCCAAGGCTGTACACGGTCAACTGTGGGAGCTGGCTTGCCTGCGATGCTGGCGACTCGGTCTGTCAGTTAGACTGAGGTGATGCCATCGCAGGCAAGCCAGCTCCCACAGGGCTTTTGCATTTATTCAGTTAGAAAAGGTGTTTGCAGCATGGGCAAAACCGTCGCCATCCTGATCTTCCCCGGCGTCCAGTCACTGGACGTGACCGGCCCCATGGATGTGTTCTGCGAGGCCAACCGTTTTCTGCCGCCGCAAGACCACTACCAGCTTGAAGTGCTCGGCCTGGGCCACGGCACCCTGGCCGCCTCCAATGGCTTGTCGCTGCAGGCCCACCGGCATTACAGCGAAGCCGTGCAAGGCTACGACTTGCTGCTGGTCGCCGGTGGCCCGCAATTGCCCTTCGAGGATTTCGGTGCGCAGTTTGATGACTGGCTACGCGCCGCCGCCGCCCGGGCGCAGCGTTTCGGCTCGATCTGCAACGGCGCCTTCATGCTGGCGCGAGCCGGATTGCTGGACGGCAAAACCGTCACCACCCACTGGAACGATGCCGCCGACCTGGCGCGCCTGTGCCCCTCGGCCCAGGTCGACGCCGACCGCCTCTACGTGCAGGACGGCAACCTCTACACCTCGGCCGGGGTCACGGCGGGCATCGACTTGTCGCTGTTTCTGCTGGCCCAGGACCACGGTCCGGAAGTCGCGCTGAGCGTGGCCAAACGCCTGGTGGTGTTTACCCAGCGCTCGGGCGGGCAGTCGCAGTTCAGTCCATTCCTGACGCCCCACGCCGAAAGCACTTCGGCGGTGGCGTTGGTGCAGTTGTACGTGCTGGCGAACCTGACCGGTGATTTGACCATCGCCGACCTGGCCAAGGCGGCCAATATGAGCGCGCGCAATTTCTCGCGGGTGTTTGCCCGTGAGGCGCGCATCACCCCGGCCGAGTTCGTCGAGCGGGCACGGGTGGACGCGGCGCGGGTGATGCTCGAAAGCAGCCCTGCGCCGCTGAAGACCGTGGCCTATCAATGCGGGTTTCGCGACGCCCAGCACATGCGCAGCGTGTTCAACCGCCGGCTGGGCGTAACGCCGCAACAGTTCCGACTTAACTTTGCGGCGCCGGTTTGAGTGTGTCGTAGGCTGGCGCAGGCTTGTGTGGGAGCTGGCTTGCCTGCGATAGCATCACCGCCGTCTATCAGTAACACCGAGCGGCTTGCATCGCAGGCAAGCCAGCGCCCACAAAAACCAGCCCACAGTGATCGGTATTACCGCGCTGGCAACAGCTTCAACGTACCCCGGGTATTCGCCGTCACTTCCTCATCGCTGAAATGCGCCTGTTCGTAGCCGCCTTCGATGTAGGTTTGCGCCTGGTCGTCATAGTGCGAGTCAAACGGCACGCCGCTTTGCCCCACCGGGTTGATGGTCAGGGCGTGAGCCGGGTCGGCGAAGTCGATCAGGCGCCGGGTCGATGGGCCGTACGTCACTGGCCAGGGTGCCGGGCCAATCATGGCGGACTGGTTGTTCGGCACTTCGTGGGTGCCGGGTGCGGGGAGCGGGCCGACGTTGAAGATTTTATCCAACGGTTTTTGCTGCCCCAGCGGGTGGCCCTGGGTCAGGGTATGCGCCTTGCCCCATTGCCACTGTGTTGGGTCATCGCCGAAAGTGGCCTTGAGGTGCGCCAGGCTGTTGTCCCAGGCGAGCTTGACGGTGTCCGCACGCGAGCCGTTCCACCATGGCGAGTCCGGCGAGGCGGCCAGGCGTGGCAATGCCGCATCGATCACGCGCGTAGTGAGCAGGGTCTTGAACATGCCGTCGCCGAGTTTCGGGTGAAACGCCGCGTCCGTGAGGTTGAACAGGAACTGGTTGAACAGCGTGGCGCTGGTGGACTCCAGCGGGTAATCACCTTTCCAGGCGGCCAGTTGCTCCACCAGTTGCAACTGCGCCGGGTCTTTGACCACCTCACGCAGCACCGGCAAAAGTGGCGCCAGCAAGCGTGGGCCATAGGCGGTGGTGGTGCCCAGTTGCAAGGCCTGGCTGTTGGTCACGTCCCATTTCACGCTCTTGTCGCTCAACTGCGTGTTCAACTGCTGGCCACGGTCGGCCAGGTTGTAATAACCGGGAATCTCCATACCGGTGGGCGACACTGGCTGGGCATTGGCCGACACCACATAACCGCGCGCCGGGTTTTCCTCCTGCGGGTTGGCGCTGAACGGGTAAAAGCCCAGCTTGTCGGCCTGGGCGGTGCTGCCGTCGAGGATAAACCCGGCATTCACGCCAGCCGGGCGCACCGGCAGTTGCGCCGCCGCCCACCAGCCGATATCGCCTTTGGCGTTGGCCCACACGATATTCAGGCCGGGTGCAGAAACCAGCGCCGCCGCCGCGCGCGCCTTGGCCAGCGTGTCGGCGCGGTTGAGTTGGTAGAAGCCCTCGAGAATCGGGTTTTCGGTGTCCAGGAATGCCCACCACATGGCAATCGGCGTCTTGCCGGCATTTTCGCCGAGCACGTCATTGATGATCGGGCCGTGGGGCGACTGGCGCAGGGTGAGGGTCACCGGTGCCTCGCCCTTCACCGCAATCTGCTGCTCGCTGCTGGTCATGTTGACCCATTGGCCGTGGTACCAGACTTGATTGGGGTTGTCCGGGTTGACCTTTTCGGCGATCAGGTCGAGGTCATCGTTCTGGAACATGGTCAGGCTCCAGCCGAAATCCAGGTTGTGGCCCAGGAACGCCACCGGCACCAGCGCGTTGTGATAACCGTACAGCTCAAAGCCCGGCGCCGACAGCTGCGCCTCGTACCACACCGACGGCACCGAGAAACGAATATGCGGGTCACCCGCCAGCAAGGGCTTGCCACTTTTGGTACGGCTGCCACTGATGGCCCAGGCGTTGCTGCCTTCGAACTGTGGCAGGCCATTGTCGGCCAGGGCTTGCTCGCTCAACGAGGCGATTGCGCCGAGGGTGTTCCAGTCGCTGGCGGCAAGGTTGAGCGCGCCTTTGGGCTGCCAGTCCAGGTCGAAGACTTTCAGGTAGTCGCTGCCCAGCTGGTCGCGTACGTAAGTCAGCAGCGGCTCGGTACGAAACGCGGCGGCAAAGCTGTAGGCCATGTACCCGGCAACGCTGATGGTGTCCTCGGCAGTGAACGGCCGCTTGGCGATGCCCAGCACGTCGAACTCCATCGGGCTGGCGTGGCTGTCCTGATACTGGTTGATGCCGTCCAGGTAGGCTTGCAAGGCCTTCCATGCCTTCGAGTCGTGGTCGATGTGCTCCACGTAACTCAAGGCGCGTTCGCGAATACGCAGGCTGCGGAACAACTTGTCGGTGTCCAGCAGCTTGGGCCCGAGCACCTCGGCCAGTTCGCCTCGGGCCAGGCGCCGCATGATCTCCATCTGGAACAGCCGGTCCTGGGCATGCACGTAACCCAGGGCGCGGTAGAGGTCGGTTTCGTTCTCGGCGCGAATGTGCGGCACACCCCGGTCGTCGTAGCGCACGGTGACTGTGCTTTGCAGGTTGGCCAGCGTTTCGGTGCCCTGGCGGGTGGGTTGCTTGCTGTAGACATACCCGCCAGCGCCGGCCATGAGGGCGGCAATCAGCAGAGCGAGCACGGTCAGGCTGCGTTTCATGGACGGTCCTTGGTCATTCACCTTTCAAGTCAGCGGAGTCTAATAGGTTTTTGACGGGTGCTGAGGGAAATGCTGATGTGCCTTGCCGACAGCCGAGGTTCAAGTGGAGAACACCCCATAGGCAGTATTATCCCACCTGTCATCTTTGAGCTTTTTGTCATGACTTGCGCCACGCAACCACTGTCAGACTCCAGCCGCCCCGAGGCTACCTACGCGTGCTGCCTGGAGGCGCCATCGCTGATCGGGCGCTTTTTGCAGCACCCGCCAGTGGGCTTTGACGTGCACCTGTCCGAACAGGGCCTGCCGTACTTCTTCACCCCCTTCGACCTGCTGACCACCGCCGACGACGCGTTCGTGAAGCGTGTGCGCAACTGGCCTGGTTATACGCTCTGGAATGCGTGGCTGCGGATCGACAGCTGCTTTGTCGGCACCACGGTCAGCGAATACTCGCCGTTCCCCCAGGCCGTTTCGCCTCAGGCTCTGGCGCAGTGGCTGCAACATGAGTGCGCACCCCAGCGCAGACTCACCGTCATCAAAGACGTGCCCTGCAACTCGCCGCTGCTCAGCGACGCGGACAACCGCTACGCGCAGGCTCTGATCGATGACTGCACCCGACGCGGCTTCATCAGCCTGGAAGGCCAGGCGCTGGCGTATGTACCGATCAACTTCAGCACGGTCGACGAATACCTCGCGCGCTTGTCCCACAGCCGTCGGCGCAATATCCGCCGCAAACTGCGCAGCCGTGAGGCGATGCACGTGGAAATCCTGGAAACCGGCGATGAGCGTTTCGACGATGACGCCTGGCTCGCGCAGTTGTACGCGCTGTACCGGGCCGTCTACGACCAGAGCGAGATCCATTTTGACCTGCTCACGCCGGAGTTCTTCCGTGGCGTGCTGCGGGACGCCAGCAGCAGCGGGCGGGTGTTCTGTTACTGGCACTGCGACGAACTGATCGGCTACAACCTGTGCTACGTGGAGGGCGACAAGCTGCTCGACAAGTACATCGGCCTCAACTACCCGCAAGCGCTGGAGTTCAACCTGTACTTTGTCAGCTGGTTTGTGAACCTGGAGTACGCGGTGGCCAATGGGCTGAAGTTTTACGTGGCCGGCTGGACCGACCCACAGGTCAAGGCCAGCCTCGGCGCCGACTTCACCTTCACCCGCCACCTGGTCTGGGTGCGTAACCCGCTGTTGCGCAAACTGGGCAACCGGTTCCGCCATCACTTTGAAAGCGATGCCCAGTGGCAACAGGAGTACACTTCATGAGCCAGGATCGACCGCCGCTGATTCTGGATTTCGACGGCGCCGTCAGTGACATTCCCGGCGCACTGACCCTGCCACTGCAGGCCTGGCAGGAAAAAATCCGCTTCGGCTGCCGTTGGGCGCAGTTCCGGGAGCTGGAGACGGCCCTGCACGCACAGATGCCCGGCGACTATGGCTGTGTGTTTACCGGCAGCGGCGACTATCACCACCTCAGCCAGTTGTTGCTGAACCGACTGCCCAGCCAGCAGAAGTTCCAGCTGATCATTTGCGACAACCATCCGGACAACATGCGCTATCCATTCGGCATTCACTGCGGTTCGTGGGTCTACTGGGCCAGCCGGTTGCCGCAGGTCGAGCACGTGCATGTGCTGGGTATCGGCTCGCAGGATATCGGCCTGGGCCATGCCTGGGAGAATCACTGGTCGCCGCTGCTCAAGCGCAAATTGACCTACTGGAATATCAACGTCGACACGCGCTGGATGAACTGGGTCGGCGCCGGTCGCAGCAATCGCGCGTTCAGTCATCCGGATGAATTGATGCGCGCGTTCCTGGCGCAGTTTGACCGTTCGCTGCCGGTGTACCTGTCGATCGACAAAGACGTGTTGAGCCCCGAGGTGGTCAACACCAATTGGGATCAGGGTGAGTTTCTGGAGCAACACTTGAACGAGCTGATCGACGCCTGCGAGGGGCGGATCATCGGCGCGGACATTACCGGCGATGTGTCGGCCTATCACTATGAAAGCAAGTTCAAGCGCTGGCTAAGCGCCTCCGATGGTCAGGAAGCGTTGCCTGAGGCGCAGGTGCAGATCTGGCAACAGCAGCAGAACGCGTTGAACAGCCGGTTGGTGGCGCGCATCAATCAAGGCTGGCGACGATAGCCTTCAGTTGGGTCAGTATCTTTTCGAAGTGTGCGTCGGTCAGCCAATGGCTGTTGCTGATCGACAGCGTGCGCGTGGCGAAGGCTTGGGCCTGGGTCATGTCGCTGCCAGACTGTAACAGCGGGGCCACGGCCGGGTAGTCCGGCAAGGTGTGGATAAACAGGCGGGTCACACCCAGCCCTGAGGTCCACAGCTGCGTCATCGCCGCATCACGCATGTGTGCCGACGGCATCATCACCATCAGAAACGGCCAGGTGCCTTGCTGCCCCGGCCGGTCCATTACGACTGAGACACCGGGCAAGGCATTCAAGCGTGCGGCGCGTTGCAGTGCCCGGTTGCGGCCTTGTTGCAGGTGATCGGGCAAACGAGCCAGCGCGGCGGCGCCGACCTTCTGGCGATAGGCGCCTAGGCGGTGTAGCGGGATGTCATTGACCGAAAAGTCGTCGCCCACGGCGGCCACTTCATCGCCTTGCGCCAGCGCCGCACGCAACCCTTTGCCGTACACGTAGTACAAACCGCGCGGCTGATAGGCCAGGGCGTAACCCCACAGTTCAGCGGTGCGTTGCAGCTCCCAGCGCAGGCTGAATGGCAGGTCCTGCCGGCATTGCCGGTGCAGCGCCTGATGCAGCACCGGGTCGCGGCTGAACAGCACGCCACCTTCGGCCGTCGTCAGGCCTTTGCCCAGCGCCATGCTGAAAAACCCCACATCACCTTTGAGCCCAACGCTGTGGCCACCGTCGAGCGCGCCCATGGCTTGCGCAGCGTCCTCGATGACCGCCGCGCCGACAGCCCCGGCAATGCGCTTGGCGGTATCGACATCGGCCACACGTCCTGCCAAGTGAGTGACCACCACGGCCAGGGTGTTCTCGTCGCACAACTGCGTCAGTTGCTGTTCATCCAGGTCAATGCTGTCGGGCTGTAGATCGCAAGGCACCACACGCAATGGCGGGCAGTAATAGGCGGCCAGTGCCACCAGCGGGCAGGTGTAGGCGGGCACGATAAGTTGGGTGCGGCCGGGCATGCGTTGCTGCAAGGTGCGCAGCGCGATGATCAGCGCCGCCGTGCCGGAGCAGGGCAGTGCTGGCAGTGGGATAGAGAATTGGCGGGCCAGCAATTCGGCCAGGTTGCCCGAGCGTGCGAGTAAATCTTGCCAGCGCAAAGGAAGCCCCGCAGTTGGCGGGATTTCCCAATGGCGGCTCATCACGCCGGGGCCTGCGACGGCTCGACCTCAAGCTGCTTGCTCTCTTTGTCTTCGCTGCGCGCCAGGCAGAGAATGCCCGCAATAATCAACGCGCCGCCAATGATTTTAGGCAGTGTCAGGGTGTCATCGAACAGCCACACGGAGATCAGCGTCACGCTGATCAGCTCCAGGTGGGAGGCGGCAAACGCCGGGCCCACCGGTGCGTATTTGAGCAGCGTCATCCAGGTGAAGAACGCGCCGATATAGCCGACGAAGGCGCCGTAGATCCACGGCGCGCCGAACACGCGAATCAGCCAGGCTGCATCCATCGTCAGGGGCTCGGCATGCACCGAGGCGAATTTGAAGCTGACCTGCGCCAACGTGTCGAAAATGATCAGCGCGAGAAAACCCAGGATATAGAAACGTTTCATCATTCAAACCCTACGACAGTCACGCCACAGGCGATCAGCATGATGCCGATCAGGCGCCATTTGCTCAGGCGCTCTTTGAACAGAAAACGCCCGGCAATCATGATCACGACAATATTGATCGAACCCAGCATCACACCCACCGACAGCGGCACGAGTGTCAGGAACGCCAGCCACAACACGAATTCGAAGACATAACAGATCACGCCGAGCCAGATCCACGGACGCTTGAGCATGTGCTTCCAGTGAGCCAGCCCGTCATGTTCGGCGCTGGCCGAGGCGGCGGCTTTAAAGGCCAGTTGGCCGGACGTGTCAACGATAACGTTGAGCATCCAGAGGATGATGGTTAACTGGCTCATGTATTCCTATGCTTACAAACTCTGCGAAATCCTACGATACAACAGGCTGTTGATCGGGTGATTGGAGTTTGCCAGTTGAACAGCCTGTGTTCAGTTTGGGGTAGGGCCGCGTAGCCGTGACTGACTATGAGGTTTGGGCCCAGTACGGCGTCTTAGGGATTCTGGAGGAGGTAGGCGGGCGCGGTAGAGTACAAGTCCCAGGACTGGGCCTTGTACTCTTGCGCAGTGATAACTGCTAACCCAAGGGGCCGAGTTGTTTTCTTCAGTGTTAATGGGCGTTATTGAAGATTGAATTCCGCCAGAGTGTTTTTTATTTTTTTGCGAAGTTGCAGCTCATCCAGTTCGTACTCATCGCGGTCACTCTCTGGGTTGTAGCAATCAGCCAATGAAAAAATGGTGGATGATGCCTCGTCGACTTTCTCTCCGTCAGTCGTTAGTAGACCCGCATCTCGCTCTCCTTTCCACATCGTCATGTATGAGGCGGCGAAGGTATCTGCATCTATTGCCGAGTTGACAAAATGCTTGGCGAATTCAATTAAGCTTTTGCTCATCTCAAATTTCCTTTCTCAACATAGTTTATAAATTGTTGGGTGCCTGGCTCAATTTTCCATCCAGATAAAAAATTACCATTTTTATCAAGTATTACGACATTATTAGTTTTAGGGTTGAAATATACCGACGAGCCTTCTGCTAGTAGATAAGTTCCTTTGGGAACAGTTTCCTGGTCCTCCAGATGCCTGTTAATGGCGTCCCTGAATTTGGTCAAGGTATCACTGTTCTTCCTAGTGTCATCAATGCCAAAGTCAGACGCGTGTTTTAGATACTTTTTGTCCAGCTGTTTTCGGGTGAAACGGCCTGCGTCGAGCGATTCACTGAATACGAGATATACAGGCGCAATACCCGACCCCGCAGGAAACACATAAATTGCATCGCGAATATCCAGCGGGTCAACCTCTGGCAGCACTTCGGTCGTCGCCGCAATCGGTGTCAACGTAACACCTGAATAGGCAGGCACATCCATTGGTTGGGCGGGGGATGTGGTCGAGCTGTTGCCGGGTGCCGCAATGGGAAACACCAGTGTTCGAGGTGGTGTGTCGGCTGAGGTGAAGGTGTAGGCGTTGAGCGAAGGGTCCAGTGTCAGCGCTCTTACGGGCACCTTTGCTGCAGCTCGATCGCCGACAGGGGGTGCGATCAGGGAATACTGGGTGCGGTCTCCGTAAATACGATACGGCATATCCACAGTCCCGCCAGCGGCGGCGATTTCCGGTAAGTTGCCCGGCAGTTGCGGTGCCAATCCTGCGGCGGGAATGCTCATTGCCGTTGGGTAAAGGTCGCTGTTACCCAGTGCCGGTGAATACAGCAGTAAGCCAATGCCCACTCCCGTTGCCCGGTCCAGTGCGGTCGCGGCAAGCCCTCTCAGGGCCTGGATCGCCGCTTGAATGGCTGTATCCAGCGTTAGCGAAGAGCCAGCAGTCAATGCAATTGAGCCTGCTGTGGTACTGAGTTGCGCACCTACTGGCAGCGCGGAAACCCTGAACGTGTTTGCCGCCCGGAGGGTCTGTGCCTGTGCTAAAAGTTGAGCTTGCTCGGCAGCTTCAGCAGCCTTGGCTTGTTCGACTTGAGCTGTCAGCCACGCGATCTGTTGCGTCAGGTACGTGATTTCATCATTCAGGAGTTTGGCAGCATAGGCGGCGTGTAAGGAGTTTTGCCAATTTTGGAAGTTTTTGTCTGGGTTGGCAAAAATCATGCTGTCGGAGGTAGCTATTCTCATGAAGTCGCTGACGCGCCGGCTAAAGAAGTTGGAGCGGTAATAGCTGTTTGCAGTGGCTATCTGCGTTGTTATCGCTGCTGATTTTTCAGCAAGCAGTGTTTCTCTGATTGATCGTTCCTGATTTAATGCCTCGATAGCCGTTAAGGCAGTATTCGCCATCTTTTCCCTGATGGCAGAAAGACTGTTATCTATGGATGTGGCCAAAGCCCCCAGTTTGGTTGAATAGAGGGTTTCTTGATTTCTTACTGCGGCCGCTACGAGCGGTGGAAACTTTTCCAGAATGTAGTTACGGGTTGCGGAGCCGATTCTTCGTGCTTCTAGGCTGCCTGAGAAATCGTCATATCCTCCTCCGTTATTTGGGCCAAATGTTTGCTCTCTATAAGCAGTTATTCTTGTTTCTCCTAGGAAAACAGTATCCCCGGGTCTATATGGCATTGATGCATTCCCTCATTTGACGTGCCAGCACGAGCCATTCCATGCTCGTGTGTATAAAGTTAGTTGTTCGCTCTTTAAGAGATGAGCATCTGCACTGTAGTGCAGCCAAGTTTTGAATGCGTCGAGTAATTGTGTGGAGGCGTTTCTATTAACTTTCGTGCGTAGGCCGAGGCGGGGAAGAGGGTTAGTGGATGAATGGCCGGTCGCGTTAAGTCTTAGGGGGCAGAGGGCGCCGCACGCCACTCGCAATAGCAGCCCACCGCCAACGTATGGGTGGCATCGACCTCGCGGCCGGCTTCAAGGGCTTGCAGGATCGGCTCGATAAAACTGTTGCTGGAATTGCACGTGAGCCCTTCGCTGTACGGCCCGAAATACGCAAGTTTGCCGCTTTGGTCCCAGATTCCGACGGCAGGCGTGGCCGGTATCTGCTCGGCACCGGACAGGGCATCGAGGGGTTTCATCTTGCGCAGGTTGTCGGGCAGTTGGCCGTGGCTGCCGGCCTTTTGCAGGGCGTAGAACTCGACGCCTTGGGGCGCGTAGTGCTCGATCAACTCGCCCAGGTGTTGCTGGTTGCCAACGTTGCACGGGCAGGCCGGGTCCCAGAAGTGCACCAGGCGAATCGGGCCTGGGCCGGCAAGTTCGGCGGGCAGGCGCAGTGCGTCGCCGGAAAACACCGCCGTGTGCTCACTGAATGCGCGCAGGTAGCGACCCTGGAACCAGTCATACGCCGCCCACAGCACGCCGGCGCAGATGACCAGGATCAGGCTGGCGAACAAGGCGGAACGGTAGGGCTGTCGCATTCAGATCAATCCTCGAAGGTCGCGTAGCTTGCCATGCTTGTCCTGACAGATGAATATCGCAGCTCGATATTCATCTTCACCGTCAGTCTGGAACCCTTTATGCCTGTGAGCTTTGACCCCGATCATCTGCGCGAAAGCTTGCGGCCACTTGTGGATGCGCAACCGCTCAGCGCCGAGGCGCGGGTCTACCAGCGCTTCTACGGGCTGGACCTGGCCGCGCGCAAAGTACCGGCGGTGAGCCGCCTGGGGCGTTTCGATGTGGATGGCTTCCAAGTGGTGGCGCAGGTGTGGTGGCCACCTCAGCCCGTGGCAACCATGTTCGTGTTCCACGGCTTCTACGACCATATGGGTCTGTACCGCCATGTGGTGGACTGGGCGCTGGACCAAGGCTGCGTGGTGATTGCCTGCGATCTGCCCGGCCATGGCCTGTCCAGCGGCGCACGCGCCAGCATCGATGATTTTGCGGTGTACCAGAACGTGGTGCAGGCGCTGTTTGCCCAGGCCACGGCGCTGCAACTGCCCCAGCCCTGGCATCTGTTCGGGCAAAGCACCGGCGGCGCAGTGGTGGTGGACCATGTGCTCCATCACGGCGCCGACACCCCGGCGCAGGGCAAGACCTTCCTGCTGTCACCCTTGGTGCGCCCGCGTGCGTGGGGTTGGTCGCAGGTCAGCTATTACCTGCTGCGGCCCTTCGTCAAAGGCATCGCGCGGCGGTTCAGCGAGAACACCAACGACCCTGCGTTCAAACCGTTCCTGGAGGCTGACCCGCTGCAGCCGCGCCACTTGCCGACCGCCTGGGTGGGCGCGCTGGCACGCTGGATCAAGCGCATCGAAGCCGCACCGCGCAGCCCACGGCGGCCGGTGATTGTGCAGGGTGAGGAAGACATGACGGTGGACTGGCAGCACAACTTGCAGGTGCTGCGGGGCAAGTTTGATCAGCCTGAAGTGTTGATGATCCCGCGTGGCAGGCATCATTTGGCGAATGAGATTGCGCCGATTCGCGAAGAGTATTTCAGCTTTCTCACGGACCGCCTGAAGTAACACAATCCAAATGTGGGAGCGGGCTTGCCCGCGATAGCGATCTGTCAGTTAGCCTTTGAGGTGCTGTCCCACCGCTATCGCAGGCAAGCCAGCTCCCACAGTTTTTACTGCGACAGGCTTGAGGTGCTCTGGCCGACGGCAAGCCCTGCGCGAATGGCTGCCAACGCCGCCTTGTAATACGCCCGACCTTCCGGCGACTCGGCAAACGTGGCGAATTCTTCCAGTTCCGGGTCAGACAAATCCCGATAGACGTACAGCAACGTATTGTTCAGGTCGTTGCCGATCTGCTGCATCAGCCGCTCACGCTGCCCATTCAACATGCCCTGAGCCTGCCCACCGCCCAACAAACCCGGAATCATCTGGCTCAAGCTGTCGGCGGCCACACCGGCAATCGCCAGGCTGACTTCCGCACCGGCTTCACGGGCAGGCAGCGCCTGGGCCAGGTGGCCGATGATCAGGCTGCGAGTGGCATCGGCTTCGATGTGCGGCAGGCCTTGGGCGTTTTTCGCCAACTGGTCGCGGCGCGTGGCCAGCAACTCGGCGGCGACAATCTTGCGGCCCAATGGTGATTGAAAAAACGCCAGGGCGGGCTTCGGGTCCGCCAGGTTCTTGCGCAATTGCGCCTCGGCACGCTGGTCCACGGCCTGGGCAGCAAAGCGTTTATTGCTGTTGTCCACCAGTGCCTGGTACACCGCCGGCGGCAGGCTGTTGCGGTAGCGTTGCTGAGCGGCACTCAGAGCGTCATTGAAATGCGCACGCTGTTCGGCCCAGCCGGCGACCTTGTACAACTGGTCATGGCCGTCTGCCCAAGCGGGCAAAACGCAGAACATCAGCACGGAAAAAAACAAACGACGCATATGGACTCCTGTCAGTCGGCCACTATTGTCCGTGTCGGGCGTAGGATTTGTCGAGAAATCCTATCGGTCACCTGACTAAAGTGTATTCAGACGCTCGGCGGCTCTGTCGGATTCACAGGCGTATGGATACTATGCGCGCCATGCAAATACCCCTCGATCATCCCCTGCTGCAACGCATTGTCGACGACCTGGCTGAAAAAGGCTGGTCGCAGCAGAACGGCTTCCTGCCCCAGGCTCTGACCCTGGAACTGGCGGCTGAGTGCCGTAAACGTGCGGCTGAGGGGGAATTGGCACCCGCAGCCGTAGGGCGCGGGCCGGCCCAGGAGATTCGCGAGGGTATTCGCGGTGACCGTATCCAATGGTTGGAAGAGGGTGATGCAGCGGTCTGCGAGACCTACATGGGCGTGATGGACAGCCTGCGGTCGGCCATGAACCGCGGGCTGTTCCTGGGCCTGGAAGATTTCGAAAGCCACTTTGCGATGTACCCCCCGGGTGCGTTTTACCTCAAGCACCTGGACCGCTTTCGCGATGATGACCGGCGCATGGTCTCGGCAGTGGTCTACTTGAACGACGCCTGGCTGCCCGAACATGGCGGCCAGCTGCGCATGTACCTCAAGGGCGGCGTCGAATACGACGTGGTGCCCACCGGCGGTAGCCTGGTGGTGTTCCTGTCCGGGGAGGTGCCCCACGAAGTCCTGCCCGCCACGCGCGAACGCCTGTCCCTGACCGGCTGGTTTCGCCGGCGGGGTAACGAGCCGTTTTAAACATGGAAAAGATTCTGATCAGTCGCTGCCTGCTCGGGCACAAAGTGCGCTACGACGGCGGCGCCAGTGGCCCGTTCGATCAATTGGCGGCGTGGCAGGCTGAAGGCCGTGTGGTGGCGATCTGCCCGGAGGTCTCGGGCGGTTTGCCGACGCCCCGGCCCTCTGCCGAAATCCCGGGCGGGCAGGGCATCGATGTGTGGGAGGGCCGTGCCCAGGTGCTGACCGCTGAAGGTGAAGACTTCAGCGCCGCCTTTCTCGATGGCGCCCGCCAAGCCCTGGCGCTGGTGCAACGCCACAATATCCGCGTCGCCATTCTCAAGGCCAATAGCCCGTCCTGCGGCAACGTGCTGACCTATGACGGCACGTTCACTGGCGTAAAGGTCAGCGGCGAAGGCGTGACGGCGGCGTTGCTCAAGCGCCACGGCGTGTTGGTGTTCAGTGAGCTGGAGCTGCCTGAGGCGGCTGCGGCCTTGGCCCAACGCTAAACCCTCCCTTGAATCAACATGTGGGAGCGGGCTTGCTCGCGAAGGCGGTGCGTCAGTCACCGTTTCTGGTACTGACACTCCGTCTTCGCGGGCAAGCCCGCTCCCACAATTGATCTAGGGTGTCTTGAGGACCGGTGTGTCGCCTTCAAACCACTTCTGCGTCAGCGCCTTCAAGCGACCATCCGCTTTCACCTGCTGCAACGCCTTGTCCAGGCTGTTTTTGAACGCCGGGTTGCCCTTTTGGAAGGGAATGGTCAGCTCAGGTGTTTCCTTATAAGGATCGCTGAAGTCGAAACGATCCTGCAGCTCGGCAGTCATAGCGATATGGTTGATGGCTACGTCGTACTTGCCGGTTTCAACGCCTGGCAGCAGGTCGGCGTCATCGGTGGTGATGAATGAGGGGCGCACATCCATTTCCTTCGCCAGCTGCTCGCCCAGTTCCACTTCAAAGCCGGTGAGCTTGTCGCCGTCCTTGAAGTTGAACGGCGGCGTGTTGGCCTCCAGGGCGATGCGCAGTTCGCCACGATCAAACACATCATCAATCAATTCGGCGTGAGCCAAAGGGCTCAGAAGGGGCAGCAAAAGTACAAGGCCAGGCGAAAAGCGCATGGTCGCTCCTGATGAATTCGTCTACGCGAGGGGCCGTTCAGCATCGCTTTGCTATGGTGTTGAGTGCCTTGGACAGCAATTTGTCGCGAAGTTGTCATAACCCTACAGATTTCATAGAAAAACTGGAGAAGCGAATGAAAGCCTTTTTGTCCCGTGCCACCCTGGCCAGCGTTCTGCTGGGTGCTTCGATGTTGGCTACCGCTGCTGACGGTATCCCACGCAGCGCGCCGCCTGAAGGCGCCAAAGTCTTTATCGTGTCGCCAAAAGACGGCGCCACTGTCGATAAAACCTTCACCGTCAAATTCGGCATGGAAGGCCTGAAACTGGCCCCGGCCACCAGCCAGGACCCAGGCACTGGCCACCACCACCTGCTGATCGACCAGAAAGAGCTGCCTGACGCCAGCGTGCCGATCCCGGCCACCGACACCGTGATCCACTACGGCAAGGCCCAGACCGAAACCGAGCTGACCCTCACCCCTGGCAAGCACACCTTGCAGCTGGTAGCCGGCGACAAACTGCACATGCAGTTCAACCCGACTGTAGCCTCGAAAGTCATCACGGTTAACGTCAAGTAAGATTTGTTCAGATGTGAAAAAGGGAGCCCCGAGGGGCTCCCTTTTTTGTGCTGCGTTGAAACCTTAGAACAACACGCGGCTACGAATCGTGCCGTTGATGTGCTGCAGCTTCTCTTGCGCCAGGTCCGAGTACTCGGCGTCGACGTCGATGACCACGTAGCCGACTTTCTCGTTGGTCTGCAGGAACTGACCGGAGATGTTGATGCCGTTTTCTGCGAAGACCTTGTTGATCTCCATCATCACGCCAGGGATGTTCTGGTGGATGTGCAGCAGACGGTGCTTGCCAGGGTGAGCCGGCAGCGCCACTTCCGGGAAGTTGACCGAAGACACCGAGGTACCGTTGTCGCTGTACTTGACCAGTTTCTCCGACACTTCCAGGCCGATGTTGGCTTGGGCTTCAGCGGTGGAACCGCCGATGTGCGGGGTCAGGATCACGTTGTCCAGGCCACGCAGCGGGCTTTCGAAGATGTCGTCGTTGGAGCGTGGCTCCACCGGGAACACGTCGATCGCGGCGCCGATCAGGTGCTTGTCCTTGATCGCGTCAGCCAGGGCGTCCAGCTCAACCACGGTGCCACGTGCTGCGTTGATCAGGATGCCGCCTTTCTTGATGGCGCGGATTTCCTTCTCGCCGATCATCCACTGGGTCTCAGCGGTTTCCGGTACGTGCAGGGTGACGATGTCGGACATGCCCAGCAGCTCGGTCAGGCTCGACACTTGAGTGGCGTTGCCCAGCGGCAGCTTGGTCAGGGTGTCGTAGAAGAACACCTGCATGCCCAGGCCTTCGGCCAGAACCGACAACTGCGTGCCGATCGAGCCATAGCCGACGATACCCAGCTTCTTGCCGCGGATTTCGAAGGAGTTGGCCGCGCTTTTGATCCAGCCGCCACGGTGGCAGGAAGCGTTCTTCTCAGGGATGCCGCGCAGCAACAGGATGGCCTCGGCCAATACCAGCTCCGCAACGGAACGGGTGTTGGAGTACGGTGCGTTGAACACCGCGATGCCGCGCTCGCGCGCTGCGTTGAGGTCGACCTGGTTGGTGCCGATGCAGAAACAGCCGACAGCCACGAGTTTCTTGGCGTGGTCGAAGATCTCTTCGGTCAGCTGAGTGCGGGAGCGAATGCCGATAAAGTGCGCGTCGGCGATCTTTTCCTTTAACTGGGCTTCCGGCAGAGAACTGGTGATGTACTCAATGCTGGAGTACCCAGCGGCCTTCAGTACGTCGACAGCCGATGGGTGGACGCCTTCCAGAAGAAGGAACTTGATCTTGCTCTTATCGAGAGAAGTCTTGCTCATCTGCGTAAACCTGTATCCCGGAGAAAAATGGCAGGGAATCGAGCAGCGCAAGCTGACCCGGACGGCAGGAAAGCCGTCACCGCAGAAACGCCCTTGGGCTCTGTCCTGCGGGGGCGGTATGCTAGCATACGTGCCCCGCTAAACACCCATTCCTGCGACGTGAAGCGTTCTCAGGATGACCATGAATTGTTCGAGAGTTCTGTCGATGACCCATCCTGCCCTGATTGATGAGCTGAAGACCCTGGTTGAGCCTGGCAAAGTGCTGACCGATGCAGACTCCCTGGAGGCTTACGGCAAGGATTGGACCAAGCACTTCGCACCCGCGCCTAGCGCCATTGTGTTCCCCAAGACCACCGAGCAAGTGCAAGCCATCGTGCGTTGGGCCAACGAACACAAGGTTGCGCTGGTGCCTTCCGGCGGCCGCACTGGCCTGTCGGCTGCGGCGGTGGCGGCGAATGGCGAAGTGGTGGTGTCGTTCGACTACATGAACCAGATTCTCGAAGTGAACCTCACCGACCGCACCGCCGTGTGCCAGCCGGGTGTGGTCACTAAGCAATTGCAGAACGTCGCTGAAGAAAAAGGTCTTTATTACCCGGTGGACTTCGCGTCGTCCGGTTCGAGCCAGATTGGCGGCAATATCGGCACCAATGCCGGCGGGATCAAGGTCATTCGCTACGGCATGACCCGTAACTGGGTGGCCGGCATGAAAGTGGTCACCGGCAAGGGTGATGTGCTGGAACTGAACCGCGACCTGATCAAGAACGCCACCGGCTACGACATGCGCCAGCTGTTTATCGGCGCTGAAGGCACTTTGGGCTTTGTGGTTGAAGCCACCATGCGCCTGGACCGTGCGCCGAAAAACCTCACCGCCATGGTGCTCGGTACCACGGATTTCGACTCGATCATGCCGGTGCTGCACGCGTTCCAGAGCAAGCTGGACCTGACCGCCTTCGAATTCTTCTCCGACAAAGCCTTGGCCAAGGTCATGGGCCGTGGCGACGTGCCGGCACCGTTCGAAACCGACTGCCCGTTCTACGCGCTGCTGGAATTCGAAGCCACCACCGAAGAAGTCGCCAACCACGCCCTGGAAACCTTTGAGCATTGCGTCGAGCAAGGCTGGGTACTGGACGGCGTGATGAGCCAGAGCGAAACCCAACTGCACAACCTGTGGAAGCTGCGCGAGTACATCTCCGAGACCATTTCCCACTGGACGCCCTACAAGAACGACATCTCGGTGACTGTCTCCAAAGTGCCGGCGTTTTTGAAAGAAATCGACGCGATCGTCGGCGAACACTATCCCGACTTCGAAATCGTCTGGTTCGGCCATATTGGCGACGGCAACCTGCACCTGAACATCCTCAAGCCGGAAAACCTGAGCAAGGACGAGTTCTTCGCCAAGTGCGCCACCGTCAACAAGTGGGTGTTCGAAACCGTCGAGAAGTACAACGGCTCGATCTCCGCCGAACACGGCGTGGGCATGACCAAGCGTGATTACCTGACATACAGCCGCTCGCCGGTTGAAATCGAATACATGAAGGCAGTCAAAGCGGTGTTCGACCCTAACGGGATCATGAACCCTGGCAAGATCTTCGCTGTTTAATCGCCCCTGTAGGAGTCGTTTCATGAGCTACCAGCACAAGTACGTCGACGGCACCAACATCCACTTTCCCCTGGGCAAAGTGGTGTGCATCGGGCGTAACTACGCCGAACATGCCAAGGAACTGGACAACCCAGTGCCCACCGAACCGTTGCTGTTCATCAAGCCGGGTAGCTGCGTGGTCGCGCTGGAAGGCGGTTTCGCCATCCCGACCGACCGCGGTTCGGTGCACTACGAGGCGGAAATCGCGGTGTTGATCGGCAAGCCCCTGTCGAACAAACCCAGCCGTGAAGAAGTACTCGACGCCATTTCCGGCTTCGCGCCGGCCCTGGATTTGACCTTGCGCGACAAACAGGCCGAGCTGAAAGCCAAAGGCCTGCCCTGGGAAATCGCCAAGTCGTTCGATGGCGCGGCGGTGATTGCACCGTTCGTGGTGGGCAGCACGTTCCCGGACGTGACCGATATCGGTATTCGCCTGACCATCAATGGCGAAGTGCGCCAGGACGGCAACAGCTCGCAGATGCTCAACCCGATTATCCCGATGATCCAGCACATGGCTGGCTGCTTCTCGCTGCAGGCCGGTGACGTGATTCTCACCGGCACGCCGGCCGGTGTGGGGCCGCTGAATGTGGGGGATGAGCTGGTGCTGGAGTTGACGGGTGTGAGCCGTTTCGAAAGCAGCGTTCGCTAAAGACGGCATGCCTTCAAATGTGGGAGCTGGCTTGCCTGCGATAGCATCACCTCAGTGTCACTGACACACCGAGGTGCCTGCATCGCAGGCAAGCCAGCTCCCACATTGGTCTGAGTGGTCCGAAACATCTGGCTTTTGCATTTTTTTCACACACCATCCGGATAATCCACAGCCTCCTGCGCGCGGGCCCGCTGATCCTGTGCTATCACCTAACGCTGACTTTCCGGAAAAGCGCTCAATGGCCGTGACTTTGCCCTCCGCTGCACCCAAGCCCCGTTCCCGTTTTGCCCTGCGCTGGTATTCCTGGCTGTTCCTCGCCGGGGCGATTGTGTATGGCGTTGCCTGGCTCATGCATTGGGATGATCGTGGCGTGCTGTGGGTGGCGGAACGCTTTGAAACGCCGGCTGAGCAGCAGGCCAGCGTCTGGCTGCCGGACTACCATGCGGTCATCGACGGCAAGTTGCTGCCCGGCATGGAGAAGGATGAGGCTTCGGATCTTTCCTACAATCCGCAGACCAAAACCCTGTTTTCCGTGATGGGCAAAAACCCGTTCCTGGTTGAGTTGAGCCTGCAAGGCGATGTGCTGCGCAAGATGCCACTCAACGGCTGGAACAACCCGGAAGGCCTGACGATGATGGAGAACGGCTTGATGGCCATTGTCGATGAGCGCATGCACACGCTCACCGTGGTGAAAGTCGATGCCGGCACCCAGCAACTGAATATCGCTGACTTCAAGAGCTACGACCTGGGCCCGTCCAAGGATCAGAACAAAGCCTTCGAAGGCATCACCTGGGACAAGCGCAATCAACAGCTCGTGCTGGGCGAGGAGCGCCCACCGGCGCTGTTCACCTGGAAAAGCGATGGCACCACGCTGACGGGTGACAAGCAAAAAGTTGCCAGCACCGAGCTGGACATGCGCAACCTTTCGGCCCTTGCCGTCGATCCGCGTACCGGCCACTTGCTGGCATTGTCGGCCGACTCCCACCTGTTGCTGGAGCTGGATGAAAAGGGCGAGCAAGTCAGCTTCATGACCTTGCTCGGCGGCTTCAACGGCCTCAAACGCACCATTCCGCGTGCCGAAGGCGTGACCATGGACGAGAGCGGCACGTTGTACATGGTCAGTGAGCCGAACCTCTTCTACCGTTTCGAGAAACAGAAATAACCCGCGATTACGTCGGACATTTCCCCAATAGCGGCATTCGCCAGACATCCGGCAGCGTTTAAGTTTAAATTCAGACAGGCGTGATATTCATTCGCCACTTTTTGACTTCGAGCTGCCCTGATGCGTCGATTCGCCCGCCCCAAACCCGCGTTTTTTACTGTGCTGCTGATCGCCCTGGTGGCCGCCGGTGTGGTTGCACAGCAATTGCGTCTGTTCGAGCGCGCTTGGTTTAACTGGCAGGCCTGGCGCCAGCCTGCCGATGAGCGCTCCATCGGCCTGGCCGATTATCGCGTCAGCCTGGAAGCCAAGGTGATCGAAGGCCTCGACGATGATGTTTCGGCCCTCACCTATGACCCGGTGCGCAAAAGCCTGTTTACCGTCACCAATAAAAACGCCGAGCTGGTCGAACTGTCCCTGGACGGCAAGATTTTGCGGCGCATTCCACTGGTGGGCTTTGGCGATGCCGAAGCGGTGGAGTTCATCAGCGACAACATCTACGTGATCAGCGATGAGCGTCAGCAGCGGCTGATCAAAGTGCACGTGAACGACGACACCCAGTTCCTCGACGCCGCCGACGCGGAGCAGATGACATTGGGCGTACACATGGGCGGCAACAAGGGTTTCGAGGGCCTGGCCTACGACTCGGTCGGCAAGCGCCTGTTTGTGGCCAAGGAACGTGACCCGATGCTGATTTACGAGGTGCACGGTTTCCCTCATTTCAAGCCGGAAAAAACCTACTCGGTGCACGTCATCAACAACCCCAAGCGCGATGCCGGACTGTTTGTGCGCGATTTGTCGAGCTTGCAATACGACGAGCGCAGCGGCCATCTGCTGGCGCTGTCGGATGAGTCGTTTCTGGTGCTGGAGCTGGACATCGACGGTCGCCCGCTAAGCAGCCTTTCTCTGCTTAACGGGCGCCATGGCCTGCAAAAACGTGTGCCTCAGGCCGAGGGCATCGCCATGGACGACGAAGGCAGCTTGTACCTGGTCAGCGAGCCCAACCTGTTTTACGTGTTCAAGAAACCCTGATCAAAACATCCACTGCACACCCAGCGAATAGCCGGTCTGGCTGCCTTCGGCATGCCCCAGGCGGCTGTTTACCTCGGCGTAAACGCCCAGCTGCGGGGTGATCTCCAGCTGGCTGCCGACTTGGGCGCGGCCAAAGCTTTTGTCCACGGCACCCAGTTTGGCGGTGCGCGCCCGGCCGTCGGCGTGGGCGGTCAATTGCAGGTCGTCGAGACGCCCGTCAGCCAATTCCTTGACCCAGGCGATGTCGCCGTAAGGCAGCAGGCTCAAGCCATAGGGCAGGGCGACGGCACCGCGTACGCGCCAACCGAGGCTGGCTTCCAGGGAGTCGAAGGATTGCTCCTGGTACTCAAGTGCCGTGCGCAGGTTCTGTTTCTCGTGGAATTTATCGATGCGCGCGTGACTGTAATCCAGACCGGCAAACGGCCCACTCTTGACCGCGCCGAAGTCGAAGTCGTAGCCGCCCAGGACGCGCGCGCCCAAGGACAGAGCGTCGGTGTTGCCGCTCAGTTGCTGATTGAGCAAGATCGGGCCGCCATTGGCCTGGATCAACAGGTTGCGCTTGGAATCAAAGCGTGTACGACCGACGCTCAGGTCGCCGGCCAGCCAGCTCGGCCCGCCGTCGTTGAGCAAGGCGTAGACCGCCGCCTGCCAGGTGTCGCTGTCGAGTTTGCCGCGGTGTTCGAGGGTGTCGCGCCCGTTGAGGTAGCTCAGGCTGGCGCCGATGTTCAGGCTGGACGTGAGTTGGTAGTCGCCCAGCGCATGCACGCCCAGGCGCCGCGCCTCGGGGTTGAGCGGGCTGTCGAAGCCGCTGTCCGGGCTGTATTCGCCGTCCACGCCAATTTCGCCATCAAAGCTGCCGGCCTCGCGGCTGGCGGACTGCAAGGTCAGCCAGCGCCGATCATGCAGCCGCACCATGGCCTGGTGCTGGCGCTGCAAATTGTCTTGCATGTTGCGCGCAACGGCGCCGCCCGAGGCGGTCGAGGCCATCAGGTCGGCGTTGGTCAACTCCAGTACCAGGCGGCTGAGCAGGCGCGAATAGTCGCGCAGGCGCTGGTCGATGCGCGCCTGGCCGAAGGCATCGGTGAGCACGGCTTTGTTGTCCTCGGCCGGGTCATGCCAGGTGGAGCCACCCGGAATTTTCGGGTTGTTGGTCTGGGTGTAGCCGTCCAGGTCGCCCAGCTCCCAGTTGGTGGCTTCGATATACAGAATCGGGATGTTCAGCGGCTCGAACGGCTCGCCATCGCTGCAACAGCCGGTGCCCTTGGGGTATTGCGGGTCCAGGCCAGGGTTGGTGAACAGTGGGATGTTCAATTCCTTGGCGATCTGGAATGTGTGTTCACGCAGCGAGGCCAGGGCGGGGTTGGCCGTGCTGTTCTGGCCAGCGTGGGCGTACATCATGTCGCCGGTGATCAGGCTGTCGAGGTTGATCATCGCCAGCATGTTCGCGCGCTGGCTGGCGCTGAGTGAGTCGACAAATGCCTTGGAGCCGCGCAGGCCTTCTTCTTCGGCGCCGAAGCCGACGATTTGCAGGCCGTTTTCCAGTTGTAGGCCGCCCAGGTTCTTCGCCACTTCGGTCAGCACGCTGGCGCCGGAGCCATTGTCGTCCAGGCCTTGCAGGGTCGGGCGGCCGAAGTAGGTGTCAAAATGCGCGCCAATCACCACGTATTGCGCCGTAGTGCCGGCGGCGTAGGCCACCACGTTTTGCGAGGCGCGAGTGCCGTTGTTCCAGGTGAAGTTCTGGCGACTGAGGCTGTAGGCCGAGCCCATCTGGCTTTGCATCCAATCTGCTGCGCCGGCGAAATTGGCGGTGCCGCGATACCGGCCGGGGTAATCGTTGATCAGCTTTTCCAGGGTGGTGTTGGCGTGCTGGCCGTAATCGTAGGCCTGGGTATGTGTCGACAGCAGGCTGCCGACCACGCTGATCGCGAGGGCTAGGGGCTTTATCACAAGGTCGTCCTTGAGGTGATGGGGAAGGTCAAGCCCAGACCCATTGCACAATGCGCGCCTCATTCCTTGAGCGACTGCAAAGTGGCGCATTGTTAAACGCGTGGGTCGCCTGGCTGTAATTTGTAACTGATTTGATACTGAGGAAGGTGCGACATGCCTTGGGGTTGCGCACGATTTTGGCGAGAGGATGCAGCGAAAAGTAGCATTCTTGTTACATAAATATCGAGGTCAGCACATAGCAAATGTGGGAGCGGGCTTGCTCGCGAAGACGGTGTGTCAGGCAACTGATCCAGCGACTGACACACCGCATTCGCGAGCAAGCCCGCTCCCACACAAACCCGGCTCCCACAGGGGGGGTCGCGGTTTTTTAAGCCTTCAGGGTTTTCACGCCTTCAGAGGTGCCCAGCAGCAACACATCAGCCGGACGCGCGGCGAACAACCCATTGGTTACCACGCCGACGATCGCATTGATCTGCGTCTCCAGCTGCACCGGGTTGGTGATCTGCATGTTGAACACATCAATGATGATGTTGCCGTTGTCGGTCAACACGCCTTCGCGGTACACCGGGTCGCCGCCCAGCTTGACCAGCTCGCGGGCCACGTGGCTGCGGGCCATCGGGATCACTTCCACCGGCAGCGGGAATGCGCCGAGTACCGGGACCAGCTTGCTGGCGTCCGCGATGCAGATAAAGGTCTTGGCCACGGCCGCGACGATCTTCTCGCGGGTCAGGGCGGCGCCGCCGCCTTTGATCAGGTTCAGGTGTTCGTCGCTTTCATCGGCGCCGTCGACATAGAACTCCAGGTCGCTCACGGTGTTGAGCTCGTACACCGGAATGCCATGGCCCTTGAGGCGTGCGGCGGTGGCTTCGGAGCTGGCCACGGCGCCGTCGAACGCACCTTTGTGCTGGGCCAGCGCATCGATAAAGCAGTTGGCGGTGGAGCCGGTGCCGACACCGACGATGCTCTTGTCGTCGAGTTTAGGAAGGATTAAATCGACGGCGGCCTGGGCCACTGCCTGTTTGAGTTGATCCTGGGTCATGCGGGCTCCGGAACGGGCGGGGAGTTATCGAGGGCGGCGAGTATAACCCAACAAAACCTCGGGATTCGTGTGGTCGCCCGGCCAAAAGCCGGGTTAGACTCCTTGGCCCTGCCCAACCTGCTCAGTGATTCCCGCCGATGCTTGAACAGTACGTCAAAAAGATCCTCACCTCGCGCGTCTATGACGTTGCCGTAGAAACCCCTTTGCAGACCGCCCGCCAGCTCTCCGAGCGGCTGGGCAACAAGGTCTGGCTCAAGCGTGAAGACTTGCAGCCGGTGTTCTCGTTCAAGATTCGCGGCGCCTACAACAAGTTGACCCAACTGAGCAGCGAGGAACGTGCGCGCGGCGTGGTCACCGCGTCTGCCGGCAACCACGCCCAGGGCCTGGCCCTGGCGGCCAAGGTGCTGGGGGTCAAGGCCACCATCGTGATGCCCAAGACCACCCCGGAAATCAAAGTTGAAGGCGTGCGTTCGCGTGGCGGCAAAGTGGTGCTGCACGGCGATTCCTTCCCGGAAGCCCTGGCCTACTCGCTCAAACTGGTCGACGAAAAAGGCTACGTCTACATTCACCCCTACGATGATCCGCACACCATTGCCGGGCAGGGCACCGTGGCGATGGAGATTCTGCGTCAGCACCCTGGGCCGCTGGACGCGATTTTCGTACCGGTGGGCGGCGGCGGGCTGATCGCCGGTATTGCGGCGTACGTGAAATACCTGCGCCCTGAAATCAAGATCATCGGTGTCGAGCCGGATGACTCCAACTGCCTGCAGGCTGCCATGGCGGCGGGCGAGCGTGTGGTGCTGCCAACCGTCGGCATCTTCGCCGATGGCGTGGCGGTGGCGCAGATCGGCCAGCACACCTTCGACATCTGCAAAGACTATGTGGACGAAGTGATCACCGTCAGCACCGATGAAATCTGCGCGGCGATCAAGGACATCTACGACGACACGCGCTCCATCACCGAGCCTGCTGGCGCGCTTGGCGTGGCGGGTATCAAGAAATACGTGGAAACGCGGGGCATCACCGGGCAAACCCTGGTGGCCATCGACTCCGGCGCCAACGTCAACTTCGACCGCCTGCGCCACGTGGCCGAACGCGCCGAGCTGGGTGAAGGCCGCGAAGCCATCATCGCGGTGACCATTCCCGAGCAACCGGGCAGCTTCAAGGCGTTCTGCGAGGCCGTGGGCAAGCGCCAGATCACCGAATTCAACTACCGCTACCACTCCGGCCGCGAGGCGCACATCTTCGTCGGCGTACAGACGCACCCGGAAAACGACCCGCGCAGCGCGCTGATCGCCAGCCTCACCAGTCAGGGTTTCCCGGTGCTGGACCTGACCGAGAACGAACTGGCCAAGTTGCATATCCGCCACATGGTCGGCGGGCACGCGGCCAAAGTCAGCGATGAGCTGGTGTTCCGTTTCGAGTTCCCGGAGCGTCCGGGCGCGCTGTTCAACTTTCTTAACAAACTGGGCGGGCGCTGGAACATCTCGATGTTCCACTACCGCAACCACGGCGCGGCCGATGGCCGTGTGGTCGCAGGCCTGCAAGTGCCGGCGGACGAGCGCCATCTGGTGCCGGCGGCCTTGGCGCAAATCGGCTACCCGTACTGGGATGAAAGCGAAAACCCGGCCTACCAGCTGTTCCTCGGTTAAGCGACTACGCTGACTGAGCGGCCTTCAAGGAATCAAGACCATGGAAACGCTGACCACCCTCAAGGTGATCCACATCACCGCCACTGTGTTACTGCTGCTCAGCGGCCTGGGCCTTGCGGTACTGGCCTGGCGCAAACGCAGCGTCGGTCCGACCGCTACCGTGCAACGTCCGTGGGCGTTTGTGTGGTTGCTGATGGGGGTGTGCATGGTCAGCATGCCGTTTACCGGCTGGTGGCTGGTGCATATGACCGGCTGGCCGCTGGGGCAAACCTGGATTCTGGGCTCCAGCATCCTCTACACCGTGGCGGCGCTGGCCTGGTTCTGGCTGGTGGCGCGGCTTAATCGCCTGCGTAAAGGCGAGGGCGGTAGCCTGAATTTCACGTTGGTGCTGGCGGTGGTCAGCCTGGTGGGGTTTGTGGCGATTGCCGGGTTGATGGGTGCCAAGCCGGTTTAAGGCTTGAGACCGCGTCGGCTGCATCGGGGGCAAGCCCCCTCCCACACTCGACCGCATTCCAAAGGATCTACTCGGTTAAATGTGGGAGGGGGCTTGCCCCCGATAGGGCCATCAGCTACGCAGCGTAATCACCGGCCAGCCACGCTTCTGGGCCTCAGCCCGCAAATTCGGGTCCGGATCCACCGCCACCGGGTGGGTCACTTGCTCCAGCAACGGCAAATCGTTCATCGAGTCGCTGTAGAAGTAGCTGTCTTCCAGGCTGTACCCGGTTTCTTCCAGCCAACGATTCAGGCGCGTCACCTTGCCTTCACGGAAGCACGGCACATCGGTGCTGCGCCCGGTGTAGCGGCCATTTTCCATCTCGCATTCAGTGGCGATCAGGGTTTCAACGCCCAGGCGTGCGGCAATCGGCGCGGTGACGAAGCGGTTGGTGGCGGTGATGATCACCAGCTTATCGCCCGCAGCGCGGTGTTTGGCCAGCAGTTCCACGGCCTTGGGCAGCATGATCGGCTCGATGCAGTCGCGCATGTAATCGTTGTGCCATTCGTTCAACTGGGCCATCTCGGTGCGGCCGAGGATTTCCAGGCAAAAATTCAGGTACTCGGCGTTATCCAGCGTGCCGGCCAGGTAGTCCTGGTAGAACTCGTCGTTGCGGGCCTTGTAGGCCACCGCGTCGAGAATCCCGCGTTCGCAGAGGTAATCGCCCCAGGCGTGATCGCTGTCACCGCCCAGAAGCGTGTTGTCCAAGTCGAATAAAGCCAGGCGCATTGCAGTTACTCGCTGAAAAGTCTGTAAAAAGGCGTCCAGAATACGGTCTTTTCACAAGAGTGCACATAAGGTAAGAAGCCTCGTTGCCGCTGGAACAACCTTTGTGGAACAATGCGGCGACATGCGTTTGCGAGGTTGTTGCCGTGATCGACCCCGATGGTTTCCGTCCTAATGTCGGGATTATTCTTACGAATGATGCCGGACAGGTGCTATGGGCTCGCCGAATCAACCAAGATGCCTGGCAGTTTCCTCAAGGTGGAATCAACCCCGACGAAACCCCTGAAGACGCCTTGTACCGTGAGTTGAATGAAGAAGTCGGCCTTGAGCGCGAAGATGTGCAAATTCTGGCCTGTACCCGTGGCTGGTTGCGCTATCGTTTGCCGCAACGCCTGGTGCGTACCCACAGCCAACCGCTGTGCATCGGCCAGAAGCAGAAATGGTTTCTCCTGCGCCTGATCTCCAACGAGCAGCGGGTGCGGATGGATTTGACCGGTAAACCGGAGTTCGATGGCTGGCGTTGGGTCAGCTATTGGTACCCGTTGGGCCAGGTGGTGACATTCAAGCGCGAGGTTTATCGTCGCGCTCTCAAAGAGCTTGCCCCGCGCCTTTTAGCGCGCGACTGACGACGGAGTTCGACCCCGAGCCATGCTCAATACGCTGCGCAAGATCGTCCAGGAAGTTAACTCCGCCAAGGATCTCAAGGCGGCGTTGGGGATTATTGTGTTGCGCGTCAAGGAAGCCATGGGCAGCCAGGTCTGCTCGGTTTACCTGCTGGACCCCGAGACCAACCGTTTTGTGCTGATGGCCACCGAGGGCCTGAACAAGCGCTCCATCGGCAAGGTCAGCATGGCGCCCAATGAAGGTCTGGTGGGCTTGGTGGGGACGCGTGAAGAACCCCTGAACCTCGAAAACGCGGCCGATCACCCGCGTTACCGCTACTTTGCCGAAACCGGCGAAGAGCGCTACGCCTCGTTCCTCGGCGCACCGATCATTCACCACCGCCGCGTTGTCGGCGTGTTGGTCATCCAGCAAAAAGAGCGTCGCCAGTTCGACGAAGGTGAAGAAGCCTTCCTCGTGACTATGAGCGCGCAGCTTGCCGGGGTTATTGCCCACGCCGAGGCGACGGGCTCGATTCGCGGCCTGGGCCGTCAGGGCAAGGGCATCCAGGAAGCCAAGTTCGTCGGCGTGCCGGGTTCGCCGGGTGCTGCCGTTGGTACGGCGGTGGTCATGCTGCCACCGGCCGACCTCGATGTGGTGCCGGACAAGACCGTCCACGACATCGACGCCGAAATCAAACTGTTCAAGACCGCCCTGGAAGGCGTGCGCGCCGACATGCGCAACCTGTCGACCAAGCTGGCCACGCAACTGCGTCCCGAAGAGCGCGCGCTGTTCGACGTGTACCAGATGATGCTCGACGACGCGTCGCTGGGTAATGAAGTCAAAACCGTGATCAAGACCGGCCAGTGGGCCCAGGGCGCGCTGCGCCAAGTGGTCACCGATCACGTCAACCGTTTCGAGTTGATGGACGACGCTTACCTGCGCGAGCGTGCCTCGGATGTGCGTGACCTTGGTCGCCGTCTGTTGGCCTACCTGCAGGAAGACCGCACCACCAACCTGGTCTACCCCGACAACACCATCCTGATCAGTGAAGAGCTGACCGCCACCATGCTCGGCGAAGTGCCGGAAGGCAAACTGGTGGGCCTGGTTTCGGTGCTGGGTTCGGGTAACTCCCACGTCGCGATCCTGGCCCGGGCCATGGGCATTCCGACGGTCATGGGCCTGGTGGACCTGCCGTATTCCAAGGTCGACGGCATCGACATGATCGTCGATGGCCATCGCGGCGAAGTCTTCACCAACCCCAGCGAGCTTTTGCGCAAGCAATATGCCGAGGTGGTGGAAGAAGAGAAACAACTGGCGCTGGGCCTGGATTCGCTGCGCGAACTGCCGTGCGTGACCCTTGACGGCCACCGCGTGCCGCTGCTGGTCAACACCGGCCTGCTCGCCGATGTGGCCCGCGCGCAACAGCGCGGCGCCGAAGGGGTAGGGCTGTACCGCACCGAAGTGCCGTTCATGATCAACCAACGGTTCCCGAGCGAGAAGGAGCAGCTGGCGATTTATCGCGAGCAACTGCAAGCCTTCCACCCGTTGCCGGTGACGATGCGCAGCCTGGACATCGGCGGCGATAAGTCACTGTCCTACTTCCCGATCAAGGAGGACAACCCCTTCCTTGGCTGGCGCGGCATTCGCGTGACCCTCGACCACCCTGAAATTTTCCTCGTACAGACCCGCGCCATGCTCAAGGCCAGCGAAGGCCTGAACAACCTGCGCATCCTGTTGCCGATGATCTCCGGCACCCATGAGCTGGAAGAGGCTCTGCATTTGATTCACCGCGCCTGGGGCGAAGTCCGTGACGAGGGCGCCGACGTGCCGATGCCGCCGATTGGCGTGATGATCGAAATTCCAGCGGCGGTGTACCAGGCTAAAGAGCTGGCGCGGCAGGTGGACTTCCTTTCGGTCGGCTCCAACGACTTGACCCAATACCTGCTCGCTGTGGACCGCAACAACCCGCGGGTGGCCGACCTCTACGACTACCTGCACCCAGCCGTGCTGCAAGCCCTGCAACACGTGGTGCGCGACGCCCATGCCGAAGGCAAGCCGGTGAGCATCTGCGGTGAAATGGCCGGCGACCCGGCCGCAGCGGTGCTGTTGATGGCGATGGGCTTTGACAGCCTGTCGATGAACGCCACCAACTTGCCGAAGGTGAAGTGGATGCTGCGCCAGGTGAACCTGAACATGGCCAAGGAATTGCTCGCCGAGCTGATGACCATCGACAACCCGCAAGTTATCCACAGCTCGCTGCAGTTGGCGCTGAAGAACCTGGGGCTGACGCGGATGATCAACCCGGCTTCTGCAAAAACCCTCTAAACCGAGGGGCCGCCATCGCGGGCAAGCCCGGCTCCCACAGGGGAATGCATTCCACACTGTGGGAGCTGGCTTGCCTGCGATGAGGCCGGCCCAAGCACCGCTAAATCCTGAGTTCCACCTCGCCCAGCCTGCCACCCAGCGGCCCAAAGCTGCGCTCGACCATCTGCCGCGTCCCGTCGGCATTCACAATCAATGCCGTGCTCGCCCGCGTCCCATAACTGGGGCTGGCGATGAACACGCTCGACAGCAGACTTTCGGTCGCCAACCCCACGCCGGTGTCCGGCAAGTCGGCAAACGGCGCGGTTTGCGGGTCGCTCAAGATGTCCAGCAAAGCCTCCGGCTGCGGGTTTTCCAGTAATTCGCTAAACGCCGCCTTGGCCTTGAGCAGCTTCGGCCATGGCGTATCCAGCCCGGCGTTGGACAACCCATAAACCCCGGCCTTCAGTTGTGTCGGTGCAGTCTCATTGGCGTTGTAATGCCACAGTTCGTTCTGCGTGCCCACTAACAGGTTAAATCCGGCATATTCAATCGAACGGCCGTTAACGTCGGCTAAGTAGTCGTCAATTGACAGAGAACCGGCGAGGAATCGCGCCACAAGCTCCCCGCGCGACTTACGTGACGGCGGCTGGTGCGGGTCGCGGATATTGGTCAGGGCCGCAAAACGCCCCTCGGCGTTCACCCCAAGCCAGGTGCCACCTGCTTCCTGGTCGCGGCCGGCGTAAATGTGCGGCGCATCCGGCCATTGGGCCAGCGGCAGGCTGGGGCGGGCGTAGAACTCATCACGGTTGGCCGCGACGATCAGCGGCTGGGCGTGGCCCGGCCGCCAGGCGAAAACTATCAGGCACATCAGGCGATCCCTTTTGTGTTTTCCCTCACTCTACCCACACAACGGCGGGCGTTCCATCGTATCGAAGTTGGGCCGCACGCCTTCCATCCGTTAACATGCGTGGCTATTGGGCGCGTGTGAACTTCTTAATTTGAAATAGCGGCTGTAACGCAGGCTTAATCGCACACCGGCATGGTCCGGTGCGTCATGACTAATGATTTAACGAGGAGTCGCAATGCTGCCTTACCCGCAGATCAACCCGGTGGCCGTGGCTATCGGTCCGCTGCAAATCCATTGGTACGGGTTGATGTACCTGATCGGCATCGGCGGTGCCTGGCTGCTGGCTTCCCGGCGCCTGAACCGTTTCGACCCGACCTGGACCAAGGAGAAGCTCTCCGACATGGTGTTCTGGATGTCGATGGGCGTAATCGTCGGCGGGCGGCTCGGGTATGTGCTGTTTTACGACCTGCCAGCCTATATCGCCAACCCGACGCTGATTTTCGAAGTGTGGAAGGGCGGCATGGCGTTCCACGGTGGGTTTGTCGGCGTGATGATCGCCGCGTGGTGGTTTGGCCGCCGCAACGGCAAGTCGTTCTTCCAGCTGATGGACTTCGTCGCGCCGTTCGTGCCGATTGGCCTGGGTGCCGGGCGTATCGGTAACTTCATCAACGCCGAGCTGTGGGGCAAGCCGACCGACGTGCCGTGGGCCATGGTGTTCCCGCCATTCAGCGACCCGGCGCAGTTGCCGCGCCATCCGTCGCAGCTCTACCAGTTCGCCCTGGAAGGTGTGGCACTGTTCCTGATTCTGTACATCTTCTCGCGCAAGCCACGCCCAACCATGGCCGTGTCGGGGATGTTCGCGCTGTTCTACGGGATCTTCCGCTTTATCGTCGAGTTCGTGCGCGTGCCGGATGCACAGCTGGGCTACCTGGCATGGGGCTGGTTGACCATGGGTCAGATTCTCAGCATGCCGATGATTCTGGCGGGCCTGGGCCTGCTGTGGTGGGCTTACAACCGTCCGCAGGGCATCAAGAACGCCGCGCTTTAAATTCGAATGCCGAGGCTTTTGCGTAGCCTCGGCTTCAACGATACGGGTAAAAACATGAAGCAATATCTCGAACTACTGAACGACGTCGTGACCAATGGATTGACCAAGGGCGATCGCACCGGCACCGGCACCAAGGCTGTGTTCGCCCGTCAGTATCGGCATAACTTGGCCGACGGCTTCCCGCTGCTGACCACCAAGAAGCTTCATTTCAAGAGCATCGCCAACGAACTGATCTGGATGTTGAGTGGCAACACCAACATCAAGTGGCTCAACGAAAACGGCGTGAAAATCTGGGACGAATGGGCCACCGAAGACGGCGACCTGGGCCCGGTGTACGGCGAGCAGTGGACCGCCTGGCCGACCAAGGACGGCGGCAAGATCAACCAGATCGACTACATGGTCGACACGTTGAAGAACAACCCCAACAGCCGTCGCATCCTGTTCCACGGCTGGAACGTCGAATACCTGCCGGACGAAACCAAGAGCCCGCAGGAAAACGCGCGCAACGGTAAGCAAGCGCTGCCGCCGTGCCACCTGCTGTACCAGGCGTTTGTGCATGACGGCCATCTGTCGATGCAGTTGTACATCCGCAGCTCCGACGTTTTCCTCGGCCTGCCGTACAACACCGCGGCGCTGGCGTTGCTCACCCACATGCTGGCCCAGCAATGCGACCTGATCCCGCACGAGATCATCGTCACCACTGGCGACACCCACGCGTACAGCAACCACATGGAACAGATCCGCACTCAGCTGGCACGCACGCCGAAAAAGCTGCCGGAACTGGTGATCAAGCGCAAACCTGCGTCGATCTACGACTATAAGTTCGAAGACTTTGAAATCGTCGGCTACGACGCCGACCCAAGCATCAAGGCTGACGTGGCTATTTAAAGACCGCCCTGGTCTTAAAGGATGGGCTTGTGTGGGAGGGGGCTTGCCCCCGATAGCAGTGGTTCAGTCACCCGGTTAGTGACTGACAGACTGCCAGGGGGCAAGCCCCCTCCCACATTAGAACCCTGTTCACTAGAGTTAATGGCCGTGGCTTCTGCCCACATGCGAAGGCTCCGCCTCGCTGGCTGCCACACTCCCGCTGACCTCCAGCCGCTGCAAAATCGCGCATTGATCCATTCCCGGCCCACCGCCGCAGCGTTGGCGCAGGTCCAGCAATTGCTCCTGTAACGCCAGCAGCCCATCGATCCGCGCTTTCACGTGGTGGATATGCTCATCAATCAACGCATTCACGCTTTCGCATTGGTCCTGAGGACTGTCGCGTAGGCCGAGCAGGCTGCGGATTTCTTCGAGGGTCATGTCCAGGCTGCGGCAGTTGCGGATAAAGATCAGCCGCTCGGTGTGCGCCTGGGTGTACACGCGGTAGTTGGCATCGGTGCGCGCCGGGGGCGGCAGCAAGCCTTCCTTCTCGTAATAACGGATGGTTTCCACCTGACAGTCGGTCAGTTTGGCCAATTCACCGATCTTCATCGCAGCAATCTCCAAATGGGTGCTTGACCCTATAGTGGCTACAGGGTCTTTACTTGGCAACAGGCACCTTTACGGACGCGACAGAATGAGCGACTCCATCCACACCCCAAAAAAGCATGATCACAAGCACGATCATGACCATGACCATAGCCACGACCACGGCGCCAAACTGACGCCGGTCAAAAAGCACGACCACGCCAGCCACGGCGACACTTGCTGCTCCAGCAAGGCAGCGCCCGCCGTGGTCACATTGAGCGAAGCGCCGACCGCCGGCTCGCACCTGAGCACCTTTCGCATCGAAGCCATGGACTGCCCCACCGAGCAGACGCTGATCCAGAACAAACTGGGCAAGCTCGCTGGCGTGCAGCAGCTGGAATTCAACCTGATCAACCGTATCCTCGGCGTCACCCATGACCTGCCGAGCACTGCGCCGATCATCGACGCGATCAAATCCATCGGCATGCAGGCCGACCCGATCGAAGAAGGCGCCCCCGCCGCCGCACCGCCGGCCAAGAAACACTGGTGGCCGCTGGCGCTGTCCGGCGTCGGTGCATTGGGCGCTGAAGTGCTGCATTTCACCGGCGTAGCCCCGACGTGGGTGATTGCACTGGTGGCGTTGGTGTCGATTCTCAGCGGCGGCCTCACCACCTACAAAAAAGGCTGGATCGCGCTCAAGAACCTCAATCTGAACATCAACGCGCTGATGAGCATCGCAGTCACCGGCGCGATCCTGATCGGCCAATGGCCGGAAGCAGCGATGGTGATGTTCCTGTTCACCGTCGCCGAGTTGATCGAGGCCAAGTCCCTGGACCGAGCGCGCAATGCCATCAGTGGCCTGATGCAGATGACCCCGGAACAAGCCACGGTGCAGCAAGCCGACGGTGGGTGGGTTGAACAAGAAGTCAAAAGCATCGAACTTGGCGCCATCGTGCGGGTCAAGCCCGGCGAGCGCATCGGCCTGGACGGTGAAGTCACCGCTGGCCAATCCACCATCGACCAAGCGCCGATCACCGGCGAAAGCCTGCCGATTGAAAAGGGCGTGGGCGATAAAGTCTTCGCCGGCACCATCAACCAGGCCGGTTCGCTGGAATACAAAGTCACCGCCGCCGCTAACAACTCAACGCTGGCGCGCATCATTCACGCCGTGGAACAGGCCCAAGGCGCTCGGGCGCCCACCCAGCGCTTTGTCGATACCTTCGCCAAGGTTTACACCCCGGCGGTGTTCTTGTTTGCCCTGGGTGTGGCGATTATCCCGCCACTGTTCATGGCGGGCGTCTGGTTCGACTGGATCTACCGCGCCCTGGTGCTGTTGGTAGTCGCGTGCCCCTGTGCATTGGTGATCTCCACCCCCGTGACCATCGTCAGCGGCCTGGCCGCGGCAGCGCGTAAAGGCATCCTGATCAAAGGCGGTGTGTACCTGGAAGGCGGTTACAAGCTCGACTACCTCGCCCTCGACAAAACCGGCACGATCACCCACGGCAAGCCGGTGCAAACCGATTACCTGGCGCTGTTTCCCAATCTCGAAGACAGTGCGCCGGCCCTGGCTGCCAGCCTGGCCGGGCGCTCCGACCACCCGGTGTCGCTGGCCATCGCCAATGCGGCTGTGGATAAAAACCTGCAGAGCCACGTTGTGGATAACTTCGAGGCCCTGGCCGGGCGTGGTGTGCGCGGCGATATCAACGGCGAAACCTATCACTTGGGTAACCACCGCCTGGTGGAAGACCTTGGCCTGTGTTCACCCGAGCTTGAAGAAAAGCTCTTCGCGCTGGAGAAACAAGGCAAGTCCGTGGTGTTGCTGCTCGACAAGTCCGGCCCGCTGGCGTTGTTCGCCGTGGCCGATACGGTCAAGGACAGCAGCCGCGAAGCCATCCAGCAACTGCACGACCTGGGCATCAAGACCCTGATGCTCACGGGCGACAACACCCACACCGCCCAGGCGATTGCGGCCCAGGTCGGCATCGACCAGGCCCAGGGCGACCTGTTGCCCACCGACAAACTGCAAGCCATCGAAACCCTCTACGGCCAAGGCCACCGCGTGGGCATGGTCGGCGACGGCATCAACGATGCCCCTGCGCTGGCCCGCGCCGAGATCGGTTTTGCCATGGCCGCCGCCGGTACCGACACCGCCATCGAGACCGCCGACGTGGCCTTGATGGACGATGATTTGCGCAAGATCCCGGCTTTCATTCGGCTCTCCCGGCAAACGTCGAGTATCCTCAAGCAGAACATCGCCCTGGCGCTGGTGATCAAGGCGATCTTCCTCGCAGTCACCTTCCTCGGCATGGCGACCATGTGGATGGCGGTGTTCGCCGACATGGGCGTCAGCCTGCTGGTGGTGTTCAATGGCCTGCGCCTGTTGCGCAAATAATTGATGTGAGGGTGGTGTGCTGAGTGCCGAGTTAAAGGCGTTTTTTATGGTCGCCCGCCTGGGCAGCATTACCCAGGCGGCGAAAAAACTCGGGCTGAGCCAGCCCACGGTGACTACCCAGATTCGCAACCTGGAAAGCCAATACGGCGTTGAGCTGTTCTACCGTGGCGGGCGCCGCCTTACCGTCAGCGACGACGGCGCGCGCCTGCTGCCGATGGTCAAGGCGCTGTTGCAGCAGGAAGCCGACATCGAGTTCTTTCTGCGCAACAACGGACAGGTCCAGGGCACGTTACGGATTGCCGCAACGGCGCCGTATTACATCCTCGACCTGGTCAAAGCCTTTCGCGAACGCCTGCCGCAAGTGGAGGTGTCGGTGGAAATCGGCAACTCCCAGCAGGTGCTCGAAGCGCTCGACGATTACCGCGTCGATGTCGCCGCGTCGTCCCAACTGCTGGAAGACCCCCGCCTGATTCGCCGCGTGCTGGGCACCGATCCTTTGGTGTTGGCGGTGCACCGCAATCATCCCCTGGCCACGCTCGATCACGTGCCGCTCAATGCGTTGGCCGGGCATACCTTGCTGATGCGTGAGGCGGGCTCTACCACGCGGCGGCTGACCGAAGAAATGCTGCAGGGCGCCGGTGTGAGTTACGGGCCGTTGCTGGAGATTGGCAGCCGTGAGTCGATCCGCGAGGCGGTGCTGCGCAACATCGGCATCAGCATCATCGCTCGTCAGGAAGTGCCTCATGACCCGCAGTTGCGCGTGCTGACCATCGAGAGCGCGCCGCAGATTGCGGAGTATTTGTACTGCCTCAAGGAACGAAAGTCGGCGCGCCTGCCGGCGGCGTTTCTTGGGTTGGCGCAGGAAATGTCGCCACTCTGAACCTTGCTTGGTGGCCTTTGAATCGCCATCGCAGGCAAGCCAGCTCCCACCTTTGAATGCGTTCACACATCAAAATGTGGGAGCGGGCTTGCCCGCGATGGCGTCAGCCCTGACGACACAGTCTCCAAATCCTACCCAAATCCACCAATACCACTATCACCGCATTTTGCCTTCCTGCCACATCAGGTACGCATTGCCCACCTAGCATGGCCTTCATCCGTTTGATGAGGTGCCTCCATGAACACAGCCCTGACCCACCCCGGCGCGCCGATGACGGTGCGCGGTATCCAGAAACGCTTCGGTGCCTTTACGGCGCTGGACAATGTGTCCCTGGACGTCGCCGCCGGCGAGCTGGTGTGCCTGCTGGGCCCGTCCGGTTGCGGCAAGACCACCTTGCTGCGCTGCATCGCTGGCCTTGAACGCCAGGACAGCGGTGAGCTGCGCCTGGGCAACCGCGACGTTTCCCTACTGCCGCCGCAGGCGCGGGACTACGGCATTCTGTTTCAGTCCTACGCACTGTTTCCCAACCTCACCGTCGAGGCGAATATCGGCTACGGCCTCACCGGCAGCGGCCGCGATGAGGTGCGCAAGCGTGTCGGCCAGATGCTCGAACTGGTCGGCCTGCTGGGCAGCGAAAAGAAATACCCCGGCCAGCTTTCCGGCGGCCAGCAACAACGCGTCGCCCTGGCCCGTGCCCTGGCACCGGCGCCCTCGCTGTTGCTGCTCGACGAACCCATGTCCGCCCTCGACGCCCGCGTGCGCGAGCATTTATGCACCGAGCTGCGTCAGCTGCAGCGGCGCCTGGGTATCACCACGCTGATGGTCACCCACAATCAGGACGAGGCCATGCTGATGGCCGACCGCATTGCCGTGATGAACAACGGCAAGGTCGAGCAATACGCCACGCCCCAGGAAATCTACGACCGCCCGGCCACGCCGTTTGTGGCGGAGTTTGTCGGCCAGGGTAACTGGCTGCCGTTCAGCCGCAACAGTGCAAGCCATGCCCAGGTCGGCGGGCTGAACATGCGCCTGGCCGACGATGCAGGCGTGGCGAAATCCGGGCGCTTGTTCTGCCGCCCGGAAGCCATCAGCGTCAACCCGCCGGTGCATGAAGAAAACCTGTTCCCGGCCAAGGTTCGCGAGATCACGTTTCTTGGCAACCGCTGCCGCATGCGTTTTGAACTGGAACAAGTGCCCGGCCACGCGCTGCTGGCTGAGTTGGCCCCGGAAGCCATGCCACGCCTGGGTGCCCAGGACATCTGGGTCGCCTTGCCACCGCGCAGCCTGCAGGTGTTTGCCTGAGATGGCGGCTGTGATGACCCTGCCGCGCCAGGTATCGCGCGCCGAAAACGGCGACCGTATTTTTGTGCTCGGCGGCAAACTGCTGTGGCTGGTGCTGCTGGGTGTCGCCGTATTGCTGCCATTGCTGGCAATCTTCTGGCGCGGTTTCAGCAGCGAAGCCGGGCAGGGCGGCGGTCTTGCTGCGGCGCGGGAAATGCTCACCAGCGCTAACTTCCACTGGCTGCTGGGCAATAGCCTGAAAGTCTCCCTCAGCGTGGCGGCCATCGTCGTACCGCTGGCCTATCTGTTTGCCTACGCCCTGCAACGCACGCTGATTCCCGGCAAAGCGATGTGGCGTGGCCTGTCACTGCTGCCGTTGATGGCGCCGTCGATGCTGCCGGGGATTGCGCTGGTGTACCTGTTCGGCAACCAAGGCCTGTTGCGCGGTGTGCTCTCGGACAATATCTACGGCTTCTGGGGCATTGTTCTCGGCGAGGTGATCTACACCTTCCCACACGCTTTGATGATCCTGCTGTCAGCACTGTCGCTGGCGGATGCGCGGCTTTTCGATGCGGCATCAAGCATGGGCGCCAGCCCCGCGCGGGCGTTTCGCAGCATCACCTGGCCGGCCACGCGCCAAGCCGTGTTCGCCGCGTTTTGCCTGGTGTTCACCCTGACCATTACCGACTTCGGTGTGCCCGTTGTGGTCGGCGGCGATTATCAGGTGCTGGCGCTGGAAGCCTACAAGGCGGTGGTCGGCCAGCAACAGTTCGGTCGCGGCGCGTTGATCGGCATGGTGTTGCTGCTGCCGGCGCTGTTCAGCTTTGGCGTCGATGCCTGGCTGCGCCGTCGGCAGGGCGATGCCATGAGCGGCCGCGCCCAGGTGTTCCAGCCGGCACCCTCGCGGCTGCGCGATGGTTGCTACCTGGCCATTGTGTTGCTGATCTGCGCGGTGTTGCTGCTGGTATTCGGCATGGCGGTGTATTCCTCGCTGGTGAAGTTCTGGCCGTACAACCTGTCGTTGTCGCTCAACCACTACCAGTTCGAAGACACGGCCGGCGGCGGTTGGCTGGCTTACCGCAACAGCCTGACCATGGCGCTGTGCACGGCGCTGATCGGCAGCGTGTTGATCTTCACCGGCGCCTACCTGATGGAAAAGACCAAAAGCCAGAAGGGCCTGAACCTGGCCCTGCGCATGCTCAGCTTTGTGCCGATGGCCGTGCCGGGCCTGGTGTTGGGCCTGGGCTATGTGTTCTTTTTCAACCTGGGCGGCAACCCGCTGCATGTGTTCTACGGGACGATGACCCTGCTGGTGGTGTGCACAATTGCGCACTATTTGACCACCGCGCAGATGACCGCGACCACGGCGCTGCGCCAGCTCGACTGCGAATTCGAAGCCGCCGCGCTGTCCCTCAAGGCGCCGCTGTACCGCCACTACCTGCGTGTCACCGTGCCGATCTGCCTGCCGGCGCTGCTGGACATCGTGCGCTACCTGTTTGTGTCGGCGATGACCACCGTGTCGGCCGCAATTTTCCTTTACAGCCCCGACACCATCCTCGCCGCCGTCGCCGTATTGAACATGGACGACGCCGGCAACGTGGGCGGTGCGGCGGCCATGTCGACCTTGATTCTGTTCACCTCGGCCGGCGTCTCGCTGCTGCTGGCGTGGGCCTCACGTGGCGCACTGCGTCGCTCTCAAGCCTGGCGCCAGACCGCGCCCGGCCAATAACCATCCTTGAAGGAGGTGCTCCATGTTCAAGCCCCTGGCGCTGGTCGCTGCCGTACTCACCGCATTCAGCCTGAATGCCTTCGCCAAGACCGAGCTGACCGTGTACACGGCCCTAGAAGCCGAGCAGTTGAAGACCTACAAGCAGGCCTTCGAAAAAGCCAATCCCGACGTCGAGATCAAATGGGTGCGCGACTCCACCGGCATCATCACCGCCAAGCTTCTGGCCGAGAAAGACCGCCCGCAAGCCGACGTGGTCTGGGGCCTGGCGGCCTCTAGCCTGGCGATTCTCGATCAGCAAGGCATGCTGGATAACTATGCGCCGAAGGGCCTGGACAAAATCGGCAAAAACTACCGCGACGCTGCCAACCCGCCGGCGTGGGTCGGCATGGACGTGTGGGCCGCAACCATCTGCTTTAACACCATCGAAGCCCAGAAGCAGGGCCTGACCAAGCCGGTGAGCTGGCAAGACCTGACCAAGCCTGAGTACAAGGGCAAGATCGTGATGCCCAACCCGGCCTCCTCCGGCACCGGCTTTTTGGATGTCAGTGCCTGGCTGCAAACCTTCGGCGAGAAGCAGGGCTGGCAGTACATGGACGACCTGCACCAGAACATCGGCCAGTACGTTCACTCCGGTTCCAAGCCGTGCAAGCTGGCGGCCTCTGGTGAATTCCCGATTGGTATTTCCTTCGAGTACCCCGCCGTTCAACTGAAACGCCAGGGCGCACCGCTGGACATCATCCTGCCCAAAGAAGGCCTGGGCTGGGACATTGAAGCGACTGCCGTGATCAAAGGCACCGCCCACGCCGATGCAGCTAAAAAGCTCGCTGACTTCTCCGCCAGTGCAGCGGCGATGGACCTGTACAAAGATAACTTTGCTGTACTTGCTCAGCCCGGTATCGCCAAGCCGCAGACCGAATTGCCGGCCGATTATGAGCAGCGCCTGATCAAGAACGACTTTGCGTGGGCCTCGAAAAACCGCGACAGCATCCTGACTGAATGGCGCAAGCGCTATGACGGCAAGTCGGAGAAGGTGGCCGGTCAGTAAGGTTTTCGTTAGGGCTTATGGCCTCATCGCAGGCAAGCCAGCTCCCACATTTGACGGTGTTCACAAATCAAAATGTGGGAGCTGGCTTGCCGGCGATAACGGCTTCGAATTCAGGACATTTCTTCATGACACAACGCAGCGACCTGCTCATCATCGGCGCCGGCATCCTCGGCCTGTCCCACGCCTACGCCGCCGCCAAACGCGGCCTCAAGGTCAAGGTATTCGAGCGCAGCGCCACGCCGCTGGGCGCCTCTGTGCGCAACTTTGGCCAGGCGCTGGTCACCGGCCAACCGCCGGGGCCGATGCTCGACCTGGCCCTGCAAAGCCGTGATATCTGGGGGCATTGGGCGCAGGTCGCCGGCCTGCAGCTCAAGCGCAAGGGCTCATACCTGTTTGCGCGTACAGAGGCGGAAGAACAGCTGTTGGAAGCTTTTTGCGCCGGTCGTGCGCAGGCTTACGGCTACAACGTCGAACTGCTGCAAGGCGCGGCGATGAAAGATCTATATGGCGGCCAGTTCCGCCATCACCGCGCCGCGCTGCATGGCAAGGACGATCAGCAGTTGTATTCGCGCGAAGCGATTCCGGCGCTGATCAACTACCTTCGCAGCGAATTGAAGGTGGAGTTTCATTTCTCCACGCTGGTGCGCGACGTTGAGCCTGGCCACGTGCACACCACGGCGGGGAGCTTTCGTGGCGAGCAGGTCATCGTGTGCTCCGGCCACGACTACCAAACCCTGCTGGCGGAATCGATCGCCGAACTCAACCCGAGCGTCTGTCGCCTGCAAATGCTGCGCGCCCGCCCAGCCGTCAACCTGAACCTGCAACACGCGTTGCTCACAGGCCTCAGTTGTGTGCATTACGGCGCCTTCGCCGATTTGCCGGAAGCGGCGCCCGTGCAGGCGCAAATCCTGCGCGATGCACCGCATTTGCATGAACACGGCATTCACTTGCTGATCAGCCCGACGCCTTATGGCGAACTGATCATCGGTGATTCCCATGACTACGGCCGCGATGCCTCGCCGTTCAATACCGAGCAGGTCGATGACTGGATGATCGAACTGGCGCAGCAGACCCTGGGTTGCAAGGTTCAGGTGGTGGAGCGCTGGCAGGGCGTGTATGGCGCGCGTGGACCGGGGCCGTTTTCGTTCCTGCGCGTAGCACCGGGCGTGAGCGCGGCGTTGATGCACACCGGCGTGGGCATGAGCGTCGGGCCGGCGATGGCCGAACGAAACATCAGCACAGTGTGGGGTGAGGCGTGATGAACCCGGAACAGGCGATTGCCGAACTCTTCGGCTTGTACGAGCAGCATGGCACGGCGGACTACATCGGCGAGCCGGTGTCGCAGATCGAACACATGTCCCAGGCCGCACAGTTGGCCATGGCTGAGGGCTTTGACGATGAAGTGGTGCTGGCGGCGTTTTTCCACGACATCGGGCACCTCTGTGGCCAGGGCGGCGCGAACATGGGCGGTTACGGCGTGGTCAGCCACGAGCGGCTGGGCGCGGATTATTTGCGCCGCGCAGGGTTCAGCGAACGCGTGGCCAGGCTGGTGGAGTATCACGTGCAGGCCAAGCGTTACCTGACCTTCAGCCAGCCGGCCTATTACGCCCGCTTAAGCGAAGCCAGCCGCCGCACCCTGGGTTACCAGGGCGGCATGATGAGCGCCGAAGAAGCCCAGGCGTTCGAGCAGGACCCGCTTTGTTCGGTGAGCCTGCGCATGCGCCACTGGGATGAGCAGGCCAAAAACATGCACGTGCCGGTGCTGGACCTTGAGATATTGAAGGCCAAGGCCCGGCAACTGCTTGCGGCTTAGCGTTCATCCAGGCGCAGGGCCAGCGCCTCGACCTGTTCCTGGCGCTCGGCCTGGCTGAGTTTGGCGTGAGGGTTGAGGGACGACCATTGCGGGTGAGCGCGGGCTTTATGCAGCGCGTCCGGCAGCTTGCCCTCGCGCCAGGTTTTGTCCTGAGGCGTGTCGACCTTGATGCTGTGCATCGCCGCATGGCCACGCAGGTTCAGGGCCTTGAGCAATTGGCGCTGGCGCAAGGCGAGCAGGCGCAGCACGCTGTCGTCGACGGTCAGCTCGCGATGGCCCTTGATCTTGCCCAGCAGACGGCTGCCGTAGCTGCGCGCGGTTTGCAGCGCACCGCCGGCAATCGCACCGGCAATCGCGGCGACGCCCAGGGTCAGGCCGCCAACCAGCAAATCCACGCCGGCCCCGGCGGCCGCGCCTGCGGCAATCCCGCCGCCGACGCGCACGCCAAGTTGCTTGAGGGTTTCGGGGTTGAACAGGTCATCGCCCCAACGGCCGTCGAGCAGCGGCAAGTCGCTGGCGGTGGCGTCCTGCGGGCGAAAGCCGAAAAGTTTGAGCAGGGCTTCCACGCATTTTTGTTCGCGCTGGCGCACGGCCTTGCGTAAATCGCCGATGGCTTGCTGTTCATCCTCGGTGACCACGCTGCGCCGGCACGCGGCGCAGTCGATCAACAACTCGGCGATCAACCGCGCGGCGCTCTGCTGGCGGGCCTGGCGCTGGGCTTGCTGATCGAGGATCAGCCGTTCCAGCTGCGGCCGCGCATTCTCCAGCAGCAGGGCCAGGCTTTCATACAGGCGGCGCTCCCCGTCTTCCGGCGGCGCGACGCTGTCGAACCGCACCAGCGCATGCAGGCCCAAGCGGGCCAGGGCTTCGCGCCAGTCGGGTTCGCGGTGGTCGCTGCTGCTGACGAAGTTGAGCACCGGCAGCAGCGGCTTGCCGCAACTGGCCAGCACTTGCAGCTCGTCGCGGTACTTGGCCAGCACCGGCTCGCGAGCGTCGATCACATACAGGCCGGCGTCGCAGGCCAGCAGTTGGCGCAAAACCTTGGCCTCCTGTTCGAAACGCTGGCGCGCCTCGCTGCCTTCCAGGAAACGCGCCAGGCGTGCCGGGCCGTCCAAGCGCTCGCCGGGGCGATCCAGGCGCTCCAGGTAGTCGAGCAGGGCGATCGAGTCTTCCAGGCCGGGCGTGTCGTACAGCTCCAGCAAGGCTTCGCCGTCGACCGACAACCGCGCGCCTTCCACATGCCGCGTGGTGCTGGGGCGATGAGAGACTTCGCCGAAGCCGACGTCACGGGTCAGCGTGCGCAAAAGCGACGTCTTGCCGACGTTGGTGTGGCCGACCACGGCCAGTTTCAGCGGTTTAGTCATGACCGGTCTCCAGCCATGTGAGCGGCGCGCAGTCGGCGAAGGGCAGTTCGAGTTGGTGCAACGCGGCGTGCCAATCGCCAAGGCGTTCGGCGTCCAGCGCCTGGCCGGGCGGTGCCTGCAGCAGCCACACGCGGGTGGCCGTGGCGCTGCGTGCCAGTTCGGCGATCAGCGCCAGGCTGCCACGGTCAGGCGAGCGACGAGGGTCGCAGGCGATGGCCAGGCGTGCGGCTGGGAAGCGCGTGAGCTGTTCCAGCAGTTTGTTGCGCGATTCGCGGCTGTCCAGAATGCCGGCGTTTTTGATGCTCGCCGGTAATTTGGGCGGCCAAGGGTGCTGATCGTCGAGTTCGATGGCCACCAGCAGGGCGCCGTCGCTCTGCAGTTCGCTGACGCCACCGCTGACCTGGTGCAGCTGTTCGGGCGCTGCATCGTTGACACCGAGCCGCTCGCTGCTTGGCATCAGGCGTTCGCGCAACGGGCTGTAGCCGGGCAGGTTGAGGTCCAGGCGCAGGGCGGCGCGCCCGCGTTTCCAGCGCCACAGGCACAGCAGCGCGAGGATCAACCGCGGCAGCAGGCCGTAGACCAGCAGCACGCCCACCAGCCAGGCGGCCCAGGCTTGGCGTGCGCTTTCGATATTCAGGGCGGAGTCGCCGCTGGCGCGGATCATGTCGACGGTCGGCACGTTAAAGCCCAGCAGCGCGGGCAGGCTGCCGAGGGCTTGGGTGACGGCGACAAAGGTGTCGGCGCCCAGGATGGTGGTTTCCCACACAAAACCGTAGCGCCGGGTGGCCAGCAGTGTCAGCAAAATCACCATGGCACTGAGCAATGCCAGCAACCACAGGCTGTTGACCAGCACACCCACTGCCCAGCGATTGAGTTTGTGGCGTTGCAGCAACAGCAGCAGTGCCGGCGCCAGCTGAGCCGCCTTGGCATCACGCGCGAGTTTTTCGCTGAGCCACAGCCACAGGCGGCCGAGGCTGGCGCTGTGCTCGCCGGCAAACGCCAGGCCCAAGGCCCAGCTCAGCAGCAGAATCAGGTTCAAGCCGAGCAGACTGCCCAGCGCCCAGAACACATTCACCGGGGTCAGGCCGTTACCCAGCGCGGCAAACGCCAGGCCGGCGCCACTGATCACCGCGACCACGGCCAACAGCACCAGCGCCAAACGGGCGCCTTGCAGCCAGCGGGTGAGGGCGGCGGTCAATCCGTCGCGTTCGGCCAAGTGCAGGGCGCGCGCCTGGATGCGCGTCGGCAAGTCGCCACCGGCCGTGCGGGCCAAGCGGTTGGCTTCCAAGTCTTCGAGTGGGCCGGCGTGTTCTTCACGCAGGCGCACGGTTTCTGTCAGCCAAAGGGTGTGCAGGGGATTCAGAGCAGTCACGCGCCGTCCTGTTGAGCAAGTGAGGTTGGAGCATAACCGCTGACTCGCAGCTCTGGTATTCTCGTCGCCATGAAAAAAACTCTCCCTTTAAGCCTGATCGCAGCCCTCGGTGAAAACCGCGTGATCGGCGTCGACAACAGCATGCCCTGGCATTTGCCGGGGGATTTCAAATATTTCAAGGCCACCACGCTCGGCAAGCCGATCATCATGGGGCGCAAGACCTGGGATTCGCTGGGCCGACCGCTGCCGGGGCGCTTGAATATCGTGGTCAGCCGTCAGACCGATCTGACGCTTGAAGGTGCGGAAGTTTTTCCGTCACTGGCTGCGGCGGTGGAACGGGCCGAGGCCTGGGCGCTGGAGCAGGGCGTGGATGAGCTGATGCTGATCGGCGGTGCGCAGTTGTATGCGCAAGGGTTGGAGCAGGCGGATCGCCTGTATCTGACGCGGGTTGCGTTGAGCCCGGACGGGGACGCGTGGTTTCCCGAGTTTGATCTGAACCAGTGGAAGCTGGTGTCGAATGTCGAGAACCCGGCCGAGGGCGATAAGCCCGCCTACAACTTCGAAGTCTGGGAAAAAGCCTAAAAGCATCGGGGGCAAGCCCCCTCCCACAGTTGACCGAGTGAACGCGATCAAGTGTGGGAGGGGGCTTGCCCCCGATAGCGGTCTATCAGGCTTGCGCTAACTCCGCATGCTCATCGGCATTGAGCAACGCTTTATCCGTCTGCCCCATGATCTGGCTGGTAATCGCACCCGCCGTCATCGAACCGTTCACGTTCAGCGCCGTACGGCCCATGTCGATCAGCGGCTCCACGGAAATCAGCAGCGCCACCAGTGACACCGGCAAGCCCATCGCCGGCAGTACGATCAGCGCGGCAAAGGTCGCGCCGCCGCCAACACCGGCTACACCTGCCGAACTCAAGGTCACGATTGCGACCAGCGTCGCGATCCACAGCGGGTCGAGCGGGTTGATGCCCACGGTCGGTGCAACCATCACCGCGAGCATGGCCGGGTAGAGACCGGCGCAACCGTTCTGGCCGATGGTCGCGCCAAACGAGGCGGCGAAACCGGCAATCGATTGCGGGATACCCAGGCGGCGGGTCTGCGCTTCAATGCTCAGCGGGATGGCGGCTGCGCTGGAGCGGCTGGTGAAGGCAAAGGTCAGCACTGGCCACACCTTGCGGAAGAAGCGCAGCGGGTTGACCCCGGCCAGCGACAGCAGCAGGCCGTGCACCACAAACATCAGGCCCAGCGCCAGGTACGACACCACCACAAAACTGCCGAGTTTGATGATGTCTTGCAGGTTGGAGCCGGCGACCACTTTGGTCATCAGCGCCAGCACGCCGTAGGGCGTCAGCTTCATCACCAGGCGCACCAGGCGCATCACCCAGGCTTGCAGGGTGTCGATGGCGTTGAGCACTTTCTGGCCTTTTTCCACGTCGTCCTTGAGCAGTTGCAGTGCGGCAACCCCGAGAAACGCAGCAAAAATCACCACGCTGATGATCGACGTCGGCTTGGCCCGGGCCAGGTCGGCAAACGGATTGGCTGGCACGAACGACAGCAGCAGCTGCGGGATATTCAGGTCGGCGACCTTGCCTGCGTAATCACTCTGGATCACTTGCAGGCGCGCCATTTCCTGGGTGCCGGCCACCAGGCCTTCGGCGGTAAGGCCGAACAGGTTGGTCAGGCCGATACCGATCAGCGCCGCAATTGCCGTGGTGAACAGCAGCGTACCGATGGTCAGGAAGCTGATCTTGCCCAGGGACGAGGCGTTATGCAGACGCGCCACGGCGCTGAGGATCGAGGCGAATACCAGCGGGATCACGATCATTTGCAGCAACTGCACGTAACCATTGCCGACCAGATCAAACCAGCTGATCGAGGCTTTGAGCACCGGGTTGCCGTCGCCATAAATCGTGTGCAACGCCGCGCCGAACAGCACGCCGAGCACCAGCGCGAACAGGACCTTCTTGGCGAGGCTCCAGTGTGTGCGGCGGGTTTGTGCCAGGCCCAAAAGCAGGGCCACGAACACCAGTACGTTGAGAATCAGGGGCAGATTCATTGAAGCTCCGTTGAGAAGGCAGCCAATCGCGTGAGCCTGCGATTGCGAACCGGAAAGCCTAACAGCTTGAAATATATTGATTTAATACCGATATGGAATGGTGACTGTCGTTTTTGGAATAAGCCTTTGACGCTCAGGCACACGCCCTTGGCGCAATCACGACGCAAGCGGTCGTGCTCGGGCGATAACTGTCACACAGATTTGTTAGCGTCGATGTCTTTCACTCAGGGAGAAATCGCTTATGAAGTTCGCGCCAACACTACTGGCCGCCGCCTTCTGCTTGGGCCTCGCCAGCCAGGCATTTGCCGCCACCGAGTTGAAGCACTGGCCGGCGCCTGCCGCCGAGCAGTTGAACAAGATGATCGCCGCCAACGCCAACAAGGGTAACTTCGCGGTGTTCGACATGGACAACACCAGTTACCGCTACGACCTCGAAGAGTCCCTGCTGCCGTACCTTGAGAACAAAGGCCTGATCACCCGCGACACCATGGACCCGTCCCTCAAGCTGATTCCGTTCAAAGACACCGCCGACCACAAGGAAAGCCTGTTCAGCTACTACTACCGACTCTGCGAAGTGGACGACATGGTCTGCTACCCGTGGGTTGCGCAGATTTTCTCCGGCTTCACCCTCAAGGAACTCAAGGGCTACGTCGACGAGATGATGGCGTCGGGCAAGCCGGTGCCGGTCACCTATTACGACGGTGACGTGGTCAAGACCATGGACGTGCAGCCGCCGAAAGTCTTCACCGGCCAGGCTGAGCTGTTCAACAAACTGATGGAAAACGGCATCGAGGTGTATGTGATGACCGCCGCGTCCGAGGAGTTGGTGCGCATGGTCGCCGCCGATCCGAAGTACGGCTACAACGTCAAACCCGAGAACGTCATCGGCGTGAGCACCTTGCTCAAGGATCGCAAGACCGGCGAGCTGACCACCGCGCGTAAGCAGATCGCCGCCGGCAAGTATGACGAGAAGGCCAACCTCGGCCTGGAACTGACCCCGTACCTGTGGACCCCGGCGACCTGGATGGCCGGCAAGCACGCAGCGATCCTCACCTACATCGATGAGTGGAAAAAACCGGTGATCGTCGGCGGCGACACCCCCACCAGCGACGGCTACATGTTGTTTCACGATGTGGACGTGGCCAAGGGGGGCGTCCACCTGTGGATCAACCGCAAGGATAAATACATGACCCAACTCAACGGCATGATGGCCAAACACGCGGCGGCCCAGGCCAAGGAAGGGCTGCCGGTGACGGCGGACAAGAACTGGGTGATCGTCAAGCCGGACGAGATTCAGTAAGACCGAGCCGCCTGCTTCGCGAGCAAGCCCGCTCCCACATTTTGACCGCATGCTCATGGTGGAACCCGGTCACCTGTGGGAGCGGGCTTGCCCGCGATAGCGGTGTGTCAGGCAGTACAAGAGTCGGCTGGCCCACCGCTATCGCAGGCAAGCCAGCTCCCACATTCGACCGCATTCTTAAGTTGGAACCCGATCCACTGTGGGAGCGGGCTTGCCCGCGAAGGCGGTGCGTCAGGCAGTACATGAGTTGGCGGGCCCACCGCTATCGCAGGCAAGCCAGCTCCCACATTCGACCGCATGCTTAAGTTGGAACCCGATCAACTGTGGGAGCGGGCTTGCCCGCGAAGGCGGTGTGTCAGGCAGTACATGAGTCGTTCGGCCCACCGCTATCGCAGGCAAGCCAGCTCCCACATTCGACCGCATGCTCAGGTTGGAACCCGGCCAACTGTGGGAGCGGGCTTGCCCGCGAAGGCGGTGCGTCAGGCAGTGCATGAGTCGTCGGGCCCACCGCTATCGCAGGCAAGCCAGCTCCCCCATTCGACCGCATGCTTAAGTTGGAGCCCGATCCACTGTGGGAGCGGGCTTGCTCGCGAAGGCGGTGTGTCAGGCAGTACATGAGTCGGCTGGCCCACCGCTATCGCAGGCAAGCCAGCTCCCACATTCGACCGCATGCTCATGTTGGAACTCGGCTTACTGCTGAAGGGTTTACCCAGACAAAAAAATGCCCCGCACGTGGCGGGGCATTTTTATGCGCGGGGCTTACAGGCCGTCGAGCATCGCTTTGTTACGCACAGCGCCTTTGTCGGCGCTGGTGGCCAGCAAGGCGTAAGCCTTCAACGCAGTGGTGACCTTGCGCGGACGCTTCTCGACCGGTTTCCAGCCTTTCTTGTCCTGCTCAACCCGGCGCGCGGCCAGTTCTTCGTCGCTGATCAACAGGTTGATCGAGCGGTTCGGAATGTCGATCAGCACTTTGTCGCCGTCCTGCACCAGGCCAATCGCGCCGCCGGCAGCGGCTTCTGGCGAAGCGTGGCCGATGGACAGGCCCGAGGTGCCGCCGGAGAAACGGCCGTCGGTGAGCAGGGCGCAGGCTTTGCCCAGGCCTTTGGATTTCAGGTACGACGTCGGATAGAGCATCTCTTGCATGCCCGGGCCGCCTTTCGGGCCTTCGTAGCGGATGATCACGATGTCGCCGGCCTTTACTTCGTCGGCGAGGATGCCGCGCACGGCGCTGTCCTGGCTTTCGAAGATCTTGGCGTTGCCTTCGAACACGTGGATCGACTCATCCACACCGGCGGTTTTCACCACGCAGCCATCCAGTGCGATGTTGCCGTACAGCACGGCCAGGCCGCCTTCTTGCGAGTAGGCGTGCTCGACACTGCGGATGCAGCCGTTTTCACGGTCGTCATCGAGGGTGTCCCAGCGGGTGGACTGGCTGAACGCCGTTTGCGTCGGGATGCCGGCCGGGCCTGCCTTGAAGAAGTGATGCACGGCTTCGTCGGTGGTCTGGGTGATGTCCCACTTGGCGATGCCTTCGGCCATGCTCGTGCTGTGCACGGTCGGCAGGTCGGTGTGCAGCAGGCCGCCACGGGCCAGCGAGCCGAGGATCGAGAAGATCCCGCCGGCGCGGTGCACGTCTTCCATGTGGTACTTCTGGATGTTCGGCGCGACCTTGCACAGCTGCGGCACGTGTCGGGACAGACGGTCGATGTCGCGCAGGTCGAAATCGATCTCGGCTTCCTGGGCGGCGGCCAGCAAGTGCAGGATGGTGTTGGTGGAACCGCCCATGGCGATGTCCAGGGTCATGGCGTTTTCGAACGCCTTGAAGTTGGCGATATTGCGCGGCAGCACCGACTCATCGTTGTCGGTGTAGTAACGCTTGCACAGCTCGACGATGGTGCGGCCGGCCTGCAGGAACAGCTGCTCGCGGTCGCTGTGGGTGGCCAGCGTGGAACCGTTGCCCGGCAAGGCCAGGCCCAGGGCTTCGACCAGGCAGTTCATCGAGTTGGCGGTGAACATGCCGGAGCACGAACCGCAGGTAGGGCAGGCGCTGCGCTCGTATTCCGCGACTTTCTCGTCAGACGCGCTGGAATCGGCGGCGATGACCATAGCGTCCACCAGGTCAAGGCCGTGGGAGGCGAGCTTGGTCTTGCCGGCTTCCATCGGGCCGCCGGAGACGAAGATCACCGGGATGTTCAGGCGCAGGGAGGCCATCAGCATGCCGGGAGTGATTTTGTCGCAGTTGGAGATGCACACGATGGCGTCGGCGCAGTGGGCGTTGACCATGTATTCCACGGAGTCGGCGATGATCTCGCGGCTCGGCAGCGAATACAGCATGCCGTCATGGCCCATGGCGATGCCGTCATCCACGGCGATGGTGTTGAATTCTTTGGCCACGCCGCCGGCGCGTTCGATCTCGCGGGCGACCAGTTGGCCCAGGTCCTTGAGGTGGACGTGGCCGGGTACGAACTGGGTGAACGAGTTGGCAATCGCGATGATCGGCTTTTTGAAGTCGTCATCTTTCATCCCCGTGGCACGCCACAGTGCGCGCGCGCCGGCCATGTTGCGGCCGTGGGTGGATGTTTTCGAGCGGTAATCAGGCATGGAGCACTCCGGGCGGCTAATCAAGTACTAAAGGGAAGTGAGCTTCTATTGACGTCTGGAACACTCAGAAAATGGCCGTGTGTCCAAACGTTGCCACTCGCGTCGCGGGATCGCCGCGTGCTTGGGCCTCGAGCTCATAAACCCGCCGGGGGATGACTGGCGATGAATAGCGTCGATTCTACACCGCTGGCGGCCGGAGGGAATGGCCGCCAGCGTGTAGATAGCGCTTACGAGACGTGTGGGTGTGCAAGTTTCATGGTCAGCGGCCGACCCGCGCGTTCGTCATCACGCCCCAAACGCTGAGCACGATGAAGCTGATGGCGATGGTCATCAGCAGGTTGGCCCCGGCTTGGGCGAGGGCGGCGCTGCTGACGGCAGCGGTGATGAACATGATGCTGTTGCCGGCCGAGGCGGCGGTGCCGGCGCTGCTGGAGAACAGCAACATGGCGGCGGAAATCGCGGCGGGGCGAACCAGAGTTACGGCCAGGGCGCTGATCAGCATCGGGATCAGCAGGGTGATGGTGGTGATGGCTCCAAGACCGACGATCAGCATCAGAAGCACGCCTGCGATAAGCAGCAATCCAAGGCCGATGTTGATTTGCCGGGACAGCGAGATGCGTTTTTGAAGATACGACGCCGCCAAACCGCCGAGCAGATAGGCCACGCCATACACCATGAGTACCAGTGCGTACTGGTATTCGGAGAGTTTCAACGAGTCCATGAAAATCAACGGTGTCACGCTGATCAAGGCGAAGTAGCAGGCGAACACCAACGCGGCGATCCACCAGTAACGCAGGAAGTCGCGATTGGTCGCGACATCTTTCAGCGTGCCGATGATCGACACCGGCGTGCGGTGCGGGCTGGCGGACTTGGAGGGCAGTATGCAGAACGCATGGATCAACATCCCCAACGCCATCAGTGCGAATCCATAGAAACTACCCTGCCAATCGAAGGTGGTTTGCAACCAGGAGCCGATCAGCGGTGACAAGGCGACGAACGAGCCGCTCAGGGTCATGTAGTAGAGGCGCACACGGGCTCGATCCTGTTCTTCGAACAGGTCTTCCACTAACGCGTGGCCCAGTACGAAGAAGCCGCAACCCATGGCCTGGACCGAGCGAAACAGCAGGAAGCTCAGGTAGTCCGTCGATAATGCGCAACCTATCGCACCCAGGATCGACAGCGTGATGCAACCGAGCAGGACTTCCTTGCGGCCCCATTTATCCGACAGCGGGCCGGCAACCAATTGGGACACTGAAAACACCAGCGTGAACAGACTGATCGACAGTGCGATTTCTGCGGTAGGTGTGTCGAACCTGGCAGCCAGTGCGGGAAACGAGGGCAGCAGAATGTTGATAGGGAAAAAGCTGATCAGGGAAATGCAGGTGATGAGGATGAAGCGGGAGAGGTAGGGCCCAGACATTGTTTTTGTTTTCCGGAGTAATTCCAGAAACCGATACTAGTCTGCGAAATGTGGAATTCAATCAAAACCGTTGAAGGACGGTTCCCGAATTGTTGTGGTTTGCGGTGATAGGAAAGTTGCCCTGACACACCACAAACCAAAATGTGGGAGCGGGCTTGCTCGCGAATACGTAGTGTCAGTCAACTCATTCATCGACTGACTTGCCGCTTTCGCGAGCAAGCCCGCTCCCACATTTAGCCCGCGTTCAATCAGCTATTGGGCAACAACCGGCACGTAATGCTCTTGATGTAGCGCGTTTCGGCAATCGCCGGGTGCACCGGGTGATCCGGGCCCTGGCCGCCGCGCTCGAGCATCTGGATATTGCGGTCCAGGTGACGGGCGCTGGTCAGCAGGATGTTTTGCAGGTCGTCTTCCGGCAAGTGCATCGAGCAGGATGCGCTGACCAGGATGCCGTCCTTGCTGAGCAGGCGCATGGCTTGCTCGTTCAGGCGGCGATAGGCGCCTTCGCCGTTTTTCATGTCTTTTTTGCGTTTGATGAAAGCCGGTGGGTCGGCCACGATCACGTCGAAGCGTTCTTCGCTGGCTTTCAGCTCTTTGAGGGCTTCGAACACATCGCCTTCGATGCAGGTCATCTTCTCGGCAACGCCGTTCAGCGCAGCGTTGCGTTCCACGCCGTCGAGGGCGAAGGCGGAGGCGTCGACGCAGAACACTTCACTGGCGCCGAAGGCTGCGGCCTGCACGCCCCAGCCACCGATGTAGCTGTAAAGGTCCAGCACGCGTTTGCCTTTGGCATACGGCGCCAGGCGGGCGCGGTTCATGCGGTGGTCGTAGAACCAGCCGGTCTTCTGGCCCTGGATTACCGGGGCTTCGAATTTCACGCCGTTCTCTTCCAGCGCGACCCACTCCGGCACCAGGCCGAACACGGTTTCAACGTAGCGGTTGAGGCCTTCGGCATCGCGCGCGGCGGAGTCGTTCTTGAACAGGATGCCGCTTGGCTTGAGCACTTGGGTCAGGGCGGCGATCACGTCTTCTTTGTGGGCTTCCATGGTCGCCGAAGCGATCTGGACGACCAGGATGTCACCGAAACGGTCAACCACCAGGCCCGGCAGCAGGTCGGAGTCGCCGTACACCAGGCGGTAGAACGGCTTGTCGAACAGGCGGTCACGCAGCGACAGGGCCACATTGATACGGTGCACCAGCAGCGACTTGTCCAATGGCAACTTGATGTCGCGCGACAGCAGACGGGCACAGATCAGGTTGTTCGGGCTCATGGCCACGATGCCCAGGGTCTTGCCGCCGGCCGCTTCCAGGATAGCCTGGTCGCCTGCCTGGAAGCCGTGAAGTGGGGTGGCGGCCACGTCGATTTCGTTGCTGTAGACCCACAGGTGGCCGTTGCGCAAACGACGATCGGCGTTGGCTTTGAGACGCAGGCTTGGCAGGGACATGACGTCGCTCCGGAAAAAAGAGCGGGAGTATACCGTGTTGTGCATGAATTCGCGGCGCCGCCGGACATGTGGGAGCGGGCTTGCTCGCGAAAGCGGTGGATCAGCCACTGTATTCGGTGACTGACACCGAGCGTTCGCGAGCAAGCCCGCTCCCACATTTGATCCGGTTTCAGTTCGGCATTTGGGTGTCGGTCAAGTCTTCATAAGGGTTAGAATCGCCGCCTAGCCCAGAGTGTGTACTTATGTCCCAAGAGCTTTCCGCCGAACAGATCCAACAGGCCCTGCAAGGCATCAGCGTGCCGCCTCAACCGCAAATCATGGTGGATTTGCAGATGGAGCAGTACATGCCCGACCCGGACCTGGAAGTGATCGCGCGGTTGATCTCCCAGGATCCGGGCCTGTCCGGCGCATTGCTGAAGATCGTCAACTCGCCGTATTACGGCCTGAGCAACAAGATTGCCTCGATCCAGCGTGCGGTGAACCTGCTGGGCAGCCGTTCGATCATCAACTTGATCAACGCACAGTCGATCAAAGGCGAGATGAGCGACGACACCATTGTCACCCTCAACCGCTTCTGGGACACCGCCCAGGATGTGGCCATGACCTGCCTGACCCTGGCCAAGCGCACCGGCTCGCAGGCGGTGGACGAGGCTTATGCCCTGGGGCTGTTCCACGATTGCGGCGTGCCGTTGATGCTCAAGCGGTTCCCCAATTACATGACGGTGCTGGAGCAGGCCTACGCCAATGCCGGGCCCGATTGCCGCGTGGTCGACACCGAGAACAACGCGTTCAACACCAACCATGCCGTGGTCGGCTACTACACCGCCAAATCCTGGCGCCTGCCGGAGCATGTGACCGACGCGATCGCCAACCACCACAACGCGTTGGCGATTTTCAGCGATGAGTCGTCGCGCACGCCGCAACTTAAAAACCTGCTGGCCATCCTGAAAATGGCTGAGCACATCTGTTCGTCCTGTCGCGTGCTGGGTAACCAGGCCGTGGACCATGAGTGGAATGCCATCGGCCATCTGGTGCTGGATTACGTGGGCCTGTCGGACTACGACTTCGAAAGCATGAAGTTGTCGATCCGCGAACTGGGCGCGCACTGACCCTTTTTTCACGAGGTACACATGCCCGAGTTACCAGAAGTCGAAACCACCCGGCGCGGGATTGCGCCGCACCTGGAAGGCCAGCGCGTCAGCCGTGTGGTGGTGCGTGAGCGGCGCCTGCGCTGGCCGATCCCGGAAGACCTGGATGTGCGCCTGTCCGGGCAGCGCATCGTGCTGGTGGAGCGGCGGGCCAAGTACCTGTTGATCAATGCCGAAGTGGGCACCTTGATCAGCCACTTGGGCATGTCGGGCAATCTGCGGCTGGTGGAAGCCGGTTCGCCCGCGCTCAAGCATGAGCATGTGGACATCGAGCTGGAGTCGGGAATGGCGCTGCGCTACACCGACCCACGGCGCTTCGGCGCGATGCTCTGGAGCCAGGACCCGCACAACCACGAATTGCTAATTCGCCTGGGGCCGGAGCCGTTGACTGACCTGTTTGACGGCGAGCGGTTGTTCCAGCTGTCCCGCGGCAAGTCCGTGGCGGTGAAGCCGTTCATCATGGACAACGCGGTGGTGGTGGGCGTGGGCAATATCTATGCGACCGAAGCGCTGTTTGCCGCCGGGATTGATCCGCGTCGCGCCGCCGGTGGCATTTCACGCGGGCGTTACTTGAAGCTGGCAATTGAGATCAAGCGTGTGCTGGCCGCCGCCATCGAGCGTGGCGGCACCACATTGCGGGACTTTATCGGCGGTGACGGGCAGCCGGGGTATTTTCAGCAGGAACTGTTCGTCTACGGCCGGGGCGGCGAGGCGTGCAAGGTCTGCGGCAGCGAGTTGCGCAATGTGGTGTTGGGGCAGCGGGCGAGTGTGTTTTGCCCTAAGTGCCAGAGCTGAGTGTTGTGTGAGGGCTGATGCCGCCATCGCAGGCGAGCCAGCTTCCACACTTGACCGTATTCACACGTTTAAATGTGGGAGCTGGCTTGCCTGCGATGAGGTCCGGATGGGCGCCACAGAGTCTCAGGCCTTACCGGTAATCTTCCGGTACTTCTCCATCAACTGCTCTTCAGTCTCAGGGTGTGCTTCATCCAGCGGAATACAATCTACCGGGCACACTTGCTGGCACTGAGGCTCGTCGTAGTGGCCGACGCATTGGGTGCACAGGTTGGGGTCGATCACGTAGATCTCTTCACCCTGGGAAATCGCAGCGTTCGGGCACTCAGGTTCGCAGACGTCGCAGTTGATGCAATCGTCGGTGATGATCAGGGACATGGAAACTCCTGCCAGGGCTGTCAGCCAGGGCATCTGAAAACGAATGCGCGCAATTGTGCCGCATTGGCGCCCGCAGTGCGAGCTGTGGCGATCGCTGGGCTTGTTGTAGGGAGCGCCGCGCCTATTGTGGCGAGCTCCGTGCCTGTTGTGGCGAGCGGGCTTGCCCCGCGTTGGGCTGCGAAGCGGCCCTGAAAACAGGCGGCCGAGTTTTGACTGAAACTGCGCGGTGGCTTTATTGGGGCTGCTTCGCAGCCCAACGCGGGGCAAGCCCGCTCGCCACAATAAGCCCGCTCAGCACAGATAAGCCAGGCTCAGCACAGACAAACCGGGCTCAGCATGAACAAGTCAGGCTCAGCACAGACAAGCCCGCGCTTCAGAAATTATTTCTTGAAGCGCAGTGTCAGCGCATCCGCCACAGCCGGGTGTACGAACTTGGTGATATCTCCGCCCAAAGCGGCGATTTCACGGACCAACGTCGAGGAAATGAACGAGTAACGCTCCGACGGCGTGAGGAACAGGCTTTCCACGTCCGGCGCCAATTGGCGGTTCATGTTGGCCAGCTGGAATTCGTATTCGAAGTCCGACACCGCGCGCAGGCCACGCAGGAACACATTGGCGTTCTGCTCTTTGGCGAAGTGTGCCAGCAGCGTCGAAAAACCCACCACTTCCACGTTAGGCAGATGTTTGGTGACCTCACGCGCCAGCTCCACGCGCTGTTCCAGGGGAAACAGCGGGTTTTTCTTGGGGCTGGCAGCGACCGCGATGATCACATGGTCGAACAGGCGAGAGGCGCGTTCGACCAGATCGCCATGGCCTTTGGTAATCGGGTCGAAGGTACCTGGGTACAACACTCGGTTCATCGCGTCGTCCTGGCGGAGTCCGTTGGGGAACCGGATGGTATCGCAGCCATCCCGGTCGGCCAAGTCAACTTATGCAGAAGAAAGCACTATAGACACCGCGAATAACCTGTTTTTTCACGCTGTTTTCAGACGTTCGGCCAACGCTGTCGCCAGTTGCGCGGTTAATCCATACACCGACAATTGCGGGTTAGCCCCAATGCTGGTGGGGAATAACGAGCCATCGTGGATCGACAGATTGCGCAACTGGTGATGGCGACCGAGGCTGTCAGCCACGGCGTTTTTCGGGTCTTCGCCCATGGCGCAACCGCCCATCACGTGGGCGCTGCCCAGGGTGGTTCGATGCAGTTCCAGGCTCAGGCCGTCGATCAGGCTGCGTGCCTCGGCCAGGGTGCTGACGTAACGCGCGTCGTGATGCAACGGCTTGACCGACTTGGCGCCCGCCGCGAACTGGATCTCGGCCATGCTGTGGAAGGCTCGGCGCAGGCCGTCCCAGGCGTAGGGCGATACTGCGTAATCGAGAACCGGCGTACCGTCACCGCGTAATTCCACCGTGCCGCCAGGGCTGTCGGGATGAAAGCCATCACGTAAAAGGGCAAGCATGGCGTGGGTATGGGGCAACTGGCTCATATCCAGCGCGTTGCCGGTGCCGTAACCGCCGAATAGTGTGCTGGCCAACCCAGGGTGCAAGGGCGGTGCCTCCAGCTTGTAGGACATTTTGCCGGTGGTGCCGTCCAGCCACTGGAAGTGATCGGAATAAATTGACTGCGGCGCGCCGTAGAACGGGTTGATCACCTCGTCAAACTGCCCGGCAGAGAAATTCACCAGATGCAGGAACGTGCGCTTGCCCACGCGCGAATGCGGGTCGGGCGCGTCCGAACGCATCAGCAGCGCCGGGCTGTTGATGCCGCCGCCCGACAGCACGTAATGCCTGGCCTTGACGGTTATCTTGCGACCGGTGGGCGCGACGCAACGCTCGTCCATGGCCATGCATTCCAGGCTGCTGATGGTGTCGCCGCTGTACTTGAGCCGTTCTGCGCGGGCGAGATACAGCAGTTCGCCGCCCTTTTCCAGGGTGGACGGAATGGTAGTCACCAGCATCGACTGCTTGGCGTTGACCGGGCAACCCATGCCGCAATACCCCAGGTTGAAACAGCCGCGCACGTTGCGTGGGATCACGTGCCAGCTGTAACCGAGCTTTTCGCAGCCTTTGCGGATCACATCATTGTTGGCATTCGGTGGCATGGCCCACGGGGCGATGCCCAGGCGCTGTTCCATCTTCTCGAACCACGGCGCCATCTCGGCGCTGCTGTGGCCTTTTACCGCGTACTCACTGGCCCAGTGGGTGAGGGTGGCGTCCGGCGTTCGGAAGCTGGAGGTCCAGTTGATCAATGTGGTGCCGCCCACCGCCCGGCCCTGCAGGATGGTTATCGCGCCGTCTTTGCTCATGCGGCCAATGCCTTCCTGGTACAGGCTGGCGTAGGCCTCGTCTTCGAGCAGCTTGAAGTCGCTGCTGGTCTTGAGCGGGCCCTCTTCGATCAGCAGCACCTTGTAGCCGGCGGCGCTGAGGATTTCGGCAGTGGTGCCACCGCCGGCACCGCTGCCGATGATCACCACATCGGCTTCCAGCGTCAGGTCGCTGTCGAGTGCGGCGCCATTGTGGGTTTTCCAGCCGCGGGCCAGGCCGTCGCGGAACAGATCGGGTACGGGCATAGGTGTGCACTCTTATTTTTTTTGTACGAAGTTGCGACCAGTGTGGGAGCTGGCTTGCCTGCGCTAGCGGTTTGCCTGCCGATCAATTCATCGCTGATACACCGCCATCGCAGGCAAGCCAGCTCCCACATTTTCTAATCGGGTTGTCAGGTTTAGATCTTCGGCGGGCCGGGGTAGCCGCAATGGGCCCAGGATTGCGGGCGGAAGTACCACGCCATGATCACCAGCTTTAGCAGCGAGCCCTGGCCCATGCGCAGCAGGTTCAGGTAGCTGTTTTCCCAGCGGTGCAGGAAGTTGCGGATCTGTTCACTGCTGGCATTTTCCCAACTGCCCCAGATCCCCGTCAGCGGGCCGCGGGTGATGCCCATGCCCAGCACGTCGAACAGTTGCTGGGTCAGCTTGAACATCTCCGGCGACAGGTGCTGCAGGCTGTAGTCGAGTTTTTTCAGGGTGTCTTCAATCCCGGCGACCACGTCCTGGGCGCTGGCCACGCCCTCGAGCAGCACAGGGATCACCGCGCGCAAGAACGGCAAGTCACTGCTGCGCAGCATTGCAAAGCCGCTGGCCGGGGTGCTGCTGGAACAGCCGCTGAGGCTGGCGCCCAGCCCGGCAGTGGCTAGGAACGCGCTGGCACACAGGCCGATTTTCAAGACGCCGCGCCGCGACAGCGCAGGTGTTTCAGTCAGGCTAGGGTTCATTATTATTGTTGTCCCGAGAGTGGCGGAATCAGCGTACAAACAACTTCTGAATCAACTTCTGGATCGACTTGCCATAGGGCGGGTAGATCAATTTCGCCGCGTTCAGGCGCTGTTTCACCAGTACGCCCTTGGCCTTGCTGAATGTGAGGAACCCTTCGTGGCCGTGGTAGTGGCCCATGCCGGAAGGTCCGATGCCGCCGAAGGGCATGTCATCCTGGGCCACATGCAGCAGGGTGTCGTTCAGGCACACGCCGCCGGAGTGGGTTTCATGCAGCACGCGGTTCTGCTCGCCCTTGTTGTAGCCGAAGTAATACAGGGCCAGCGGACGGGGGCGCTGGTTGACGTAGGCAAAGGCCTGATCAATGCCGCGATACGGCACGATCGGCAGCACCGGGCCGAAGATTTCGTCCTGCATCACAGTCATCTCATCGCTGACATTCAACAACAGGCTGTGGGACATGCGCCGTGCCTGGCCTTGGTCGTACAAGGCGATCAGGGTGGCGCCTTTGTCGGTGGCGTCTTTGACGTAGGCATTCAGCCTGGCCTGTTGCCGATCATTAATGATGGCGGTGTAGTCCGGGTTGTCGGTCAGGGTCGGGTAAAACCCGCGAACTGCCTTGCTGTAAGCCTCGACGAACCCCTCGATGCGATCTTCGGGCACCAGCACGTAGTCCGGCGCCACGCAGGTTTGCCCGGCATTCAGGCATTTGCCGAAGGCAATGCGCTCGGCGGCGTCCTTGAGCGGCACATCGGCGGAGACTATTGCCGGCGACTTGCCGCCCAGCTCCAGCGTCACCGGGGTCAGGTGTTCAGCCGCCGCACGCATCACGTGCTTGCCGATGCTGGTGGCGCCGGTGAACAGCAGGTGATCGAAGCGCAATTTGGAAAACGCCATGCCCACTTCGGCCTCGCCCAGCACCACGCACACCAGGTCTTCGGGGAAGATTTTCGCCAGCAGCGCCTTGAGCAGTTCACCCGTAGCGGGCGTGGATTCGCTGAGCTTGAGCATCACCCGGTTACCGGCCGCCAACGCGCCGACCAACGGGCCGATGGCCAAATACAACGGGTAGTTCCACGGCACGATCACGCCGACCACGCCCAGTGGTTGATAGATGACCTTGGCGGATGCCGGTTGGAAGGCGATGCCTACAGCGCGGCGGGAAGGTTTCATCCAGCCTTTGAGGTGTTTGCTGGCGTAGTGAATGCCATGCAGGCTCGGCATCAATTCGGCGAACAGGGTTTCGTCTGCGCTACGGTGGCTGAAGTCCTGGCTGATCGCGTCGATCAGGGCCTGGCGTTCGTCGCTGAGCACATCGCGCAATGCCTTGAGCCATTGTTGGCGCTGCGCCGCCGGTGGCATCGGGTTGGCGGCATAGGCGCGGCGCTGGGCGTCGAAAAGGTCCTGGAGTTGATCCAGCGCCTGGGAATCTTGCAGGTAGGCAACGTTGGCAGACATGGCGCAGTTCCCGATTGTTATAGGTCTGCCTGGATTTTTAGAGTCATTGCTCTAAATTGTCAAATATCATTGCAGCAACATGCGGATTTATCCAGACAAGGATAGGCCGTAAGATGCCCCATCACGTGTTTAGAAGCTGATCCCCTATGGCACCACGAGTAAAGACCAGCGAGCGAATTGTGCAAACCAGCCTGGAGCTTTTTAACCAGCAGGGCGAGCGCAGTGTCAGCACCAACCACATTGCCGCCCACATGGAAATTTCCCCGGGCAACCTGTACTACCACTTCCCCAACAAGCAGGCGATCATCGCCGTGCTGTTTCGCGAATACGAAGCCCTTGTGGACAGTTTCCTGCGCCCGCCCCAGGGCCGCGCCGTCACCGTCGAAGACAAGCGTTTTTACCTGCAGGCCGTGCTGGCGGGCATGTGGCGCTATCGCTTCCTGCACCGCGACCTGGAACACCTGCTGGAAAGCGACCCGGAACTGGCCACCGGCTACCGGCGCTTTTCCCAGCGTTGCCTGATCCAGGGCGGCGCTATCTATCAAGGGTTTGTCGATGCCGGCATCCTCAATATGGACCCGGTGCAAACCGAGGCGCTGACCCTCAATGCCTGGATCATCCTCACCTCGTGGGTGCGATTTCTGTGCACCACCAATGAAAATTCCGCTCACTTGAGCGCCGAGGCGATCAAGCGTGGGGTGTACCAGGTGCTGGTGCTGGAGGCGGGGTTTGTCACGCCCCAGGCCAAAGAGGCGGTAGACGCTTTGTTCAAAGAGTTTTACGTGCCGTTGAATCAGGCACTGGAAGAAGTGAAGTAGGACCTTTCCCGAATCTGTTCACAGGAGTCCGTCATGCCGCTTGCCCAACTGATCAGCCCCCAGCAACTCGCCGAGCGCCAGAAGGCGGCCGGGCTGGTGATCCTGGATTGCCGCTTTGCCCTGGAAGACCCGGACTACGGGCTTTGCAGCTATGCCGAAGGGCATATCGAAGGTGCGCAATATGCCGACCTGGAACGCCACCTCAGCGGTGCGGTGACAAAGGGCGTGACCGGGCGTCATCCGTTGCCGGCGGCGGACACCTTGGCCGCGCAACTGCGGGCCTGGGGCATCAATGCCGACACGGACATCGTGCTGTATGACGACGGCCCCGGCGCCTATGCCGCCCGCGCGTGGTGGTTGCTGGCCTGGCTGGGCAAACGCGATGGCGTGTTTATTCTGGACGCAGGCCTCAAGGCCTGGCACGCGGCCGGTTTCCCGCTGAGCCTGGACGCGCCCGTGGTTGAGCCGGGGACGTTTGCCGGTTCGCCGGACAATCACTTGGTGCTGGACGCCGAACACCTGCAAAAACGCCTCGGCGAACCGGGCATGACCTTGATCGATGCCCGCGCCCAAGCGCGTTTTCGCGGCGACGTGGAGCCTATCGACCCGATTGCCGGGCACATTCCGGGCGCCCAATGTGCGGCGTTCAGCGAAAACCTGGGCAGTGACGGTCGCTTCCTGCCAACTGAGCAGCTCAAACAGCGTTTCGCCGCGCAGTTGCAGGGCCGTTCGCCGGATGAGCTGGTGGCGTATTGCGGTTCGGGTGTGACCGCGTGCCATAACCTGTTCGCCCTGAGCCTGGCGGGTTACCCGCTGGGCAAGCTGTATGCGGGGTCGTGGAGCGAGTGGATTACCGATCCGGCGCGGCAAATCGCAACCGGCGACTAAGCCGCCAGCCCTGCAAACCCAATCAAAATGTGGGAGCGGGCTTGCTCGCGAATGCAGAGTGTCAGTCGATAGATTTGTGACTGATACACCGCCTTCGCGAGCAAGCCCGCTCCCACATTTTTTAACCGCGTTGTGTCAGTAGCCATTGCGGGATTCGGCGTTCGAGGTAGTAACTCGGGCGTCTGAGAGAACCATCGACAAACCCCACATGCCCACCCTTGGCCAGCAGCTCAAACTCGGTGCAGTCCGACAGTTCGCTGGCCTCCGGCAGGCTGTGGGCGAACACAAACGGGTCATCGGCGGCGTGGATGATCAGAGTGGGTGTGCGAATGTCACCCAAGTAATACCGGCTCGACGCGCGACGGTAATAGTCCTCGGCGCTGAGGAAACCGTGCAGCGGCGCCGTCACCCGCCCGTCGAAATCCCAGAACGTACGCATCTTCTCTAGAGAACCCAGTGACTCCAGGGTTTTCAGCCCGTCCGCACGGCCATCCTGTAAAAAGCGCCGTTGCTTGACGCGGATATACGCCAGCATCTCGCGCATAAAGTGCTTCTGATACACCCGCGAAAAGCCCAGCCCGATGCGGTCCGCACACTGATCCAGGCGAAACGGCACCGACACCGCGGCCGCGCCATGCAGCCCCGACGCTTCGCCGGTTTCGCCCAAGTGCTTGAGCAGCACATTGCCGCCCAGCGAATAACCCACGGCATACAGCGGCGCCAACGGTCGCTTGGCGCGCAGATGCGCAATCGCTGCTGCCAGGTCTTCGCTGGCGCCCGAGTGGTAACTGCGCGCCAGCAGGTTGGGCTCACCCGAGCACCCGCGCCAGTTCAACGCGGCGCTTGCCCAGCCCTGGGCGGCGAGGACTTTTTGCAAGCCGGCCACGTAGGGCGAATTGGACGAGCCGGTCAGCCCGTGCAGCACCAGCACCAATGGCGCTTGCGCGTCATGGGGGCCATGCCAGTCAAGATCGAGGAAGTCGCCGTCGTCCAGCCACAAGCGTTCGCGTTGGCGTTCGATATGCGTGGTGGGACGCCACAACGGCCCCCACAGCGTTTGCAGGTGTGGGTTGCCGAGGCCGAAAGCGGGTTTGAACAGGTCGACGGAAGGAGTCATGGACATCTCTGTGCGAGCAGGCTTGTTGTGGCAAGCGAGGCTTCACGTGGCGAGCAGGCTTGCCCTGCGTTGGGCTGCGCAGCAGCCCCGGCTCAGTCACCGCGATCCGACAGAGTGAATGCGGTGACTGTTTTGGGGCCGCTTCGCAGCCCAACGCGGGGCAAGCCCGCTTGCCACACATCAGGCGGCGTTTTCGACCAGGCGGTGCCACAACGCGTAATACACCCGGCCGGACTTCTGCTCGCGGTGCAGGCGCCAGGCGCCCGGCAGGCCGAGGGTAGACGGCGCGGTTTCACTTTCAGTGTAGATCCACGCATCCGCCGCCAGCCACTGACGCTCTTCCAGCAGCGCACACACGGTCGGCAACAGGTTCTGATTGAACGGCGGGTCGAGAAACACCACGTCGTATTCAGTCGCCGCCTGGGTTTCCAGGTAGCGCAGCGCGTCGGCGGTCTGGACCTGGCCGGTGGTGCAGCGCAGGGTGCCCAGGTGTTCCTTGAGGCTGGACACCGCCACATTGCTGGCGTCCAGCGCCTGACCCTGGGCCGCGCCACGGGACAGCGCCTCCAGGAACAGCGCGCCGCTGCCAGCGAACGGGTCCAGCACCTTGGCGCCGCCGATGTACGGCGCAAGCCAGTTGAACAGGGTTTCACGCACGCGATCCGGCGTCGGGCGCAGGCCTACGACGTCGGGGAAGCTCAGCTTGCGGCTGCCCCATTCACCGCCAATGATGCGCAGTTGGCCCACACCGTTATGCACGTTGTGGACGGGTTTTTTCGGGCGAGATGAACTGGCCATTAATGCTCCGGAACCCCGAGCGGCTGCTCGGCAGGTTTATCAGTGGGGGGCGGTAGTGGCTTTTGCGCAATCGTCGGGCCGGCGGTCACGATGACCATCTTGTCGGCGCTCAAGTGTTTATTCATTGCAGCCTTGACCTGCTCTACGGTCAGGGCCTGGGATTGTTTCATGAAATCCTCAAGATAGCTCAGCGGCAGGTTGTAGAAACCCATGGCGCCCAGCTGACCGACGATATCGGCGTTGCTAGCGGTGGACAGCGGGAAGCTGCCGGCCAGCTCACGCTTGGCGTCATCCAGTTCCTTTTGCGTCGGGCCGGTCTTGAGGTAGTCGGCCAGCACGTCTTCAACCAGGCGCAATGTGCCGCCGCTCATTTCGGCGCGGGTCTGCAGGTTGATCATGAACGGGCCGCGCACCTGCATCGGCGAGAAGCCGGAGTACACACCGTAGGTCAGGCCGCGCTTTTCACGCACTTCGCTCATCAAGCGGGTGCCGAAACCACCGCCGCCCAGAATCTGGTTGCCCAGCGACAAGGCCGCGTAGTCCGGATCGGCGCGGTCGATGCCCAATTGCGCGAACAGCAGGTGGGTCTGCTTGGACGGGAATTCGATATGGCTCAAGCCGGCTTGCGGTTCGCTCGGCTGGGCGATCTTCGCCAGGGCCGGGCCTTTAGGCAACGACGCGGAGACCTTGGCCGTCATGGCTTCGGCCTCGGCACGCGTCAGGTCACCGACCACTGCAATCACCGCATTGCCCGCCGCATACGCCTTGGCGTGGAACGCCTGCAATTGCGCGAGGTTAATTTTCGCAATGCTGTCGGGCGTGCCTTCGCTTGGGTGGGCGTAAGGATGGTCACCGTACAGGCGCTTGAACAGCTCAAGGCTGGCCAGCTTGGCCGGGTTCTGCTTCTGGTATTCAAAGCCTGCGAGGATCTGGTTTTTGATCCGCGCCAGGGAATCGGCAGGAAAGGTCGGCTTGCCGATCACATCGTCGAACAGCGCCAGGGCCGCGTCGCGCTTGTCGCTGTCGCTCAGGCTGCGCAGCGAAACCAGCGCCATGTCGCGGTAAGCACCATTGCCGAAGTCGGCGCCCAGGCCTTCAAAGCCGCTGGCGATCTGGCTGACATCCTTGCCCGGTACACCTTCGTTGAGCATCGCATTGGTCAGCAGTGCCAGGCCGGGCGTGTCGCCGTCCTGGCTGCTGCCGGCGGCGAACAGGATGCGCATGTCGAACATCGGCAATTCGTGGGCTTCGACGAACAGCACCTTGGCGCCTTCAGCGGTGGTCCAGGTTTGCACGTCGAGCTTGCGGTTGGTCGGCGCCTTGCCATCCAGTTCCGCCAGCGATTGCAGTTTGTTCGCCGATTCAGCTTTATCCAGGGCCTGGCTGGCGACGGATTCGCTTGGGCGCAGGAAGTACACGGCACTGGCGGCGATCAGGGTGACGACGACCAGGCCAGGAAAGATCAGGCGGCTGCTTTTACGATCACTCATGAGCGGTCTCCTCAGGCAAAACATGGGCGACGCTCAAACGCTCGCGGGTGAAATAAGTCTGTGCAGCTTTCTGGATATCTTCCGGCGTCACGCTTTGCAGGTCGGCCAGTTCGGTGTCCATCAGTTTCCAGGACAGGCCGACGGTTTCCAGGGAGCCGATAGCCGTTGCCTGGCTGGTGATGGAGTCACGCTGGTAAACCACGCCTGCAATCACTTGAGCGCGGATACGCTCCAGTTCTTCGCTGGTCGGCGGCTTGGCTTTCAACTCGTCCAGCAGGCGCCACAGGCCGGCTTCGGCTTGGGCAATGGTCTTTTTCTTCTGCTGGTTCGGCGTGGCGGTCAGGGTGAACAGGCTGTCACCCCGGGTGTAGGCGTCGTAGCTGGTCGAGGCGGCGGACACCAACTCTTCACCACGTTCCAGTTGCTCCGAGATACGCGCGCTGTAGCCGCCGTCGAGCAGGGCCGAGAGCAGGCGCAGGGCTTGTACCGAGCGTTTGTCTTCGGCGGTGGCCAGGCCCGGCACGTTGAAACCAAGGATCACGCTCGGCAGTTGGGTCTGCACGTGCATCGTCAGCAGGCGTTCGCCGGGTTCGGCGAGTTCCAGCGGGATTTTCGCGGGTGGCACGTCACGCTTGGGGATAGGGCCGAAATAACGCTGGGCAAGGTTCTTGACCTCATCCGGGGTCACATCACCGACCACTACCAGCGTGGCGTTGTTTGGCACATACCAGGATTGATACCAGTGACGCAGCTCTTCGACTTTCATGCGTTCCAGGTCCGCCATCCAGCCGATGGTCGGCGTGTGGTAGCCGCTGGCCGGGTAGGCCATGGCCTTGAAGCGCTCGTAGGCCTTGGACATCGGGTTATCGTCGGTGCGCAGGCGGCGCTCTTCCTTGATCACCTCGATCTCGCGGCTGAACTCGTCGGCCGGCAGGCGCAGGCTGGCCATGCGGTCGGCTTCCAGCTCGAAGGCAACGCCCAGGCGATCACGGGCCAGCACTTGGTAGTAGGCGGTGTAGTCGTCGCTGGTGAAGGCGTTTTCTTCGGCGCCCAGGTCGCGCAGGATCAGCGAGGCTTCGCCGGGGCCGACCTTGGCGCTGCCCTTGAACATCATGTGTTCCAGGGCGTGGGACAACCCGGTCTGGCCGGGTGTTTCGTAGCTCGAACCAACCTTGTACCAAACCTGTGAAACCACCACCGGCGCGCGATGATCTTCGCGCACGACCACTTTGAGGCCGTTATCCAGGGTGAATTCGTGGGTGGGTTGTGGGTCGGCAGCCAAGGCTGAAAGGGGCAGACAAACTGTGCTGAGCAGCAGGCCTGCAGCGCGGCGGGCTAGAGCATTCATTCGTTTTTAAACCTGTTGGGCTGCCCGCTTGGTCTTAGCGTCGGCGGGCGAGGAGGTGCTAGGATACTGATCCGATTTAGGGACGGCCACTGCGGCGGCCATCTTGTCCCGGATCCAGTCGTAGAAATGTTGGAATAGAGGGTGGTTTTCCCCGATGATCTTCCACTTTTCGCCGATTTTATCGCTTCAGTCCTTTATTGAAACGATTTGTTGAGGCCTTTATTTACGCCTTGCAGAATGTTGCGCATGAACAAGCGAGCGTTAAAGCAGTCTGTTCTGCATCGAATTTATTTACCGAGGCGCCCTGGCGCATCGCTACTTTGAGATAGCCGTCCTCCATGTTTGGTTCCAACGACGACAAGAAGAGCCCAGCTGCGGCTGGCGAGAAAAAAGGCCTGTTCGGATGGCTGCGCAAAAAGCCGCAGGAAACCGTCGTCGAACAGCCACAGGTTCAGCCTGAGCCGATTCCCGAACCTATAGTTGACGCCGAACCGGTCGCTGAAATCCCGGCACCGGTGGTGTTGCCGATGGCCGAGCCGGTGTTGCAGCCGGTGGTTGAGGAGGTGCCGGAACCCGAGCCTGAGCCTGAACACAAGCCGTGGCTTGAGCTGCCGGTTGCCGAGGAGCCTGTGGCACTGGTCGAGGATGTGCAGGCTGAGCACGTGACGCCGCCGATTCCGGTCGTGGTCGAGCCGGTGGCCGTTGTGGTCGAGGCGCCAGCCGTCATCCAAACGCCTGCGCCGGCAGTGGTTGAGCCAGCGCCAGCTCCTGTCGTCGTTGCCGCGCCTGCCGTGATCGAGCCACCCGTTGCACCGGAGCCCGTCGCCCCTGCCGCTGAAACCAGCAAAACCGGCTTCTTTGCCCGCCTCAAGCAGGGTCTGAGCAAAACCAGCGCGAGCATCGGCGAAGGCATGGCCAGCCTGTTCCTGGGCAAGAAGGTCATCGATGACGAGTTGCTGGAAGATATCGAAACCCGCCTGTTGACCGCCGACGTGGGCGTCGAAGCCACTGCGGTGATCATCCAGAGCCTGACGCAGAAGGTTGCGCGCAAACAGCTGACCGACGCAGACGCGCTCTACAAATCGCTGCAGGCTGAACTGGCTGCGATGCTCAAACCCGTGGAAGCGCCGCTGGTGATCACGCCGAACAAGCCGTTCGTGATCCTGGTGGTCGGTGTCAACGGCGCCGGCAAAACTACTACCATCGGCAAGTTGGCCAAGAAGCTGCAGTCGGAAGGCAAGAAAGTCATGCTCGCCGCCGGCGACACCTTCCGCGCCGCCGCCGTGGAGCAGCTGCAGGTTTGGGGTGAGCGCAACAAAATTCCGGTCATCGCCCAGCACACCGGCGCCGACTCCGCGTCCGTCATCTTCGATGCCGTGCAAGCCGCCAAGGCCCGTAACATCGACGTATTGATTGCCGATACCGCCGGTCGTCTGCACACCAAAGACAACTTGATGGAAGAGTTGAAAAAGGTCCGCCGCGTCATCAGCAAGCTCGATGCCGATGCGCCGCACGAGGTGTTGCTGGTGCTTGACGCCGGCACCGGCCAGAACGCCATCAGCCAGGCCAAACAATTCAACCAGACGGTGCAGCTCACCGGCCTGGCATTGACTAAGCTCGACGGCACGGCCAAGGGCGGCGTGATCTTTGCTCTGGCCAAACAGTTCGGGTTGCCGATTCGTTACATCGGCGTCGGTGAAGGCATCGACGACCTGCGCACCTTTGAAGCCGAACCCTTTGTACAGGCACTTTTCGCCGAGCGGGAGCGTTCATGATTCGATTCGAACAGGTCGGTAAACGCTACGCCAACGGGCATGTGGGCTTGCATGAGCTGAGCTTTCGAGTGCGTCGAGGCGAATTCTTGTTTGTAACCGGTCATTCGGGCGCGGGCAAAAGTACGCTGCTGCGACTGCTGCTGGCCATGGAGCGCCCGACCACCGGCAAGTTGCTGCTGGCGGGCCAGGACCTGGCCACCATCAGCAATGCACAGATTCCGTTCCTGCGCCGTCAGATTGGCGTGGTGTTCCAGAATCACCAGTTGCTGTTTGATCGCACCGTGTTCAACAACATTGCGCTGCCGTTGCAGATTCTCGGGCTGTCCAAGGCCGAAATCGTCAAGCGGGTGGACTCGGCCCTTGAGCGCGTGGCGCTGTCGGACAAGACCGACCTGTATCCGGGCGACCTGTCCACCGGCCAGCAACAGCGCGTCGGCATCGCCCGCGCCATTGTTCACCGCCCGGCCTTGCTGTTGGCGGACGAACCTACCGGTAACCTCGACCCGCGCCTGGCGGCCGAGATCATGGGTGTATTCGAAGATATCAATCGCCTGGGCACCAGCGTGCTGATCGCCAGTCACGACCTGGCGCTGATCGCGCGCATGCGCCACCGCATGTTGACCCTGCAACGCGGCCGCCTGATCGGCGATGGGGAGGCCGGCGTATGAGTGCAACACGCAGCCCTAAAGTGTCCGAGCGTGTGGCGCCTAAAGCCGCCGACCCGCAGCCGCAGAAGAAAAAACGCGACGAAGACGATGGCCCGGATTTCAGCACGCTGCTGCGCGCCTGGATCGAAAGCCATCGCGCCAGCCTGTTCGACAGCCTGCGCCGCCTGGGCAAGCAGCCCATCGGCAGCTTTTTCACCTGCCTGGTGATGGCCGTGGCTCTGAGCCTGCCGATGGGTTTGTCGCTGCTGCTTAATAATGTCGAGCGCCTGGGCGGTTCCTGGCAGCGTGCGGCGCAGATTTCGCTGTACCTGAACCTCGACGCCAGCGCCAAAGACGGCGAGAACTTGCGCGACGACATCAAGAACCTGCCGGGTGTGGCGGACGCCGAGTACATCAGCCGCGATCAGGCCCTTGAGGAGTTCCAGCAGCAATCCGGCCTGGGCGAGGCGCTTAAAGAGTTGCCGCAAAACCCGCTGCCGGGCGTGGTGCTGGTGACGCCTAATGAAGTCGACAAGCCGGCGCTGGAGGCCTTGCGACAAAAACTCGCAGAGATGCCGAAGGTACAACAGGCGCAACTTGATCTAGTCTGGGTAGAGCGCCTTGCCGCGATCCTCAAGCTGGGTGACCGCTTTGTGTTCGGCCTGACGGTGCTGTTGGTGTCTGCATTACTCTTGGTGATAGGTAATACCATTCGTCTTCATATTGAAAACCGTCGCACCGAGATAGAAGTGATTAAACTGGTCGGCGGCACGGACAGCTATGTGCGTCGTCCTTTTCTGTACATGGGCGCGCTTTATGGCTTTGGTGCCGGGATTTTGTCCTGGGGCGTGCTGGCTTTTGGCCTTGACTGGCTGAACGACGCGGTAGTCGGGCTTGCCGGCTTGTACGGCAGCGATTTTGCCCTGGCCGGCGTGCCGGTCGCCGATGGCCTGTCACTCTTGCTTGGCGCGGTATTGTTGGGGTATATCGGTGCGTGGATTGCGGTCGCTCGTCACTTACGTGAGCTGGCGCCGAAGTAGTTAATGTCAGATTAATGTGGTTTCGTTTGTATTGACCGTATCAGTGGTTTAGGGAACTTGTCCTACGGTTCCCGGTCAATTTTCGCAGTGCTGAACTGCACGAGTTATGTGAGTCGGAGGTTTTTTCGTATGACCACTTCTTTGCAACCTGCTTATGCTCTGGTCCCGGGTGCGAACCTGGAGGCCTATGTGCACACGGTCAACAGCATTCCTTTGCTGACGCCCGAGCAGGAGCGTGAACTGGCCGAGAGTCTCTACTATGAGCAGGATTTGGGGGCGGCTCGGCAGATGGTGCTCGCCCACCTGCGTTTTGTCGTACATATCGCCCGTAGCTATAGCGGCTACGGTCTGGCCCAGGCTGACCTGATCCAGGAAGGCAACGTTGGTCTGATGAAGGCTGTAAAACGCTTTAACCCGGAAATGGGTGTGCGTCTGGTGTCGTTTGCTGTGCACTGGATCAAGGCGGAAATTCACGAGTTCATCCTGCGCAACTGGCGCATCGTGAAAGTCGCGACCACCAAGGCCCAGCGCAAGCTGTTCTTCAACCTGCGCAGCCAGAAGAAACGCCTGGCGTGGCTGAACAACGAGGAAGTCCACCGTGTGGCCGAAAGCCTCGGTGTGGAGCCCCGTGAAGTGCGCGAGATGGAAAGCCGCCTGACCGGCCATGACATGGCGTTCGACCCGGCCGCCGAAGCGGACGACGACAGCGCCTTCCAGTCGCCGGCCAACTACCTGGAAGACCACCGGTATGACCCGGCGCGTCAACTGGAAGATGCCGACTGGAGCGACAACTCCAACCATAACCTGCATGAAGCGCTGGAAGTGTTGGACGACCGTAGCCGTGACATCCTCTACCAGCGCTGGCTGGCAGAAGAAAAAGCCACGCTGCACGACCTGGCGCAGAAGTACAACGTGTCGGCCGAGCGGATTCGGCAGCTTGAGAAAAGCGCGATGAACAAGCTGAAACTGTCCATCGCCGCCTAAACGCTGCGAAAGGGCAAAAAAATGCCCCGATCGAGAGATCGGGGCATTTTTGTTTGGAGTCGAAAATCCGATATCCAGTGCGGTTCTCTGTGGGAGCTGGCTTGCCTGCGATGAGGCCCTGTCAGCCAGCCTCTCTGCAAACTGACATTCCGCTATCGCAGGCAAGCCAGCTCCCGCAGGGGTTGTGTTGTGTCAGTCAGCCCAGGGTGCCTTGCGCGAATTGTTCAGTTCGACCAGATAACTATCGCCACCCAACTGGCTCATCTGCTGGCGAATCCACGCCGCCCGTCGCGCCACATAGGCGGTTGGATGACTGGCGCTCCACACCCGAGGGTTGGGCAACACCGCCGCCAAGTAACTGGCCTGCTGGCGGGAAAGCCCCTTGGCGCTCACGCCAAAGTGATGCCGGGCCGCCGCTTCGGCGCCAAACACACCTTCATCCCATTCGACGCTGTTGAGGTACACCTCAAGAATTCGCTGCTTGGGCCACAGCACCTCAGTCAGCGCGGTAAACCAGGCCTCCAGGCCTTTGCGCAAATAGCTGCGGCCGGTCCACAGAAACAGGTTTTTCGACACTTGCTGGCTCAGCGTGCTGGCGCCGCGAATCGAGCCGCCGCGCTCGTTGTGCAGCAGCGCCGCTTGAATCGCGTCAAAGTCAAAGCCCCAATGCTGCGGGAAGCGCTGGTCTTCACCGGCCATCACCGCCACTTTAAGGTCGTCGGAGATCTCGTCCCACGCCACCCACGTGCGTTGCAGGTCAATCGGCTCGCCGTCGACCCAGGACTCGACCTTGCGCTCCACCATCAATGCGGTGAACGGTGGCGGCACGACACGAAACAGCAACACCAGCAGCACACTGCCGATGGCAAACCATTTCACGACTTTGAGAAAACGCTTGAAGAGGAGACGCAGCATAGAGATGGCTTGGCCGAACCCGTTGAGCGGGCCATTATACAGACCCGGCCCTTTGAGTCTGACTGGAGTTCCTCATGCTGCGTAGCTTTCTGATGCTGGCTGCCTTTTTCGGCTTCACCGGCGTTGCCCTCGGTGCTTTTGCGGCTCATGCCCTGAAAAACCGCTTGAGCGCCGAGTACCTGGCGATCTTCCATACCGGCGTGACGTACCAACTGGTGCACGCCCTGGCGCTGTTCGGCGTGGCGCTGCTGGCCGCGCACATTCCTGGCCGGCTGGTCAGCTGGGCGGGCATCTCGTTTACCGTCGGTATCCTGCTGTTTTCCGGCAGCTTGTATGCGCTGACCCTGACCGGTATCAGCAAACTCGGCATCATTACGCCGTTTGGCGGGCTGGCATTCCTGTTGGGCTGGTTCTTTCTTGGCCTGACCGCATGGCGCCTGCAGGTCATCTGACCGAGGGGCTTGGGCCGACAACGCCAATCGGGCTAGAATGCTGGCCCCTAAAAACGATGGCGGCCCGTGGCATGCGCATTCAGTTGAATGGCGAATCCTTTGAACTGCCCGACGGTGAAACCGTTGCGGCCCTGCTGACCCGTCTGGACTTGACCGGGCGTCGCGTCGCAGTGGAGCTCAACCTGGATATCGTCCCGCGTAGCCTGCACGCCGAGACCGCGCTCACCGAAGGTGATCAGGTCGAAGTGGTCCATGCCATCGGCGGCGGCTAGTCGCCCGGCGCGCCAGCGCGCCAACCCGCATTCTGCAGAACCTCATCCCACCTCGAGGATTTCCCATGAGCATCGTTCGTAGCGACAAGCCCTTCGTTCTGGCCGGTCGTACCTACCAGTCCCGTCTGCTGGTCGGCACCGGCAAGTACCGCGACATGGAAGAAACCCGCCTGGCCATCGAAGCCTCGGGCGCCGAGATCGTTACCTTCGCCGTGCGCCGCACCAACCTCGGGCAGATCGAGGGCGAGCCGAACCTGCTCGAAGTGCTGTCGCCGGACCGCTACACCTTCTTGCCGAACACCGCCGGGTGCTACGACGCGATTGAAGCGGTGCGCACGTGCCGACTGGCTCGCGAGCTGCTCGACGGCCACAACCTGGTGAAGCTGGAAGTGCTGGCCGACCAGAAGACCCTGTTCCCCAACGTGATCGAAACCCTGAAAGCCGCCGAAACGCTGGTCAAGGAAGGCTTCGACGTAATGGTTTACACCAGCGATGACCCGATCATTGCCCGCCAGCTGGCAGAAATCGGCTGCATTGCGGTGATGCCGCTGGCCGGTCTGATCGGTTCCGGCCTGGGTATCTGCAACCCGTACAACCTGCAGATCATCCTCGAAGAAGCCAAGATTCCGGTGCTGGTGGACGCGGGCGTAGGCACGGCCTCCGACGCCACCATTGCCATGGAGCTGGGTTGCGATGCGGTGCTGATGAACTCGGCCATCGCGCATGCCCAGCAGCCGATCATGATGGCGCAAGCCATGAACCATGCGATCGTCGCGGGCCGCCTGGCCTACCTCGCCGGCCGTATGCCGAAAAAACTCTATGCCAGCGCCTCTTCGCCGCTGGATGGTCTGATCAAGTAAGAGCTATTGATGACTGAATCAAACGAAACGCCGAACACTGTGGAAGAGGGCGACGAGTCCAAGCACCGCCGTATCAAGAGCTTTGTGATGCGCGCGGGCCGTATGACCGAAGGCCAGCAAAAGGGCCTGGAGCAGGGCACGCCGCTGTTCGTCTTGCCATTGGCCGACGCGCCAGTGGACTACGACCAGGTGTTTGGCCGTTCGGCCCCGCGTTCCCTGGAAATCGGTTTCGGCATGGGCCACTCCCTGCTGGAAATGGCGGCGGCCTCGCCGGAGCAGGACTTCATCGGTGTGGAAGTACACCGTCCGGGTGTCGGCGCGTTGCTCAACGGCGTGCTGACCCAAGGCCTGACCAACCTGCGGGTCTACGACTGCGACGCGATTGAAGTGCTCAACCGCTGCATCGCCGACAACAGCCTCGATCGCCTGATGCTGTTCTTCCCGGACCCGTGGCACAAAGCCCGTCACCACAAGCGTCGCATCGTCCAGGCTTCGTTCGCGGAGCTGGTGCGCAGCAAGCTTAAGGTCGGCGGCATCCTGCACATGGCGACCGACTGGGAACCGTACGCCGAGTACATGCTGGAAGTGATGAACGTCGCCCCTGGCTATCGCAACCTGGCCGAAGACGGCAAATGCGTGCCTCGCCCGGCTGAGCGTCCGATCACCAAGTTCGAACGCCGCGGCGAGCGGTTGGGGCATGGCGTTTGGGATTTGAAGTTCGAGAAGCTGGCTTAATTAGCTGCACATCTGAAATGCAATCCAATGTGGGAGCTGGCTTGCCTGCGATAGCATCACCTAGGTATCACTGATACACCGAGGTGTGTGCATCGCAGGCAAGCCAGCTCCCACATTTGGTTTTGTGTTGGGTTCGGGTTCAGCGACGGTCTGCCACAACCCCAATCAACACCAGCACCACCACCAGCACCGGCGCCAGGCTGTAGTTATTGAACTGGCTCAACCCCCGCACAATCCATGGCGTGGCGTAGATCAACGCCGCACCGCTGCCGATCATGCACACCAGCGCCATCAAGGGGACGCGCAATGCGCCCGCGATGCTGCCCAGGCGGGCCTCGACCCAGCCTTTGATATCGGCGCCGAACAACACCAGCAAGCAGCCGACAAGAGCCAGAGAGATTTCCGACAGGTTGCTACGGCTCCAGCGGGATACGGTGGCGAGCAGGTCGAGTACCAAATCCATTCGAATTCCTTAGAGCGTCAGCTCAAAAACTTCTGCAACAGGTCATTGAGAAAGAGTTGCCCGCGGTCAGTCGCCGCCAGGCGTGACGGTTCGACCTGCATTAAGCCACTTTGTTCTGCCTCACGGCGGCCCTCGTCAAGGCTCGCCAGATCAAGGCCGGTGCGTTCGGCGTAGAGCCTGGCGTCGACGCCTTCGGTGAGCCGCAGCGCGTTCATGAGGAACTCGAATGGAAGCTCTTCATGGGTCAGTTCTTTCGCCCCGGCCTGAAAGCTTTTGGCCGGGTTGAGGTAGTCCTTGGGTGCTCGCGTCTTCCAGGTGCGCACGATGCGCCCGTCCGGGTGGCTGAGCTTGCCGTGGGCGCCGGCGCCGATGCCGATAAAATCGCCAAAGCTCCAGTAATTCAGATTGTGCCGCGCCGGGCGGCCCGGTTGGGCATACGCCGAGACTTCATATTGCGCGTAACCGTGTTCGGCCAGCAGCGCCTGACCGGCCTCCTGAATGTCCCACAGCGTGTCGTCTTCCGGCAGCACGGGCGGCTGGTTCCAGAACACGGTGTTGGGTTCCAGGGTCAGCTGGTACCACGACAAGTGCGTCGGCTTGAGGGCGATGGCCTGGCGCAAGTCGCTCAGGGCGTCGTCCAGGGATTGATCGGGCAAGCCATGCATCAGGTCCAGGTTGAAGTTATCAAACCCGGCCTGGCGCGCCATGCCGGCGGCGCGCACGGCTTCGTCACCGTTGTGAATGCGGCCCAGGGCTTCGAGCTTCTCCTGCTGGAAACTCTGGATGCCGATGGACAGGCGATTGATGCCCAGCGCGCGGTAGGCCACGAACTTCTCTTGCTCGAAGGTCCCGGGGTTGGCTTCCAGGGTGATTTCGATGTCGCCGGCAAACGGGATGCGTGCTTCCACGCCCTTGAGCAAACGGCCCAGTGCAGCGGCGCTGAACAGGCTGGGCGTGCCGCCACCGAAGAAGATCGAGCTGAGTTCACGGCCGTAAACCGCGTGCAGGTCTTGATCAAGGTCAGCCAGCAACGCGTCTACATACTCTTCTTCCGGCAGCACCTTGCTGGCGGTGTGGGAGTTGAAGTCGCAATACGGGCATTTGCGCACACACCACGGAATGTGGATGTACAGCGCCAAGGGCGGCAGGTGCGGCAGGGCCGCCCGAGGCGTTTGCGCGCCGCCGTGGATCAGCGGCTGCGCGGAGGTGTTCTGGGTCATTTCAGGCTCAGGCGTTGGCGCAGCAAATCCATTGCGCGGGCGCGGTGGCTGATCTGGTTCTTGTCGGCCGGGCTCAGTTCGGCGCTGGAAACATTACGCTCCGGCACCCAGAACAGCGGATCGTAGCCAAACCCGTGCTCGCCACTGGCCGCATGCAGGATGCGCCCGTGCCACAGGCCTTCGCAGAGGATCGGCAGCGGGTCATCGGCATGCCGCACCAGCGCCAGCACACAGACGAACTGCGCACCGCGCATCGCGTCCGGCACATCCTTGAGGGCGTCCAGCAACTTGGCGTTGTTGGCCGCGTCGCCCTTGCCGTCGGCATACCGCGCCGAGTAAATGCCAGGTGCTCCGCCCAGGAAGTCCACCGCCAGGCCCGAATCATCCGCCAACGCCGGCAAGCCGGAGATACGCGCGGCGTTGCGGGCTTTGAGGATCGCGTTTTCAACAAACGACAGGCCGGTTTCTTCCGGCTCGACCTGGCTGAACTCGCCGATCGAGCGCAGTTGCACGGAATCACCGAGCATCGCCTGGAGTTCTTTGAGTTTGCCGGCGTTATGGCTGGCCAGTACGAGTTGTGTGAGGTTCATCAGTCGGCCGGAAACAGTTCTTGGTTGAATTGGAAGCCGTGGGCTTTGCCGCCGGTTTCAACATTGATGGTGAAAATCTTGGTTTCCTGCTGTGGCACCGCGTACTGGGCAACGTACAGCGTGGAGCCGTTCTGGATGATTTTCTTGAACGTGAGCATTTCGCTCTTGCCGCCCAGGTCTTTGATCGTGCCGGTGACGGTTGCGTCGATCGGTTCGACACCCTTGTTCACGAACACATTGATCATGCCCAGCTCTTTGCTGCGTACGATCCCGGCTTCCTGAGCCATTTCCGGCGTCAGGAAACTCGTGGTCAGGGTGTTGTAATGCACCGTGATATCGCCGAATTCTTTCTGGCGATTACCATCGATGGCATCCGCTGCCATGGCGCTGACGCCCAGGCACGCGGTGAGTAGAAATACAGCCAAACGACTCATGTTCGTCCTCCTTGAAAATGGTTAGACGGCAATTTGATGGTCTGTGAGGCCAGGACTGCTGACGCGGTAGATCCCGATTTCGCCCAACAGATTGGGCCATAGCTTACTCGCCCAGCCGTGGCGATGCTGTTGATCGACGGCAAGGCGGTTGATGACTTTGGCCTCACGCTCTCCGCACAAGGCTTCGAAGTCTTCGAAGGTGCAGAAGTGGATGTTCGGGGTGTTGTACCACGTGTACGGCAGGAAGTCCGACACCGGCATCCGGCCCTTGGTGGCCAGGTACCAGCGGCAGCGCCAGTGGCCGAAGTTGGGAAAGGTGATGATGCATTGGCGGCCCACACGCAGCATTTCGTCGAGAATGCGGTCCGGGTAGTGCACGGCTTGCAGGGCCTGGGTCATCACCACGATGTCGAAGCTGTTGCTGGCAAAGTTACCCAGGCCCTTGTCCAGGTCCTGCTCGATCACGTTGATGCCCTTGGCCACGCACTGGGCAATGTTGTCCGGGTCATTTTCCAGGCCGTAGCCGGTGACTTGCTTGTTGTCGCGCAGCCAGCTCAGCAGTTCGCCATCACCGCAACCGAGGTCGAGCACGCGGCTGCCGGCGGGGATCCAGTCTTGGATGATTTCCAGGTCGGCTCTCATGGCGTTCTCACAGAGTTATGCGGTTCATGTAATTGCTGAAAGCCTGCAGGTAGCGCGGGATCGGAATCAGGAAGGCGTCATGGCCTTGCGGAGCATCGATCTCCAGGTAGCAGACATCTTTCTTGGCGGCCATCAGCGCATCCACCAGTTCACGGGAGCGGGCCGGCGAGAAGCGCCAGTCGGTGGTGAACGACATCACGCAGAACTTGGCGGTGGCGCCTTCAAAGGTTTTCGCCAGGTCGTCGTTGAAGTTGGCGGCCGGGTCGAAGTAGTCCAGCGCCTTGGTCATCAGCAGGTAAGTGTTGGCGTCGAAACGCCCGGAAAACTCTTCGCCCTGATAGCGCAGGTAACTTTCGACCTGGAACTCGACGCTGTGGAAGTCGTAGTTGAGCTTTTCGCTCTTGAGGCCACGGCCGAATTTCTCGCCCATGGAGTCATCGGACAGGTAAGTGATGTGCCCGACCATCCGTGCCAGCATCAAGCCACGCTTGGGGATCACGCCTGCTTCCTGGAACGAACCGCCGTGGAACTCGGGGTCGGTGAGGATGGCCTGGCGGGCCACTTCGTTGAAGGCAATGTTCTGCGCCGACAGTTTCGGCGCCGAGGCGATGGCCAGGCAATGGCGCACGCGGTCCGGGTAGGTGATGGTCCATTGCAGCGCTTGCATGCCGCCCAGGCTGCCGCCGATCACCGCGGCCCATTGGCCGATGCCCAGCAGGTCCGCCAGACGCGCCTGGCTGTGCACCCAGTCTTCCACGGTCAGCACCGGGAAATCCGCGCCGAACGGTTTGCCGGTTTCCGGGTTGAGGCTGCTCGGGCCGGTGGAACCGTTGCAGCCGCCGAGGTTGTTCAGGCTGACCACAAAGAATTTGTTGGTGTCGATGGGCTTGCCGGGGCCGATGCAGCTGTCCCACCAGCCGGGCTTGCGCTCGTCGGCACTGTGGAAACCGGCGGCGTGATGATGGCCGGACAAGGCGTGGCAGATCAGCACGGCGTTGCTCGCCGTGGCGTTCAGTTGGCCGTAGGTTTCGTAGATCAGGTCATAGGCCGGCAGCGAACGGCCGCAGGCCAGGGCCAGCGGTTCGCTGAAGTGCGCCACTTGGGGCACGACCAGTCCAACAGAATCGGGGGGGAAGGCAGCTGGCATCGACCCTGCTCTCGTTTAAATGAGGCGTAAGTCTAAAGACCGCTGCACCCAGCGGCAAGCAAAGGCCTGCACGGAGTCAATTCAGTACGCGGATACAAAATGTGGGAGCGGGCTTGCTTGCGAATACGGTGTGTCAGTCAGCGAAAATATCGACTGATCGACTGCATTCGCGAGCAAGCCCGCTCCCACACTTATCCGCGTTTCAAATCAGGCCGAACAGTTCTTTAGGCATGAACGCGTAGTAGGCCAGGCGCGGGATCACCCAGCTTTGCAGCAGCTGGATCGCGATAAACGCGAAGATCGGCGAGATATCCAGGCCGCCCAGGTTCGGGATCAACCGACGGAACGGTGCCAGCACCGGCTCGGTGATCTGGGCCACCAGCTCCGCGCCAGGGCTACGGCTGCCGGGTGCGACCCACGAGAGGATCACGCTGATGATCATCGACCAGAAGATGATCTTCAAAAACAGCGAGAAGATACCGATCAGGCCCCATGGCAACAGCAGCGGGGTGAAGGCCTGATAGCCGTTGAGCATCAGGATCACCATAAACAGCAAAATCTGCAGCAGCAGCGCCAGCACCAGCGACGACATGTCCAGGCCGAACAGGCTTGGGATCACGCGGCGCAGCGGTTTGAGCAGCGGTTGGGTGGCTTTCACCACGAACTGGCAGAGCGGGTTGTAGAAGTTCGCCCGCACCAGTTGCAGGATAAAGCGCATCAGCACGATCAGCAGATACAGGCTGCCCAAGGTCTGGATGATGAAAATGGCAGCGTCATTGATTCCGAGCATGTTTGTTTCCTATCGGGTCCAGTTGCAGGGGACGACTATTTGCCCAGTTGCTCGGCCATCTCGGCCGAACGATGTGCCGCAGCACCCAGGGCTTTTTCCACCAGGGCTTCAAAGCCACCGGCCTGGAACGATTCAATGGCCGCTTGCGTGGTGCCACCCGGCGACGTTACGCGGCGGCGCAGTTCGGCGGCGTCCACGTCGCTGTCGACGGCCATGTTCGCGGCGCCCAGCGCGGTTTGCTCAGCCAGTTGCTCAGCCACTTCGTGGGGCAGGCCCAGCTTCACGCCGGCGGCGGTCATGGCTTCGATCAGCAGGAAGAAGTAGGCCGGGCCGCTGCCGGAGACGGCGGTCACCGCATCCAGTTGCTGTTCCTGTTCCAGCCACAGGGCGATGCCCACCGCAGACAGCAGCTCTTGAGCCTGGTCACGTTGTTGGGCGGTTACTTCGGATGTCGCGTACAGGCCGCTCACGCCCTTGCGCAGCAGCGCCGGGGTGTTGGGCATGCAGCGCACGATTGGCTGTTCACCGAGCCAGTTGTTCATGCTGGCGCAGGTGATGCCGGCGGCGATGGAGACCACCAGTTGGTGTGGCTGCAGGCTCGGGCGCAGGCTTTCGCACACGGCCTTCATGGCCTGCGGTTTCACCGCCAGCACGATCACGTCGACGCCCTGGATGGCCTCGGCGTTATCGGCAAAGGTTTCAATGCCGTGCTCGCTGCTGACGCGAGCGCGGGTGTCGGCGCCCGGGTCGCTGGCGCGGATCTGCTGGGCTTGCAGGCCCTTGGCCCGCAGGCCGCCGATCAGACTGGCCGCCATGTTACCGGCGCCGATAAAGGCAATACGCGTGTTGCTCATGACAGGTCCTTATTCAGAGGAAAGTCAGCCATTTCACGGCTGGCCGTAGTCGCGGGCGCCAAACAGGGCGGTACCGATCCGCACCCAGGTGGCACCTTGGGCGATGGCCGACTCGAGGTCGTGGCTCATGCCCATGGAAAGTGTGTCCAGCGCCAGATTCAGGCTGGCTTGCAGGTCTCTCACCGCTGCGAATGCCGCATCTTGCGCGGCGCGATCTTCAGTCGGCTCGGGAATCGCCATCAAGCCGCGCAGTTTCAGGCGCGGCAAGGCGCTGATCGCATGGGCCAAGGCCGGCAAGTCGGCGGGCGTACAGCCGGATTTGCTGGCTTCGCCACTGACGTTGACCTGAATGCAGATGTTCAGCGGCGGTAGGTCGGCCGGGCGTTGTTCGGACAGGCGTTGAGCGATTTTCAAGCGATCCACGGAATGTACCCAAGCGAAGTTCTCGGCGATCGCACGAGTCTTGTTCGATTGAATGGGGCCAATGAAGTGCCAACTCAAGGGCAGGTCGGTTAATTGCGCCTGTTTGCCCAAGGCTTCCTGCAGGTAGTTCTCGCCAAAATCGTGCATCCCGGCGGCGTAGGCCTCGCGCACGGCTTGCGCGGGTTTGGTCTTGCTCACGGCCAGCAGGTGGATGCTGTTTTCGTCACGTTGCACGGCGTGGGCCGCGGCACGGATCCGCTCGCTAACCAGGCCAATGTTGTCTGCTATCGTCGACATTCAAGATGCACCCGTGGATATGGAGTCCGCGGCATTCTACTGGAAATGGAAAGCCCTATGGATATCACTGAATTGCTGACGGCCAGCGTGCGCCGTGGCGCCTCCGACCTGCATTTGTCGGCCGGCCTGGCACCGATGCTGCGTGTCGATGGCGAGGTCTGGCCGCTGGAGGGCCCGGTGCTCACGCCCCCGCAAGTTGCGGAGTTATTGAGCCCTTTGCTCAACCGCTACCAACAAAAGGATTTCGAAACATCTCTTGAAACCGATTTTGCCTTCGAGCTGCCGAGCGTGGCGCGGTTCCGGGTGAATGTATTTCAACAGGATCGCGGCATGGGGGCGGTGTTTCGCACCATTCCCGCCGAGGTGCAGAGCCTTGAAAGCCTCGGGCTGGGGGCGGTGTTCCAGCGTATCGCGCAACTGCCGCGCGGCCTGGTGCTGGTCACCGGGCCGACCGGGTCGGGCAAATCCACCACGCTGGCGGCGATGATCGACTACCTCAACGGCCATCGGCGCCAGCACATCCTCACCCTCGAAGACCCCATCGAATTTATCCACAGGCCGAAAATGGCCTTGATCAACCAGCGTCAGGTGCACCGCGATACCCACAGCTTTTCGGCGGCGCTGCGTTCGGCGCTGCGTGAAGACCCGGATGTGATTCTGGTGGGCGAATTGCGCGACCTTGAGACCATCCGCCTGGCGCTGACCGCCGCTGAGACCGGGCACCTGGTATTTGGCACCTTGCACACCACCTCGGCCGCAAAGAGCGTGGATCGGCTGGTAGACGTGTTCCCGGCAGCGGAAAAGCCCATGGTGCGCTCGATGCTGTCGGAGTCGTTGCAGGCGGTGGTGTCGCAAGTGCTGGTCAAGAAGATTGGCGGTGGGCGGGTGGCGGCTCACGAAATCATGCTGGGTACACCGGCTATTCGTAACCTGATCCGTGAAGACAAAGTGGCGCAGATGGTCTCGGCGATCCAGACAGGTGGCGCGCTGGGGATGAAAACGTTGGACATGAGCTTGAAGGCGTTGGTCAGCGAGGGGCTGATCAGCCGGGAAAATGCGCGGGGGCAGGCGAGGGTGCCTGGGGACATCTGAGGTCTTGCGGGCAATGAAAATCAAATGTGGGAGCGGGCTTGCTCGCGAATGCGCAGTGTCAGTCACCCTCTTAGTTGACTGATCTAACGCATTCGCGAGCAAGCCCGCTCCCACACTGGTTACCGCATATCAGACTGAAATCAGCGCTGCACAACCCGCAGGTTGTTGTTCTGTTCTTTCGGCAGAACCCGTTTGGCAATCACGTAGTTCTTGTCCCAGAACGGCTTTTTCAACGTGTCGATGCTGACCGACTTGCCACGACGCGGTGCGTGGATAAAGCGGTCGTTGCCCAGGTAGATGGCAACGTGATTGACCTGGCGGCTCTTCAACTTGAAGAACAACAGGTCGCCCGGTTTCAGGTCTTTACGATCAACCTTCAGCCCGTGACCGGCGGCCATGGCGTTGGAGGTGCGTGGCAAATCCACCGCTATGACGTCATTAAACGCATATTTCACCAGACCACTGCAGTCGAACCCTTTACTTGGGCTGCTGCCGCCCCAACGATAAGGAGTACCGAGCACATTAACCGCGCGGCTGAGGACGTTGCTGCTTTGTTTGGTGTTAACTGCCATCAGGCCGGGCGTTACTTTACCGTGGTGGGCCTTGCTCAGTTGAGTCGGGCGGTTGACGGTCAGTTTTACCGATTTGGCGGTGCCTGGTGTGCTGTGAACTTTAGGGGTGAAACCGTTAACGTTAGGAAGACGTTGCTCACGATTGGTGGCGTGGGCGGCCAGTGGCATTAATAGGCAGATGGTTAGCCATGTCTTGAAAAATGGTCGCATTAGGCGTGGCTCTTTTAGGTTTGCGCGCAACTTTATAACAGCTTTTTGTGTCGTTCTTAGGCCGTTTGTCGACTGAACCCTGGGGTCAAATTCAGGAAAAGCGCGACGAATTGCCGCTATCGTCCTGCAGAGGTCAGGTGGCATAAGGCTTTGCGGGAGGGAAGATACCATTTGCCGTGTGTCGGGCGCCCGTAAAAAAGTCACAAAGAAAATGAAAAAATTTATCTATCGAGGCAAAAGAGGTACTCCATGAACACCTATCAACAGGATGTGATGCAGCAGGACACCCACAGCAAGGTGATCGGTTACCTGCTGTGGATTTTCGGTTTTACCGGGGCGCACCGCTTCTATTACGGCAAGCCTGTGACCGGGACGATCTGGTTTTTCACCTTTGGTCTTTTCGGGATCGGCTGGCTGATCGACTTGTTCCTGATCCCTGCCATGGACCGTGAAGCAGACCTGCGTTTCACCGCCGGGCCGATCGAATACAACGTGGCCTGGATACTGTTGGCGTTCCTGGGCGTGTTCGGGCTGCACCGCATGTATCAGGGCAAATGGATCACCGGCCTGATCTACCTGCTGACTGGCGGTTTGTTCCTGGTGGGCATGCTGTATGACTTCTGGACGCTGAATACGCAGGTTTCGATCCGCAATGCCGAGCGCAATAGCGGACGCTGAGCGCGCATATAAGTCAATGTGAGCACGGTCAATGTGGGAGCCGGGCTTGCCCGCGATGCAGGCACCTCGGTCTGGCTGAACAACCGAGGTGCCTGCATCGCAGGCAAGCCAGCTCCCACATGTACTGTGCCCATTCCAGGTTTTGCGACTTATCAGGCCTGGTAGCTGATCCGCCCATCGACCAAGGTGTACCGCACCGTCGCCGGCAGGCTATGGCCGATGAACGGGCAGTTTTCGCCCTTGGACAGCCAGTGTTCCCCGGCAACCGTGGAGCTGGCCGGATCAAACAGCACCAGGTCTGCCGCTGAACCCACCGCCACTTTGCCCGCCGGCAGGCGCAAGGCCTCAGCCGGGCCGGCACTCAGGCGCGCCAACAGCGTTGGCAGGTCGAGTAGACCGTCTTGCACCAGGGTCATCGCCAGCGGCAGCAACAGCTCGACACTGCTGATGCCCGGCTCGGTCGCGCCAAACGGCGCCAGCTTGGCATCACGCTCGTGCGGTTGGTGATGGCTGGAGATTGCCGAGACCACACCCGACTTCACGGCCGCGCGCAAACCATCGCGGTCGGCCAACGTGCGCAGGGGTGGCTGCACGTGGTAAAGGCTGGAGAAATCGATCAGCGCTTCATCGGTCAGAATCAGCTGGTACAACGCCACGTCCGCCGTCACCGGCAGGCCGCGCGCTTGCGCCTGGGCGATCAAGGCCACGCCGCGCGCGCTGGTCAACTGGCTGAAGTGCGCCCGCACACCGCTTTGCTCTACCAGCAGCAGATCACGGGCCAGGGCCACGGTTTCAGCGGTTTCGGGAATGCCCGGCAGGCCGAGGAAACTGGCGACGGCGCCTTCATGGGCCAGGCCGCCTTCGGCCAGGTCGCGGTCCTGGGAGTGGAAGATCACCGTCAGGTCGAAGGTGGCTGCGTATTCCAGGGCGCGGCACAGCGTGCGCGTGCTGCGAAAACTGTCCAGCCCGTTGCCGAATGCCACGCAACCGGCGTCGCGCAGGGCAATCAGCTCGGCGAGTTGTTCGCCTTCCAGGCCTTTGCTCAGCGCGCCGATGGGGAACACTTTGCAATTGCCGGCTTCGCGGGCGCGGTCCAGGATCAGCTCGGTCACTGCCGAGGTGTCGAGCACCGGCTTGGTGTGCGGCGGACAGCACAGGCTGGTGACGCCACCGGCAGCGGCGGCGCGGGTTTCACTGGCGATGGTGCCTTTGCGGCTGTAACCCGGTTCGCGCAGGGCGACGTTCAGGTCGACCAAACCAGGCGCGGCCACCAGGCCTTTGGCGTCGATCGTCTCGCTGGCGTTGAAGCCCGCAGGCGCAGCGCCAATGGCGAGGATTTTGCCGGCTTCCAGGTGAAGATCGGTAACTTGATCCAGGCCACTGGCCGGATCGATGACTCGGGCGCCGAGAATGCTGAGCTTCACTGGGCGTTCTCCTGCTCGAATTGACGTTGCGCGGTTTGCCCGCTCATGGCCATGGACAACACCGCCATGCGCACGGCGATGCCGTAGGTCACTTGGTTGAGGATCACCGATTGGCTGCCGTCGGCCACCGCCGACTCAATCTCAACCCCACGGTTGATCGGCCCTGGGTGCATGACGATCGCATCCGGCTTGGCGCCGCCCAACCGCGCAGTGGTCAGGCCGAACAGGCGGTAGAACTCACCTTCGCTCGGCAGCAGGCCACCGGCCATGCGCTCGCGTTGCAGGCGCAACATGATCACCACGTCCACGTCCTTGAGGCCTTCGGTCATGTCGGTGTAGACCTTCACGCCGTACTGCTCGATGCCGATCGGCAGCAGGGTTTTCGGCGCGATCACGCGGATGTCCGGGCAACCCAGGGCTTTGAGCGCCAGCATGTTCGAGCGCGCGACCCGCGAGTGCAGGATGTCGCCGACGATGGCCACCGAGAGGTTTTCAAAACCGCCCTTGTGCCGACGGATCGTCAGCATGTCGAGCATGCCTTGGGTCGGGTGCGCGTGGCGGCCGTCGCCGCCGTTGATGATTGCCACGTTCGGGCACACATGCTCGGCGATGAAATGCGCAGCGCCGGAGTCGCCGTGGCGCACCACGAACATGTCGGCGGCCATGGCTTCAAGGTTGCGCAGGGTGTCGAGCAGGGTCTCGCCCTTGCTCGCCGACGAGGTCGACACGTTCAGTGTGATCACGTCGGCCGACAGCCGCTGGGCCGCCAGTTCAAAGGTGGTGCGGGTGCGGGTGGAGTTCTCGAAGAACACATTGCAGATGGTCTTGCCGCGCAGCAGCGGGACCTTCTTCACCGCGCGGCCACCGACTTCGAGGAACGAGTCGGCGGTGTCGAGGATTTCAGTCAGCAGTTCGCGGGGCAAACCGTCGAGGGACAAGAAGTGTTGCAACTGGCCCTGAGCATTGAGCTGCAGCGGGCGCTTGGCATCTAGAGGCGTCATCGCGGGGACTCTGTACAAGGCGGTTTAAAGGGCAAGGTCTTGCAGTTCGAGTTCGAGCGGCGTGGGACCGGACAATTTTACCCGCTGGTGGGCCTCCAGCGACAGGGTGGCTCCGACCACATCCGGGCTGATCGGCAATTCGCCAGCGTCCAGGTCGAGCAGGCACACCAGCGTCACGCTGGCCGGGCGGCCGTAATCGAACAACTCGTTCATGGCGGCGCGGATGGTGCGACCGCTCATCAGCACGTCGTCGATCAGCACCAGGTGCTGGCCTTCAATCTCGAACGGCAGCGCGGACGGGCGCACTTGTGGGTGCAGGCCGTTCTGGCTGAAGTCGTCGCGGTAGAAAGACACGTCCAGCGTGCCCAGCGGCGAATCGCTGCCCAGTTCTTCCAGCAACGCTTGGGCCACCCACACACCACCGGTGCGAATGCCGATAAAGCGCGGTTCGCTGATGGCACGGTGTTGCAGGTGCGCCTTGAGGCGAATCGCCATCTGGCTGATCAGGTCGGCGGGATTGGGCAGGCTCATGGTGGCTCCTTCAAGGCCTCGCGCAGGCAAGGTCCGGGCTCAAACGTAAAAAGACGCGGCAAGCCGCGTCAGTCAGGATTCAAATAAAGCGGTGTTTTCATCCAGCCAACCCTGCAACAGCAGGGCGGCCGCGATGGCGTCCACCGGGTTGTCGCGGTAGCTGCCTTTCTGCCCGCCACGGTCACGGCGCTCACCCTTGGCTTCAAAGGTGGTCAGGCGCTCGTCGTGGGTATAGAAGGGCAGGTTGTAGCGGCCATTGAGGCGGCGGGCGAACTTTTCGGCGCGCAGGCACATGTCGCTGGGGGTGCCGTCCATGTTCAAGGGCAGGCCGACCACGACGGCGTCGGGCTTCCACTCCTTGATCAGGGCTTCAACCTGGTTCCAGTCCGGCACGCCGTTCTGGGCTTTCAAGGTGCACAGCTCGCGGGCCTGGCCGGTAATCACCTGGCCGACCGCTACGCCGATCTGTTTGGTGCCGTAGTCAAAACCGAGGATCAAACGCAAGGCCATCAGGCGTGCCCCGCCTGGCTGGTCAGCAGGTTGAGGTTGACCCGCAACTTGGCTGCCGCCGCTTCCAGGCGCAGTTCACTGGCTGTGTTGAACAGAATGTCGGCATCGAACGGGCAAGTCAGCCAGGCATTGCTGGCCAGTTCGGCTTCCAGTTGCCCGGCTTCCCAACCGGCGTAGCCGAGGGTGATCACGCTTTGCTCAGGCCCTACGCCGTCGGCGATGGCGAACAACACGTCCTGGGAGGTGGACAACGACACGCCTTCCAGGTCGACCGTGGCCTGGAACTTCGGCCCGGTGGGGTGCAGCACAAAACCGCGATCGGTTTGCACCGGCCCGCCGATGTAGATCGGTACATTTTGGCAGCGCGCCGGCGGGTCGATCTCCGGGCGCAGTTGCTCAAGAATATCGGCCAGGTTCAGCTCTTGCGGGCGGTTCACCACCAACCCCATGGCACCATTGGCCGTGTGCTCGACGATGTAGGTCAAGGTCTGCGCAAAGTTCGGGTCGGCCATATGGGGCATGGCGATCAGGAATTGGTGCTTGAGGTAGGTCGGGCTGACATTTTTCATGTCCGCTAGTGTGGCGTCGGAGGGGCGAACTGACAAGCCGCGGCGGACGCTAATTGTGGCGAGCGGGGCTGTTGTGGCGAGGCGGCTTGTCGTGGCGAGCGGGCTTGCCCCGCGTTGGGGTGCGAAGCGGCCCTGAAATCTGGCGCTGTGGTTTTACAGGCAGAACGCGGTGGCCCTGTTGGGGCCGCTTCGCAGCCCAACGCGGGGCAAGCCCGCTCGCCACGACAAGCCCCGCTGCCGTTGGCAGAGTGCAGGAGCGATCAGTTACTGGACAGCCGATCACCCCGGGCAAACTTCCAGGTGCGGATGATTTCCAGGCGGTCTATGTCGTTCAAGTCGCCGGTAAACGGCGCGAAGGGCGCTGCCAGGCGCACGATGCGCTGGGCGGCCTGGTCCAGCAACGGTTGGCCGGACGACTCCAGCACCTGCACTTCATATAACGAACCGTCGCGGTTGATCGACACCAGTAAGCGCAAATTGCCATAGATCTGCTGGCGCCGGGCTTCGTCCGGGTAGTTGAGGTTACCGATGCGTTCAACCTTCTTGCGCCATTCGTCCTTATACCAGGCGCCTTTGTCGCGCATGGTCGAGGCAGCGTTCAGGCGATAGATGCGCGGGCGCTTGGCGTACAGCTGTTGTTCGTTGGCCAGTTCGGCTTCGAGGCTGGAAATCTGGTCGGAGAGCTGCGAGCTGTCGAAGGTCGGCGCTGGCTTGACTGGCTCAGGCTGCGGCTCGGTCTTGGTTTTCTCGCGCTGGGTCGGGGCTTTTTGCGGTTTCGGCGCAACAGTGGTCACAGCGGCCTTGGGCGCGGCCTGCTTGACCTCAGGCTTGGGCGTCGGCGGCGGGGTGACTTTATTCACCTTGTTGTCCTGGAACGGCGCCACTTCGGTGGTCTTGGGCACGGCCTTTTTGTCGAGCGTGCCGCTGCCTTGCTGATTGTCCTGGGCCAGAAAGTCAGCCTTTTCAGGCTTTTTTTCGCTTTTGAACGTGGCGAGGGTGATTTCCAGGGTTTTGGTGATCTGCTTGGGTTCGGCAAAGGTGAAACCCAGGCCGAGTAACAAAGCGAGGTGGATCAGCGCTGCCAGAAACAGGGTAAATCCGAGCCGATCAGCCGGGCGCACGCCGCTATGGGAGAGTTCGGGGGGCAGATCGGGCGGGAGCGTCATGACAAAAAAACCAACATCGCGCGTTTCACAGGTGCCGCATGATAACGCAATGTTGGTGTGTGTCCGGCTGTTCTATGTCACTTGGCTTGCAGCTTGCGCTCGATGGCCGCCATCAGCATTTCGCCGATGTTCGTGCCAAATGCGTTGTCGATCTCGCGAATGCAGGTCGGGCTGGTGACGTTGATTTCGGTGAGATTCTCACCAATTACGTCCAGTCCTACGAACAGCAGGCCTTTTTCGCGCAGGGTTGGGCCGACTTGGGAAGCGATCCAACGGTCTTTGTCCGACAGTGGACGCGCTTCACCGCGACCGCCGGCTGCCAGGTTACCACGGGTTTCGCCTGCGGCCGGGATACGCGCCAGGCAGTAATCCACCGGCTCACCGTCGATCATCAGGATGCGTTTGTCGCCGTCCTTGATCGCCGGAATGTAAGCCTGGCCCATGATCTGCTGGGTGCCCAGCGCGGTCAGGGTTTCCAGGATCACCGACAGGTTAGGGTCGCCGGCGCGGTGGCGGAAGATCGACGTGCCGCCCATGCCGTCCAGCGGCTTGAGGATCACGTCGCCGTGCTTGGCGGCGAATTCACGCAACACATCGGCGCGGCGGCTCACCACGGTAGGCGGGGTGCACTGCGGGAACAGGGTGGCGAACAGCTTTTCATTGCAATCGCGCAGGCTTTGCGGCTTGTTGACGATCAGCACGCCAGCGCGCTCGGCCTGTTCCAGCAAGTAAGTGGAGTAAACGAATTCCATGTCGAACGGCGGGTCCTTGCGCATCAGGATCACGTCCAGATCGCTCAAGGGGCTGTCGATTTCATCCGCAAGCTCGAACCACTTTTCAGGGTTGGCAAACACCTGCAGCGGGCGCATGCGTGCGCGGGCTTCGCCGTCGCCTTGGTAAAGATCGCGCTGCTCCATATAGAACAGGGTCCAGCCGCGGGCCTGGGCGGCCAGGAGCATGGCCAGCGAGCTGTCCTTTTTATAGGAAATGCTGGCAATAGGGTCCATGACAATGCCGACGCGAACGCTCATGGGGGATTTCCTCTAGCAAATTAGGGCGCATAAAAGTGGCGTCAGAGTGGCGCTGCGGCTGTTGTGGGTCAAGGAAAAACCACCTGGCCGGTTGCTCGATAGATTGCGCCCGGAGACTGTGCTAAAAAGACTCCCACGGTGCAGCAGCCCTTGAATTCCAAGGCTTGCAGCGCTCATCCTGTGCAACATCAGGCAGTACACACCGAAAACCGATTCGCTGTGGCGATGGTAGAGCAGATATGGAACAGCATTCCAACGCCTTGAGAGTGATGGTGATCGACGATTCGAAAACGATCCGCCGCACCGCCGAGACCCTGTTGAAGAACGTGGGGTGCGAAGTCATCACGGCCATCGACGGTTTCGATGCACTGGCCCGGATTGTTGATCATCACCCGCACATTATCTTTGTCGACATCATGATGCCGCGCCTGGATGGCTATCAAACCTGCGCGCTGGTGAAGAACAACCCGGCGTTCAAGTCGATTCCGGTGATCATGCTGTCCTCCAAGGACGGCCTGTTCGACAAGGCCAAGGGGCGCATCGTGGGTGTCGATCAGTTTTTGACCAAGCCTTTCAGCAAGGAAGAACTGCTGAGCGCGATCAAGGCCTACGTGCCCGGCTTCGCCGCAGTAGAACAAGCACACTGACACCGCCTCACAAGGGCCGGCGTCCACCAATGTAGTGGGGAAAACCATGGCACGTGTTCTGATCGTCGACGATTCGCCGACCGAAATGTACAAACTGACCGGCATGCTGGAAAAGCACGGCCACCAGGTCCTCAAAGCCGAAAACGGCGCAGACGGCGTGGCCCTGGCCCGCCAGGAAAAACCCGACGCCGTGCTGATGGACATCGTGATGCCGGGCCTCAATGGCTTCCAGGCTACCCGCCAGCTGTCCAAGGAGCCGGAAACCAACGGCATCCCGATCATCATCATCACCACCAAGGATCAGGAAACCGACAAAATCTGGGGCGCACGCCAGGGCGCCAAGGATTACCTGACCAAACCCGTGGACGAAGAAACCCTGATCGCCACCCTGAACAAGGTGTTGGCCGGCTGACGGCACGCCATCATGACCGAGTCACAAACCGCCTTCGAGCTGCTGCTGGACATCGACCGCCGCTGCCGCCTGCTGGCCGCCGACCTGCCGTCCCAGGAAACCCGCCTGCAACGTTGGAGCGGGATCGGTTTTCGCCTGGGGCCGTATTGGTACGTGGCGCCGATGGGCGAAGTCGCCGAGGTGTTGCATGAACCGCGCTGCACCTTGATGCCCGGGGTCAAGCCCTGGGTCAAAGGCGTGGCCAACCTGCGCGGGCGTTTGCTGCCGGTGATGGACCTGGGCGGGTTCCTCGACCTCGGGCTGTCCAGGGCCCGCAAGCAACGGCGAGTGCTGGTGGTGGAATTCAACGACTTGTTTGTCGGGCTGCTGGTGGACGAGGTGGTGGGCATGCAGCATTTCGCACAAGACGCACTGTTGGCGAGCACCGCGCCCACCGCGCCGTTTATTCAGGGCCAATTCGACAGTGACCAGCTGTGGCAGGTCTTCAGCCCCTTCGCTTTGGCCCAGGCCCCAGGCTTCATGGATGTTGCCGCATGACCACCGCTACCACGCCCAAACCGCAAGCCGCATCGCGCAGCCGTTCGCAGATCATCGTGCTGTTTATCGCGCTGATCGTGTTCATCATGCTGTTGTTCGCCAACTTCGCGTACCTCAATACCCAGTCCACGTACGACAAGCAGTACATCGGCCACGCCGGTGAGCTGCGCGTGCTGTCCCAGCGCATCGCCAAAAACGCCACGGAAGCCGCCGCCGGGAAGGCGGCCGCGTTCAAGCTGCTGGGCGATGCACGCAACGACTTCGCCCAGCGCTGGGGCTATCTGAAAAAAGGCGATACAGAGACCGGCCTGCCGGCTGCACCCAACGCGGTACGCGCCGAAATGCGCGCGGTGCAGACCGATTGGGAAGCACTGCTGAAAAATACCGACGCGATTCTCGCCAGCGAACAGACCGTGTTGTCGTTGCACCAAGTGGCCGCGACGCTTGCCGAAACCGTGCCGCAATTGCAGATGGAATCGGAAAAGGTCGTCGACATTCTGCTGCAACGCGGCGCCCCGGCCAGCCAGGTGGTGTTGGCCCAGCGCCAATCATTGCTGGCCGAACGTATCCTGGGCGCAGTCAACACCGTGTTGGCCGGCGACGAAACCTCGGTGCAGGCCGCCGATGCCTTTGGCCGCGACGCCAACCGTTTTGGCCAAGTGCTTAACGGCATGCTCCAGGGCAACGCCGGCCTGCGCATTGCTCAGGTTGAAGACCACGACGCCCGCGCGCGGTTGGCGGAAATCGCCGAGCTGTTTGAGTTTGTCTCCGGCTCCGTGGATGAAATCCTCGAAACCTCGCCGCAGCTGTTCCAGGTACGCGCCTCGGCGAGCAATATTTTCAACCTGTCGCAAACCCTGCTCGATGAAGCCTCGCACCTGGCCACCGGGTTTGAAAACCTCGCCAGCGGGCGCAGCTTTGACACCATCGGCGGCTACGTATTGGGCTTGTTGGCGCTGACCTCGATCATCCTGATTGGCCTGGTGATGGTGCGCGAGACCAACCGCCAGTTGCATGAAACCGCCGAGAAAAACGAGCGCAACCAGAACGCGATCATGCGTCTGCTCGATGAAATCGAGGACCTGGCCGATGGTGACCTGACGGTGACCGCCTCGGTCACCGAAGACTTCACCGGCACCATCGCCGACTCGATCAATTATTCGGTGGACCAGCTGCGCGATCTGGTAGCGACCATCAACCTCACGGCCGGGCAAGTGGCCGGTGCGGTGCAGGAAACTCAGGCCACCGCCATGCACCTGGCCCAGGCCTCGGAGCATCAGGCCCAGCAAATCGCCGAGGCCTCTACTGCGATCAATCAGATGGCCCAATCCATCGACCAGGTGTCGGCCAACGCCGCCGAGTCCTCGGCGGTGGCGGAGCGCTCGGTGGAAATTGCCAACAAGGGCAATGAGGTGGTGCACAACACCATCCACGGCATGGACAACATTCGCGAGCAGATCCAGGACACCGCCAAGCGCATCAAACGCCTGGGCGAGTCGTCCCAGGAGATTGGCGACATCGTCAGCCTGATCGACGACATTGCCGACCAGACCAACATCCTTGCCCTCAACGCCGCGATCCAGGCGAGCATGGCCGGTGACGCCGGGCGCGGGTTTGCCGTGGTGGCCGACGAAGTGCAGCGGTTGGCCGAGCGCTCATCCGCCGCCACACGCCAAATTGAAACACTGGTGCGGGCGATCCAGACCGACACCAATGAAGCGGTTATTTCCATGGAACAGACCACCACCGAAGTGGTGCGTGGCGCGCGGCTGGCGCAAGACGCCGGGGTGGCGCTGGAAGAGATCGAAGGCGTGTCGAAAACCCTGGCGGCGTTGATCCAGAGTATTTCCAATGCGGCGCAGCAACAGACCTCGTCGGCGGGGCAGATTTCCCTGACGATGAACGTGATCCAGCAGATCACCACGCAAACGTCATCGGGCTCGACCGCCACGGCGGAGAGCATCGGCAACCTGGCGAAGATGGCCAGCCAGTTGCGCCGGTCGGTGTCGGGTTTCACCCTGCCACCGCCAAAACCGGTAGACGATTGAAATGCACGCTAGACAACACCCCAGTCCAACTGTGGGAGCTGGCTTGCCTGCGATAGCGGACTGTCAGTTGATCCATCTGAGGCTGACCCACCGCCATCGCAGGCAAGCCAGCTCCCACAGTGGATCTCCATTGTTCATGGCAACACCAGCAATTCACGAATTCTAAGCGGAGCAGTTATGGTTGATCGGCACGACTACGTGGCCCTCGAATGGGTCAAGGGCGACATTGCCGAAACCCTGAAACAGGCCCGTTCGGCGCTGGACGCGTTTGTCGAAACCCGCGACAGCGACGCCATTGCCGAGTGCCTGGCCGGTATCCACCAAGTGCATGGCGCGCTGCAGATGGTCGAGTTCTACGGCGCAGCGCTGCTGGCCGAAGAGATCGAAGCGCTGGCCCTGGCCCTGCAAGCCGAGCGCGTCAGCCAGCGCGATGAAAGCATCCGCCTGCTGCAACAGGCCCTCGGGCAACTGCCGCTGTACCTCGACCGCGTGCACAGCGCCCGCCGCGACCTGCCGCTGGTGGTGTTGCCGCTGCTCAACGACCTGCGCAGTGCGCGCGGTGAAAGCCTGCTGTCGGAGACCAGCCTGTTCAGCCCGCAGCTGTTGTCGATTGCGCCGTTGCCCGACGAGGCCTTGGCCCAACGCACACTGCCGGACCTTCACGAGCAACTGCGCCAGTGGCATCAACTGCTGCAACAGGCCCTGGCCGGTCTGTTGCGCGAGGACCACGGCCCCAGCAACCTGGAAGACATGGCGCGGGTGTTCGCGCGCCTCGAAGCGTTGTGCCAGGGTGCGCCCTTGCTGCCGTTGTGGCAAGTCACCTCGGCGCTGGTCGAGGGCATGCTCACCGGCGTGATCGCCAACAGCCCGGCGCTGCGCAGCCTGCTCAAGGCCAGCGACAAGCAACTCAAGCGTCTGCTGGTCCAGGGCATCGGCGGCATCAACCAGCCCGCGCCGGATGAACTGCTAAAAAGCTTGCTGTTCTACGTGGCCAAGGTCACCCGGCCGACGCCGCGCATGCAAAGCCTCAAGGAACGCTACGGGCTGGATGAAGCCTTGCCCGACAGCGCCGTGGTCGATGCCGAGCGTGCGCGTTTGGCCGGACCGGACCGCAATGCCATGGGCTCGGTGCTTGGCGCCTTGTGCGAGGAACTGGTGCGGGTCAAGGAGCGCCTCGACCTGTTCGTGCGCAGCGACCGCCAACACACCAACGACCTCGATGCCCTGCTGGCGCCACTGCGCCAGATCGCCGACACCTTGGCGGTGCTGGGCTTTGGCCAGCCGCGTAAGGTCATCATCGATCAACTGGCGGTGGTGCTGAGCCTGGTGCAGGGCCAGCGCGAGCCCAATGACGCGGTGTTGATGGATGTTGCCGGCGCCTTGCTCTACGTCGAGGCCACGCTGGCGGGCATGGCCGGCACCGTCGAGCCGGAGAGCCGCGAAGAAAGCCGCCTGCCCACCACCGACCTGACCCAGATTCATCAATTGGTGATCCGCGAATCCTGCCAATGCCTGCGCCAGGCCAAAGAGCTGGTGATCGATTGCCTTGAGGCCGATTGGGACCGCCAGCGCCTGGAGTCGCTGCCCGAGCTGCTCAGCCAGGTGCGCGGCGCGTTGGCGATGATTCCGCTGCCGCGTGCGGCGAGCCTGATGCGTGGTTGCACCGATTATGTCGATGAACAGTTGATGACCGGCGCTGCGCCACCGCCCGAGGCGCAGCTGGCGCATTTCGCCGACGTGGTCAGCAGCCTGGAATACTACCTGGAACGCATGCTCCAGGACCCCGACGCCGCCGGCGAACGCGTGCTGGAGCTGGCCACCCAAGGCCTGGCTGCACTCGGCTATCTGCCGGTCGAAAAGCCTTGGCGCCAGGCCCTGGCCGCGCCGGATGGCGCCCTGTCGACAGAGATCGCACCGAGCCAGTCCCAATTCGATGCGTTGGCCAACCCCACGTCACGCCTGAATCCGCCTGCCCTGCACCGTCCGGGCAGCCTCTTGCCGCCGCCCGTTGGCGAAGAACCTGTCGACGATGAACTGCGCGAAGTCTTCCTCGAAGAAACCGATGAAGTCCTTGAAGTGCTGCACCGCTACTTGCCCAACAGCGCCGAAAAAACCGCGCAAAGCGAGATGCGGCGTGCCTTCCACACGCTCAAAGGCAGCGGCCGGATGGTCCGCGCCCTGGTACTGGCCGAGCTGGCCTGGGCCGTGGAAAACCTGCTTAACCGTGTGCTCGAACGCAGCGTGGCGCTCGACGCTGACGTGCAACAGGTGCTGGATGAGGCCGTGGCCCTGCTGCCGGAGCTGATCGCCGACTTTGCGGCCGACGACCAACGCCAGCGCGATGAAGTCGACGCCCTGGCGGCCCGTGCCCATGCCTTGGCCAGCGGCACTCAACCGGCCGCAGAGCCCCATGACCCGATGTTGCTGGAGATCTTTCGCAACGAAGCCCAGAGCCACCTGGAAAGCCTCAACCACTTTCTGCAACAGGCCGCCGAGCATATGCCGCTGCAAGTCAGCGATGAACTGCAACGTGCCCTGCACACCCTCAAGGGCAGCGCCTACATGGCCGGCGTGTTGCCGATGGCCGAACTGGCGCGACCGCTCGATCACCTGACCCGCGAATACAAGGCCCACCGTCTGCCGCTGGACCTGGATGAAGTGGAACTGCTGCTGGAAGCCGAAGGCCTGTTCCAGCGCGGGTTGCGTCAGCTGGACAGTGATCCGCTGGTGCCGATCAAGGGCGCGGCAGAGTTGATCAGCCGCACGCAAAGCCTGCTCGACCAGCAGCTGCAAGCCTTGCTCGACGCGCCCAACACCGGGCTGCGCATCAAGCGCGACGCGCAGCTGATCAGCAACTTCCTGGCCCAGGGCATGGACATCCTGCTGGATGCCGAAAGCCTGCTGCGCCGCTGGCAGCAACACCCCGGCGAACGCCAGGAACTGACCGCGCTGCTGGACGAGTTGACCACCCTGGGCGAGGGCGCGCACATCGCCGACCTGCACGCCATCGACGAACTCTGCGAAGCCTTGCTCGACCTCTATGGCGCTGTGGAAGAGAGCAGTCTGGCGGTCAGCGAACGGTTTTTCCATGAGGCCGAACAGGCCCATGAAGCGCTGATCAACATGCTCGACCAACTGGCGGCCGGCCAGGAAATCAGCCCGGCGCCGGCGCGGGTAGACGCCTTGCGCGAGCTGCTGGATGAAGCCCTCGACCCGTCCGCCACCGGCCTGATCAAAAGCGACGGCGGGCGCGCCCCAAGCATCTCCGAACTGGGCGCCGCCACGGCCCGGTTGGGCCAGGACACGGCGATGGACGACGAGATCGTCGAGATTTTCCTGGAAGAGGCAGTGGACATCCTCGACAGCGCCGGGCAGTCGCTGAAACGCTGGCTGCTGGAGCCGGACAGCGCGGCGCCGTTGTCGTCGTTGCAGCGGGATTTGCACACCCTCAAGGGCGGCGCGCGCATGGCCGAAATCGGCCCGATTGGCGACCTCGCCCATGAGCTGGAATGCCTGTACGAAGGCCTGGTGGACCGCCGCTACAGTTACTCGACCGAACTGTCCCAAGTATTGATGGCCAGCCATGAGCGGCTGGCCGTGCAGCTCGATCAACTGCAAGACCACCAACCCCTGAGCGACTCCAGTGACTTGATCGCGCAGTTGCGCGCGTTGCGCCAGAACAACGCGCCTGCCACTGCGCCCACAGAACCTGAAACCGCAGCGGCTGATCCCGAGTTGCTGGATATCTTCCTCGAAGAAGCCGCCGATATTCTCGACAGTTCAAGCAGCGCGTTGCTGCGCTGGCAGGCCGAGCCGAGCAATCGTCAGGAGGTGGAAACCTTGCTGCGCGACTTGCACACCCTCAAGGGCGGCGCGCGCATGGTCGAAATCGGGCCGATTGGCGATTTGGCCCATGAGCTGGAGTTTCTCTACGAAGGCCTGTCTGCCGGTTTGCTTGCGCCGTCGCCGGAATTGTTCGCGTTGCTGCAAGGCTGCCATGACCGCCTGGCGCAGATGATCGACGCGGTGGCGGGCGGTTTGCCGGTGGGGTCGGTGGATAAACTCATCAAGCGCATCAGAAGCCTGGTGCACCCCGGTGATGAGCCGCTGGCGCCCGTAGCCTTGCCGGCCGGCAAGGCCGAAGCGGCGGTGGACCCCGGCGCCGACATGGTGAAAATTTCCGCTGACTTGCTTGATGATCTGGTCAACCTGGCCGGTGAAACCTCAATCTTCCGTGGCCGTATCGAGCAGCAAGTCAACGACGCGCGTATCGCGCTCAACGAAGTCGAAACCACCATCGAGCGCATGCGTGACCAACTGCGCCGCCTCGACACCGAAACCCAGGGCCGCATTCTCAGTCGTCAGCAGGCCGAGGCCGAGCGCCTGGGCTATGAAGAATTCGACCCGCTGGAAATGGACCGTCATTCGCAGCTGCAGCAGTTGTCGCGCGCGCTGTCCGAATCGGCCTCCGACCTGCTGGACCTCAAGGAAACCCTCGACCGTCGCAACGGGGATGCACACAACCTGTTGCAGCAACAGGCACGCATCAACACCGAGCTGCAAGAAGGCCTGATGCGCACGCGCATGGTGCCGTTCGAACGCATGCTGCCGCGCCTCAAGCGCATCGTGCGTCAGGTGGCGGAGGAGTTGGGCAAGGACGTTGAATTCGTGGTCGGCAATGCCGAAGGCGAGATGGACCGCAACGTGCTGGAGCGCATGGTGGCGCCGCTGGAACATATGCTGCGCAATGCCGTCGACCATGGCCTGGAGTCCCGCGAGGCGCGCGTGTTGGCCGGTAAACCCGAGAAGGGCCGTATCAGCCTGGACCTGACCCACGAAGGCGGCGACATCGTCTTCGACATGCGCGACGACGGTGCCGGTGTGCCCCTGGACGCGGTGCGGCGCAAGGCGATCAAGCGCGGCCTGCTCGCGCCTGATCAAGACATGAGCGACCGCGACGTGTTGCAGTTCATCCTGCAGCCGGGCTTTTCCACCGCCGAAAAAATCACCCAGATTTCCGGGCGCGGCGTGGGCATGGACGTGGTGCACGAAGAAGTGCGCCAGCTCGGTGGCTCGATGTTCATCGACTCGACGCCGGGCGCGGGCGTGCACTTTCGCATTCGCCTGCCGTTTACCGTGTCGGTCAATCGCGCGCTGATGGTGCAATGCGCGGACGACCAATATGCGATCCCGCTCAACACCATTGAAGGCCTGGTGCGCGTGTTGCCCCATGAGCTGGCCGGGCACTATCAGCAAGATCCGCCGCGTTACGAATACGCCGGCCAGCGTTATGAATTGTTCTATTTGGGCGACCTGCTGCACACCGTCGCCCGGCCCAGACTGCTCGGCCAATACCAGCCCGTGCCGGTGCTGCTGGTGCAATGCAACGAGCGGCGCGTGGCAGTGCACGTGGACGCCATGGCCGGTACGCGCGAGATCGTGGTCAAGGGCCTGGGGCCACAGTTTGCCGGCGTGCAGGGTTTGTCCGGGGCGACCATTCTGGGCGATGGTCGCGTGGTGCTGATTATCGACTTGCTGGCGCACATCCGCGCCCGCCAACCGGCGTTGCCGGCCCAGTCGGTGGACGCGCCGCTGATCCTCAACGACCCGCTGAAAAAACGCCCGCTGCTGGTGCTGGTGGTAGACGACTCGGTCACCGTGCGCAAAGTCACCAGCCGCCTGCTGGAGCGCAACGGCATGAACGTGCTCACCGCCAAAGACGGCATCGACGCCATCGCGTTGCTCGAAGAACACACCCCGGACCTGATGCTGCTCGACATCGAAATGCCGCGCATGGACGGCTTCGAAGTGGCGATCCAGGTGCGCAACGACCCCCGGCTGATGCGCCTGCCGATCATCATGATCACCTCGCGCACCGGCCAGAAACATCGCGACCGCGCCATGGCCATCGGCGTCAACGACTACCTCGGCAAGCCGTACCAAGAGTCGGTGCTGCTGGAAAGCATCGCCTACTGGAGCAAGTCCCATGCTTGACCACCGCACCAGCCAACTCACCGGCCTGCTGCTGCCCCTGGCCGACCGCCACCTGGTGCTGCCCAACGTCGCCATCGCCGAACTGATCGACTTCCAGCGCGGCGAACCGGCCAGCGACGCACCGCCGTGGTACCTGCGGCAAGTCACATGGCGCGACCGGCAGTTGCCGTTGATCAGCTTTGAAGCCGTGTGCGGCGAGGCCAGCGTGACCGGCGAGCGCTCGCGGATTGTGGTGCTGAACGCGCTGGGCGGGCGGCCGACGTTGAAGTTTATTGCGATGGTGATTCAGGGCATTCCGCGTTCGTACAAGCTGGATAGCCAGTTGAGTTACGTGGACGTGCCGCTGTGCCCGCTGGAACTGGCGGCGGTGCAAGTGGGGGAACATGTGGCGAAGGTGCCTGACCTTATGGGGCTTGAAGCCTTGTTGGTCGAATCCGGCCTGGCCTGACCCTTGTGGCTTGCACCATTTTTCGTGGCGAGCGGGCTTGCCCCGCGTTGGGCTGCGCAGCAGCCCCAAACCTGCCGTCTCTATAAACCTGACACACTGCGTTTACCTTAATGGGGCCGCTTCGCAGCCCAACGCGGGGCAAGCCCGCTCGCCACGGGAAGCGCTTTTGCTTTGAGATTTGTAGGAGGGCCTCGGATTTTTCCCGCAAGATTTCGGGCTGTGCGTGAACTTGTTGTGGGTAGTCATGGAGGCTAGTCTTCGCTCCGTCATCGAAAAAAACGGTGACACGGACGTGCAAGTCCGACGAAACTGTTTAGGCGTAAAAACGCCCAGCCAACCACGGGCGTTTTTTGTGCTCGCTGCTTTATGGCGGCTGCGCGCAGGAGGTCTTCGGACCTGCTGGGTGTCCTAAACAGGCCCGGTCTTGCACACCTGCGCACGGTCGCCACCCTCATTCGCGTGCAAGCGAACGGTGGCGCTCCTTACTGACTGTTTAGGAGTTTCATCATGGTCAAACCTACCCCCAATCCACCTGCTTCCAAGCTTTTCACCGTAGACCCCCATCAGAACACTGAAACCCTGCTGGTCAACGCCAGCGAAACTTTGTCCTCGCTAAACGCCATGACCTGCAATCTGGCCTTCAACCTGGACACCTCCCAGCGCGCAATCATGCTCGGCATTCAGCAAATGGCCGAGTTGAGTCAGTTACTGGTTGATAGAGCGCTGGAACACGTCAGCCCTGCGCCGGTAGGTTGAAGCGGTCCCAAACAGGGACCGATTTTTAACAGACACCACCGAACAAATGTGGGAGCTGGCTTGCCAGCGATGGCGGCGTGTCAGTCGACATCTTAATAGCTGACCCACCGCTATCGCAGGCAAGCCAGCTCCCACCTTTCGATCTTCATTCGGCTCAAATCCAGTATTTGCTGATTGATCATTTCCAATATCCCATCCCCTTAAAACTTGATCGTTCCCAAAAAGGGACCTATCGTTCCCTTTTTGGGACTCTTTGGCCGCTGCCATGCAAACCTTGCCGCTCAGCACTGCACTCTTCACCAACACTCAGCAGAAAGTGCTGGGCCTGCTTTTCGGCAAGCCCGATCAAAGTTTTTTCACCAATGAAATCGCGCGTTGGGCCCAGGTGGGCAAGGGCAGCCTTACCCGCGAGCTGGAGCGTTTGCAGTTGGCGGGTATCTTGAGCATGACGCGCCAAGGCAATCAGACCCATTACCAGGCCAACCCCCAATGCCCGATTTACTCGGAGTTGTTGGCCATCGTGCGCAAGACCCTGAGCCTGGATGAACCCGTGCGCAATGCATTGGCACCGTTCGCCGAGCAGATAACCTGGGCCTTTATCTACGGCTCCATCGCCAAGGGTGAGGCGCACTCATCCAGTGACATAGATCTGATGCTGATCGGCCAAAGCCTCAACTACAGTGAAGTCATGGAGCAGCTCATACCGCTGGAAGAGCAACTGGGTCGCACCATCAACCCAACGCTTTACACCCCTGAAGACTGGATCGGCAAATGGAATGCCGGGAACAGTTTTGTGCAGCGGGTCGTGCAGCAGGACAAGATCAATCTGATCGGGGGCAACCCCCTGGAATCCATGGATGGACAGCAAGGCAAATCTGGAAAATCTGCAACGTAGCGGTGGCTTGAAGGCTGAGCCGCCGGATCGCAAGGAGTGTGACGGGCTGATGCGCTCGGCGCGGGATCGGTTAAGGGATGCGGGTAACCCACAGCTATCGTTCGCCAGTCGTTTCGACTTGGCCTACAACGCCGCCCACGCCATCGCGCTCACGGCCTTGCGCCTGCAAGGGTATCGTTCTGACAAACGCTATCTGGTCTTTCGATGTCTGATTCACTCCGCCGACGTGAGCAGGGTGCAGGTGAGGTTACTGGCGTTATGTCATGAGCGCCGAAACCTGGCGGAATATGAAGGGTATATGGATGAGGATGAGGCATTGCTTGGGCAGTTGATGGATGGCGCGATGTCTCTGCTGAATAGAGTGGAAGATGTGTTGGCTGTGCGTCAGTGGCAATGACGTGATTCTTCGCAACACCGCCAATCAAATGTGGGAGCTGGCTTGCCTGCGATAGCGGTAGATCAGCTGCAGATATGTCGACTGACAGTCCGCAATCGCAGGCAAGCCAGCTCCCCCATTTTTAATCTTTGTTCGGCTTGAGTCCGCGATTGCTGACGATCCGTTACTCCAACCGTAACGATCCGCCGTTGGGCTTGATTGATACCCCCCACGTTCACTCCTAAGGTACAGCCCACGACAGCAAACCCCGTGGAGCGACCATGACAACAACCATCACCCCCGACTCGCGCTGGACGCGGCGGCGCGACGAGAAGCAGCGGCGCCTCGGGCTGGTCAAAAAATACGCAGACGGGGCGGTGTTGCCCAGTGACAGAATCGTCGAGGCCCTGGAGGCGCTGATCCTCCCTGGCGACCGCGTGGTGCTGGAAGGCAACAACCAGAAGCAGGCCGACTTCCTCTCGCGCTCCCTGGCCAAGGCCGACCCGGCCAAGCTCCACGATTTGCACATGATCATGCCCAGTGTCGGCCGTTCCGAGCACTTGGACCTGTTTGAAAAGGGCATCGCCCGCAAGCTCGACTTCTCTTTCGCCGGCACCCAATCCCTGCGCATCAGCCAGCTGCTGGAAGACGGCCTGCTGGAAATCGGCGCGATCCACACCTACATCGAACTCTACGCGCGGCTGGTGGTGGACCTGATTCCCAACGTCGTGCTCTCGGCCGGTTTCATGGCCGACCGCGCCGGTAACATTTACACCGGCGCCAGCACCGAAGACACCCCGGCGTTGATCGAGCCTGCCGCGTTCAGCGATGGCATCGTCATCGTGCAGGTCAACCAGTTGGTGGATGACGTTACCGATTTGCCCCGCGTCGACATCCCCGCAAGCTGGGTGGATTTTGTGGTGGTGGCCGACAAGCCGTTCTACATCGAGCCGCTGTTCACCCGCGACCCGCGCCATATCAAGCCGGTGCATGTGCTGATGGCGATGATGGCGATCCGTGGCATCTACGAAAAACACAATGTGCAGTCGCTCAACCACGGCATTGGGTTCAACACCGCCGCCATCGAATTGATCCTGCCGACTTACGGCGAATCCCTCGGCCTTAAAGGCAAAATCTGCCGCAACTGGACCCTCAACCCACACCCAACCTTGATCCCTGCCATCGAAAGCGGCTGGGTGGAAAGCGTGCATTGCTTTGGCACCGAACTGGGCATGGAAAACTACATCGCCGCGCGGCCTGATGTGTTCTTCACCGGCCGCGACGGCTCGATGCGCTCCAACCGGATGTTCTGCCAGCTCGCCGGCCAATACGCCGTGGACCTGTTTATCGGCGCCACCCTGCAAGTGGATGGCGACGGGCATTCCTCCACCGTGACCCGTGGCCGCCTCGCCGGTTTTGGCGGCGCGCCGAACATGGGCCACGACCCGCGCGGCCGTCGGCATGGCACCCCGGCCTGGCTGGACATGCGCCACGATGACGCGCCGCAAGCCCTGCTCGAACGCGGCAAAAAACTCGTGGTGCAGATGGTCGAAACCTTCCAGGAAGGCGGCAAACCCACTTTCGTCGAGACCCTCGACGCCGTCGAAGTGGCGCGCAAAAGCGGCATGCCGCTGGCGCCGATCATGATCTACGGCGACGACGTCACCCACCTGCTCACCGAAGAAGGCATCGCCTACCTGTACAAGGCGCGCTCGCTGGAAGAGCGCCAAGCGATGATCGCCGCCGTCGCTGGCGTCACCGCCATCGGCCTGCGCCACAACCCCAAGGACACCGCGCGCATGCGCCGCGAAGGCTTGATCGCCTTGCCCGAAGACCTCGGCATTCGCCGCACCGACGCCACCCGCGAGCTGTTGGCCGCCAAGAGCGTGGCCGACCTGGTGGAGTGGTCCGGTGGCTTGTACAACCCGCCCGCCAAATTCAGGAGCTGGTAAATGCGCGCGCTCAAACTGCATGAACTGAGCCTGGCTGATCGCCTGGCAGACATGGCCGTCGACGCGCTGATCGATGAGGCGGACCTGTCGCCCAAACCGGCCTTGGTGGACCGCCGCGGTAACGGTGCCCATAGCGATTTGCACCTGGGCCTGATGCACGCTTCGGCACTGTCGCTGTGGCCGATGTTCAAGGAGATGGCGGAAGCCGCGCTTGAGTTCGGCGAAGTGGGTTTGCCTTTGCGCGAAGCCCTCGGGCGTATCGGCCGGGAAGGCGAGCAGGCGATGCTCACCACCACCAATGGCGTGAACACCCATCGCGGCGCGATCTGGGCGCTCGGTTTGCTCACTGCTGCTGCGGCGCTGGAGCCACGCAGCGTCACGCTGACGGCGGCCAAGTTGGCCCTGCTCAACGACCGCTACGCCCCGCAGCCGCTGAGCCACGGCGCCCAGGTTGCTCAACGCTACGGCGCGCGCGGCGCCCGTGAAGAAGCACAACTGGGCTTCCCGTCCGTGACGCAACGTGGCCTGCCGCAACTGCACAAGAGCCGCCAGCAAAACGCCGGTGAGCAGAACGCACGCCTGGATGCCTTGCTCGCGATCATGACTGACCTGGCCGACACCTGCGTGCTCTACCGCGCCGGCACCGAAGGCCTGCACGCCATGCAACGCGGCGCCCAAGCGGTGCTGGACGCAGGCGGCAGCGCGACCCTCGCCGGTCGCCGCCAATTGCACGAACTCGACGACCAACTGCTGGCCCTGAATGCCTCCCCCGGCGGCGCCGCTGACCTGTTGGCCGCCTGCCTGTTTATCGACCGCCTCGACGGAGCGTTTTGATGGAAACCTTATCCTTTGAATTCCCCGCCGGGCAGCCGCCCAAAGGCCGTGCGCTGGTGGGTTGCGTCGGCTCCGGCGACCTGGAAGTGCTGCTGGAACCTGGCACGCCCGGCACGCTGACCATCCAGGTGCAGACCTCGGTGAATGGCGCCGAACAGCGCTGGCAGCATCTGTTCGAGCGGATCTTTCAGGAGCACACGCCGCCGGCGTTGAAGATCGATATCCACGACTTCGGCGCCACGCCCGGCGTGGTGCGTTTGCGCCTGGAGCAAGGCTTCGAGGAGATCGGCCATGACTGACTTGCTCAACAAACACAGCTTCGTTGAATTGGGTGCCCGGCAGCGGGCCAAGGCCTTGCTCGACGCCGGCACGTACCGCGAACTGATCGACCCCTTCCAACGCGTGATGTCGCCCTGGCTCAGCCGTCAAGGCGTGGTGCCCCAGGCCGATGACGGCGTGGTGATCGCCAAAGGCAGCCTCGCCGGAAAGCCGGTGGTGGTGGCCGCTATCGAAGGCAACTTTCAGGGCGGCAGCCTCGGTGAAGTGGGCGGTGCAAAAATTGCCGGTGCGCTGGAATTGGCGGCTGAAGACAACCGCAAGGGCATCCCGACCGGCGCGGTGCTGTTGCTGGAAACCGGCGGCGTGCGCTTGCAGGAAGCCAACCTCGGCCTGGCGGCGATTGCCGATATCCACGCGGCGATTGTCGACCTGCGTCAGTACCAGCCGGTGATCGGCGTGGTGGCCGGCAGTGTCGGTTGCTTTGGCGGCATGTCCATCGCCGCTGGGCTGTGCAGCTACCTTGTGGTCACTCGCGAAGCACGCCTGGGCCTGAATGGCCCGCAAGTGATCGAGCAGGAGGCAGGCCTGGAAGAATACGACTCCCGCGACCGCCCGTTTATCTGGAGCCTCACCGGCGGCGAGCAACGCTTCAACAGCGGCCTGGCTGACCGTTACGTGGCGGACGATGTGGCGCAGATCCAACAGACGGTTACCGCGCTGTTGCAACAAGGTATGCCCGAACACCCGCGCAGCCGTCAGGTCGATTTCTACCTGACGCGCCTGACCGAGCTGGACGCCACGCCGCAAATTGACGCGGCGACGGTGCGCGACCTGTACCAAGGAGATCGCTCATGAGAGGCCTGCAGTGGTTCAACGCATTGAGTGCCGGCGCCACACCTGTGGACGGTTTGCCGGCCTCGCTGAAAGTCGCCGACGGCGTATTGGGTGAGCAAGCCGTGCGCTTCATCGCCGTGGTCACCGACGCGCACAACCGTTTCCCGCGGGCGCGCAATGGCGAAGTCGGCCTGCTCGAAGGCTGGGGCCTGGCCAAAGCCGTGGACGATGCCATCGCCCGTGGCGACAAGCGCCCGATCATCGCCATCGTCGATGTGCCCAGCCAAGCCTATGGCCGTCGCGAAGAAGCCTTGGGCATCCATCAAGCCCTGGCCGCCGCCGCCGACAGCTACGCCCGCGCTCGGTTGGCCGGGCACCCGGTGATCGCGCTGCTGGTGGGCAAGGCCATGTCCGGCGCGTTCCTCGCCCACGGCTACCAGGCCAACCGCCTGATTGCTCTGCGCGATCCCGGCGTGATGGTGCATGCGATGGGCAAGGCGTCGGCGGCGCGGGTGACCCTGCGCAGTGTCGAAGAGCTGGAAGCCCTGGCCGCCAGCGTGCCGCCGATGGCCTACGACATCGACAGTTATGCCAGCCTTGGTTTGCTCTGGGAGACGCTGTCGGTCAGTCAGATTGAACACCCCACGGCGGACGATGTGGTGCGCGTCAGTGATTGCCTGCTGCACGCCATCGACGATGTCGCGGGCCCCGATTTAAAAGGACGCCTGGGCGCCACCAACCGTGCCGCTTCCAGCCACGTACGCCAACTGCTGCGGGAGCAATGGTGAACGCTCACGATTTGCTCTGGGGCATGGCCCCGGCGCATCTGCCCGCCGACGCGCCGGCTTGGGCGGTGGACGCGATCAACGCCGGCCACCCGGTGGTGGTGCGTCGCGCCATCGCCGAGCCGGGCCGGGTGGCCGTCGGCGTACGCGGGCGTTTGCGTGAGCAGCGGTTTGCGGCCGTGATGCCCATCGCGGCGGTGCAACGGCGAGTAGTGCCCGAGGCGCTGCGCGGTGTGACCTCACCACGGGATTTACCGGCGTTGCGCGCGCTCGATCTATTGCGGCCAGTGTTAGCGCAGGAGACGTGGGGCGTCACGGGCAGCGCGGGTTTTGAGTTGGCCAGTGGAGTTGAAGCACTGCATGCGCAGAGCGACCTGGATTTGATCCTGCGCACGCCCCAGCGTTTGGAGCGCGGTGATGCCGAGGACCTGCTCGCGATATTGGACACGGCGCCGTGTGCCGTGGACCTGCAACTGCAAACCCCGTTTGGCGCCGTCGCCTTGCGCGAGTGGGCGGGAGGCTCGCGCCGAGTACTGCTGAAAACCGTCAGCGGCGCGCACTTGGTAGTTGACCCGTGGCAGGCGGTGGCATGAGCAGCCTTCTGGTATTTCCGGGGCAGGGCGCCCAGCGTACGGGCATGCTCCGCGCGCTGGCGGCCGACGTTCTGGATGAAGCCAGTGATGCCTTGGGTGAAGACGTTCGCCTGCTCGATTCGGCGCAAGCCTTGGTGAGTACGCGTGCTGTTCAACTGTGCCTGCTGATTGTCGGCGTGGCCCATGCCCGTCAGCTGCAACACACGCCGGATTACGTGGCGGGCCTGTCCATCGGCGCCTACCCGGCGGCAGTTATCGCGGGCGCCCTGGCGTTTGCCGACGCGGTAAAACTGGTCAGCTTGCGCGGCGAGCTGATGCAAAACGCTTATCCACAAGGCTTTGGGATGACCGCGCTGATCGGCCCTGAGTTATCCACAGTCGAAAACATACTGAGCGACATCCATAGCCCGCAAACGCCGGTGTATTTGGCCAACATCAACGCCGATAACCAAACCGTGATTGCTGGCAGCGATGCGGCGATGAAGCTCGTCGCAGCGCGCATCAAGGGCAACGGCGTCGCCAAGCGCCTGGCGGTCAGCGTGCCGTCGCATTGCGCGCTGCTGGAGGCGCCTGCCCAGGCGCTGGCGCAAGCATTCGTCACGCTCAAGGCGCCGCGCATTACCTACCTGAGCAGCACCCGCGCGCGGCCGATTCACAACCCCGAGCAACTGCGCGACGACCTGGCCTTCAACATGTGCCGCATCGTCGATTGGCGCGGCACCGTGCAAAGCGCCTACGAGCGTGGTGTGCGCCTGCAAATCGAACTGCCGCCGGGCGCGGTGCTCACTGGCCTGTCACGCCGCGTGTTTGAGCAGGGCACGGTGATTGCCTGCGAAGGCGCGCGCCTGGACACCCTGCAGGCCCTGCTGCAAGAGGAGGAACGCCGCCACCGATAAAGCTCCACCCAAGGCTTTCGAAGCACAAAAACAACAATTTCGATGAAGCACTTTGAGGACAACAACGATGATTATTTATGGTGTGGCCTTGCTGGCGATCTGCATGTTGGCGGGAGTGATCCTTGGCGACATGCTCGGTGTGTTGCTGGGCGTCAAATCCAATGTGGGCGGCGTCGGGATCGCCATGATCCTGTTGATCTGCGCGCGCTTGTGGATGCAAAAACACGGTGGCATGACCAAGGACTGCGAAATGGGCGTGGGCTTTTGGGGCGCCATGTACATTCCGGTGGTGGTGGCGATGGCCGCACAACAAAACGTGGTGACCGCGCTGCACGGCGGCCCGGTCGCTGTGCTGGCCGCCATCGGTTCGGTGGTGGTCTGCGGTTGCACCATTGCTCTGATCAGCCGCACGCACAAGGGTGAACCCTTGCCCGCCGAAGAGCCGCTGATCGCTGCTGCGGGAGGTCGCTGATATGTGGCCTCTGATTGAAAAAGGTTTGGAAAATAACAGCCTGGTCACCGCGTTTGCCTTCGTCGGTGTGGTGATGTGGGTTTCCGTGGTGCTGTCCAAGCGCCTGACGTTCGGGCGCATTCATGGCTCGGCGATTGCCATCGTGATCGGGCTGGTGTTGGCCTGGGTCGGCGGCACACTCACCGGCGGGCAAAAAGGCCTGGCGGACATGGCGCTGTTCTCCGGCATTGGCTTGATGGGCGGCGCGATGCTGCGCGATTTCGCCATTGTTGCCACCGCGTTTGAAGTGCAGGCCACCGAGGCGCGTAAAGCCGGGCTGATCGGTGTGATTGCGTTGCTGCTGGGCACCATCCTGCCGTTTATTGTCGGCGCGAGCATGGCCTGGGCGTTTGGGTATCGCGATGCGATCAGCATGACCACCATCGGCGCGGGCGCCGTGACTTACATCGTTGGCCCTGTGACCGGTGCGGCGATTGGCGCGACCTCGGATGTGATGGCGCTGTCGATTGCGACAGGGTTGATCAAGGCGATTCTGGTGATGGTCGGCACGCCCGTGGCGGCGCGCTGGATGGGCCTGGATAACCCGCGCTCGGCGATGGTGTTTGGTGGGCTGGCCGGCACGGTGAGTGGGGTGACGGCGGGGCTGGCGGCGACGGATCGGCGGTTGGTGCCGTATGGCGCGCTGACTGCCACTTTCCATACCGGGCTTGGGTGTTTGCTTGGGCCGTCGTTGCTGTACTTCATCGTGCGCGGTTTAGTCGGCTAATTGCTGTTGGTGTTGAGGGCCTCATCGCGGGCAAGCCCGCTCCCACATTTTGATGTGTGAATACAGTCAACTGTGGGAGCTGGCTTGCCTGCGATGGCGGTCTCAAGGCTGCCGATTGGCATACATCCGACACTCTGCCAGCAACGCCAGCAAATTCGGGTCGCGCTCCTTGGCCTTTAAAAACACCACGCCAATGTGCTGCTGCAACCGATACCTGGGTTGCAGCGGTATCAGCTTCACGCGGTTCTCATACACCGCCGCAATCCGCCCCGGCAGCAGGGCATAACCCACGCCCGAACTGACCATGCTCAACAGCGTGAAGATGTCATTGACCTGCATCGCCACCTTCGGCTCAAACCCCGCCTGGTTGAACACCCGGTTGCCGTCCTGATGCGTGGCGAAGCCTTGGGTGAGGGTGATGAAGGTCGCGTCGCGCACATCGGCCAGGTCGATTTCCTGCTCGCGGTCCAAGGGTGAGTCGGCCGGGGTGGCGAGGAAGATGTCGTCGGTGAACAGCGCGATCTGTTCGCAGTCCGGGTCGTTGGCACGTTCGTCGAGGGAGATCAGGATCGCGTCTACTTCCATGTTCTTGAGCTTGTAGAGCAGGTCGAAGTTGGAGCCCAGGATCAGGTCGATATTGAGTTCGCTGCGCCTGATTTTCAGGCCCATGATCAGCTGCGGTACGGTTTTGACCGTCAGCGAATACAGCGAGCCGAGCTTGAAGCGCTCAGCCGAGAAACCCGCGGCTTCGCGAGTCAAGCGCACGCTGTCGACCACGTCGGCCACCAGCTTTTGCGCGCGCTCTTCCAGCACGTAGGCGCTTTCCAGCGGGGTGAGGTTGCGCCCTTCGTGTTTGAACAGCGGGCAGCGCAGCGCGTTTTCCAGCGAGTGGATGGCGCGGTGCACGCTGACGTTGCTGGTTTGCAACTCGGCGGCGGCGCGGGCCAGGTTGCCGGTGCGCATGAACGCCAGGAAGATCTCGAGCTTCTTGAGGGTGAATTCTTCGTCGATCAGCATGGCCGTGGCTCTTAGTCGAATGCGGTCGATTGTGCCTCTAAAAGCAGTTCACTCCCAGCCATGCACTGCCCAGGCCCAGCAGCACGCCGCCGATGATCAGCCAGATCGCGTTGAGCCGCGTGTAATACACCACGGCGGCGCTGGCCAGGGTCAGCACCAGGCTGGTCGCGTTGTTTTCCAGGCTGTTCATCAGGATGTAGGTTGAGGCGAGAATCAGGCCGATGGAGATCGGCAGCAGGCTGCGTTTAACCCGTTGCACCCACGGCGTTCGGGTGTGCCGTTCCAGCCAGCCGGCGCCCAGGTAAGCCAGCACCGAACAGGGCACCAGCTTGGCCAACAACGCCACCAGCGCGCCAGGCAAGCCCGCCGCCTGCTGGCCGATAAACACCAGAAACATGCCGTTGGGCCCAGGCAGCGCCTGGGACAAGGCGAAGAAGGCGACAAATTGCGCGTCGGTGATCCAGTGCATATCGACCACGGTGTAGCGATGGATATCGCCGATGGCCACCGTGTTGCCGCCAATCGCCATCAGCGACCACAGCGCGCATTGAATCATCAGGTGCAACAGGACGGTTTGCATCAGCCGGCCACCTTGTTCGAACCGATAAAGCTCAAGGCCAGGGAGCTGGGAATGCAGATCAGCAAGACCATCCACAGCGGCAACACAAAGACGGCCATCAATACGAAGGTCAACACGAAGGCGCAGTAGTTGGCGAGCGTGCGGGGCATGGCCTTGAGCAGGCGCAGCGTGGTGCCGAGCATCAAACCCGTGGCAATCGGCATCACCGCGCCGAAGATCTGCTGCACCACGTCGTGGCTCCACCACTTGGCATAGGCAAATCCGGCAAGCACGGTGATCAACGAGGGGAACAGGTACAGCCCGCACACGGTCACAACCGCACCGGGCAAGCCATGCAGGCGCCGGCCGTAGATGATGCCGACGTTGGCGATATTGGGGCCGGGGAAGAACTGGCCGGTGGTCAGCAGCTCATTGAAGCTTTGCTCACTGACCCAGCGGCGACGGTCGACCATCATCTGCCGCGCCCAGGGCATCACGCCGCCAAAGCCGAACAGACCGACCATGGCAAAATTGTAAAACAGCTGCCATAGGCTGGGGTGAGGCGTGGCGGGTTCTAGCTCGGGCATGGCAATTACCGATAGGACGCTTTTACGTGGGAGCTGGCTTGCCTGCTCCCACAGGATGAAGCGAATCATCTATGGACGCGTGTATTTGGGCAAATGAAGAAAGGGTGTTACCTGATATCGGTAGGGTGGCGTCAGAATGCTCAAGGTGGTAACGGTTATTCGAGGTGAGTGACACATGTATCACGGGGAACGATTTAACGCCTGGAGCCATTTGGTCGGGGCTGTTGCAGCTTTTGTTGGCGCAGTGTGGATGTTGGTGGTGGCAAGCCTGGACGGCAGCCCCTGGAAGATCGTCAGCGTGGCGATTTATGGTTTTACGCTGCTGGTGCTGTACAGCGCGTCCACCGTGTACCACAGCGTGCGCGGGCGACGAAAAGAGATCATGCAGAAGGTCGACCACTTTTCGATCTACCTGTTGATCGCCGGCAGCTACACGCCGTTTTGCCTGGTAACGCTGCGCGGGCCGTGGGGTTGGACACTGTTCGGAATCGTGTGGGGGCTGGCGGTGATCGGCATCCTGCAAGAGATCAAGCCGCGCTCCGAGGCGCGCATTCTGTCGATTGTGATTTACGCGGTGATGGGCTGGATCGTGCTGGTGGCGGTCAAGCCGCTGATTGCTGCGCTGGGCACGGCGGGGTTTGTATGGCTGGCCTCGGGCGGGGTGTTGTACACCGTCGGGATTATTTTTTTTGCCCTGGAAGATCGCCTGCGCCACTCCCATGGGATCTGGCACTTGTTCGTGATCGGCGGCAGCCTGCTGCACTTTGTGGCGATCATGCATTACGTGCTTTGACCTGTGGGAGCTGGCTTGCCTGCGATACAGGCGACTCGGTCTATCAGTTAGACCGAGGCGATGCTATCGCAGGCAAGCCAGCTCCCACATCACAAGCGTTCCAGCAGTTCACACGCGCGCTTGCCGAAAATCTGCAGCAGGTTCGCCAGCATATGCGGCGGCGGTTCATCGGCGCGGGTCAGCGCGTACAGGGTGATTGGCAGCGGCGGGGTGAGCGTGCGGATGCAGGTGGTGGCCGTCGATGCGCCGAGGGCGGTGAAGGGATCGATCACGGTCAGGCCGGCGCCGGACTCCACCATGGCCCGGGCCAGGGAATAGGTCTGGACAGAAATGGTCACTCGTGGCGGCGGGTCGACATTTTCCAGGTAGCTGTCGAGCTTTGCCGCCAAGGGGTCGGCACTGGACAGGCCAATCAACGGCGCACCCGCCAGGTCAGTCAGTGGCAACGGTTTGCTCATTTGGGCCTCAGGCCAGTAACCCTTGGAAGCCAACGCCACCAGCCCCCCATTGGCCAACACTTGCGTGGTCAAACCCGGATGGCCGGAGAAGTTAAGCGTCAGCGCCAGGTCGATCTCACGCATCAACAGCTTCTGCACCAGCTCCCGGCTATGGTCGCTGGACAGCTCGCAGGCGATGTCCGGGTAGGCGCGCCTCCACTCCAGAATCGAAGGCGGTAGCAGTGACAATGCCAGGGCTGGGATCGCACCGATGCGCACACTCTGGCCCGGCTCGCGGCGCAAGCTCTTGGCCAGCCGCCGCACACCTTGCAGGCTCTCGGTAACTTTCTCGACTTCGCTTTCCAGCGCCAGGGCTTCCGGGGTGGGCTGCAGTTTGCCGCGCACGCGCAGAAACAGCGGGAAACCCAGTTGCAGCTCGGCATGCTGCAATACTTTGGTCACCGCCGGTTGCGAGACATGCAGCAACTGCGCGGCGGCGCTGACGGAGCCGGTCTGGCGGATGGCCTGGAAGATTTCGATATGACGCAAGCGCATGGCACGTCCATAACCTTTATTTATAGGTGAGCCATCTTTATTCATTGTCGGTGGCCTGTCACCTGCCCCTAGGCTTGAGGCCTGTCAATTCAATTGCGGGTGAGGGGAATGGCCAAGCGGGTTTGCATCATCGGTGGCGGTGTCATCGGTCTGGCGAGTGCATACGCTTTGGTGCGCGCAGGCCATGAAGTCACGGTGATCGACGCGCGCGACAGCCTGGGCAGCGAAACCAGTTTTGCCAACGGCGGGCAACTGTCTTACCGCTATGTCGCGCCGCTCGCCGACGCCGGCGTGCCCCTGCAAGCGCTGGGCTGGCTGCTGCGTGGGGACTCGCCGTTGACACTGCGCCCGCGTCTCGATCCCCGACAATGGCGCTGGATGGCGTCCTTCCTGGGCGCCTGCCGGGGTTCGGTGAACAAGCGTAACGCCGCTCACCTGCTGCGCCTGGCGTCTTTGAGCCAGGCCACCTTGCAGCAATGGCGCGAGGATGATCGCCTGGACGGCTTCGACTGGCGGCGCAACGGCAAGCTGGTGACCTTTCGCAGTACCCGCACCTTTGAGCTTGCGCGCAGCAAGGTCACCGATTTTCTGCAACAACAGGTGCTGTCGGCCGCCGATTGCGCGCGCCTGGAGCCGGCGCTGGTGGGGGATGGCTTTGTCGGCGGTATTTACACGCCAAATGAAGAGGTCGCAGATTGCCATGCCTTCTGCCAACGACTGGCCGCGCGGCTTGAGGCCTCCGGGCGCTGCTCGTTTTTGCTTGGCCGCAAAGTCACGGGGCTACGTCACGGCGACGGTGCGGTGCAGGCCATCGATTTAGGCGATGAAACGATGCCGGTCGACCAGCTTGTAATCGCTGCCGGGCATCGCAGCGCCGAGTTAGCGTTGCCGGGCCTGGCCCTTGCGCTGTATCCGCTCAAAGGCTACAGCCTGAGCGTGCCGATTGGCGCGCAGCACCAGGCGCCGAATGTGAGCATCACCGACTACGACCGCAAGATCGTCTACGCGCGGATCGGCGAGCAGCTGCGTGTGGCCGCGATGGTCGACATTGTCGGCTTTGACGCCCGCCTTGAGCCCAAGCGCCTGGCGCTGATCAAACGCCAGGCGCTGGAGACCTTTCCCCATGGCGGCGATTACGCCCACGCCGTCGAATGGGCCGGTATGCGCCCGGCCACGCCGACGGGTGTGCCGCTGATTGGCGCGAGTGCTTATCGCAATCTGTGGCTGAACCTGGGCCACGGCGCGCTCGGCTTTACCTTGGCCTGTGGCAGCGGCCAACTGCTGGCCGAGCTGATCGGCCAGCTTGCGCCTTCCATTGATATGCAGGGCCTGGCGCCCCGCGCGGCTTGATTCGTCACACCACCAACGGAGGATAACAATGAAAAAAATCCTGTTGACCGGCTGCACCCTGGGGCTTTTGTTGGGCGCTCAGGTTCAAGCGACTGAAGCACCTCTGGACGGCACGTTGGGCAAGATCGCTAGCGCCAAGTCCATCACGCTGGGCTACCGCGATGCGTCTGTGCCGTTTTCCTACGTAGGTGACCACAGCGGCCAACCCATGGGTTATTCAGTGGAGTTGGCGAGCAAGATCGTCGAGCGCATCCAGCAGAAAACCGGCGTGCCCAACCTTGGCGTGAAGTACACCCTGGTGACGTCCCAGACCCGCATCCCGCTGGTGCAGAACGGCACTGTGGACCTGGAATGCGGCTCCACCGGGGTGACCGCCGAGCGCCAGAAACAGGTGGCGTTTTCGTACGGGTTTATTTACGTGAAGGGCCAGTTGCTGACCGCCAAGGACAGCGGCATCAACGGGTTTGACGACCTCAAGGGCAAGAACGTGGTGACCACCGCCGGCACCACCAATGAGCGGTACCTCAAGCACTACAACGCCGAACACAAAAGCAACCTGTCGGTGATCAGTGCCAAGGACCACGGCGAAGCCTTCAAGATGCTCGAGACCGGCCGCGCGGCGGCGTTTTACATGGACGATGCGCTGCTCTACGGCGAGCGCGCCAAGGCCCGCGACCCGCACCGCTGGGTGGTGGTGGGCAAGGAGCAGTCGCGGGAGATCTACAGCTGCATGGTGCGCAAGGACGACCCGCAGTTTCTGGCGGTGGTCAACGAGACGCTGGCTGACCTTTACCGCTCCGGGGAAATCAACGGGATTTACCAGCGCTGGTTTGAACAGCCGATCCCGCCCAAGGGCTTGAACCTGGAGTTCCCGATGACGGCTGAGTTGAAGGCGATTATTGCCAAGCCGGTCAGTGACCCGGTGGACTGACAACCCAATCCAAAATGTGGGAGCGGGCTTGCTCGCGAATGCGGTGGATCAGTCAGCCTATTTATCAACTGACACACTGCCTTCGCGAGCAAGCCCGCTCCCACATTGGGTTTGGGTTTGCGCAGTGGGGTTAGAAGTCGCCCCACAGTTGCTGGGCGACGGCCAGCGCCACCACTGGCGCCGTCTCAGTGCGCAGCACGCGCGGGCCGAGGCGGGCGGCGTGGAAGCCGGCGCTTTGGGCGGTGTCGACTTCGTTATCGGTCAAGCCACCTTCAGGCCCGATCAAAAACGCCAGGCTGGCAGGCTTGGCATGGCTGATCATCGGCGCGGCCACCGGGTGCAGCACCAGCTTCAACTCCGCCTCGGCCTGCTTCAACCAGTCGGCCAGCAGCAGCGGCGGATGAATCACCGGCACCGTCGAACGCCCGCATTGCTCGCATGCGCTGATCGCCACCTGGCGCCAGTGCAGCAGGCGTTTGTCGGCGCGCTCGTCTTTGAGGCGCACTTCGCAGCGGTCGCTGAAAATCGGCGTGATTGCATTCACGCCCAGCTCGGTGGCTTTCTGAATCGCCCAGTCCATACGCTCGCCCCGAGACAAGCCCTGGCCGAGGTGAATGTGCAGCGGCGATTCGCTCTGGCCTGCGAAGCTTTGCGTGAGCTGCACGCTGACGCGTTTTTTACCGACCTCCAGCAACGTGCCCAAAAACTCCTGGCCGGAGCCGTCGAACAGTTGCACGGCATCGCCTTCGCCCATGCGCAATACACGGCTGATGTAGTGGGCCTGGGCTTCGGGCAGTTCGTGCTCGCCGAGGCTCAGCGGGGTGTCGGTGAAAAAGCGGGACAGTCTCATTTCTGTTCTCTGGAAAATTTAAGTAGGTGCTATCAGCCCGGATCACGGAAGCCTGGGTGGAAGTCTTTTGGCACCGCAACGCTGACTTTATCGTTGGTGGCGATATCGATGCCTTCACTGGCCACTTGCGCCAAAAAGTCGATCTGCTCCGGCGTGATCACATACGGCGGCAGGAAATACACCACGCTGCCCAACGGCCGCAACAGCGCGCCGCGCTCCAGGGCATGTTCGAAGACTTTCAGGCCACGGCGTTCCTGCCACGGGTAGGCAGTCTTGGTGGCTTTGTCCTGGACCATCTCGATGGCCAGCACCATGCCGGTCTGGCGCACTTCGGACACGTGCGGGTGGTCCGCCAGGTGCGCGGTGGCGGTGGCCATGCGCTGGGCCAGCGCCTTGTTGTTTTCGATGACGTTGTCTTCTTCGAAAATATCCAGGGTCGCCAGGGCCGCCGCGCAGGCCAGCGGGTTGCCGGTGTAGCTGTGGGAGTGCAGGAAGGCGCGCAGGGTCGGGTAGTCGTCGTAGAAGGCGTCGTAGACGTCGTCGGTGGTGACCACGGCGGCCAACGGCAGGTAGCCGCCGGTGAGGGCCTTGGACAGGCACAGGAAGTCCGGACGGATGCCGGCCTGCTCACAGGCGAACATCGTGCCGGTACGGCCGAAGCCCACGGCGATTTCGTCGTGGATCAGGTGCACGCCGTAGCGGTCGCAGGCCTCGCGCAGCAGCTTGAGGTACACCGGATGGTACATGCGCATGCCGCCGGCGCCCTGGATCAGCGGTTCGACGATCACGGCGGCCACGGTGTCGTGGTTTTCAGCGAGGGTCTGTTCCATGGCCAGGAACATGTTCCGGGAATGTTCTTCCCAGCTCATGCCTTCGGGGCGCAGGTAGCAGTCCGGGCTCGGCACCTTAATGGTGTCCAGCAGCAAGGCCTTGTAGGTCTCGGTAAACAACGGCACATCGCCCACCGACATCGCGGCGATGGTTTCGCCGTGGTAGCTGTTGGTGAGGGTCACGAAGCGCTTTTTGTTCGGCAGGCCGCGGTTGAGCCAGTAGTGAAAGCTCATCTTCAGCGCCACTTCGATGCACGACGAACCGTTATCGGCGTAGAAGCAGCGGGTCAGGCCTTCGGGCGTCATTTTGACCAGGCGTTCGGACAGCTCGATCACCGGCTGGTGGCTGAACCCGGCGAGGATCACGTGTTCCAGTTGGTCGACCTGATCCTTGATGCGCTGGTTGATGCGCGGGTTGGCGTGGCCGAATACGTTGACCCACCAGGAACTGACCGCATCGAGGTAGCGCTTGCCTTCGAAGTCTTCCAGCCACACGCCTTCACCGCGCTTGATCGGGATCAGCGGCAGTTGCTGGTGGTCTTTCATTTGGGTGCAGGGATGCCAGAGCACCGCGAGGTCGCGTTGCATCCACTGGTTATTCAAGCCCATCGGTTATCTCCTCGAAGCGGTCCTGCGGCCGGCGCAGGCGTAACAATCGCGCAAGCCTATGCAATGCCAGGCGGTGTCACAACCCATTACGGATGAATTGGCAGTAAACGCGGGACGGTCTGTCACGTTTCTCAGGAATAGTCCTTAATCCATTGTTAACGTACTGTGCATAACCTCTTGATCGTATTTCTCGATATTTCAAAGCGAAATTTTCCGCTTTAATTCGATAGGTAAATCGCTAGTCTTGGGCACAGTTCTTACGGGATTTGGGACATGCAGCTACGTAATTCACCGGCCCGCTATGGTTGGGTCAGCATGGTTTTGCACTGGGGCGTGGCCCTGGTGGTGTTTGGTTTGTTCGCGCTGGGCCTGTGGATGGTCGGTCTCGACTACTACAGCGCCTGGCGCAAAGACGCGCCCGACCTGCACAAGAGCATCGGCATCACGCTGTTCGCCATCATGCTCGTGCGCATCGTCTGGCGTTTGGTCAGCCCGCCACCACCGCCGCTGGCCAGCTACAGTCGTTTGACCCGTTTGGGTGCTGCGTTTGGCCATGCGTTCCTGTATCTCGGGCTGTTTGCCGTGATGATTGCCGGTTACCTGATTTCCACCGCAGACGGTGTCGGTATCCCGGTGTTTGGCCTGTTTGAGATTCCTGCCGTGGTTTCCGGGCTACCGGACCAGGCAGACACCGCCGGTGTGGTGCACTTGTACCTTGCCTGGGTGTTGGTGGTCTTTGCCGGTTTGCACGGCGTGGCTGCATTGAAACACCACTTTATCGATCGTGATGCGACCCTCCTGCGAATGCTGGGGCGCAAAGCCTGATGTTCAACCTCGACTCACAAGGAATAGAAAGCATGTTGAAAAAGACACTCGCCGCTCTGGCAATCGGTTCTGCTCTGCTGTCCGCCGGTTCAGCGATGGCCGCTGACTACGTGATCGACAAAGAAGGCCAGCACGCCTTCGTCGACTTCAAGATCAGCCACTTGGGCTACAGCTACATCACCGGTACCTTCAAGGACCTGGACGGCAAGTTCAGCTTCGACGCTGCCAAGCCTGAAGATGCCAAGATCGAAGTGAACGTGCGCACCGCCAGCGTGTTCACCAACCACGCCGAACGTGACAAGCACATCGCCAGCAAAGACTTCCTGGACGTTGCCAAGTTTGCCGACGCCAAGTTCGTGTCCACCAAGGTCACGCCAACCGGCAAGAATGCTGATGGCAAAGTCACTGCTGACGTAGCCGGCGACCTGACCCTGCTGGGCGTGACCAAGCCAGTAGTGGTCAAGGCCACGTTCCTGGGTGAAGGCAAGGATCCATGGGGCGGCTACCGTGCCGGCTTCGAAGGCACCACCACCATCAATCGCCAGGACTTCGGCAAGCAGATGGACCTGGGCCCAGCGTCCAACTCGGTTGAGTTGTACGTGACGTTTGAAGGTGTGAAAGCGAAGTAATTTTCGCCTCGCACACAAAAAATGCCCCGCATCCTTGGATGCGGGGCATTTTTTATGGCGCGTTGAAAATCAGCGGTTGCGGGTCAGCAACGCTGGTTTTTCACCACGAGGACGGCCTGGCAGTTGATCCAACTGCTCGGGTGTCGGGAAGCGGTCAGCCTTCGACTCCTTGTGGATGATTTTCGGCGCCGGGCCACCGCGCGGGTTCTGCACGGCAGGTTCGGACGAGCGTGGCTGGTCGTCACGGGCCGGGCGGCGGTTGTTGCTGCGCGAGTCTTCGCGACGGGCTTGACCGTCACGCGGTGCGCCATTGCGCGGGCCGCTGCGTTTGGCAGGCGGCGTGCCGGTGGTGCCGCCGCTGCTGTTGCGCGGACCATTCTGACGGCCGCCCTGCGGCTGGCCGCCACGTGGAGCACCTGCGCCTGCACCCTGTGCCGGTGCACCTGGACGACGGCCACGGCCCTGGGCCGGTTTGGCCTGAGGCACGTAGTCGACGCGGTTACCGAAGTTATCCACGTCGTCGTCGAGGAACTCGTCCGGGGCGCGGTCGGCGGCGGCGCGTGGCGGCTGGCTTGGCTGGCGCTGTTCGCGGGCCGGGGTGCCTTCACGGGGCTTTTGCTCACGGGCTGGGCGTTCGCCACGGCCGTTGGTGGGCGCTTTTTCCTTGCCGCCCTTGTCCTTGCCTTTGTCGCGACGGCCACCGCCACCACCGCCGCCGTTCGGGCCATCGCCCTTCGGACCGCGCGGGTTGCGTGGGTTACGCACATCCGGACGCTCGCGCACTTCAGGCTTTTCAGCCTCTACGGCGCTGGCATCGAAGCCCATCAGGTCGCCGTCGGCGATTTTCTGCTTGGTCATGCGCTCGATGCTTTTCAGCAGTTTTTCTTCGTCCGGGGCGACCAACGAAATGGCCTCGCCCGAGCGACCGGCACGGCCAGTACGGCCGATACGGTGCACATAGTCTTCGTCAACGTTTGGCAGCTCGAAGTTGACCACGTGTGGCAGTTGGTCGATATCCAGGCCGCGCGCGGCGATGTCGGTGGCGACCAGGATGCGCACTTCACCGGCCTTGAAATCGGCCAGGGCTTTGGTGCGCGCGTTCTGGCTCTTGTTGCCGTGGATGGCGACGGCGGTAAGGCCGTGCTTGTCCAGGTACTCGGCCAGGCGGTTGGCGCCGTGCTTGGTGCGGGTAAACACCAGCACTTGTTCCCAGGCGCCGGCGGTGATCAGGTGGGCCAGCAGCGCACGCTTGTGGCTGGCAGCCAGGCGGAATACGCGTTGCTCGATCCGCTCGACCGTGGTGTTCGGCGGCGTGACTTCGATGCGTTCCGGGTTGTGCAGCAGCTTGCCGGCCAGGGCGGTGATGTCCTGGGAGAACGTTGCCGAGAACAGCAGGTTCTGACGTTTGGCCGGCAGGCGGGCGAGGACCTTTTTCACGTCATGGACAAAGCCCATGTCGAGCATGCGGTCGGCTTCGTCCAGCACGAGGATTTCCACGTGGGACAAGTCAACGCTGCCTTGGCCGCACAGGTCGAGCAAACGACCCGGGCAGGCGACCAGCACGTCAACACCGCGGGACATGGCCTGAACCTGTGGGTTCATGCCGACGCCGCCGAAGATGCAGGCGCTGACGAACTTCAAGTCGCGGGCATACAGCTTGAAGCTGTCGTGCACTTGGGCGGCGAGTTCGCGGGTAGGGGTCAGGACCAGTACGCGCGGTTGGCGCGGGCCGTGACGCTGGGATTTGTCCGGGTGACCGTTGGGGAACAAGCGCTCCAGAATCGGGAGGGCGAAACCACCGGTTTTACCAGTACCTGTCTGAGCCGCAACCATCAGGTCGCGACCTTGCAACACGGCGGGAATGGCCCGCTGTTGCACCGGAGTAGGCTCGGTATAGCCCGCTGCCTCGATGGCGCGGACTAAAGCCTCGGAGAGACCGAGGGAAGCAAAGGACATGAGTAATCCTGTTTTAGTTAGGGCTTGGCCCAAAGGGATAATCTTGCCGGGCGTGAATGGCGCTTAGGGGAGCGCAACCCCGTCCGGTCCTGCTGCGTCTGGCGGGCACTCCACCGGCTCGCGCGGGCTGAAAGCTGCGCAGTAGCTGGGTTAGGTGCCTTTTTCAAGACCTCAGCGGCCGGGCGTGAGCCTGGCGGAAAGGCCGGAGTATAACAGAGCAATCACGGCGCGCTGCTTTCCTGCTGCTCAACGGTGTGTTCAGAGGCCGTAATGGCCTGGATTCCACCGTATTTTGCGCTCAAGGCGGCGTAAGCCGGCTCTTGTTTGAAGCGCTTGAGCTCGGCGGCGAAGCGCTGCACCAGCAAATCCATGCCGGCGCCACGGCGCACCGCGAGAAACTGCGGCTGGCGGCTGACCACCACGGGCGCCTGGCTGACCTTGCCTTCCAGGCCCATGGCCTTGATCACATGCTGGCCCACTCGGCGGTCCGTAATGACCAGATCGATGCGCCCCAGCGACAGCTTGCCGAAGTTGGCCTCATGGCTGGGCGCCGGCTCGCGGTTGAACAAGGTCGACTCGCTGAAATCTTCGCCGTAGAGGTAGCCCGGGGATGTACCGACGGTGAGCCCGCGCAAATCATCGAGGGTTTCGGCCGGATGAGGGCGGTCGTTGGCGTAGAACAGCACGAACTCGACATCCGACAGCGGCTCGCTGGGGTAAAGCAGCAAGGCGTCGCGCTCATGGCTGTGAAAGATGTCCAGCGCGCCATCGGCATTGCCCTGGTCGAGCATCGCCAGGCAGCGCTTCCAGGGCAGGAATTGCCATTGCACGTCCACGCCCAGGCGTTGGAACACGGTCACCGTGGTTTCGTAATCCAGCCCGCGCATGCTGCCCTTGTCGTCGTAGACGTAGGGGGCCCAGGGCTCGGTGACAATGCGCAGTTTCTCACCGAAAGCGGTGAGGCTCAGGCAAGTAAAAAACACAGCAGTCAACAACTTGAGAATGACAGGCATGCCCTGAGGTTACGACGCTCTTGCGCTAAAGAGAAGCGCTGGCACACGCATTCGCGGCCACGTTGATGTAGCGCATTTAAAACAAAAAGGCCCTCGTATTGACGAGGGCCTTTGAGTCACGGAGCAAGCCTCAGCGTGGCAGCTTGAGGTTGTTCCAGATGGCCAGGCTCGGTTCGGCCTGGTTCAGGGTGTAGAAGTGCAACCCTGGCGCGCCACCTTGCAGCAGTTGTTCGCACATCTGGGTGATGACCTGCTCGCCAAACGCCTGGATGCTCTTGACGTCGTCGCCGTAGGCTTCCAGTTGCTTGCGCACCCAGCGCGGAATTTCAGCGCCGCAAGCGTCGGAGAAACGCGCCAGCTTGCTGTAGTTGGTGATCGGCATGATGCCCGGCACGATCGGGATGTTCACACCCATGGCCCGAACACGCTCGACGAAGTAGAAGTAGCTGTCGGCGTTGAAGAAGTACTGGGTGATCGCGCTGTCGGCGCCGGCGTTGGCCTTGCGCACGAAGTTTTGCAGATCGTCTTCGAAATTGCGCGCCTGGGGATGCATCTCCGGGTACGCCGCCACTTCGATATGGAAGTGATCGCCGCTTTCTTCACGGATGAAACTCACCAGGTCATTGGCGTAGCGCAGCTCACCGCTGGCCATGCCCATGCCGGACGGCAAATCGCCACGCAGGGCGACGATGCGCTTGATGCCGGCTTGCTTGTACTGGGTCAGCAGGCCGCGCAGGTCGGCTTTGCTGTCGCCCACGCACGACAAGTGCGGAGCGGCGGGAACTTTGACTTCGCTTTCCAGCTGCAACACGGTGTTGATCGTGCGATCACGGGTCGAACCGCCGGCGCCGTAGGTGCAGGAGAAGAAGTCGGGGTTGTAGCTGGCCAACTGCTTGGCAGTCGCCATCAGTTTTTCATGCCCAGCATCGGTCTTGGTCGGGAAGAACTCGAAGCTGTAGCGACGGTCTTGGGACATGGTAATACCCTTGGAAACTCATAGAACCGGGAAATGTACGCCGTCAATGTGGGAGGGGGCTTGCCCCCGATGACGATGTATCAGTCGACATAGTTGTTAACTGACATTCCGCTATCGGGGGCAAGCCCCCTCCCACATTAGAAGCCCGCTCCACAGGGGGAGCGGGCAGCAGGCATATCAGTAGCGGTAAGCGTGCGGCTTGAACGGACCTTCAACCGTCACGCCGATGTAGTCGGCCTGGGTCTTGGTCAGTTGAGTCACCACGCCGCCGAAGCCGCGGACCATTTCCAGGGCCACTTCTTCGTCGAGTTTCTTGGGCAGTACTTCCACGGTCAGGCGCTCGGCTTTCTGGGCTGGCGACAGGTCGGCGTACTTCTGGCCGAACAGGAAAATCTGCGCCAGAACCTGGTTGGCGAACGAGCCGTCCATGATGCGGCTTGGGTGGCCAGTGGCGTTGCCCAGGTTAACCAGACGGCCTTCAGCCAGCAGGATCAGGTAGTCGTCGTTCTGCGGGTCGAAGTCACCGGCGCCGGTACGGTGAACCTTGTGTACCTGCGGCTTCACTTCTTCCCATGCCCAGTTCTTGCGCATGAAAGCGGTGTCGATTTCGTTGTCAAAGTGACCGATGTTGCACACCACAGCGCGCTTTTTCAGGGCTTTGAGCATGTTCGCGTCGCACACATTCACGTTACCGGTGGTGGTCACGATCAGGTCGATCTTGCCCAGCAGGGCCTTATCGATGCTCGCTTCGGTGCCGTCGTTCTGGCCGTTGATGAACGGCGAAACCACTTCGAAACCGTCCATGCACGCTTGCATGGCGCAGATCGGGTCAACTTCGGAGACTTTAACGATCATGCCTTCCTGACGCAGGGACTGGGACGAACCCTTGCCCACGTCGCCGTAGCCGATCACCAGGGCTTGCTTGCCCGACAGCAGGTGGTCGGTGCCGCGCTTGATGGCATCGTTCAGGCTGTGACGGCAGCCGTACTTGTTGTCGTTCTTGCTCTTGGTCACCGAGTCGTTGACGTTGATGGCCGGGATTTTCAGCTCGCCCTTGGCCAGCATGTCCAGCAGGCGGTGCACGCCGGTGGTGGTTTCTTCGGTCACGCCGTGGACGCGGTCGAGGATCTGCGGGTATTTCTTGTGCAGCAGCTCAGTCAGGTCGCCGCCGTCGTCGAGGATCATGTTGGCGTCCCATGGCTTGCCATCTTTGAGGATGGTTTGCTCCAGGCACCACTCGTACTCTTCTTCGGTTTCGCCTTTCCAGGCATAAACCGCGATGCCGGCAGCAGCGATAGCAGCAGCGGCCTGGTCTTGAGTCGAGAAAATGTTGCAGGACGACCAACGCACTTCGGCACCCAGGGCAACCAGGGTTTCGATCAGCACGGCAGTCTGAATGGTCATGTGGATGCAGCCGAGAATCTTCGCGCCTTTGAGCGGTTGCTCAGCGGCGTATTTGCGACGCAGACCCATCAGGGCAGGCATTTCGGATTCAGCGATAAAGGTTTCGCGACGGCCCCAGGCAGCGAGGGACATGTCGGCGACTTTGTAGTCGGTAAAACCTGCAGGCGAGATTACAGCGCTCATGAAGAGCCTCCATTCGTAGTGTGCGAATGGGCGCCGTTGTGCGTTTAGTATCAAACCCGATAAACCAGGCCTGACAACGCCCCATCCGAGCCTGACAGGTCGAGCCTGCTGCAGCGCCCCTCGGACAGGTGGCGGGAGAACGGTATCAATTACAGATGACCGTTTTGAAGCGGTGGCGATTATAGCTGTGTGCGCCAGACTTCCCAAGCCTTTCTGTCGGGCATATGAAGATCGCTCATGGGCTTGATAGGCAATGGCTCATAGAGCTTGGGCCCGGGCTCTGCCATGATGTTGCCCATCATTTCGCAACGCGCTTTGGAGTGAACATGAACTTCCACACCCGCAAATGGGTAAAACCCGAAGACCTCAACCCCAACGGCACCCTGTTCGGCGGCAGCCTGCTGCGCTGGATCGACGAAGAAGCGGCCATCTACGCGATTGTGCAATTGGGCAACCAGCGGGTGGTGACCAAGTACATCTCCGAAATCAACTTCGTCAGCGCCTCGCGCCAGGGCGACATCATCGAGCTGGGCATCACCGCCACCGAGTTCGGCCGCACCTCGATCACCCTGACCTGCGAAGTGCGCAACAAGATCACGCGCAAAAGCATCCTGACCGTAGAAAAAATGGTCTTCGTCAACCTCGGCGAAGACGGCTTGCCGGCGCCCCACGGTCGCACAGAGATCAAGTACGTGAAGGACCAGTTCCAGGAAGACGGCATCAAGGACTAATCCTGTCGCTGGCCAGTGAACGCTATTGATAGGTCAAAGGTCGTACCTGAACAACGCCCCCCGTTCAGGTATCACCATGGCTACGCAAGCAGACGGCAAGACCCCTAACCTGTCGCAGGAAGAACAGCACGACGTCGACAAGAATCAGCCGCCCCGCGCGGCGGTTCTGCATGAAATCATCCGCACCCAGGGCGATCAGGAACTGGAACGCACCGTGGCCGCATTGTGGTGGTCGGCGCTGGCCGCCGGCTTGACGATGGGCCTGTCGTTGATGGGCATGGGCCTGCTCAATTCGCGGCTACCGGACGGCGAAGGGTTCAAAGTGATCGCCAGTTTCGGGTACTGCGCAGGTTTCCTGGCGGTAATCCTCGCCCGTCAGCAGTTGTTTACCGAAAACACCCTGACGGCCGTGCTGCCGGTGATGAGCAAGCCAACCCTGGCCAACGCCGCACGATTGTTGCGCCTGTGGGCAGTGGTGCTGGTGGGCAACCTGTGCGGCACCTTGCTGGTGGCGTATGTGATGCTGCATTTGCCGATCTTCGACACCAAGACTGACATGGCCTTCCTCGAAATCGGTCGCAAAGTCATGGAAAACGACACCGGTCAGATGTTCGCCAAGGGCATTATTTCCGGCTGGATGATCGCCACCATGGTGTGGATGATCCCGTCCATGGAAAGCGCGAAAATGTTCATCATCATCCTGATCACCTACCTGATGGCGCTGGGTGACTTCACCCATATCGTCGTCGGTTCGGCGGAAGTCTCGTACCTGGTGTTTGCGGGCGAACTGCCGTGGAAGGATTTTTGGCTGGTGTTCGCCGGCCCGACACTGGCCGGCAACATCATCGGCGGCAGTTTCATCTTTGCGCTGATCAGCCACGCACAGATTCGCAGCGAAAACAGTTTACCGGGCGAGACCGCAGACCCGCACCACCCCCAGCAGGTCAACAAAGAGCGGTAAGCCGATTCGTCATAAATGAATGGCAAAGTCGCTGCGCGGCTTTCCATTCATGAAAGAAGGATCTTTATGCGGGCTTCCCCTTTTTTACGGGTGCGCAATGGGTGCGCGCTGATCGTGGCGCTGGGCGTGTTCGGCATGGCGCAGGCCAGGAACGATGCGGCGGATCGCTCGGTGACCATCGAAAAGAATACTCAAGGTGCCCAAGACCGTTTCGCTTAAGGGGCGGATGTTACCTACGACGCCCGTTACGAGCGCAGCGGCAACACCGTACTGGTTTTTCGCGCCCTGGCGTTCAGTCATCCCGAGGCGGTGTGCAGCCCTGCGTAGTTCAAGGCGATGCAGCCGATGATCGAGGCGATGTTCAATGACCTGAAAAGCCAGATCATTCTGCAGACCCTCTGACGGTAATGCGGGCGGCGAAGTCAGTTCGCCGCCCGCGTCCATCAGTGGGTATCGGTCTGCGGAGCCGGTTCATCTTTGGTCACGTGTTTGACCAGCTTGCCGATACTCAAACCCTGCAGCAGGATCGACGACAGCACCACGATGTAGGTGATGCTCAGCAACAAGTCACGCTCCGGCCCCAACGGCAAGGCCAATGCCAGTGCCACCGACACCCCGCCACGCAAGCCGCCCCAGGTAAGGATGCGGATAGTGCCGCGCGGTACCGTGCGCCAGCGGCGCAGCAACAGGATCGCCGGGGCCACGGTCAGCAGGCGTGAAAGCAGGATCGCCACCGCCAGCAAACTGGCTGCCAATACGTGCAGCCAGTTGAACGGCAACAGCAACAGCTCCATGCCGATCAACGCGAACAGCAGGGCGTTGAGCATGTCATCGAGCAATTCCCAGAAACCGTCCAGGTAGCGTCGGGTCATGTCGTTCATCGCCAGCTTGCGGCCCAGGTTGCCGATGATCAGGCCGGCAACCACCATCGCAATCGGTGCCGAGACGTGCAGTTCGGTGGCCAACGCCGAGCCGCCGATCACCAGCGCCAAGGTCAGCATCACTTCAATCTGGTGCTGCTCGATGCTTTTGATCATCAAGTACACCAGGTAGCCGATCAGCCCGCCGAACACCACCCCGCCAATCGCTTCATGAGCGAACAGCATGGCCGTAGCGCCGACGGTTGGCGTTTCACCCAACTGCGCGATGCCCAGCAGCACGGTAAACACCACGACCGCCGTGCCGTCATTGAACAGCGACTCGCCGACAATGGTGGTTTTCAGCGGTTTCGATGCGTTGGCCGTTCGCAGCACGCCCAACACCGCAATCGGGTCGGTGGGCGAGATCAGCGCGCCGAACAGCAGGCAGTAGAGGAAGCTCACGTGCCAGCCGAACAGGGCAAAGATGTAGAACGCCAGGCTGCCGATGACCACGGTGGCAATCAACACGCCGAAGGTTGCCAACAGGCCGATGGGCCAGCGATAACTGCGCAAGTCATTCAGGTTGACGTGCAAGGCGCCGGCGAACAGCAGGAACGAAAGCATCCAGTTCATCAGCAGATCGCCAAAGTCGATCTGGCCGATCAATTGCTGAATACGCTCCTCCAGGCCTGGGTAGCCGATGAAGCTCAGGCCTTGCAGAATCAGTGAGAACAGCAGGGCGGTGACCATCACGCCAATGGTGGGCGGCAGGCCGATAAAACGGAAGTTCACATACGTGAGCAGGGTAGTGAGGCAAATGAAGGCGGCGACAAGTTCAAGCATCCGGGGTCCTTGGAAGGTGAAGTGAGCGTTGGTTAATGGGTGGATGGACCGCAGCAGTGGCGGGATGTTGCAGACCATAGGGCAAAAGGCCGGTAGAACCTTTGGCGGTGGCGCGGTTCATAGCGGTTAAGTGCGGTGTGGCATTTTTAGTGCTAAAACTCTAACCGCTGGCTAAAACTACAAAAGGAATCGGTGATGACGGTGGCTTTCTGGTGTGTGTTGATCGCAATTTTCCTGCCTTATCTGTGCACGGGTGTGGCCAAGTTCAGCGGCGGCAAGTTCGGGCCTCGGCAGAACCATGACCCTCGGGCTTTCCTGGACACCCTCGATGGGTTCGCCAAACGCGCTCACAGTGCGCAACTCAACAGCTTTGAAGTGACGCCGGCATTTGCGGCGGCAGTAATCGTTGCGCACTTGGCCGGCACGGCATCACTGGTGACCATCAATGTGCTGGCGGTGCTGTTTATCACCAGTCGGCTGCTGTACATCATTTGCTACCTGGCAGACTGGGCGATGCTGCGTTCGCTGGTCTGGGCATTGGGCATGGCATTGATCGCGAGTTTCTTTTTTGTCTCGATCTAAGGCCTGATGCGATTTCATCGTGTGAGCTGGCTTGTTGTGGCGAGCGGGCTTGCCCCGCGTTGGGGTGCGAAGCGGCCCTAAAATCGGACACCCAGTTCTTCCTGAAAGAGCTCGGCGCTTCTATTGGGGCTGCTTCGCAGCCCAACGCGGGGCAAGCCCGCTCGCCACACCAAGCCCGCTTGGCCACAAGTCTGCTGGCCGCAAGTCTGCTCGCCACACGGGCCTGTTCAACACCATGAATCGCGTCTATCAGAAAGCACTCAGGTGCCGGCAGGCGCATCCGGCACCTGCGGCAACGCTGCGCCTTTAGGCCACAGCATCCAGATCTGGCCCTGCTGTTTCATATTCCCCGCCAACTCACCCGCTGCATCACCGGTGCCCCAGAACAGGTCTGCGCGCACTTCGCCGGTGATTGCACCGCCGGTGTCCTGTGCGGCCACGGGCCGGGCAATGGGCGAGCCGTCAGGTTGGGTGGTCGACAGCCATAACAGGCTGCCCAGCGGAATCACCTTGCGATCCACCGCCACGCTGTAGCCAGCCGTCAGCGGCACATTCAGTGAGCCGCGCGGGCCTTCATTGCTGTCCGGGCGAGCGCTGAAAAACACGTAGCTGGGGTTGCTCGCCAGCAGTTGTGGAATGCGTTGCGGGTTAGCCTTGGCCCAGGCGCTGATGGCGCCCATGGTCACGTCTTCTTTTTTCAGCTCGCCTTGCTCCACCAGCCAACGCCCGATCGGGCGGTACGGGTAGCCGTTCTGGTCGCCATACCCCACACGCAGTTGGCGCCCGCCGGCGAGTTGAATGCGGCCCGAGCCCTGGATCTGCAAGAACTGCAGGTCCATCGGGTTGGTCAGCCAGGCGATCGGCTTGGCAGTGGAGCCTTGGCCGTTGATGGTGCTGGCGTCGTCATAAGGCTTGAGCACGCGCCCTTCGAGGCGGCCGCGCAGGCGCTTGCCCTTGAGTTCCGGGTAGATGCTTTCCAGGTTGACGATGATCAGGTCATCCGGCACGCCGTACACCGGCACATGGGCGGTGGCGGTTTCGGTCAGGCTGCCGGGGTAGACCGGTTCGTAGTAGCCGGTGATCAGGCCGTTCGGCGTGTTGTCGGCCGAGCGCAGGCCGAACACGTCCAGGCGCTCCTTGAGAAAGCTGCGCACCGCCGGGGCGTTGCCCGGCACGCTGGTCGCTGCTGCGCAGGTCGCGCCCCAGATCGGGTCGGCCTTCAGGCGTTGGCAGGCGCTGCGCCAGGATTCAAACCCGGCGAGCAGGTCGCTGTCGGAAACAGCCGGCAGCGCTTCCCACGGTGCACTCACATACGTGGCGACGGCATGGGGTTTTACGGTTTCATCTTTGCCGGCGTCTTTGTTGCCATCGCAGCCGGCCAGCAGTGCAATGATCGGCAGAGCCCACGCCAGGCGGCGGCTCCAGGGTTTCAAGGTGACATTCATACAAACACTTCCTGAAGCGATTGCCCGCGCCGCAGCACGTTTGGGCAACCCTTATTATTAATAGGGCTATTGGTCTTTACGGGCGGGGCGAGGATACTGGCCGCCGTACCCGTGACCTGAAGCCATCATGACTTTTAAAACACTGACCGTTGTATTGCTGGCCTGCCTGACGTTATCCGCCTGTGGCGGTGTTGATCCGAATTCACCTCTGGGTCAGCGCAAGGCAATCTTCAAGCAAATGCTCAAGACCGGTGAAGACCTGGGCGGCATGTTGCGTGGGCGCATCCCTTTCGATGGCGCGAAGTTCGCCGAAGGCGCGGTCAAGCTTGACGCGTTGTCCCACGAACCGTGGAAGCATTTCCCGAGCGTGCGAGAAGAAGATCACACCAGCGCCAAGGACAGCGTGTGGCAACAGCAGGCACGGTTCCAGGCGTTGGCCCGAAACCTTGAAACGGCCACCGGTGAACTGGTGATCGCCAGCCAGGTGCAGCCTTACAAAGCCAGCAACCTGGGGCCTGCGGTGCAGAAAGTCGAAGATGCTTGCACGGCTTGCCATAAGCAGTTTCGGGATCACTGACCGGGTTTACTGGTCGAGTTCTTCAACAGCGTCCTGCAGCTCTTTGCGTGACTGCGCCAACTTGTCTTTACGCTTGTTGATCTTGTCCGCGTCACCCTTTTTCATCGCCTTGTCGAGGTCGGCCTGACGGCGGCTGACTTCGTGCTTGGCGTCGAGCACCTTGTTTTCGCGTTCTTTTCTCAGGGATGCATCGGTGCAGTTGGCGGTGACTTCGCTCAGGGCTTTTTCAAGGCCAGCCTGTTGTTCGCTGTTGCCGTGTGCCTTGGCTTGCTCGATCTGAGTGCTGATGGCTTGGCGCTTGGCGGCGCAGCCGGTGAGTTCCGGCACCTCTTCGGCGGCCAGCAGCGGTGTCGCCATGAAGCTTGCAACCGTTAACAAGGCAAAAGGGGCAAGAAATTTCATAAAGGCTCCAGGGTGCAATCAAATGGCAGGATGAATTCTGCCGTTGGTTAAAAAGTGGTCGGGCCAGGTTAAAACCCGTCTATCCCCGCCTCGCGGAGTGTCTGAGCCAACGCCTGTACCTGCGGGTCGCGAAAAAAGGCGCTCAATTGCGCTGCGCGGCCCGGGCCGATGCCATCGGTGGCCAGCCAGGCCTGGGTGTCTCTGGCGGCCAGGGTCTGCCAGCCGCCGTCCAGGTCGTTACGTGCCGAGGGCGGTACACCCAAGGCTTTGAGCCATTGTGCAAAGGGACGTTGCCGAGCGTTTTGAATGCTTTCGAGCACCCGCGCGCGGCTGCGTTCGCCTAAGCCGTCAATGTTAGCAAGCTCTGCCGCATCCAGGGTCAACCAATCGAGAATGCCGGCGATTAGACCGGCCTGGATCAATATGTTCCAGGTTTCGCGGCCAATATGCGGCATGGCCAGGCCTTGATTGCCGCTCAGCCAGGTCAGGCGGGCCAGCAATTGCTCCTCGCAACCGGGGTCCAGTTGCCAGCAGCTCAAGGCGTGAAAGTCTCGGGCATCGGGCGCTCGTACTTCCACCCTGTTTTCGTTGCGCAGGATCACGTGCTCCAACCGGGGGATCACATGGCCGGCAAGGCTGATGGACACCTGATCGCCGGGGCGGATATCCAGCACCTGCCAGCGTTTCAGGGAGCCGACGCTCACGCGGTGAATGTGCCGGTCATCCAGTCGCACCGGTTCCAGCTCAAGAATGGGCGTAATGCGCCCGGTGCGGCCGATGTTGAACCGCACATTACGCACCAGCGCGAGCGCCTTGGCGGCCGGGTATTTCCAGGCGACCGCCCAGTAGGGAGCACTGGCTTGCCAGCGTTTGGCGGGCGCATGCACAGCCTGGTGCAATACCACGCCATCGCTGGCAAAAGGCAGCGGGTGGTTGTACCAGTGACTGCGCCAGTGTGAGGCTTCAGCGATGTTTTGAATGCGCTGGCTGTAGCGATGGCTATCGGTGAAGCCCCAGCGTGCCAGGGTGTTCAGGCGCTCGTTGAAGTCGGTCGGGCCGTCGGGCCAGGCCCAGACAAAAAGCCCGATCCCCGCGGCATCGGTGTCGCTCAACTGAAGGCGGTTCATCAGCCCGGCTATCTTGCTGCGAGCATTCAGCCCGCCCTGTGTCGCCTGCACATGAGCGTCGAGGCGCCAATAGAGTTCGCCTTGCAGCACCAGGTCGATGGGCTCCGGCAGTTGCTGGACAATGCCGGGGATCCGGCGTGCGGCAGTCGACCAATCCTGGCCGAGGCGTCCGTCACCTCGGCTGATAAGCCGGCTCAACCTGCCCTGACGATAGACCAGCGTCACCGCAACACCATCGACCTTGGGTTGAATCCATACGTCTTGCCGGGTCCTGAGCCAGTCATCGACCGCCCGCTCATCCAATAACTTTTCAAGGCCGGTATGCGCGACCGGGTGAGGCCGTGTGCCCCGCGAGCTGGCGAGTGGCTTGTCAGCCGTCAGGCTGTTGTTGGGGAAACACGTTCGCCAGTGGTCCAGGCGGTGGCGCGCCTGATCGTAGAGTTCATCGCTGACCGGGGATTGGCCGAGCCGGTGGTAGCTGTCATCCCACAGCGTGATCTGCCTGGCCAGCGCGCCGACCTGTGACCGGGCGTCCTCGGGACAGTCTTCCGCCCACACCAGAAAGGGCAAGGCACTGAGTAACAGAGCAATCAATAAACGCATCATGAGCATCCTTGCTCGGAAGGGGCGCCCAGCCTAAGTGATCCAGGCGGCCACAAAAAAGCCCCGACAGTGCGGGGCTTTTTACCGGGTGTTTCGAATTGCTTGAACAGGCCGCCCAACGCTTTCACTGCGTCGTTTTTATCCATCCTGGCTTCCTGTGTTTGCTGCCTGGCGTCGACTTTGGCTTGGGCGTCGGCCAGTTTGTTACAACTTTTGACCTGCTCTTGTGCGGCGTTAAAAGCCTACACGCTCAGCAAGTCGTTGTTGGCTTGCGGCTGGCAGTCGCCGGGTTTGCCTCCCGGTTGAGTGCTCAGGGCGCCAGACGTGTGATGCCTGTCGCGCAGGCAATAAAAAAGCCCCGCCGGGCGAACCCGGCGGGGCTTTTGGGGGAGCGCGTGCTTACAGGCCGGCGGCAGTGCGCAGGTCGTTGGCGCGGTCGGTTTTTTCCCAGGTGAACGTGGTGAAGGTGTCGTCGCCGACAGTCTTCTGCGCAGGGGTACGGCCGAAGTGGCCGTAGGCTGCGGTTTCCTGGTACATCGGGTGCAGCAGGTCAAGCATGGTGGTGATCGCGTAAGGGCGCAGGTCGAAGATCTCGCGCACCAGCTTGACGATTTTGTCGTCGCTGATCTTGCCGGTGCCAAAGGTGTTCAGCGAGATCGACGTAGGCTGGGCCACACCGATAGCGTAGGAAACCTGAATCTCGCAACGCTCGGCCAAGCCGGCCGCGACGATGTTCTTGGCCACATAACGACCGGCGTAGGCCGCCGAACGGTCAACCTTGGATGGGTCTTTACCCGAGAACGCGCCACCGCCGTGACGGGCCATGCCGCCGTAGCTGTCGACGATGATCTTGCGGCCGGTCAGGCCGCAGTCGCCCACCGGGCCACCGATGATGAACTGGCCAGTCGGGTTGATGTGGAACTGGGTGTCCTTGGTCAGCAGTTCGGCCGGCAGCACGTGCTTGACGATCAGCTCCATCACGCCTTCGCGCAGGTCGGCGTAGGACACGTCCGGGTTGTGCTGGGTCGACAGTACAACGGCGTCGATACCCACCACCTTGCCGCCTTCGTAACGGCAGGTCACCTGGGATTTGGCATCCGGACGCAGCCACGGCAGCAGGCCGTTTTTGCGAGCCTCGGCCTGACGTTGCACGAGCTGGTGCGAGAAGGTGATCGGCGCCGGCATCAGCACCTCGGTTTCGTTGCTGGCGTAGCCGAACATCAGGCCCTGGTCGCCAGCGCCCTGATCTTCAGGCTTGGCGCGGTCCACGCCCTGGTTGATGTCGGGCGACTGCTTGCCGATGATGTTCATCACGCCGCAGGTCGCGCCGTCGAAGCCGACGTCGGAACTGTTGTAGCCAATCTTGGTGATGACGTCACGGACGATCTGTTCCAGATCGACCCACGCGGTGGTGGTGACTTCACCGGCGATGATCGCCACGCCCGTTTTCACCAGAGTCTCGCACGCCACACGGGCGAACTTGTCTTCAGCAATGATGGCGTCCAGCACCGCATCAGAAATCTGGTCGGCGATTTTGTCCGGATGCCCTTCAGACACGGACTCGGAGGTGAAAAGGGAGTATTCGCTCATCTCGATGTTTTCCTGATATTTACCGATGGTGAGTGTCGCCAGCCGGCCGCTGAAAATGGCGGACCTGAATCTGGAAACCATTACGTAAACCTACATAGAGGCTTTCCCCGGGAACGAGTCCCGCAGCGGTGGCCCAACGGGCCAGATCGTCCTGTTCAAAACCCAACCAGAGATCACCGCAGGCCTCCCTGGCCCAATTCTGGTTGTGGCTGCATAAATCTGTGACCAGCAGGCTACCGCCGGGTTGCAGCAAGTTTGCCATCTGCTTGAGGGCGTCGGCGGGGGCGGCGAAATGGTGCAGGACCATGTTCAACACCACGCAATCGGCCCGCAGGGTTGTGTCATTCAACGCGTCCGCCAGCTGCAGGCTGACATTGCCCAGCGCCTCGCGCTCGCACAACTGGCGCGCCAGTTCGAGCATCGCCGGGCTGTTGTCCAGCGCCGTCACCTGCTTGAAGCGGCGCGCCAGCTCCGGCAGGAAACCGCCATCGCCAGGGCCCACTTCCAGCGCCGTGGCCGAATGACTGAAGCCCAGTTTGTCCAACAGCGCCAGTACACTTTCGCGGTATTGCGGCAAGCCGGCGATCAGGTCCTGTTGGGCACGAAACTTCTCGGCGACCCGTGAGAAAAAATCCTGACTGGCGGCGGCGCGTTGCCCGTGAACTTGGCTGATGCGCGACTGCACGTCGCCGGGCAGGCACAAATTGTCCACCTCTTCCAGCAACGCGGCGTGCAGTTTGCCGCCGAGCAGCTCGGTGTGGGGCAGGGCGCGACGGTAAAAAATCGCATTACCTTCGCGGCGGGTGGCCACCAGGTCAGCCTGGGCCAGGACCTTCAGATGGTGGCTCATGCCGGACTGGCCAATGGCGAAGATTTGCGCCAGTTCCAGTACGCCGAAAGAATCGTTGGCCAGCGCGCGCAACACGTTCAGACGTAACGGATCACCAGCGGCCTTGCATAAGGCTGCCAGGTCGTCGCCGTCGTCAGGACGCAGGGAGGGCACAGGTAGGTTCATAAGGCCAGCAGTCTAGTGACGGGTGGATATCCCCGCAAGGCCAATATCAAAAAGTTTTGATATTGGTCGATAATCGGTAGTTATAAGCACCCGCTATAACCTTTAGACGAAGCAGTCAGGCTTTTCTGCAAGCGATTGGCGGGCAAAGCGCAGGAAAAACACCTCAAGTGACTATCTGTGATTGCCCGCAGGCGGTGGCTGAGGGAAAATGCCGATCCTTTTTTCCGTTTCTTTTAAGCAACCCCAGGAGATCAGCGATGCCCAGCCGTCGTGAGCGTGCCAACGCCATTCGTGCCCTCAGCATGGATGCCGTGCAAAAAGCCAACAGCGGCCATCCCGGTGCCCCGATGGGCATGGCGGATATCGCCGAGGTACTTTGGCGTGACTACCTGAAACACAACCCGAGCAACCCGTCGTTCGCCGACCGTGACCGCTTTGTGCTGTCCAACGGCCACGGCTCGATGCTGATCTATTCGCTGCTGCACCTGACCGGCTACGACGTCACCATCGATGACCTCAAGAGCTTCCGCCAGCTGCACAGCCGCACCCCGGGTCACCCGGAATTCGGCTACACCCCAGGCGTCGAGACCACCACCGGTCCCCTGGGCCAAGGCCTGGCCAATGCTGTTGGCTTCGCACTGGCTGAAAAAGTCCTGGGCGCGCAGTTCAACCGCCCTGGTCACAACATCGTCGACCACCACACCTATGTGTTCCTGGGTGATGGCTGCATGATGGAAGGCATTTCCCATGAAGTGGCGTCCCTGGCCGGTACCCTGGGCCTGGGCAAGCTGATTGCCTTCTACGATGACAACGGCATCTCCATCGACGGCGAAGTCGAAGGCTGGTTCACCGATGACACCCCGAAGCGTTTCGAAGCCTACAACTGGCAAGTGATCCGCAACGTCGACGGCCACGATCCGGAAGAGATCAAGACCGCCATCGACACCGCGCGCAAGAGCGAGCAGCCGACCCTCATCTGTTGCAAGACCACCATCGGTTTCGGCTCGCCGAACAAGCAAGGTAAAGAAGACTGCCACGGCGCCCCACTGGGTGACGCGGAAATCGCCCTGACCCGTGAAGCGCTGAAGTGGAACCACGGCCCGTTCGAAATCCCGGCTGACATCTATGCCGAGTGGAACGCCAAGGAAAAAGGCCTGGCGACCGAAGCCGAGTGGGACCAGCGTTTTGCGGCCTACTCCGCCGAATTCCCAGAGTTGGCCAACGAACTGGTGCGTCGCCTGGCCGGTGACCTGCCTGCCGACTTCTCGGAAAAAGCCTCGGCCTACATCGCCGAAGTGGCGGCCAAGGGCGAGACCATCGCCAGCCGTAAAGCCAGCCAGAACACCCTGAACGCCTTTGGCCCGTTGCTGCCGGAGATTCTCGGCGGTTCGGCTGACCTGGCCGGTTCCAACCTGACCCTGTGGAAAGGTTGCAAAGGTGTCTCGGCCGAAGACGCCAGCGGCAACTACATGTACTACGGCGTGCGCGAGTTCGGCATGAGCGCCATCATGAACGGCGTGTCCCTGCACGGCGGCCTGGTGCCTTACGGCGCGACCTTCCTGATGTTCATGGAATACGCGCGCAACGCCGTACGTATGGCCGCGCTGATGAAGAAGCGCGTGATCCATGTGTACACCCACGACTCCATCGGCCTGGGCGAAGACGGCCCGACGCACCAGCCGGTCGAGCAACTGACCAGCCTGCGTACCACGCCGAACCTGGATTGCTGGCGCCCAGCCGACGCGGTCGAATCCGCCGTGGCCTGGAAGCACGCCATCGAGCGTAAGGACGGCCCTTCGGCGCTGATCTTCTCGCGTCAGAACCTGCAGCACCAAGTGCGTACCGACGCGCAGATCGCTGCGATCAGCCGTGGTGGCTACGTGCTCAAGGACTGCGTTGGCGAGCCGGAACTGATCCTGATCTCCACCGGTTCCGAAGTCGGCCTAACCGTTCAGGCCTACGACAAGCTGACTGCCCAGGGCCGCAACGTGCGCGTTGTGTCCATGCCGTGCACCAGCCTGTTCGAAGCCCAGGACGCCGACTACAAGCAATCGGTTCTGCCGTTGCAGGTCAGCGCGCGTATCGCTATCGAAGCGGCTCACGCCGACTACTGGTACAAGTACGTGGGCCTGGAAGGCCGCGTGATCGGCATGACCACCTACGGTGAGTCGGCGCCGGCGCCAGCGTTGTTCGAAGAGTTCGGTTTCACCCTGGAAAACATCCTGGGTCAGGCTGAAGAACTGCTGGAAGACTAAGTCAGTCTGCGTTGTCTGTACTGGCGCTATCGCGGGCAAGCCCGCTCCCACATTCGATCTCGGTCTAAGGTGGGAGCGGGCTTGCCCGCGATGGCGTCAGAACATTCAACACCGAACTAACATTGATCGAGAACCCCATGCCCCAACCGCGTCCCTACAAAGTTGCACTCAACGGCTACGGCCGCATTGGTCGTTGCGTCTTGCGTGCTCTGTTTGAGCGAGGGGCGGCGGCAGGGTTTGAAATTGTTGCGATCAACGATTTGGCCGACATGGCCAGCATCGAATACCTGACACGCTTTGACTCCACCCACGGCCGGTTTCCCGGCGAAGTGCGCGTAGACGGCGACTGTCTGCATATCAATGGCGACTGCGTGAAAGTCCTGCGCAGTGCCACTCCCGAGGGCATCGACTGGGCGGCGCTGGGCGTCGACCTGGTGTTGGAATGCTCCGGTGCTTACCACACCCGTGCCGATGGCCAGCGTTTTCTCGACGCCGGCGCACCGCGTGTGCTGTTTTCCCAGCCGATGGCCAGCGAGGCGGATGTCGACGCCACCATCGTCTATGGCATCAACCAGGATTGCCTGACCGGCAACGAGCTGCTGGTGTCCAACGCCTCCTGCACCACCAACTGCAGCGTGCCGCTGTTGCGCCTGCTGGATCAGGCGATTGGCCTGGATTACGTGTCGATCACCACGATTCACTCGGCGATGAACGACCAGCCGGTCATCGACGCCTATCACCACGAAGACCTGCGCCGCACGCGTTCGGCCTTCCAGTCAGTGATTCCGGTGTCTACCGGCCTGGCGCGAGGTATCGAAAGATTGTTACCGGAACTTGCCGGGCGAATTCAAGCCAAAGCCGTACGGGTGCCGACGGTGAACGTGTCTTGCCTGGACATCACCATGCAGACTGTCAGCGACACTGACGCGACGGAGGTCAACCGGATTCTGCGCGACGCCGCCACCAGCGGCCCGCTCAAGGGTTTGCTGGCCTACACCGAGTTGCCGCATGCCAGTTGCGATTTCAACCATGACCCGCATTCGGCGATTGTCGATGCCAGCCAGACCCGCGTTTCCGGCCCCAGGCTGGTGAACATCCTGGCCTGGTTCGACAACGAATGGGGGTTTGCCAACCGAATGCTGGATGTTGCCGAACATTATCTGCACATCGCCTCCACACAACCTCAACAGTAATTCAGGAACTGCGACCCATGACCGTGTTGAAGATGACCGACCTCGATCTGCAAGGTAAGCGCGTACTGATTCGCGAAGACCTCAACGTCCCAGTCAAGGACGGTGTTGTCACCAGCGATGCGCGAATCCTGGCCTCGCTGCCGACCATCAAGCTGGCCCTGGAAAAAGGCGCGGCCGTGATGGTCTGCTCCCACCTGGGTCGTCCGACCGAAGGTGAGTTCTCCGCCGAAAACAGCCTCAAGCCGGTAGCCGACTACCTGAGCAAGGCCCTGGGCCGCGACGTGCCGCTGGTGGCTGACTACCTGGGCGGCGTTGACGTCAAGCCAGGCGATATCGTGCTGTTCGAAAACGTGCGCTTCAACAAAGGCGAGAAAAAGAACAGCGACGAACTGGCTCAGCAATACGCGGCCCTGTGCGACGTGTTCGTGATGGACGCCTTCGGCACCGCGCACCGTGCCGAGGGTTCGACCCACGGCGTGGCCAAGTTCGCCAAAGTCGCCGCCGCCGGCCCGCTGCTGGCCGCAGAACTGGATGCACTGGGCAAGGCCCTGGGTGCTCCGGCGCAGCCAATGGCGGCCATCGTGGCCGGTTCCAAAGTCTCCACCAAGCTCGACGTGCTCAACAGCCTGAGTCAGATCTGCAACCAGTTGATCGTCGGCGGCGGCATTGCCAACACCTTCCTGGCCGCCGCCGGCCACCCGGTGGGCAAGTCCCTGTACGAGCCGGACCTGCTCGACACCGCGCGTGCCATCGCGGCCAAAGTCAGCGTGCCGCTGCCGGTGGACGTGGTGGTTGCCAAGGAATTCGCTGAGAGCGCCGAAGCCACCGTCAAGCTCATCGCCGATGTGGCAGCCGACGACATGATCCTGGACATCGGCCCGCAAACCGCGGCCAACTTCGCTGAACTGCTGAAGTCGTCCAAGACCATTTTGTGGAACGGTCCGGTTGGCGTGTTCGAGTTCGACCAGTTCGGCAACGGCACCAAAGTACTGGCCCACGCCATTGCTGAAAGCTCGGCTTTCTCCATTGCCGGGGGTGGCGACACCCTGGCGGCCATCGATAAATATGGCGTTGCTGACCAGATCTCCTACATTTCTACCGGTGGCGGCGCGTTCCTCGAATTCGTCGAAGGCAAAGTGCTGCCGGCCGTTGAAGTGCTGGAAACTCGAGCCAAAGGCTAAGGCTCGTGATCCGGAAAAGGAGTATTCCCATGATCAAGTTGTTGGCACTGGTGATCGCAGCGGGCCTGTTGGCCGGCTGCGGCAGCACGCCAAGCGCGAAGCCTGCCGCTGCAGAGCCTGCGCCTACGCAGAAAAAAAGCTGCTACCAGGCTGACTGGCAAGCCGAAACCATGCCGGTGATCAACAAGCGCATCGGCAACGAGCGGCTGGAGCAATACGACGCCGCGCCCAACGGTCAGGAACAGGGTTGCCCTTGACGGGTCTGATCAACTAACCGACAGCTTTGGCGGCCTTTTGGGTCGCCGTTCGAGGATTGGCAATGAAAGGCGTTTTCGCCCTGGCAGCCCTGGCCTTGTTGGCCGGCTGCAGCAGCATGAACATGTTCAACAAGGCAGAGCCGGCCGACAAGTGGACCACCTGGACGTGCGACAGCAAGGCCGAGGTCAACTGGCGCTTTGCCAACCAGGCACGTTCCGAGGTGGATGTACGCCTCGGCGGTTCGGACCAGGTTTATCGTCTTAAGCAGGACGTTGCTGCCTCGGGCGTGCTGTACAGCAACGACCAGTTGGCGTTTCACCAAAAAGGTGAGGAAGGCCTGATCTACTGGGTCGCCACCGATGATTTGATTGGGCGAGGCTGCAAGGCCCAGTAACACAGAACGCGATCTCTCATGTGATGAGATCCAAATGTGGGAGCGGGCTTGCTCGCGAAAGCGGTGGGTCAGGTAAGCATCAGGTAGCTGATACACCGCCTTCGCGAGCAAGCCCGCTCCCACAGTAGATCCGGTTCCAAAGTGACATGGATTTTGAATCGGACACTGCAATAACGATTCAGCAGGCCAAGCCTTAACCCCTTGATCTGCAATAACTTGAATAGCAGCCGCCGCTACGGCAGGCTTGCACGATTAACGACCCACGATCGGGAGAGACAACACAATGGCACTTATCAGCATGCGTCAAATGCTGGACCACGCAGCCGAGTTCGGCTACGGCGTCCCAGCCTTTAACGTCAACAACCTTGAGCAGATGCGCGCCATCATGGAAGCCGCTGACAAGACCGACTCCCCAGTGATCGTTCAGGCTTCGGCCGGTGCCCGCAAATACGCCGGTGCCCCCTTCCTGCGTCACCTGATCCTGGCCGCCATCGAAGAATTCCCGCACATCCCGGTGTGCATGCACCAGGACCACGGCACCAGCCCTGACGTGTGCCAGCGCTCCATCCAACTGGGCTTCAGCTCGGTGATGATGGACGGCTCCCTCGGCGAAGATGGCAAGACCCCAACCGACTACGAGTACAACGTACGCGTGACCCAACAAACCGTGGCCATGGCTCACGCCTGCGGCGTTTCGGTTGAAGGCGAGTTGGGCTGCCTGGGTTCGTTGGAAACCGGCATGGCCGGCGAAGAAGACGGCATCGGCGCCGAAGGCGTGCTGGATCACAGCCAGATGCTGACCGACCCGGAAGAAGCCGCTGACTTCGTGAAAAAGACCCAAGTTGACGCCCTGGCCATCGCCATCGGCACCAGCCACGGCGCTTACAAGTTCACCAAGCCGCCTACCGGCGACGTGCTGGCCATCGACCGCATCAAGGAAATCCACAAACGCATCCCGAACACCCACCTGGTGATGCACGGTTCTTCCTCGGTGCCGCAAGAGTGGCTGGCGATCATCAACCAGTACGGTGGCGACATCAAAGAAACCTACGGCGTGCCGGTTGAAGAAATCGTCGAAGGCATCAAGTACGGCGTGCGCAAGGTCAACATCGACACCGACCTGCGCCTGGCGTCCACCGGCGCAATGCGTCGCCTGATGGCCACCAACCCGAGCGAATTTGACCCACGTAAATTCTTCGGTGCCACCGTGACCGCGATGCGCGACGTGTGTATCGCTCGTTACGAAGCGTTCGGTACGGCCGGTAATGCTTCGAAGATCAAGCCGATCTCCCTCGAAGCGATGTACCAGCGTTACCTGAAAGGTGAGTTGAACGCCAAGGTGAACTGAACCTCACGCGTTTAAACAAAAGCCCGCAGCGATGCGGGCTTTTTTGTGGCCAGGATTTGACCCTTGTGCGTTGCGCCGGGCTTGCTGCGCCATGTCAGTGGCTGAATGGGTTGGCTGACAGTCCGCCATCGCGGGCAAGCCCGGCTCCCACAGGGATCAGCGGCGGGTTTAAACGCGAATTATCCTTGGAGTCGTAGTGCCAGGCCTGCTTGAAATCAGGCGGCGCTCATTCGTGATCAATATCCAGCTTCGCAAACGTCACCCGTGCGCCTTCCTTGCTGTTGCCACTGTTGTCCTGCACATACGCGCCGGCCTTGAAATACAGCGGTTTAGCGCCCCACGCGGCACCAATGCGCTCATTCCACTGGCCGTCAGCGGCCTCGACGGTCAACAGCCCGGCTTTATTGAGGTTGATCACGTAGGTGAAACTCTTCTCCAGCGGCACATTGGAGGCCACGATAATCACGCGGCCGTCATCCTCGTCCGGGCGCATGCGCACTTTGGCGACAATATTGCCGGTCTGGGTCTTTTCCTTGAATTGATATTCGAGCTTGATCAGGGGTTTCTGGCTGTCATAGGCGTGGATCTGACCGATGACCACCTTGCCGCTGGAGGGCACCTGGTTGACGGCCAGGGTGGCGCGCAGAAAGTTGTCGGCGTCGGGGTAGGTCCAGTTGCGCAGACGCCCGTCGGCGTAGGTTTCGCGCAATTCGCTGCGCGGGTAGACGGCGTTTTCTGTGCGCGTGCCGGTCACGGGTGTCCAGAATTGCACGTCGCTGCCTTCGGCCTGGAAATATTGGTCCTTGAAGCCGCTAAGCAGTTTCGGGGTGTCGATGGTCGTGGGCGGCGAGCCGACCGGAATGCTCAGGTTCCAGGTGGAAAGGTCGATCATGGTGTTGGCCTTTTTACAGAGGTGAGGCTTTGGCCCGGGGGCCATTCAGGTTCTTTATAGGCGGTGATCGTCCGGTTGTTAAACAATTGCTGGCAATTTATTGGCGTCAGAGGAATGCCAAAAAGCCATGTTTCCCATGGGGCGCGGGCTGTAGCGCTTGACCGTTAGTCGGCTTCCTGAGCTTTGGCGCAATGATGGCACCCGGGTCACTTCTGCTTTTTTAGAACCGGGGCTAGAGTGAGGCCTCAGTGTTTGTCCGGTTTTTATATCAGAAGTGACCGGTACAGCCCTTCAAGGAAGAGACGTAGCATGGATTGCGCTCCACACCCCGGCGACGGCAGTTCGGTTCTTCTGGTGGTTGATGACTACCCGGAAAACCTTATCAGCATGCGTGCGCTTTTGCAGCGTGAAGATTGGCACGTGATGACCGCCGCTTCCGGGCTGGAAGCGTTGGAGTTACTGCTCGCACACGAAGTCGACCTGGTCTTGCTGGATGTGCGCATGCCCGGCATGGATGGCTTTGAGGTTGCGCGCCTGATGCGTGGCAGCCAACGCACGCGCATGACGCCGATTATCTTCCTGACCGCCCATGCCCAGTCGCCTGCCTCCGTATTGGAAGGCTATGCCAGCGGCGCCATTGATTACCTGTTCAAACCCTTCGACCCACACATTCTCAAGCCCAAGGTGCAGGCGTTGCTGGAACACCAGCGCAACCGCCGTGCCTTGCAGCGCCTGAGCCATGACCTGGAATCCGCGCGCGCCTTTAACGCCTCGGTGCTCGACAACGCCGCCGAGGGCATCCTGGTGGTGGGCGAGGGCAGTGTGATCGAGTACGCCAACCCGGCCATTTCTCGGCTGCTGAATGCGACGATGGCCGAGTTGCAGGGCGAAAGCTTTTTGAGCTTTCTGCAAAAGCCCCATGTGCCGGCCTGGCTGGGGTTTGCGATGTACGAGGCGTATCGCAAGGGTGAGACATGGCGCCAGCACGACGCCATTTTACGCACCAGTCGCGGCCAGCAGGTGCCGGTGGCATTGTCCTGCGCGCCGTTGCCCGCCGAGCAGAAGGCCATGGTCGTGACGGTGCTGGACATGTCCGAGGTGCGCCATCTGCACCAGCAACTGGAGTTCCAGGCGGTGACCGACCCGTTGACCGGCCTGCTGAACCGACGCGGCTTTCACCAGGCAGTGGAAAACACGTTGCTGCGCAGCGAGCGAAACGAGCAGTCGCTGGTGCTGCTCTACCTGGACCTCGACGGCTTCAAGCGGGTCAACGATTCGTTGGGCCACGACGCCGGAGATCGGGTGCTGCGTTGGGTCTCTGAACAAATGCAGGCGTGTCTGCGTTCCTACGACATTCTTGGGCGCATGGGCGGGGATGAGTTCACCGCATTGGTGGAGCTGGAATTCCCGGAACAGGCGGCGAAGATTTCGGAAAAACTGATCGAGCGCGTGTCGGTGTGTCAGCAGGTCGACGGTTTGGATGTGATGCTCGGCGTCAGCATTGGCATTGCGACTTTCCCGGACTGCGGCTCTGACCTCAATGGCCTGCTGCGCGCGGCCGACATCGCCATGTACGAAGCCAAGCGTGCGGGGCGTCAGCAATATCGCTATTACGATCAGGAAATGAACGGCCGCGCCCGCTCGCGTCTGATGCTTGAAGACAGCGTGCGTACCGCGATTCAAAACAAGGATTTCACCTTGGTGTACCAGCCCCAGGTCTCGCTGGAGGACGGGCGCTTGCGTGGCGTCGAAGCGCTGTTGCGCTGGCAGCACCCGAGCGTCGGCGATGTGCCGCCGGGCTTGTTTTTACCGTTGCTCGAAGAGGCGCGGCTGATCAGCCAGTTGAGCGCCTGGATCTACCAGCAGGTCGCCGCCCAACGTCAGGCCTGGCAAACCAGCTTCGATGAAGAACTGGTGCTGAGCGTGAGCCTGAGCAGCAGTCAGTTCAACATGCCCAACCTGGCCGGCCAGCTGCAGCAGGTACTCGAGCGACATGGGTTGCAGGCGCGGCAGCTGGAGGTGGAAATCAGTGAAGACAGCCTGATGAGCAACCTTGATGAAACCAACAAGCAGCTCAGGTTGCTGCGGCGGATCGGCGTGCGTATCGCTCTGGATGACTTTGGCTTGGGCCAGTGTTCCCTGGCCCATCTGCGTGACCTGGAGTTCGACACGTTGAAGCTTGACCCGCAATTGGTGGCGCGTCTGCCGGGTTCGGTGCGGGACGCCGCGATGGCCCGCAGCATCATCCAGTTGTGCGGGCATTTTGATGTGTTGGTGATCGCCGAAGGCGTGGAAACACTCGAGCAGGCGCAGTGGCTGAAGGCCAATGGTTGCTCGTTCGTCCAAGGAGCATGGGCGGCTCAGCCCCTGATTGCTGAGGAAGTGGCCGATTGGTCTCACCCCCGTCTGCTTTGAATTCGCTACACTGGCGCCCATTCGAACCCTGTTGCAGACCCCATGACCGCGCTGAAATACCTCCAGGCTTACCCCGCAGCGCTCCAGGAGCAAGTGCGCCAGATGATCGCCAAGGATCAGTTGGGCGCCTACCTGGAGCAACGCTACCCCGAGCGCCATGCGGTGCAAAGTGACAAGGCGTTGTACAGCTATGCCCTGGCCTTGAAGCAGGAACACCTGCGTAACGCGCCGGCCATCGACAAAGTGCTGTTCGACAACCGCCTGGACCTGACCCACCGCGCCTTGGGCCTGCACACCACGATTTCACGGGTGCAGGGCGGCAATCTCAAATCCAAGAAAGAGATTCGCATCGCGGCGTTGTTCAAAGAGGCGGCGCCGGAATTTCTGCGCATGATCGTGGTGCACGAGCTGGCACACTTTAAGGAATCGGACCACAACAAGGCGTTCTACAAACTCTGCGAATACATGATGCCCGGCTACCATCAGGTGGAATTCGACCTGCGGGTGTACCTCACGTATCGCGACTTGCAGGGCAAGCCCTAACCTCACCAGGCGACCAAGCATGGACGTGAGCAAGACCAAAAGCAGTTTCTACCGCCGCCTGTACGTGGCGTACCTGATCGACAGCGGGCTGGCCAGCAGCGTCCCGGCGTTGACCGACGCCACCGGCATGCCGCGGCGCACGGCGCAGGACACGATTGCGGCATTGGCCGACCTGGATATCCTGTGTGAGTTCGAGCAGGAAGACGGCGCGCGCAATCATGCCGGGCGCTATCGGATTCGTAGCTGGGGGGCGATTGACCGCAAGTGGATCGAGGCGAATCTGGGGGCGATCAAGCAGGTGTTGGGTTATCCCTGACACCTGCTGGTGGTTGGTCTGGCCTCATCGTGGGCAAGCCAGCTCCCACCTGTTGAGTTGTGAACGCTGCCAAAGGTGGGAGCTGGCTTGCCTGCGATGGCGCCCTCACTGACGCCGCATACCAATGTGCGGAATATCGTCCTCCAGGTATTCCTCACCCTCAGCCACAAACCCGTACCGCCCGTAATACCCCTGCAAATGCGCCTGGGCTGACAGAAAGATCGGCGTTTCAGGCCAGATGTCGTCAATGCGCTTGAGGGCTTCTTCCATCATTTGATGGCCCAGCCCGGTGCCGCGTGCCACTGGCGCGACGATCACTCGGCCAATCACCACGTCACCGCCCTGGGATTGCGGGTCCAGCAGCCGCAGGTAGGCCACCAGCTCGTCATCTTTCCAGGCCATCAGGTGGTGGGTATCACCCGAAAGGTCCTGCCCGTCGAGGTCCGGATACACGCACTGCTGTTCAACGACAAAGACCTCGCTGCGCAGGCGCAGAAGGGCGTAGAGCTGGTCCTTGCCCAAGTCTTCCTGGTGTTTGCAGACCCAACTAACCGTCATGGTGTGTTCTCTTGTTAATGGCTGGAGCCGATAATAAGCGTGACGGTCAGAACTGTCTAAATTCAGCATTTTTGTGAATGGCGTCAATTTGCCATCATTCCGTGCGCGCGCGGCCCGGTTCTTTGTGTAATCTGCAATGCAGGCTCATTGATGAGCTACTGTTATCAAGCCACTGCCTGCCCGCCAAGGACTTTAAGCATGCCGCGATTTTCTCGTGCCGTTGCTTTGATAGGAGTGTTGTTGCTGACCACGCCAGCGGTCGCACAACGTCTGCGTTTGGTGGCGGACGCCTGGCCACCGTTTACTGATTCGACATTGATCAACGGTGGGTTGGCCACCGACATTGTCAGCACGGCCCTGGCGCGCGCCGGCTACGCCAGTGATTTTGAGCAGGTACCTTGGGCACGCGCGTTGATGGGCGTGGGTGATGGCCGCTATGACGTGTTGATCAATGCCTGGTACGACGAGGCGCGCACGCAACTGGGGCAGTTTTCCGCTGAGTACCTGCTCAACCGCGTGCGGTTTATCAAGCGCCGGGACGACCCCATTGAGTATCAGAACCTTGAACAGCTGCACGGTGAGCCCATCGCCGTGGTGCGCGGGTATGCCTATTCGGCGGCGTTCGACCAGGATGCGCAGTTGCAGAAAGTGCCGGTGCATAACTTCGCCATGGCCGTGCGCATGCTCGCGGCGCAACGCGTGAGGCTGACGCTGGAAGACGAATATGTCGCCCGCTATTACCTGGCGCGCGAGTCGCCACGGGTGCGCAATGCGGTGGAGTTTTTACCCCAGGCGTTGAGCGAAAACAGCCTGCATATTCTGGTCAGCCTGAAGAACCCCGAGCATGCGCAGATTGTTGCCGGTTTCGACCGGGAAATTGCCAAGATGAAGGTTGATGGCAGTTATGCACGGCTGATGAAGGCGCATGGGATGTGAGTGGGGTGAACGCTTTATTGTGCCAAGCAGGCTTCTCGTGGCAAGCGGTCTTCCTGTAGCAAGCGGGCTTCTTGTGGCGAGCGGGCTTGCCGCGCGTTGGGCTGCGCAGCAGCCCCAATACCTGACACCTTGATTTACCTGATGCACCGTGGCGGTCTTTTCTGGGGCCGCTTCGCGCCCCAACGCGGGGCAAGCCCGCTCGCCACAGGAAGCCCACCCGCCACAGGAAGCACCGCAGCCATTAAGCCGCGCGGGTGTCCTTGATCAGGTGCGCCGCCAGCGTGCGCAAAGGCCCCAGCTGCCGGCAGATCAACGCCAACTGCGTCTGCACCAACCGCTGCCCCTCATCGATCTCATCCGGCATCTGCTCCAGGTCCGCTGCCAGGGCTTCTTCGGCGTCGCTTTGAATTGCGATCGGCTGCTTGTTGGCCAGCCCCGTGGCAATCTCGTCGATGCTCGCTGCCAGGCTGTTGCCGGCGCCGTCGATCAAGTGCTCACGCACTTCGGCCGGCAGCTGGGTTTCGCGGTGTGCGCCCAGCCCCGACAGGTAACTGAGCAAGGTGTGCGACAGCACCAAAAAGCGGAAGCCTACGTCAGCTTCTTTGCGAAAGTGCCCAGGCTCCATCAGCATGTTCGCCAGCGTGGTGGACAGCGCCGCATCGGCGTTGTGCGCGTTGCGCCGGGCCAGGCGGTAGGCCAGGTCGTCGCTCTTGCCGGCGGCGTATTGCTGCATGATCTGGCGCAGGTAGATGCTGTTGCAGGTCAGGGTGTTGGCCAGCACTTTGTTCAGGCGCCGGCCCTGCCAGTCCGGCAGGAACAGGAATACCGCCAGGCCCGCGATCAGGCTGCCAATCAGCGTATCGAACAGCCGTGGCAGGAACAGCCCGTAGCCATCACCCACCTGGTTGAAGCAGAACAACACCATCAAGGTGATTGCCGCCGTGGCCAGGGTGTAGCGGGTAGTGCGGTTGATAAAGAACACCAGGCCGGCGGCGATGGCGAACAGCGACTGCACCAGCGGGCTTGGGAACAGGTCGAACAGTGCCCAGGCCACGGTCAGGCCGATGGCCGTGCCGATGATCCGTTGGCCGAGTTTGCGCCGGGTGGCGCCGTAGTTGGGCTGGCACACGAACAGGGTGGTGAGGATGATCCAATAACCCTGGGAGGCGTGAATCGCATGCAGGGTGCCGTAGCCAATGGTCAGCGCCAGGGCCAGGCGCAAGGCATGGCGGAACAGCAGCGAGGTCGGCGTCAGTTGCGTGCGCAGGCGCGTCCACATTTCCTTGAGGTTGCGTGGCGCACGGTCCAGCAGGTTGCTGTCGGTGGCGTCCGCGAGGGCGTCGGGGTTGCTGGCGTCGCCGAGCAAGCGGTCGAGGGTCGACAGGTTGGCTGCCAGGGCGCGCAACGAGCGCAGCAGACCGCGCCAGGCCGGGTTGCTCTGAATGCGCAGGTGTTCCAGCGAGGCATTCAGGTCGCCCAGCGCTTCTGCAAAGCTGTCGTCATAAATGAACGGCTGGCGCAGCTGGATCGACTCGCCCAGGGTCTGGCAGGCCTTGCCTTGCTGGCGCAGCAGGCGCTGACAGCGGAACAGCACGTCGCTGTGGAAAAAGGCGTCGGCCAGAGCGTTGTACGGGTAATGCGAGGAGCTGGCGCGTTCGTGGATGTCCTGGGCGAGGAAGTACAGCTTCAAGTAGCGGCTGACCTTCGAGCCGGGCCGACCATTGCCCACGCGGTGCAGGATGATTTCCTTCGCCGCATTCAGCGCTGCCACAACGCGCCCGTTTTGCTGGGCGAGTTCCAGGCGGCGCGCTTCCACGTCCAACTGCCGAATCGGTTCGAACAGCGACGATTTGAGCTTGAGATAACGCCCCAACTCGCGAAACAGCCGCGCCAGGCTTTGCTGCACCGGCTGGTTGGAAAACAGCACCTGCCACAGCACCGAGAGCACGCCATACCAGGCAGCACCGGCCACCAGCAGCAGCGGCTCATGCCAGAAATCAGAGACGGCGCCACCGCGCTGGTCCACACCAATCATGGTGTACACCGACAGAATCAGCGTCGCCGAAGCAATCGCGCCATAGCGTTCGCCCAGCGCACCCAGCATGGTCAGGCAGAAACTGGCCAGGGCCAGGGCGATTGCGAACATCCACGGGTAAGGGAACAGCAGTTCCACCGACAGCGCGGCGATGCTGAAGCACACCAGCGTCACCGCCAGAGCGTTGAGGCGGCCTTGCCAACTGTCATCGGTCTCGGCCAGGGCGCTGGCGATAATCCCCAGGAACAGCGGGATCAGCAGCGTCATTTCGTCCTGATACCAGCACAGCGCCATGCTGCCGGTGAGGGCGATGAACACCCGTACGCTGTAGCTGAATTTATCCAGCGCCCACAGGCGCCGCATGGACTGCTTGAACGAGGTCGATGACATGAAGTCTGGAGTCTTCCGGGACGATGCCGCTAAATTGAGCTATCAAGGACGCCACGGCAAGCGTAGCGATCACATCGATGCGCAAAATAACTTCCAGGCACACCACAAGACACATGTGGGAGCTGGCTTGCCTGCGATAGCGATGTTGGATTCACCACCGCTATCGCAGGCAAGCCAGCTCCCACAGGGTTTTGCATTTCAAGGTTTAAGCGGCGTCAGGCGTATTGCGCGGCGGCGTAGCCCGACGCCCAGGCCCACTGGAAGTTGAACCCGCCCAGGTGACCGGTCACATCCAGCACTTCGCCGATGAAGTACAGCCCCGGGCTTTTCAGCGATTCCATGGTCTTGGACGACACTTCGCGCGTGTCAACGCCACCCAGCGTTACCTCGGCCGTGCGATAGCCTTCAGTGCCCGCCGGCACCAGTTGCCAGCTCGACAGCTTTTGCGCGATGTCGGCGATTTCGGCGTGGGTGTACTGCTTCATCGGTTTGGATGCAAACCAGGTGTCGGCCAGCAGGTTGGCCATCTTCTTGGTGAAGATCTCACCCAGCAGGGTTTTCAACTCGCTGTTGGGGCGCTCGACCTGTTGCTGTTGCAGCCAGGCGTGGGCGTCGTGGTCGGGCAGCAGGTTGATTTCCACTGTGTCGCCGGTTTCCCAGTACGAGGAAATCTGCAGGATCGCCGGCCCGCTCAGGCCGCGGTGAGTAAACAGGATGTTCTCGCGAAAACTCTGGTCGTTGCAGCTGACCAGGCAGTCCACCGAGGTGCCGGACAGCTCGGCGCACAAGTCCTTGAGCTGGTCGGTAATGGTAAACGGCACCAACCCAGCGCGGGTCGGCAGCAGTTCGTGGCCGAACTGCTTGGCTACTTGATAACCGAACCCGGTAGCGCCCAGGGTCGGAATCGACAGGCCGCCCGTGGCGATCACCAGGGATTCGCAGCGCAGCTCACCCAGAGTGGTTTGCAACTGATAACCGGCTTCAAGCTTGGCAATCTCCTGAACCGACGTGTCCAGGTGCATGCTCACGCCGGCTTGAATGCATTCATCGAGCAGCATGCCGAGGATGTCGCTGGACTTGTTATCGCAGAACAACTGGCCGAGCTTTTTCTCGTGGTACGGCACGCCGTGCTTGGCCACCAGACCGATGAAGTCCCACTGGGTGTAGCGGGCCAGCGCAGACTTGCAGAAGTGCGCGTTGTGCGAGAGGAAGTTGGCCGGCTCGGTGTACATGTTGGTGAAATTGCAGCGGCCACCGCCGGACATCAGGATCTTTTTGCCGGCCTTGTTCGCGTGGTCGATCAACATCACCTTGCGCCCACGCCCGGCGGCCGTCAGCGCGCACATCAAGCCTGCGGCGCCGGCGCCAATGATCACAACTTCGGTCGAGCGCACAGCAATGTCCTCACAAAAAAATTGATCTGAAATGCAATCAAATGTGGGAGCTGGCTTCTGTGGGAGCCGGGCTTGCCCGCGATGCAGGCACCTCGGTATATCAGTTACACCGAAGTGATGCTATCGCAGGCGAGCCAGCTCCCACATTGATTCGGTTCCCACAGTGGCTACGCGGTGCTGTTACAGGATGCGCACGCGCAACGAACGGCCTTTGATCTTGCCGTCATTCAAACGCTGCAGCGCCTGCTTGGCGATCCCGCGTTCCACGGCCACAAAGGCCTGGAAGTCGAAGATCGCGATCTTGCCGACCTGGGCACCGGGGATGCCGGCGTCACCGGTCAATGCGCCGAGGATGTCGCCCGGGCGAACCTTGTCTTTACGGCCGGCGGCGATGCACAGGGTGCTCATCTGCGGCAGCAACGGGCCGCCGCTTTGTGGCTTGAGGTTGTCCAGCTGGTCCCAGTTCAGCGGCGACTTCTGCAGTTGCTCGATGGCCTGGGCGCGGTGCGCTTCGGACGGCGCCACCAGGCTGATGGCGATGCCGGTTTCGCCAGCGCGGCCGGTACGGCCTACACGGTGAATGTGGATTTCCGAGTCGCGGGCCAATTCGACGTTGATCACCATGTCCAGCGAGTCAATGTCCAGGCCACGCGCGGCCACGTCGGTGGCGACCAGCACCGAGGTGCTGCGGTTGGCGAACATCGCCAGTACCTGGTCACGGTCGCGCTGTTCCAGGTCGCCATGCAGGCCGACGGCGGAAATGCCCTTGGCCGTCAGGTGATCCACGGTTTCCTGCACTTGCTGCTTGGTAAAGCAGAACGCCACGCACGAGGCCGGGCGGAAATGCGCCAGCACCTTGGTCACGGCGTCCATGCGCTCTTCCGGCGAGATCTCGTAGAAACGCTGCTCGATCTGGTCGTCGGAGTGGAACGCTTCGGCCTTCACTTGCTGCGGCGCGCGCATGAACTTGGAGGCCAGCTGCTTGATGCTCACCGGGTAGGTGGCCGAGAACAGCAGGGTCTGGCGGCGTGGCGGGGTCTTGCTGATGATGTCTTCGATGGCGTCGTAGAAGCCCATGTCGAGCATGCGGTCAGCTTCGTCGAGAATCAGTGTGTTCAAACCGTCCAGCACCAGCGAACCCTTGCGCAGGTGCTGCTGGATACGGCCCGGGGTGCCGACGATCACGTGGGCGCCGTGTTCCAGCGAGGCAATCTGCGGGCCGAGGGACACGCCGCCGCACAGGGTCAGCACCTTGATGTTGTCTTCGGCACGCGCCAGGCGACGGATTTCCTTGGCCACCTGGTCGGCCAGCTCACGCGTCGGGCACATCACCAGCGCCTGGCAGCCGAAGTAGCGCGGGTTGATCGGGTTCAACAGACCGATGCCGAAGGCGGCAGTTTTGCCGCTGCCGGTCTTGGCCTGGGCAATCAGGTCCAGCCCCTTGAGGATCACCGGCAAGCTTTGCGCCTGGATCTGCGTCATCTCGACATAACCCAGCGAGTCGAGGTTAGCCAGCATGGCGGCGGAGAGCGGCAAAGTATTAAAAGCGGTGGCGATGGTAGTCACGGGACTGGCTCTGCAAAACAAAATGTCGCGCAGTGTAACAGCCCGCTACGGATTTCTTCGCAAGTTCTAGACGAGGGGAGGCGGGCAGCGGCAAGTTACGCGCTGCAAGCCGCAGGCTTGAGGCTTCCAGCTTGAAGCGTGCCGCTGCTGCTAATGCTCAATGTCGTGCTCGGGGCTGACCACGCGTTTGCCGTCTTTTGGCGACAGTTGCAGGAAGATCGCCGCCGCCAGCATCGCCATGATGCCCACGGTGAGAAAGGTCAGCTGGAACGCGCCGAGCACGCTTTCCACCCCGTCGTTGCCCGCTTCGGCAGTAAAACCGCCGAGCAGCGCACCGGCGCACGCTACCCCAAGGCTCAGGGACAGTTGCGCCACCACCGAAAGCAAACTGTTGCCGCTGCTGGCCTGGGCGTCATCGAGGTCGATCAGGGTGACGGTGTTCATCGCGGTGAACTGCAAGGAGTTGATCGCGCCCAGCACCGCCAGCATTCCCAGTAGAAGCGGATAGGGCGTCTGCTCGCTGACCAGGCCCATGCTCGCCAGCATGATGCCCAGCGCCAGGGTGTTGCCGGTCAGCACGATGCGATAGCCCAGGCGCTCGATCAACGGCCGGGCGATGGACTTGGCAAACATCGCCGCCGCCGCCAGCGGCAACATGCTCATCCCGGCTTCCGAGGGCGAATAACCCAGCGCCACCTGCAACAGCAGCGGTACCAGGAACGGCAGCGCGCCGCTGCCGAGCCGCGCAAACAGGTTGCCGAGAATGCCCACGGCAAAGGTGCGCGTCTTGAACAGCACCGGCGAGAACAGCGGGTTGTCGATATGCCCGGCGCGCAGCCAGTACGCCGCCAGGCACGCCAGCCCGCCAAACAGCAGCAACATCACGCGCAAATGCGGCAAGTGCAGTTCGCCCAGGCCTTCCATGGCGATGGTGATCAGCACCATCGCCGCGCCAAACAGCACGAACCCCACGCTGTCGAAACGCGTGCGCTCGCTGCCGCGCAGGTCGGGGATGAGTTTCCACACGGCGTAACAACCGATCATGCCCACCGGCAGGTTGATCAGGAAGATCCAGTGCCAGGTCAGGTATTGCACCATCCAGCCGCCCATGGTCGGGCCGAGCAACGGGCCGAGCAGGCCGGGAATGGTAATGAAGCCCATGATCCGCACCAGCTCGGAGCGCGGATAAGCGCGTAAGACCACCAACCGCCCCACCGGCAGCATCAGCGCGCCGCCCAAGCCCTGGATGACCCGCGCGCCTACCAGCATGGTCAAGCTGCTGGACAGGGCGCACAGCAACGAGCCAATGCTGAACAGCATGATCGCGCCAAAGAAGATTCTCTTGGTGCCGAAGCGGTCGGCCACCCAACCCGAGGCCGGGATCAGCAAGGCGACGGTGAGCATGTAAGCAATCACCACGCCTTGCATGCGCAGCGGGTTTTCCGCGAGGTCCCGGGCCATGGCCGGCAGTGCGGTGTTGAGAATCGTCCCATCCAGCGACTGCATGAAGAAGGCAATCGCCACCACCCAGGGGAGCCAGCGGGCGGTCTTGGCGTCGAGAGGGGCGCGATTGGGCATGAGCTACCTTTTTGTTAGCAGGCTATGTGTCGGCGATTATGCGCCATCCGTCGCTCCTTTTCCCACTGGCGGTTCGTCTAAATCTGACAATGTCGCGTGCGCTCCGACCAGGTAATCCAGCAGCGCCCGGTGTACCGCCAGCGCAGCCTCGCGTGATTCAAGGTCGAGCAAGTGGCCGGTGTGTTCGGCGACGGCGAAGGTGCTGCGACCCACGTATTTTTTGAACAGTTGGGCCTCCGCGGCCGGGGTGTACTCATCCAGCGCGCCGTTGATGAAATGCACCGGCGTTTCGATCTGCGTGAGCGCCGGCAGGTAGTTGCCATCGCCCAGGCCCAGCACCTGGTGGATATGAAAGCGCGCCTGGCGGTACTCGGTGGTGGCCATGTTCGACAGGTGCCGGTGGTTATTGCGCTTGAGGCGCGGTGACAGGTACTTGCCAACGGTCTCGTTGAGCAGGTGGCCGACAGCGGATTTGTCATCCGCTTCGATCAGCACGCGCACGCGCTCCACATAGTCGAGCATGGCCTGGTTGAGGTTGGGCGCCAGGGCCATCACCACCGAGCTTTCGATAGAGGGCGGGTTGTGCGCCAGGGTCAGCAGCGTGGAGATGCCGCCCCAGGAGGCCGACACCAGGTGGCTGACCTGGAAGCGTTCCACCAGGGCACGCAGGATTTGGACTTCGTCGTCCTTGGTGACCAGGTCAAGGTTGCTGTTGTACTCGCGCGAAAGGCCGGAGAACGGCAGATCGAACAGTAGCACATTGAAGTGTTCCGCCAGGCACTTGCTGGTGCGGGCGAAGGAGCGGGTGGTGGACAGTGCCCCATTGACCATCAGGACGGTTTTCTTTTCCGAATCGTTACCGAGCTGCTCAACGTGAACGTTGTAGTGTTTGAACAGCCCTTCTATGACAAAACTTCCATGGTCCATGTCAACGCTCCAGCTTGCCCAATCCAGGCAAGGTCATGCATCACGTGCGCACACGTGGGGTTAGTGGCGGGGTGCCACTAACCGTTATAACGAGGTTTTTTACGGGCGACAACATGCCGCACGGGGAGAAGTATGAGATGGGATTTTTCGGTAGGAAGGAGCTAAACGAGGGTGTAAGGAACGAGCACAGAACAGTGTGGGAGCTGGCTTGCCTGCGATGCAGTCACCTCGGTGTATCAGTGACACCGCAGTGATGCTATCGCAGGCAAGCCAGCTCCCACAGGGGAGTCGCAGTGCTTATAAGGTGAGAGTCAGGCGTTTGACCAACGCGCCTGGCAACAAGTTGGACGCGGTATTGCGCTGGCTATACGTACTGGCCGACAACAGCAACTCACGCTCAGCGGTCAGCGCCTCGAGCTGCGAGCCGAGCAAACTGTAGACGCTGTCATCAAAGCGCATGGTGCTGACCGGCGCCTTGATCTCGCCGTCTTCCACCCAGAACGTGGCAAAGCGCGTCATGCCGGTCAGGCGGGCGGCCGGTAAATCCGAATAGTTCAGGTACCACAGGTTGCTGATGTACAGCCCGGTGCCCAACTGCTTGAGGATATCGGCCTGGGCGAGGCCGCCCGCCGCCATCTGCAAGGCGCTGGGCGACTCGTCGCTGCTGGCGCCGTTGGTGCTCAGGCCGTATTCGGCGGCGCTGCGCGAGTTGATCAACTGGCCCTCGGCCTTGCCCCCGTTGATCAGCGTCACATCCCCGCGCGGGTAGCCTTCGGTGGAGAACGCCTGGCTCAGCGAGCCGCTGATCTGCTCATCGACTTTGACCAATGGGCTCAACGACTGCTCACCGGCATACAGCTTTTGCAACGAGCTGGCTTTGCTGGCGATAGCCTGAGCGGAAAACCCGCCCCAGGTGATGATGCTGATGATTTCTTCCAGCGCCGCGGGAGCCAGGTAGGCGCGGTATTGGCCCGGCGGCAAGCTGTGCAGCGGGCGCCCGAGGAATTCCAGCTGCTCGCGAGCCTGCTGCAAGCGTGCGCTGAATTCGGCGCTGTCCCAGGTGTGCCCGGCGTAGCTGGCTTTGACCGCTTCGCCGTTGGCGTGGAACAGGCTGAAATCGAAGTTGAAGCTGTTGGCCTGATGCCAGCCAAACGCGCCGTCCGAACTGGCGAACCCTCGGGTGATCGGGCCAGCAGCGTAAAAGCCGACCAGGTCCACGCCTTCTGCGGCCTGGCTGATGTCTTCCAGCACTTGGGCCAGTTCCGGCAGCGGTCGTAGCTGCTCGTTATGGCTTTGCCAGGCATTGTGGTTCAGCAGCAGGTACGGGTCCTGTGGCAGCAAAGGCAAGGTTTCGCGCAACTGTTGCAGGCCATCGGCGAGGCGCTGGCGGTCCAGTTCCGGCTCACCGGCCAAGGTAATGCCGAGGTCGGCGTGGCGGCCGTCGTTGATCAGCTTGAGGTTGAGGCTGGCCTGTTGCACCTGGCCGGCCTGGCGCACCTGGGCGTGGTTGAAGCGTACGAACTCGGATGATTCGTCTGCGTAGCCGAGGTGAAATTGTTCCTTATCGGTGATGGCCTGCTTGAGCCAGTCCACCAGTGCCTTGAAGTTGTTCATCAGGCATCTCCCCCAAATACGTCGACATCACTGAACACACACGCCGGTGACGCATGACCCACGCGAATCACCTGGTTGGGCTCGCCTTTTCCGCAGTTCGGCGTGCCCAACACCTTGAACGTGCTGGCGTCGCCGACGGCGCTGAGCTTGCGCCAGAACTGCGCGGAAATCGCACGGTAGTTGGGGTTCTTCACCACGCCTTTAAGCTTGCCGTTTTCGATCAGTTGGCCCCACTCGCAGCCGAACTGGAATTTATTGCGCGCATCATCAATGGACCATGAGCGGTTGGTGCTCATCAGAATGCCGTGCTCGATGCCGCTGATCAGCTCGGCCTGGGTTTTGTCGCCGGCCTCGATGTTCAAGTTGGCCATGCGGTCGATCGGCGCGCGGTTCCAGCTGCACGCGCGGCTGTTGGCGACGCCGCCGAGCCCCGAGCGAAATTGCGACAGCGCGCCGCCCAGTGGCTTGAGCAGCAAACCGTCGCAGATCAGAAACTGCTTGGTGGCGCGGGTGCCGTCGTCGTCATGGCTGTAGCTGGCGAGCTGCTCGGGGATGTCCGGGTCGAAGGTCACGTTGAGCAGGGGCGAGCCGTATTGCAGGTGGCCAAAATCGCTGGCCTTCACAAAGCTGGTGCCGGCGTAATTGCGCTCATCACCCAGGATGCGGTCCAGCTCCAGCGGGTGGCCGATGGACTCGTGGATCTGCAGGATCATCTGGTCGGGCATCAGCAGCAGGTCGCGCGGGCCGTTGGGTGTGTTGGGCGCGAGCAGCAGTTGCAGGGCTTCGTCGGCCACCTGGCGGGCGGTGCCGGCCAGGCCGAAGCGGCGAATCACGTTCGCACTGCCTTGCTGGCCGAAGTTGGTGCCGCCCAGGGTGCGGGTCTGGCTGTCGTTGCCGTCAAACGCGGTGACGCTCAGGCCCGGGTAGACGAAACGCTGAGCCTGGCGCAGTTCGGCACCGGCGCTGTTGAGGTAGATCTGCTCCACGCGGGTGGTGCCCAGGCTGACTTCCCAGCTGACCAGGCGCTCGTCCTTGGGCACGCTGGCAGACTCATCGCCCAACAGTTGGTAGCAGTCGCTCAAGGACGGGAAGGGCTGGTCGAGGTCCGGTGACAGGTAGTCGGCGACGTCACTGGAGACCGGCTGCGTGTGCAGGTCGAGCAGGGCGTGGGGCAAGATCCGCCGGGCTTGCTGTTCAGCGCGCTCAAGGGCGGCTTGCAGGCCGGCAAGCGAGATGTCGTTGGTAGCGGCGTAGGCTTCCACGCCGTTGAGACGCACGGTGAGCATGGCGCCCTCGTCGTGGTTCAGGTGTGGCGGCTCGGCAACGTTCTTGCGGACCGACAGGTTTTGGCCGGATTCGCGGACGTAACGCAGCGAGAAAAATTCGGCGCGGGTGCGCAGGGCACTGAAGTGCTTTTTGAGAGTGGCGTGGTAATCGAACATGGGGCCTTCCTTGTGGGCGGCTCATCGCGGGCAGGCAACAGAGTAGGCCTGGGCTGGGAGCTGATCAAGGAAAGAGGTTTTGCAGCGTCTGGTCGGGCCCTATCGGGGGCAAGCCCCCTCCCACATTTTGACCCTGTGCACCCGATCAAGTGTGGGAGGGGGCTTGCCCCCGATAGGAGCGCCGCGGTGTATCAGTTACTGCGCGGTCGGGCCGACTTCACGCATCGGCTTGCCACGCACCGGCGCATCGCCTGCGACGTAGTAGTCGGCGGTGCTGCGCGGCAGCGGTTGGCGGCCACGGATCTTGTCGGCGATTTTCTCGGCGATCATGATCGTCGGCGCGTTCAGGTTGCCGGTGGTGATGATCGGCATGATCGACGCATCCACAACGCGCAGACCCTGCATGCCATGCACTCGGCCTTCGCCATCCACTACAGCCATCTCGTCGGTGCCCATCTTGCACGAGCAGGATGGGTGGAACGCGGTCTCGGCGTGCTCGCGGATGAACTTGTCGAGTTGCTCATCGGTTTGCACTTCAATACCCGGGCTTATTTCGCGGCCACGGTAGGGGTCCAGCGCCGGCTGCTGCATGATTTCACGGGTCAGGCGGATGCCGTCACGGAATTCCTGCCAGTCCTGCTCGGTGGCCATGTAGTTGAAGAGGATGCTCGGGTAGTCCCGTGGGTTCTTCGACTTCAATTGCACGCGGCCACGGCTCGGCGAACGCATGGAACCCATGTGTGCCTGGAAACCGTGCTCTTTCACACCGTTGCTGCCGTTGTAGTTAATCGCCACCGGCAGGAAGTGGTACTGGATGTTCGGCCATTCGAATTCCGGACGCGAACGGATAAAACCGCCGGCTTCGAACTGGTTGCTGGCGCCGATGCCGGTGCCGTTGAACAGCCACTCGGCACCAATCGCAGGCTGGTTGTACCAGAGCAGCGACGGGTACAGCGACACCGGTTGGGTGCAGGCGTATTGCAGGTACAGCTCAAGGTGGTCCTGCAGGTTTTCGCCGACGCCTGGCAGGTCATGAACCACCGGGATGTCGAGGCTTTCGAGCAGTTTGGCCGGGCCCACACCGGAGCGTTGCAGCAGTTGCGGCGAAGCGATTGCGCCGCTGCATACCAATACTTCTTTGCGCGCGCGGGCTTCAACGCGCTCTTCGGCAGCGCCGATCAGGTAACGCACGCCAACGGCACGCTTGCCTTCAAACAACACTTTGTCGGTGAGGGCGTGGGTGACGATGGTCAGGGTCGAACGCTTTTTAGCCGTGTCCAGGTAACCGCGTGCGGTGCTGGCGCGACGGCCATTTTTCGTGACAGTACGGTCCATCGGGCCGAAGCCTTCTTGCTGGTAGCCGTTCAAGTCGTCGGTGCGCGGGTAGCCGGCCTGCACGCCGGCTTCAACCATGGCGTGGAACAGCGGGTTGTTGCCGGCTTTGGGCGTGGTCACGCTGACCGGGCCTTCGCCACCGTGGTAGTCGTTCGGGCCGATGTCGCGGGTTTCGGCTTTACGGAAATACGGCAGGCAGTCGAGGTAAGTCCAGTTTTCCAGACCTGGCAGCTTCGACCAGTTGTCGTAGTCCATCGCGTTGCCACGGATGTAGCACATGCCGTTGATCAGCGAGGAGCCGCCCAGGCCCTTGCCGCGACCGCATTCCATCCGGCGACCGTCCATGTGCGGCTCTGGATCGGTTTCGTAGGCCCAGTTGTAGCGGCGGCCTTGCAGCGGGAACGCCAGCGCGGCCGGCATTTGGGTACGGAAGTCAAAATGGTAATCCGGGCCGCCGGCTTCCAGCAGCAGGACGGTGACGCCTTCGTCTTCGGTCAGACGGGTCGCCAGGGTGTTACCGGCGGAGCCGGCACCCACAATGATGTAATCGTATTCTTGGGACATTGGATGCACCCTCTTTGAAGTGTGGTCAGGTCGGGCCTCATCGGGGGTAAGCCCCTCCCACAATTTGAATTGTGAATACCTTCAAATGTGGGAGGGGGCTTGCCCCGATGGCGGCCTCAAAGGCAACACAAAGCTCGGGATTTAGAACACCGAGGCGTAGTCGCCCAGCTCAACCTGTACCGATTTGATGCGGGTGAAGTTGTTCAGCGAGCTGATGCCGTTCTCACGGCCCACACCGGATTGCTTGTAGCCACCGACCGGCATCTTGGCGTCGGATTCGCCCCAGGCGTTGATCCAGCAGATACCCGCTTCCAGCTGATGAATTACGCGGTGAGCGCGGTTCAGGTCTTTGGTCACAAGGCCAGCAGCCAGGCCGAAGTCGGTGTCGTTGGCACGGCGGATCACTTCTTCTTCGGTCTCGTAAGTGAGGATGCTCATCACTGGGCCGAAGATTTCTTCACGGACGATGGTCATCTCGTCGGTGCAGTCGGTGAACACGGTCGGGGCCACGTAGGCGCCTTTGGCGAAGTTGCCATCGGTCAGACGGTCGCCGCCGCACAGGACGCGGGCGCCTTCTTCCTTACCTTTGGCGATGTAGCCGAGCACGCTTTCCATGTGGGCGAAGCTGACCAGCGGGCCGAAGTTGGTGTTCTCGTCTTGCGGGTCGCCAATGCGGATGCGCGCAACACGCTCAACAATCTTGGCTTCGAAGGCCGCCTGCAGGTGCTTAGGCACGAACACGCGAGTGCCATTGGTGCAGACCTGGCCGGAGCTGTAGAAGTTGGCCATCATCGCGATGTCGGCCGCGCGATCCAGGTCGGCGTCTTCGAACACGATCAGCGGCGACTTGCCGCCCAGTTCCATGGTGACTTCTTTGAGCGAAGAGCTCGAAGCGCTGGCCATGACCTTCTTGCCGGTGTCGGTGCCGCCGGTGAACGAGACTTTCTCGATGCGCGGGTGCTCGGTCAGCCAGGTGCCTACTTCACGGCCGCTGCCGGTCAGGACGTTGAACACGCCAGCCGGCACGCCAGCTTCGGTGTAGATCTCGGCCAGTTTCAGGGTGGTCAGCGAGGTGACTTCGCTTGGCTTGAAGATCATCGCGTTACCCGCCGCCAGGGCCGGTGCGGATTTCCACAGTGCGATCTGGATCGGGTAGTTCCACGCGCCGATACCGGCCACCACGCCGAGCGGCTCGCGGCGGGTGTAGACGAACGACGTGTCGCGCAGTGGGATCTGCTCGCCTTCGATGGCCGGCACCAGGCCTGCGTAGTATTCCAGCACGTCGGCGCCGGTGACGATGTCGACGTATTGGGTTTCGGAGAAGGCTTTACCGGTGTCCAGGGTTTCCAGGGCGGCCAGCTCATCGTTGCGCTCGCGCAGGATGTCGACGGCACGGCGCAGGATGCGCGAACGCTCCATGGCGGTCATCGCGGCCCAGATTTTCTGGCCTTTTTCGGCGCTGACCACGGCACGTTCAACGTCTTCCTTGGTAGCACGTTGCACTTGGGCGAGAACTTCACCGTTAGCCGGGTTGATGGCTTCGAAGGTGGCATCGCTGCCAGCGTCGCTGTAGCCGCCGTCAATGTAGAGTTTTTGCAGTTCGAAACGGGCCATAAAGTCCTCGCAAGTGCATAAGTGGTTGGCGTTACCCACCGCCGGTGAGCCATGGGGTTTCTGGCAACACTGAGCGGCAGACGTTCAGGGGTTGAGCGGTTATGTGTGCTCTAACTCACCTGCTTGGCCAATTGGAAATCCATGTATTCGTAAGCGATCCGTTGCGCCTGCTCCGTGTCGAAAGCGTCTCCCGACAGGGCGCCGCGCAACCACAAACCGTCGATCAGGGCCGCCAGTCCTCTGGCTGCTTTGCGTGCGTGAGGCAGCGGCAGCACTCGGCGGAACTGGCAGCACAGGTTGGAATACAGACGTTGATCGTTGATCCGCTGCAACCTGTGCAATGACGGGTGATGCATGCTGGTGGCCCAGAAGGCCAGCCAGGTTTTCATTGCCGGTCCGTTGACCTGGCTGGCGTCGAAGTTGCCCTCGATGATCACCCGAAGGTGCGCCCGTGGGCTGTCGTCCTTCAGCGCTTGCCTGCGTTCGTGGACGTTCTCGATCAGCACATTCATCAAGTACCGCATCGTCGCGGCGATCAGGCCGTTCTTGTCCTGAAAGTAGTGACTGATGATGCCGTTCGAGACGCCGGCCAAACGGGCGATCAGCGCAATGCTGGCATCTCCCATTCCGACCTGATCGATGGCCGTCAAGGTGGCTTCGATCAACTGCTGGCGGCGTATGGGTTGCATACCGACCTTGGGCATGTAGCACCTCTCCTTAGGCCTGCCGTTGGGCGATAAACGTCCGTCGGCTTGAAGGCCAGTCTATTTTGTTTTGATTGAACGTTCAATCAACAAAGAATAAGATCTGCGACAAATGGTCGCGACCTGCAGATATTTCCTACCTGTGAGCCACTGCCTCTGACACCTGCAAAAACCCTTGAAACAGGCCGTATCAGGGCCTGGCCACTGCTTCGGCGCGGCTCAAGAATTTTCGGGGTGTCTTTATAACACCCGTCCGTCGACTGCCGAAAAATCGATGTCCCGGGATAACCGTTGCCTTGTGTTTCTCTCTCGCACTGCCCGGAGCATCTGCGCCATGAGTTCTGCCTCTCTTATAAAGACCCCGCCGGAAAAGGTCCGGGTCAACGGTTGGGTGTTCTACACCTCCACCGCGCTCATTCTGTTGTTGACCGCCATTCTGATCATCGCCCCGCAGGAGGCCGGGCGCATGCTCGGCGTAGCACAGGCGTGGCTGTCGAAAAGCTTCGGCTGGTACTACATGGTGGTCATCGCTGCCTACCTGGTGTTTGTGGTCGGCCTGGCGTTTTCGTCCTACGGCAAGTTGAAACTGGGCAGCAAGGACGACACCCCGGACTTCAGCTACGGCGCCTGGGCCGGCATGCTGTTCTCGTCGGGCATCGGCATCTCGCTGTTGTACTTCGGTGCCTCGGAGCCGTTGGACCACTACTTCAACCCGCCCGAAGGCGCGGCTGCCAGCAATAGCGCGGCACGCCAGGCGCTGCAACTGACGTTCCTGCACTGGGGCCTGCACGGCTGGGCGATCTATGCCTTGGTCGGCCTGGCCGTGGCGTACTTCGCGTATCGCCATAACCAGCCGCTGGCCTTGCGTTCGGCGTTGTACCCGCTGGTGGGCGAGCGTTGGGTGAAGGGCGCGGCCGGCCACGCGGTGGACGGCTTCGGCATGTTCGTGACCCTGCTGGGCCTGGTGACCAACCTGGGAATTGGCGCGATGCAGGTGTCGTCGGGGCTTGAAAACCTGTTCGGCATGGCGCACAGCAACACCAACCTGTTGATCGTGATCATCGTGATGAGCACCGTGGCGACCATCGCCGCCGTGTCGGGTGTGGAGAACGGCATTCGCCGCCTGTCCAACCTCAACATCGTGCTGTTCAGCGGCTTGCTGATCTTTGTGCTGCTGTTTGGCCCGACCCTGCACCTGCTCAATGGCTTGGTGCAGAACACCGGTGACTACCTCAACGGTATCGTGCTGAAAACTTTCGACCTGTATGTGTACGAAGGCGACGCCGACAAGACCGAGCGCTGGATGGGCCTGTGGACGCTGTTCTACTGGGCCTGGTGGATTTCCTGGGCGCCATTCGTGGGCATGTTCATCGCGCGTATTTCCCGTGGTCGTACCGTGCGTGAACTGGTGGCCGGCGTGCTGCTGATCCCGCTGGGGTTCACCTTGGCGTGGTTGTCGATCTTCGGTAACTCGGCGCTGGACCTGGTGCTCAACCACGGTGCGGTGGAGTTGGGCAAGACGGCGCTGGAACAACCGTCGATGGCCATCTACCAATTGCTGGAGCATTACCCGGCGTCGAAAATCGTGATCGGCGTGTCGATCTTCGTGGGCTTTGTGTTGTTCCTGACCCCGGCGGATTCCGGCGCGGTGATGATGGCCAACCTGTCGTGCAAAGGCGGCAATGTGGACGAAGATGCGCCGCACTGGCTGCGGATCTTCTGGTCGGTCGTGATCACTCTGGTGACCATCGGCCTGCTGTTTGCCGGCAACTTCGAAGCCATGCAAACCATGGTGGTGCTGGCGGGGCTGCCGTTCTCGGTGGTGCTGATTCTGTTCATGTTCGGTTTGCACAAGGCCATGCGCCAGGACGTGGCCATCGAACAGGAGCAAGCGCAATTGGCTGAGCGTGGCCGCCGTGGTTTCAGCGAGCGTTTGACCGCGCTGGACCTGCAACCGAGCCAGGCCACCGTGCAGCGCTTTATGGACAAGCATGTCACGCCGGCCTTGGAAGAGGCGGCGACGGCGTTGCGTGAGCAAGGGCTGGAAGTGCAGACCTTGTTGGGCAAATCCAAGCGTTGCATCGGTGTGCGCATCGAGATGGAAGAGGGCAACCCGTTTGTCTATGAGGTGAGCCTGGATGCTTATTCGTCGGCACCGAGCGACTTGCCTGAAGAAGAGCGCACGCGTTACTACCGGGCCGAGGTCTACCTGCACAACGGACCTCAAGAGTACGACCTGATGGGCTTCACCCAGGAACAGATCACCCGGGACGTGCTCGATCAGTTTGAAAGCCATCGGCAGCTCCTTGGCCGTGTCTATAGCTGATAGTTGAAGACGGGTGGTGTCCTCACCGACACCACTGAGTCCAAATATGTAAACAGAACTAAATGTGGGAGGGGGCTTGCCCCCGATAGCAATGTGTCAGTCAGTACTTCTGTTACTGATACACCGCAATCGGGGGCAAGCCCCCTCCCACATTGACCCAGTTTCTACATTGAGATGTGCAGTGTTTGTCAGCCCAGGTTCTTGCCTAGCAGGGCATGGTAAAGCTCGCTGTCCCCCAAAATCCCCACCACCTGGTTGTTGTTATGCAGCACCAGCTTGTTGCCGGTGTGATAACGAATCTGCAATGCATCGCGCATGCCGATATTGGAATCCACCAGCGTCGGTACCCGGCCCAACCCTTCCACGGCTTGCCCCGGTGCCCAGTTCTGCAGGTTCATCACCGCGCCATTCTGGCGGGCGCCCTGGATCGTGTTGCCTTCGGCCAGGTCCAGCCAGGAATCGCCGCCCGGGTCGAGGCACACCGAGCCGTTGACCCGCGTGCAATTGTCCAGCGTGCGCATCAGGCTACGGCCGCACAGCACGTTCAGCGGGTTGGTGTGGGCCACGAAGGTACGCACATAGTCGTCCGCCGGGTTCAGCACGATCTCTTCCGGCACGCTGTACTGGATGATCTTGCCGTCTTTCATGATCGCGATGCGGCTACCCAATTTGAGCGCCTCATCCAGGTCGTGGCTCACAAACACAATGGTCTTGCTCAGCTTGCGTTGCAGCTCCAGCAGTTCATCCTGCAGGCCCTGGCGGATCAGCGGGTCGAGGGCGGAGAAGGGTTCGTCCATCAGCAGGATATCGGCGTCCATCGCCAACGCGCGGGCCAGCCCGACGCGCTGTTGCATGCCGCCGGACAACTCGTCGGGCTTCTTGTTGCGCCATTGGGCCAGGCCCACCAGTTCGAGCTTTTCATCCACCAGCGCGCGGCGTTCTTTCTCCGGACGGCCCTGCATCTCAAGGCCGAAGCTGATGTTTTCACGCACCGTCAGCCACGGCATCAATGCGAATTTCTGGAACACCATGGCGATGCGCTTGGTGCGCATCATTTTCAGCTCGGCAGGCGTGCATGAAGCGATGTCGATCTGGCGACCTTCATGCTCCACAAACAGCTGGCCACGGCTGACGGTGTTGAGGCCGTTGATGCAGCGCAGCAAGCTCGACTTGCCGGAGCCGGACAGGCCCATCAGCACGCAGATCTCGCCTTTCTCGATGTCCAGGCTGGCTTTTTCAACGCCGACAATCTGCCCGGTCTTTTTCAGGATTTCGTTGCGGTGCATGCCCTGGTCGAGCAGCTTGAGGGCTTCGCGCGGGTCTTTGGAGAAGATCACATCGACATTGTCGAATCGGATAATGCTCATGCATCACCCCCTACTTTGGCGTCGGGTTGTTTGCAGATGCGGTCGAGCATGATGGCCAGCAACACGATTGCCAAGCCGGCTTCAAAGCCCAGGGCGATGTCGGCGGTGTTGAGTGCGTTGACCACCGGCTTGCCGAGGCCGTCAGCGCCCACCAGGGCCGCGATCACCACCATCGACAACGACAGCATGATGCATTGGGTAATGCCGGCGGCAATGCTCGGCATGGCGTGGGGCAGTTCAATGCGTGAGAGCAACTGACGGCGCGAGCAGCCAAAGGCCTTGCCGGCGTCCATCAATTCTTGCGGCACATCACGGATGCCCAGGTAGGTCAGGCGGATCGGCGCGGCAATCGCGAACACCACCGTGGAAATCAGCCCAGGCACCACACCCAGCCCGAAGAGGGTCAGGGTAGGGATGAGGTAGACGAAGGTCGGCACGGTCTGCATCAGATCGAGCACCGGCCGCATCAGGGTGTAGAACATCGGTTTGTGCGCGGCAACAATGCCCAGCGGCACGCCGATGACCACGCAGACCAGGGTGGCGAACAGCACCTGCGCGAGGGTTTCCATGGTTTCCTGCCAGTACCCCAGGTTCAGGATCAGCAGGAAGGAGGCGATGACAAACACCGTCAGGCCCCATTTGCGTTGGATGAAGTGAGCGAGTAGCGCAATCAGACCGATCAATGCCAGCGGATTGAACCAGGTCAGCGCAAACGTCACGCCGTGGATCATCGTTTCCAGGGTCGATGCGATTGCGTCGAAGTAGTTGGCACCGTGTTGGGTCAACCATTCGACGAAGGCAGCGATGTACTGGCCTAGTGGGATTTTATGTTCAGTCAGCATGGTAGTGAATGTCCACATGCGAAGGGGAAAACATCCCGGGCCAGCGCACCGGCCCGGGGTCAGCGATTACTTGTCGAGGTAAGCTTTGACGGCCTCCAAACCGGGTTTGCCATCCACGGTGGTCACACCGGCCAGCCAGGTGTCGAGCACTTGCGGGTTCTTCTTCAGCCAGGCTTTGGCTGCGGCGTCAGGCTTCATCTTGTCGTCAAGGACGTTACCCATCAGGGTGCTTTCCATGTTCAAGGTGAACGACAGGTTTTTCAGCAATTGACCAACGTTGCTGCATTCCTGGGTGTAGCCCTTGCGAACGTTGGTGTAGATGGTGGCCTGGCCGTAGTTGGGGCCGAACGAGTCGTCACCGCCGGTCAGGTACTTCATCTTGAAGCGGGTGTTCATTGGGTGCGGTTCCCAGCCCAGGAACACGATGGCCTGGTCACGCTTGGAGGCGCGTTCCACTTGCGAGAGCATCCCGGCTTCGCTGGACTCGACCACTTTGAAGCCGGCGGTTTTCAGGCCGAAGGCGTCTTTGTCGATGAGGGTCTGGATGGTGCGGTTGCCGTCGTTACCCGGCTCGATCCCGTAGATCTTGCCGCCCAGTTCATCCTTGAATTTGACGATGTCGGCGAAGTCTTTCAGGCCCTTGTTGTACAGCGCCTCCGGAACCGCCAGGGTGTACTTGGCGTTTTCCAGGTTGGCGCGCACGGTTTCCACGGTGCCGGCATCACGGTACTGCTTGATGTCGTTTTCCATGGTCGGCATCCAGTTGCCGAGGAAGATGTCCATGTTCTTGCCGTCGGCCAGTGACTTGTAAGTCACCGGTACCGAAATCATCGTGGTGCGCGGCTTGTAGCCCAGGCCCTTGAGGACTTCGCTGGTGGTCGCGGTCGTGACGGTGATGTCGGTCCAGCCGACATCGGAGAAGTTGACGGTCTTGCACTGTTCCGGTTCTGCAGCGTGTGCCACAACTGGCAGACTCAGCATGGCGGCCAACAACAACGAGGGTGAACCTTTCATCGGGGTAGACTCCTGTGTCTTTTCTGGCGGCATTCGCCGCGCTTTATATGTGTTGCGGTTGGGGCGTGCATCGAGGCGACGGCACGGTGCCTTGCAAACGAGTCGAGACTGATCATGTACCAGTGAAAATCTGACGCCTACAGGGGGCGTCGTATCCAGTACAGGGATGGTCGTATCCAGTGTCGGTGACGTCGCTTACAGATTTTTCCAATGGCAAAACCGCAGTTTTTACCGATCTGCACCGCTAAAAACGGCCAAAACGCCCGATCGCACGAGGGCGGCGTTGGTGAGCATGGTTACGTCGGTGTGAGACGCCGTGAGGGCAAGCAAAAGCTTGATGATGCCGCCATCTGGGCGATCTGAGCGTAGCACCTCGTTCAAGCCTGGCCGTGCTTATCGAGGAGTTCTACCGCAATGGCTATCAGTGTTTTCGACCTGTTCAAGATCGGCATCGGGCCTTCTAGTTCTCACACCGTCGGCCCCATGCGCGCCGCGGCGTTGTTCGTCCAGGCATTACGTGAACGTGAACTGTTGGAACAGGTCAGGCGCGTTGAAGTTCAGCTGTACGGCTCCTTGTCGGCCACCGGCATCGGCCACGGCAGCGACACCGCCACCATCATGGGCCTGATGGGCGAGTGGCCGGACGCAATCGACCCGGCGCACATCGGCCTGCGTATTCATACCCTGCGCGAGACCGACACGCTCTTGCTCGACGGCCGCCTGCCGGTGCCCTTCGTCTGGGCGCGCGACATGCGCCTGCTCGACGAAAACCTGCCGTTTCACCCTAACGCCATGACCCTTGTGGTGTTCGGCGATAACGGTGAGCTGCACCGCGACACTTACTATTCGGTGGGTGGCGGTTTTGTGGTGGACCAGGCCCAGGCGCAAAGCGGCGTCGCGGATATGGACCGCACCGAGCTGCCGTATGATTTTTCCAGCGCTGTAGAGCTGTTGCAGCTGTGCAAAACCCATAACCTGCGCGTGGCCGAGTTGATGCTGGCCAACGAAAAGACCTGGCGCGGCGAAGAAGAAATCCGCAGCGGCCTGATGAAACTCTGGCGCGCCATGCAGGATTGCGTGGAGCAGGGCCTCAAGCACGAAGGCATCCTGCCCGGCGGCTTGAACGTGCGGCGCCGCGCCGCCAAGTTGCACCGCAGCTTGCAGGAGTTGAACAAGCCCAATGTGATTGGCTCGACCTTGAGCGCGATGGAGTGGGTCAACCTGTTCGCCCTGGCGGTGAATGAGGAAAACGCAGCGGGTGGGCGCATGGTCACCGCACCGACCAATGGCGCGGCGGGGATCATCCCGGCGGTGCTGCACTACTTCATGAAATTCAGCGACGAGGTGACCGAAGCCAACGTGGTCGACTATTTGCTCAGCGCGGCGGCCGTGGGAATTTTGTGCAAAAAGAACGCCTCGATTTCCGGCGCCGAAGTCGGCTGCCAGGGTGAAGTGGGTTCGGCGTGCGCCATGGCCGCGGCGGGGCTGGCGGAAATCCTTGGCGCCACGCCGGAACAATTGTGCAACGCCGCCGAAATCGGCCTGGAACACAACCTCGGCCTGACCTGCGACCCGGTGGGCGGGCTGGTGCAAGTGCCGTGCATCGAGCGCAACGCGATTGCCGCGGTAAAAGCCATCAACGCGGCGCAGATGGCGCTGCGTGGCGATGGCCAGCACTTTATCTCCCTGGACCGGGTGATCCGCACCATGCGCGATACCGGCGCGGACATGCACGACAAGTACAAGGAAACCTCGCGGGGCGGGTTGGCGGTGAGTGCTGTCGAGTGCTGAGACCGAGTTGCGGCTAATCGGGGGCAAACTGAACTGGCCTAATGATTTTGGACACTTCAATCGGGCGCTATGATGGCGCTCAAATCTGAGGTGTTTGGCTATGCGTAAATCTTATTCGAGTGAGTTCAAGCTCAAGGCCGCCAGCATGGTGCTGGATGAAGGTCAGCCTGTTACCGAGGTCTGTGCCAGCCTGGATATTGGCCCTACGGCCCTGCGTCGCTGGGTCGATCAAGTGCAAAAAGAACGCTTGGGTTCTACTCCGGTGGGGGCCAAGGCGATTACCGCTGATCAACGAGAAATCCAGAGGCTCAAAGCTCTGCTCAGGGAGAAAGACCTGGACATTGAAATCCTAAAAAAGGCCAGTGCTCTCCTGCTTTTGGACGCCAAAGATCATTCACGCTGATCGAGGAGCTGGACGAGCAGTACGGCGTTAGAAGGTGTTGCCGCGCGTTCGGGGTCAACCGCAGTAGCTTTTACGCCTGGCGCCAGCGCCAAGGAAAAGAAAATCCTGAGCGAGAGAAACTCAAAGCCGCGCTGGTCAGGCATCACAAGGCGTCGAGAGAATCGGCGGGCGCACGTACTTTGGCCAAAGAGCTGCAAGCTAGAGGGCATCGTGTCGGTCGGTACATGGTTCGCAGTCTGATGCGCGAAGCAGGCATCGCCAGTCGTCAGCGCAGGCGTCATAAATACAAGTCGCCGGGTGTAGAGGCCTTGGTGGCACCGCATGTGCTCAAGCGGAAATTTGATGTGACGGCGGTTAATCAGGTGTGGTGTGGCGACGTGACTTACATCAAGGTCGGCAAGCGATGGTTGTACTTCGCCGTCGTTCTGGATTTGTACGCTCGTAGGATCGTTGGCTGGTCGTTCTCGATGATTTCTGATGCCAACCTGACCTGCGAAGCGCTACGTATGGCGGTGGAGCTACGCGGCCATCCTCAGGATGTGTTGTTTCATTCTGACCAAGGTTGTCAGTACACCAGTCATAAATTCCGAAATGAGCTGCTGAAACAGGGGTTTAGGCAGAGTATGAGCCGTAAAGGCGAGTGTTGGGACAACGCCCCGATGGAGCGTTTCTTTGGTAGCTTGAAATCAGAGTGGGTGCCTGAAAAGGGCTACAAACTGGAGCATGAGGCCCGGGCAGACGTGCAGCGCTATGTCTCGCGCTACAACATCAGCAGACCTCACAGCTACAACGACTACCGGTCGCCGGTCGCGCAAGAGCGATTGACGGCGTAAACCTTAATCGGTGTCCAAGATTACTTGACCAGTTCAAACCCCCTCCCACACTTGAAGGTATTCACAATTCAAAAGGTGGGAGGGGGCTTGCCCCCGATAGCGGTAGTCCGTCCAACACTGCTCATAAAGTGAACACCCGGACCCAAAAGCGCCACCTTTTAGCGCGTCGCAAACAGACAAGTAGCCCTCAGACGATTCCTCGCCCGACCACCCGTCACCTGTGCGTGCGGTGACAGACTTTTCCCACGCGCTCAAAGCGCCTTCCCACAAGTGCTACCGATCTGCTCACACCCCGTGAGCAGGCTCACTCCAGCGGCCTTTTCGGGGCCTATCCCGCACTCCTTACGCGGGCTTATATAGACGCGTCATCAGGTCGTTTTCAGGAGTTATTGAATGGCCATTCAATTTTAGGCATGGCATTTGCTCTATCAATTCAAAGCCTCTCCTTTCCAGGGTGAGCGCAATAACAAGAGCCTCGCCTGAGGCCATCACCCGCTTTGTGTGAGGAGATACCGCGATGACGTCGTTCAACTCCGGGGCTCAACCCCAGAACCGTGCGCCTCAATCCATCGGCTTTTTGCTGCTGGACAATTTCACGCTGATTTCCCTGGCCTCGGCAGTGGAACCGCTGCGCATGGCCAACCAGCTGTCCGGCCGCGAGCTGTATCGCTGGACAACCCTGAGTGTCGACGGCAACCAGGTGTGGGCCAGCGACGGTCTGCAAATCACCCCCGATGCCTCCATGCACAAAGCCCCGGCCCTGGACACTGTGATCGTGTGCGGCGGCGTGGGAATCCAGCGTACCGTTACCCGTGAGCACGTGTCGTGGCTGCAAAGCCAGGCGCGTCAGTCGCGTCGTCTTGGCGCGGTGTGCACCGGCAGTTGGGCCCTGGCCTGCGCCGGTTTGCTCGACGGTTTTGATTGCAGCGTGCACTGGGAATGCCTGGCGTCGATGCAGGAAGCCTTCCCGCGCGTGGCCATGAGCACGCGCCTGTTTACCCTCGACCGCAATCGCTTCACCAGCTCCGGCGGCACCGCGCCGCTGGACATGATGCTGCACCTGATCAGCCGCGACCACGGCCGTGAATTGTCGGCAGCGATTTCCGAAATGTTTGTGTACGAACGCATCCGTAACGAACAGGATCACCAGCGCGTGCCGCTCAAGCACATGCTCGGCACCAACCAGCCGAAGCTGCAGGAAATCGTCGCGCTGATGGAAGCCAACCTCGAAGAGCCGATCGACCTGGACGAGCTGGCGGTGTACGTCGCCGTGTCGCGTCGTCAGCTGGAGCGGTTGTTCCAGAAATACCTGCACTGCTCGCCGTCGCGCTATTACCTGAAGCTGCGCCTGATCCGTGCACGGCAGTTGCTCAAGCAAACGCCGATGTCGATCATCGAAGTGGCCTCGGTGTGCGGGTTTGTGTCCACGCCGCACTTCTCCAAGTGCTACCGCGAATACTTCGGCATTCCGCCGCGCGATGAGCGCGTAGGGTCCAACACTACCCAACAAGTGGCGATGATGCCGATTCCGCAGGCGCTGGTGTTGTCACCGTTGTCCGGGCCGATGTCGGCGTTGAGCCAGGCTCGGAACGAGTCGACTTTCGCGAGTGTAAGGCTCTAGACCGAGTCGCCTGCATCGCAGGCAAGCCAGCTCCCACCTTTTGATGTGTGAATACATTCAAATGTGGGAGCGGGCTCGCCCGCGATAGCGATCTGTCAGGCGCCGGAGTTCTGCTTGAACTGCACCAACGCCGGCAACAGCTGCTTGTCGATCGCCTGGCGCACAGCCGGCAAGATCGTCGCACTGCCGGTGTACATCTGTTCCACCATGCCCTTGAGCGCCTTGGCCCGCGCAGCGCTCAAACCACGTACCGCGCACTCGCAAGCCTGCTCGGCGGTGGCACCGCTGGAGACTTCAAAACCCAGCGAGCGCAGTTGGCCCAGCAGGTCATCCTGGTCAATCAAATCCGCGTGCATCATGACGTTCATCCTGGTGTAGGGAGCGGGGACTGACTGGGATTCTGGTAGGCCCCCGGCCGGTCGGCAAGGGCAGAATTGACGAATGGCTCATATGGCTATGAGCAGGTCGTTTTCGGGTCATTTACCGACAGAAGTAATAGGCACACTGAATGCCAGGCACGCAGCTTGAAGGTTTGGTCACCCTCGGGATGTCACGCTCACACCAAGCACTCTGCCCCGGTCTTGTCACGGCTTGATCGGGGCTTTTTTTGCCTGGGTTTTGTGGTGACTGCACTGGCCTCATCGCAGGCAAGCCAGCTCCCACCTTTTGAGTTGTGAACGCCGTCAAATGTGGGAGCGGGCTTGCCCGCGATGGCCGCACCTCGGTCTACCTTTGCAACACCAATATCCTGGACAACAACTCATCCCGATCGATGTAACACCCCTGGAAATGCCGCGCCCCGGAAGCCGGGTCAAACGCATTGCGCGCATGCAAGGTGCGGCGGTTATCAAAGCACCACAACTCCCCCGGATTCAGCCGTTTGACCAGCCTGAAACGGTCCTCGCGGGTCATCGCAATAAAGCGCCGATACGCGCGATACAACAACGGCATCTGCTCCACCGGCGCCTCGAACGGCCCGCGCAAAAAGTTGGCCATGCGGATCTCCGCCACGTCTCCCAAGGCATCCAGCGCAATGATCGGCGCCAGGCGGCGATAGTCGCTGTGACGGTCTTTATTGCGAAACTCCACGGGGATTTCACACAACGCACGAAACGCTTCGGGGTCTTCGCTGCGCAGTGCATGAGCGATGGCGAACCCGTCGACAAAAATGCTCTCGCCGCCGGTGGCCTCGTTCACCAGGCAATGCAGAAATTGCAGCCCCGGTTGCAGCTCCCGCGTGGGCAAATCGCTGTGCAACGGCAGGTTGAAAGCGGTGTAGGCATTGCTGTCGGCATTGGCTTTGGACTGCACGTTGAACAGCACGCCAAAATTGCTCTCGCGGATAAACGAAATGCGCTTGGCGATCAGCGCCAGCGAGCCAGGTTCGGTGGGCACGCCACGGATTTGCGTGAGGCCCGCGTCACGCAAGGCCAGCAACCATTGCAGCAGGATGTTCGGGTCTTGCATCACGCCCGCGTAGTCGAAAACGGGCAACGCGAAGGTGCTGTCCCATCGCTGCGATGCTGGTTTGGCCGCACGCCGTTCGGCGCGTGATTCGTCGTCATAGGCATGGGCGCGCAACCAGCCCGGATCGTAGTGGCTGCGATGGCCGCCGCTCCATTGCACGCTCAGGCATCCCTGATCGATCTGCGCGCTGACGGCAGTCAGGTGTTCGTCCACATCGACAATCTCGAACACCTGCTCGCGGGTCACGCTGTACACGCATTGCGCGCACGGGCAGTTGTCGCGCAGCCACTGATGATGAAACGGGCTCACCCGGCCATCGGCCCATCGCACGCGTAGCTGATCGGTCAGCACCTGCACCTCGGCGAGGTCGCTGATGGTTGGGTAAGTACGAAAATCGGCAACAGCGGCGGCGGTTTGCATGGGGGCTCCTTATTGTTTTTTGGGCGGCAATCCAATCACGCGGCCGAGGAGGGCGGGGCGTGGCAACTCGGCCTGCTGCGCGCTGATCGCGATGAGTTTTTCCAGAGTGGCCTCGGTGAACGGCGCCGAATGCGGACCGGCGAGGTTGACGTGCAGCAGCATCTGTTCGTTGCCGGCCAGTTCCTTCTCCTCTGCGACCAGGTGCAGGCTGTGATAGAGGTGCAGGCGCTTGGCATCGTGGGCGATCAGCTGAGTGCGCACCTCGACCTCGGCACCGAGTTTCACCTCATGCAGGTAGTTCAGGTGCAGTTCCAATGTGAACAGTGAATGGCCGCTGGCCTCACGGTTTTCACTGTCCAAACCCAGGGTGTCCATCAGTGCGTCGGTGGCGTAGCTGAAAATCAGCAGGTAGAACGCATCGCGCAGGTGGCCGTTGTAATCCACCCAGTCGGGCTGGATTTTGGTGGTGTAGGTGGTCAGTGCAGGCATGTCTGGGATTCCAGGTCATTACTCGGTCAACTGTGGGAGCTGGCTTGCCTGCGATGGCGGCGGTGAGTCGTACACCGCTGTCGCAGGCAAGCCAGCCCCCACAGAAATCAACAGCAGTTACTCGGCGAAGCTCATACCGTGCTTGGCTTTGGTGGTCTTCACCGCCTCCAGCACCGCCAACAGGCAATCATCACGATAGCGCTCCAGCGCCGAAATGCTGTGTGTGCCCAACTGATCGCTGGTGCCATCGACCACATCGTCGATCAACTTGTCGGTCAACTCCGGTGCCGGCAAATACGTCCACGGCAATTGCAGCGCCGGGCCGAACTGCGCCATGAAGTGGCGCATACCGGCATCGCCGCCCGCCAGGGTGTAAGTGAGGAAGGTGCCCATGAACGACCAGCGCAAGCCGGCGCCAAAGCGGATCGCATCGTCGATTTCGCCAGTGGTCGCCACGCCGTCATTCACCAGGTGCAGCGCCTCACGCCACAACGCTTCGAGCAAGCGGTCAGCGATAAACCCCGGCACTTCCTTACGCACATGCAGCGGGCGCATGCCAAGGGATTCATACACCGTGATCGCCGCCTGTATCGCTTCGGGCGCGGTGTTTTGGCCGCCCACCACTTCCACCAGCGGCAGCAGGTAAACCGGGTTGAACGGGTGGCCGACCACGCAGCGTTCCGGGTGGGTGGAACCTTCGTAGAACTCACTCGGCAACAGACCCGAAGTACTCGACCCAATCAGTGCATTCGGCTTGGCCGCGGCGCTGATTTTGCTGTGCAGTTCCAGTTTCAGTTCCAGGCGTTCCGGGGCGCTTTCCTGAATGAAGTCGGCGTCTTTCACGCACGCTTCAATGGTGTCGACAAAGCGCAGGCGGTCTTGGGATGCACCCGGTGCCAGGCCTTGTTTCTCCAAGGCGCCCCAGGCATTGGCGACGCGTTTGCGCAGGGCCACTTCGGCACCGGGCGCCGGGTCCCAGGCGACCACATCCAGGCCGTGGGCGAGGGCGCGGGATACCCAACCGCTGCCGATAACGCCGCTGCCGAGGGCGGCGAAGGTTTTGATTTCGGTGATAAAGCGCATGTCGACGTTCCCTGAATAATTCGGTGATCAATGTGGGAGCTGGCTTGCCTGCGATTGCGGTGTGTCAGTTGGAGTATTCGGTGCTGGTGTACCGCTATCGCGGGCAAGCCCGGCTCCCACAGGGTGCAGTAGTGTTTGGAAAAATTAGCCGCGCTTGGTCAGGCCCATCTTGATTCGGCCTTGCGCCGGGGTCATGACCCGCGCGCCCAGGCGGCTGAGGATTTCACTGGCGCGTTCCACCAACTGGCCGTTGGTGGCGAGCACGCCCTTGTCCAGCCACAGGTTGTCTTCCAGGCCGACCCGCACGTTGCCGCCCAGCAGCACCGCTTGGGCCGCCATCGGCATTTGCATGCGGCCGATACCGAAGCCGGCCCACACCGCGTCGGCGGGCAGGTTGTCGACCATGGCTTTCATGGTGGTGGTGTCGGCCGGCGCGCCCCAGGGGATACCCAGGCAGAGTTGGAACAGCGGGTTGTCGAGCAGGCCTTCCTTGATCATCTGCTTGGCGAACCACAGGTGGCCGGTGTCGAAGATTTCCAGCTCAGCCTTAACGCCCAGCTCCTGGATGCGCTTGGCGCCAGCACGCAGCTGGGCCGGGGTGGACACGTAAATGGTGTCGCCATCGCCAAAGTTCAGGGTGCCGCAGTCCAGGGTGCAGATTTCCGGCAGCAGCTCTTCAACGTGCGCCAGGCGCGTCAGCGGGCCGACCAGGTCGGTGTTGGGGCCGAACTCCATCGGGTTCTCGCCACCGCCGATTTCCAGGTCGCCGCCCATGCCGGCGGTGAGGTTGACGATGATGTCGATGTCGGCCTCGCGGATGCGCTCCATCACTTCGCGGTACAGCGCGACGTCGCGGCTGAACTTGCCGGTTTGCGGATCACGCACGTGGCAGTGCACCACGGTGGCGCCCGCCTTGGCGGCTTCCACGGCGGCGGCGGCGATTTGTTTGGGAGTGACCGGCACGTGTGGGCTTCTGCCGGTCGTGTCGCCAGCACCGGTGAGTGCGCAGGTGATGATGACGTCGTGGTTCATGAGTCGGTTCCTTACAGGCGGGCGTAGTGATGCCGCTCGCAGCCCACAGCGGCTGCGACACGGTGATTCGAATAGGGTTATTGGCTGGTCAGTTGCAGGTTGGCCGCGGCGGGCTTGCCGTCGAAGGTGGTCACGCCTTCAAGCCAGCGCTGCTGGTCTTGCGGGTGGTCCTTGAGCCACTGCTTGGCGGACTCAATGGCGTCCTTGTGATCCAGCAACGGCTGCATCATCCGGCTCTCGTCGGCGGCGGTGAAGGTCAGGTTGGTCAGCAGCTTGTGCACGTTCGGGCACTGTTCGGCGTAGGTCGGCGACGTGACGCTCCACACCGTGGCCATGCCTTCGTTCGGGCCCAGGGCGTCGTCGCTGCCGGTGAGGTAAGTCATCGCGACGTTGACGTTCATCGGGTGTGGCGCCCAGCCAAAGAACACCACGGCTTCCTTGCGGCGTACCGCGCGGTCGACGGCGGCGAGCATGCCGGCTTCGCTGGATTCCACCAGCTGGAATTTGCCCAGGCCGAACTGGTTCTTGGCAATCATCGCCTTGATCTGGGTGTTGGCGCCTGAACCTGGCTCGATGCCGTAGATCTTGCCGCCCAGTTCTTTCTCGAACCTGGCGATGTCGGCGAAGGTTTTCAGGCCCTTGTCCGCCAGGTAAGTCGGCACGGCGAGGGTGGCGCGCGCGTCTTCCAGGCTGGGTTTCTCGAGGACTTTGACTTGCTTGGCGTCGACGAATGGCGTGATGGTCTGGGTCATCAGCGGGTTCCAGTAACCCAGGAACAGGTCCAGGCGTTGGTCGCGAATGCCGGCGAAGATGATTTGCTGGGACGCGCTGGTCTGTTTGGTCTTGTAGCCGAGGCCGTCGAGCAACACTTGGGTCATGGCGCTGGTGGCGATCACGTCGGTCCAGTTCACCACGCCCATGCGCACGTTTTGGCAAGACGCCGCATCGGCTGCCATCACGTTGGTGCTCAAAATGGCGCTGGCGCTGAGTGCAAGCACGCAGCGGCTGATCAGTCGGTTCATGGTGGATCCCTCGGCAGGTCGTTATTGTGGGTTCCGGCGTCTTTGTGCGCCGTGGGATCAAGTTACGCAGCTTGAGGGGCGGCAAAGCGCACGGCGGCGACCAGCTCTTGCACTGCAGCGACCTGTGCCCTTGAATGGCCGGTTGAACTGGCGTATCACAGTGACCACGCTGCCCGTCCTACGAGAGCGCCACCATGTCCCAGGATTTCTACTTTCTGCTGATGCCGGGTTTCTCGGCCATCGGCTTTATCTCTGCGCTGGAACCGCTGCGCGTGGCCAACCGCTTTCGCGGCGAGCTGTACCGCTGGCACGTGCTGAGCGCCGACGGCGGCGCGGTGTTGGCGAGCAATGGCATGTCGGTCAACGCCGACGCCGCATTGGAGCCGCTGAAAAAAGGCGCGACGCTGATGGTGGTCGCCGGCTTCGAACCCTTGAAGTTCACCACGCCCGCGCTGGAGCACTGGCTGCGCCGCCTCGACCACGACGGCGTCACCCTTGGCGCCATCGACACGGGCGCCTGTGTGCTCGCTGAGGCCGGCTTGCTCGATGGCCACCGCCTCACGCTGCACTGGGAAGCCATCGATGCGTTCAAGGAGTCTTATCCACAGCTCACCGTGACCCAGGAGCTGTTCGAAATCGACCGCCGTCGCATCACCTGCGCGGGCGGCACGGCGTCCATCGACCTGATGCTCGACCTGATCGCCCAGGCCCACGGCCCGGACCTGGCGATTCAGGTTTCCGAACAATTCGTGCTCGGCCGCATCCGCCCACGCAAAGACCACCAGCGCATGCAGATCGCCACGCGCTACGGCATCAACAACAAGAAGCTGGTGCAAGTGATCGGTGAAATGGAACAACACACCGAGCCGCCGCTGACCACCCTGGCATTGGCCGAGGCGATCAAAGTCACCCGGCGCCAGTTGGAGCGGTTGTTTCGTCTGCATCTGAACGACACGCCAAGCAATTTCTACCTCGGCCTGCGCCTGGAAAAAGCCCGGCAGCTATTGCGCCAGAGCGACATGAGTGTGTTGGAGGTGAGTATTGCGTGCGGGTTTGAGTCGCCGTCGTATTTCACGCGCAGCTATCGGGCGCGGTTTGCCAAGTGCCCAAGGGAGGATCGGCGACGGGAGGTGGTTTGACGGGTAATTATAGTTAATTATACTCGCTACTATAATTTATAGTCCTTTCCATAATTGAGTATAAAAGCATGTCGAAGAACAGCGGCTTCGTATTCCGCCGCCCCGCCCTGGCAGGCAGCATTGCCGACGGTTTGGTGGGGGCCGGTATTCAGGATTTTACCTCTGGTCTGTTTCTCGCGGCGCCGCGCCGCACCGGCAAAAGCACTTTTTTGCGTGAAGACCTGATCCCCGAGTGCCAACTGCGGGGTTGGCTGACGGTGTATGTCGATCTCTGGGCCGACAAAGAGAAAGATCCGGCGGAGTTGATCGCCAGCGCCATTGCCGCTGCGCTGGTGCCTTATGAAAAGGGCATTCGCAAACTCGCCAAGAACATTGGCATCGAGAAACTAAGCTTTCTGCGCACCCTGTCCTGGGACTTCACCAAGCCACAATTGCCCGTCGGTGCAACACTGACCCAAGCCTTGGAGCTGCTCCACAGCGCCGCGGAAAAACCCGTGGTGCTGGTGATTGACGAAGCGCAGCATGCTTTAACCACCGAGTCCGGTATCAACGCGATGTTCGCGTTGAAAGCTGCCCGGGATCAGCTCAACCAAGGCCGTGACGAAGAGGGCAGCGGCTTGCGCCTGGTGTTCACCGGGTCCAACCGCGACAAGCTGGCGCATTTGGTGTTGGGCAAAAGCCAGCCGTTCTTCGGCTCCAGCATCACGCCGTTTCCCTTGCTCGGCAAAGCGTTCACCCAAGCCTACACTGCGCACCTCAACGCGCATTTGGCCAGCACCAATCAATTCGACGCGGCGGATATCGACGAAGCCTTCGAGCTGGTAGGCCGTCGCCCCGAGATGCTGCGCACCATTATTGGCGAAGTGGCGCTGGAGCTGGGCGAAGCGAGCAACTTAGGCCAGTTGCTGCACAGTCGTGCTGAATTCCTGCGCGCGGGCGTGTGGACGGAGTTCGAAAGCGCCTGGAACAACCTCACCATCCCCCAGCGCGCCGTGCTGGAGGTGATGGTGGAGCGTTCGCAGAACAACGAACCCTTTGCGCCGTTCACCGACAGCACGCTGATGGCGGTGAGCAAAGCGCTGGAAGACATGGGCAGCGATGTGGTGCCGGGCACCCAGACCATTCAGGCGTGCATCGATGCGTTGCGCGACAAGGAGCTGGTGTGGAAGTCGAGCCGGGGCGGCTATGCCCTGGAAGACAAATCCTTCGGGGATTGGCTGCTGCACAAGCGCTGAAGCGCACCACAAAACCAATGTGGGAGGGGGCTTGCCCCCGATAGCGGTGGGTCAGCAGCCTATAAGTGACTGAAACACCGACATCGGGGGCAAGCCCCCTCCCACATTTGATAGGCGTCGTGGTTTATTTCTTTACCAGCGCCGAACACGCGGCCTTGAAGGCCTCGTGCTGATACTTGTTCAGCGAAGCCGGCAACTCAAAGCCGTGCTTCTTGTTCTGCGCATTGATGGTCTGCGGCGACAGCAACGTCACCTCAACCCCCTCCAGCAGCTGAAACACGCCTTCAATCTTGAACGTGGTCGGGCCACCGGCGAACTCGCCTTTCTTGCTGCGCTTCTTGATCGCGATGCGGGTGATGGCGTTTGCCTGCACAAACGCCTTCACCTGCGCGGCGAAGGCTTTGACGTTGGCTGCCTCATCGTCGTCTTCCAGGGCGATTTTCTTGGTGGCCAGGGCGACGTGGGTCAGCGCCTGGTTGTCCAGGGAGGCGACAGCGATGATGGCTTCGCTGCCTTTGATTTCGATGCCGCAAATAGTCATGAATGGCCTTGATACAGAGGAAAGTGGCAGAGATTGTCGCTTATTCCTGCCCGATCGACTCCAAAAACTCCGACCGCTCATCACTCATCCGCGCCAGGCAGTCATTGAGTTGAATCGCGTATTCCTTGCTGCCGTTGACTGCCGGGAAGGTGTCCACTGCGCAATCGGCGTCACGCAGTTTTTCCCACTTTTGCTGAGCATCCTTCAGACGAGCGGTAATGTCGGCCAGTTGCGACTTGTTGCTGCCATAGGTCGAACCCATGCGTTCCAGCAGGCCTTGATAGTTGTCTTTGAGCAATTGTTCAGCGGTGGTTTTGTTGTAAGTGGCGCATTCCAGGGTTTGTTTGTCGTTTTCGATGCCATCGCAGGGCGTGTTGTCGGTGTCTTCGGCCGCGTGGACGCCGGTTGCGATGAGTGCCAAAGCCAGGAAAATCGATTTCATTGCGCCGTCTCATATCAGGTGATGCGGAATTCTGGCTCAAGCGTAAGACAAAGAACAGTCGTCAGTCAGACGTGTCATGTAGGCCTTTGTCGCGGATTGACGCTTTCGGCAATTCCCCTGTCGTTTTTGCACCCGGTTCGTTCAGCCCCTGGGCATATGCTGGCCCCAAAGCGCCGGCAGACGATTCGGCGCATGAATCGCCAATAAGGGGACGCCTGATGAGCCCAGCGCAATTGCACGCCGACAGCATCGTTATCGACGGGCTGATCATTGCCAAGTGGAACCGCGACCTGTTCGAGGACATGCGCAAAGGTGGGCTGACCGCCGCCAACTGCACCGTGTCGGTGTGGGAAGGCTTCCAGGCCACGATCAATAACATCGTGGCCAGCCAGACCCTGATCCGTGAGAACAGCGACTTGGTGATCCCGGTGAAAACCACCGCCGACATCCGCAAAGCCAAGGAACAGGGCAAAACCGGCATCATCTTCGGCTTCCAGAACGCCCATGCGTTCGAAGACCAGTTGGGCTACGTCGAGATCTTCAAGCAGCTCGGGGTGGGCGTGGTGCAGATGTGCTACAACACCCAAAACCTGGTCGGCACCGGCTGCTACGAGCGCGATGGCGGCCTATCGGGTTTTGGCCGTGAAGTCGTCGGCGAGATGAACCGCGTCGGCATCATGTGCGACCTGTCCCACGTCGGCTCCAAGACCAGCGAAGAAGTCATCCTCGAATCGAAAAAGCCGGTGTGCTACTCCCACTGCCTGCCGTCCGGCCTGAAAGAGCACCCGCGCAACAAGTCCGATGAAGAGCTGAAGTTCATCGCCGACCACGGCGGTTTTGTCGGCGTGACCATGTTCGCGCCATTCCTGGCCAAGGGCATCGATTCGACCATCGACGACTACGCCGAAGCCATCGAATACACCATGAACATCGTCGGCGAAGACGCCATCGGCATCGGTACCGACTTCACCCAGGGCCATGGCCAGGATTTCTTTGACATGCTGACCCATGACAAGGGCTACGCCCGCCGCCTGACCAGCTTCGGCAAGATCATCAACCCGCTGGGCATCCGCACCGTGGGCGAGTTCCCCAACCTCACCGAGACCCTGCTCAAGCGCGGCCACAGCGAGCGTGTGGTACGCAAGATCATGGGCGAAAACTGGGTCAACGTCCTCAAGGACGTCTGGGGCGAATAAGCCAACCTCTCTTTTCCTCCGGCCATCTGTGCCGGGGGCATCAAAACGAATTTTCTGGAGTTAAGTTTCCATGGCCAAGATCGCCCCGCAATTGCCAATCGAAGTCGACAGCGAAACCGGTGTCTGGACCTCCGACGCCCTGCCGATGCTGTACGTGCCGCGCCATTTCTTCGTCAATAACCACATGGGTATCGAGGAAGTGCTGGGCGCAGATGCCTACGCCGAAATCCTCTACAAGGCCGGCTACAAATCCGCCTGGCACTGGTGTGAAAAAGAAGCTGAATGCCACGGCCTGGAAGGCGTCGCGGTGTTCGAGCACTACATGAAGCGCCTGTCGCAACGCGGCTGGGGCCTGTTCAAGATCCAGGACATCGACCTCGACAAAGGCACCGCCAGCGTCAAGCTCGAGCACTCGGCATTTGTCTACGTGTACGGCAAGGTCGGGCGCAAGGTCGACTACATGTTCACCGGCTGGTTTGCCGGCGCCATGGACCAGATTCTGCAGGCGCGTGGCAGTCAGATCCGCACCGTGGCCGAGCAAGTGTACGGAGGCTCCGAAGAGGGCCACGACGACGGCCTGTTCACCGTCAAGCCGTTGTAAGTCGAGGAACCGTGCCATGGCTTTCGAAGCAATGTTCGCGCCGATCCAGATCGGCAAACTGACCATCCGCAACCGCGTGCTCAGTACCGCCCACGCCGAGGTGTATGCCACCGACGGCGGCATGACCACCGACCGCTATGTGAAGTATTACGAAGAGAAAGCCAAGGGCGGGATCGGCCTGGCGATCTGCGGCGGTTCTTCCAGTGTGGCCATCGACAGCCCGCAAGGCTGGTGGAAATCGGTGAACCTGGCCGACGACCGGATCATCCCGCACTTCCAGAACCTGGCCGATGCCATGCACAAACATGGCGCCAAGATCATGATCCAGATTACCCACATGGGCCGTCGCTCGCGCTGGGATGGCGAGCATTGGCCCACATTGCTGTCGCCGTCGGGCATCCGCGAGCCGGTGCACCGCGCCACCTGCAAAACCATCGAGCCGGAAGAAATCTGGCGGGTGATCGGCAACTACGCCAGCGCGGCGGCGCGCGCCAAGGCCGGAGGCCTGGATGGCGTGGAGTTGTCGGCGGTTCACCAGCACATGATCGACCAGTTCTGGAGCCCACGGGTCAACAAACGCACCGACGAATGGGGCGGCAGCTTTGAAAACCGCATGCGTTTTGGCCTTGAGGTATTGAAGGCTGTGCGGGCTGAGGTCGGCCCGGATTTCTGCGTGGGCATCCGCCTGTGCGGCGATGAATTTCACCCGGACGGCCTGTCCCACGAGGACATGAAACAGATCGCCAAGTATTACGACGACACCGGCATGTTGGACTTTATCGGCGTGGTCGGCTCGGGTTGCGACACCCACAACACCCTGGCCAACGTGATCCCGAACATGAGTTATCCACCGGAGCCCTTTTTGCACCTGGCGGCCGGGATCAAGGAAGTGGTCAAGGCCCCGGTGCTGCACGCGCAGAACATCAAGGACCCGAACCAGGCCACGCGCATTCTGGAAGGCGGCTACGTGGACATGGTCGGCATGACCCGTGCGCACATCGCCGACCCGCACCTGATCGCCAAGATCAAGATGGGCCAGATCGACCAGATCAAACAGTGCGTCGGCGCCAACTACTGCATCGACCGCCAGTACCAAGGGCTGGATGTGCTGTGCATCCAGAACGCCGCGACTTCGCGTGAATACATGGGCGTGCCGCACATCATCGAGAAGTCCACCGGGCCCAAACGCAAAGTCGTGGTGGTCGGTGCCGGCCCTGCCGGGATGGAAGCCGCACGCGTCGCCGCCGAGCGTGGCCATGACGTGACGCTGTTCGAGAAGAAAGACTTTATCGGCGGGCAAATCACCACCGCTTCCAAAGCACCGCAGCGCGACCAGATTGCCGGTATTACGCGTTGGTTCCAGCTGGAGCTGGCGCGCTTGAACGTCGACCTGCGCCTGGGCGTGGCGGCAAACGCCGATGCGATCCTCGACTTGCGCCCGGACGTGGTGGTGCTGGCCGTCGGCGGGCATCCGTTCCTGGAGCAGAACGAACATTGGGGCGCGGCCGAAGGCCTGGTGGTCAGCAGTTGGGACGTGCTCGACGGCAAGGTCGCGCCGGGCAAGAACGTGCTGGTGTACGACACCATTTGCGAATTCACCGGCATGTCGGTGGCGGACTTCCTGGCCGACAAAGGCTGCCAGGTCGAGATCGTCACCGACGACATCAAGCCGGGTGTGGCCGTGGGCGGTACGTCGTTCCCGACCTACTACCGCAGCATGTACCCGAAAGAAGTGATCATGACCGGCGACATGATGCTGGAAAAGGTCTACCGCGAAGGCGACAAGCTGGTGGCGGTGCTGGAGAACGAATACACCGGCGCCAAGGAAGAACGCGTGGTCGATCAAGTGGTGGTCGAGAACGGCGTGCGTCCGGATGAAGAGATCTACTACGCGCTCAAGCAGGGTTCGCGCAACAAAGGCCAGATGGACATCGAAGCGCTGTTCGCGATCCAGCCGCAGCCGTGCCTGAGCGAGCCGGGCGAGGGGTACTTGCTGTTCCGCATCGGTGACTGTGTGGCGCAGCGTAATACCCACGCCGCGATCTATGACGCCCTGCGCCTGTGCAAGGATTTCTGACGAGGTGAACTCGGTCAAAAAGGCGGGAGGGGGCTTGCCCCCGATGGCGGCGGGTCAGGTGATACAGCTGTAGCTGACCCACCGCTTTCGGGGGCAAGCCCCCTCCCACATTCAGGCCAGTTTCACAGTAGATATGTGCGGTTTGTGGGAGCTTCACCATGTTGAACACCTTGCTGCCTGTTCTTTTGTTCGCGGCGCTGGGCCTGGCTTTGCTGGGCGCCCTGCGCCGGGTGAACATGTGGCGCCGCGGCCGCGCCTCCAAGGTCGACCTGCTCGGCGGTCTGCTGGCCATGCCCAAGCGTTACATGGTCGACCTGCACCACGTGGTCGCCCGCGACAAATACATCGCCAACACCCACGTCGCCACCGCCCTGGGCTTTGTGCTGTCGGCGTTGCTGGCGATTCTGGTGCACGGTTTCGCCCTGCATAACCGCATCCTCGGCTACGCCTTGCTGCTGGCGTCGGTGCTGATGTTTGTCGGCGCCACGTTCGTCTACCTGCGCCGTCGCAACCCGCCGTCGCGCCTGTCGAAAGGCCCGTGGATGCGCCTGCCGAAAAGCCTGATGGCGTTCTCGGTGAGCTTCTTCCTGGTGACGTTGCCGGTGGCCGGGATTCTGCCGGCCGACTTCGGTGGCTGGCTGCTGGCGGCATTGCTGAGCCTGGGCGTGCTGTGGGGCGTGTCGGAAATGTTCTTCGGCATGACCTGGGGCGGCCCGATGAAACACGCCTTCGCCGGTGCGCTGCACTTGGCCTGGCACCGCCGCGCCGAACGTTTTGGTGGCGGCCGTTCCACCGGCTTGAAGCCGCTGGACTTGAGCGATAAAACCGCGCCGCTGGGCGTGGAAAAACCCAAGGATTTCACCTGGAACCAACTGCTCGGCTTCGATGCCTGCGTGCAGTGCGGCAAGTGTGAAGCCGCCTGCCCGGCGTTCGCCGCCGGCCAGCCGCTGAACCCGAAGAAGTTGATTCAGGACATGGTCGTCGGCCTGGCCGGTGGCACCGATGCCAAGTTCGCCGGCAGCCCGTATCCCGGCAAACCGGTGGGCGAACATGCCGGTAACCCGCACCAGCCGATCGTCAACGGCCTGGTGGATGCCGAAACCCTGTGGTCGTGCACCACCTGCCGCGCCTGCGTGGAAGAGTGCCCGATGATGATCGAGCACGTGGACGCCATCGTCGACATGCGCCGCCACCTCACCCTGGAAAAAGGCGCCACGCCGAACAAGGGCGCCGAAGTCCTGGAAAACCTGATCGCCACCGACAACCCCGGCGGTTTTGCACCGGGTGGCCGCCTGAACTGGGCGGCGGATTTGAACCTGCCGCTGTTCAGTGAAAAAGGCAGCGCCGACGTGTTGTTCTGGGTCGGCGACGGCGCCTTCGACATGCGCAACCAACGCACCCTGCGCGCCTTCGTCAAAGTGCTGAAAGCGGCCAAGGTCGACTTCGCGGTGCTCGGCCTGGAAGAGCGCGACAGCGGCGATGTCGCGCGGCGCCTGGGCGATGAAGCCACCTTCCAGTTGCTGGCCACGCGCAATATCCAGACCCTGGAAAAATACTGCTTCAAGCGCATCGTCACCTGCGACCCGCACAGCTTCCACGTACTGAAAAACGAGTACGGCGCCTTCAACGGCAACTACCGGGTGCAGCACCACAGCACCTTCATGGCCGAACTGATCGGCGACGGCGCGTTGAACCTGGGCCAGCACAAAGGCGACAGCGTGACCTATCACGACCCTTGTTACCTGGGCCGCTACAACGGCGAATACGAGGCGCCGCGCCAAGTGCTGCGCGCGCTGGGCATCGAGGTCAAGGAGATGCAACGCTCGGGCTTCCGTTCACGCTGCTGCGGGGGCGGTGGCGGTGCGCCGATCACCGACATTCCCGGCAAGCAACGCATTCCCGATATGCGCATGGAAGACATCCGCGAAACCGGCGCCGAGCTGGTGGCTGTGGGTTGCCCGCAGTGCACGGCGATGCTCGAAGGTGTGGTTGAACCGCGCCCGTTGATCAAAGACATCGCCGAACTGGTGGCTGACGCTTTGCTCGAAGACGCCGCCCCGGCAAAAGCCCCGATTAAGCGTGAACCTGCGGAGGTGCACTGATGAGCGACATTATCCGCCGCGACCCACGGGCCGAATGGATTGCCCGCAACCGCCTGCACCCGCTGCATGCGGCGATGCAGCCGCTGCAACACAGCTGGATGGGACCCAACGGCGTCATCCGCAAGAACATGCATGGGGTCGGTTTTATCGGCCCCAACGGCATCAAACGCATTGACCGCAGCGGTGCCCAGCAGGGCGGCGCGGCCAAGCGCACAGCGGCGGTGCAAGTGCAGTTGCCGCTGCATCAGGTACCGGCGCCGGCGTTTTATATCAGCGTGGTGCCGGACATGGTCGGCGGCCGCCTGAGCAGCCACGACCGCGACGTGCTCGGCCTGGCGCGGCAACTCGCCGGCAGCGACGGCGCTGTGCTGGCGGTGGTGTTTGGCGACCACAAGGAAAGCGCGTTTGCCACGGCCGGCGTTGATCGCCTGCTGGTGTTGGAAGGTCACGAATTCGACGGTTATTCACCGGAGCAACGCGTCCAGGGTCTGCGGGCTGTGGATAACCAGTTCAACCCGCGCCACTGGCTGCTGCCGGACAGCCGCAGTGGCGGTGGCGAGTTGGGCCGGCGTTTTGCCGCCAGCCTCAAGGAGCGCCCGGCCACGCGGGTCTGGCAGATCAAGGGCGAAGAATGCATCGGCCGCGCGGGTGCGGGCCAGGAAGACTTGGCCCGGCCATTGCCGCGCCTGATCCTGGCGGCCGTGGAGTGCGCCGAACCGGTCAGCGAAACACGTCACGAGGCATTGCCCGTGGAGTTATCCACACCCTTGGCGCGCAGCTTGCCGCGTATCGAAGACCTCGGTGCGGTGGCGGTGGACCCCGGCGCGATTCCCATGGCCGAAGCGGAGTTTATTTTCTCCGGCGGCAATGGCGTGAAGGACTGGGCACTGTTCCACCGGACCGCCGCAGCCCTGGGCGCCACCGAAGGCGCCTCGCGGGTGGCGGTGGACGATGGCTTTATGGCGCGTGATCGCCAGGTCGGCGCCAGTGGCACCTGGGTCACGGCGCGGGTTTACGTGGCCGTGGGCATTTCCGGGGCGATCCAGCACCTGCAAGGCATTGGCGCCTGCGACAAGGTGGTGGCGATCAACCTCGATCCGGGCTGCGACATGATCAAGCGTGCCGACCTGTCGGTGATCGGCGAGAGCGCCGCGATTCTGCAAGCCTTGATCGCTGCGGTCGAGGCCTACCGCAATGGCGCCAAGCGCGATGCGGCTTAAGGACATGACCATGACAACACCTGTAATCAGCTTGGTATCCATCGGCGCCCACCCCACTTCCGGCCGGCCACGCCGCGCGGAGCAGGATGCCCGCGCCGTCGAGTTGGGCCTGCAAATGGCTGGGGATAAGTTGCAGGTGCTGCACGCCGGCAACATTCACGAGCCGACGTTGCGCAGTTACCTGGGCATGGGTTTGCCGCAATTGCATGTGCTTGAGCAGCCGGACGGCGCTGACGCCTTGCCGGCCCTCAGCGATTACCTGCGCGGTGCCGGTGCCCAGGTGGTGCTCACCGGCAGCCAGGCGGAAACCGGCGAGGGCTCGGGCATGTTGCCGTTTCTGCTGGCCGAGCAACTGGGCTGGCCGCTGATTGTCGGTCTGGCGCAGGTGGAGTCCATCGACGGCGGCATCGCCCACGTGCTGCAAGCCTTGCCGCGCGGGCAGCGGCGGCGCTTGAAGGTGCGCCTGCCGTTTCTGGCCACGGTGGATAACGCCGCGCCCAAGCCACGGCAAAGCGCCTACGGCCCTGGGCAGCGCGGAGAATTGGCCGCCCATGAAGTCGAGATTGAGCAGGATGAGTTATTCACAGGTGCGGTGCTGCAGCCGGCCAAGCCGCGGCCCAAGCGCCTTAAGGTGATCAAGGCCAAAAGCGGCGCCGACCGTATGAAGGCTGCTACGGCCAAGGCCAGCGGCGGCGGGGGGCAAGTGCTCAAGGGGCTTAGTCCCGAGGCGGGTGCCGAGGCCATTCTCAAGCTGCTGATTGAGGAAGGCGTGGTGCGCTGATGCCCTGTGGGAGCTGGTTTGTGTGGGAGCTGGCTTGCCTGCGATAGCCTCACTTCGGTCTGACTGATAAACCGAGTTGCCTGCATCGCGGGCAAGCCCGGCTCCCACATTGATCTGTGGGCTTACCCACAATCCCTGTTGACCCGTCTGTGGATAACCTGTTCGCGGCTGTCCACAGCCCCGGTAAATCAAGCCCTGCAGCCCCCTGTACGAAAAACAACCAGGCTAACCAGCGGTTTTTCCTGGGGTTTTTCTATGAATAACTTCTTTCGCCGGTACCGACTTGCCCCCAAAGTCTGTTGGCGCTTCTGTGGATAAGATGTTCGCTACCGGCTGCAGGCCACGCAGATAAAGGCTTTCATTGGTGTGATCAAAATTTGATCAATTCGCGTTGTTTGCCCAATTAAAACCTTGAAACCCGCGATTTATGAAGGGTTGACGCGGTTTTCCACAGCATCGGTAAAGTTGCCCCCAAAGTCTGTTGGTGCTTCTGTGGATAAGGTGTTCGCGTACTGCCACAGGCCACGTATTTAGGGGCTTTCAGAGAGTTGATCAATAAGTGATCAAACGATTGCGAAAGCGCACGGCTGGAATAAGTCACGGATTTTCTTCATTTATTTTCAGAAGACCGCGCACTTGCCCACAATTGCTGTGGGTGGCTTTGTGGATAAGTTGTTGGGCGAAGGCTGGAGGGCAAGGCGGGAAAGGGTTGCAAGGGAGTTGATCAATTCTTGAGCAGTGTGGAAACCTGATGTGGGAGCGGGCTTGCTCGCGAAGGCGGTGTGTCAGTCACCCGATGGGCTGGCTGATCCACCGCCTTCGCGGGCAAGCCCGCTCCCACATTTTGATCGGTCGCGTGTCAGTTACTCGTGTGCGGCCACGCCCTTGAGGTATGGCGCCGGCGCAGCGCCCAGGTTGCTCAGCAAGCGCTCGCTGTACCAATCCACAAAATTCACCACACCAAACTCATACGTCTTGGAGTAAGGCCCTGGCTGATAGGCGGTGGAGTTGATCCCGCGCTGGTTTTCTTCGGCCAGGCGACGGTCCTGGTCGTTGGTGGCGTCCCACACTTTGCGCATGCGCTCCACGTCGTAGTCCACGCCTTCGACGGCGTCCTTGTGCACGATCCACTTGGTGGTGACCATGGTTTCCTGGGCGCTGATCGGCCACACGGTGAACACGATGATGTGATCGCCCATGCAGTGGTTCCACGAGTGCGGCAGGTGCAGGATGCGCATCGAGCCCAGGTCCGGGTTCTTGATGCGGCCCATCAGCTTGTTGCAGCCTTGCTTGCCGTCCAGGGTCATCGACACGGTGCCCTTGAGCAGCGGCATGCGCACGATGCGGTTACGCAGGCCGAAGCTGGCGTGGGCGTAAGGGATCTTCTCGGCATCCCAGGCGGCGGCGGAAGCGGCGACGTGGTCCTTGAAGGCCTGGTCGGCGCGCGGGTCGGTGACGTCGTCCCACTCCAGTAGGGTTTTCAACAGTTCCGGGTGCGATGCGTTGCAGTGGTAGCACTCGCGGTTGTTTTCCAGCACCAGCTTCCAGTTGGCTTTTTCGAACAAGGTGGTCTGGATCGCCACCTTGGTGTTTTCCATGTCGTAGGGTTCCATGTAGTGGTTCAGCGTCGACAGGAAGTCGTCGATGGCCGGCGGGTTCTCGGCCAGGCTGATGAAGATGTAGCCGCCGGCGGTCTTCACGTTCACGGGTTTCAAGCCGTACTGCTTCATGTCGAAGTCGGCGCCCATCTCGGTGCCGGCGAACAGCAGGCGGCCGTCGAGCTCGTAGGTCCACTGGTGGTAGTGACAGACGAGTTTGGCGACCTTGCCCTTGTCGCTGGTGCACAGGCGCGAGCCACGGTGACGGCACACGTTGTGAAAGGCATGCACCACGCCCTCGGCGCCACGGATCACGATGATCGGGTTCTTGCCCACTTGCAGGGTCAGGTAGTTGCCCTTGGTGGGAATCTCGCAGGTCATGCCGGCGATCAACCACTCTTTCTGGAAGATCTCCTGCATGTCGATATCAAACAGCCGCTCGTCAGAGTAAAACGGCTGCGGCAGCGAAAAAGTGCGCTCGCGCTCTTGCAGCATTTGCGCGGTGGCCTTGCGTGCGGGTTCCAGCGGATCGCCCAAGCTTAAGGTTGCGGTGACGTCCATCGTGTGTGTCCTCAGGGCCATTCTGTGTGGCCGGCGAATAGTGGCTGATCAGGTTTTGCAGCAAGGCGTAAAGAAAGCGTCGTTGTTGGGAGCGAGTGTGGGCCCGGCAAAGGCCAGAACCTTGTCCATTAGCGACATGGCCCACTCTGATCCCGACGCGCAACCCCCGTGGTATGGGGGCTGGTCGCGATAAGTATGTGAATGTCGCAGATAGGTAAATGGACGTTTCTCGCGTTACGCAGAATCGCCACCATCAGGCCGATATACGGCTGCGGAGAACAGCATGTCCAACAGCTTCCTGAATCCGGTCACCACCCAGACCTGGGCCAATGGTCGGCACATTGTCCGTTGCGTCAAAGTCATCCAGGAAACCTGGGACGTGCGCACCTTCTGCTTCATGGCCGACCAGCCGATCCTGTTCTTTTTCAAGCCGGGGCAGTTCGTCACCCTGGAGCTGGAAATCGACGGCCAGCCGATCATGCGCTCCTACACCATCTCCAGTTCACCGTCGGTGCCGTACAGCTTTTCGGTGACGATCAAACGCGTGCCGGGCGGCAAGGTTTCCAACTGGCTGCACGACACGCTGCACGAAGGCCAGGAGCTGGCGGTGCACGGGCCGGTGGGGCTGTTCAATGCCATCGACTTCAGCAACCCCAAGGTTCTCTACCTCAGCGGCGGTGTCGGCATCACGCCGGTGATGTCCATGGCGCGTTGGTATTACGACACCAACGCCAATGTCGACATGACCTTTATCCACAGCGCGCGCTCGCCCAAAGACATCATTTATCACCGCGAGCTGGAACACATGGCGTCGCGGATCGACAACTTCAGCCTGCACCTGATCTGTGAAAAACACGGCCTGGGCGAGCCCTGGGCCGGTTATCGCGGCTACCTGAACCACAAGATGCTCGAACTGATGGTGCCGGACTTCCTCGAGCGCGAAGTGTTCTGCTGTGGCCCTACGCCTTACATGAACGCGGTGAAGCGCCTGCTGGAAGTGGCGGGCTTTGACATGACGCGTTACCACGAAGAGTCCTTTGGCGCGACACCGCCGGAAGCGCGCGCCGATGCGGTGGAACAAGCCGAACAGGCCGCCGACGCACCGGAAATCGACTTGGCCGACCTGCATCAGGTGGAATTCATTGCGTCGGGCAAGAGCATTCGTGTGGCGCCGGGCGAAACCGTCCACGCCGCTGCGGCCAAGCTTGGTTTGCTGATTCCCAAAGCCTGCGGCATGGGCATCTGCGGCACCTGCAAGGTGATGAAGCTGGGCGGGGAGGTCGAGATGGACCACAACGGCGGGATTACCGAGGAAGACGAGGCCGAAGGCTACATCCTGTCGTGCTGCAGCGTGCCGAAGGGTGATGTGCGGATCGAGTTCTGATAGGCCAAACCCTCAAGCGGGCAGGGTCAAATGTGGGAGGGGGCAAGCCCCCTCCCACATTTTGTTCAGTGGTGAATTCAGGCGCCCATCACTTCGCGGATATCGGCCGCCAATTCGCGCACGCGCTCTTCCTCGGTATCCCAGGCACACATGAACCGCGCGCCGCCTTTGCCGATGAAGGTGTAAAAGCGCCAGCCCTTGGCCGTCAAGGCCTCGATGGCCGCTTCCGAGAGTTGCAGGAACACGCCGTTGGCTTGCACCGGGAACATCAATTCCACACCAGGAATGTCCGCCACCAGGCTGCTCAGCAATTGCGCGCAGTGGTTGGCGTGGCGTGCGTGTTTGAGCCAGGCGTCGTTTTCCAGCAGGCCCACCCAGGGGGCCGAGAGAAAGCGCATCTTTGATGCAAGCTGGCCGGCCTGTTTGCAGCGGTAGTCGAAGTCTTCGGCCAGCTTGTGGTTGAAGAACAGGATGGCTTCACCCACCGCCATGCCGTTTTTCGTGCCGCCAAAGCACAGCACGTCCACGCCGGCTTTCCAGGTCAGGTCGGCCGGGGAACAGCCGAGAAACGCGCAGGCGTTGGAAAAGCGTGCGCCGTCCATGTGCAGGTTCAGGCCCAGCTCCTTGCAGGTGGCACTGATCGCGCGGATTTCTTGCGGGGTGTACACGCTGCCGACTTCAGTGGCTTGGGTCAGGGTGACCACGCGTGGTTTGGGGTAGTGAATGTCCTGGCGCTTGAGCGCGATCTCGCGGATTGATTCCGGGGTCAGCTTGCCGTTTTCGGTGCGGGCGGTGAGCAGCTTGGAGCCGTTGGAGAAAAACTCCGGCGCGCCGCATTCGTCGGTTTCGACGTGGGCGGTTTCCGAGCAAATCACGCTATGGTAGCTCTGGCACAGCGAGGACAGCGCCAGCGAGTTGGCGGCGGTGCCGTTGAAGGCGAAGAACACTTCGCAGTCGGTCTCGAACAGATTGCGGAAACCGTCGGCGGCGCGATGGGTCCATTCATCATCGCCGTAGGCGCGCTGATGGCCCTGGTTGGCGAGTTCCATGGCGGCCCAGGCTTCCGGGCAGATGCCGGAATAGTTGTCGCTGGCGAATTGTTGGCTCTTGTCGGTCATGGCCCATTCCTGTGGTCGATGTTGGTGCGCACTGTAACCAAGAACGTTGGGCGGGCGCACGCACTGTAAATGCAAAGTCACTGGGGAATTATGCACGGTACTGAAACGATTCCTGCCAAGCAGGCGCGCGATGGCGCCTTGGACCTGCTCAAGTGGCTGGCGCTGCTGAGCATGGTGCTCGATCACCTGCGCTATGTCGGTCTGAGCCTGGATGGTCTGTACGTGCCGGGGCGCCTGGCATTCCCCTGGTTTTGCCTGGCGATTGCGGCCAATTTGCATCGGGTGAGAAACGCGCCCGTGACCGGCCAGTGGCGCTACCTGGGCTGGCTGTTGCTGTTCAGTGTGATCAGTGAAGTGCCGTATCGACTGTTTATCGACGATGCCGATACCTTGAACGTGTTGCCGACTCTGGCGCTGGGCCTGCTGGTTGCCCGAGGATGGCAGCAGAAGGCGCTTGTTGATCGAGGATTGGCGCTGATCGCCCTGGCCTTGGGCGCTGTGTTTACCACGCAGTTGATGTTCGGTTTTTTCGGTGTCTTGCTGCCGCTGGCGATGCTGATGGTGTTTCGTCGACCTTGGTATTTCAGCGCGTTGCCAGGGTTGGTCTGTGTGGCCGCCAATCAATGGCAGATTTTGCTCAACAGCGGCACGCCCGTGGCGCTTTTGGGATTGGCCGCTTGCCTGATCGCGCCGTTGGCCGGTTTGGTCTTGTTGCGACAGGCCAAAAACGTCTCGCCTCCGGCCATGCGCCGTTGGGCGTATACCCTTTATCCCCTGCATTTCCTGCTGCTGCTACTCGTGCGCCAGACCCTCGCCTGACCCCTGTGGGAGGGGGCTTGCCCCCGATGGCAGTGTGTCTGCCGACACATGTGCAAGCTGATCCACCGCTATCGGGGGCAAGCCCCCTCCCACATTTGTCCTGCGTTGTTGCCGCTATGTCGTAAACGCACCTTTGCGTGGCGTCCGTAGGCATTTGACCTGTCTGCGCCAGCCCTACCATCGCATCAAAGGGCCCCGCACGGGCCTCAACAATACGAAAGGCTGGGAGAGACGCGATGTTCAGCAAAAAAGACCAGATCCAGGGATATGACGACGCCTTGCTGGCGGCGATGAATGCCGAGGAGCAGCGTCAGGAAGATCATATCGAGCTGATCGCGTCAGAGAACTACACCAGCAAACGCGTGATGGAAGCTCAGGGCAGCGGCCTCACCAACAAATACGCCGAAGGCTACCCCGGCAAGCGCTACTACGGTGGCTGCGAGCACGTGGACAAGGTTGAAGCCCTGGCCATCGAACGCGCCAAGCAGCTGTTCGGCGCCGATTACGCCAACGTGCAGCCGCACTCCGGCTCGTCCGCCAACAGCGCGGTGTACCTGGCGCTGCTGAACGCCGGCGACACCATCCTCGGCATGAGCCTGGCCCATGGCGGTCACTTGACCCACGGCGCCAAAGTGTCGTCCTCGGGCAAGCTGTACAACGCGGTGCAATATGGCATCAACACCGACACCGGTCTTATCGACTACGACGAAGTCGAGCGCCTGGCGGTGGAGCACAAGCCGAAAATGGTCGTGGCCGGTTTCTCCGCTTACTCCAAAACCCTGGATTTCCCACGTTTCCGCGCGATTGCCGACAAGGTTGGCGCGCTGCTGTTTGTCGACATGGCCCACGTCGCCGGCCTGGTGGCCGCTGGTTTGTACCCGAACCCGCTGCCGTATGCCGACGTGGTTACCACCACTACCCACAAGACCCTGCGCGGTCCGCGTGGCGGTTTGATTTTGGCCCGTGCCAACGAAGAGATTGAGAAAAAACTCAACGCCGCCGTCTTCCCCGGCGCCCAGGGCGGCCCGCTGATGCATGTGATCGCCGGCAAGGCGGTGTGCTTCAAGGAAGCGGCGGAGCCTGGCTTCAAGGTCTACCAGCAACAAGTGATCGAAAACGCCCAGGCCATGGCCAGTGTGTTTATCAAGCGCGGCTACGACGTGGTGTCCGGCGGCACCGACAACCACCTGTTCCTGGTCAGCCTGATCCGTCAGGGCCTCACCGGCAAAGAGGCGGACGCCGCCCTTGGTCGCGCCTACATCACGGTCAACAAGAACGCCGTGCCGAATGACCCGCAGTCGCCGTTCGTGACCTCGGGCCTGCGCATCGGCACCCCGGCGGTGACCACGCGTGGCTTCAAAGTGCCGCAATGCATTGAGCTGGCCGGCTGGATCTGCGACATCCTCGACAACCTCGGCGACGCCGACGTCGAGGCCAACGTGGCCAAGCACGTGTCTGCCCTGTGCGCTGATTTCCCGGTTTATCGCTGAGCGCGGTTTTGGAGTAATGACTATGCAACGCTACTCGGGCTTCGGCCTCTTCAAACACTCACTCAGCCACCACGAAAACTGGCAGAAGATGTGGCGCACGCCCACGCCGAAAAAGGTCTACGACGTGGTCATCGTCGGCGGTGGCGGGCATGGTCTGGCGACCGCCTACTACCTGGCCAAAGAACACGGCATCACCAACGTGGCTGTGGTCGAGAAAGGCTGGCTGGGCGGCGGTAACACCGCGCGCAACACCACCATCGTACGTTCCAACTACCTGTGGGACGAGTCGGCGCACCTGTACGAACACGCGATGAAACTGTGGGAAGGCCTGTCCCAGGACCTGAACTACAACGTGATGTTCTCCCAGCGTGGCGTCTACAACCTGTGCCACACCCTGCAAGACATCCGTGATTCCGAGCGCCGCGTCAGCGCCAACCGCCTCAACGGCGTGGACGGCGAACTGCTCAACGCCAAACAAGTGGCCGACGAGATCCCGTACCTCGACTGCTCGAAAAACACCCGCTACCCGGTACTCGGCGCCACCGTGCAACGGCGCGGCGGCGTGGCCCGTCACGACGCCGTGGCCTGGGGCTTTGCCCGCGCGGCTGACGCACTCGGTGTGGACTTGATCCAGCAGACCGAAGTGATCGGCTTTCGCAAAGAAAACGGCGTGTGCATCGGCGTCGAAACCAACAAGGGTTTCATCGGCGCCAAGCGCGTCGGCGTGGTGACGGCCGGTAACTCCGGGCACATGGCTTCGCTGGCGGGTTTTCGCCTGCCGATCGAATCCCACCCGCTGCAAGCGCTCGTTTCCGAGCCGATCAAGCCGATTATCGACAGCGTGATCATGTCCAACGCCGTGCACGGTTACATCAGCCAGTCCGACAAGGGCGACCTGGTGATCGGCGCCGGCATCGACGGCTACAACGGCTACGGCCAGCGCGGCTCGTACCCGGTGATCGAACACACCATCCAGGCCATCGTCGAGATGTTCCCGGTGCTGTCGCGCGTGCGCATGAACCGTCAGTGGGGCGGCATCGTCGACACCACGCCGGACGCCTGCCCGATCATCTCCAAGACGCCGGTGCCGAACATGTTCTTCAACTGCGGTTGGGGCACCGGTGGCTTCAAGGCCACGCCGGGCTCAGGCAACGTGTTTGCCGCAAGCCTGGCCAAGGGTGAAATGCACCCGCTGGCCGCGCCTTTCTCCATCGACCGTTTCCACAACGGTGCGTTGATCGACGAACACGGCGCTGCGGCCGTCGCCCACTAACAGGAGAAATTCCTATGTTGCATATCTTCTGTCCTCACTGTGGCGAACTGCGCTCCGAAGAGGAATTCCACGCGTCCGGCCAAGCGCACATCCCGCGCCCGCTGGACCCGAACGCCTGCACCGATGAGCAGTGGGGCGACTACATGTTCTTCCGCGATAACCCGCGTGGCCTGCACCACGAGCTGTGGATTCACGCCGCCGGTTGCCGCCAGTATTTCAACGCCACGCGCGACACCGTGACCTACGAAATTCTTGAAACCTACAAGATAGGCACCCAGCCGCAATTCACCGCCAAGGCTTCTGGAGAGAAGGTATGAGCCAGATCAATCGCCTGTCCAACGGTGGTCGCATCGACCGTAATAAAGTCCTGACGTTTACCTTCAACGGCCAGAGCTACAAAGGTTTTGAGGGCGACACGTTGGCCGCCGCCTTGCTGGCCAATGGCGTCGACATCATCGGCCGCAGCTTCAAGTACTCGCGCCCGCGCGGCATCTTTGCCGCCGGCGCCGAAGAGCCGAACGCGGTGCTGCAGATCGGCGCCACCGAAGCCACGCAAATCCCTAACGTGCGCGCCACGCAACAGGCGCTGTACCAAGGCCTGGTCGCCACCAGCACCAACGGCTGGCCGAGCGTGAACAACGACATGATGGGCATTCTCGGCAAGGTCGGCGGCAAGCTGATGCCGCCGGGTTTCTACTACAAAACCTTCATGTACCCGCAATCGTTCTGGATGACCTACGAGAAGTACATCCGCAAGGCCGCAGGTCTTGGTCGCTCGCCGACCGAGAACGACCCGGACACCTACGACAACTTCAACCGTCACTGCGACGTGTTGGTGGTTGGCGCCGGCCCTGCTGGCCTGGCCGCCGCACTGGCTGCCGCGCGCAGCGGTGCCCGTGTGATCCTCGCCGATGAGCAGGAAGAATTCGGCGGCTCGCTGCTGGATTCCCGTGAAAGCCTCGACGGCAAACCCGCCACCGAATGGGTTGCCAGCGTGATCGCTGAGCTCAAAGCCCTGCCGGACGTGGTGCTGCTGCCTCGCGCCACCGTCAACGGTTACCACGACCACAACTTCCTGACCATTCACGAACGCCTCACCGATCACCTCGGTGACCGTGCGCCGATTGGCGTGGTGCGTCAGCGCATCCACCGTGTGCGTGCCAAGCGTGTGGTGCTGGCAACCGGTGCCTGCGAGCGCCCGTTGGTGTACGGCAACAACGACGTGCCTGGCAACATGCTCGCTGGCGCGGTCTCGACTTACGTGCGCCGTTACGGCGTGGCTCCGGGCAAAAAACTGGTGCTGTCGACCAACAACGACCACGCCTACCGCGTAGCGCTGGACTGGTTCGACGCCGGCCTCACCGTCGTGGCTGTGGCCGATGCGCGCCACAACCCTCGCGGTGCGCTGGTGGAAGAAGCCCGCGCCAAAGGCATTCGCATCCTCACCGGCAGCGCCGTGATCGAAGCGCGTGGCAGCAAGCACGTGACCGGCGCCCGCGTGGCGGCCATCGACGTCAAAGCGCATAAAGTCACCAGCCCCGGCGAGTGGCTGGAGTGCGACCTGGTCGCCAGCTCCGGCGGTTACAGCCCGGTGGTTCACCTGGCTTCGCACTTGGGCGGCAAGCCGACCTGGCGTGAAGACATCCTCGGTTTCGTACCGGGTGAAGCGCCGCAAAAACGCGTGTGCGTGGGTGGCATCAATGGCGTCTACGGCCTGGGCGATTCCCTGGCGGATGGTTTTGAAGGCGGCGTGCGCGCGGCCAGCGAAGCCGGTTTTTCGCCGGTGGAAGGCACGCTGCCCAAAGCCTTGAGCCGTCTGGAAGAGCCGACACTGGCACTGTTCCAGGTGCCTCACGAGAAAGCCACTGCACGGGCGCCGAAGCAATTTGTCGACCTGCAAAACGACGTGACCGCCGCCGCCATCGAACTGGCGACCCGCGAAGGGTTCGAGTCGGTCGAGCACGTCAAACGCTACACCGCGCTGGGCTTCGGCACCGACCAGGGCAAGCTGGGTAACGTCAACGGCCTGGCCATCGCGGCCCGTTCGCTGAACGTGACCATCCCGCAGATGGGCACCACGATGTTCCGCCCCAACTACACGCCGGTCACCTTCGGCGCCGTTGCGGGCCGCCACTGTGGGCACATCTTCGAGCCGGTGCGTTACACCGCGCTGCAGGCCTGGCACGTGAAAAACGGCGCCGAGTTTGAAGACGTCGGCCAGTGGAAACGCCCGTGGTACTTCCCGCGCAACGGCGAAGACCTGCACGCTGCGGTCAAACGCGAATGCCTGGCCGTACGCGACAGCGTCGGCCTGCTGGATGCGTCCACCCTGGGCAAGATCGACATTCAAGGCCCGGACGCCCGCGAGTTTCTCAACCGCATCTACACCAACGCCTGGACCAAGCTCGACGTGGGCAAGGCGCGCTACGGCCTGATGTGCAAGGAAGACGGCATGGTCTTCGACGACGGCGTGACCGCCTGCCTCGCTGACAACCACTTCCTGATGACCACCACCACCGGCGGCGCCGCTCGCGTATTGCAGTGGCTGGAAATCTACCAACAGACCGAGTGGCCGGACCTCAAGGTGTACTTCACCTCTGTCACCGACCATTGGGCAACCATGACCTTGTCCGGCCCCAACAGCCGCAAGCTGCTGGCCGAAGTGACGGATATCGACCTGGACAAGGACGGCTTCCCGTTCATGACCTGGAAAGAAGGCTTGGTGGGCGGCGTGCCGGCGCGGGTGTTCCGTATCTCGTTTACCGGTGAGCTGTCGTTTGAGGTCAACGTGCAGGCCGACTACGCCATGGGCGTGCTCGAACAGATCGTCGAGGCCGGCAAGAAGTACAACCTGACGCCGTACGGCACCGAGACCATGCACGTGCTGCGGGCCGAGAAGGGTTTCATCATCGTCGGCCAGGACACCGACGGCTCGATGACCCCGGACGACCTGAACATGGGCTGGTGCGTAGGCCGTACCAAACCGTTCTCGTGGATCGGCTGGCGCGGGATGAACCGTGAAGACTGCGTACGCGAAGAGCGTAAGCAATTGGTGGGCTTGAAGCCGATTGATCCGACCGTGTGGCTGCCGGAAGGCGCGCAGCTGGTGTTCGATCCAAAGCAGACGATCCCGATGAAGATGGTCGGTCACGTCACCTCAAGCTATGCGCATAACTCGCTGGGTTACTCGTTTGCGATGGCGGTGGTGAAGGGCGGTTTGAAGCGCATCGGCGAGCGGGTGTTCTCACCGCAGGCCGATGGCAGCGTGATCGAGGCGGAGATTGTGTCCTCGGTGTTCTTTGACCCGAAAGGTGAGCGGCAGAACATCTGATAGACCGAGGCGCCTGTATCGGGGGCAAGCCCCCTCCCACATATTGAAATGCATTCCCCTGTGGGAGGGGGCTTGCCCCCGATGAGGCCATTAGCCGCACAACAGAATTCAGATAGGTGCTTTATGACAGCAGCCAATGTTTACCAACAACGCCCCACCACCGGTGCCAAGGCCGAGTCGTCGCTGCACCATGCCGACCTCGCCAGCCTGGTCGGCAAGGGCCGCAAGAATGCCGGCGTGACCGTGCGTGAAAAGAAACTGCTCGGCCACCTGACCCTTCGTGGCGATGGCCACGATGCGGCCTTCGCTGCCGGCGTGCACAAAGCCCTCGGCATCGAACTGCCTGGCGCCCTGCAAGTCATCATCAACGGCGAAACCAGCCTGCAATGGCTCGGCCCGGATGAGTGGCTGCTGGTGGTGCCAAGCGGTGAAGAATTCGCCGCCGAGCAAAACCTGCGGGCTGCCCTGGGCGACCTGCATATTCAGGTCGTCAACGTCAGCGGCGGCCAGCAGATCCTCGAACTCAGCGGCCCGAATGTGCGCGACGTGCTGATGAAGTCCACCAGCTACGACGTGCACACCAACAACTTCCCGGTGGGCAAGGCGGTGGGCACGGTGTTCGCCAAGTCGCAACTGGTGATCCGCCACACGGCCGAAGACACCTGGGAACTGGTGATTCGTCGCAGCTTCTCGGACTACTGGTGGTTGTGGCTGCAGGATGCGTCCGCCGAATTCGGCCTGAGTGTTCAAGCCTGAGGAGTTACACACGATGAGCCGCGCACCTGATACATGGATTTTGACCGCCGACTGCCCCAGCGTGCTCGGCACGGTGGACGCGGTCACCCGCTACCTGTTCGAACAGGGCTGCTACGTCACCGAGCACCATTCGTTCGATGACCGCCTCTCGGGCCGGTTTTTTATTCGTGTGGAATTCCGCCAGCCCGACGGTTTTGACGAGCAAGCCTTCCGCGACGGCCTGGCCTCGCGCGGTGAAGCCTTTGGCATGATCTTCGAACTGACGGCGCCTAACTACCGGCCAAAAGTGGTGATCATGGTCTCCAAGGCCGATCACTGCCTCAACGACCTGCTGTACCGCCAGCGAATCGGCCAACTGTCGATGGACGTGGTCGCGGTGGTGTCCAACCACCCCGATCTCAAGCCGTTGGCCGACTGGCACCAGATTCCCTACTACCATTTCCCCCTCGACCCCAACGACAAACCGTCCCAGGAGCGTCAGGTGTGGCAAGTGATTGAAGAGACCGGCGCCGAACTGGTGATTCTTGCGCGCTACATGCAAGTGCTGTCGCCGGAACTGTGCCGCAAGCTGGATGGCAAGGCCATCAACATTCATCACTCGTTGCTGCCGGGGTTCAAGGGCGCCAAGCCGTATCACCAGGCCTACAACAAGGGCGTGAAGCTGGTCGGCGCTACTGCGCATTACATCAACAATGACCTGGACGAGGGCCCGATCATTGCCCAAGGCGTGGAGGTGGTGGACCACAGCCACTATCCCGAGGATTTGATTGCCAAGGGGCGGGATATCGAAGGGCTGACATTGGCCCGGGCGGTGGGGTATCACATTGAGCGACGGGTGTTTTTGAACGCCAATAGAACGGTGGTGCTCTGACTGAAGCCATCGGGGGCAAGCCCCCTCCCACAGTTGACTGCATTCACACATCAAAGGTGGGAGGGGGCTTGCCCCCGATGAGGCCCTAACAAACAACGCAAAAACAGCATCTGTAACCCGAGCACTTAAACGCGCTGCCTGCCTGGGCAACGCGGTTCCATAAAAACAACAGCGAGGTGAAAGCATGTCTGGTAATCGTGGTGTCGTGTATCTCGGCAACGGCAAGGTCGAAGTACAGAAAATCGACTATCCCAAAATGCAGGACCCCCGTGGCAGGAAGATTGAGCACGGCGTCATCCTGCGCGTGGTCTCCACCAACATCTGCGGCTCCGACCAACACATGGTGCGCGGCCGTACCACCGCCCAGACCGGCCTGGTCCTGGGGCATGAAATCACTGGCGAAGTGATCGAAAAGGGCAGCGACGTCGAAAACCTGAAAATCGGCGACCTGGTCTCGGTGCCGTTCAACGTGGCGTGCGGCCGCTGCCGCTCCTGCAAGGAACAACACACCGGCGTGTGCCTGACCGTTAACCCGGCCCGTGCCGGTGGCGCGTACGGTTATGTCGACATGGGCGACTGGACCGGCGGCCAGGCCGAATACGTGCTGGTGCCGTACGCCGACTTCAACCTGCTGAAACTGCCGGACCGCGACAAGGCCATGGAGAAAATCCGCGACCTGACCTGCCTCTCCGACATCCTGCCCACTGGCTACCACGGCGCCGTCACCGCTGGCGTTGGTCCGGGCAGCACGGTGTATATCGCCGGCGCCGGCCCGGTTGGCCTGGCCGCAGCCGCTTCGGCACGGTTGCTGGGCGCCGCTGTGGTGATCATCGGCGACGTCAACCCGATCCGCCTGGCCCATGCCAAGGCCCAGGGTTTTGAAATTGCCGACCTGTCCAAAGACACGCCTCTGCACGAACAGATCGCCGCATTGTTGGGCGAGCCGGAAGTTGACTGCGCCGTCGATGCCGTAGGCTTCGAAGCCCGTGGCCACGGCCATGAAGGCGCCAAGGCAGAAGCGCCGGCCACCGTGCTCAACTCGCTGATGGGCGTGGTCCGCGTGGCGGGCAAAATCGGCATTCCTGGCCTGTACGTCACCGAAGACCCAGGCGCTGTCGACGCCGCCGCGAAAATGGGCAGCCTGAGCATTCGCTTCGGTTTGGGCTGGGCTAAATCCCACAGCTTCCACACCGGCCAAACCCCGGTGATGAAGTACAACCGCCAGCTGATGCAGGCGATCATGTGGGACCGTATCAACATTGCCGAAATCGTTGGCGTGCAGGTCATCAGCCTGGATGACGCGCCGCGTGGGTACGGCGAGTTCGATGCGGGTGTGCCGAAGAAGTTTGTGATTGATCCGCATAAGATGTTTAGCGCGGCGTAAGGTTGAGCGTCAGTATGAGGGCGCCTCTGTGCGCCCTTGTATTAGGTGGTCAGTAAAAATACAAAAAATACGAGCTGATCATCATGGTTGTAGCGGAAGTTAAAAGGATGAGTGATGGTATGACCATCCAATATTTGAGTGCGCGTGGGATTTTCTCAACGTCTTCGACGAGTGCCAAGCGCCGCCATTGAAATATTCCTGGGATAACAATGACCGTCGCCATGGCCAATACGCGCTGCGGCCTCCCATCGAACGGGGTATTGCGAAAAGTATTCCTGTTTCCGGTGATGTAAGTGCTGCATTGCATATAGCGTTCTGCGGCATCCAATTTTTCAAACATGACATAGGTGATGAGCGGAAAGCTGAGTAACATAATGGCGCCCGCGCACATGCCGATATATTCCAAGGCCATTTAATCCTTTACCGTCCTATAGAGGAGTTTACCCGCGCCTTCGCCCATTGCGCTTCCTAGCTTGCCGCCTGCGAGCCCAATTGCGGCGCCCCCGACGATTGCGCAAGCCAATGCGCCGGCGCCCGCTGTAGGTATGCCAAAAACGAGCATACAAGCGCCAGTACCGACCTGGGCCCCAATTATCCCGCCTGCTGATGCGCCGCCAACGCCAAGCACTAACTTCCCTCCTTCGACATATTTTGCTTGGGTGCATTCTTGCTCACGTCCTGTCGAGCATGCCTCCGCAATTTCCAGCGCTGCCGCCCCTCCATCTAGCGCAATACCAATATAGGCGCCCTTCTTCAAGATCTGCGAGGCTTTAGCTATACGCTTGACTCTTTCTTCATACCCACGAATCTCCCCATGCTGCCAGTAACTTTTGCTGGAAATGCCCAACATCTTTTTAATCGAACCTTCGTTTTTCAAACCTGTTCCAAACCGGGCCATCCCGGATAGTTGCCCATCGAGCTTCGCAAACAGCGCCCGACGTTTGATCAGAAACTCATCTCTCGCAGCTGGGGTGCCCTTGGTTAAGTACTGCTTATGCAAATCGTCGATTTCCTTGAGGGTTGTCTCGATTTGCGCCAAGTGCTTGCTCCAGGCGCTACTGGCACTGCCAATGCCCAGGGACGCATGGGCCATGATGGCCTGCAACTGATCGTAGTTTTTGATCAGGAATTGATCCGTCGCGGAGTGGGCGAACAATGCCTGTTTAATGTTCTGCGCCGAGCGCATCAGTTGGGCTTCTTCCGTCGTGCAAGACGCGGTACGCGCATCGGGAATGATCACCAACTGCCCTGGCAATACCACGACGTTGCGGATGTGTTGGTTGAGGGTGTCGAACTTGGTTTGAATGTGAGGGTTGAGCGAAAGGTCGAGTTTAAGTAGCGGATAAGGCTGCGGCCGTTCATTAATAAATGCGTAAGGTCCCTGCATAGCGTGCACCTCCAAGTGACTGAGGCGCACGACTATAAGAAGCTGCTACAGGTGAGGTAAGACGCGTGCAGGGGCGTTTTTGACGTTTCAGAAAGGGACTACGCAAGTCCCGGCAGACGCTGACAAGTGTGAGTCATTCAAGCTTGGTAAGTCGCAGGTACGGATCCGCCACTTCGCCGTTTTTTATCACCCGCTTGCCGCCATAGTCGCAGTGAGTTTTACCGTCGCGCTCGTTGATTTCCTCGGGTTTGAGTTCGTACTCCGGGGCCAGGTAGTCGTCGCTGGTACCGGCGGTTTGGCCGGTCCATGTGTTGCCGTTGGCAGACGCGGTGTATTGATAACCTTCGCCATACGGCGCAGGGAGGTCGGGGTCTGTGTAGGGTGTGGAGTTGATATCGGCAGTGGCGGGGCATTGGCCAATGTCGGCGGCCGGCGCAGGGGGTTGCGGCGTGCTGAATACGCTGAAGATGGAGATCAATCCGATCATGGTGGTTACAGCTCCTGAGTAGGGATGCCCGATAGGGGTAGCCTTGGGTGAGCTGCAGCGATGGTTGGGTTCCGAGTTAAGGTTGTTTCGCGTGTAGGAAAGGGCAACTGGGCGCTGCCCTTCTTTGCATCGGGTATTTAAGCCTGCAAGCGCCGGCTGATCACATCCAGCAGATCACAGCCATCGCGCAATGGAATGGCGCAAAGCAAGGCGAAGTCCTGGAGGACAAGGTTGTCGGTGTTCAGGCCCTCACGAAACGCGAGGTTTTCCATGACTTGAGTCACCGCGCGGATGCGGTAGACGGCGGCGTCGTGGAGTACGTCGAGCGGGACTTGGGTGTCGATAAGCAGGGAAGGGGTGGTGCTGTCGTGGCCGGTGAGCGGCATGTATCGGTTCATGTTTTAAAACCCATTCAAGTAGAGGTGGGCTACACACTTATTCGTCGCCAAACGAATGGGTGGCAGCTGTACGCAGGTTGGCGAACCGGGAATGGAACCGGCAGACCCGAAGGTCTCCCGCGCACAGCCACCATGAAAGCAGCTATTGCGGACGCAAAAGAACCTGCAAAAAAGCAGAAGCTTTTGCACCATTCACCCGAGTCGCCAAACCCGTGTCGCCATGTGGACGACCGCCGAACTATAAGCGCCATCCATCGCCAGGAGCAAGTCGCCTGGGCGATGATGATCACCTGTGGGTCACCGATGGGTGAATGAGCATTTGGTGGCGTCAGCGTCTTCGCAATAGGTGCCTTTCCATTCACCTGTAGGCGTGAGGTTCCATTCAGTGACGGATTTGAGCGTGACCGAAAGCTGTGCGTCGTTACCCATTGGCCCCTTGTAGGTGCAGGTGACGGCTTTGTGTTGTGCATCGTATCGGGCATCGTGGAACGTCGAGTCACTGAGGTAGGAGGCGGTCGCTGACGGGTTTTTGCCGGTCCAGGTAAGCCCGCCCGGCGGTGAGGCTGCATAGCTATAACCGCCACCGGCCATCGCGGTTTGATGGATGCTCTGGATCGGTGGGCAGGTTGCGGTCGCTGCGATGGCATTTGCTACCAGCCCTGTCATTGCAGACAAACCTGCAAGCAGTGCGCGCTTCATGGTGAGCTTCCTGGAGGGGCCGGAGGCTCATGCTGCGGGCGATCGTGAGGCCTGGCTACTGGTATAAATGACAGTTTTTTAGTGTTTTTTCTTATTGCTGAGGTGATGGTTATTTCAATGTCGCCCAGCCGATGAAGATCAAATGTGGGAGCTGGCTTGCCTGCGATTGCGGTCGGCCAGCCAACCTGTCTCTGGCTGACCCACCGCTATCGCAGGCAAGCCAGCTCCCACAGGGATTTATGGGGTGTCAGCGCGAGGCGAGTGCGCCTTGGTACAGGACCGGTCCGGTTGGTTGGCCGGACGGTGAACCGCCTTGTGGTTCCAGGCTGACCGCGAGGGTCACGGGGGCCGTCAACAGCGCCTGCTGTTCCTTGCTCAACTGGATTCGGCCCTTGCCGGCACTAGGCACCAAACCCAGGGAAATCGGCTTTCCGCCAGCCGGGATGACCCACAATTCCAGGGCGCGCGTCGGCTCAACAGCGGCCAACGTCAGCGGCTCCACTTGCAGGTGATCGCCAAATGCCTGGATCTGCATTGCCGGTTGCTGGTTGGCCGCAACCAGCGTGGCGTTGTACTCGGCGCCGATGTCACGTTGATAAAGCACGCCGACCAACACGGCGGCGACGACCGCGCACGCAGCCGCCAGCAGGCGAAAGCTCATCCAGAACGGTTTCTTCGCCGGCACATGCAGCACTTGCGGCTCGATCCGTGCCTTGATGCCTGCCCACACATGATTCGGCACCGGCCGTTCGGGCAGTGCGCCGGTCAGGCTGGCGAGCGCATCCTGCCAATGGCCGAGTTCGACGCGCAGCGCGGCGTCTTCCAGTAACAGGGCGTCGAAGCGCCGACGGGCGGTAGCCGGCATCAGGCCGATCGCGTAGTCGGCGGCGAGGGCGCGGCGCAGGGCGGTGGTTTGGTAGTTCATGATTCAAGGCACCTGCGCAGGCGCTCCATGCCACGGCGAATCCAGGATTTGACCGAGCCCAGGGGCGCCGCCAAGTGGTCGGCCAGTTCCGAGCACGACAGGCCCTGGAAGTAAGCCACGGTGATCGATTGGCGCTGCATGCCATCGAGGGTGTCGAGGCAGCGGGTGAGGGCGCGGGCTTCGCGCTCGTTGTCGAGCTGCTCGTGGGCGCTGGGGCTGTCGTCGAGCAGGGCCTCCTGCTGGCCGTCGGCCAAGGGCTGTTCGCGGTGCTTGCGCAGCTGGTCGATGGCCAGGTTACGGGTGATGTTCACCATCCAGGTCATCGGCGCCGCCAGGTGTGCCTCGTAGCGCGAAGCGTTGTACCAGATGCGCACAAAGGCTTCCTGCAGCACTTCTTCAGCCAGGTCCTTGCGCCCCATGAACCGGAATGCAACACCGTGCAGGCGTGGCGAGACACTGCGGTAGAGAGTCTCGAACGCCTGGCGGTTGCCCAGGGCGCACTGCGCCAGCAGGGGCTGCAGCGGGTCAGCATCGTTGGTGGAAATAGGGCTTCTCCAGGCTCTCGAACGAGGGCGACGGGACTGCGCACGGTAGGCAGAGGGTAGTCCAGCTTGAGCATTCATTCCATCCGACTCCGAGCGGTGCATGCTGGGTATACGCGCGGGAGGGTGATTTGGATGCAACTTTTTCTGAACTAATCTTCAGGTGGGAACAATCCTTCGGGACCGTCAGTCCAACGCCTGCTTTTAGCTCCTACATTCAGAGGTTGTCTTGATGAAGATTTCACGCGGTTTTGCCCTGTCCTGCCTGATGACCGTGGCCGCCAGCCCGGTGTTTGCCGCAGGTTTCAGCCTCGGTGACGTGGCCAACGCCGTTTCCAGCGCCCAGGGCAGCAACAACAAGGCGGCTGCTGCAGCGCCAAGTTCCCAGACCGCAGGCCTGCTGAGCGCCCTGACTTCGCAACTGAACGTCACCCCTGAACAAGCCGTCGGCGGTACCGGCGCCATGCTGGGCCTGGCCAAGAACCAATTGAGCAGCACCGACTATTCGCAATTGGGCAAAAGCGTGCCCGGCCTGGATAAGCTCGCGGGGAACAATTCCCTGGGCAGCCTCGGCGCCTTGAGCGGGATGCTCGGCCAGAGCGGCGGCAGCAAAACCAGCGGCCTGGACAGCGTGCTGGGTAACGTGAAGAACACCAACGACCTGAACACCGCCTTCAGCGCGCTGGGCATGGATAACAGCATGATCGGCAAGTTTGCGCCGGTGATCCTGCAATACCTGGGTGGTCAGGGCGCCAACGAATCGGTGTTGGGCAAACTGGCCTCGGCCTGGGGTACTGGCAGCTAAATAGACTCCGCGCGCAGTTGGGCGATGCGCGCGTCCTTCTCCCTCCAGAGCTGGTTCACCCAGTTCTGGACGGTCTGGCGAAAGGCCGGATCATTCTCGTAATCGCCCTGCCATAGCGCCGGGTCGAGTTCCCGGGTGCGAATGTCGATGATCACTTTGGGCACCGCGCCGCTGATCAAATCCCAAAACCCCGGAATCTTTTGCTGCGGATAGACCACGGTCACGTCGAGCACGGCATCCAGTTGTTCACCCAGCGCTGCCAACACAAACGCCACGCCGCCCGCCTTGGGTTTGAGCAACCGGGCATACGGTGAATCCTGCTGCTTGTGTTTGGCCGCGTTGAACCGCGTGCCTTCCAGGTAATTCACCACGGTCACTGGCTGGCGCTTGAACAGCTCGCAGGCTTCTTTGGTGATTTTCAGGTCCTGGCCTGCCAGCTCCGGGTGCTTGGCCAGGAACGCCTTGGTGTAGCGCTTCATGAAGGGGTAATCCAGCGCCCACCACGCCAGGCCGAGGAAGGGCACCCAGATCAGCTCTTTTTTCAGAAAGAATTTGAAGAACGGCGTGCGCCGGTTGAGCGCCTGGATCAGCGCCGGAATGTCCACCCAGGACTGATGGTTGCTGATCACCAGGTAAGAAGTGTCGCCGCGCAGGTCGCCGCCGCCGCGAATCTCCCAGTGGGTCGGGATGCATAGCGAGAAGATCAGCTTGTCGATTTCAGCCCAGGTCTCGGCGATCCACATCACTGCCCACGAGGCATAGTCGCGATAGCGCCCGGGCGCCACCAGCTTGAGCAGGGCAAACAGCATCAACGGCCCGAACAGCACCAGGGTGTTGAGCAATAGCAGCAGTGTGACGAAACAGCCGGTGAGCAGGCGGCGCATAAGTAACTCTTGGAATCCTGTGGGCGGGCCATGATAAGCAAGCTGAGTCTAGAGGCCAAATCGCAAATCGCTGGACGAATGTTTCACAATGTTCCCGGTATGGTTGAGAACTAACTAAGTGCTGCCTTTGCGGTCTAGAATCCGCCTACTTCTTTCGAGGAAATCACTTCGTGAAATTGCTCCTTGCCGCGTTCGCCCTCGTTCTTCCTGTTGTGGCTGCCCAGCCTGTCCTGGCCGCCGAACCGACCCTTTACGGTCGCTACGAATACATCCAGTTGCCGGAGATCGGCGAAACCTTCAAGGCCAAGATGGACACCGGCGCGCTGACCGCCTCGCTGTCGGCCCGAGACATCGAGACCTTCACCCGCGATGGCGACGATTGGGTGCGCTTCCGCCTCGGCGGCAAGGACGCTTCCAACAAAGTCTACGAACACAAAGTCTCGCGCATCAGCAAGATCAAGAGCCGCGCCGACGAAGACGATGACAAGGACGAAGCCACCGTGGCCAAGCGCCCGGTGATCGACCTGGAAATGTGCCTGGGCAACGTCAAGCGCACCGTTGAGGTCAACCTCACTGACCGCAGCAGCTTCAACTACCCGCTGCTGATCGGCGCCAAGGCCCTGCGTGAATTCGGCGCAGCGGTGAACCCGGCGCGTCGTTACACTGCCGACAAACCGGACTGCTGACGGACCCACATGCCGCATATCCTGATTGTCGAAGACGAAGCGGCGATAGCCGACACGCTGATTTTCGCCCTGCAAGGCGAGGGCTTCACCACCACCTGGCTGAGCCTTGGCCAGGAGGCGCTGGCCCATCAGCGCCAGTCGCCCGCTGACTTGATCATCCTCGACATCGGCCTGCCAGACATCAGCGGCTTTGAAACCTGCAAGCAATTGCGCCGTTTCAGTGAAGTGCCGGTGATGTTTCTCAGCGCCCGTGACGGCGAGATTGATCGGGTGGTGGGCCTGGAGATCGGTGCTGACGATTATGTGGTCAAGCCGTTCAGCCCGCGGGAAGTGGCGGCGCGGGTGCGGGCCATCCTCAAGCGCGTCAGTCCAGGCGCCGCGCCTGCCGTGTTCCAGGTTGACCTGGAACGCATGCAAATCCATTACCGCGGTCAGCCCCTGAGCCTGACGCGTCATGAGTTTCGCTTGCTGCAAAGTCTGCTCGAGCAACCCGAACGCGTGTTCAGCCGCGAGCAACTGCTCGACGCGGTGGGCGTGCCTGCCGACGCTGGCTACGAACGCAATATCGACAGCCATATCAAAAGCCTGCGCAGCAAACTGCGAAGCGTGGCCGCCGACGCCGAGCCGATCCAGACCCACCGTGGCCTGGGTTACAGCTACAGCCCGAGCCATAGCTGATGCGCCTGGGGCTGCGGATTTTTCTGGTGTACGCGCTGTTTATCGGCCTGACCGGCTATTTTGTGCTCAACACCGTGATGAAAGAGATCCGCCCTGGCGTGCGCCAATCCACCGAAGAAACCCTGGTGGACACGGCCAACCTGCTGGCCGAAATCCTGCGGCTGGACGTGAAGAACGGCACCCTCGGCCAAAGCCACTGGCCGGAGCTGCTCAAGGCCTACGGTAGCCGCCAGCCGGGCGCGACGATCTGGGGCCTGCCGAAAAACCAGGTCAACCACCGTATCTACGTGACGGACGCCAAGGGCATTGTGTTGCTCGACTCCACGGGCGAGGCGGTCGGCCAGGACTATTCCAAATGGAACGACGTGTACCTGACCCTGCGCGGCGAATATGGCGCGCGCTCGACCAAAAGCGAACTGGATGACCCTAACTCGTCGGTGATGCACGTGGGCGCGCCGATCCGAGACAACGGCCAGATCATCGGCGTGGTCACTGTGGCCAAGCCCAACAGCTCGTTGCAGCCCTATGTCGACCGTACCGAGCACCGCCTGCTGTGGTACGGCGCCGGGTTGGTGATCCTCGGCCTGCTGCTTGGCGCACTGTTGTCGTGGTGGCTGAGCGTGGCGCTGCATCGGCTGACGGCGTATGCCCAGGCTGTGAGCGAAGGTCGGCGCGCCGAGTTGCCGCATTACCGCGGCGGCGAGCTCAAGCAGCTGTCCACCGCCGTTGAGCACATGCGCACACAGCTGGAGGGCAAGGCCTACGTCGAGCGTTACGTGCACACCCTGACCCACGAACTGAAAAGCCCACTGGCGGCAATTCGTGGTGCGGCGGAGCTGTTGCAGGGCGACATGAGCCGTGAGCAACAGCAGCGCTTCGTCGGCAATATCGACAGTGAAAGCGCGCGCTTGCAACAGTTGATCGAGCGCCTGCTGAACCTGGCCCAAGTGGAGCAGCGCCAAGGTTTGGAAGAGCAAGTCAGCATGCCGTTGGCGACCCTGGTCGACGAGGTGCTCAAGGCCCAGTGCGCGCGCATTGAAGGCGCCGGCTTGCACGTCGAACAGGCGATTGGCGCGGATGTGAAGGTATTTGGCGAGCCGTTCCTGCTGCGCCAGGCCTTGGGTAATCTGCTCGATAACGCCCTGGACTTCACGCCGCCCGGTGGCACGTTGAGGTTCAGCGTACGCACGCAGCACAACGACGTGCAGGTCAGCCTGTTCAACCAGGCTGCGGCCATTCCCGACTATGCCTTGCCGCGCCTGAGTGAGCGTTTCTACTCGCTGCCACGCCCGGCGAGCGGGCGCAAAAGCACCGGCCTGGGCCTCAACTTTGTTGAAGAAGTGATGAAGCTGCACGGCGGCGCGTTGCAGATCGGCAATGTGCAAGGCGGGGTGCAAGTAGTGCTGCATCTCCACACAGTCTCCACATTGCCCACATAAATCTCCCATCTGCGCGGTTCACGCTCTGCCCATCAAAACAGGGAGAGCCCCATGAACCGCAACCTGCTTTTCAAACTTGGCGCGATTGCGCTACTGATTCTGCTGTTGCTGATTCCGTTGCTGATGATCAACGGCATCATTGCTGACCGCCAATACGCCCGCGACAGCGTGCTGATGGATATCGCCCGTAGCTCCAGTTACAGCCAGCACCTCAACGGCCCGGTGATGGTGGTGCCTTATCGCAAGACCGTGCGCGAGTGGAAACTCAATGAAAAGCTCAATAAACGCTACGAGGAAACCCGTGAAGAGCGCGGTCGTCTGTATTTCCTGCCGGACCGCTTTGAGCTCGATGGCAAGGTGCAAACCGAGCTGCGGTCGCGGGGTATTTACCAGGCGCGACTGTTCCATGCCGACACCCGCATCAGCGGGCGTTTCGAGCTGCCTGCGCAGCTGGGCATCACGCAAGACTTTGCCGATTACCGCTTTGATCCAGCGTTTCTGGCGGTGGGCATCAGCGATATTCGCGGCATTGAAAACGCACTGAAACTGGAACTGGGCGACCAACGCCTGGACTTCTCGCCGGGTACTCAAGTGGACTGGCTGGGGGAGGGCGTGCACGTGGCATTGCCGGAACAGGACAGCAAGAAACCGGCCGTGCTGGACTTCGCTTTTGACCTGCGCCTGCAAGGCACCGAACAACTGCAAGTGGTGCCGGTGGGCAAGGTCAGTGAGGTCTCGCTCGCATCGAACTGGCCCCACCCAAGCTTCATCGGCAACTTCCTGCCGGCTCAACGGGCCGTCACCGACAAAGGCTTCACGGCCAACTGGCAGACCACATTTTTCTCCACCAACCTGGAGCAAGCCCTGCAAACCTGCCTGGACGGGCGAAGCTGTGATGGTTTCAGCAACCGCAGCTTTGGCGTGAACTTCATTGACCCGGTGGACCAGTACCTCAAGAGCGACCGCGCGATCAAATACGCGCTGCTGTTTATCGCCCTGACGTTTGCCGGCTTCTTCCTGTTCGAAGTGCTCAAGAGCCTGGCGGTGCACCCGATTCAATACGCGCTGGTGGGCGTTGCCCTGGCGTTCTTTTACCTGCTGTTGTTGTCGTTGTCCGAGCACATCGGCTTTGGCCCGGCGTACCTGTTGTCGGCGAGCGCCTGTGTGTTGTTGATCGGCTTTTACGTGTGCCATGTGCTGCGCAGCATTGCCCATGGGCTGGGCTTTTCGGCGGGGCTGGCGGCGCTGTATGGCCTGTTGTACGGGCTGCTCAGTGCCGAGGATTACGCGCTGCTGATGGGCTCGCTGTTGCTGTTCGGGCTGCTGGGCACAGTGATGGTGCTGACGCGCAAACTCGATTGGTATGGCGTGGGCAAGCGCAAGGTGGCCGAGCCGCTGCAGTTTGACCTGGAGGCCGTGCAATGATCGGGTTACGGGAAGATCAGCAGGTAAAGACGCAATTGGTGGCGAGGATTAACCTGCTGTTCCCTGTTGTCGTTGTGGCGAGCGGGCTTGCCCCGCGTTGGGCTGCGCAGCAGCCCCAGAGCCCATCACAGAGGAGTGCCTGATGGACCGCAGTCTGATTGATTGGGGCGGCTTCGCCACCCAACGCGGGGCAAGCCCGCTCGCCACGACAAGCCCGCTGGCCACACAAAGCGGGCTCACTGCACAAGCTCAGATCGGCGGCTGGGTCTGCAGCATCGACGGCCGCTGGCTGACCTTGGCGTACCAATCGGCAAGCTGGGGATTCGCAGCGCGCCATTGCAGGTCTGGGTGGCGGAAGTCGAGGTAGCCCAAGGCGCAGGCCACGCTGATCGACGCAATGTCGAAGTGGCTGGCCAGCTCGGCAATCGCATTGGCTTCCAACTCCGCGAGGGTGCGACGGATCTTGTTGCGCTGCTCATCCAGCCATTGGTCCCAGTGCTTTTCTGCCGGGCGCATGGCGGTTTCGTAACGCACCAGCACGGCGGCGTCCATGATGCCGTCGGCCATTGAGGCCAGGGTCAGGCGGCGCCAGCGTGCCGAGCCGTCGCGAGGAATCAGCGGGTTGCCGACATGCTGGTGGTCGAGGTAATCGAGGATCACCCGGCTGTCGTGCAGGGCGCTGCCGTCGGCCAGGCGCAGGGCCGGGATCTTGCCCACGGGGTTTTCGTGCACCAGCTGCGCGTCCGGGTTGACCGGTGTCGGCATGCAGCCTTGCAGGGCCACGCGGTCCTGCTGGCCGGTTTCGATCAGCAGCACGCGGACTTTACGAACAAAGGGTGAGGCAGGGTTGTGGAACAAGGTCATGCTGGGCGTGGACATGGGCATTCCTCGAAATGGGCAGTGGCTAGCCTAGAGGGTTGCGCGGTGGCTGGCGAGGGGGCTTTGGGTGTTTTTGAGGGCCTCATCGCAGGCACGCCAGCTCCCACAGGGGCAATGCATTTCAAGGTGGGAGCTGGCTTGCCAGCGATAGCGCCCTCAGCCGCGCCGCTTGAATAACGCCCAAACACCAATGACTGCAGGAATCCCCAAACCGACCCAGCTCAATGAGTCCCACAGCCCATCGCCGAGCAACGCGGCAAACAACCCGGCCGCGCTGAGCACGCCAATTCCCAGCGGAATGCCAAACACCTTCCAGAAGTTCGACTGCCGCGGCTTCATACCCTGGCCGCCTTGCGCCGCACGATCCACAGGTAAACGCCGCTGCCCAGCACGATGATGGTCAGCACATCGAGCACTGCCCAGAGAACCTTCATCGGCATGCCGCCGTAGTCACCAAAGTGCAATGGCTGCGACATGCCCATGGCGTCCATGTACCACGGCCGCTCAGCGATAGCGGTGACGGCCAGGGTGCTGGCGTCGATCAGCACCGGCGTGAGCAGGTGCGAGGTCAGGTGCGTGCTGCCCTTCATGAACACCGCGTAATGGTGCTCACTGGAAAAACGCGTGCCGGGGAAGGCGATAAAGTCCGGCTCCATGCCGGGCGCGGCCTTGGCGGCAATGCTCAGCAGCTCGGTGGCTGGCGCGCGTTGGGTCAGTGGCGGCGCGTTTTTGTAGGGTTCGATCATCGCGCTGAGGCTGTCCTGGCGCCAGGCGGCGATGATCAGGTCGGCGCAGGCGCTGATCACACCGGTCACGCCCACCACCAGCGCCCAGGTCAACGTGACCACGCCGATCAGGTTGTGCAGGTCGAGCCAACGCAAGCGCGTGGACTTGTCCTGGCGCACGGTGGCGAACTTCAAGCGGCGCATGAACGGCAGGTACAGCACCGTGCCCGAGACAATCGCCAGCACAAACAAAAGGCCCATGAAGGCCAGCAGCAACTTGCCCGGCAGGCCGGCGAACATGTCCACATGCAGGCGCAGCAGGAACAGCGTCAGCCCGCCATTGGCCGCTGGGGTTTCGACGGCTTCACCGGTGCGCGCATCGAGCATGAAAGTGTGCGACGAGTTGGGTTCGGTGCCAGCCGTGGCGGCCATGATTGCGATCACGCCGTTCTTGTCGTCTTCGTCCCACGCCAGGTATTGCATCGCCTCACCTGGGCGATGCGCCTGGGCTTTGGCCACCAGTTGCTCAAGGTTCAGCTGCGGGGTGTCAGCGGGCATCTGCGCCAGTTCAGGCTCATTGCCCAGCAGGTGATCGATCTCATGGTGAAACACCAACGGCAGGCCGGTGAGGGCGAGCAGCAGCAGGAAGACTGTGCAGATCAGGCTGGTCCAGGTGTGGATGAAGGACCAGCGGCGGATGGTTTTGCTTTTCATTTTCTAGCCTTCAGACACACCGAAGCCGCCCCGGGGGACGGCCTGGTTATTAGCTCAGCCAATTACCACTGGTAGGTAGCGCTGGCGACTACGCTGCGCTGGTCACCGAAGTAGCAGTAGTTGCCGTCGCAGGTGGAAAGGTAGTCTTTGTTGAACAGGTTGGTGGCGTTCAATTTAACCGATGCGCCTTTCAGGCTGTTATCCAGACGGCCCAGGTCGTAATGCACCGAACCATCGAACACGGTGTAGGCGTTGGCCTTGCCCAACCAGGTGTTGGCCTGGTCGCCATAGGTGTTGCCAGTGTAGCGGGCACCAAAACCGATACCGAAACCGTCAAGTACGCCGCTGTGCCAGGTGTAGTCAGTCCACAGCGAGGCTTGCTGGTTTGGCATCAATGTCAGGCGGTTGCCTTTGTAGATGCCTTTTTGCACCTCGGATTTTGCCAGGGTGTAGGCGGCGATGACCTTGAGGTTCTCGTTCACGTCAGACACGGCTTCCAGTTCCAGGCCCTTGACCTTCACTTCGCCGGTCTGGCTGTTGATTTGCTGGCCGCCTGAGCCGAGGGTGGTCACCTGCACGTTCTTCTGGGTCAGGTCATAGACCGCCGCGCTCAGCAACGTGTTGGAGCCGGGCGGCTGGTACTTCACCCCCATTTCCCACTGTTTGCCTTCGGTCGGTTTGAACGTCTTGAGCGCATTTGTATCTGCGTTGCTCGCCGGCTGGAACGACTCGGCGTAAGACAGGTACGGTACGAAACCCGAATCGAACACATAGCTCAGCGCCGCGTTGCCACTGAAGTGTTTGATGCGGTCGGTGTTGGTCGCATCGTTGTCGTTGAAGTAGGTGGTGCCTTGATGCACCCAGTCTTCACGCCCGCCCAGGGTCAGGCGCCACTTGTCCAGAGCCATCTGGTCCTGCACGTAGAGGCCGGTTTGCACGGTTTTCTGGTTGTAGTCGTAAAACGGTCGGACGTCCGTCGGGCGCAGCGTCGGCTGGGTGTTGATCGGGTTGAAGATGTTGATACCCGACGCTGTACCGTATATCGCGCGGTAAGAGGTATCCGTACGCTGGTGATCCAGGCCCAGCAGCAGCGTGTGGGTAATGTCGCCCGTTGCGAAGTCAGCCTGGAAGTTGTTGTCGAGCGCCAACTGGCCGATGTTTTCGTCAACGTTGGTGGTCGACCGGCTGATATCGCCCGCTGCATCGGCCGGGGAGTAGGCAAAGGAACCCACGGTCAGTTGCTGGAAATCCAGCTCCGACTTGGTGTAACGCAGGTTCTGCTTGAACTGCCAGGTGTCGTTGAAACGGTGCTCGAACGCATAGCCCAGTGCGTAGTAGGTACGGTCGTAGAACTCGTAGTCCGGATCGCCGAGGTTCTTGTGGTGGGAAACGTCGCCCAGCGGCGATTTGATCTTGGTGCCCTGGATCGGCATGAACTGGCTGGTGGTGCCGGTATCGTCGCGGGTGAACTGCGAGAGCAGGGTCAGTTTGGTGTCGGTATCAATATTCCAGGTCAGGCTCGGCGCGATGTTGTAGCGCTTGTTGTCGATGTGATCGACCTGGGTGCCGGCATCGCGTACCACGCCGCTGACGCCGTACAGGAACTGGCCTTCATCATCGATTTTGCCGGTGCTGTCGAAGTTGATCTGGCGGTAGTTGTCACTGCCGTATTGCAACTGGATAGCATGGCTCGATTCCTCGCTGGGACGGCGGCTGACCATGTCCAGCAGGCCGCCCGGTGGTGTCTGGCCATAGATCGACGAGGCGGGGCCACGCAGCAGAGCGAGACGGTCAAGGTTCCAGGTTTCGGCTTTTGGGTTGGCGTACACGCCGCGCGGCAATGGCAGGCCGTCGAGGAATTGCGTCGGTTCGAATCCGCGCACGCGCATCCAGTCGTAACGGGTGTCGCTGCCGTAGCTGGACGATACGATGCCAGGCATGTATTTGACGGCATCATCGAGGTTCTGGACGTTGCGGTCCTGCATCTGCTCGCGGGTCGCAACAGAGATCGAGCGTGGTGCTTCAACCAGTGCGGTGTCGGTCTTGGTGCCGGCCGCAGTGCGCGTCGCCAGGTAGCCAGTCACCGGGCCCCATGCACTTTCAGTGTTGCCTTGAGCAATGATGCTGGTCTCAGCCAACGCCACAACGCCTTCCGGAATCGCCACCAGCGTAAACGTGCCCGCGCTGCTTTGCTCCAGTTGCAGCCCGGTGCCACGCAACGCCTCTCGCAGCGCGCCCTGCGCATCGAACTGGCCTTTGACCGGTGCTGAGGTCTTGCCCGACGCCAATGCTGGGTTGAGGGTCAGCGCAAGGCCGGCCTGGCTGGCGATCTGGTTGAGCGTGCTGGCCAACGGCGCAGCCGGCAGGTTGTAGGCGCGCACGCTGGAAGCCTGTTCGGCGGCGATCAGCGTGGTGCTCGCCAGCGGGGCGCTGAGGGCAATGGCCACGGCTAACAGGCTGGGGCGCAACAAGGTGTCTAGCGTGCGGGACATAGGGCGGCTCCTGAATGGAAACATTTCTCAATTGCCTAGGTGCCGGACGAGAATCAAAAAGTGATAGGGCCAAGCGAAAATAAATCTGCGAATGTGCGCAACTGTTCGTACGGCATGGCCCTCAAGGCTCAGGGTGCCTGGGTTTTTCAGCCGACCGCCCACTGCAGTTTGTCGGCCAGGGCGTCGGGGTAGTGATCGGTCTGGGTGATTGCCGCGCGTGTGGCTGCGCCATGACCGAAGGCCTCGATCAACACGTCAACCTGTGTGGCCAGCAAGTCGCTCAGCGAATCAAGCCGTGCCTCAAGGGCGCGGTAGCGGGCGATGTCCATAAGGCCCTCGCTGATGAACCAGGCAGCATGCTTGTTCAGGTAGTCCAACACGTAGAGGCCGCACAGCGCGTTGCCCAGTTCCTTGGCCAACCCTCGGGGCAGCAAGCTGCCGGCGCGGATTGCGCTTTGGATGGCAAGGCGCTGGGCGTAGGCCTCTCCTGCGCGGGCAACGACCATCAACTGCGCGTTCCAGACCTGCATGTCGTCCTCTCCCTCGCCACGGTGCCGGGCAACATGGTCGGCCACCTGCTTGAGCAGACGGTACTCCAGGGTGTGAGCCATGGCTTGCCAGTATTCGGTGTCATCCAGCCCGGCCTGGGGGTTGGGCGGTGTGGGTTCACTCAAGGGTTGGCCGATCAGTACCTTGGCGGCGTCCAGCAGGATCATGCGGTTATTGCCACCGGCGTCCTGGTAGATTTTGGCCATGCCTTCGTAGTCGGCGAAGCGATTGAGGTTGAGCGCACCGGCCACCCCGCAGCGCAACCGACACTCTGTCGCCAGCGCCTCGGCGGCGGGTGCACACAGCGCCTTGGTCAGCGCCAGGGTTTGGCTGATGGCGGCCCACGGTGTCCACGTCACGTCGCCTGTGCCGGTGGTGTGCAGTGACGCCTGACTGGCCGTGCCTTCAATCCACAGGCGGGCGGAGTCGTTGGCAAAGCACTTCATGACATAGGCCGTGGCCAGGCAACCGAACAGCGCGCGACGTTGGGTACGAAACGCCAGCAGGCCGGTGCCGTTGCCGATCCGCGCCTGGGTCGTGCGTCGGTTGGCATGGGTCAAGGCCAGGGTTGAACAGGCAAGCATCACCGAACTCAAGCCGACGCCGACCATCGCCCACACATTCTTGGGCGCAAACAGTGAGCGAATCAGGCGACGATCCGTACTGCCCAGTGGGTCGTGGAACTGGTTGGACGCGTCGATCGAAGCGCCATCGCGCAGCCACGCGTCGAAGGGCAGGCGCACGTTGTCAAAACTCGCCAGGCCGTAATCCAGCGGCACTGCGCGGATTTCCGCCGGTGACGACATGGAAACTCCCGGGCGCGGGCCGTTGGCGTCACTCAATGGCAGCATGAACGCGAATACGCCACAGGGCTGGCCCTGAACGATCAATTGGGCAAACACCACGCCCAGCTTGTCCAGGTTGCTGATCCCGACGTTGGCGAATTTAAGCGCGGCCTTGTTCGGTGTGTTGAGCACGAAGGTGCGTGTGTCGGCGTCGAATACGGCCTCGACACACGCGCCCATGTGGGAGTTGCTGCGACCTATCTCGGTCAGCGCGTAAACCCCCAGACGCTCACCGGCCTCCAGCTTGCGTCGCCACTGAGTGGCGCTCGGGTGATCCTGCTCGAACGCCAGCAGCGTACCGATACACAACCCCTGCTGAATCACGCAGCCCATGAACAGCGAGGGATCATTGAGCGCCGCGTGGGTGGCCTCGGCCATCAATAACTGCGGCTGCGCAAAGCCATGGATACCGTCGGGCAGCTGGCGCATCAGGTGCTGCAGGCGTTGGTAGGTGTGCCGATGACCCTCATGAAAACTCTGGTTGGCGCGAGGATGGAGTTCGGGGTCGCTGAAAATCTTCGCCATCTGCGCGTGAACTTCGGCATCGACTGGCCCGTTGGCCAGCTGGCGCAAGGCAACCACGGCCTTGTGTGCTTCGGGCGCATTGACCAGCAAATGGCGCAGGGTTTCGATAGGTTGCGCCAGCGGCGCGTAGGTCTGTGCAGGGTGCAGGCTTTTGCGTATGCACACCGACAGGCCGCTGTTCACCCCAAGGTCGATAAACACAGTGTGTTTGTCCGTCGGCAGTTGCGCCAACGTGTGGGGCAGGTTGGTGGGTTGCGTGACGCCCAGGGTAAACATGTGATGCAAATCGTCCTCGGGTTCGTAGCGACGCCCCAGCACGGTTGAGTAGATCGGTGTTTTGAAGGGTTTGGGTGCCAGCGGCTGCAGGTTTTCGTGAAGTCGCCGGGCGACTTCCGTGTGAGGCGGATAGTGCGACGCGTAAGCGATCGAGACCGGGCGCAAGGGGGGCGCGCTGTCATCGTGGTGAGCAAGCAAGTGCTCCAGGTCTGCGGTCTCGCCGCTGATGATGCATTGGGCTGGCGCGTTGACGGAGCCCAGCACCAGATTCGACTCGGGGTAGCGGTCCAGCAGCGCTTGCGTGTCCTGCGCTGAAAGGTTGACCAGCAACATGCTGCCTCGCCCCTCCTCGCTGCGGTAGGCGGCGTTGAGGGCGCATACCGCGCGGGCACCCTGGGCAATGTCGAGCACGCCACCACACACCCGGGCAGCAATTTCGCCGAAGCTTTGCGCAACAATCAGGGAGGGAACAATGCCCGTTGCCTGCAGCAACTGGTTAAGCACCACCGCAGCGCCATACAGCGCCAGTTGCGCCACACCCGAAGGCAGCGGCAGGGCGTGATCGCGGGTCAACAGAACCTGGGTGATCAACCCCGGATGGGGATCAGGTTCGTGCGCCGCCGCCTCGGTTTCGATGATTGCCAGAATCGTGTCAATTCGGTCCCTGGTTTCGGGCACATGCTGATACAGCTCTGCCAGAGCGCCGCACGGATCGCTCCCTTGGCCAGGAAAGGCGAAGACATAGTTCTGACTGTAGATGTTGAGTTGGGTTGACATGGGTCCATCCTCGTTAGCCGAACAGGATCGCTTCACCAGCAGAGTGCTGGAAAAAACGAAGGCTCATTGGATGGCAAAAAAAAGGGCGACGTACCTGTGAGAAATGACAGTTTTTTGTAACGTTTCGAGATAGGTTCGATTCAATTATTGCTAACCGAACCGCCTTGCGCCGGCCTTGCGACCACCTGGGTCCACCACGGTGTGTGCTGCTCGATCTGTACCGGCAGCGTCGGCAGCAGCGCGTTCAGCGCCAGCGTCGTGTCGTGCAGCGGGAAGCTGCCGGTGATGCGCAGATCGGCCACAGTTTTATCCACACCCAGATAGCCGCTGCGGTAGCGGCTGAGTTCCTCGACCACATCGCCCAGGCGGGCGTTGTCGACCACCAGCATGCCGCGCGTCCAGGCGTCGGCGGCGGCAGAGACGGCACGCGCAGGGTCGAGGCTGTCGCTGCGCATCAGCACTTGCTGGCCTTCCTTGAAGATCTGTTCCTTGTGCAGCGCCTGGGGCTGGGCAGCCACGGCGGACTGCAGCACGCTCAGGCGTGTGGCGTGGTCTTCGCGCTTGACGATAAACCGCGTCCCCAGCGCTCGCAGGCTGCCATCGCGGGTTTGTACATAAAACGGGCGTGCATCGTTGTGGCCGGTTTCGACCAGAATTTCGCCTTCCTGCAACACGATCAGCCGGCGTTTTTCGTCGAAACGCACGTCGATGGCCGTGTGGGTATTGAGGTTGATCAGCGTGCCGTCCGCCAGTTTCAGCGTGCGTTGCTCGCCCGTGGCGGTGCGTTGGTCGGCCAGCCAATAATGGATCGGCACATAACGCTCACCGGCAAACAAGGCCAGGGCGCAGAGCAGCGCGATGCTTGCCACGCCGCGTCCAAGCTTGCGCACGCGCTGGCGAATGCCTTCGCGCGACTGCAGCAGCGCCGCGCGCGCGGGCCCTGAGGCCACGCTGAAGCGCTGGTCGAGCATGCCCAGCTGGCGCCAGGCGCGCGCATGTTCTTCATCGCTGGCCAGCCATTTGGCGAATTCTTCCTGTGCAACGAAGCTGCCGTCACCTGAATCCAGAGACAGTTGCCACGCAATCGCGGCATCCAGCACGCGCGCCGAGACCGGCTTGGCGCTGACCACGCTCACAGCGGCTCGCCATACAGTGCGATGTAACACTGGCGAATGCCTTGGGCCAGGTACTGGCGCACGCGGGGCACCGACACCCCAAGACGCTGCGCAATGTCGGCGTGGCCCAGGCCGTCGAGGCGGTTATAGAGGAAGGCGGCGCGGGCCTTGCTCGACAGTTTGCCGAGCAAGCGGTCGATGGCCTTGAGGTCTTCGAGGATCAGTTGCTGCTCTTCCGGCGACGGGTGTTCGCTTTCCGGGATCAGCATCAGTTCAGTGAGGTAGGCCTGTTCCAGGGCCGCACGCCGGAAGTAGTCGAACAGCAGTCCCTTGGCGATAGCCACCAGAAACGCCCGTGGCTCGCGGGGTTCGCGCAACTCGTCACGGCCCAGCAGGCGCATGAACGTGTCCTGGCTCAGGTCTTCGGCGCGGCTCGGGCAGGCCACGTTGCGCCGCAGCCACGCCAACAGCCAGCCACGATGGTCGCGATACAACGCGCCAACAAGCTCAGTGTGTGGGGTCTGGACCGACGACAAGGCATCACCGAATAAACAAGGGGTTTAAACTAACGAGAATTATTCGCGATTGTGTCAGAGGCAAGGAACGCGCGCAATTGGCGTCTGTCGGGCGGTGCTATTAAAACGATGGCGCTTGTTTGCGCCGTTTCCATTGGCTCACGCGCGTTTGAAGCGCCTGCGGGGAGTCGATGTGCTGCGCACGCGCACGGCTCAACAGGATGAGCATCAACTCTGCCGTGGCCAGGGCGTCGGCGCTGGCGTGATGGCGCTCACCGACCTGCAGCATGAAGTGGTTGATCCAGTCGTCCAGCCCGGCTTCACGGATATTCGCGTCGGGGCACAGCAGCGGGGCGATGTCGGCGACGTCGAGGAACGGGTGCGCCAGGCGATAGCCCAGGCTGTCCTTGAGTGCGCGGCTCAGCATGTGTTGATCGAAGGGGGCATGGAACGCCAGCAGCGGGCTGTCGCCAACAAACGCCATGAAGTCCAGCAGCGCCTCGACCGGGTCGGTGCCGGCAGCGATGGCGCTGGGGCCCAGGCCGTGAATCAGCACGCTGGGGCTGAGCTTCGTTTCGGCACGGTGCAAGGTGCGCTCGAACATTTGCGAGAAATCCACCGCACCGTCCTCAATCACCACCGCGCCAATGGACAGCACGTGGTCGCGGTTGAGGTTCAGGCCGCTGGTTTCCAGGTCGACCACTACCCAGCGCTGGTTGCGCAAGGCGCCATCCCCCAGCACGGCAGGTGCGGGCAGCTGCGCCAAGCGCCTCTGCTGGGTCGCGTCGAGCCCGGGCTTTTTCGCACGCAGCCAGCTGAACAAACTCACAGTTGGTACCGAAAGGTCAGGCTGCTTTGCAGGCGCTGCGCCTGACGCAGGGATTCACGCAGGATGCGTCGGTCCAGGTGGTTGAGGCTGTCGGGGTCGACGCGGTTGGAATACGGCTGGTTCTCGCGGGTTTGCAGTTGGTGCTGCTGCATGCGGGTTTGCTGGATGAAGTGGTAGGCCTCTTCGTACGCGGCGCCGTCCAATCGCTCGATGACTTCTTTGTCCACCAACTGGCGCAGCCGCTCCAGGGTGTTGTTGGCGTGGATGCCATTGGCCAGGGCCAGCAGGCGCGCGCCATCGACAAAGGGCGTAAGGCCTTGCATCTTGAGGTCGAGGGTGGCCTTTTCGCCGCCTTTGCGCGTCAGCACAAAATCGCGGAAACGCCCCACCGGCGGGCGCTGACGCAAGGCGTTTTCGGCCAGCATGCGTTGGAACAGCCGGTTGTCCGCGACTTGATCGAGAATGCCCTGGCGCAGTTGCTCGCAGCCCTGTTCATCGCCCCACACCACGCGCAAATCGAAATAGATGCTCGACCCCAGCAGGTTCTCCGGCGTGGCCTCACGGATTAACGCCCCGAAGCGTCGCGCCCATTCGGCCCGCGACAGGCACAGTTCGGGGTTGCCGGCCATGATGTTGCCCTTGCACAGGCTGAAACCGCACAACGCCAGGCTCTGGTTGATCTGCTGTGCCAAGGGCAACAAGCGGCCGCGAATCTCGGCGGCTTCGGCGGCATCCTTGGCGTCGAACAGGATGCCGTTGTCCTGGTCGGTATACAGCGTCTGCTCGCGGCGGCCCTCGCTGCCAAAACACAACCAACTGAACGGCACGCCGGGGTCGCCCTTGTCGGCCAGGGTCAGTTCGATCACCCGGCACACGGTGTGATCGTTGAGCAGCGTAATAATGTGGGTGATCTGGGTGGACGACGCGCCATGGGCGAGCATGCGTTCGACCAATTGGCCGATCTCACCGCGAATCGCCACCAGGTTTTCCACGCGTGGTGCATTGCGGATGGTGCGCGCCAGGTGCACCAGGTCCACCCGCTGCAGAGAAAACAGGTCGCGCTCGGACACCACGCCACACAGGCGCTGGTCTTTGACCAGGCACACATGGGCGATGTGCCGTTCGGTCATGGCAATCGCGGCATCGAAGGCGCTGTGGTCCGGGCTCAAATAGAACGGCGCCTGGGTCATATGGCATTCGATGACCTGATTGAAGTCACTGATGCCATCGGCCACTACCTGACGCAGGTCGCGCAAGGTGAAAATCCCCAGAGGCGCCTTGTGTGCGTCGACGATCACGATGCTGCCCACTTGCTGCTCATGCATCAGTGTGACCGCCTCGCGCAGCGGCGTGCTCGGGCTGCAAGTGACCGGATGGCGCATGGCCAATTCGCCCAGACGCGTGTTTAACGAATATTGAGTGCCGAGGGTTTCCACGGCTTTTTGCTGCACCTGCTGGTTCACTTGGTCCAGCAGGCTGCTGACGCCGCGCAGGGCGAAGTCGCGAAACGGGCTCGAAAGCGCGAACAGCTTTATAAAGGCCGGCTTGTTCAGTTGCAGGCAGAAGGTGTCTTCGGCGGCCTTGTGCTCGGTGCGGGTCGCGCGTTCGCCCAGCAGCGCAGCGAGGGGGAAACACTCGCCGGTGGTGATTTCGAAGGTGGTTTGCGTCGCATCTTGATTGAGCAGCGGGCGCTCGCCGACCACGCGGCCTTGCTTGACGATGAAAAAGTGCTCCACCGGCCCGCCCGACGGCTTGAGGATGCTGTCGCCTTGGCCGTAGAAGCGCAGTTGGCACTGTTCGACCAGATACGCCAGGTGTGCGCTTTCCATCTGGTTGAACGGGGGAAAGCGTTGCAGGAATTGCAGGGTGCCGTGGATGTTCTGCAACACGGCGGTTTTTCCCGCCTGCGTGAAAGCATCAGCTTTACTCATAACAGTGACCGCAGTTTCTTGTCGTTATCGTCCTTTATGGTCGGCCCCCGTGCCCTGGGTGCCCATTGGACGTAAGTCTAGGTAGCGGTCAAATCATTGGCGACTAGGGAAAAACCTTACATGGCTACCGTGCAAACCCCGTAGAACGCCCACTAGTCAAACTTTCCGACGAAGTGCACATTGTTCGCCCTTCCGCAGATGTCTGACGAGTGTGCTGGGAGATTGATGAAAACTGCTGAGAAACGTATGCCCGACCACGATATTTTGAGTGATGCAGAGCGCGAGGCACTGAGCGCTGTGATGCTGGAGCCTGATTTACCGCCACAACGTGTGTTGATCGTCGACGACGACAAAGATGCACGCGAATTGCTGGCGGAGATTCTGGGCCTGGACGGCATTCGCTGCATGACCGCCGACAGTGGAGAGGCGGCGTGGGATTTGTTGAGCTCCAGCAGCTCCATCGGTTTGCTGATTACCGACCTGCGTATGGCGCCGAGCAATGGCCTGGAATTGATTCGCCAAGTGCGCAGCTCTCCTCGGGCGGCGCTACCGATCATCATCATGTCCGGGGACGCTGAAGCGCCGGATGTCATCGATGCAATGCACTTGAGTGTGGTGGACTTTTTGCTCAAGCCTATCGACAGCGTGAAGTTGGCGAAGATGGTCAAGCGCGAGTTGGGAATGGCGCAGTAACTTCCACTGGTCGGTATCAGATAAGCACTGTCAATTCTGACAGTAGGCAAGCAATAGGTGGGGCTGTTTACTGGATGAGTGCGCGGCGGTCGGGAATGGTCGCCCCCTTCACTCACCACCAGGAGTCAGTCATGAAAATCGCTGGCAAGATTAAAGCGGACATTTTCCACAACGGTAAGCTTTTACGCACCACCAGCTCCACGAGCGTTTCGGGTGACAGTAATCACTTTCAAAGTACAGATTCTGCGACCCGTACTTCAGTCTCGATGTCATTTGTTCCCGCCATCGAGGATGGCACCACGACGTACAAGTTCGAAGAGGCTGATTCCAGATTCGGATGCAGCATGGGCGATATGCTTCTGCCTGTTGCCGGAACGGTCGAAGTGACGTCCGCCAACTCAACCGACAACTTAAAGTATTCGTTCAGTGGGAAGTTTAACGATGGAAGGCGCGACCTGGAGATCAAGGGGACGGCTGAGTTGAACTACCTCTATCCGTGACTTGATTGCTCTTGCAGGATCAGTCCCTGATCTTTTGATCAGGGACGTCTCCATTCGCTAGTTACACACCCATTTTGGCTTTGAACTCACGGCGCCGACGGTGCAACACCGGCTCGGTGTAACCATTGGGTTGCTTGGTCCCTTCAATCACCAACTCCACCGCTGCCTGGAACGCGATGTTGCTGTCGAAATCCGGCGCCAAGGGGCGATACAGCGCATCCCCCGCATTTTGACGGTCTACCACCGGCGCCATGCGCTTGAGGCTTTCCATCACTTGGGCTTCGTTGACGATGCCATGGCGCAGCCAGTTGGCGATGTGCTGGCTGGAGATGCGCAGGGTGGCGCGGTCTTCCATCAGGCCGACGTCATTGATGTCTGGCACTTTCGAGCAGCCGACGCCTTGATCGATCCAGCGCACGACATAACCAAGGATGCCTTGGGCATTGTTGTCCAGCTCGTTGCGGATTTCTTCGTCGGACCAATCGGTGTTGCTGGCCAGAGGAATGGTCAGGATATCGTCCACCGACGCGCGCTCGCGTTTGGCCAGTTCGGCCTGACGCGCGAACACATCAACCTTGTGGTAATGCAGCGCGTGCAGTGCAGCCGCCGTGGGCGAAGGTACCCAAGCGGTGTTGGCGCCGGCCAGTGGGTGAGCGATTTTCTGTTCAAGCATCGCCGCCATCAGGTCGGGCATCGCCCACATGCCTTTGCCGATCTGCGCACGCCCTTGCAGGCCGGTGCTCAGGCCGATATCGACGTTCCAGTTCTCGTAAGCGCCGATCCATTTCTCGGCCTTCATGGCCGCCTTGCGCACCATCGCACCGGCTTCCATGGAGGTGTGGATTTCGTCGCCAGTGCGGTCGAGGAAGCCGGTGTTGATAAACACCACACGCTCGCTGGCAGCCTTGATGCAGGCCTTGAGGTTGATCGTGGTGCGGCGCTCCTCGTCCATGATCCCGACTTTGAGCGTGTTGCGCGGCAGGTTCAGCACGTCTTCGATACGGCCAAACAGCTCGTTGGTGAACGCAGCTTCTTCCGGGCCGTGCATTTTCGGTTTAACGATGTACACGGAGCCGGTGCGGCTGTTCTTGCGGCTGCTGGTGCCGTTGAGGCTGTGGATTGCCGCCAGGCTGGTGAGCAGACCGTCGAGAATGCCTTCCGGTACTTCGTTGCCGTCTTTGTCGAGGATCGCGTCGATGGTCATCAAGTGGCCAACGTTGCGCACGAACAGCAGCGAACGGCCGTGCAAGGTCACGTCCTGGCCATCCACGCCGGTGTAGACGCGGTCGGGGTTCATGGTGCGAGTGAAGGTCTTGCCGCCCTTGGCCACTTCTTCGGCCAGGTCGCCCTTCATCAGGCCGAGCCAGTTGCGGTAGATCACCACTTTGTCATCGGCATCGACGGCGGCGACGGAGTCTTCGCAGTCCATGATGGTGGTCAGCGCGGCTTCCATCAGCACGTCTTTGACGCCGGCCGCATCGGTCTGGCCGACAGGCGTGCTGGCGTCGATCTGGATCTCGAAATGCAGGCCGTTGTGTTTCAGCAAAATGGCGATCGGCTGGTCCGCCGGCCCCTGGAAACCGATCAGTTGTGCATCATCGCGCAGGCCGCTGTTGCTGCCGCCTTTGAGGCTGACGATGAGCTTGCCATCAGCGATCTTGTAGCCGGTGGAATCGACATGGCTGCCGGCGCTGAGCGGCGCGGCTTCGTCGAGAAAAGCACGGGCGAAGGCAATCACTTTGTCGCCGCGCACTTTGTTGTAGCCCTTACCCTTCTCGGCGCCGTCGGCTTCGCTGATGGCGTCGGTGCCATACAGCGCGTCATACAGCGAGCCCCAGCGCGCGTTGGATGCGTTGAGGGCGAAACGGGCGTTCATCACCGGCACAACCAGCTGAGGGCCGGCCATGCGGGCGATTTCGTCATCGACATTTTGGGTCGAAGCCTGGAAGTCTGCGGCTTCTGGCAGCAGGTATCCGATGTCTTGCAGGAAGGCTTTGTAGGCCACCGGGTCGTGGGCCTGGCCGGCGTGGGTCTGGTGCCAGGTATCGATCCGCGCCTGGAAATCGTCGCGTTTGGCGAGTAGGGCTTTGTTCTTCGGTGCCAGGTCGTGAATGACCTTGTCGGCGCCGGCCCAGAACTGGTCGGCAGTGATGCCGGTACCGGGAATGGCTTCGTTGTTCACGAAGTCGAACAGGACTTTGGCGACCTGCAGGCCACCGACTTGAACGTGTTCAGTCATTGCTTGCCTCACTCTGCGGAGCTTATGCGCTTTTCAGCTTTTCAATTTACCAATGAAGCCTCTGGCCATTTAAACCACGAACCCGATCCCCCAGTACATGCCGTTAAGGCGGCTGGGCTGGCGGGTTGTCGCGATACGTTGGTGCCTTGGCAGACATCGACCTAACGTTATGTAGTGCGCGGTTTTGCATACTACATGATGAGTTGCGGTTGTGAAAATTTGACTAAATACGTCGTTTAGCGACCCACTTTGGTCGTGCGGTCACAGTGGGGTATTGGATGTTCTCAAAAAACTATCAGATTGTTCCAGATAAATATAAAAATGGTACACGATTTGTTTTCGAGGGCGCCTGCGTCCACCTTGTAGATTGAATTCAGAGGGCTTCGCCATGGACCATCTTGTACTCACTATTATTGCCGCCGACAAACCCGGCCTGGTTGAACGCATTGCGCAGAATATTGCCGCCCACGATGGCAACTGGCTGGAGAGCCGAATGGCGCACATGGCCGGGCAGTTTGCCGGGATCCTGCGGGTCAGTGTTCCCGCCGAAAGTCGTCAGGGTTTGGTGAATGCGCTGGAGGACTTATCCACACACGGCATTCGCGTGCTGGTGGGTGAGGGCAGTTCAGGGCAGACCGCGGCGTCCAAGGCGATCCTGATGACGCTGGTGGGCAACGACCGTTCGGGCATCGTGCGCGAAATCACGGCGCTGTTGAGCAAGCAGGGGGTGAACCTTGAAAGCCTGAGCACGGATGTGCGCCCGGCGCCCATGAGCGGTGATCCGTTGTTTACCGCCGAGGCATTGCTGCAGGTGCCGACAGCGTTATCCCTGGATACCTTGCAACTGTCCCTGGAAACCCTGGCGGATGACTTGATGGTCGAGTTGCACCACGAAGAATAACGGCCCACAGGGTTATGCATGGAAATCTTGCATGGGCCTGTGGATAACCTGTAGAGACCCGGCGCCAGGCCACGCCGGCCGGGCTTCTTTTCGAGTTGAGCAAAAAACGAGCAGTTTCAAGGGCTTGTGCACAAATGGCGGGGATCAGGTTGTGGATAACCTTGGGGTGGATGTCTGCAAGCCAGGCCCGCTGTGGCTTGCAGAGGTTCGTACGTTATTTGATCAGCGTTTGCGGAGGGTCAGCCAGGCGTCCAGGCTGTAGACCACCAGGCCGGCCCAGATAAACGCGAACGCGATCAGCGTGCTGGTGGCCAAGTGTTCGCCGAACAGGAACACCGCTTCCAACAGCACCAGAGTGGGCGCCACATACTGCAAAAAACCCAGGGCGGTGTAGGGCAAATGCCGCGCAGCAGCGTTGAAACACACCAGCGGGATCAGCGTGACCGGGCCGGCCGCCACCAGCCACCAGGCTTCGGAAGTGCCCCAAAATTCAAGCTGTGCGCTGTGCGCCGACGGGTTGAACAGCAGCCAGGCGACAGCGATCGGCACCAGCATCCAGGTTTCCACCACCAACCCCGGTAGCGCCTTGACGGGCGCCTGCTTGCGGATCAGCCCGTAAAAGCCAAAGGTCAGCGCCAGCACCAGCGACACCCACGGCAAACTGCCCACCTGCCATACCTGCTGCGCCACACCCACCGCCGCCAGCCCGACGGCCATCCACTGCAAGCGCCGCAGGCGTTCGCCGAGAATCAGCATGCCCAGCAGCACATTCACCAGCGGGTTGATGTAATAACCCAGGCTCGCTTCGAGCATGCGCCCGCTGTTGACCGACCACACATACGTCAGCCAGTTGGCGGCAATCAACGCACCGCTCAGTGCCAGAATCGCCAGGCGCTTGGGGTTATCGCGCAGTTCACGAAACCAGCCCGGGTGTTTCCACACCATCAACAGCAAACCGCCAAACAGCGCCGACCACAGCACGCGGTGCACAATGATTTCGGCGGCGGGAACGCTGGCGATGGCTTTGAAATAGATCGGGAACAGGCCCCAGATGACATAGGCGCTCAGGCCCAGGATGTAACCCTTGCGGGGGTTGGCGGGTTGCATTGCAGAATCCTTGCATAGGCAGCTGACAAAGGCGCAATTGTAAGGATTTTTGTCAGGCGATGGGGCGCTGCTTTTCTGTGTGAGCTTGCCTGCCTGCGATGACATCACCTCGATGTGACTGATACACCGAGGTGCCTGCATCGCAGCGATGCGGCGACCCGACAAGCCAGCTTCCACGAGGCCTAGCGGCAGGTTCAGAACAGTTTCAGCGGTTCTTCATTGAGCGCCGACAGTTGTTCACGCAACGCCAATACCTGGTCGCCCCAATAGCGTTCGCTGCCGAACCACGGGAAGCTGTGAGGGAACGCCGGGTCATCCCAGCGCCGCGCCAGCCAGGCGCTGTAGTGCATCAGGCGCAAGGCGCGCAGCGGTTCGATCAGCGCCAGCTCGCGCGGGTCGAAGTCGTGGAATTCCTGATAACCGTCCATCAATTCCGACAGCTGGCCCAGGCATTCCTGCCGATCACCGGCGAGCATCATCCACAAATCCTGTACGGCCGGGCCCATGCGGCAGTCATCCAGGTCGACGATATGGAACATCTCGTCGCGGCACATCATGTTGCCGGGGTGGCAGTCGCCGTGCATGCGGATGTTCTTGTGCGGCGTGGCTTTGTAGACCTCTTCCACGCGCTTGAGCAGGTCGCGGGCCACGGACTCGTAGGCTGGCAGCAGGCTTTTCGGAATGAAGTTGCCTTCCAGCAAGGTCGTGAGGGAGTCGTGACCGAAGTTCTTCACCCCCAACGCCTCGCGGTGTTCGAACGGGCGCGTTGAGCCGACGGCGTGCAAACGGCCGAGCAGCTGACCCAGGCGATACAGCTGATCAAGATTGCCCGGCTCCGGTGCACGGCCACCGCGGCGCGGAAACAGGGTGAAGCGGAAACCCGCGTGTTCGAACAGGCTTTCGCCGTTGTGGATCAACGGGGCGACCACCGGTACTTCGCACTCGGCCAATTCGAAGGTGAAACGGTGTTCTTCAAGGATCGCTTCGTTGGTCCAGCGCTGTGGCCGATAGAACTTGGCGATCAGCGGTTCAGAGTCTTCGATACCCACTTGGTAGACGCGGTTTTCGTAGCTGTTGAGCGCCAGAATGCGAGCATCGCTGAGGAAGCCGATACTTTCGACAGCGTCGAGAACCAGGTCGGGGGTGAGTGTTTCAAACGGATGGGCCATGCGAACTCCTGCGCGCAGCAGGGCGCCGCGTCCGGCCCGGTATGGTAACGCACACGGCGATAGATAGGTGGTGTCTGTACTGGCCTCATCGGGGGCAAGTCCTCTCCCACAGCAGACCGCGTTTAACCTGTAGGAACGCGGTCAAGTGTGGGAGGGGGCTTGCCCCCGATTGGGCCTATCAGGCGCCGACAATCCCACCATCATCGCGCCGAATCGCCATCACCGACGAACGCGGCTTGCCGTTCGGCAGATGCTCCGGCCAGGTCGAACCGCCGGTTTCACCCGGGTGCTGAATGCCCACAAACAGCGTCTTCTGATCCGGCGAAAAACTGATGCCGGTGACCTCGCACGCCACTGGCCCGACCATGAACCGGCGGATTTCCCCGGTGCTCGGGTCGGCGCAGAGCATCTGATTGTTGCCCATGCCGGCGAAGTCACCCGCGTTGCTGTAGTCGCCATCGGTGAGAATCCACAGGCGCCCGGCCTTGTCGAAACCCAGGCCGTCGGGGCTGTTGAACATGTTTTGCGGGTTGATATTGGACGAGCCGCCCTTCGGCGTGCCGGCATGCACACCGGGGTTGCCGGCCACTACAAACAGGTCCCAGGAGAACGTGTTGGAGCCATGGTTATCGGCATCGGCTTTCCAGCGCAGGATCTGGCCGTAGACATTTTTCTCACGCGGGTTCGGGCCGCCTACCGGCTGACCTTCCTCACCACGCTTGGCGTTGTTGGTGAGGGTGCAATAAACCTGGCCGTCGGTGGGGCTGACCACGATCCATTCCGGGCGGTCCATGCGCGTGGCCTTGACCACGCTGGCGGCCAGGCGCGCGTGGATCAGCACTTCGGCCTGGCTGGCGAAACCGGTGCTGGCGTCGATGCCGTTTTTGCCATGGCTGAGTTCGACCCATTGGCCGGTGCCCTTGGGGTGGTCGGCGTTGCCGTCGCCTGCGTCGAAGACCGCCACATACAAGGTGCCGTGGTCGAGCAGGTCTTTGTTGGCCTTGGGGTTCTTGTGGTTGATCTTGTCGCGGCTGACGAACTTGTAGATAAACTCGCCGCGCTCGTCATCGCCCATGTACACCACGGCGCGGCCATCGCGGGTTTCAGCCAGGGCGGCATTTTCGTGCTTGAAGCGGCCCAGGGCGGTGCGTTTGGTCGGCGTGGATTGCGGGTCGAACGGGTCGATTTCTACCACCCAACCATGGCGATTGAGTTCATTGGGGTTCTTGGCCATGTCGAAACGCGGGTCGTGTTGATGCCAGTTGATCTCTTTGCTGGCTGCCACCACGCCATAGCGTTTTTGCCCGGCGTCGAAGGCCTGTTGTGGGTTGCTGCTGCCAAAGCAGTCGGTGAAGTTCTCTTCGCACGTCAGATAGGTGCCCCACGGGGTCTTGCCGTTGGCGCAGTTCTGGAAGGTGCCGAGGACTTTTTTACCGGTTTTGTCGGCGCGGGTTTTCAGCCAGTCGTGACCCGCCGCCGGACCGCTCAGGCGGATCGGCGAGTTGCCGTGGATGCGCCGGTTGTAGCGCGAGTCCTGCACGAACTGCCAGGTGTCGCCCGTGCGCCGCACTTCGATCACCGACACGCCTTCACTGGCCTGAGCCTTGTGCACGTCTTCGGCCGATTGCGGTGCGCCGCCGTGGGCGTAGAGGTAACGGTAATTGGTGTATTCGTTGTTGATCGCCATCAGCGCGCGGTTGTCGTCACCGGGGAAGGCGAACAGGCTCATCCCGTCGTTGTTGTCACCGAACTGTTGCTCCTGGGCCTTGGCGGTGCCGTTGCCAGAGGGGTCGAACGCCGGCGCGTTTTTGTGCAATGGCTGGCCCCAGCTTATCAGCACCGAAGCACTGTAGCCGGGTGGCAGGCTGATGGCGTCGCGGGTGTCGGCGGCGATGCTGGGGAAGCCCAGCAACGGGCTGCTGAACGCGGCGTTGACAGCCAGGGCGCTGCGGCTCAGCAGGTTGCCGCCGAGGAACATCGCGGCGCCGCACAAGGCCCCCGCGCCGATGAAACGGCGGCGGGTGAGGCCGACCATCTGTTCGAGGTCGGTGGCTTGGTTGTCTTCTAATAGGCTCATTTCAGGCTCCCTGCGGTTTTTGCAGACACCTTAAGGAGCGCGCGTGACGAAATTGTTGCAGTTTGAAGTAGCCCTCGCGCTACACCGGCGTGCCGAGCAACACGTTGCTGGGCGAGAACTGCACCTGAATTGGCTGGCCCTCGGCGGCCTTCAGTGCCTTGAGCGCGGCGGGCTGCGCCAGGGCGCATAAAACCTGGCCGTTGGGCAGGGTGATGCGCACCTCGCTGGGGCCATCCTCGGCGTCGAGAATCGTCTCGATCACACCGCTCATGCAATTGTGTCCAGGTGTTGCTGCTTGCTCCAGGCCGAGCAACTCCAGCCAGCCGGCCTTGATCAAGGCGACCACCTCCACGCCGGTCTCCAGTTCCAGGCGCTGCGTGCTGTCGTGGGTGATCTGCGCGCTCAGGCTCAAGTCGCCCGACAGTTGCAGGCGGATCATGTCATTGCGGCCATGGCTTTCAATGGCGATGACCTGGCCGTGCAATTGGTTGCGCGCGCTGGTGCGCAGCATCAGCCGGCCGAGCAGGTTGAAGTCGCTCGCGTCTTCATCCGAGCCCAGCACCTGGGCCTGCAACACTTGCAAACGCTGGTAAAGGCGCAGCACGCGCTCACCCTCGGCCGTCAGCCTGGCACCGCCGCCGCCTTTGCCGCCGACGCTGCGTTCCACCAGCGGTTTTTGCGCCAGATTGTTCAGCTCGTCGATGGCATCCCAGGCGGCCTTGTAACTCAAACCGGCGCTTTTGGCCGCACGGGTGATCGAGCCTTGCTCGGCGATGTGCGCCAGCAAGGCGATGCGCTGGGGGCGGCGGATGATGTGTTGGCTGAGCGAGGTCGGCAGAGACATGTGGATACGCTTCTATAAGGTCAGCGGACGTTGCAGGCGTGGCGCACGCGAGTCAAGTCATGCCCCGGGTTTAGGTGTGCGTGCCAGGCAGTACACATCGACTTGCCGCGCCCCCGCGTCCATCAACAACCGCGCCAGGCTGTGGGCGGTGGCGCCGGTGGTCAGTACGTCGTCGACCAGCGCCAGGTGGCGGCCTTGCACCTGGGCGTCGGGAGCCAGTGCAAACGCGGCGAGCAGGTTGCGTTTGCGGGTTTTGGCGTCGAGGGCTTGTTGCGCGACGGTTTCATGGGGGCGTAACAACAGGTGGTCATCGTGCGGGATATCAAGCTGTTCACTCAGCCAGCGTGACAGCATCAGCGCCTGGTTGAAGCCGCGTTCGCGCAGGCGTTTACGCGCCAGGGGCACGGGCAGCAGGCAGTCGGGGCGCTCGAGTTCGGCGTTGTCAAAACGGTGTTGCAGGTGATGCCCCAGCAGGCGCGCGAGCAGGTGGCCGAGGGGCCAGCGTGACTGATGCTTGAAGCGGCTGATCAGGGTGTCGACGGGAAAGCTGAAGGACCACGGTGCGACGACGTGTTTAAACGCAGGCGGGTTTTTCAGGCATTGGCCGCAGATCAAACCGCTGGTTGGCAGCGGCAAGGCGCACACCTCGCATTGCGCCAGCAACCATGGCAGCTCTGTTTCGCAGACGTTGCACACACAATCGGCCGATTCTGTGGCCTCATCGCAAATTAAACAGGTCTGGTTGTTTTTTAGCCAGATGTAAACCTCGCGTTTGTATCCTGGTTGACAGTGCATGAATCTTCCTTAAATATGCCGAGCATCCGTGTCGTGACTGTGGGTATTGCCCTTCCCGCAGCGAAAGCCCAAGCATAATCAAGGAATCGCCCATGAGCGCCAGCACCACTGCCACCCTGCGTCACGATTGGTCCTTAGCCGAAGTCAAAGCGCTGTTTGTGCAGCCTTTCAATGACCTGTTGTTCCAGGCGCAGACCGTGCACCGCGCGCATTTCGACGCCAACCGCGTGCAGGTGTCGACGTTGCTGTCGATCAAAACCGGCGCCTGCCCGGAAGATTGCAAATATTGTCCGCAGTCGGGCCACTACAACACTGGCCTGGAAAAAGAAAAGCTGATGGAAGTGCAGAAGGTCCTCGAAGAGGCCGCCCGCGCCAAAGCCATCGGTTCGACCCGCTTCTGCATGGGCGCCGCGTGGAAACACCCGTCGGCCAAAGACATGCCGTACGTGCTCGAAATGGTCAAAGGCGTGAAGGCCATGGGCCTGGAAACCTGCATGACGCTCGGCCGTCTCGACCAGGACCAGACCGAGGCCCTGGCCCAGGCCGGCCTCGACTACTACAACCACAACCTCGACACCTCGCCTGAGTTCTACGGTTCGATCATCACCACGCGCACTTACAGCGAGCGCCTGCAAACCCTGGCCTATGTGCGCGATTCGGGCATGAAGATCTGCTCGGGTGGCATCCTCGGCATGGGCGAGTCCCTCGACGACCGCGCCAACCTGCTGATCCAGCTGGCCAACCTGCCGGAGCATCCGGAGTCGGTGCCGATCAACATGCTGGTGAAGGTGGCCGGTACGCCGCTGGAAAACGCCGATGACATCGACCCGTTCGACTTCATCCGCATGCTCGCCGTGGCGCGCATCCTGATGCCGCAGTCGCACGTGCGCCTGTCGGCCGGCCGTGAAGCCATGAACGAGCAGATGCAGGCCCTGGCGTTCTTCGCCGGCGCCAACTCGATCTTCTACGGCGACAAGCTGCTGACCACCGCCAACCCGCAGGCTGACAAGGACATGCAGCTGTTTGCGCGCCTGGGCATCCTGCCGGAAGCCCGTGAAGAGCATGCCGATGAAGTGCATCAGGCGGCGATCGAGCAGGCGCTGGTGGAACAGAAGAGCAGCGAGCAGTTTTATAACGCCGTGGTTTGACGCCGATCCCCCTATTTGGAATGCATTCCAAATGTGGGAGCGGGCTTGCTCGCGAATGCGGTGGATCAGTGAAAGATAGGTTGACTGACGCACCGCATTCGCGAGCAAGCCCGCTCCCACATTTTTGACCGAGTTGAACCGCTAATCCGAGGCCTGCATGTCTTTTGATCTCGCCGCGCGTCTCGCTGCCCGTCGTGCCGAACACCTTTACCGTCAACGCCCTTTGCTCCAGAGCCCGCAAGGCCCTGAAGTCGTGGTGGACGGCCAACCGTTGCTGGCGTTCTGCAACAACGATTACCTGGGCCTGGCCAATCACCCGCACGTGATCGAAGCCTGGCGCGCCGGTGCGTCCCGTTGGGGCGTGGGCGGTGGCGCGTCCCACTTGGTGGTTGGCCATGCCACACCGCACCATGAACTGGAAGAAGCCCTGGCCGACCTGACCGGGCGCCCGCGCGCGTTGCTGTTCACCACCGGCTACATGGCCAACCTCGGCGCCGTCACGGCGCTGGTGGGGCAGGGCGACACGGTGCTGCAAGACCGTCTCAACCATGCCTCGTTGCTGGATGCCGGTTTGCTCAGCGGTGCGCGGTTCAACCGCTACTTGCACAACGACGCCGCCAGCCTGGCCAAGCGGTTGGAGAAGGCTACCGGCAACACGCTGGTGGTCACCGACGGCGTTTTCAGCATGGACGGCGATCTGGCCGACCTGCCCGCGCTGGCCCGTGAAACCAAGGCCAAAGGCGCCTGGTTGATGGTGGATGATGCTCACGGCTTCGGCCCGCTGGGTGCCACTGGCGGCGGGATCGTCGAGCATTTCGGCTTGAGCCAGGAGGATGTGCCGGTGCTGGTCGGCACGCTGGGCAAAGCCTTTGGCACCGCCGGAGCGTTTGTGGCGGGCAGCGAAGAGCTGATCGAAAGCCTGATCCAGTTCGCCCGGCCTTACATCTACACCACCAGCCAACCGCCGGCGTTGGCCTGCGCAACCTTGAAAAGCCTAGAGCTGCTGCGCACCGAGCATTGGCGACGCGAGCATCTCAATGGCCTGATCCGCCAGTTCCGTCAGGGCGCCGAACAGCTTGGCCTGGACTTGATGGACAGCTTCACGCCGATCCAGCCGATCCTGATTGGCGACAGTGCCCGCGCCGTGCGCCTGTCGCAGCTGCTGCGCGAGCGCGGCCTGATGGTCACCGCGATCCGCCCACCCACCGTGCCTGCCGGCGGCGCGCGTTTGCGCGTGACGTTGACGGCGGCCCACAGCGCGGCGCAGGTGCAGCTATTGTTAAACGCATTGGAAGAGTGTTTCCGCTTGTTAGGCGCCATGGAGCCCGACCATGCGTGATCGACTGATAGTGCTGCCCGGCTGGGGCCTTGGCGTATCGCCACTGGAGCCCTTGGCCGCAGCCTTGCGCGGCCTCGACGAACACCTGCAGGTGCAGATCGAGCCATTGCCGACGCTGCAATCGAGTGACTTGGGTGAATGGCTCGACGAACTCGACGCCACGCTGCCCGACAACGCCTGGCTGGGTGGTTGGTCCCTGGGCGGCATGCTCGCGTCGGAGCTGGCGGCGCGCCGCGGCGAACGTTGCTGCGGCTTGCTGACGTTGGCGAGCAATCCGTGTTTTGTCGCGCATGCCGGCTGGCCCAGCGCGATGCCGGCTGAGACGTTCGATGCGTTTCTCGCCGGCTGCCATGCCGACTCCCAGGTCACCCTCAAACGCTTCGGCCTGCTGTGTGCCAAGGGTGCGCAAGACCCGCGCGGGCTCTCGCGTTTGTTGGTCAGCGGCGCGCCGAATACGCCTTCCAGCGAATTGATGACCGGCCTTGAGTTGCTGGCTCAACTAGATACCCGCGAAGCCTTGCTCGGCTATCGCGGCCCACAGTTGCATCTGTTCGCCGGTTTGGATGGTCTGGTGCCCGCCCAAGCGGCTGGCGACTTGCTGGCGCTGCTCCCCGATGTAGAAATCGGCCTGATTGAACAGGCCGGTCACGCTTTTCTTCTGGAAGACCCTCACGGTGTAGCGGGGGCCATCCAGGCTTTTTTGCACGAGTGCGTTGATGACTGATTTATCCCACCCAACACTGCCGGGCGCCTTGCCGGACAAGCGCCAGGTGGCGGCGTCTTTCTCCCGCGCCGCCGCCAGTTACGACAGCGTGGCCGCGTTGCAGCGCGCAGTGGGTTACGAGCTGTTGGCTCGCCTGCCAACGGGCGCCGCGCCGCAACGCTGGCTGGACCTGGGCTCGGGCACCGGTTTTTTCAGCCGCGTGCTGGGCGAGCGATTGCCCGCCAGCCAGGGCGTGGCGGTGGATATTGCCGAAGGCATGCTCAACCACGCGCGGCCATTGGGCGGCGCCGAGCACTTTATTGCCGGTGATGCTGAACGCCTGCCGTTGCAGGGCAACAGTTGCGGGCTGATCTTCTCCAGCCTGGCGGTGCAGTGGTGTGCAAATTTTGACGCCGTGCTCCGCGAGGCTTATCGCGTGCTGCAACCCGGCGGGGTGTTGGCGTTTGCCAGCTTGTGCGTGGGCACGCTGAGTGAGCTGCGCGAAAGCTGGCGGGCCGCGGATGGCCTGGTGCACGTCAATCGCTTCCGCACTTTTGAGGCTTATCAACAGCTGTGCGCCGCCAGCGGCTTGCGGGTGGTGAGCCTGGAGCGCCGGCCGCACGTGCTGCATTACCCGGATGTGCGCAGTCTGACCCATGAACTCAAAGCATTGGGCGCGCATAACCTGAACCCGGGCCGCCCGGGAGGGTTGACGGGGCGCGCGAGGATTGTTGCACTGGTGGGCGCTTACGAGCAGTTCCGTCAGGCCCAAGGCCTGCCCGCCACGTACCAAGTGGTGTATGCCGTACTGGAGAAACCTCTATGAGCGCCGCTTACTTCATCACCGGCACCGACACCGATGTCGGCAAGACCACCATCGCCGCCGGCCTGCTGCACGCCGCAAGGCTCGCGGGTAAAAGCACCGCTGCTGGCAAGCCCGTGGCTTCGGGCTGCCAGGTCACCCCCAAAGGATTACGCAATGCCGATGCCTTGGCGCTGTTGGCTGAGTGTTCGTTGCCGTTGAGCTATGCCGAGGTCAACCCGGTGGCGTTCGAGCCCGCGATTGCACCGCACCTGGCGGCGCGGGAGGCGGGCGTGGCGTTGACGGTGCAATCGCTGTTGAAACCGATGCAGCAGATTCTGGCGCGGCAGGCGGATTTCACCTTGATTGAAGGCGCGGGCGGCTGGCGGGTGCCCTTGGCTGATCAGGACAACCTGTCGGACCTGGCCAAGGCGCTCAAGCTGCCGGTGATCCTGGTGGTGGGCGTGCGTCTGGGCTGTATCAGCCATGCGTTGCTCACTGCGGAAGCCATAGCGCGAGACGGTTTGCCGTTGGCAGGCTGGGTGGCGAATATCATCGACCCCAAGACCTCTCGTCTGGAAGAGAACCTCGCCACCCTGGCTGAGCGGTTACCTGCGCCTTGCCTTGGGCGCGTGCCAAAACTCAAGCAAGCCAGCGCCGAAGCCGTCGCCGAATACCTGGAACTGGACCTGCTTGACTGATTTTGGCTATCGCTAAGGCATTATGCCATTAGTGTTTTTGACGGGCGTTTTGCCGGGATGTCTGCTTCAATTCAGGTTCACGATTCTCTAAAGGCAGGCTTACGCCATGGAAATCTCTGGAAGCAGCGCGTTTTATTCGGGGCTGAGCACGATTAAGGCCGGGCAGAACCGCGTCGACCAGGCCGCCGGCAAGATTGCCAGCGCCGCGACGACCCAGCCATCGGACGCACAAAGCGACCGCCTACAAGCCAACGACCGTGCCCAGCCATCCAACTCGGCGAGCAACATGGTTGAAATGGCTCAAGGCAAGTTTCAAGTGGAGCTGGGCGTCAAAGTCGCCAAGGCTTCGGATGAAATGCTGGGCACGCTGATCGATACCTACGCTTAACTCCCCTCTTTCCAGGCATGCCGGCTCTTGTGTGGGAGCTGGCTTGCCTGCGACAGCTTCTATTCGGTCCCCCTGGTACACCGCGGCGTCTGTATCGCAGGCAAGCCCGCTTCCACATGGGCCCTGCTTCGTCTGACTGAACTTTTACACCGCTCAATCATGTGGCGCCTTGCCGCAGGCCTTGCCGTGCCTGATGTTGATCCGCGTCATGACAAATGGCAGCGGGACGATGCTTGACAACCCCAGGTCGTAAACGTATGTTTCAAACACCTGTTTGACCGCCACAACGCATCCACGCGGTTGTTCATCCCAGATACATCAGCAGAGGTTTATCGCTATGCCTGACTACAAGGCCCCCTTGCGTGATATTCGCTTCGTTCGTGACGAACTGCTCGGTTATGAAGCGCACTATCAGAGCCTGCCGGCTTGCCAGGACGCTACCCCGGACATGGTTGACGCCATCCTCGAAGAAGGCGCCAAGTTCTGTGAGCAAGTGCTGGCACCGTTGAACCGCGTGGGCGACATCGAAGGCTGTACCTGGAGCGAGTCAGGCGTTAAGACCCCGACGGGTTTCAAAGAAGCCTATAAACAATTCGTTGAAGGCGGCTGGCCAAGCCTGGCCCACGACGTGGAGCACGGCGGCCAAGGCCTGCCGGAGTCCCTGGGCCTTGCAGTCAGCGAAATGGTTGGCACTGCCAACTGGTCGTGGGGCATGTACCCGGGCCTGTCGCACGGTGCGATGAACACCATCTCCGAGCACGGCACCCCAGAGCAGCAAAATGCCTACCTGACCAAACTGGTCTCGGGCGAGTGGACCGGCACCATGTGCCTGACCGAACCCCATTGCGGTACCGACCTGGGCATGTTGCGCACCAAGGCTGAGCCTCAGGCCGACGGTTCCTACAAAGTCTCTGGCACCAAGATCTTCATCTCGGCCGGTGAACACGACATGGCCGACAACATCGTCCACATCGTGCTGGCCCGCCTGCCGGACGCACCGGCTGGCACCAAAGGCATTTCGCTGTTTATCGTGCCCAAATTCCTGCCAAACGCAGACGGCTCGATTGGCCAGCGCAACGCGGTGTCCTGTGGTTCCCTGGAACACAAGATGGGTATCCACGGCAACGCCACCTGCGTGATGAACTTCGACGCGGCCACCGGTTTCCTGATCGGCCCGGCGAACAAAGGCCTGAACTGCATGTTCACCTTTATGAACACCGCACGCCTGGGCACTGCGCTGCAAGGCCTGTCCCACGCTGAAATCGGTTTCCAGGGCGGCCTGAAATACGCCCGCGATCGCCTGCAAATGCGTTCGCTGACCGGCCCGAAAGCACCGGACAAAGCCGCTGACCCGATCATCGTGCACCCTGACGTGCGCCGCATGCTGCTGACCATGAAAGCCTTCGCCGAAGGCAACCGTGCGATGGTGTACTTCACCGCCAAGCAAGTGGACATCGTCAAATACGGCACCGACGACGAAGCGAAAAAGCAGGCCGATGCCCTGCTGGCATTCATGACCCCGATCGCCAAGGCGTTCATGACCGAAGTCGGTTTTGAAGCCGCCAACCACGGCGTGCAAATCTACGGCGGCCACGGCTTCATTGCCGAGTGGGGCATGGAGCAGAACGTTCGCGACAGCCGCATTTCGATGCTGTACGAAGGCACCACCGGTATCCAGGCGCTGGACCTGCTCGGCCGTAAGGTGCTGATGACTCAAGGCGAAGCGCTCAAGGGCTTCACCAAGATCGTGCACAAGTTCTGCCAGGCCAACGAAGGCAACGAAGCGGTTAAAGAGTTCGTCGCACCGCTGGCTGCACTGAACAAGGAATGGGGCGAGTTGACCATGAAGGTCGGCATGGCCGCGATGAAAGACCGTGAAGAAGTCGGTGCCGCTTCGGTGGATTACCTGATGTACTCCGGTTACGCGTGCCTGGCTTACTTCTGGGCCGACATGGCGCGCCTGGCTGCCGAGAAACTGGCTGCCGGCACCAGCGAAGAGGCCTTCTACACCGCCAAGCTGCAGACTGCGCGCTTCTACTTCCAGCGCATTCTGCCGCGTACCCGTACCCACGTTGCAACCATGCTGTCGGGCGCCAACAACCTGATGGACATGAAAGAAGAGAACTTCGACCTGGGCTACTAAGCCTCGGCGGGTTCATGAAAAAGCCGCCGCTCTTTCGGGAGCGGCGGCTTTTTTGTGGGGGCCAGCAACGTGGCGCTTAAGGTGTCGGGATATAAGGCGCGCCGTCGCAGTAGGTGTTGCCCGGCAAAACGCCCCTGACTGGAATGTCCGTCGGTGGCGACTGAAGCAATTGCCCGGCGGCATTCTGCGTCGTGTAGCTGAGGTACATGACGCCCCTGCCGATCACCCGCATGGTGGCCGAATACTGCAGGTACACGGTTTGCCCGGTGGTGGAAGCCGCGGCAGCCCACACAATCGGGACAGTCAGTGGGGGCGTAATGGGGTTCGAACCGTCATCCTGACGGCTCATTACGCACGTCAATGTCCCCGCCGTGTTGGCACGCAGGAGCGCAGAGGGCGGGATAAATACACCGATAGACCGGTTTAGAAAGGTCAGGCTCGACGGCTGCGGCGAGGCGCAAGTGAGATTGCCGCCGATAAGGTTGAGCACCTGCGGCTGCGCCAGCGTCATCAACGGCGAGAAGTTCAAGATGAGATTTCTGGTAGGCCCCTCCACGAAGGTGGTCCCCCTGGTGATGCGGAATTTTATCTGGGCGGGCGTGTTGTTGCTGGCGGCGCCCGGAAGGATGGCCAGTAATTGGGCCGTCGTGATCACAAGGCGCAGCGGCAGTGGTTGGCCCACGTAAACCACAGGCGGCGCCAAGACGGTATTCGTGCCCACGACAACGGCCACAGCGTCGTTGATCTGCAAATTGGTGACACTGTCCAGCCAAACCTCCATCCCGCCTAGCCCGCTCAGGTCGATATCGGCCTGAGTCACCGTGTTGTCGGGCGCAATCGCCTGTGTCACGCGCGGAGCGGCAATGTTTGAAGGGGTCAATTGCAGCGCGACCCTGAGTTCCAGAATCAACGAATCACGTGAGCGGTTGCCTAGCCGGTCCAGGAAGCGGTAGGTCAGTTGCATGAGGCCGTTGCCGCGCTCGCGAATCACGGAGGCCGGTACTGAAATCAGGCGCGGGGCCGGATAGTCGGGCAAGGTAACAGGGCCCGGAGGTGCGAAAGGAAACTGCATGTGCCGGTCGGTAATGCCGTAGTAGGGAATGACCCTCAGCTCAACCTGGGCGTTGATCTCTGTGTGCTCGGGAATCCGGAACACGACCGGGTCATTGCTGGCCAGATACTCATCGGTAATCGTCGCAGTTGCCAGGTTCAATGGCAGCAGCGGGGCTGGCGGTGTGATGGTCAGGTAACCAAAAGGTGGCGTTTTATGCACCCGCAGCGGGGTGCTGGCGGTGGCGCGCAGAACGTTGTCACCGGCTTCCAGGATGTAGGTCAGCAGATAATCGCCTTCACTGCCCACGAAGCGGCGCGGCACTGGCATTTCAATGTCTGCTGTGGGGTAAGACGGCAACTGGAGGTAAGCGATGACTTGGTGTTCATTCGGCGGGGGCAGCTCGGCATACACCCGGATAATGGGCTGGGCCCCGGCAGGCCCCGGTTGCGGCAACGCTGGAATCCGGATTCGCAGGTCACGTTCAGCCGCCGTCAGCGGCACCATGCCGCCGGTTCCGGGCAGAGCATCCACCACAATCAAGGGCGGCAGCGAGGGTATGGCGTTACGAATCAGGAACTGAGAGCTGGTGCTCACCAGTTCGGATACCAAGGTTTCCATGAGGGTCACTCCCATCGTGTTTAAGGGACACTCCCTGTCCCGAATACTCGCTGGGCGGTATTGAGTGGTACGCGCAAGTAAACATGCCAATCCTGCCGGCGACTACTGTCATAACTGACAGTACGGAATGGCCTGCGCATTGCATCCGTCTGTTTTTTGCGCAATGACCTATAAAAAAACGCAGCGTGGCGCTCAGGGATTAGGCCGAGCGGCCGTTAAAGTGATGGCAATGTGATACGCATCACATTGAATGTGCTTAACTGTGATCAGTGAAGGCACTGTGCCATCTTTTTGAGTGGGTCGGAGCTTTACCCTTGTCACGCGCGTCCGCTGTACGTTTCAGTCATTTCCTACCTTCACTGCTGTTACTGCTGGCGGGGCTATCGGCTGCGTACGTGAAGGACCTCAATGTGTTCTTCACCTCGCTGTTCAACGTGCTGCCGACCTTGGTGCTGCTGCTCGGCGGTTCGTATTGCGCGGTGTATCGGCGCCAGCGTGAACTGTTCCTGATGATCACGGTGTACGTCGTTTATTTCCTGCTGGACACCCAGACCGACTACTACCGCGACAATGGCCGAGTCCGGGAAGACGCGGCGGTGGTGTTCCATCTGTGCTGCCTGTTGCTGCCGCTGCTGTTCAGCATCTACGCGCTGTGGCAGGAAAAAACCCACCTGTTTCGCGACTTCGTGGCCCGTTGCGCCGTGCTCTTCGCCGTCGGCAGCGTGGCGCTGGCGCTTGAGCAAAGCTTCCCGCAAGCGCTGTTGAGCTGGCTGGCAGAGATTCGCTGGCCGGCTTTGCACGGCAGCTGGATGAGCCTGATCCAGCTGTCGTACCCGATGTTCCTGATTGGATTTGTCACCCTGGCGGCGCAGTACTGGTATCAGCCGCGCCCGTTGCATGCCGCGCAACTGGTTGGCTTGCTCGGGCTGTTCTGGATGTTGCCGCAGACCTTCATCCTGCCGTTCACCCTGAACATCATGTGCAGCCAGGTGATGCTGATGATCGCTGCGGGCGTGGCACATGAGGCGTATCAAATGGCCTTCCGTGACGAGCTGACCGGCTTGCCGGGCCGCCGCGCGCTCAACGAACGCATGCAGCGCCTTGGGCGCAACTACGTGCTGGCGATGAGTGACGTCGATCACTTCAAGCGTTTCAACGACACCCACGGCCATGATGTCGGCGACCAGGTATTGCGCCTAGTCGCCAGCAAGCTCTCCAAGGTCAATGGCGGCGGGCGTGCCTACCGTTACGGCGGCGAGGAGTTTGCGGTGGTCTTCGCCGGCAAGACGCTGGATGAGTGCATGCCGTACCTCGAAGAAATTCGCGAGATCATCGCCCACTACGACATCAAGCTGCGCAACCCCGACCGCCCTCATGACGACCAGCAGGGCCGCCAACGCCGCGCGGGCAGCGGCGCGTCGAGCGTGTCGGTAACCGTCAGCATCGGTGTGGCCGAACGCCAGGCCGAACAGCGCACCCCGGAAGAAGTGCTCAAATCCGCCGACCAGGCGCTTTATGCCGCCAAGGGCGCCGGACGTAACTGTGTGGTCGCGGCCGGGCAAACCCGGCGAGGCGCGGTGCGTATGGCGAGTGCTGCCGGTTGAGTGATGGCGGTGTATTCAGCGGTTCTACAGTGATTGTTTGCGGCGGTGGCCGGCAGTAGGTTGAAACCATCTGCTGCCGGAGACATCGCCATGCCTGAGTACAAAGCTCCCCTGCGCGACATGCGCTTTCTGATCGACAACGTGTTTGATTTTCACGGTCACTACGCGGCCCTCGGCGCCACAGACGCCAGCCCGGACATGGTCAGTGCGATCCTCGAAGAAGGCGCCAAATTCTGCGAAAACGTGCTCGCGCCGCTTAATCGCAGCGGCGATGAGGAAGGCTGCCATTTCGACAACGGCGTGGTCACCACGCCCAAGGGCTTCAAGCAAGCTTTCGCCCAGTACGTGGAAGGCGGCTGGCATGGCGTGGCAGCGGACCCAGCCTACGGTGGGCAAGGCCTGCCGCACTCGTTGGGGCTGGTGTTGAGCGAAATGATCGGCTCCAGCAACACGTCCTGGGGCATGTACCCGGGGCTGACCCACGGCGCCATGTCGGCGATCCACGCCCACGGCACCGAGGAGCAGAAAGACACCTACCTGACCAAACTCACCGCCGGCGAATGGACCGGCACCATGTGCCTGACCGAAGCCCACTGCGGCACCGACCTGGGGCTGATCAAGACCCGCGCCGTGCCCCAGGCCGACGGCAGTTACGCGGTCACCGGCAGCAAGATCTTCATCTCGGCCGGCGAGCATGACCTGAGTGCGAACATCATCCACTTGGTGCTGGCCAAACTGCCGGATGCGCCGGCGGGCACCAAAGGTATCTCGCTGTTTATCGTGCCCAAGTTCCATGCCGATTCGGGTGAGCGCAACGCGGTGCACTGCGGCTCCATCGAGCACAAGATGGGCATCAAGGCCTCGGCCACGTGCGTGCTCAATTTCGACGGTGCCAAGGGGTTCTTGATTGGCGAGGCGAATAAAGGCCTCAACTGCATGTTCACCATGATGAACCACGCACGGCTGGGGACCGGCATGCAGGGCCTGTGCAATGGCGAGGCGAGCTTCCAGGGCGCAATCAAGTACGCCAATGATCGCCTGCAAATGCGCTCGCTGACCGGCGCCAAGGCCCCGGAAAAGGCCGCCGACCCCATCATCGTGCACGCTGATGTACGCCGCATGCTGCTGACCATGAAAGCCTTCAACGAAGGCAACCGCGCGCTGACGTATTTCACCGCGCAATTGCTCGACACCGCGCACCTGAGCAACGACGCGGGTCAGCGCCAGGACGCTGAAGACCTGTTGGCGTTCCTCACGCCGATCTGCAAAGCCTTTATGACCGACACGGGCCTGGAGGTGACCAACCACGGCATGCAGGTATTCGGTGGCCACGGTTATATTCGTGAATGGGGCATGGAACAGTTGGCACGCGATGCGCGGATCGCGCCGATCTATGAAGGCACCAATGGCATCCAGGCGCTCGACCTGCTGGGGCGCAAGGTGCTCGGTAGCCAGGGCAAGCTGCTGCGTGGTTTTACCAAAATCGTGCATAAATTCTGCGCGGCAAATGCCGAACACCCGCAGCTCAAGGCCCACGTGGCGCAACTCGATCAACTGAACCAGCAATGGGGCGAGCTGACAATGAAGGTCGGCATGGCCGCCATGAAAAACCCCGACGAAGTGGGCGCCGCGGCGGTGGATTACTTGATGTACAGCGGTTACATCATCCTCGCCTACCTGTGGTTGCGTATGGCGATAGCGGCTCAGGCACACGACGACGCCGAGTTTGCCCAGGCAAAGCTTTCGACCTGCGACTTCTACTTCAAGCGCTTGCTGCCGCGTACGGCCACGCACCGGGCCGCGGTGGAGGCGGGCAGCGAGTGCCTGATGAGCTTGCCTGCTGAGTTGTTTGCCCTGTAGGCGGCTGATGCTTCTGCGGGTAACTGTGTGCGGGCTTGTGTGGAGCTGGCTTGCCTGCGATGCAGTCACCTCGGTAGGTCAGTGAAGCTGCAGTGATGCCATCGCAGGCAAGCCAGCTCCTACATTAGATCTGTGTGTGACTTATAAATACTTAATAGTCACGAACGGACCCTATGTGTCTGAAAAGTTGTTCGGGTACACTCGGAGCCTGTAAAACCGATCCTACCGACTTACTTTTCACGTTCTCACGAGGTTTGCCATGGCTGATTACAAAGCGCCGCTGCGTGATATGCGCTTCGTCCTCAACGAAGTCTTTGAGGTCGCCACCACTTGGGCCCAATTGCCGGCATTGGCAGACATCGTGGATGCCGAAACCGTCGAGGCGATCCTTGAGGAAGCCGGCAAGGTCACCGCCAAATCCATCGCACCGCTGAGCCGCAATGGCGACGAGCAAGGCTGCCGTTGGGCCGATACCGTGGTCAGCACACCGGATGGTTTCCCCCAGGCCTACAAAACCTACGCCGAAGGTGGCTGGGTGGGTGTAGGCGGCGACCCTGTCTTTGGCGGCATGGGCATGCCCAAGGCGGTGTCGGCCCAGGTTGAGGAAATGATCAACTCGTCGAGCCTGGCATTCGGCCTGTACCCGATGCTCACCTCTGGCGCCTGTGTGTCGATCAACACTCACGCCAGTGAAGCACTCAAGGCCAACTACTTGCCGAAGATGTATTCCGGCGAGTGGGCCGGCTCCATGTGCCTGACTGAAGCGCACGCGGGCACCGACCTGGGGATTATCCGCACCAAGGCTGAGCCGCAGGCGGACGGTTCCTACACGATCAGCGGCACCAAAATTTTCATCACCGGTGGCGAACACGACCTCACCGAAAACATCATCCATCTGGTGCTCGCCAAGCTGCCGGATGCGCCGGCCGGTCCGAAAGGTATCTCGCTGTTTCTGGTGCCCAAGTTCATGGTCAATGCCGACGGCAGCCTGGGCGCGCGTAACCCGGTGAGCTGTGGCTCGATCGAACACAAGATGGGCATTCAGGCGTCTGCGACCTGCGTGATGAACTTCGACGAAGCCGTGGGTTACCTGGTGGGCGAGCCCAACCGTGGGTTAGCGGCGATGTTCACCATGATGAACTACGAGCGTCTGGGGGTGGGTATCCAGGGCCTGGCCTCCGGCGAGCGCTCCTATCAGAACGCGATTGAATATGCGCGTGATCGCCTGCAAAGCCGCGCACCGACCGGCGCCCAGGCTAAAGACAAAGTGGCCGACCCGATCATCGTGCATCCGGACGTGCGCCGCATGCTGCTGACCATGAAGGCTGCGAATGAAGGCGGTCGCGCGTTCTCCACGTACGTGGCAACGCAATTGGACATCGCCAAGTTCAGCGAGGATGCCGCCGCCCGTGAGCGTGCGGACAATCTGGTGGCACTGCTCACACCCGTCGCCAAGGCGTTCCTCAGCGATCTGGGCCTGGAAACCACCGTGCTCGGCCAGCAAGTGTTTGGCGGCCACGGCTACATTCGCGAGTGGGGCCAGGAGCAACTGGTGCGTGATGTGCGCATCACGCAGATTTACGAAGGCACCAACGGCATTCAGGCGCTGGACTTGATGGGGCGCAAGATTGTCGGCAGCAACGGCGCGTTCTATACCCTGTTCGCTGACGAGATCCGTCAGTTCATTGCCACAGCGGACGCCCAACTGGCTGAGTTCACCCGACCGCTGAGCGCGGCGGTGGATAACCTGGATGAGTTGACCGCCTGGGTGCTGGACCGCGCCAAGACCAACCCGAATGAAATCGGTGCAGCGTCGGTGGAATACCTGCACGCCTTTGGCTACATGGCGTACGCCTACATGTGGGCCCGCATGGCGAAGGCCGCGTGGGGCAAAGAGTCTGAGGAAGACTTCTACGCGAGCAAGCTGGGCACGGCGCGTTTCTACTTTGCGCGCCTGCTGCCACGTATCCATTCGCTGAGTGCGTCGGTAAAAGCCGGTAGCGAATCGCTGTTTTTGCTGGATGAGGCACTGTTCTAAGGGCTTGGAGGGCGTGTAAGCATTCTCTTACATGACGTGCTGCTATTCGTCCTCTATCGCCAAATTGGATCCACGGATAATCTACTTCACATGGACGTCGCGCAGGAAGCGCAAAGCAACAACACGGACACGTAGGATTCTGCCAGGACGGCGGAGTGAAATGGATGTCAGGGAAACAGTCTGCAAAACCCCGCTTCGGCGGGGTTTTCTTTTGCCCGCGAAAAAGTCAGGCAGGCGCCTGCGGGGCATTCATCACGTCTTCCAGCAGCGTGCGCAATAACGCCACCGTTGCTTGCTGGCGCTGTACATCGCGGCACACCAAGCCCACTTTCAGCGCCACCCGGGGTTCGCTCAAGGGTTTCCACAACAGCGCCTTGCTGTTGTGCTCATCCTGGGAGCGCCCGGGCAGTACCGTGGCCAGCTTGGTATGGGGCAGGCTGTCGAGAATGCCGACCATGGTATTCAGTTCGGCCTGCACCTGTGGCCGGCGCCCGAGGTTGGCGAGCTGGCCCTGCCAGATCTGCCGCACCTGAAACTCCTCTCCCAGTAGCAACATCGGTAATTCGGCCGCCTGTTTCAGCGAGACCTTCTTGAATTCGCGCAAGGGGTGGTCCTCCGGGATCACGACCTTTAATTCGTCTTCATACAACAGCACGCCGTGCAGCCCCGGCTGACGCGGCGGCAGGTAGCTGATGCCGATGTCCAGCGAGCCGTTGAGCAAGCGCCGTTCAATCTCCAGGCCGGTCAATTCGTAGATCTGCACCACCAGATGCGGCTGGGCCTTGCGCACGCGCTCAAGCATTTGCGGGACCAGGCTGGTGTGCACCGTTTGCAGCACGCCGATGGCCAGCGTGCGCATGGCCTGGCCCTTGAAGTTGCGCAGGGCTTCGACGGCCTGTTGCATACCGTCGATCAGCGGCAATGCGTGGTTGTACAAGGTATGCGCGGCCAGCGTCGGCAGCAGGCGCTTGCTGCTGCGCTCGAACAGGCTCACATCCAGGTTCTGCTCCAGCTGGCGAATCTGTTGCGACAGGGCCGGTTGGGAGATCGACAGACGCTCCGCAGCGCGGCCAACGTGGCCTTCCTCATACACCGCGACGAAATAACGCAGTTGCTTGAAATCCATAAGGCTTACTTATCGAAAAAGCTGGAAAATCGAAATGGCCGGTGGGCCCCGAGACGCCTAGTCTAGCGCCTATTCGCAAGGCTTACAGGGCCGGATCTGGCAATGAATAGCGTTTATGTTGATGGCGTTTACATAGGCAAGACAAAAAACCTCGAGTCAGTCTTTGCACAGGATTGCGACCAAGGTCAGGTTGCCATTGGGGGTGAGGTGTGAATCTGTTTCGTCGCCCTGCACCGAGCCTGGACGATCTGATCCTCGACGCGCCGCACGAGGATCTGCCCAGCGATGCCCTGATGCCCACCGTCGTAAGGCCTGCGCAGGTCTTCGTGCGTGGCCAGGGCTCCTGGCTCTGGGACAGCGACAACCGTGCATACCTTGATTTCAGTCAGGGCAGCGCCGCCAACAGCCTGGGCCACAGCCCGCAGGTGCTGATCAAGGCCCTTGCCGATCAGACTCAGGCGCTGATCAACCCCGGCAATGGCTTGCACAATCGCCCCCAACTGAACCTCGTCGACCGGTTGTGCCATCACACGCGCAGTGATCAGGGATACCTGCTTAATAGCGGCGCTGAAGCCTGCGAAGCTGCGATCAAGCTGGCGCGCAAATGGGGCCAACAGCACCGCGGCGGCGCGTACCACATCATCAGCGCCAGCAACGGTTGCCATGGCCGCAGTTTCGCGGCGATGGCGGCTTCGACCGGGGCGGGCGGCAACCGTTTTGAACCGCAATTGCCGGGCTTTAGCCATGTGCCTTTCAACGACCTGCCTGCGTTGCACGCGGCGGTCGATGCACAGACGGTGGCCATCATGCTGGAGCCGATTCAGGGCGCAGCCGGCGTGATCCCCGCCACCGAGCACTACCTGAAAGGTGTTGAACGCCTGTGCCGCGAGCTGGGCATCCTGCTGATTCTTGATGAAGTGCACACCGGCATCGGCCGCTGCGGCACCTTGCTCGTCGAACAACAGTACGGCGTGCGCGCCGACATCATCACCCTTGGCAAAGGCCTGGGCGGCGGCGTGCCGTTGGCGGCCCTGCTGGCGCGTGGCAAGGCCTGTTGCTTCGAGCTGGGCGAGCTGGATGGCACCCACCATGGCAACGCGTTGATGGCAGCGGCCGGGGAGGCGGTACTAAAAACGGTACTGGAGCCGGGCTTTCTGGAGCAGGTGCGCGAGTCCGGCCTTTACCTTGGCGAAGGCCTCGCCCGCCTGGCTTATCGCTACGATCACGGCCAATTGCGCGGCCATGGCCTGATGTGGGGCCTGACATTGTCGGATGATTCTGCAGATGCCGTCGTAAAAGCAGCACTGCACGAAGGTTTGATCCTTAACGCCGCGCAACCCAACGGCCTGCGCTTCACCCCAGCCTTGACGGTCAGCAAAAGCAATATCGACGAAATGCTTTTGCGCCTGGCTCGCGCCTTCTCCCGAGTGCGCACCGCGCAGTTGCAATGCCGCAAGGGCATCGCCGTTTAACCCACATTTCAGAACCGTCTCGCGGCCTACGCGGCGCCCTCAGCCTGATTCTTTTGGCTGGGGGCGTTTTTTTGTCCGCGCACTTCAAGCTGGCCCAGTGCCAGATCCCACTGAACCCTCACGAGTGCCCAAGGTCGATTAGCTACACGGCTCACACGAGCCGATTATCTGGAGCTGACCCATGGACATCATTCGCATCATCATCGCCATTCTGCTGCCGCCACTGGGTGTGTTCCTGCAAGTGGGTTTTGCCGGCGCGTTCTGGCTAAACATCCTGCTGACCCTGTGCGGTTACTTCCCGGGCATCATTCACGCCGTGTACATCATCGCCAAACGCTAAAACTGTCAGCCTTTTGCAATGAGCCGCGAGTTGCGCTCGTTGCGAAAGGCCAATTGCTCGATGGTCTGGGTGGCGTGTTCGGCTTCTTCCCGCGCTTGCAGGATGATGCCGTGCTGCTCGGACTTGCTGCACACCGGGTCGGCGTTGCTCGCGTCGCCCGTGAGCATGAACGCCTGGCAGCGGCAGCCGCCGAAGTCCTTTTCCTTTTCATCGCATGAACGGCACGGCTCGGGCATCCAGTCGTAGCCGCGAAAGCGGTTGAAGCCAAACGAGTCGTACCAGATGTGCTGCATGCTGTGGTCGCGCACGTTGGGAAATTGCACCGGCATCTGTCGGGCACCGTGGCAGGGCAGGGCAGTGCCGTCCGGTGTTACGGTCAGAAAAATACTGCCCCAGCCGTTCATGCAGGCTTTTGGGCGTTCCTCGTAGTAGTCCGGTGTAACGAAGATCAGCTTGCACGGGTGGCCTTCGGCTTCGAGCTTGGCGCGGTATTCGTTGGTGATGCGTTCGGCGCGCACCAGCTGTTCTTTTGTCGGCAACAACCCCACACGATTGAGCTGCGCCCAACCGTAGAACTGGCAGGTAGCGAGCTCGACGAAGTCTGCTTCCAGCGCGATGCACAGCTCGATAATGCGGTCGATCTTGTCGATATTGTGCCGATGCGTGACGAAGTTCAGCACCATCGGATAGCCATGCGCCTTCACCGCCCGGGCCATTTCCAGCTTTTGCGCGAAGGCTTTTTTCGAGCCGGCCAGCAGATTGTTCACCTGCTCGTCGCTGGCCTGGAAGCTGATCTGAATATGGTCCAGGCCGGCCTTCTTGAAGTCGCTGATTTTCTGCTCAGTGAGACCGATGCCGGAGGTGATCAGGTTGGTGTAGAAACCCAGCTTGCGCGCCTCGGCGATCAGTTCGGCAAGGTCCTGGCGCACCAGCGGTTCACCGCCGGAAAGCCCCAGTTGCGCGGCGCCCATTTCCCGCGCTTCGCGAAACACTTTGATCCATTGCTCGGTGCTCAGCTCTTTACCCTGCTCGGCGAAATCCAGCGGGTTTGAGCAGTACGGGCACTGCAACGGGCAACGGTAAGTCAGCTCGGCGAGCAGCCACAGCGGCAGGCCAACGGGTGGCTTTTCAGGCAAGTTCGATCCAGTGCTCAGCACGGGCGACCTCCATGAAATCCTCGATGTCTTGACCGAGTTCAGGTACGCCGGGGAATTGTTTATCCAGCTCGGCGATGATGGCAGCCACGTCGCGTTCGCCATCGATCAGACCACCGATCAGCGCGGCGCTGTCGTTGAGCTTGATCATGCCTTCGGGGTAGAGCAATACGTGGCCTTTTTGCGCGGGCTCGTACTGGTAGCGATAGCCCTGGCGCCAGGTCGGTGTTCTGCTGCGATCAAAGCTCATAGGGTGATCCCTTTATGCCATACACGCTGATCAGTCACGCTGTGATATGGCGGGCGGTTCAGTTCATAGGCCATGCTCATGGCATCCAGCATGCTCCACAAGATGTCGAGTTTGAACTGGAGAATTTCCAGCATGCGCTCCTGACCTTCGCGAGTGGTGTAGTGCTGCAACGTGATCGCCAAGCCGTGTTCCACATCGCGACGTGCCTGGCCCAGGCGGGTACGGAAATACTCATAACCGGCCGGGTCGATCCACGGATAGTGCTGCGGCCAGCTGTCGAGGCGCGACTGGTGGATCTGCGGCGCGAACAGCTCGGTCAGCGAGCTGCTGGCGGCTTCTTGCCAGCTGGCACGGCGGGCAAAGTTGACGTAGGCATCCACGGCAAAACGCACGCCGGGCAGCACCAGTTCCTGAGACCGCAGTTGGTCCGGGTCCAGGCCAACGGCCTGGCCCAGACGCAACCAGGCTTCAATACCGCCGTCTTCACCGGGAGCACCGTCGTGGTCGAGCAGGCGCTGGATCCACTCGCGGCGGATCTCGCGGTCCGGGCAATTGGCCAGGATCGCGGCGTCTTTCAGCGGGATATTCACCTGGTAGTAGAAACGGTTGGCGACCCAACCCTGGATCTGCTCGCGGGTGGCGCGGCCTTCATACATCGCCACGTGGTACGGGTGATGGATATGGTAAAAGGCGCCTTTGGCCCGCAAGGCATGCTCGAACTCGGCGGGCGTCAGCGGTGTGTCAGTCATGTGGTCTGCTCCTACAATTCAATGCTCATGCCGTCGTAAGCCACTTCAACATTACGCCGTGCCAGCTCGGCCCGTTCGGGGGAGTCTTCATCGAGGATCGGGTTGGTGTTGTTGATGTGGATCAGCACCTTGCGCTGCTCGGGCAACTGCTCCAGCACTTCGAGCATGCCGCCGGGGCCGTTCTGAGCCAGGTGGCCCATCTCGCGACCAGTGCGGGTGCCGACGCCACGGCGCTGCATTTCATCGTCGTCCCACATCGTGCCATCCACCAGCAGGCAATCGCTGCCGGCCATGATCTCCAGCAACGGCGCGTCGACCTTGCCCAGCCCAGGGGCGTAAAACAGTTTGCCGCCGGTGCGCAGGTCTTCGACGATCAGGCCGATGTTGTCGCCTGGGTGCGGGTCGAAGCGGTGCGGCGAGTAGGGCGGCGCGGCGCTGCGCAATGGCAGCGGCGTGAAACGCAGGTTGGGGCAGGCCGGAATGGTGAAGCTGGCGTCCAGCTCGATGCGGTTCCAGGCCAGGCCGCCGTTCCAGTGCGTGAGCATGGTGAACAGCGGGAAACCAGTACTCAAATCTTCATGGACCATGTCGGTGCACCACACCTGGTGCGGGCAGCCTTCGCGCAGGCTCAACAGGCCGGTGGTGTGGTCGATCTGGCTGTCCATCAGGATGATCGCGCTGATACCGGTATCGCGCAGCGCACGGCCGGGTTGCATCGGGGCGAAGCCTTGCAGTTGCGCGCGGATATCCGGCGAAGCGTTGCACAGTACCCAATTCACGCCATCGTCGGAAATCGCGATGGACGACTGAGTGCGCGCCTGGGCCCGCAGGCTGCCGTCACGAAAACCTGCGCAGTTCACGCAGTTGCAGTTCCACTGCGGGAAGCCACCGCCGGCGGCGGAACCTAGAATCTGGACAAACATGATTGCTCCATCACGCAAAGCTCAAAACAAAAACGCCCCGGGCGAACCGAGGCGTTGTATTACTCAGCCAATCAACGGCTGGCGAAGTACATGGTGACTTCGAAACCGATACGCAGATCAGTGTAAGCAGGTTTGGACCAGGTCATATTCATACTCCTACGAAGGGATGGGACGTTCACTACTCATACATATAGTCCACCTCCAATCGGAGATGTTCAGAGGTGTGCGGATGAATGTTACGCAATTCTTTTCAAGTTAGCGCTGTCTTGGTGGCAAAAGCCTTTTGCAGGGCCAGCAATGATCAGCCTGCCGTTTGCCAGGAACCGTTGATGGGCGGGCCGTTGGTCACACAGCGCCAACCGCCTGCAGCGTCATTGAGTTGCCCTGCGGCACGCTGCAGATCCTCGCGCGTGCAGGTTTGTATCAACTGCTGAAGTGGCGCCAGATAACCCGACGAATGGCCAGCCAGATGCGCCTGCCAGAGCAACTCGGCGGCTTGGGCGACCTGTAATGCCTGGGCCGTGAATTGCTCTGCCAGGGTTTGGTTGCCCAGTTCGGCGCTGTTGTCGATCAATGCCGGAAGCTGCACCAGGAAGGTCTGCACGTGCTCGAAGATCCCGGCCAGGGATACGCTGGGTGATTGCACGCCAAACAGCAGGCCGGTTTGCCCGTTGATCTGTCGGATGCCGCTGAACACGGCGTAGCCGATTTGCAGTTCGACGCGCAGTTTTTGGTAAAACGGCCCCTGGAGCAGATGCCCGAGCAGTCGCCATGCCGCTTCATCGGCCAGGGATTGGCTTGGCGTAGGGCAAAACAGCAGCAACGCGGCTTCGCGGGAGTCGGTGTTCACTTCGTGCCAGAGCCGCTGGCCGTCGAGGGTTTTCGGCGTGTGTTCGAAGCTTCCCGGCTGGCCTGGCAATCGCGCGGCTGCGGTTTTGATCGCCGCTTCACTGGCAGCGGGCAAACCTGTGCCCAGGCCCTGCCAACGCGCGGTGGTCCATGACGATGGCGTCTCGCCGGCCCCGGAAGCGATGCCGGCACAGCACACAGGCAACGCCTTGAGCAGCTCCCGAATGGCAATCATCGGCGTTTGTGCGGGTGACGGCAGCGGCCCATCGGACTGGCTGAGGTTAAGCGCCAGCGCCTCGACCACAGCCGCGATTGGTTCGTGAAGGCCGACTATTTTCACGCGCCATTCATTGCCGAGGGTTTCGAAGGCCAATTCGACGCCCGCCTGACGGGCCTGCTCACGCAACGGCTGCAACGCATGTTCCAGGCCTGCGGGTACCAACGAATCAAAGCGCCATTGCAGGTACAGCGCGCCTTCGTTGGTGTCATCCGCCAAGGCCTGGCTGAACGTCAGCGCCGACACTTCCCGTCGTCCCCGCGAGCGATCCTGGGCGAACGTGCGCAAGCCACGGTGGGCGCTGGTTTGGCCGCGAATCAGGCCGGCGCGCGCTTGCTTGACCGCTGGGCGCAGGAAGGGGTTGTTGGGCGGCAGTTGCCAGGCATGCTCGGAGGGCGGCAGGTGCAGTGAATCGAGCAGATTTTTCAGGGCCGCCACGCCCTGTTCCGATAGATCCTCGCTGTCGTTGCGGGCCAGCGCCAGGGCGCCCTGGATTTGTTGCTGGCGAGCGTTCAGCAAGGCGAACTCTTCTCGCAATGGCGTCCAGTCGCTCTGTGCGAAAAAGCTCAACCAGTCGTGCAATAACGCTTCGACCTGAGTAGCCGACCCGTCTTGAGCGAAGAGGGAAAAGTCGATATCCAGCAGCGCTTGCCCGGCGAAGTGATACAGCACGGACGCGTGCAGTGCGTGGGCCAGGTTTCGCGTCTGCAGCTCGGCCAGTAAGCCGCCGGGCGCCGGGGCGTTGAGCCAGGTGCAGAGAAAATCCAACGCTTCACGGGGCACATCACAGGCAATGACGTGGTGCCGATGATTATTGGCGGTGTATTGATAACTCACTGCTTGATCGGGCAACAGCGCAGGCGGCTCGGCCTGTGGGTGCAAAGGCCCGCAAGCCAGTGCCTCGCTGAATCGCTGCGCCAAGGCTTCCAGCTCGTCCAGCGGCTGCGGGCCGGCCAGGCTCAACGTCATCTGCCCGCTCTGATAAAAGTGCGTGTGAAATTCGCGCAGTGCTTGCTGAAATGCCTCACGCTCCACCGGCAGGCTGTCCCGGTTGCCGGCGTGAAAACCGCGCAGTGGATGATCGGCGGCCAAGCCCTCCAGCAGCGCGACCTGCTGCTGAGCCTGGGCATCCTGGGACCATGCAACGAACTCTGCGTGCAACACTTCGCGCTCACGCAACTGGTCTTCAATCGCCAGGCGCGGGTGAGCCAGCATGTCCGCCAGGCGCTCAAGCCCGTCGGCAAAGGTCGCCAGCGGCAATTCAAAGAAGAAGTCCGTCGTACGCTCCCGGGTACTCGCGTTGACCTGCCCGCCATGGCGCTGCACGTAGGCCATCAGCCCTTCATTTGCGGGAAAACGCTGCGTGCCGAGAAACAACAAATGCTCAAGAAAGTGCGCCAGCCCCGGCCAGGCCAAGGGCACGTCATGGCTGCCGGCAGCCACGCGCAGCACCGCAGCGCAACGCTTCAGACGTGGCGCATGGCGCAGGGTAACCCGCAGGCCATTGGCCAGGGTCAGGTGAAGGTGATGAGGGTGGGCCGGCGCAGGCATGGGCACTTCCGAAACGTAGGAGGTGGCCATGTTATCAAACCGCTGGCGAACCGGCTGGGTCAGGGCTTGTGCAGTGCGCCGTACAACTCGGGGCGACGGTCTTGCAGGTAGTGGTTGGCGGCGCGGGCGTCGAGGATGGACTGGCGGTCCAGCGCCCCGACGATCAATGTCTCATCCAGCCCGGCCTGGGCGATGCGCTGCCCATTCGGCGCGGCGATGCTGCTTTGCCCGCAATATTGAATCTCGCCTTCCTGCCCGCAGTAGTTGGCGTACGCCACATAACACTGGTTTTCAAAGGCCCGCGCCCGCACGGTGACGTCGGCGACAAAGTCGAACGGCACCATATTGGCAGTCGGCACCAGGATCAACTCGGCACCGGCCAGCGCCAGGCGACGGGTATTTTCCGGAAATTCCAGGTCGTAGCAGATCAAGAAGCCAAGCTTCCAGCCGTTCAATTCCACCAACGGGAAATCATCTTCCCCAGCACTGAACATCGAGTGGTCCAGGTCGCCAAACAAGTGAGTCTTGCGGTAGTTGCACAGGCGCTGGCCGTGGGCGTCGATCAACTGCACGGCGTTGTAGATCCGCCCGTCCTCGGCCCGCTCCGGGTAGCCGTACAGAATCGCCAACCCGGCGCTTTTGGCGAGTGTGGCAATCGCTTGCGCGGACGGCCCATCCTGAGGTTCGGCAAGGGCGCCGACCGCTTCGGCGCCGATGTTGTAGCCGCTGAGAAACATCTCCGGCAGCACCAGCACATCGGCATCCGAGGCCTCATGCGCCAGTGGGTGCAGGCGCTTGAGGTTACCGGCCACATCCAGTGGCAGCGGCGGGCATTGGTACAGGGCAACGCGCATGCTCAACTCCTTAATCGGCCAGGGCAATCGGGCCGATTTCGTCAAAGACATCACCTGGGCCCGGGTTCTCCGGATGCGTGCTGCCGCCGAAGTGGGTCATGATGCCCCACACCGCGTTCAGCGAGGTTTGCACCGCGCCTTCGACCCAGGCCGGCGTCCAGGACACGTCGTCACCGGCGATGAAAATTCCACGTTGTTCAGCGGGCATGTCCTTCTGCATGAAGTGCGCATACATCCGCTGGTTGTAGCGATAGTGGCCGGGCAGCGCGCCTTTGAAAGCCCCGAGGAAATGCGGGTCGGCTTCCCACGACACAGTGATCGGGTCGCCGATGATGCGCGCCTTGATATCGACTTTCGGGTAGATCTTTTTCAGGGCGTCGAGGGCCAGTTTCACTCGCTTGTCGATGGGCTGCGGGAGCATTTTCAACGCGTCGCTCATCCACGAGTACGACAGGCAAATCACGCCCGGCTTGTCGTCGCCGTTGTCGAACAGGTAAGTGCCACGGGTCAGGCGATCAGTGAGGGTCATGCTCATCAGGTCGCGGCCAGTTTCCGGGTCTTTGTCTTTCCAGAACGGGCGGTCGACCATCACGAAGGTTTTCGACGACTGCATGTAACGGGTGCGGTCCAGGGCCATCCACATTTTTTGCGAGAACAGGGTCTCGTCGCATTCGATCTGGGTGGTCAGCAACCAGCTTTGGCAGGTGGTCAGCACGGCGGCGTATTCACGGGTGTCGCCGTAGTTGTCGGTCACGGCGAAGCGGCCATCGGCGGCGTGGGCGATGCGGCTCACACCGGCCCGTGGCGCGCCGCGATGCAACGAGCTGAGGCTGGTGCCGGCCGGCCAGTGCGCACAACGCTCCGGCACGTGGCGCCAGATGCCCATGGGCACTTGCGCCACGCCGCCGACGACCAGGTGCTGGTGGTCGTCGCAGTTGGTCATCACCACGCGGAAAATTTCGAGCATCGAGTTGGGGAAATCCGAGTCCCAGCCACCGGTGCCGAAACCTACCTGGCCAAACACTTCGCGGTGCGCAAACGAGAGTTTGGCAAAGGCCTTGGACGTGGCGACGAAGTCATAAAAGGTGCGGTCGTCCCACAGCGGCACCAGCTTATTCCACAACGCTTTGAGGCGCGGCACGTCGCGGTCGCGGATGGCTTGCTGGATATCACCGAACTGCGAACCGGCTTCCAGCGCATCGGCCCAGGCGTCGGCAACTTCCTGGAACAGCACCGGCAAGTCCGAGAGCTTTTGCGCGTAGTGTGTCTGGCCTTCGAGGTCGATCACCGTGCTGCCGGAGGCCGGCGTCAGCGGGTTGGGGAAGGGTTTGGTCTCCAGCCCGAGCTTGTCCACATAGTGGTAGAACGCGGTCGACGACACCGGAAAACGCATGCCGCCCAGCTCGGCGATGATGCCCTCGGCCCCTTCAAACGCCTGGGAGCGCAAGCGGCCGCCCATTTTCGAGGCTTCATACACCACCGGCTTGAGGCCCAGCTTCATCAGCTCGTAAGCGGCCACCAGGCCCGCGATCCCCGCACCGACAATCGCCACTTCGGCGCCATGGTTGGCGGCCGGAATGCTGCCCAGGCCGGCCGGATGCTCAATCCAGTCATCAAAGGCAAACGGAAAGTCCGGGCCAAAGATGGTGATGGGCTTTTTACCGTCGGCGGGGTGGCGATGGGTCTTGCTGATGGTGCTGGACGGAATGCTCATGGCTGACCTTACTGGCGACTCGGCGGGATGTGGCCCGTTGAGTATAGGAAAAGATGGCAGCCAGTTTAGGGAGCGTAGCGTTCGTTAATAAGACGCAAAGTGTCGTCGTATTGGATTGTTTTCAGTCAGAGTGACGAAGAGGGTGGTCAGACTGGCTGGCCACGGTCCAATTTGTTACTGAGGATGATCGACGTGGTGGTTTTTTCCACGCCGTCGACACTGCCGATCTGGTCCAGCAATTGATCCAGTTGCTCCGGTGAATCGGTGCGCAGCCAGGCCACGTAATCAAATTCGCCACTCACCGCACACAGCTGCTGCACCTGCGCCATTGCACTCAACCGACGCAACACTTCCTTGCCCGAGCGCGCTTGCACGGTGATCCCGACATACGCCTGCAAACCACCATCGACCACACGCTGCCCGAGGCGCACGCCATAGCCGGTAATCACCTGGGTTTTCTCCAGGCGCGCCAGACGCGACGTCACCGTGGTGCGCGCAATGCCCAACTGCCGGGCAAGCATGGCCACGCTTTCGCGGGCGTTGATTTGCAAGGCGGCGATCAGTTGGCGATCGATTTCATCGAGGACGGGCAAGGGCAGGGCTCCAGTGCGGGCGGCAATGGGTCGCCATGTTACAGGCTTGCGCCCGTCTGGAGCGCTGCGATCTGCGAGATTAAGGCGCCTTGCAGACTTTCGCGGCGGCGGGATCGTTCGGGATAAACGAGTCCGGCGCGCCAGGCTTGAGCACCACGTAGCCACGGCGCCATGGCTGGTCGTCGATCAGCTTCCAACGATGGCCGGTGCCGGTGTTGTCTTCGGCGACCAGCACTTCACCGGGGTGCAGGGTGAACGTCTCGCCGCCTCGGGTGGCGAAGGCCAAGGTGCCGGAGAGTGTCATGACGTACTGCGGCTCGGGATCGTTATGCCAATCGTAAGAAGCGTGCGCCGGGGTTGTCTTGAAATGAATGGCAGTGACGTCGTTGCGCATGCTCGGGTCGATGGTGCCCTCCAAAACGTGCGAGGCGTTGTCTGCGCCTGTGCAGAGCTTGTACGCCTTGATGGTGGCCGGCGCGGGCGATGCTGCGTGTGCGTTGCCGAGGGTTGCAAGGGTGATGGCGAGAGCGCCTGCGGTGCGCAGGCTGAGGGTAAAAAAGGCGCGGGGTGAACGGTTGGCCTGAGGCATGGAGCCGGGTTCCTCGTACTGGTTGAGTGGCCGGCCATGGTCTGTGCCGCAGCAGTTGAGGACAATTAACAAATCTTTCATTGCTGACAAAGGCGTGGGAGTCAGCGTCGCCTTTTCCATACGCCAGACACGCGAAAGCCGCGCAGTGCGCGGCTTTTTTGTTTGGTGGGCCCACACGGACTTGAACCGTGGACCAAAGGATTATGAGTCCTCTGCTCTGACCAACTGAGCTATAGGCCCTTGTAACAGGTCGCGGATTATAACGATGGTTTCCCCGCTGTGCCATCCGAAAAGTCTGAAACCCTCAGATGAAGAAAAGCCTCGGCAAAAAGCTCGGGCGGCAGGGGCAGGCTGACGATGTAGCCTTGCATCTGTTCACAGCCTTCGGCGGCAAGAAAGGCTTGTTGCGCGGGGTTTTCCACGCCTTCGGCGATGATGGTGAATTGCATGCTGTGGCCCAGGGCGATGATGGCGCGCACGATGGCGGCGTCGTGCGGATCGTCGGGCAAGCCGCGCACGAAGGACTGGTCGATCTTGAGAAAATCCAGCGGCAAGCGCTTGAGGTAGCTGAGGGATGAATAGCCGGTGCCGAAATCGTCAATCGCCAGCTGCACGCCCAGGCGTTTGAGTTGGTGCAGCACTTCCAGGGCTTCCTCGGCCTGGCTCATGATGAAGTTTTCGGTGATCTCCAATTGCAGGCAGCCGGGCTCCAGACGGTAGTCGCGCAGCAGCTGTTCAATGCGCGCGAGCAGGTTGGGGTGGCGCAGTTGTGCGCCGGCGAGGTTGACCGACAGTGGGCCGAAATCCTCATAAACCGTTTGCCAGGCGTGCAGTTGTTGGCAGGCCTGTTCCAGTACCCAATCGCCGATCTGCAGGATCATGCCGTTTTCTTCGGCGAGGGGGATGAAATGCTCAGGCGGCACGTCGCCAAAGGTTGGATGGCGCCAGCGGATCAGGGCTTCGGCGCCGATCAGTTCGTGGGTCGCCAGGCTCAGCTTGGGTTGGTAATACAGGCTCAGTTCGTCACGTTCGATGGCGCGGCGCAGTTCGTGTTCCAGGGCCACGCGCTCGTTGGCTTGGGCGGTGAGGTCACGGGTGTAGCTTTCGACGCGGTTGCGGCCCTTGGCCTTGGAGCGGTACATCGCCGCGTCGGCGTTTTTCACCAGGGTGGCGACGTCAGTGCCGTCCTGTGGGTACAGGCTGGTGCCGATACTCGCGCTGATAAAGAACTCGTGCTCGCCGGCCTGGAACGGCGGGGTGAAGCAGGCGAGCAGCTTGTTGGCCAGGTGCGCGGCATCGCTGGCGTGTTGCAGGCCGGGCAGCAGGATGATGAATTCGTCGCCGCCCAGGCGTGCCACGGTGTCGACATCGCGCAGTTGCTCCTTGAGGCGCACGGCGATGTCCTTGAGCAGCAGGTCGCCGATGGGGTGGCCAAGGCTGTCGTTGATGTGTTTGAAACGGTCCAGGTCCAGAAACAGCACGGCGCCTTGGTTGCCGCTTTCCTGCTGGCCATTCAGTGCGGCCTGCAACCGGCTTTCGAACAGGGTGCGGTTGGGCAAGCCGGTCAGTGGGTCATGGTGTGCCTGGTAGTCGAGGCGCGCCTGGGCGTGCTTGAGGCTGGAGATGTCGGCAAACACGGCGACAAAGTGGGTGATCAATTGCTCACGGTTGCGCACGGCACTGATGGTCAGCCAACTGGGGTACAGCTCGCCGTTCTTGCGGCGGTTGGAAATCTCGCCCTGCCAGTGCCCGTGGGCGGTCAACTGGTGCCACATGGCTGCATAGAAGGCGCTGTCGTGCAGGCCGGAGGCGAGCAGGCGCGGCGTGCTGCCAAGGGCTTCGGCTTCGCTGTAACCGGTGATTTCGCTGAACGCGCGGTTGACGGCACTGATGTTCTGCCGGGTGTCGGTGATCAACACACCTTCGGCAGTGCTCTCAAACACCGTGGCGGCCTGTTGCAGTTTTTCCTGCATGAATTGGCGTTCGGTGATGTCTCGCGCAATGGTCAACATGCAATCTTCATCGCCGATCGGCAGTGGGCGACTGGACACTTCGCAGAGGCGAATCTGCCCGTCGTTGCGGCGTATATGGCAGACGAAATCGCGCACAAACCCGTCGCGCTGCATCAGCTCCAACATGTGTTTGCGTTCGTTGAGGTCGACCCAGATACCCAGGTCCAGGGTTGACTGGTCGAGCGAGGTCACACTGGTGAAACCGGTAATACGGCTGAAGCCCTCATTCACTTCAATCAGCAGCCCGTCACGTTGACGGCTCAGCAGCAGGCCATCGGGTGAGGCGTGGAAGGCTTTGGCGAATTTCTCTTCGGACGTTTGCAGCTGTTGCTGGGTTTCTTTGAGCTGGGTGATATCGCGCACCACCACCACCAGGGCTTCGGTGGTGTCGAGTTGGAACGGTTGCGCCGAGATCAGCCCGGTAAACGCCTGGCCGTTGCTGCGTCGGAACGACATTTCGAGGTTGCGGATGCTGGTGGTCTGCACGCGTTGCAACAGGTCGGGCCCGACGCCCTGAATGCCCCAGATATTCAGTTCTGTGGCGGTCTTGCCCACCACTTGCTCGGCGCTCAGGCCGATCTGGTCTTCGAACGCCTTGTTGACCTCCAGCAGGCAGCCATCGGACATCCGCGCAATCACCAGGATGTCCGGGCATTGCTGGAACACCGAGGCAAATTTCTGCTCGGAAAGCTGCAGGGCTTCTTCGGTGCGCTTGGCTTCGCTGATATCGATCATCAAGCCGCGCAGCACCGGCTCATGCCCGTGTTCGATAAGGCTGACAATGTCACGTACCCACAGGCAGCGCCCGTCCGCCGTGATGACTCGGTAATCGAGGCTGTGGTCGCGGTTGGCGCGGGTTTCCCGGTAGCAGTAAGCCTCGGCGCGCGTCAGGTCGGCGGGGTGGATGATGTTGCGCCAGAACCCAGGAATCAGCCAATGCGCGCGGGGGTAGCCGAGCAGCTCTTCGGCATGCGGCGACACATAGCTGTAGGTGAAGTCCGTGATGCTGGCTTCCCAAGCGATGGCGGACAGGCTCTCCACCAGGCCGCGGTAGTGGTATTCGCTGCTGCGCAGTTCTTGCTCAAGGGCAACCCGCCGGGATATTTCCGAACTGAGCCGACGATTGATCCGAATCACGATGGCCAGCACGGTACTCAACAGCAGCACGGCTGGCAGGCCGTACATCAGCAGGTCGGCCCAGAACATGCGGTGATCGGTGAAGCTGCCTACCCAGTGTTGCTGGATGGCGTCGGTTTCGTCCGAACTGAGGTCGGCGAGCACCTTGTCCAGGATACCCACCAGCATTTTCTCATCGCGCGGTACGGCCATTGCCAGTTGATAGCGGTAGGGCGTTTCACCGCTGACGTATAAGCCATCGAGTTTGAGTTGGCGCAGGCTCCAGACGCTGGAGGCAAGGTCACCGACGACGGCATCCACTTCATCGGTGGCCAGGGCTTGCAGCGTCGAGCTGACGTTGGGCATGGCCACCAGGTTGAGGTCGGGATGGTGGGTGCGCAGCAATTCGTGGGGCGCGTAGTTCTCCACCACGGCGATCTTCAGCCCGTAAAGGTCCTTGAGGTTGCGCGGTTTGGCGCCGCCTTCGTGGGCGAGGATGACAATGGGAAAGTCCAGATAAGGCCGTGTGAAGGCCAGGAAGCCCTGGCGCTCCGGGGTGGACATGATGCCGGGCAGCAGGTCGAGCTGGTTGTTTTTGGCCTGTTCGAGCACGGCGGTCCAGTTGGCGGGCTCGATCAGGTTGATCCTGACGCCCAGGCGGTCCTGGATCAGGCGTATGTAGTCGGCGGCAAGGCCCTGATAACGGCCATTTTCGTCACGGTATTCGAAGGGTGGCCAAGAGGTGTCCACTCCCAGTCGCAGCTCCTGATGGTCCGCCAGCCAGCCACGCTCTTCATCGGTGAGAGTCAACGCGCCAGCCGTTGCGGTCCAGGTGAGCAGCGACAGCAGTATCACGGTCGGCAGTCTGGGCATAACGGTCTCGTTATGGCACGGGGAATATTTCGAGTGTAGACGGGCATTGCGGGGGAGGGGGGGCGCGCGGCAGTTAATCTGTAGAAAGTGATCTGCACAAAGCAAAACCCCCGGCCTGGGCCGGGGGTTCTGGTATCACTCGTCGAGGAAGGAGCGCAGATGCTCGCTTCGCGTCGGGTGGCGCAGCTTGCGCAGTGCCTTGGCTTCGATCTGCCGGATCCGCTCACGGGTCACGTCAAACTGCTTACCGACTTCCTCAAGGGTGTGGTCGGTATTCATGTCGATGCCGAAACGCATGCGCAGTACCTTGGCTTCACGGGCAGTGAGGCCGGACAGTACGTCGCGAGTCGCTTCTTTCAGGCTCTCAACAGTGGCGACATCGATTGGCGACTGCATGGTCGAGTCTTCGATGAAGTCACCCAGATGGGAGTCTTCGTCATCACCAATCGGCGTTTCCATAGAGATCGGCTCTTTAGCGATCTTCAATACCTTGCGGATTTTATCCTCAGGCATTTCCATGCGTTCGCCCAGCTCTTCCGGGGTCGGTTCGCGACCCATTTCCTGCAACATCTGCCGGGAAATACGGTTGAGCTTGTTGATCGTCTCGATCATGTGCACCGGAATACGGATGGTGCGGGCCTGGTCGGCGATCGAGCGAGTGATCGCCTGACGGATCCACCAGGTGGCATAAGTCGAGAACTTGTAGCCGCGACGGTATTCGAACTTGTCCACAGCCTTCATCAAGCCGATGTTGCCTTCCTGGATCAGATCGAGGAACTGCAGGCCACGGTTGGTGTACTTCTTGGCGATGGAGATCACCAGACGCAAGTTCGCTTCAACCATCTCTTTCTTCGCGCGGCGGGCTTTGGCCTCACCGATCGACATGCGACGGTTGATGTCCTTGATTTCGGCAATCGTCAGACCGGTTTCAGTCTCAAGCGCAGTCAGCTTCTGCTGGCAACGGATGATATCGGGCTGCAGACGACCAATGGCTTCGGCGTATTTCGCCTTGCCTTTGGCCAGTGCGTCGGTCCAGCTTTCGTCAACTTCGTTGCCCGGGAACTGGCGCAGGAAGTCAGCACGCGGCATGCGCGCATCACGTACGCAGAGCTGCATGATTGCGCGCTCTTGGGCACGCAGGCGCTCAAGGGCACTGCGAACACGTTCAACCAGGCCTTCGAATTGCTTCGGCACCAGCTTGATCGGCATGAACAGCTCAGCCAGGGCGATCAGCTCGGCAATGGCCTGCTTGTTGCCGCGACCGTGCTTTTTCAGCGCCTTACGGGTGATTTCCATTTGATCGGAAACCGCACCGAAACGCTGGGCCGCGATGATCGGGTCCGGACCGCTTTCAACTTCATCTTCGTCGTCGCTGCTGGCTTCAGCATCGTCGTCTTCGGAATCGTCGTCGGCTTTCGCGGCTTTCGCATCGACAGGCGGCGGTACTTCGGCAGCAGGCGGCGCAATGCCATCGTCCGGGTCGATATAACCGCTCAGAACGTCGGACAGACGGCCACCTTCGGTGGTAACGCGGGTGTACTCGGAGAGAATGTGGTCAACCGTGCCAGGGAAGTGCGCAATTGCGCCCATCACTTCACGGATGCCCTCTTCGATACGCTTGGCGATTTCAATTTCGCCTTCGCGTGTCAGCAACTCGACCGTACCCATTTCACGCATGTACATGCGCACAGGGTCCGTCGTGCGACCGATATCGGTCTCCACTGCTGCCAACGCTGCTGCTGCCTCTTCGGCCGCAGCCTCGTCAGTATCGGCGTCGGCCAGCATAAGGGAATCCTTATCTGGCGCAGTTTCGAATACGTTGATCCCCATGTCGTTAATCATGCGGATGATGTCTTCCACCTGCTCTGGATCTGAAATATCCTCAGGCAGGTGGTCGTTGACCTCGGCGTAAGTCAGGTAACCCTGCTCACGACCCAGTGTGATCAACTCTTTGATACGAGACTGCTGTTGCGCTTTTCCGGACATAACACCCTATCCACTGAAGGTCTTGGCGGGCAAAAAACAAGCCGAGGATTATACCCGAGCTATGACCTCACACGCCAGCTGAGGTCGGGTTTGATGCGGAAACATTCTGTTTTAAGAGGTCGCGCATCTGTTTTGCTATCTGAATCTGCTCTTCAGCCGATAATCCCGGCTGCCTTGCTCTCTTGATGAGTTCATCGAGGGTCTGCGTGTGCTGACCCGCGGATAACCTAGTAATGGTGTCTAAAAACTGTTGTTCAAGGTTATCGCCGTCAATTAGCCACTCCTTTTCTGCGAGTGCTTTCAAGAGGCGGCCTTGTTCGGTGCCATGCCAGCGAGCCATCAACTGAATTGAGTTTAGCTTAGGATTTTTCTGTACCGCCTCGATCAAGGCGATCAGTACCTGAGCGTAAGTGTTGCTCTCGTTGGCAAAATGATCGGCGCTCTCAACTTTCTTCGCCAATTGCGGGTAGTGGATCAGCGTACGCAACGCAATCAGCGTAGGGGCTTCCACCGCCACCGGCGTGCGTGGCGCGTAGGCCTCATCACGATCGCCGCGCTTGCCGTTCTTGCTCCAGGGTTTCTTGTCCCATTTCTTGCCGCCGGCGCCGGGTTTCTTCGGTGTCCACTCCTGCTGGGGCGCGTAGGCCTCCTGCGGTTGGTGAAAGTCCGAGTAGTCCGGCATGGCGTCGTAATCCATGCCTGGGTCGTAAGCCGGCGGTGCGTCTTGCGGCGCGTTGTGCACCAGCTGGCTGACGGCCTCGCCGCTCAAACCGGTGATTTCCAGCAGGCGCATGCGCATCAGTGACTTCAGGTTGGCGCCCGGTACTTTGTCGATCAACGGTGCCGCGAGCGTGGCCATGTGGGCCTTGCCTTCAAGGGACCGCGGATCGGCTTCTTCGGTCAATTGCTGGAAGAAATAGTCGGCCAGCGGCTGCGCATGTTGATTGATGCGCGCGCGGAACGCATCGGTGCCTTCGGAGCGCACCAGGGTGTCCGGGTCTTCACCTTCGGGCAAAAACAGGAAACGTGCACGGCGGCCATCCTGCAGGCTCGACAGCGTGGCTTCGAGCGCGCGCCAGGCGGCGTTGCGGCCGGCCTGATCGCCGTCGAAGCAGAACAGCACGCTGGGCACCACGCGAAACAGGCGCTTCATGTGTTCTTCGCTGGTGGCGGTGCCCAGGGTGGCTACGGCATTGCGCAGTCCTTGCTGGGCGAGGGCGATCACGTCCATGTAGCCCTCAACCACGATGATTTCATCGAGGTTGCGGTTGTTTTTACGCGCTTCGAACAGACCGTAGAGTTCCTGACCCTTGTGAAACACCGGGGTTTCCGGGGAGTTCAGGTACTTGGGTTTGTCGTCGCCGAGCACTCGGCCGCCGAACGCGATGATCCGGCCACGGCTGTCGCGGATCGGAAACATCACGCGGTCGCGGAAGCGGTCATAGCGCTTGCCGGTCTCGGCGTTTTCCACCAGCAGGCCGGCGTCGATCATGGCTTTCTGCTGCAGGGTGTCGCTGCTCAGGTGCTTGTAGAGGTTATCCCAGCCTGGCGGCGCGAAACCCAGGCCGAAGTCCCGGGCAATTTCACCGGTAAGGCCGCGACCCTTGAGGTATTCGACAGCGGCCTTGCGCTGCGGATGGCTTTTGAGCGCCTGGCGGTAGAAGTCGGCAGCGGCCGTCAGCAGCGGGTACAGCGGCGAGTCGGTGGGCTGCCGCGGTTTGTGCGTGCGGCCACTTTCTTCGCGGGGGATTTCCATGCCGGCGGCTTTGGCCAGGTCCTCGATAGCCTGGGGGAAGTCCAGGTTGTCGTGGTCCATGAGAAAGCCGAGGGCATTGCCGCCCGCGCCGCAGCCGAAGCAGTAGTAGAACTGCTTGTCGGGGCTGACGCTGAACGAGGGAGTCTTTTCTTTGTGGAACGGGCAGCAGGCGGTGTAGTTCTTGCCGGCTTTTTTCAGTTGCACACGCGAGCTGACAACATCGACGATGTCGGTGCGGTTCAGAAGGTCGTCAATAAAGCTCTGGGGAATTAGCCCGGCCATGGCGTTCTCGTCATCACTGCGTATCAATGAGGCCCGCGAAGTGTTCAGGCGCACACATTGTGCGGCTCGATCAACTGTCGTCTGGTTGGGCTGTCAGGGAGTGTATCTGCCGAACATTCACTGACGTTAATTTCTATCAGTGTTCGGCCTGGAAATGTTGCCCGGGCGTCCGGTGTTGGCCAATGGCGGGCCTCGGAAACGCATCGTTGGGCACAGCCGACACGGTTGATCGTCTGTTTGAAGAATGAGTGTGCTCGTCAGTAGCCTTGTTAGGCTCGTCAGAAGAGACGCGCACCGCTGGCAAAAGAGCCAGTCCTGACGTGTGAAGCAGTGTCTCGGTCGCGTGTGCGGCGTCGACGGTGAAGCATCAAGCGATATCCGCAAATGCCAATAGCCCGGCTGAGGGCCGGGCTTGGCAGAAGCTTGCTACGTAAGTCTGTGTATTAGTACAGACGAACGGCGCGGCGCTGCTCGCGCTGAACTTTCTTAGCGTGACGCTTAACAGCGGCTGCTGCTTTGCGCTTACGCTCAGAAGTTGGCTTCTCATAAAATTCGCGGCTACGAACTTCAGCCAGAACACCGGCTTTTTCGCAGGAGCGCTTGAAACGACGCAGAGCTACGTCGAAGGGTTCGTTCTCTTTTACTTTGACGGCTGGCATCCAGAGCTACCTTCTTTCATTACCGGGAATCAACGTTCTCGTCGCAAAAAATTCGCGGCTGAGGTCGTCGGTTTTTAAGGGTTGCGGATGTTAACCCCTCATTGCCCGGAATGCAAAGCCTCTGATCGAAAACCGCTAGTCGGGAGGGGGAGTGGCGACTATTATGCGCGCCTTCGAATTCAGCCTCTACAAGGCGCAAACCCATGCTAGTACTGGGACTTGAAACCTCCTGCGACGAAACCGGTGTCGCACTTTACGACAGTGAACGCGGGCTTTTGGCCGATGCACTGTTCAGCCAGATCGACCTGCACCGCGCCTATGGCGGTGTGGTGCCGGAGCTCGCCAGCCGCGATCACGTCAAGCGCATGCTGCCGTTGATTCGCCAGGTGTTGGACGAGGCCGGCTGCGTGCCGACCGAGATCGACGCGATTGCCTACACCGCCGGCCCCGGATTGGTCGGAGCCCTGCTGGTTGGGGCTTCTTGCGCCCAGGCGCTGGCGTTTGCCTGGGGCATTCCGGCCCTCGGCGTGCACCACATGGAAGGCCATTTACTGGCACCCATGCTGGAAAAAACACCGCCACAGTTCCCGTTCGTCGCTTTGTTGGTTTCCGGTGGGCATACGCAGCTGGTTCAGGTCGATGCGATTGGCCAATACACGCTGTTGGGTGAGTCTCTGGACGATGCCGCCGGTGAAGCGTTCGACAAGACCGCGAAGATGATGGGCCTCAATTATCCGGGCGGTCCGGAAATCGCACGTCTCGCCGAAAAAGGCGTGCCGGGCCGTTACACCTTCCCGCGTCCAATGTGCGATCGCCCGGGCCTGATGTTCAGCTTCAGCGGCTTGAAAACCTCCGCACTCAACACCTGGCAGCAAAGCGTCAGCGCCGGGGACGACAGTGAGCAAGCCCGTTGCGACATCGCACTGGCGTTCCAGCAGGCCGTGGTGGAGACTTTGACCATCAAGTGCAAGCGCGCCCTGAAACAGGCGGGCATGAAGCGCCTGGTGATCGCCGGCGGCGTCAGTGCCAACAAAGCGTTGCGCACCTCGTTGGAAAAAATGCTCGGCGACATGCAGGGCGACGTGTTTTATGCGCGCCCTGAGTTCTGCACCGACAACGGTGCAATGATCGCCTACGCCGGTTGCCAGCGTCTGCAGGCCGGCCAGCATGAAAGCCTGGCGATCAGCGTGCAGGCACGCTGGCCGATGGAGCAACTTTCACCGCTGTAAGGGCTCACGTGAGCCGGGCTCATCGAACGTATTTAAAAATGCCGTTCGCGCCCGGCAAAGAGGTCGCGTAAATTGCCGCGGTGGCGCCAGACGATCAGCAGTGTCAGCACGCTCATCGGCAACAGCGCTGCAGGCGCCTGCCAGGCCAGCAATGGCAGGGTGAGCGGCGTGGCGATCAATGCGGCCAATGAGCTGGTGCGGGTCAGGTAGAACGTCAACAGCCAGGCCAGCACGGCCAACAGCGCTGCTGGAGGGTAAATCCCCAGCAGCATGCCGGCCGCCGTGGCGACACCCTTGCCGCCGCGAAAGCGGAAGTACAGCGGAAACAGATGGCCGAGCACAGCGCACACGCCCACCCAGGCCTGCTGTTGCAGGGTGAGGCCGGCGAGGCTGGCGATGAGTACGGGCAACAGGCCCTTGCAGATATCGCCCAGCAGCGTCAGCACGGCGAGTTTTTTGCCGGCCAGGCGCAACATGTTGGTGGCACCGGCATTGCCTGAGCCACTCATTCGCGGATCGGGATTTCCCGTCAGGCGGCTGAGCAAAATGGCGAAGGACAGCGAGCCGAGCAGGTAGGCGAGAATCGCCAGTGACCAAAACATGCTAACTATTCCGGGCGAGGACGCCCTGATTCTAACGGGGCAACGCGCCCTTGTCGTGCTGCGGAGAAGAGCTTGGACAGAGTGTTTATCGAAGGCCTGGAAGTCGACACCGTGATCGGGGCCTACGACTGGGAGCGCGGCATCAAGCAATGCCTGCGCCTGGACCTGAGCTTCGCCTGGGACAATCGCCCTGCCGCTGCGGGTGACGACCTGACCCTGGCGCTCGATTACGCCAGCGTATCCGCGCGTATTCAGGCCTTTGCCGAGCAGTCCCAGTACCAACTGGTAGAAACCTTCGCCGAACGCCTGGCCGAAGTGCTGATGAGCGAATTCCAGATTCCCTGGTTGCGCCTCAAGCTGACCAAGCCGGGTGCCGTGCCGGCAGCCAAAGGCGTGGGCGTGGAGATCGAGCGCGGATGTCGCTAACTCAGGTTTACCTTGGCCTTGGCAGCAATATCGAGCGCGAGCGCCATCTGCGCGCTGGCCTGGATACGCTGGCGAGCTTCTTGACGGATATGCGCTGCTCGCCCGTGTTCGAAAGCCAGCCGGTGGGGATCAAAAGCGGGCCGTTTTTCAACCTGGTGGTGTCGGCCTATACCGATTTGCCGTTGATGGAGCTGGATCGCCGGTTGAAATTCATCGAGGCCGACAATGGCCGCTACGCGCCGGACCGCAAAGGGCTGCCGCTGGATATCGATGTGCTGCTGTATGGCGAATTGGTCGGGAATTTCGACGGCTTGATCCTGCCGCGCGCAGAAATCCTCAAAAACGCCTTTGTGCTGTGGCCCCTGTCGTTGATGGCGCCGGATCGCGTGCATCCCGAGGTGGGCAAGACATTGGCCGAGCTGTGGCGCGATGCGCAGATCGACCAGGTGCTGGCACCTGTCGCGTTTGAATGGCAAAACCAGCAACTCACCCCGACGAATCTTCTGTAACGCCTGCCTGCCCGGATTCAACGGTGGACGCTGACTCGCAAATCCCCCGTGGCGAGCGGGCTTGCCCCGCGTTGGGCTGCGTAGCAGCCCCAAAACAGGCGCTGAGTTTTACCAGGAAAACCTCGGCGTCTTTACTGGGGCCGCTGCGCAGCCCAACGCGGGGCAAGCCCGCTCGCCACAAAGCTTGCTCGCTACACGTTGTGGTGTTCCTTGTAGGCTTTCAGCGCCTTGAGCCGCTCGCGCTTGAGCGCCTCGCCCAGCTCGGGGCCTTTGAAGCCTTTCTCCAGCAACGGCGCCACCGCTACTTCGCGCGCAACCTTGGCCGCGCCGCGTAAATAATCCGCCTGTGGATAACTTCGTTGCTCAAGGCCTTTGCGCCCGCGTGCATCCATTTCACAGCTCACCACAAATTCCTCAAAGCGCTGCGGCCGGCGATACACGTCAAAACTCTGCAGCAGCTCCAGCAATGTCGAGGCTTTCAGTTCCAGGGCGCGGTGGCCATGGGTGTGATATTGGCCTACCAGCAGCGCCAGCTCCTGGCAGTCCCTTGGAACCTTGAAGCGTTCGTTGACCGCCTTGATCAGCGTCAAGCCTGTCTTTTCATGAGCAATATGCTGCGGCAACTTATCCACAGCCGTCAGGCCCTTGCCCACGTCATGCAGCAGGCAGGCCCAGCGTACCGTGAGGGGTTGTTTGTGCAGGGCGGCCTGTTGCAGCACGCTCAGGGTGTGCAGGCCGGTGTCGATCTCGGGGTGATGGGCCTCCGGCTGCGGCACGCCGAACAGCGCGTCCACTTCCGGCATCAGGGTTTTCAGCGCATGGCAGTCGCGCAGCACCTGGATGAACACCTGAGGTTGATCTTCCATCAAGGCCCGGGAGATTTCCTTCCAGCTTCGCTCGGGCGTCAGGGCTTCCAACTCGCCGGACTCACTGAGTTGGCGCATCAGTCCGAGCGTGTCGGGCGCTACCGTGAAACCCAGGGAGGCATAACGCGCTGCGAAGCGCGCAACACGCAGTACACGCAAGGGGTCTTCGGCGAACGCCGGGGAAACATGACGCAGAATGCGCGCCTGCAGGTCGCGCTGGCCGTGGTAAGGATCGGTCAGGTTGCCGTCGCCGTCCTCCGCCATCGCGTTGATGGTCAGATCGCGACGCATCAGGTCTTCTTCCAGTGTGACCTCGGGGCTGGCATGAAACACAAAGCCACCATAACCCCGGCCACTCTTGCGCTCGGTGCGGGCCAGGGCGTACTCATCGCCGTTTTTCGGGTCCAGGAACACCGGGAAGTCAGCACCCACCGGCTTGTAGCCCTTGGCGAGCATTTCTTCAGTGGTTGCGCCGACGACCACGCGGTCGATGTCGGTGACCTCGATGCCGAGCAAACGATCACGCACCGCGCCGCCAACTGTGTAGATTTTCATGAAAAAGCCTCCATTAGCGGCACAGGATACCGCCTGCGCCTGACCAATGGAGGCTTTGCTGTGTCAGAGATGAACGACGGCGAGGTCCAGGCGGCCGTAGTCGTTGTCGCCGTGATCACTGCGCGGTGGCACATGGTGAGTCTTCATCACCTGGTCGCCCTGCAGGGTTTCCAGATGAATATCGAAGCCCCACAACCGATGCAGGTGCTTGAGCACTTCCTCAGTGGATTCGCCCAAGGGTTTGCGGTCGTGCTGCTGGTGACGCAGGGTCAACGAGCGGTCGCCGCGCACATCGATGCTGTAGATCTGCACGTTAGGCTCGCGGTTGCCCAGGTTGTATTGCGCCGCCAATGTCTCGCGGATGGTGCGGTAGCCGGGCTCGTCGTGAATTGCCGGCACCAGCAGGTCGTCCTTGAGGTCGTCATCCATGATGCTGAACAGTTTGAGGTCGCGAATTACCTGGGGTGAAAGGTACTGCAGGATGAAGCTCTCGTCCTTGAAGCTGCTCATGGCGAACTTGATGGTCGACAACCAATCGCTGCCGGCGATTTCCGGGAACCAGCGGCGATCCTCTTCGGTGGGGTGTTCGCACATGCGCCGGATGTCGCGGTACATGGCAAAGCCCAGCGCGTAGGGGTTGATGCCGCTGTAGTACGGGCTGTCGAAGCCGGGTTGGAACACCACGCTGGTATGGGAAGTGAGGAACTCCATCATAAAGCCGTCGGTGACTAGGCCCTCGTCGTACAGGTCATTCATCAACGTGTAGTGCCAGAACGTCGCCCAGCCTTCGTTCATCACTTGGGTTTGGCGCTGTGGATAAAAATACTGGGCGATCTTGCGCACGATACGTACGATTTCGCGCTGCCATGGCTCCAGCAGTGGCGCGTGTTTTTCCAGGAAATACAGGATGTTTTCCTGAGGTTCGGCGGGGAAGCGCGCATTGTCTTTATCGCTGTTTTTCCCGGTTTTCTTCGGAATGGTGCGCCACAGGTCGTTGATCTGCTTCTGCAGGTGCTCCTCGCGCTCCTTCTGGCGCAGGCGCTCTTCCTCGGCGGAAATCGGGTACGGGCGCTTGTAGCGGTCAACGCCGTAGTTCATCAGCGCATGGCAGGAGTCGAGCAGGTCCTCAACCGCGTCGATGCCGTGGCGTTCCTCGCATTGCATGATGTACTGCTTGGCGAACACCAGGTAATCGATGATCGAACTGGCATCGGTCCAGGTGCGGAACAGGTAGTTGCCCTTGAAAAAGCTGTTGTGCCCGTAGCACGCGTGGGCGACCACCAACGCCTGCATGCAGATGGTGTTTTCTTCCATCAGGTAGGCGATGCACGGGTCGGAGTTGATGACGATCTCGTAGGCCAGGCCCATCTGGCCGCGTGTGTAGGACTTCTCCGTACTCAGGAAGTGTTTGCCGTAGGACCAATGGTGATAACCCAACGGCATGCCGACCGAGGCGTAGGCATCCATCATCTGTTCGGCGGTGATCACTTCGATCTGGTTGGGGTAGGTGTCCAGGGCATAACCTGCCGCGATGCGGCTGATTTCCCGGTCATAGGCCTGGATCAGTTCAAAGGTCCACTCGGAGCCGGTGGAAATGGGTTGGCGCTTATGCTCTTTTTTGGCGGTCATGTCACTAACCTGCGCTGGAAGAGTTCACGGAAGACCGGGTAGATATCGCCGGCCGAGACCAGTTGCTGTTGGGCGAACGTGTCGGCAAAGGCTTCACCGATACGCTCATATTCGAACCACAGGGCCTGGTGCTCACGGGGAGTAATTTCGACGTACGTGTAGTACTGCACAAACGGCATGATCTGGTTGATCAGGATATCGCGGCAGATCGGCGAGTCGTCGTTCCAGTTGTCGCCGTCGGACGCCTGAGCTGCGTAGATATTCCATTCATTGGCCGGGTAACGCTCGGCCATGATCTCCTGCATCAGTTTCAACGCACTGGATACGATGGTGCCGCCGGTCTCCCGCGAGTAGAAAAACTCCTCTTCGTCGACTTCCCGGGCGCTGGTGTGATGGCGGATGAACACCACGTCGATCTTGTCGTAGTTCCGCTTCAGAAACAGATACAGCAGGATGAAAAAGCGCTTGGCGATGTCCTTGGTCGCCTGGGTCATCGAGCCGGACACGTCCATCAGGCAAAACATCACGGCCTTGGAGCTGGGGTTGGGTTGTTTGACCAGCAGGTTGTATTTCAAGTCGAAGGTGTCGAGAAACGGCACGCGGTGAATGCGCGCGCTGAGCTTCTCGATTTCTGCCTCGATTGCCTGGATATCGCCGAAGTTGTCTGGCTCTTCGCGTTTTAAGCGCGCCAACTCTTCCTTCGCCTGTTTCAATTTGGCGCGGCTGCTGCCTGACAGCGCGATACGCCGGGCATGGGCCGAGCGTAGCGTGCGGATGATGTTGATCCTGGAAGGGTTACCTTCGTTGCTGATGCCGGCGCGCACGGTCTTGAAGGTGTCGGTGCCGGTCAGGTTGCGTTTGACCAGGTTGGGCAGCTCCAGGTCTTCGAACATGAACTCCAGGAATTCCTCCTGGGTGATCTGGAACACAAACTCGTCCATGCCTTCGCCGGAATTGCCCGCTTTACCTGGGCCTTTACCGCCGCCGCCACCTTGGGGGCGCTGGATATGTTCGCCGGTGGTGAACTCCTTGTTGCCCGGGTGCACGACGGTCTGTTTGCCGCCGCGACCGTGGTGCAGCACCGGTTCGTCAATGTCGCGTCCAGGAATACTGATTTGCTCGCCATGCTCCATGTCGGTGATGGAGCGGCGGCTGACGGCCTCTTCAACGGCCTTTTTGATGTGGTCACGGTAACGCCGCAGGAAACGCTGGCGGTTTACCGTGCTCTTGTTCTTGCCATTGAGGCGTCGGTCGATCACATAGCTCATGGGGAGCCCTCCGGGCAGCTTCACGTTACAAGCTTCAAGCCGCGAGCTGGAAGCTTAGAGACAAGCGGTCAGCTGCCAGGCCAAAGGCCCGGCAGTACACGCCTGTCGCTGCCTTACTGTGATTTACGAACCCGCAGGTACCACTCGGAGAGCAGCCGTACCTGTTTGTCGGTGTAGCCACGCTCGACCATTCGAGTGACGAAGTCGTTGTGTTTTTGCTGGTCCTCCTTGCTGGCCTTGGCGTTGAAGCTGATAACCGGCAGCAGATCCTCGGTGTTCGAGAACATTTTCTTCTCGATGACCACCCGCAGCTTCTCGTAGCTGAGCCAGGTTGGGTTCTTGCCGTTGTTGTTGGCGCGGGCGCGCAGCACGAAGTTGACGATTTCGTTGCGGAAATCCTTCGGATTGCTGATGCCGGCGGGTTTTTCAATCTTCTCCAGTTCCTCGTTGAGGGCCACACGGTTGAGGATTTCGCCGGTTTCCGGATCGCGGTATTCCTGGTCCTGAATCCAGAAGTCCGCATACAGCACGTAACGGTCGAAGATGTTCTGGCCGTACTCGCTGTAGGACTCCAGGTAGGCGGTCTGGATTTCCTTGCCGATGAACTCGATGTAGCGCGGCGCCAGGTATTCCTTGAGGAAGCGCAGGTAGCGCTCGCGGGTTTCGGCCTGGAACTGTTCCTGTTCGATCTGCTGTTCCAGCACGTACAGCAGGTGCACCGGGTTGGCGGCGATTTCGTGCGGGTCGAAGTTGAAGACCTTGGACAGGATCTTGAACGCGAAACGAGTGGAAAGGCCGTTCATGCCTTCATCCACGCCCGCGGTGTCGCGGTATTCCTGGATCGACTTGGCCTTGGGATCGGTGTCCTTGAGGTTTTCGCCGTCGTACACGCGCATCTTCGAATAGATGTTCGAGTTCTCCGGCTCCTTGAGGCGCGACAGCACGGTGAACTGGGCGAGCATCTTCAAGGTATCGGGCGCGCAATGCGCCTTGGCCAGCGAGCTGTTGAACAACAGCTTGTCGTAGATCTTGATCTCATCGCTGACGCGCAGGCAGTAGGGCACCTTGACGATGTAGATCCGGTCGATGAAGGCTTCGTTGTTCTTGTTGTTGCGGAAGGTGTGCCATTCCGATTCGTTGGAGTGGGCCAGCAGGATCCCGGTGAACGGAATCGCGCCCAGGCCTTCGGTACTGTTGTAGTTGCCTTCCTGGGTGGCGGTCAGCAGTGGGTGCAGCACCTTGATCGGCGCCTTGAACATCTCCACGAATTCCATCAGGCCCTGGTTGGCCCGGCACAGCGCGCCCGAGTAGCTGTAGGCGTCGGCGTCGTTCTGCGGGAATTCCTCGAGTTTGCGGATATCGACCTTACCCACCAGCGCCGAGATGTCCTGGTTGTTCTCATCGCCCGGTTCGGTTTTTGCCACGCCGATCTGGTTGAGGATCGACGGGTAGAGTTTCACCACGCGGAACTGGCTGATGTCACCGCCAAACTCGGCCAGGCGCTTGGTGGCCCAGGGCGACATGATGGTGTTGAGGTAGCGCCGTGGAATGCCGAAGTCTTCTTCGAGGATCGCGCCATCTTCCGTGGCGTTGAACAGGCCCAAAGGCGACTCGAACACCGGCGAGCCCTTGATCGCGTAGAAGGGCACCTTCTCGATCAGCTGTTTGAGCTTTTCAGCCAGAGATGATTTACCGCCGCCGACGGGGCCGAGCAGGTAGAGGATTTGTTTCTTCTCTTCCAGGCCTTGGGCGGCGTGGCGGAAGTAGGAGACGATCTGGTCGATGCATTCTTCCATGCCGTGGAAGTCTTCAAAGGCCGGATAGCGGCGGATCACCTTGTTGGAAAATATTCGCGACAGACGCGAATTATTCGCGGTTTCCACCAGCTCCGGCTCACCAATCGCCAATAGCAGACGTTCGGCGGCAGACGCGTAGGTACTGCGGTCCTGTTTGCACAGCTCGAGATACTCTTGCAGCGTGAGTTCTTCCTGCTGTGTGGACGCGAAGCGTTGTTGGAAGTGGCTAAAGATACTCATGACGTCGTCACCTCGCTCGATACGTGGAGCCGACGCCGGGTCAATCAGTCGATGCTGGCAGTCATTGGTGATCAACCAATGGCCGTTTTCCCCCCAAACACCCTGAAACGTTACCGATGACCCGCACGCCGGTGTACCGGCTCTCCCCTGATTCGGATGGCCTGCGCTTAAGGATAGTTCGGAATCCGGGAGGTCAAGGCGGGATACGTAATTAGTTTGGCTGCGCCGTTCGTCAGAAACGGCGCGAGCCCAAGCTTCACGCGGGGTAGCGGGGTGTGAAAAAAATTATTGCGAATCGCCTGAGGCAATTTCTGCAGGATAGGTCGCACGCCACAGCTCAAAGCCGCCGTCCAGGCTATACACGTCAGAGAAACCCTGGCTGATCAGGTAGGCGGCCGCGCTCTGGCTGGAGTTGCCGTGGTAACAGGCGACGATCACCGGCGCGTCGAGGTCGGCGGCACGGATGAAGTCGGCAATGTTGGTGTTATCCAAATGTTGCGCACCGCTGATATGCGCGGCCGCATACGTCGGCTGATCGCGGATGTCGACCACCACCGCGCCTTGCTCGCGCAGCGCCTGGGCTTGTTCGGGAGGGATACGTTTGAATTCGCTCATGGCGGGCTCCTATGGCTTGGCGGCCGGCTGTGTCACAGAAAGGGGGGATTCGCACTGGCAGCTCAGGCGCTCGCCGGTGTCGATGTTCATCAGGGTCATGGCGCCGCCCCACACGCAGCCGGTGTCGAGGGCGAACACGCCGGGTTCATCACATTTGCCTTCAAGGGCTGCCCAGTGGCCGAAGATGATCTTCGTGTCACGGGTCTTGCGCTCCTTGTGGGCGAACCAGGGTTTGTAGCCGGGCAGGGCGGTGTCGGCGCCTTCCTTGCTCTTGAGGTCCAGCTTGCCTTCGGCGGTGCAGAAGCGCATGCGGGTGAAGTAGTTGGTGATTACGCGCAGGCGGGCCACGCCGGTAAGGTCGTTGTCCCACTTGACCGGCTCATTGCCGTACATGCCGTCGAGAAAGGCGGTGTAGAGGTTGTCATCGGCCAGGGCGCTCTCGACTTCGGCGGCGCACTTAAGGGCTTTTTTCACCGTCCACTGGGGCGGGATGCCCGCATGGACCAAAGCCATGTTGCGGCCTTCGTCGTAATGCATAAGCTTTTGCCGACGCAGCCACTCCAGCAGCTCGGTACGATCCGGCGCTTCGAGGATCTCGCGCAGCGTGTCGCCCTTTTTCAAGCGCTCGATGTTATTGCCGGCCGCCAGCAGGTGCAGGTCGTGGTTGCCCAGTACGCATACCAGCGAATCACGCAGGCTATATAAGTAGCGCAGGGTTTGCAGGGATTCGGGCCCGCGATTGACCAGGTCACCCACCAACCACAGGCGGTCGCTCGCCGGGTTGAAGGCAACTCGCTCCAGCAGGCACTTGAGGGGTTCCAGGCAGCCTTGCAGGTCGCCGACCGCGTACGTCGTCATCAGTGCAGGGCTCCCGGCACGGCGAGGCGGAAGGGCGCGATGACAGCGTCGAACAGTTTGCCGTCAGTGGCTTTCATCTGATAAGTGCCCTGCATGGTGCCGACTTTGGAGGTCATCACCGTGCCACTGCTATACGTATGGCTGGCGCCAATGTCGATCAACGGCTGCTGGCCAACCACGCCGGCGCCGCGCACTTCCTCGACCTGGCCGTCACCGTCGGTGATCACCCAATGGCGCGACAGCAGCTTGGCCGGCACCTGCCCGTTGTTCTTCACCGTGATGGTGTAGGCAAAGGCGAAACGGTTGTGTTCGGGTTGCGATTGGTCCGCCAGGAAGCGGGTGACGACGCTGACGTCGATCTGGTAGCGAGGATCGGACATGCAAGAGGCCTTAAAAGCAAAAGCGGAGGACAGCAGGTGCGGATCAGTCTAGGCCATGAGGAGGGCACTAGGCCAGACATGTGTCGGGCAGCCGGCAAGCGTTATCGGTATAACGCTGAGCAAATGTGGGAGCGGGCTTGCCCGCGAATGCGCAGTGTCAGTCACTGAATGTGTAACTGATGCACCGCCATCGCGGGCAAGCCCGCTCCCACATTTGTATCGAGTTACAGCTTATTCCACGGTCGGCGCGGGCTGGATCGCAAGCTGATCAGCCAGACGCACAAACGCAGCCAGGTCCAGTTGCTCGGGGCGCAGGCTGCCATCGACGCCGGCGGCTTCGATTTCGGCGTTGCTGAGCAGTGCCTTGAGCGTGTTGCGCAGGGTCTTGCGGCGTTGGTTGAACGCCTCGCGTACCACGCGCTCCAGCAGTTTGTGATCCTTGGCCGGGTGCGGCAGCACGGCGTGAGGCACCAGGCGCACAATGGCCGAGTCGACCTTCGGCGGCGGGTTGAACGCGCCAGGGCCGACATTGAACAGGTGCTCAACGCGGCAATGGTACTGAACCATGATCGACAGACGGCCCCAATCACCACCGCCAGGGCCGGCCGCCAAACGCTCAACCACTTCTTTTTGCAGCATGAAGTGCATGTCGCGGATGATCCCTGCGTTGTTCAGCAGGTGAAAAATCAGCGGCGTGGAGATGTTGTACGGCAGGTTGCCCACTACCCGCAGGCTGTTGGGGGCGGCATTAAGGCTGTTGAAGTCGAACTTCAGCGCGTCGCCCTGGTGCAGATTGAAATTGGGTTTGTCAGCAAACTGCTGGTTGAGGATCGGGATCAAGTCCTTGTCCAGCTCCACCACGTCCAGTTGCCCGCCACTGGCCAACAGGCCTTGGGTCAAGGCGCCCTGGCCCGGGCCGATTTCCAGCAGGCGGTCTTCCGGCTTGGCGTGGATGGAGCGCAGGATGCGGTCGATTACGCCAGCGTCGTGCAGGAAGTTTTGCCCGAAGCGCTTGCGCGCCCGGTGTTGGTAATGCTCAGTCATATACGGGTCTCGGCCATCTGATAGGCGGTTTCCAGGGCCACGTGCAGGCTGCCGGTATCGATCTTGCCGCTGCCCGCCAGGTCCAGGGCAGTGCCATGGTCGACGGAGGTACGGATGATCGGCAGGCCCAGTGTCACGTTGACTGCGGCGCCGAAGCCTTTGTATTTCAGCACGGGCAGTCCCTGGTCATGGTACATCGCCAGCACTGCATCGCAGTGCTCCAGATACTTGGGGGTAAACAGAGTGTCTGCAGGCAGCGGCCCACGCAGGTCCATGCCTTCTTGGCGCAGACGCTCTAATGTCGGTTCGATGATGTCGATTTCTTCATGGCCCAAATGGCCGCCTTCACCGGCGTGCGGGTTGAGCCCGCAGACCAGGATGCGCGGTTGGGCAATGCCGAATTTCTGTTGCAGGTCGGCGTGCAGGATGCGCGTGACGCGCTCCAGGCGCTCGGCGGTGATCGCATCGGCGATATCACGCAACGGCAAATGCGTCGTCACCAGTGCAACGCGCAGGCCGCGTGTGGCCAGCATCATCACCACTTGAGCGGTATGGGTCAGCTCGGCGAGGAATTCGGTGTGGCCGGAAAAGGCAATACCGGATTCGTTGATCACGCCTTTGTGTACCGGCGCGGTGATCATGCCGGCGAAGTCGCCGTCGATGCAGCCTTGACCGGCGCGCGTCAGGGTTTCCAGTACAAAGGCCGCATTGGCCTTGTTCAGTTGCCCGGCAACCACCTTGGCTGCAAGCGGCGTGTCCCAAACGTACAGGCTGCCCGCAGGTGCCGGCAGGTCGGGCCAGTTGCCCGGCGACACGTCCAGCAGATTGACGGCCACACCCAGTTGCGCGGCCCGCTCAAGGAGCAGGTCGCGGCTGGTAATGGCTATCAGGGGGTGTGGCTGAGGGTGCGAGGCGAGCAGCAGGCACAGGTCAGGACCAATGCCGGCCGGCTCGCCGGGTGTTACCGCGAAACGCTGGGGTTTCACTGTGCTGCCTGGTCGGTGCCTGTTTGCTCGGCGCCTGGCAGCTTGTTTTCCACGTAAGCTTCGTCACGGATCTGACGCAACCAGGTTTGCAGCTCTTCATCGTATTTGCGGTTACGCAACACGGTCAGTGCTTGCTGCTCGCGGGCCTGCGTGGTGTTGTCAGTGGCGCGACGGCCAAGGACTTCCAGTACATGCCAGCCATATTGGGTCTTGAACGGCTTGGACAGAACGCCTTGCGGGGTCTTGGCCATCACGTCCTGGAACTCAGGCACCAGCGCTTTCGGGTCGATCCAGTTCAGGTCGCCACCGTTGAGGGCCGAACCCGGGTCTTCCGAGAAGCTCTTGGCCAATGTAGCGAAGTCTTCACCGCCTTCGATGCGGTCATAGATCTTCTGGGCCAGTTCCTTGGTTTGCGCTTCGGTACGGATTTCGCTTGGTTTGACCAAGATGTGACGAACATGCACTTCGTCTTTCAGCGAGGTCTCGCCGCCGCGCTTGCCGAGCAACTTGAGGATGATAAAGCCGCCTGGCGTACGTGCTGGCTGGGTAATGTCACCCACGTTCATCGCGCTCAGCTCACGGTCGAACGGAGGTGGCAGTTGAGCAGCTTTACGCCAGCCCATGTCACCGCCGTCCAGAGCGTTGTCACTGCCGGACACGGCAATCGCCGTCTGGGCAAAGTCAGCGCCGGCTTTCAAGCGGTCATAAACAGCCTGGGTTTTTGCGGCGGCAGCATTGAGCTGTTCGGCGTTGGCGCTGTCTGGCGTCGGGATCAGGATGTTGGCCAGGTGCAGTTCTTCGGAAAGCTGCATCTTGCCCAAGTCCGATGCCAGGAAGTTCTTCACTTCCTGCTCGGACACCTGAACCCGCTCGGCCACACGGCGCTGACGCACACGGCTGATGATCATTTCACGGCGGATCTGGTCACGGGCGTCCTCATAGGACAAACCGTCGTGAGCCAGCGCCGCGCGGAACTGGTCAACGCTCATGTTGTTGCGTTGAGCGATAGTACCGACCGCCTGGTTCAGCTCTTCGTCCGAAATACGGATGCCGGAACGATCGCCGATCTGCAGTTGCAGGTTTTCGACAATCAGGCGCTCCAGAACCTGCGGGTCCAGCACGCTGGTAGGCGGTACGCCGCCGCCACGCTTGGCGATGGTTTGCTGAACTTCCTTGACCCGTTGGTCGAGTTGGCTCTGCATGATCACGTCGTTATCGACGATGGCCACAACCTTGTCCAGCGGCTGGACCGCAGCGTGTGCCGAAGCGGTCCCCAGGAACAGTGCGCCCAGCACGAGTGGGCGCAGACAATCAGAAAGCTTGATCTTCACGTTCACGATAACCTTGAATGCCTTTGTCGAGGAAGCTCTCTACCTTGGCGCCGGTCAGGCCGCCGAGTCCTTTAAGGACGATCTGGAAGAAGAGCCCGTGGTCACCCTTTTCGTTCAGCGGGGCGATCTGGCTGTATTCGTCGTTGGAAACCCAGTAACGGTTGATGACGCGCAGTTTCCAGCAGCAGTTGTCGTACTCGAAACCACCAAAGGCTTCCAGGGTACGGTTGCGTGCATAGTCATACTGCCAACGGGTGATCAGGTTCCACTGAGGAATGATCGGCCACATCATCGAGAAATCGTGTTGCTGGATTTTGTAGTAATCCTTGATGAAGTTTGGCTGCCCCTCGGTGCCGTAGTCGCCACCAAACTGCCATTTGCCGGTCAGCTGGTTGTAGACCACTTGGTCGTTGCGGTAGCGGTAACCGACGTTGATGATCTTGTTCGGATTGTCTTCTGGCTGGTAGTGAAGCATCGCGCTGCCGGAACGAGCGCTGTGCTCCTCGGTATCCCAGTTGTAGTCAGCGGTTGCGCGCCAGTCGCGGTTGTAGCGGTATTCGTATTCCAGGGCAATAGGGGAAACGTCAGACTGTGCATCTGCACGGTCGGACGCAAGGATGCCTGGAAGTTGAACCTGGCGATCCTTGAAGTACACCGCCTGGCCCACGGACACGCGCTGACGCTCGAAACCGTTGTCTTCGATCCAGCGACTGGTTAAGCCCAGCGACAGCTTGTTCTCGTCGCCGATCCGGTCGGAGCCGCTGAAGCGGTTATCGCGAAACAGCGAGGCGTAGCTGAACGAGTATTCACTGGTGTCAAATACCGGGATATCGCTCTGGTCCTTGTTAGGCACATAGAGATAGTAGGCACGTGGTTCCAGGGTCTGGCGATAGTCTTTGCCGAACCAGTTCGTGTTGCGGTCGAAGTACAGGCCGCTGTCGATACTGGCAATTGGAATGGCGCGGTCTTGAGAGCTCTTGAATTCACCGCCGGCGTATTGAGTGCCCGCTGCAACGGCCGCAGCCTGTTGCGCGATGATCTGGTCTTTGCCTGTGCTGTCCAGGTCAAGATCGTACTTGGTGTAGACATACTTGAGCTTCGGCGTAATAAAGCCGTAGGTCCAGTTCATCGGGTATTCAACAGCCGGCGCAACGTTCAGACGAGTACCGTTTGCACGGGTCAGGCCTGTGACGTATGTGTCGAGTCGATTCGAAACCAGGCCATCTTCATCGGTGAAGGTGCCCTTTTCCAGGCTACGTTCAAACCGGACAGCTTCAGTCTCGTAGGTGAAGTTCACGCCACCCGGGTGGTATGGCAGCATTCCGTTGAAGGTGATCTGCGGCAACCGGTCATACGGGGTGATCTGAGAGATCGTCGCCAACTGGTAGGCCTGAAGGTTCAGGCGCGCCTGGAAATCGTCGCCGCGATAAGCCACGGAACCCTGCTGGTTGACGAAGTCTCGCGGCTGAACACCTTCTTGGTAGGTCTTCAGATCCTGGAAGAAGTAAGGGTCGCTGATGTTGGTGTAGTCGACCTGCGTCGCTACACGTGAATCCAGACCGCCCTTGTGCTGCCAATTGACCATGTAACGGTCTTTTTCGTAGTCGCTCTGACCTTTACGCTCGTCGCTGTCGTCATTCAGGTACGCGCCGCCGAACTGACCTTCGCTGGACTTGGTGAGGTAGCGGAATTCGCCTTCCACCATCATGCCGCGCTTGGTCATGTACTGCGGGTACAACGTGGCGTCGTAGTTCGGTGCCAGGTTGAAGTAGTACGGCGTAACCAGAGTAAAGCCGGTTTCGCTGCCGGTGCTGAAGCTTGGCGGCAGGAAGCCGGATTGACGACGGTCGTCGATCGGGAAGTAGATATACGGGGTGTACAGGATCGGAATGTTCTTGACCCGCAACGTCGCGTTGGTCGCCGTACCGAAACCGGTGGCCGGGTTCAACGTGATGTTGTTGCCTTTGAGTTGCCAGGCGTTGCTGTCCGGCTCGCAGGTGGTGTACGTACCGTCCTTGAGACGGATGATCGCGTTCTCGGCACGCTTGGCGTACAGCGCGTTACCGCGGATACGCGACTTGTGCAGCACGTATTCGGCGTTGTCGATCTGGGCGGCGCCGGTGTCGAGCTGGACCTGGGCATGGTCGCCCACGATCAGGGCGCCGTTGTCGCGCAGACGCACGTCGCCGTTCAGCTCGCCACGGTTCTCGGCCTGATACAGGCTGGCTTCCTGAGCCTCCAGCTGCATGCTGCCCTGACGCATGACGACGTCACCGGCCAGGGTCGCGACCTGTTGTTCCTGCTCGTAACGCGAGGCCTTGGCGCCGATGAAGGTCGGCGCATCGCTCTTGTTCGTCTTGTCGTTCATACCAGGACGAACCGGTTCGATGTACGCGCCGGAGCAATAAGGACCGGTTTCAGCCAGTTGGGCTGCGGTCAGCTTCTCGCGAGGCACCCAGTCCAGGTGGCTGTAGTCGGCGCTGCGCGAACGCAGGCCACGGCCCTTGGCTTCGGTGACCAGAGCGGTCTTCGGTTCGGCCTCGGCGCTTCCGCCAGCATTGGCTTGCGCCGTGCTGCCGGCCGAGCTGACGGCTGCGCCGTCATGCACCGGGCGTGGTGGCAACGGGGCTGCGGCGGTTTTTGGCGCGCAATCCCAGGCACCCGAAGCAGAGACTGAGCAGTCATACTGTTCCGCGGCGACCACGAATGAGGTGGCGAAAGGTTGCATGGCCAGCAGACTGCCGGTTACCAGCAACGGAAATTTTCTACGAAACGCGGGGGATTTCAATGCCATCTTATTAGTCCGGGCTTCCTGCGTGCCATCTGCCCGCGGTGTGGGCCGCACGCCTCTCGATGGTCTGAAAAAGATGCGTGATAATAAAGCATGACCCGCTTGACGGCTAGCGCCGTCGGAGACCCTTGTAATGCCCGAGCAAGATCTACGTTTACAACAGCTGAAAGTCTGGCTGGATGAGCAGTTGCCGATCCTTTTCAACGCTCAGGACTGGGGCGCCGTACCCCCGGCCACATTGACCGCGGCCAGCAGCGACGCGAGTTTCAGGCGTTACTTCCGGTGGGAAGGCGGTGGGCAAAGTTTCGTCGTTATGGACGCGCCACCCCCCCAGGAAAACTGCAAACCTTTCGTCGATATCGCTGATTTGCTGGCGAAATCAGGAATAAATGTGCCAAAAATTTATGCAGAAGATTTGCCGCGCGGCTTTCTTTTGCTCAATGACCTGGGCAAAAAAACCTATCTGGACGTGATTGACGAGCAAAACGCCGATCAATTGTTCACCGATGCCATCGACGCGTTGCTGGCTTTTCAGCAATTGCCGATGGACGCGCCGCTGCCCAGCTATGACGTCGCCTTGTTGCGCCGAGAGCTGGAACTGTTTCCGGAATGGTACGTTCGCCGGCACTTGGGTATCGAGTTGGATACCCAGCAACAGGCCTTGTGGCAGCGCGTCAGCGATCACTTGATCGACAGCGCCCTGGCCCAGCCTAAAGTGCTGGTGCATCGCGACTATATGCCGCGCAACCTGATGATCAGCGAACCGAACCCCGGTGTGCTGGATTTCCAGGACGCCGTCTACGGCCCGGTCACCTACGACATCACGTGCCTGTTCAAGGATGCCTTCCTCAGTTGGCCGAAAGCGCGCGTACGCGCGTGGCAGCGGGGCTATTGGGAACGTGCCGGGCAACTGGGCATTCCCGTGCAGGCCGATTTCGAAGAATTCCAGCGTGCCAGTGACTTGATGGGCGTGCAGCGTCACCTCAAGGTGATCGGTATTTTCGCGCGTATCTGCCATCGCGACGGCAAGCCACGCTACCTGGCGGACGTGCCGCGCTTCTTTGCTTATATAGAAGCGGTGCTGGCAGACCGTCCTGAGCTGGGCGAGTTGGGCGAACTGCTCGCCAGCCTGCGCCAACCTGTCGAGGCGAGCGTATGAAAGCCATGATCCTGGCGGCCGGCAAGGGTGAGCGCATGCGCCCACTGACCTTGCACACGCCCAAACCCCTGGTGCAGGCGGGCGGCAAGCGGCTGATCGAGTATCACCTTGAGGCGCTGGCCAAGGCCGGCTTCAGCGAAATCGTGATCAACCATGCGTGGCTCGGCCAGCAGATCGAAAGCTACCTGGGCGATGGTGCGCAGTTTGGCCTGCGCATCCAGTATTCGGCCGAAGGCGAGCCGCTGGAAACCGGCGGCGGGATTTTCCAGGCATTGCCGTTGCTGGGGGACGAGCCCTTCCTGGTGGTCAATGGCGATATCTGGACCGACTACGACTTCACCCAATTGCGCCGGCCACTTCAGGGCCTGGCGCACCTGGTGGTGGTGGATAACCCGGCGCATCACCCCTCCGGCGGCGATTTCTACCTGGATCAAGGGTTGCTTCATGATGCGGCGCCCGGTGCCGATAACCTGACCTTCAGTGGCATTTCAGTGCTCGACCCTCAATTGTTCGCGGGTTGCAGTGCCGGTGCCTTCAAGCTGGCGCCGCTGCTGCGGGCGGCCATGGCCAAAGGTCTGGTAACGGGGGAACACATGACGGGACGCTGGATTGATGTCGGCACGCTGGAGCGTCTGGCGCAGGTTGAAACCTTGCTGACTGCGGGGCAATAAGATGTTGTGGCCAGGGACACTGATCGGTGCCGGGGCTGGCTTTGCCATTGCCAGTATTCCGGGGGCCTTGTTGGGGGCATTGCTGGGGCAGGCGCTGGATCGCCGTCTTCAACTGCAAAGTTGGGCGCAACTGCGCGAGCGGCTGGGCGGACGCCCGGCGTTGCGCAATGACGAACTGCTGTTCGTGCTGTTGGGGCGCCTGGCCAAGAGCAATGGCCGCGTGGTGGATGGGCATATCCAGCAGGCGCGCCAGGAGATGCGTGCGCTGGACATGACCGAGTCGGCCCAGCGCCGGGCGATCAGCGCGTTCAATCGGGGCAAGTCCGGTTCCGACCGGGTGCGCAATTACCTGCGCGTGCTCAAGTCCCAGCCCCATGCCGCAGAGGGCTTACTGCGCGCCTGTTGGCGCATGGCCTGGGCGGACGGCAAGGTGGATAACGCCGAGCGCGACTTGATCGACCTGTGGGGCAAATGGCTCGGCTGGACGCCGCAACAGTTGCAGGCGCTGGCTGCCGATTACGTGCAGGAGCGCAAGCCGTTGGCCAATCGCGCGGGGGCTTATCAGGACGCGATGCGAATTTTGGGGGTCACCTCCACCAGCGAGCCGAGTGTGATCAAACGCGCCTATCGCCGCCTGCTCAGTCGCCACCACCCGGACAAGATTGCCGGCACTGGCGCCAGCGCCGCACAGGTGCGCGAAGCGACCGAGCGAACCCGTGAGTTGCATAACGCTTATGCGTTGATTCGCGAGCGTCGGGATTTTCGCTAGCCAGCACAAATCCTGAGTTGCCAACTCCCACAGTTGATTGGGTTATCAGATCAAGGTTACTCAGCCGCAGTCTGCGGGCTCAACCACCCGCGGATCCGCCGATACAACTGCTCCTGCTCAGCCGAACTGTTGCCGGGCAAGGTCTTGAGTGACACCTGTTTATAGCCGTCATTCTTGCCGCGCTTGGCGGCCTGGACGCGTGCCAGTGCGTTTTTGCGCGCCTGGGCGTCGTCCTGATAGAAAACATCCGCCGTCGGCACCTTCAGCGCCGGGGCCAGTTGTTGCAGGTCTGGCTGCCTGGCCGTCGGCGTCTTGCCTGCCACCATCACCAACTTTTGCACCTGGGCCGGTTGTTTCTCGCTCAGGTAACGCGCCGCCCACCAGGCGCCCGTGCCATGGCCAAGCAGTACCACGCTGCGCGCGCTCTGGGTCTGGGCAAAGGCAACGGCGGCATCGATACGGTCGAAAATGCGTTTGGCGTCGGTCTTGTCTTGTTCATCGGCGCCCGGCACTACCGCAGGATCAGTGCCTTCGGCTTCGGCGCTGGCGGCTTGTTCGATGGGTTTGGCCGCGGTGCTGCCGTCTTTGCTGCTGGTATCGACGGCGGCCTTGGGCGATTCCAGGACGCGCGGCGGCAAGGTGTCGACGTTCACGTCCGGCAGTGACAGGCTCAGCGTGCCCCAGTTGGCGTCGGGTAATTTGCGCCGCAACGGTGCGATTGCTTGCGGCCAGTCGGCGCTTTCCCCGGCGCCCGGCACGATAATCACCACGCCTTCGGGCTCGGCGCTGTTGGCCGGCTTCCACAGGGCCAGGAATGAATCGCTGCCGGCCTGCAATTGTTGCTGTTCCTGTTGCGGCACCTGACGCTCCAGGGCGCTGGCTTCTTCCTGGCTGCGTTCGGGCAGGGGTTGGCGTTCAACCGGTTTTTCGGCGGCGGGTGCAGGCGCGTCGGCGGCCTGAATAGAAAAGGCGCTGGTAAATAGCAGCGACAGGCACAATGCTGGCAGTGCCGAACGGTGGATAAAGGGCATCGTTAATTCCCGGCCAGAAGTGATTCCAGCAGCCTAATGGGTTGGTCAGTATTTGTCAGTGATGTGAGACGTGGATCATGGGTTTTCGCTGTCTGCTGGTTATCGGCGGTTTGTGCTTGGCCTTGATGGCGAACGCTGCGCCCGCGCCTGCCTTACCGCAGGCGCCGCTCAATGCGCAGCAGCGTGAGTGGCTGGCCCAGCATCCGGAGCTGCGCGTGGGCCTGGTATTGCAGGCGCCGTACGCGCAATACGATCGGCGCCTGCAGCGCTTGTCCGGGGCCAATGTCGAGTTGATGCAGTGGCTGGCCAAGGCGCTGAACATCGAGCTGACCTGGCGCAACTTCCCCAGCCAGGAGCAATTGGACGCTGCGGTGCGCGACGGCGAGGTGGATATCGCCCCTGGCCTTCAGCAAACACCGGCCGGCTTGCGCCTCTGGTTATTCAGCGACCCTTACATGCGCGTGCCCCAGCATATCGTCGGCATCCGCGAAGGCGGCGGCGCGGTGGAGCTGGAAAAACTCGACGAGCGTTCTCGCGTTGCCGTACGCATGCCCAGCACGCTGGCCGATTACCTGCGCAGCAACTATCCCAACCTCAACCTGCAAGGCGTGCCCATGGAGCGCCAGGCCCTGCAATTGCTGGTGAGCCAGCAGGCGCGTTATGCCGTGGTGGATGAGGCGCAATTGAGCCGTTTGTCCGGTGAGGCCGAGTTTGCCGGGCTGACGGTGGTCGGCGATATCGGCCTGCCGCAATTGCTGCGCGTGGCCACCCGCCGCGAATGGCCGGAACTGGCCGGCATCATGCAAAGCGCGTTGCGCGCGATACCAGCCCGAGACCTCGACCAATTGCACAGCCGCTGGCTGCAACCTAAATACCCGCAGCTGACGCAATCGCCGGGCCTGTGGCAAAACCTCAGCCTGCTGTTGGCGATGTTTTTGCTCGCCAGCCTCGCAGTGGTGTTCTGGCAACGCCGTCACCAGCGCGTGCTCGAACACAACCTGCTGGCTGCCCGTGAAGAGAGTGCCGCACGCGCTGCCGGCGCCGAAGCCTTGCGGCTGACGCAGTTCTCCATCGATCAAAGCACCGTCGGCATCCTGTGGGTCAATTGGGACAGCCACGTGCGTTACGCCAACCGCGCCGCCGAAACCATGTTGGGCTATGGGCCGGGCGCGTTGATCGAGCGACCGCTGATCGATTTCGACCCGACCCTGAACATGGACCGCTGGCTCAATGTGTGGAAACGCGCGCGTGCCAGCGAAGAAGGCCCGCAAACCTTCGCGGCCAATTGCGTGCGCGCCGACGGCAGCATCCTGCCGGCCGACGTGTCGCTGAGTTTCCTGCGCTTTGCCGATGCCGAATACCTGGTGGTCTACCTGAATGACGTCACCGAGCGCCGCCGTTATGTGGCCGCCCTGCAGCAAAGCGAAACACAACTGCGCGAGCTGTCGGCCCACCTGGAAACCGTGCGCGAAGAAGAAAAGGCGCGCATCGCCCGTGAGGTGCACGACGAACTCGGGCAGATGCTCACGGTACTCAAGCTGGAAACCTCGATGTGCGAGCTGGCCTATGCCCAACTGGACCCAGGCCTGAACGAGCGCTTGAACAGCATGAAGCGCCTGATCGCCCAGCTGTTTCAGCTTGTGCGCGATGTGGCGACCGCGCTGCGCCCGCCGATTCTTGACGCCGGCATCGCCTCGGCCATCGAATGGCAAGCCCGGCGCTTCGAGGCCCGCACCCACATCCCCTGCCTGGTACAAGTCCCGGAAAACCTGCCGGCCCTGAGCGATGCAAAGGCCATCGGCCTGTTCCGCATCCTGCAGGAGGCGCTGACCAATGTGATGCGCCATGCCCAGGCGCATACTGTCGAGCTGACCTTGAGCGTGGAGGGCGCCGACCTGCGGCTGACCATCAGCGATGACGGCGTCGGGTTCGTCGAAACCCAGGGCCGCCCGGTGTCCTTTGGCGTCGTCGGCATGCGCGAGCGCGTATTGATGATGGGCGGGCAACTGAGCCTGCACAGCGAACCGGGGGAGGGCACCACCTTGAGCGTCACGGTGCCGTTGGATGCATAACCACAAGAGGAAGCCCCTGTGATTCGCGTATTGGTAGCCGAAGACCACACCATTGTCCGTGAAGGCATCAAGCAATTGATCGGCCTGGCCAAAGACCTGCTGGTGGTCGGCGAGGCCAGCAACGGCGAGCAATTGCTGGAGACCTTGCGCCATGTCGCGTGCGAGGTGGTGTTGCTGGATATCTCGATGCCCGGCGTGAATGGCCTGGAAGCGATCGCGCGCATCCGCGCGTTGCACAATCCGCCGGCGATTCTGGTGCTGTCGATGCACGATGAAGCACAGATGGCCGCCCGCGCCTTGAAGGTCGGCGCGGCTGGGTACGCCACCAAGGACAGCGACCCGGCGCTGCTGCTGACGGCGATTCGCAAGGTCGCGGCGGGCGGGCGTTACATCGACCCGGACCTGGCCGACCGCATGGTCTTTGAGGTCGGCCTTACCGACGCGCGGCCGCTGCATTCGCTGCTGTCGGAGCGTGAGTTCTCGGTGTTCGAGCGCCTGGCCCAGGGCGCCAACGTCAATGACATCGCCCAGCAACTAGCGCTGAGCAGCAAGACCATCAGCACGCACAAGGCGCGTTTGATGCAAAAGCTCAACATCACCTCGCTGGCCGAGCTGGTGAAATACGCCATGGAGCACAAACTTCTGTAAGCACCGGCAAACCGGCTCCAACGGGGGCGCGTGTCTGTTTACGACATGGGCTTTGCCGGCAGACGCTGATGATTGCCGCTGCACTGTTCTGTGCCCGCCATCCGTGTAGGGCAATCCCTACCCCGAACCTTCCATCCTGCTGATGCAAATCTCTCCTGGCCCCCGATTTCCGGGGCCTCGCGCCTGGACTACGCTTGTGCCACAGCCGTCCAAAACAAAAAGGTGTGGGTATGAGCGAGGTGGATTCAAATGATGTGCTGGTCAGCTTTCGTGGCGTGCAGAAGAGCTACGACGGCGAGAACCTGATCGTCAAAGACCTCAACCTGGAGATTCGCAAGGGCGAGTTCCTCACCCTGCTCGGGCCGTCCGGTTCGGGCAAGACCACCAGCCTGATGATGCTCGCCGGTTTCGAGACGCCCACCGCCGGGGAAATCCTGTTGGCCGGGCGCGCCATCAACCACGTGCCGCCGCACAAGCGCGACATCGGCATGGTGTTCCAGAACTACGCGTTGTTTCCGCACATGACCGTCGCCGAGAACCTGGCGTTCCCGCTGTCGGTGCGTGGCCTGAGCAAGACCGACGTCAGCGAGCGGGTCAAGCGCGTGCTGAGCATGGTCCAGCTCGATGCCTTCGCCCAGCGTTACCCGGCGCAACTCTCCGGCGGCCAGCAACAGCGCGTGGCCTTGGCGCGAGCGCTGGTGTTCGAACCCCAGCTGGTGCTGATGGACGAACCCCTCGGCGCCCTCGACAAGCAACTGCGCGAACACATGCAGATGGAGATCAAGCACCTGCACCAGCGCCTGGGCGTCACCGTGGTGTACGTGACCCACGACCAGGGCGAAGCGCTGACCATGTCCGACCGCGTGGCGGTGTTTCACCAGGGCGAGATCCAGCAGATTGCCGCGCCGCGCACCTTGTACGAAGAACCGAAAAACACCTTCGTCGCCAACTTCATTGGCGAGAACAATCGCCTCAATGGCCGCCTGCACAGCCATACGGGCGAGCGTTGCGTGGTGGAGCTGGCGCGCGGTGAAAAGGTCGAGGCGCTGGCGGTGAATGTCGGCCAGCTCGGCGGTCCGGTGACGTTATCGGTACGCCCGGAGCGCGTCAGCCTCAATGGCTGCAGCGAGTCCTGCGTGAACCGCTTCTCCGGGCGCGTGGCGGAATTTATCTACCTGGGCGACCACGTGCGCGTGCGCCTGGAAGTCTGCGGCAAGACCGACTTTTTTGTGAAACAACCGATTGCCGAGCTGGACCCAGCCCTGGCGGTCGGCGACGTGGTACCGATTGGCTGGCAAGTCGAGCACGTTCGCGCACTCGACCCACTTCTAGAGGCGAATTAATCGCCCCATGGCTTCACCAACCCTGCACGTGGAGAGAACAACAATGTTGAGATCCCTTAAATATTCCGCCCTGGTCATCGGCTTGATGGGCGCGACACAGGCCATGGCAGGCCCGGACCTGACAGTCGTGTCCTTTGGTGGCGCGAACAAGGCGGCCCAGGTCAAAGCCTTTTACGCACCGTGGGAAAGCGCGGGCAACGGCAAGATCGTCGCCGGTGAGTACAACGGCGAAATGGCCAAGGTCAAGGCCATGGTCGACACCAAGAGCGTGTCCTGGGACCTGGTGGAAGTGGAATCGCCGGAACTGTCCCGTGGCTGCGATGAAGACATGTTCGAGCCGCTTGACCCGAAACTGTTCGGCAACAGCGCCGACTACGTGAAGGGCGCGATCCAGCCGTGCGGTGTGGGCTTCTTTGTGTGGTCCACGGTGCTGGCCTACAACGCCGACAAACTGGCCACCGCCCCGACCAGTTGGGCGGATTTCTGGGACACCAAGAAATTCCCGGGCAAACGCGGCCTGCGCAAGGGCGCCAAGTACACCCTGGAATTCGCCTTGATGGCAGACGGCGTGGCGCCCAAAGACGTTTACAAAGTGCTGGCCGGTAAAGACGGCCAGGACCGCGCGTTCAAAAAGCTCGACGAGCTCAAGCCGTCGATCCAGTGGTGGGAAGCCGGCGCACAGCCGCCGCAGTACCTCGCCTCGGGTGACGTGGTGATGAGCTCGGCCTACAACGGCCGCATTGCTGCCGTGCAAAAAGAAAGCAACCTCAAAGTGGTGTGGAACGGCGGCATCTACGACTTCGATGCCTGGGCCATTCCCAAGGGCCTGGCCAAGGACCGCGCCGAAGCGGCGAAGAAGTTCATCGCCTTCTCGGTACAGCCGCAGCAGCAGAAGACCTACTCGGAAAACATCGCCTACGGCCCGGCCAACACCCAGGCCGTGCCGTTGCTGGCCAAGGATGTGCTGAAGGACATGCCGACCACGCCGGAAAACATCGCCAACCAGGTGCAGATCGACGTGAGCTTCTGGGCGGATAACGGCGAGCAGCTTGAGCAGCGCTTCAATTCGTGGGCGGCCAAGTAACGGCCTTCAGTCGAGCCTGTTCCCTGTGGCGAGCGGGCTTGTGCCGCGTTGGGCCGCGCAGCGGCCCCATTGAATTCACCGAGTTCGTTCAGCCAGAACGCGGCGGTTGGTTTGGGGCTGCTCTGCAGCCCAACGCGGGGCAAGCCCGCTTGCCACAGCGTAGGCCCAGGCCACATAGGTTTGTGGTCATTTTTCAGTATTCCGGAGTCAGCCATGGCCATCGCCGTTCCCTCCAACGAGGTCAACAGCCCCACCCTCAAGCAGCGCCTGGCGCGTGCCGAGCGGCTCAACCGCTGGAAGGCCCAGGCCTTGATTGCGCCGCTGGTGTTGTTTTTGCTGCTGGTGTTCCTGGTGCCGATTGTTGCGCTGCTCTACAAAAGCGTCGGCAACCCGGAAGTGGTGGGCGGTTTGCCGCGTACCGTGGTGGCGGTCAAGACCTGGGACGGTCGTGGCCTGCCAGGTGAGCCGGTCTACCAGGCGCTCAGCGAAGACCTGGGCGAAGCGCGCAAAAACCAGACCTTGGGCGATCTGTCCAAACGCTTGAACATGGAACTGGCCGGCTACCGTAGCCTGCTGACCAAAACCGCGCGGGCGCTGCCGTTTACCGAAGCGCCCGGCTCTTATAAAGAAGCGCTGGAAAGCCTCGACGAACGCTGGGGCGACCCGGCGTACTGGCAGGCGATCCGGCGCAACACCAGCAGCCTCACGCCGTACTACCTGCTGGCGGCGGTCGATCACCGCATCGACGACCTCGGCGAAGTGGCCCCGGCCACGCCTGATCAGGCGATCTATCTGGATATCTTTGCCCGCACGTTCTGGATGGGCCTGGTGATCACCTTCGTCTGCCTGCTGCTGGCGTATCCATTGGCCTACCTGCTGGCCAACCTGCCGGCCCGCAAAAGCAACCTGCTGATGATCCTGGTGCTGCTGCCGTTCTGGACCTCGATTCTGGTGCGGGTGGCGGCGTGGATCGTGTTGCTGCAGTCCGGCGGCCTGATCAACAGCGCACTGATGGGCATGGGCCTGATCGATCAGCCTCTGGAGTTGGTGTTCAACCGCACCGGGGTCTACATCTCGATGGTGCACATCCTGTTGCCGTTCATGATTCTGCCGATCTACAGCGTGATGAAAGGTATCTCGCCCACCTACATGCGCGCGGCGATTTCCCTGGGCTGCCACCCGTTCGCGAGCTTCTGGCGCGTGTACTTCCCGCAGACCTACGCCGGGGTGGGTGCCGGTTGCCTGCTGGTGTTCATCCTGGCGATTGGTTACTACATCACTCCGGCGCTGCTCGGCAGCCCGAACGACCAGATGGTCAGCTACTTCGTTGCGTTCTACACCAACACCAGCATCAACTGGGGCATGGCCACGGCCTTGGGCGGCTTGCTGCTGCTGGCGACTGTGGTGCTATACCTGATCTATAACCGGTTGGTGGGCGCCAGTCGCCTGCGCCTGAGCTGAGGAGACCTTGCGATGCTGAGCCCTTATATGTCACCGGTGGAGCGGGTGTGGTTCTACAGCTTGCGGATCTTGTGCGGCTTGATCCTGCTGTTCCTGATTTTGCCGGTGCTGGTGATTATCCCGCTGTCGTTCAACAGCGGCAGTTTCCTGGTGTACCCGCTGCAAGGCTTCTCGCTGCACTGGTATCAGGATTTCTTCGCCTCGGCCGAATGGATGCGCGCGCTGAAGAACAGCATCATCGTCGCCCCGGCCGCCACGGTGCTGGCCATGGTCTTCGGCACCCTGGCGGCGATTGGCCTGACGCGCGGCAACTTCCCCGGCAAGGCGCTGGTGATGGCCCTGGTGATTTCACCGATGGTGGTGCCGGTGGTGATTATCGGTGTGGCCAGTTACTTGTTCTTTGCGCCGTTGGGGCTGGGCAACAGCTTCTTCTCGTTGATCGTGGTGCACGCGGTGCTGGGCGTGCCATTTGTGATCATCACCGTGTCGGCGACGTTGCAGGGTTTCAACCATAACCTGGTGCGGGCGGCAGCCAGCCTGGGCGCTTCGCCGCTGACCGCGTTCCGCCGGGTGACCTTGCCGCTGATCGCGCCGGGGGTGATATCGGGGGCGCTGTTTGCCTTTTCCACCTCGTTTGATGAAGTGGTGGTGACGCTGTTTCTCGCCGGCCCCGAGCAAGCCACCCTGCCTCGGCAGATGTTCAGCGGCATCCGCGAAAACCTCAGCCCGACGATTGCGGCGGCGGCCACGCTGCTGATTGCCTTCTCGGTGCTGTTGTTGCTGACGCTTGAATGGCTGCGCGGCCGCAGCGAGAAACTGCGCACCGCCCAAGTGTAACGGTCGGAACCGGATCAACTGTGGGAGCTGGCTTGCCTGCGATAGCATCACCTCGGTTTGCCTGTCACACCGAGTCGCCCGCATCGCAGGCAAGCCAGCTCCCACATTGATCGTGCCATTCAGTGGGTGAATAGTTCACAACCGAAAATCCCCAGCTACTCTTGTGCCAGCCCATCATTAATAAGAGGCCGCGCACATGAGTACTTCCTCATTCAAGATCGCCCACAAACTGCTGACCGGCGCCGGCGCCATCGAACAGCTGGCCTTTGAACTCACGCGCCTGGATGTGGATAACCCGCTTATTGTCACCGACGCCGCGCTGGTCAAATCCGGCACCGTGGCGCTGGCGCTCGAACACTTGGGCGAGCGTACCTATGAAATTTTCGACCGCGTGCTGCCCGACCCGGAAATCGCCATCGTCGAAGACTGCATGCGCGTGTACCGCGAAGGTGGGCATGACGGCTTGATCGGCGTGGGCGGCGGCAGTGCCATCGACATTGCCAAGAGCGTCGCGGCCTATGCCGGTTACCACGGCGCGCTGGCGGATTTGTTCGGCGTCGACCAGGTGCCGCGCAAGGGCCCGCCGCTGATCGCCATCCCGACCACGGCCGGCACCGGCTCGGAGGTGACCAATGTGGCGATCCTCTCCGACAAGGCTGCACAGCTGAAAAAGGGCATCGTCAGCGATTACCTGCTGCCGGAGTCGCGCTGATCAGCCCGCAAATGACCCTCACGTGCCCGCGCAGTGTCACCGCCGCCAGTGGCGTGGATGCGTTGGTGCATGCCATCGAATCCTACCTGTCGCTGAATGCTTCGCCGATCACCGATGCCCTGGCGATTGGCGCGATCAAGCTGATCGCCAACGCGCTGCCCAAAGCCTACGCCAACCCGGCCAATCTGCAGGCCCGCGACGACATGGCCACCGCCAGCCTGATGGCCGGCATGGCGTTCGGCAATGCCGGAGTGGGCGCGGTGCACGCCTTGGCGTACCCGCTGGGCGGGCGTTTCAATATCGCCCATGGCGTGAGCAACGCGCTGTTGCTGCCCTACGTGATGCACTGGAACAAGCTGGCGTGTGTGGAGCGCATGCAGGACATTGCCCAGGCCATGGGCGTGAATGTCAGCGGCTTGAGTGTCAACGACGCCGCCGACCAGGCCGTCGAGGCGATGACGCGACTGTGCGCCGCAGTGGAGATCCCGGCAGGCCTGCGCAGCTTCGGGGTGCCCGAGGACGCAATCCCGGCCATGGCCACGGAAGCGGCGGGTATTGAACGCCTGATGCGCAACAACCCGCGCAAGCTCAGCGCGGCGGATATCGAGAAAATCTACCGGGCTGCGTATTAACCGTTGAGTTAGGTCACGGTGCGCGCAGCAAAGCATGAGGTATACAATGCGCGCCATCGTGATTTAGCTCAAAAAAGGTGCGTCATGCAGCCCTTCGTTATCGCTCCATCGATTCTCTCCGCCGATTTCGCCCGCCTGGGTGAAGAAGTGGACAAGGTGTTGGCCGCCGGCGCCGACTTCGTGCACTTCGATGTCATGGACAATCACTACGTGCCCAACCTGACCATCGGCCCGATGGTCTGCGCGGCGCTGCGCAAGTACGGCATCACCGCGCCCATCGATGCGCACCTGATGGTCAGCCCGGTGGACCGTATTGTCGGTGACTTCATCGAGGCCGGCGCGACCTACATCACCTTCCACCCGGAAGCCACGCTGCACGTCGACCGCACCCTGCAACTGATCCGCGAAGGCGGCTGCAAGGCGGGCCTGGTGTTCAACCCGGCCACGCCGTTGAGCGTGCTCGAGTACGTGATGGACAAGGTCGACATGGTCCTGCTGATGAGCGTCAACCCAGGCTTTGGCGGGCAGAAATTCATCCCCGGCACCCTGAACAAACTGCGTGAAGCCCGCGCGCTGATCGATGCGTCGGGCCGTGACATCCGCCTGGAAATCGACGGTGGGGTCAACGTCAACAATATCCGCGAAATCGCCGCCGCCGGCGCCGACACCTTTGTGGCCGGCTCGGCGATCTTCAATGCCCCGGACTACCAGGCCGTCATCGACCAGATGCGTGCCGAGCTGGCGCTGGCGCGTCCATGAGCGGCTTTGAGCAGCTGTTCCCCGGCAAACTGCCACGGCTGGTGATGTTCGATCTGGACGGTACGTTGATCGATTCGGTGCCTGACCTGGCAGCGGCGGTGGACCAGATGCTGCTCAAGCTGGGGCGCAAGCCTGCAGGGATCGAGTCGGTACGCATGTGGGTCGGCAACGGCGCGCAGATGCTGGTGCGCCGGGCCTTGGCCAACAACATCGATGCCGAAGGTGTCGATGAAGTGGAGGCCGAACACGCCCTGGAATTGTTCAACGCGGCCTATGAAAACGGCCACGAGCTGACCGTGGTTTACCCCGGCGTACGCGACACGCTCAAGTGGCTGCACAAGCAGGGCGTGGAAATGGCCCTGATCACCAACAAGCCGGAGCGTTTTGTCGCGCCGCTGCTGGATCACATGAAGATTGGCCGTTACTTCCGTTGGATCATCGGTGGCGATACGTTGCCGCAGAAGAAACCCGACCCGGCGGCGCTGTTCTTCGTGATGAAAATGGCCAATATCCCGGCCTCCCAGTCGTTGTTTGTCGGTGACTCGCGCAGTGATGTGCTGGCCGCCAAAGCCGCAGGCGTGCAGTGTGTGGCGCTCAGTTATGGCTATAACCATGGCCGACCGATTGCCGAAGAAGCGCCGGCGCTGGTGATTGATGACCTGCGGCTGCTAATCCCCGGTTGCTTGGGAGCGGGCGCTGAGATAACGTTGCCCGACATCGAACCAACCCCTTCTGGAAACGCCATCGTGGTGGTCACTCGCAAACTCTGGATGAAAGTCATCAAGGCCCTGGCCCGCTGGCGTTGGCGCGCCTGACTGATCCTGGCCGCGCTGCGGCACGTTTGCACACCTGACCGTTTGACCCTCAAGCCACGAGGCACCTCATGATCCGCGAAGAATTCCTGCGTTTGGCCGCTGCCGGCTATAACCGTATCCCGTTGGCCTGCGAAACCCTGGCCGACTTCGATACGCCGCTGTCGATCTACTTGAAACTGGCCGACGAGCCCAACTCCTACCTGCTGGAATCGGTACAGGGCGGGGAGAAGTGGGGCCGTTACTCGATCATCGGCCTGCCGTGCCGCACGGTGCTGCGGGTGCACGACCATCATGTGAGCATCACGCTTGATGGCGTCGAGATCGAAAGCCACGACGTTGAAGACCCGCTGGCCTTCGTCGAAGCCTTCAAGGCGCGCTACAACGTGCCGACCATCGTTGGATTGCCGCGCTTCAACGGCGGCCTGGTGGGCTATTTCGGCTACGACTGCGTGCGCTACGTGGAAAAACGCCTGGGCAAATGCCCGAACCCGGACCCGCTGGGCGTGCCGGACATTCTGCTGATGGTCTCCGACGCGGTGGTGGTGTTCGACAACCTCGCCGGCAAAATGCACGCGATTGTGCTGGCGGACCCTTCCCAGGCCGACGCCTTCGAGCAAGGCCAGGCCAGCCTTGAAGCGCTGCTGGAAAAACTGCGCCAGCCAATCACCCCGCGCCGTGGCCTGGACCTCAGCCGTCCACCGGCTGCCGACCCGGTGTTCCGCTCCAGCTTTACTCAGGATGACTACGAGCGCGCGGTGGATACCATCAAGGAATACATCCTCGCCGGTGACTGCATGCAGGTGGTGCCGTCGCAACGCATGTCCATCGACTTCAAGGCCGCACCGATTGACCTGTACCGCGCGCTGCGCTGCTTCAACCCGACGCCGTACATGTACTTCTTCAATTTCGGCGACTTCCACGTGGTGGGCAGTTCGCCGGAAGTGCTGGTGCGCGTCGAAGACAACCTGATCACCGTGCGCCCGATTGCCGGCACACGCCCACGTGGCGCGACCGAAGAGGCCGACCTGGCGCTGGAAGAAGACCTGCTGAGCGACGACAAGGAAATCGCCGAGCACTTGATGCTCATCGACCTGGGCCGCAATGACACCGGCCGCGTTTCGGAAATCGGCTCGGTGAAGCTCACCGAGAAGATGGTCATCGAGCGCTATTCCAACGTGATGCACATTGTCTCCAACGTGACCGGCGAGCTGAAGGAAGGCTTAACCGCCATGGACGCGCTGCGCGCGATTCTGCCGGCGGGCACCTTGTCGGGCGCGCCGAAGATTCGCGCGATGGAAATCATCGACGAACTGGAGCCAGTCAAGCGTGGTGTGTACGGTGGCGCCGTGGGGTATTTTGCCTGGAACGGCAACATGGACACCGCGATTGCGATCCGTACGGCGGTGATCAAGGACGGTGAGCTGCACGTGCAGGCCGGTGGCGGAATTGTGGCTGACTCGGTGCCGGCGCTGGAATGGGAAGAAACCCTGAACAAGCGCCGCGCGATGTTCCGTGCGGTGGCGTTGGCCGAGCAAACCCCGCAAAACTAAAGCCAGATAGAGATCCAACTGTGGGAGCTGGCTTGCCTGCGATAGCATCACCTGGGTGTACCTGATACACCGAGGTGTCTGCATCGCAGGCAAGCCAGCTCCCACAGTTGTTTTGTGATGTGCTCTAGACCGTTTTAGAAATCCAGGCTCACCCCGACACTCACCCCTTGCTGGGTCAAGTTGTCATCCTTCCTCACGTTATACGCCGCCCGTAACGCCAGCTCTTGAGTCAGTTTGTGGCTGACGCCGAGGCTTAAGCGATCCGAATTGCTGCGCGGCGTGTAGCCGTCCAGCTTGAAATCGATCCCTGGCACGCTGTTGAGCGACATCTTCACCTTCTGGGTATCGTTTTCGAATTCATGCTCGTGGGCTACTTCGCCAAACACCTGGGTTTGCGGCGTGACACGGAAGCTGCCCTGCAAGCCGACGCCCAGGCGCTTGGAGTCGCGTTGTTGATCGTCAAAGGTCAGTGCGGTGGAGCGGCTGTCCTTTTCCGAATAGCCATCGACCTCGACCCGCGCATAGTCGGCGCTGACGAACGGCGACAGGTGCCAGTCGCTGCCGGCGCCGGCAATGTCGTAACCCACTCGGCCGCTGAGGGCCCAGAGCCAGCCGTCGGTGTCGCCTTTTTCCGAGCCTTCGCTGACGCCCAGGGCGAACTTGCGCTTGAGGCTGTCGAAGTCCAGTTTGCCGCCGGTCAACGCGGCATCGGCCCACCAATGGTTTTGCTGGTATTGGGCGAAGGCGGTGCCCATGTAGCTGTTGAGCTTGTAGTCCGAATCGCTGGCGCCGGCTTCAAGCGTCTGCCGATACAGGCCGGCTGCCACGCCTACGCGCCAGTTTTCGTCGAGCCGGTAGCTGCCCCCGACATTCAGGTTGTAGCCACTGCCGTCGCCGCTGGCCGAGCTGTTTTGATCATCGAAGTTCAGGCGCTGGCCGCCACCGGCCACGATGGCGCGCCATTGGCCCACGGCTTGCCAGTTGCCGTTGTCCGCCTGCCATTGGTTGCGCAGTTCGTCCTGGTGGGCGCGCAACGTGCCTTGGGCCATCTCCGGCAGCAAGGTCAGTTCCCACGGCGCCGCAAGCAGTGAATAGGCGTAGTCGGCGATCAAGCGTTGCCCGGCGATGGTGGGGTGGACCGAGTCGTTGTAGATCAGCTTGGTCGGGTCCGGGTTGGTGCCGCCAATGCCGTAGGTCGGGTTGGCGGTGCAACTGTTGCCACTGAAGCAGGTGCCGGTGAGGTTTTGTCCGGTGGCCAGGCCAAAGCGGGCCGGGCTGGCGAAGGCTTCATTGAGCAGCAGCGGAATATTCAGCGGGATGATCTGCGCATCGATCTGAGACAGGCGCTGCACCAGTGACTGGTTGAAGAGAGTGCTCAGGGCCGAACTCGACGCCTGCAGCGGCGTGCCGTTGATGGCCGGAGTCAGGCCCAGGTCGGGCAGCATCCACACCATGATGTAGCGCGCGCCGGCTTGTTGCAGGGCTTGGGCGCTGTCGGCCAGGCGCCCGCCGGCGGCAACGGCCTGGCCTGGGCTGAGGACGCGGCCTTGCAGGAAGTCATTGCCGCCACCGGACAGGAAATACAGCGCGTTGGGGTCGGCCCGCCCGCCGTTTGCCGGGAGATAACCCTGGCGACTGCGAAGCACCGTACCGCCACCCGGGTTGCCAGGCGGAATCGCCGCGTTGGAGACCGAGGTAATGGAATCCAGGATGTTGTCGGTACGGTAGCCGCCGACTGCCCAGTTGTTGCCGTCGGGCAAGCCTTGCGCCGCGCGAACCGGCGAGGTGGAGGCATTCAAGTCGTTTGGCGCGACGCCCAGCCGGGAGCCGAGCAAGGTCGACGAAACCAGGCCGTAATCGCCCTGGAAGGTCGGCCCGGTGCGGTTGGTAAAGCGTAACGTGGCGCCATTCGAGCCATCGGGGAACTGACCGGCATCGGCCAGGCTGTCGCCGAAAACGACCATGGTTGAATACGGTGAGGAGGCTGCGAACGCCTGCGCGCAGGCCAGTGACAAGAGGCAGCCGGCAAGCGGTGCGAAAAACGGAGGTCTGAACATGCAAAATTCCATTTAGTTGTTTTTGTATCGGAAGCGAAACACTAGCAATGTAGTGAGGGTTTTCCGTGAAGAAAACAGTTTTTTCCTATAAAGATTTCGTCGTGATTACCCCGTATTCGCGGCTCCATATTGCACCGCTGGCGAGGCTACGTTACTGTGCCTGAACGTATGAACGAGACCCTCCCCGTGTTGATTATCAGCAAACTCTTGATGCGAGTAGTCAAGGCACACGCCCGTTGGCGTTGGCGCGCCTGACATTTTTCTCTGCCGGCTCGGCCGGACCTGTACCGATTTGCCTTCTTCACCCGTTGTTTGACGCCCCTTGCCGGCTCACCCTGGCAACCGGAACGTGCGTCTGGCAGCGGGTCACTCCTGGAAGGCGGTCATTCGAAATCAGTGAATTCAAGAGGTTTGAACCCACATGTTGCTGATGATTGATAACTACGACTCCTTTACCTACAACGTTGTGCAGTACCTGGGCGAGCTCGGTGCCGAGGTCAAGGTGGTGCGCAATGATGAACTGACGGTCGCCGAAATCGCCGCGCTGAACCCGGAGCGCATCGTGGTTTCGCCAGGCCCCTGCACGCCGACCGAAGCCGGTGTGTCCCTGGAAGCAATCAAATATTTCGCCGGCAAGTTGCCGATCCTGGGCGTGTGCCTGGGCCACCAGTCCATTGGCCAGGCCTTTGGCGGTGATGTGGTTCGCGCGCGCCAGGTAATGCACGGCAAAACCAGCCCGGTGTTCCATAAAGACCTGGGCGTATTCCACGGCCTGAACCTGCCGGTGACGGTCACCCGTTACCACTCGCTGGTGGTCAAGCGTGAGACCCTGCCTGAGTGCCTGGAGCTGACCGCCTGGACCCAGCTGGAAGACGGTTCGGTCGATGAGATCATGGGCCTGCGCCACAAGACACTGAATATCGAAGGGGTGCAATTTCACCCCGAGTCGATCCTGACCGAGCAGGGCTACGAGCTGTTCGCTAACTTTCTCAAGCAGAGCGGCGGCACGCGCTAAGGACTTTTCATGGATATCAAGACTGCCCTGAGCCGTATCGTCGGCCATCTGGACCTGAGCACCGCTGAAATGAGCGATGTGATGCGCGAGATCATGACCGGTCAATGCACCGACGCGCAGATCGGCGCGTTCATGATGGCGATGCGCATGAAGAGCGAAAGCATCGACGAAATCGTCGGCGCCGTGTCGGTGATGCGTGAGCTGGCCGACAAGGTCGAACTCAAGACCCTCGACGGCGTGGTCGACGTGGTCGGCACCGGCGGTGACGGTGCAAATATCTTCAACGTATCGACGGCTTCCTCCTTTGTGGTCGCGGCGGCCGGTTGCACCGTGGCCAAGCACGGTAACCGCGCGGTCTCTGGCAAGAGCGGCAGCGCCGACTTGCTGGAAGCGGCCGGGATCTACCTGAACCTGACGCCGGTACAAGTGGCGCGCTGCATCGACAGCGTCGGCATTGGCTTCATGTTTGCCCAATCCCACCACGGTGCGATGAAACACGCCGCCGGCCCGCGCAAGGACCTTGGCCTGCGCACCCTGTTCAACATGCTCGGCCCGCTTACGAATCCGGCCGGTGTGAAACATCAGGTGGTGGGTGTGTTCAGTCAGGCGCTGTGCCGCCCGTTGGCCGAGGTGTTGCAACGCCTGGGCAGCAAGCACGTGCTGGTGGTGCATTCCAAAGACGGTTTGGACGAGTTCAGCCTGGCCGCCCCGACCTTTGTAGCGGAACTGAAGAACGACCAAGTCACCGAGTACTGGGTCGAGCCCGAAGACCTCGGCATGAAAAGCCAGAGCCTGCATGGCCTGGCGGTGGAAAGCCCGGCCGCCTCGCTTGAACTGATTCGGGATGCCCTGGGGCGTCGCAAAACGGAAAACGGCCAGAAAGCAGCCGAAATGATCGTGCTCAATGCCGGCGCGGCACTGTATGCCGCCGATCACGCCTACAGTCTCAAAGAGGGCGTGGCCCTCGCACATGATGCATTGCACACCGGGCTCGCTCGCGAGAAGCTCGAAGAACTGGGTGCCTTTACTGCGGTGTTCAAGATGGAGAATGAAGGATGAGTGTGCCGACCGTTCTGGAAAAAATCCTGGCCCGCAAGGCGGAAGAAGTCGCCGAGCGTCGCGCCCGCGTCAGCCTGGCCGAGTTGGAAGCTCAAGCGAAGATCGCCGATGCGCCGCGTGGTTTTGCCAACGCCCTGATAAAGCAGGCCAAGGACAAGCAGCCCGCGGTCATTGCCGAGATCAAAAAAGCCTCACCCAGCAAGGGCGTGATCCGCGAGCTCTTTAATCCTGAAGACATTGCCAAGAGCTACGAGAAGGGCGGCGCAACCTGCCTGTCGGTACTGACCGATATCGACTTCTTCCAAGGTTGCGACCTGTTCCTGCAACAGGCCCGCGCGGCGTGCAAGTTGCCGGTGATCCGCAAGGATTTCATGGTTGACCCGTACCAGATCGTCGAGGCCCGTGCCTTGGGCGCCGACTGCGTGCTGCTGATCGTCTCTGCACTGGATGACGTGAAGATGGCTGAGTTGGCGGCCGTGGCCAAAAGCGTTGGCCTGGATGTGCTGGTAGAAGTCCACGACGGCAATGAGCTGGAACGTGCACTGAAAACCCTCGATACGCCGTTGGTGGGGGTCAATAACCGTAACTTGCACACGTTCGAGGTCAGCCTGGAAAACACGCTGGACCTGCTGCCGCGTATCCCGCGTGACCGTCTGGTGATCACCGAGAGTGGCATCCTCAACCGCGCCGATGTGGAGCTGATGGAAATCAGCGGGGTGTACTCGTTCCTGGTGGGCGAGACCTTTATGCGCGCCGAGAACCCGGGGGCGGAGCTGCAGCGTTTGTTCTTCCCGGAGCGCGGTGTGGCGGTTAGCGGTTCCACATTAGACTGATTTGGAATGCGGTCAAAAATGTGGGAGCGGGCTTGTGTGGGAGCTGGCTTGCCTGCGATAGCATCACCAGGGTGTAACTGATACGCCGCGGTGCCTGTCTCGCAGGCAAGCCAGCTCCCACATTAGTTTTGTGTCTATTCAGAGAAGTAGGTGTTTGATGATTCAACCCCTATCGATGACCGTAGAAGCAGGCCTCGCTGCCGAACAAGACCTGTTGGCGGCCGTTTGCGCTGGCGAGCGAGCGTTCGGGCTGCTGTTCTGGCAGCCCAGCGACCAGGCACTGGTCATGCCGCGCCGCTTGAGCCGCTTGCCCGCGTTTGAAGCCGCGAGCCACGTATCAGCCGATGCCGGTTGGCCGGTGCTGCTGCGCGAAACCGGCGGTGAGCCGGTGCCGCAGTCTGGCGCTACCGTCAATATCGCCCTGGTTTACGCGCCGCCGCGCAGCGAAGGCGATCAAGGGCGCATCGAAACCGGTTACCAGCGTTTGTGCCAGCCGATCTGCGACTTATTGATTGAGTTGGGCGGTGACGCGTCCGTCGGTGAAGTCGACGGAGCGTTTTGCGACGGTCGTTACAACGTCAATCTCAAAGGTCGCAAAATGGTGGGCACCGCCCAGCGCTGGCGACAGAGCGGCGGCCGCCCGGTGGGGTTGGTGCACGGCGCCCTGTTGCTGGATGACGATCGCGAAGAATTGATTGCAGCGGTCAACCGTTTCAATGAAGCCTGCGGCCTCGACCAGCGCGTACGTGCCGACAGCCATATCGCACTGCATGAAGCCTTTCCCGCGCCGGATGCGATCAGCCGGCTGGATACCTTGTACCGTCAAATGCTGGCCGGCTTCCTGCCGGGTTAACGCGTACCGAACACCACCATGGTCTTGCCTTTGACGTGCACCAGGTTGCGCTCTTCCAGGTCCTTGAGTACGCGACCGACCATTTCCCGTGAGCAGCCGACAATGCGCCCGATTTCCTGGCGCGTGACTTTGATCTGCATGCCGTCCGGATGGGTCATGGCATCCGGTTGCTTGCACAGCTCCAGCAGGCAGCGGGCCACGCGGCCGGTGACGTCAAAGAACGCCAGGTCACCGACTTTGCGCGTGGTGTCGCGCAGGCGCTGGGCAATCTGGCCGCTCAGGGCGTAAAGGATGTCGGGATCATGCTGGGCCAATTCGCGGAATTTCGCGTAACTGATTTCGGCAACGTCGCATTCAATTTTGGCGCGCACCCAGGCGCTGCGTTCCTGCTCTTTGCCGGCTTGTTCGAACAGCCCCAACTCCCCGAAGAAATCGCCGGTATTGAGGTAGGCGATGATCATCTCGCGACCGTCTTCATCCTCGATCAGGATGGTGACCGAGCCTTTGATGATGAAGAACAGTGTTTCGGAACGTTCGCCCGCGCAGATGATGTTGTGCTTGGCCGGATAACGCCGGCGCTGGCAATGCATCAGCAGCTTGTCGAGATTCTTGATCTTGGGTGTGGGAGTAAGAGCAACCATGGTTGTATCCCGGAAAGACTGCACGGTGTGGTTGGATTTATTTTTTTATCCAGCGATGTCGGCATTGATACACGCTGTACAAAGGATGGCAATGCGCCATTGAATTGGCGCCAGCTTACCAGACACATTCTGCCTCGATTAAGGAATTTACCGAGCAAACGCTGTCATTGATCGCTTTGCAGGCAGGACGCTGCGGTTCCAGGGCCCTGTGCTAAGCTGGCGACCCTTTTTTAGCAGTGGAGTCTGGGCGATGAAGGCACGCATCCAATGGGCGGGCGAAGCCATGTTCCTCGGTGAGTCGGGCAGTGGCCATGTGGTGGTCATGGATGGCCCGCCGGAAGCCGGCGGCCGTAACCTGGGCGTACGTCCGATGGAAATGCTCCTGCTGGGTGTCGGCGGTTGCAGCAATTTCGACGTGGTCAGCATCCTGAAGAAATCCCGCCAGGCCGTGGAAAGCTGCGAAGCCTTCCTGGAAGCCGAGCGCGCCACTGAAGACCCGAAGGTGTTCACCAAGATCCACATGCATTTCGTGGTGAAGGGCCGGGCGCTGAAAGAAGCGCAGGTCAAGCGTGCCATCGAGCTGTCGGCCGAGAAGTATTGCTCGGCGTCGATCATGCTGGGCGCGGCCGGTGTGGCAATCACTCATGATTATGAAATCATCGAGTTGGGTTGATCGCCAAACGGCAAAAGAAAAGGGCGCCTGTGTGGCGCCCTTTTTTGTGACTCAGATTCAATGCACTTAGATGCGATAGGTGCTCTTGGTCATGACTTTGGCCAACAGGCTCATGCCAAACCGCACCGGTGCCGGGAAGCGGAACCCCCCCGCATCCAGTGCGCTTTCTGCGTGGTGTTCTTCATCGATGCGCATCTGCTCGAGGATGGCCCGGGACTTTTCATCCTCGGCCGGCAGCTGTTCCAGGTGTTCATCCAAATGCTTGCACACCTGATGTTCCGTCGCAGCGACAAAGCCCAGGCTGACCTTGTCACTGATCAGGCCGGCAGCGGCGCCGATACCAAACGACAAACCGTAAAACAGTGGGTTCAGCACGCTCGTATGGCTGCCCAACTGACGAATGCGCTGCTCACACCAGGCCAGGTGGTCGATTTCTTCCTCGGCGGCATGTTCCATCGCCGCACGCACCTGCGGCAGCTTGGCGGTCAGCGCCTGGCCCTGGTACAGCGCCTGGGCACAGACTTCGCCGGTATGGTTGATGCGCATCAGGCCGACGACGTGGCGGGTGTCGGTCTTGCTCATCTGCGAATCCGGCTGCACGATTGCGGGCGATGGGCGGTACGGTTGGCCGCTGAACGGCAACAGCGTGCGCATGGCCATGTCGGCTTGCAGCAACAGACGATCAATCGGCGAGTAGTGACGTTGGGTAGTCATGCTGACCTCCGGGAAGAATCTCGGCGGCCAGTTTACCGCAAGAGAGGGCGAAGCGTTTGCGCTGAGTCAAGGGCATGAAGTCGCAGCCCTGGGCCGCGACCTCTGCAGGAAGGCTGATCAGCCCGGTGGCCAGTTCATCTGGCGCTGCCCCAGCACGTGCATATGAATGTGATAAACGGTCTGCCCGCCTTCTTCATTGCAGTTCATCACCACGCGAAAGCCTTTCTCGCAGCCCTGTTCCACAGCCAGACGCTGAGCGGTAAACAGAATATGGCCAGCCAGGGCTTTATCGTCTTCGGTGAGGTCATTGAGGGTGCGGATCGGCTTTTTTGGAATGACCAGAAAATGCACGGGCGCCATCGGGGCAATGTCGTGGAAAGCGAGGACCTGGTCATCTTCATAGATGATCTTCGCCGGTATTTCCCTGTTGATGATCTTGGTGAACAGAGTATCCACAGCTGTTTCTCCATTGTGAAAGTGCAGGGGAGTGTACCCAGGCCGTCAACGTGGGCAATAGGCCTTGTTGATGGCGCCGGCAATCTTGCGCGTCAGCCAGCGGGGGCTCAGGCGTGGGCTGAACGCCAGCCAACGGTTACGCCGCCCGGGAATGATGATGGCTTTGTTTCTTTCCAAGGCCCGCACGGTATAGAGCGCGACTTCTTCCGGGCTCATCAGTTGTTGGCTGCGGTCGAGTTTGGCGGTGTCCATTTGCGCGGTACCAAAAAAGGCTGTGCGCGTAGGGCCGGGGCACAGCACCGAGACCTTGATGCCACAGGTCTTCAATTCTTCGCGCAGCCCTTCGGAGAAGTGCAGCACATACGCCTTGCTGGCGTAATAGCTGCTCATCCAGGGGCCCGGCTGAAACGCGGCGACCGAAGCAACGTTAAGAATCTGCCCGCCGCCATGCAGCGCCATGGCATTGCCCAGGGCATGGCACATACGGGTCAGGGCCAGGATGTTGACTTCGATCAGGTCTTGTTCGGTCATCCAGTCCTGGGCCAGGAATGGTCCGCTGGTGCCGATGCCGGCGCAGTTGACCAGCAGATCGATCTGCCGCTCGCCCTCTTCAAGCTCCAGCAGGAACCCGGACAGGCGCAGCGGTTCGCCCAGATCGCAGGCGCGAAACAACACCTCGACGCCGAAGCGTTGAGTCAATTCGATTGCAATGCTTTCCAACTGATCACGCTGGCGGGCCACCAGAATCAAGCTGCGGCCGCGACGGGCCAATGCTTCGGCCAAGGCCAGGCCAATGCCGCTGGAGGCACCGGTGATCAGAGCGTAACGGGTCATGCCTTTCTCCATCGCAACGCCGCCGGGCCTGTGACAGAGGCATCACAGGCGCCGGGCGTTTCTCACTGTTCTGGAGAGTCTACAGGTTCGGCTGCGTCGTCAGCACTTTGCGCGCCGTCTTCTTCATTAACGATGACGCTTTGATCGGTGTCGTCATCGGCATTGATGGAGCTGCTTTCGTAGCTATTGCTCATGTTGGCTTCGAGCTGATTCAGGTAGCCGTTCATGCCCAGTGTGACCAGGATGGCGAGCATCACCGGAATGAACGCCAGCCACAAGGTCGCCAGCAACTTCACCGCAGTGGAGTTGCGTGGTGGCGGAGGGCCGTATTGGTTGGCACCTGGATTACCGGGCAGCACCAGCAGCAACAGCGGGAAAATGCTGTTCACAAATGGCACCAGGTTCAGGAAATACAGCCAGCCAGACCAGCCCAGATCGTGCAGGCGTTGCACGCCGATTTGCACGCTGACCCAGACCAGCGCAACAAACAACGCGAAACCCAGCAGCGCGCCGAGAATAGCGCCGGCTGTTGGCGAAGCGGTGGCCACGGCGAAACTGGCGGTGCTGATGATGCCCGCGGCGACCAGCATGGCGAGGGTCAATACCAGCGTCCAGGCCAGGTAGCGCAGGCGACCGATACGCCCGTGAATGGTGAAAACCTTGAGCGTTGCGAATGCCTCGGTGTTGTACCCCACGGCTGCACGGGGTGGCGCGTAAGGCGAGGCGGCGGCGCGCGAAAAATCAGCGGCGCTGGTCTGCGTTTCGTGGGTTTCGGCAAGGCTGAACGCCACGGGTTGTTCATCTTCGATGCGGGCATCAACACCGGCGTTTTTCAGCGCAGTCAGGTAGGTCTCGGCATCGGCGCGCGACAGGTCACGCTTGAGCGCAACCGGGCGTCCGGTAAAGAGCTTTTCGATCGACTCGACATCGCTCTTGAACAACTCGGCCAGGTTGAGTTTGGCCGTGGTGCTTTCGACACCCGGGAGCAAGGCTCCGTCAAACACGATCTTGAAACGGTTGTCGCTCATGCGGGCATCCTTGTCACTGGTAAAGGAGGGGAGTTGCCGGCCCGCTTCAATCGGCAGGCCTGGCGAGTGTATCAGCGTGGCCAGCGCAGTTGTGTCGCCTGTTCGCGGGCCTTGCGGTATTCGGCATCCAGGCGGGCAATCAGTTCATCGACGCCGGGCAGATCATCAATCTCACCGACGCCCTGGCCCGCAGACCACACTGTTTTCCATGCCTTGGCCTCGTCGCTCAACGGCTTGAGCTTGGAGCCGAAGTTGACTTCGCCTTTGCCCTGTAAGGCTGCGAGGTCGAAACCGGCGTTTTCCAGGCTCTGGCGCATAAAGCTGGCGGGCACGCCGGACACAGCGGGAGTGTGCACGATGTCGGCAGCACGCGATGTGAGCAGCATCTCTTTATACGCATCCGGGGCATGGCTTTCAGTGGTGCCGATAAAGCGTGTACCGAAGTAAGCGAGGTCTGCGCCTAACAGCTGGGCGGCGAGGATCTCGTGGCCATGGTTGAGGCAGCCGGCCAACAGCAGGGTTTTGTCGAAGAACTGTCGAATCTCGGCGATCAGCGCGAACGGACTCCAGGTGCCGGCATGGCCGCCGGCGCCTGCAGCCACCGCGATCAGGCCGTCGACACCGGCCTCTGCGGCTTTCTCGGCGTGGCGCCGGGTGGTGACGTCGTGAAACACCAGACCACCGTAGCTGTGCACGGCATCGACCAGTTCTTTCACCGCACCCAGGCTGGTGATGACGATCGGCACTTTGTGCGCCACACAGATCGCCAGATCGGCCTCAAGGCGAGGGTTGCTGTTGTGCACGATCAGGTTGACGGCATACGGCGCGGGGTTATCCAGCTGCGCCAGGCCTGCTTCGATTTCTTCCAGCCAGGCCTTGAAGCCGCTGCTTTCACGTTGGTTCAGTGCCGGGAAACTCCCGACCACGCCATTGCGACAGCAGGCCAGTACCAGTTGCGGGTTGGAAATCAGGAACATCGGCGCAGCCACCACGGGCAGGCGCAGACGTTGTTCAAGCAAAGCGGGCAGCGACATTGGAGGTACCCCGAGTGATTGAAGTTAGAACGGTTTGACCACGACCAAAATTACGATAGCCAGCAATATCAGAACCGGTACTTCATTGAACCAGCGATAAAAGACATGGCTGCGGGTGTTTTCGCCACGGGCAAAGCGTTTTACCTGTGCGCCGCACATATGGTGGTAACCGATGAGCAGCACCACCAGAGTCAGTTTGGCGTGGATCCAGGCACCGGATTGAAAGATCGCAGGGTTGAGGTAGATCAGCCAGCCGCCGAATATCAGCGTGGCGATCATCGCCGGGCCCATGATGCCGCGGTAGAGCTTGCGCTCCATGACGCTGAAGCGTTCCTTGCTGACGGTGTCTTCACTTTGGGCGTGATAGACGAACAGGCGGGGCAGGTAGAACAGCCCGGCAAACCAGCAGACGATGGCGACGATGTGGAAGGCTTTGATCCATAGATAGAGCATTTCTAGTTATTCCCAGGTTCACGGTAACTGAAGATAGTAGTGGCTCATGCGCCCGTACGTCACGTTGACGGTTGTCGCAGGACGATGTGGCCCCTATTATCGACGGCTTTCCAGTGGGTTCGTTGAGGGCAGGTTTATGGTCAAGGTCGGTATCGTCGGCGGCACGGGTTACACCGGTGTCGAATTGCTGCGTCTGTTGGCTCAGCATCCGCAAGCTGAGGTGGTGGTTATCACTTCCCGATCCGAGGCGGGGCTGGCCGTGGCCGATATGTACCCCAACCTGCGAGGCCACTACGACGGCCTGGCGTTCAGCGTGCCGGACATCAAGACCCTTGGCGCCTGTGACGTGGTGTTTTTCGCGACGCCTCACGGGGTGGCGCATGCACTGGCCGGTGAACTGCTGGCGGCGGGTACCAAGGTCATTGACCTGTCGGCCGATTTCCGTCTGCAGGATGCTGACGAATGGGCCAAGTGGTACGGCCAGCCGCACGGCGCGCCTCAATTGCTGGAAGAGGCGGTATACGGCCTGCCTGAAGTCAATCGCGAGCAGATCAAGCAAGCACGCCTGATCGCGGTGCCGGGTTGCTATCCGACTGCCACGCAGTTGGGTTTCCTGCCATTGCTCGAAGCCGGGCTGGCGGACACTTCGCGCCTGATCGCAGACTGCAAGTCGGGTGTGAGCGGCGCAGGTCGCGGGGCAGCTGTAGGTTCGCTGTACTCCGAAACGTCGGAAAGCATGAAGGCCTATGCGGTAAAAGGGCACCGCCACTTGCCGGAAATTCGTCAAGGGCTGCGGCGTGCTGCTGGCAAGGATGTCGGTCTGACGTTCGTGCCGCACCTGACGCCGATGATTCGTGGCATTCACTCCACGCTGTACGCAACCGTGGTCGATCGTTCGGTAGATCTGCAGGCGCTGTTTGAAAAGCGTTATGCCAACGAACCGTTCGTCGATGTAATGCCAGCTGGCAGCCATCCGGAAACCCGCAGCGTGCGCGGTGCCAACGTCTGCCGTATCGCCGTGCACCGTCCGCAGGATGGTGACCTGGTGGTGGTGTTGTCGGTCATCGACAATCTGGTCAAGGGCGCCTCGGGCCAGGCGGTGCAGAACCTGAACATCCTGTTTGGCCTGGATGAGAAGCTGGGCCTGTCCCACGCGGGCATGCTGCCGTAAGGCTTGACTGCTGGTGTGCAAAAGGCCCGTTGATCGGGCCTTTTGTGTTTTTTATGGCGGCAACGCAGATTGATATACCGTAACAATAGTTGACCGCTTTTCTAGGAGAAGCGGATAATGCCCGCCATTACGCATATGGCGGCGGTACGCCGGGAGATTATCAGCATGAGCGTTGAGTCCTTCACCCCCACGGCTTTGCAATTCACCCACGGTGCTGCGCACAAGGTGAAGAGCCTGGTCGATGAAGAGGGTAATGATCGCTTGAAGCTGCGCGTATTTGTTACGGGCGGCGGTTGTTCAGGGTTTCAGTACGGTTTTACCTTCGATGAAGATGTGGCCGATGATGACACTATCGTCGAGCGCGAAGGCGTCAGCCTGGTCGTGGACCCGATGAGCTTCCAATACCTGGCAGGTGCCGAGGTGGATTATCAGGAAGGTCTGGAAGGTTCGCGTTTCGTGATCAAGAACCCGAATGCCACCACGACGTGTGGGTGCGGGTCTTCGTTCTCGATCTGATCCACGGCAGATAAAAAACGCCGCTTGGCTTTGAAAGCCAAGCGGCGTTTTGCTGTCTGGGAGTTAGGCCGGGTAAATCGCGCCCAGTACCCGCAGCCCACGTGCGCCGGTGACGCTGGGGCGGTTGGCGGCAATGCCTTCAAGGCAGCAATGGGCCAGCCAGGCGAAGGCCATGGCTTCGACCCAGTCGGGATCGACGCCATAAGTGGCGGTGCTGCTGACTTGGGTGGACGGCAGCAGCGCCGCCAGACGGTTCATCAGTGTGGCGTTATGCGCGCCGCCACCACAGACCAGTAGCGTTTCAGTCTCGGACTGTGCAGTTTGCAAGGATTCAACGATGGTCAGCGCCGTCAGTTCAAGCAGGGTTGCCTGTACGTCCTGAGGCTTAAACGCGGGCAGTGTGCCAAGGTGGTGCTGCAGCCAGCTCAGGTTGAAGACTTCGCGTCCGGTACTTTTCGGGCCTTGGGTGAGGAAGAAGGGGTCGCTGAGTAGGCGGCTGAGCAACTGAGGCTCAACCTTGCCACTGGCGGCCCACTGGCCGTCACGGTCAAAGTGCTCGCCGCGCTGTTGGTGAATCCAGGCATCCAGCAAGACGTTTCCGGGGCCGCAGTCGAAGCCGGCTACCGGTTTGCCGGTCTCGATCAGGCTGAGGTTGCTGAACCCGCCAACGTTTAATACGGCACGGTTGCCGGTACGCTCACCGAACAACGCCTCATGAAAGGCCGGCACGAGCGGCGCGCCCTGGCCGCCGGCGGCGACGTCGCGGCTGCGGAAGTCGCTGACCACGGTGATGGCTGTCAGCTCGGTGAGCAGCGCAGGGTTACCGATCTGCACGGTAAAGCCGCGGGCCGGCTCGTGGCGGATCGTCTGCCCGTGGCTGCCAATGGCGCGAATGTCTTCGGGCTTGAGGTTCTGCTGTTGCAGCAAGGCATGGATGCCTTGGGCGGCGAGCGTTACCCAGTGTTGCTGGGCAATCGCTGAACGGGCGATCTCGTCCGGGCCGCTGGCGCACAGGCTTAGCAGCTCGGCGCGCAGGGTCTCGGGCATCGGGATGTAGTGCGTGGCGATCAAGTTGATCGCCGGGTCTTGTTCGATCAGGGCGATATCCAGGCCATCAAGGCTGGTCCCGGACATCACACCTATATAGCGCGGCATACCTTAGCGCTTCGCCGAGGCCAGCAGGGTAGAGCGCTCCTGGTCCATGCGGGCCATCAACGGCTGGCTTTGCTGCAGGAAGCGTGCGCGCTCGGCTTTGGCGATCGGGTCGGCCATTGGCAGCTTCTGGCCCAATGGATCGACGTGAACGCCGTTCACCTGGAATTCATAGTGTAAGTGCGGGCCAGTGGACAGGCCTGTGGTGCCGATGTAGCCGATCACCTGGCCTTGCTTGACGTTGCTGCCTGTGGATACGCCTTTGGCGAACCCTTGCATGTGGCCATACAGCGTGCGGTAGGTGTTGCCGTGCTGGATGATCACGGTATTGCCGTAGCCACCGCGACGCCCAGCCAGCAGCACCTTGCCATCGCCGGCTGCTTTGATCGGCGTGCCACGCGGGGCGGCATAGTCGACGCCTTTGTGAGCGCGGATCTTGTTGAGGATCGGGTGTTTGCGGCCCATGGAGAAACGCGAGCTGATGCGGGCGAAGTCTACCGGCGTACGGATGAAGGCCTTGCGCATGCTGTTGCCATCAGCGGTGTAGTAGCTGGTATTGCCTTGTTTGTTGGTATAGCGAACGGCGGTGTAGGTCTTGCCGCGGTTGGTGAAACGCGCCGAAAGGATGGCGCCGGTGCCGACCACTTTGCCGTTGGCGACTTTCTGCTCGTAGATCACGTCGAATTCGTCGCCTTGGCGAATGTCCTGAGCGAAGTCGATGTCGTAGCCAAACACGCTGGCCATGTCCATGGTCATGCTGTGGGACAAGCCCGCGCGGGCGGCCGATTGCGACAGCGAACTGTTGATCACGCCATGTATGTAGGCCGAGCGCATCACCGGTTTGGTGGTGATGCGGTTGAAGGCAAAGCCTTTGGCGCCTTTGGTCAGCGTGATGCTTTCGAGGTCGCTGACATTGCTGTGCAGGTTGTTCAGCTGGCCGTTGGGTGCCAACTCGAACTGAAGCTTCTGCCCGTGCTTGAGCTGAGTGAATTGCTTGGCTTGTTTATCGCTGGCCAGCACCTCATTAACAGTAGAGGCGGGCAGGCCCACTTTCTCGAACAGCGTTGAAAGAGTGTCGCCTTTGGCCACGATCACTTCGCGGTGCAGGGGATTCTTGGCCGCGACGGCCGCAGGCGGCTCTTGAGTGGCGTGTTGAGTGTCTTCGGGAGTGCTTTCTATCTGCGCAAAGGGTGATTCAGTGGGTGCATTTGTGGCTTGTTGCGCGTCGGCAGCGTCTTGATCTTGTGTCAGTTGTTCAACTGGACTTTCCAGGTCAAGGCTCAGGGATGTTCGTTTGGCTTCTACGTCACTGGAAGGGAATACCAGGAGTGCCAGGCTGAGAAGAGCGGCGATACCACTTGCGGCGAGCAGGTGGGTCTTCGGGTAAAGCGGCGGCGCTTTAGACGGTTCTGTGGTCATAAGTAATTTTGACTTTGAAGATGAAATGGAAAAGATGAATGACATGATGAAGATGAAATAACTGTATAAAATATAACCAAATCATCTGTGGCGCAAGCTTGCGAATGCTGGGCTTGCTGAACGGTGTCCGTGCGCAGGGCAAAACTTGTAATTAGTCCCTGATCTTGTATGGTTGGTTCCCTTTTGAATCTGAGCCTTGCGGGTCTGTTATGAAGTCGGTTGAAGAGCAGCTAGCGCTGATAAAACGTGGTGCGGAAGAACTGTTGGTCGAGGCCGAGCTGATCGAAAAGCTCAAGCGTGGCCAACCCCTGCGTATTAAGGCTGGCTTCGATCCAACGGCGCCGGATCTGCACCTGGGTCACACCGTGCTTATTAATAAGCTGCGTCAGTTCCAGGAGCTGGGGCATCAAGTCATCTTCCTTATAGGTGACTTCACCGGGATGATCGGTGATCCAAGCGGCAAGAGCGCGACGCGCCCGCCGCTGACCCGTGAGCAGGTTCTCGATAATGCCGAGACCTACAAGACTCAGGTGTTCAAGATTCTTGATCCGGCCAAGACCGAAGTGGCCTTCAACTCCACCTGGATGGACCAGATGGGGCCGGCTGACTTTATCCGCCTGACATCCCAGTACACCGTGGCACGCATGCTTGAGCGCGATGACTTCGACAAGCGCTACTCCACTAATCAGCCGATCGCGATTCACGAGTTCCTGTACCCGCTGGTTCAAGGGTATGACTCGGTGGCGTTGCGCGCGGACGTTGAGTTGGGGGGTACTGATCAGAAGTTCAACCTGCTGATGGGGCGTGAGCTGCAACGTGCGTATGGGCAAGAGGCGCAGTGCATTCTGACCATGCCGTTGCTGGAGGGGTTGGATGGCGTCAAGAAGATGTCCAAGTCCTTGGGTAACTATGTAGGTATCCAGGAAGCGCCGGGTGTGATGTACGGCAAGCTGGTTTCGATTCCGGATGCGTTGATGTGGCGTTACTTCGAGCTGTTGAGTTTCCGCTCGATGGACGAGATCAATGCGCTGCGTGCTGACGTCGAGGCGGGTGCCAATCCGCGTGACGTGAAGATCAAGTTGGCCGAAGAGATTGTGGCGCGCTTTCATGGTGAAGAGGCTGCGGCAAGTGCTCACCGTGCGGCAGGCAATCGCATGAAGGATGGCGAGTTACCGGATGATCTGCCGGAGATCGAGCTGACTGCTGCTGAAGCTATGCCGATCGCTGCTGTCCTTAATAGGGCTGGCCTGGTGAAGAACTCGGCGGTTGCGCGTGACCTGCTGGGTTCCGGCGGCGTGCGTATAGATGGTGAGGTTGTTGATCGCACCTTTATATACGAGCTGGGCGCTACCCACGTTTGCCAGGCAGGTAAGAAGGCATTTGCGCGTATTACGCTTAAATCCGAATAAACCTGAAATTAAGTGTTGACGGCGTTTTATATCTGTCTATAATTCGCCCCACTTCCGGCGCAGTCGAAACGGAAAACTCCTTGGTAAACAAAGAGTTGCGCGAGATTCGACAGCGAGTTGCTTCAGTTCATCGAAGCCCAGAAGGAGTTGGTAGAGTGGTGTTGTTTGGCTCTATTAACGTTTCGATCTTCTCGATCGAAAGCGGAGAAAAAGAGGTGTTGACAGCAGCGTGTAACGCTGTAGAATTCGCCTCCCGCTAACGAGAGATCGGAAGCGCAAGTGGTTGAAGTTGTTGAAGAAATCTTCGAAAACTTCTGAAAATAATCACTTGACAGCAAATGAGGCTGCTGTAGAATGCGCGCCTCGGTTGAGACGAAAGATCTTAACCAACCGCTCTTTAACAACTGAATCAAGCAATTCGTGTGGGTGCTTGTGGAGTCAGACTGATAGTCAACAAGATTATCAGCATCACAAGTTACTCCGCGAGAAATCAAAGATGTAACCAACGATTGCTGAGCCAAGTTTAGGGTTTCTTAAAAACCCAAAGATGTTTGAACTGAAGAGTTTGATCATGGCTCAGATTGAACGCTGGCGGCAGGCCTAACACATGCAAGTCGAGCGGTAGAGAGAAGCTTGCTTCTCTTGAGAGCGGCGGACGGGTGAGTAATGCCTAGGAATCTGCCTGGTAGTGGGGGATAACGTTCGGAAACGGACGCTAATACCGCATACGTCCTACGGGAGAAAGCAGGGGACCTTCGGGCCTTGCGCTATCAGATGAGCCTAGGTCGGATTAGCTAGTTGGTGAGGTAATGGCTCACCAAGGCGACGATCCGTAACTGGTCTGAGAGGATGATCAGTCACACTGGAACTGAGACACGGTCCAGACTCCTACGGGAGGCAGCAGTGGGGAATATTGGACAATGGGCGAAAGCCTGATCCAGCCATGCCGCGTGTGTGAAGAAGGTCTTCGGATTGTAAAGCACTTTAAGTTGGGAGGAAGGGCATTAACCTAATACGTTAGTGTTTTGACGTTACCGACAGAATAAGCACCGGCTAACTCTGTGCCAGCAGCCGCGGTAATACAGAGGGTGCAAGCGTTAATCGGAATTACTGGGCGTAAAGCGCGCGTAGGTGGTTTGTTAAGTTGGATGTGAAATCCCCGGGCTCAACCTGGGAACTGCATTCAAAACTGACTGACTAGAGTATGGTAGAGGGTGGTGGAATTTCCTGTGTAGCGGTGAAATGCGTAGATATAGGAAGGAACACCAGTGGCGAAGGCGACCACCTGGACTAATACTGACACTGAGGTGCGAAAGCGTGGGGAGCAAACAGGATTAGATACCCTGGTAGTCCACGCCGTAAACGATGTCAACTAGCCGTTGGAAGCCTTGAGCTTTTAGTGGCGCAGCTAACGCATTAAGTTGACCGCCTGGGGAGTACGGCCGCAAGGTTAAAACTCAAATGAATTGACGGGGGCCCGCACAAGCGGTGGAGCATGTGGTTTAATTCGAAGCAACGCGAAGAACCTTACCAGGCCTTGACATCCAATGAACTTTCTAGAGATAGATTGGTGCCTTCGGGAACATTGAGACAGGTGCTGCATGGCTGTCGTCAGCTCGTGTCGTGAGATGTTGGGTTAAGTCCCGTAACGAGCGCAACCCTTGTCCTTAGTTACCAGCACGTAATGGTGGGCACTCTAAGGAGACTGCCGGTGACAAACCGGAGGAAGGTGGGGATGACGTCAAGTCATCATGGCCCTTACGGCCTGGGCTACACACGTGCTACAATGGTCGGTACAGAGGGTTGCCAAGCCGCGAGGTGGAGCTAATCCCATAAAACCGATCGTAGTCCGGATCGCAGTCTGCAACTCGACTGCGTGAAGTCGGAATCGCTAGTAATCGCGAATCAGAATGTCGCGGTGAATACGTTCCCGGGCCTTGTACACACCGCCCGTCACACCATGGGAGTGGGTTGCACCAGAAGTAGCTAGTCTAACCTTCGGGAGGACGGTTACCACGGTGTGATTCATGACTGGGGTGAAGTCGTAACAAGGTAGCCGTAGGGGAACCTGCGGCTGGATCACCTCCTTAATCGACGACATCAGCTGCTCCATAAGCTCCCACACGAATTGCTTGATTCATTGAAGAAGACGATAAGAAGCAGCCCGAAATTGGGTCTGTAGCTCAGTTGGTTAGAGCGCACCCCTGATAAGGGTGAGGTCGGCAGTTCGAATCTGCCCAGACCCACCAATTTTGTGTGGGAAACGCCTGTAGAAATACGGGGCCATAGCTCAGCTGGGAGAGCGCCTGCCTTGCACGCAGGAGGTCAACGGTTCGATCCCGTTTGGCTCCACCACTACTGCTTCTGAAAGTTTTGAAAGCTTAGAAATGAGCATTCCATCCAGGCGATGGTGAATGTTGATTTCTAGTCTTTGATTAGATCGTTCTTTAAAAATTTGGGTATGTGATAGAAAGATAGACTGAACGTTACTTTCACTGGTAACGGATCAGGCTAAGGTAAAATTTGTGAGTTACTCGTAATTGAGTATTATCGAATTTTCGGCGAATGTTGTCTTCACAGTATAACCAGATTGCTTGGGGTTATATGGTCAAGTGAAGAAGCGCATACGGTGGATGCCTTGGCAGTCAGAGGCGATGAAAGACGTGGTAGCCTGCGAAAAGCTTCGGGGAGTCGGCAAACAGACTTTGATCCGGAGATGTCTGAATGGGGGAACCCAGCCATCATAAGATGGTTACCTTACACTGAATACATAGGTGTAAGGGGCGAACCAGGGGAACTGAAACATCTAAGTACCCTGAGGAAAAGAAATCAACCGAGATTCCCTTAGTAGTGGCGAGCGAACGGGGACTAGCCCTTAAGTGGCTTTGAGATTAGCGGAACGCTCTGGAAAGTGCGGCCATAGTGGGTGATAGCCCTGTACGCGAAAGTCTCTTAGTCATGAAATCGAGTAGGACGGAGCACGAGAAACTTTGTCTGAATATGGGGGGACCATCCTCCAAGGCTAAATACTACTGACTGACCGATAGTGAACTAGTACCGTGAGGGAAAGGCGAAAAGAACCCCGGAGAGGGGAGTGAAATAGATCCTGAAACCGTATGCGTACAAGCAGTGGGAGCAGACTTTGTTCTGTGACTGCGTACCTTTTGTATAATGGGTCAGCGACTTATTTTCAGTGGCGAGCTTAACCGAATAGGGGAGGCGTAGCGAAAGCGAGTCTTAATAGGGCGTCTAGTCGCTGGGAATAGACCCGAAACCGGGCGATCTATCCATGGGCAGGTTGAAGGTTGGGTAACACTAACTGGAGGACCGAACCGACTACCGTTGAAAAGTTAGCGGATGACCTGTGGATCGGAGTGAAAGGCTAATCAAGCTCGGAGATAGCTGGTTCTCCTCGAAAGCTATTTAGGTAGCGCCTCATGTATCACTGTAGGGGGTAGAGCACTGTTTCGGCTAGGGGGTCATCCCGACTTACCAAACCGATGCAAACTCCGAATACCTACAAGTGCCGAGCATGGGAGACACACGGCGGGTGCTAACGTCCGTCGTGAAAAGGGAAACAACCCAGACCGTCAGCTAAGGTCCCAAAGTTATGGTTAAGTGGGAAACGATGTGGGAAGGCTTAGACAGCTAGGAGGTTGGCTTAGAAGCAGCCACCCTTTAAAGAAAGCGTAATAGCTCACTAGTCGAGTCGGCCTGCGCGGAAGATGTAACGGGGCTCAAACCATACACCGAAGCTACGGGTATCACGTAAGTGATGCGGTAGAGGAGCGTTCTGTAAGCCTGTGAAGGTGAGTTGAGAAGCTTGCTGGAGGTATCAGAAGTGCGAATGCTGACATGAGTAACGACAATGGGTGTGAAAAACACCCACGCCGAAAGACCAAGGTTTCCTGCGCAACGTTAATCGACGCAGGGTTAGTCGGTCCCTAAGGCGAGGCTGAAAAGCGTAGTCGATGGAAAACAGGTTAATATTCCTGTACTTCTGGTTATTGCGATGGAGGGACGGAGAAGGCTAGGCCAGCTTGGCGTTGGTTGTCCAAGTTTAAGGTGGTAGGCTGGAATCTTAGGTAAATCCGGGATTCTAAGGCCGAGAGCTGATGACGAGTTAACTTTTAGTTAACGAAGTGGTTGATGCCATGCTTCCAAGAAAAGCTTCTAAGCTTCAGGTAACCAGGAACCGTACCCCAAACCGACACAGGTGGTTGGGTAGAGAATACCAAGGCGCTTGAGAGAACTCGGGTGAAGGAACTAGGCAAAATGGCACCGTAACTTCGGGAGAAGGTGCGCCGGTGAGGGTGAAGGACTTGCTCCGTAAGCTCATGCCGGTCGAAGATACCAGGCCGCTGCGACTGTTTATTAAAAACACAGCACTCTGCAAACACGAAAGTGGACGTATAGGGTGTGACGCCTGCCCGGTGCCGGAAGGTTAATTGATGGGGTTAGCTAACGCGAAGCTCTTGATCGAAGCCCCGGTAAACGGCGGCCGTAACTATAACGGTCCTAAGGTAGCGAAATTCCTTGTCGGGTAAGTTCCGACCTGCACGAATGGCGTAACGATGGCGGCGCTGTCTCCACCCGAGACTCAGTGAAATTGAAATCGCTGTGAAGATGCAGTGTATCCGCGGCTAGACGGAAAGACCCCGTGAACCTTTACTATAGCTTTGCACTGGACTTTGAATTTGCTTGTGTAGGATAGGTGGGAGGCTTTGAAGCGTGGACGCCAGTCTGCGTGGAGCCAACCTTGAAATACCACCCTGGCAACTTTGAGGTTCTAACTCAGGTCCGTTATCCGGATCGAGGACAGTGTATGGTGGGTAGTTTGACTGGGGCGGTCTCCTCCTAAAGAGTAACGGAGGAGTACGAAGGTGCGCTCAGACCGGTCGGAAATCGGTCGTAGAGTATAAAGGCAAAAGCGCGCTTGACTGCGAGACAGACACGTCGAGCAGGTACGAAAGTAGGTCTTAGTGATCCGGTGGTTCTGTATGGAAGGGCCATCGCTCAACGGATAAAAGGTACTCCGGGGATAACAGGCTGATACCGCCCAAGAGTTCATATCGACGGCGGTGTTTGGCACCTCGATGTCGGCTCATCACATCCTGGGGCTGAAGCCGGTCCCAAGGGTATGGCTGTTCGCCATTTAAAGTGGTACGCGAGCTGGGTTTAGAACGTCGTGAGACAGTTCGGTCCCTATCTGCCGTGGACGTTTGAGATTTGAGAGGGGCTGCTCCTAGTACGAGAGGACCGGAGTGGACGAACCTCTGGTGTTCCGGTTGTCACGCCAGTGGCATTGCCGGGTAGCTATGTTCGGAATAGATAACCGCTGAAAGCATCTAAGCGGGAAACTAGCCTCAAGATGAGATCTCACTGGAACCTTGAGTTCCCTGAAGGGCCGTCGAAGACTACGACGTTGATAGGTTGGGTGTGTAAGCGCTGTGAGGCGTTGAGCTAACCAATACTAATTGCCCGTGAGGCTTGACCATATAACACCCAAGCAATTTGCTTGCTTCGAGCTGAAAAGCCAAAGAGCACCAGATTGCGGTGTGTGAAGACGAAATGAACCGAAAGTTCGAATCTCACAAAACACCGAAAGCTGTCACATACCCAATTTGCTGAAGCGAGACCACATGGTCACGACTCAGTACCCGAATTTCTTGACGACCATAGAGCATTGGAACCACCTGATCCCATCCCGAACTCAGCAGTGAAACGATGCATCGCCGATGGTAGTGTGGGGTTTCCCCATGTGAGAGTAGGTCATCGTCAAGATTAAATTCCAGAGCCCCTGTTTGCTAACGCAAACAGGGGCTTTGTTTTGGGCAGTCGAAAAGCGCAAGTGTAAAGGCTCGCGATGCGCGTCAACGATAATGTGTGCTTTCCTGGTAGGCGCAGCCTCCAGTCTTCCCGCTACCTCCGGGCTATGGGCGCTAAATCCCGGCCTTTCTATGCAATGGCCTTACGCATGGCTATCATGCGTGCCTCATTGTGAGGCGATACTTGCATGCTGACGTTGTTAGAACTTCTGAAAGATGGCCGATTCCATTCCGGAGAAGCGCTGGGTGCCGCCCTGGGTGTCAGCCGCAGTGCTGTTTGGAAGCAGCTCCAGCACCTTGAGGCAGAGCTGAATTTGCCCATTCATAAAATTCGCGGCAAAGGGTATCAACTGGCTTCGCCACTGGTGTTCCTGAGCAAAGAAGAAATTGCGGTGAATGCCGCTTCTTTGGCATGGCCCGTTCACATCTCTGACTCTATCGATTCCACTAATGCTGAAGCGTTGCGTCTTGTCGACGCCGGCGTTGCTGCGCCATTTCTGGTGCTTGCTGAGCAGCAGACGGCCGGCAGGGGGAGGCGAGGCCGCACGTGGGTTAGTCCATTCGCTCAGAATGTCTACTACAGCCTTGTATTGCGCATCGAAGGTGGGCTGCGGCAGCTGGAGGGTCTTAGCCTTGTAGTGGGATTGGCGGTCATGCAGGCGCTGCGTGATTCAGGTGTACAGGGCGCGGCACTGAAGTGGCCAAACGACGTCCTCGTAGGGCGCAAGAAAATTGCCGGCATCTTGCTTGAGTTAGTAGGTGACCCTGCAGACATCTGCCACGTGGTTCTCGGCATAGGCATTAACGTGAACATGCGGCAGGCTGCTGAGGTAGATCAGCAGTGGACCTCGGTGCAATTGGAAACAGGCTCGCCCGTCGATCGTAATTACCTGGTTGCACGGCTAAGTCTACAGCTGCAAAGTCACCTGGAGCGCCACAAGGCCTTTGGCTTTACTGCGCTGCAGGAGGAGTGGGAGCGAAATCATTTGTGGCAGGGTCGGGCTGTGACTCTCATTGCGGGCGTCAATCAGATTGATGGGGTTGTGCTGGGAATTGATCACCAGGGCGCGCTGCGTCTGAACGTCGATGGTGTCGAGAAAATATATAGCGGTGGTGAGTTAAGCCTGAGGCTGCGCGATGATTCTTGAGCTCGACTGTGGAAATAGCTTTATTAAGTGGCGGGTACTCGAGGCGCAGAGCGCTGGCGCCTGCGCAGAGGGTGTTGTCGGTTCAGATCTCGCATTAATAGAAAGTCTGACCGCCATTCCGGGTCTGCTGCTGACACGATGCCGTCTGGTGAGCGTTCGTGCTTCAGAGGAAACTGGAAAGTTGGTTGAAGCATTGCAGGAGGCTTTTGGTGTCACAGTGTCTTGCGCTGCCTCAGCAAGAGAAATGGCGGGAGTGCGCAACGGTTATGAAGAATACGAGCGCCTCGGTCTTGATCGCTGGTTGGCAATGCTTGGCGGTTTCAAGTTGGCGCCGGGTGCTTGCTTGGTGCTCGACTTCGGTACCGCAGCGACTGCGGACTTTATCGCTGCTGATGGTGAGCATCTAGGAGGCTTTATATGCCCTGGAATGCCTCTGATGCGCAGTCAGTTGCGAACACATACCCGCAAGATCCGCTACGACGATGCAGCGGCCGAGCAGGCCATGGAGCGTCTTTCCCCAGGTCGAACCACTGTTGAGGCCGTTGAGCGTGGCTGCGCCCTCATGCTTCGAGGGTTTGTATTGACCCAGCTTGAGTTGGCTCGGCGCTATTGGGGGGATGATTTCACAGTCTTCCTGACGGGTGGGGATGCTGACCTGGTCTCGGATGCCGTACCGCAGGCTCGTTTTGTACCGGATCTCGTTTTTGTGGGGCTGGCGATGGCGTGCCCTTTGTCCTGAGGTTTTTTATGCGTTGGCTGTTTTTGCTCTTGCTCGTTCTCAATGCCTTCTATTACATCTGGCATCAACAAGAGGCGCCGTTGCGCGCCAAGGACGTTACGCCTCTGAGCCTCTATCGCGGCTCTCAGCAAGACATCCGGCTATTGAGTGAGTCTTCTGATTCGGTTGTCCGCCGTGATCGGGCAAACGCCCCTGAGTCACAAAATACATGCTTATACATAGGCGGCTTTGCTGATCAGCGACAAGCGCAGTTGCTTGAGCAGCGTCTGATGAGTCTGGATATAAAGGTCAAGGTGCAACTGCTCAATGTGCCGGGCACTACCGGCTATTGGCTCCGTGTGTCCCCTGAAAGCAGGCGACTGGCCGATGATCTGCCCTTTGAAAACCTTGCTAAGGAATTCAATGAGTTAAAACATAAAATAATGTTGTGCGAAGGCGTTGCAACTGTCGAATAGTTTGCATAGAATGGCGCCCGCTTCGCAGTGAAGACCTTTACGGTCTACAGCGTGAAGCGAAGGTCAACGCAGCTAACCTCATATTTTTAATGAGAAAATGCTTGACAGAAGGCCGGCGTGATGTAGAATGCCGGCTCGCTTAGGAGGGGTTCCCGAGCGGCCAAAGGGATCAGACTGTAAATCTGACGTCTACGACTTCGAAGGTTCGAATCCTTCCCCCTCCACCATTTTTAGCGTGAGCTGCAAGCTCCGCGGGTATAGTTTAGTGGTAGAACCTCAGCCTTCCAAGCTGATGATGCGGGTTCGATTCCCGCTACCCGCTCCAAGTTTGCAGGTTGTGCACGGTGTTTTGCTCTTGTAGCTCAGTTGGTAGAGCACACCCTTGGTAAGGGTGAGGTCAGCGGTTCAAATCCGCTCAAGAGCTCCATATAACAAGGCAGATATGAAAATATCTGCCTTTGTTTTAACAGCTATCTCGGCTTGATGGTGTTTTGCCTGGCTTTGATGTTGGGTGGTTTCAAGTCTCTTGGGGTTGGTTGTTGTAAAGTCTTTTTCAGGCCTGCATAATGGTCGGCCTGATTTTGTTTTAGGTCAGTAGCTCAATTGGCAGAGCGACGGTCTCCAAAACCGTAGGTTGGGGGTTCGATTCCCTCCTGACCTGCCAGATTCACGTGGTGTGTCTGGCTTTCTTTTCACAGGATCTTCATAGATGACTCCTAAGGCTGAAGCTCAAAGCTCTCGTTTCGATCTGGTCAAGTGGCTTGCTGTGGTCGCATTGGTGGTCGTAGGCGTTGTTGGCAATCAGTACTATTCTGCTTCGCCGATCCTGTACCGCGTACTTGCTTTGCTTGCCCTTGCTGCTGTAGCTGCCTTTGTAGGCCTGCAGACTGCCAAAGGCAAGTCTTTCGCAGTCCTGGTAAAGGAAGCTCGCACAGAAATCCGTAAAGTCGTTTGGCCGACTCGCCAAGAAACCACGCAGACCACGTTGATTGTTGTGGCTGTTGTTCTGGTTATGGCGTTGCTGTTGTGGGGGCTTGATTCCCTGCTCGGCTGGCTTGTTTCCTTGATTGTTGGCTAAGGGTGTCCCGTGGCTAAGCGTTGGTACGTTGTGCATGCTTACTCGGGTTACGAGAAGCATGTCATGCGCTCTTTGCTAGAGCGCGTAAAGCTGGCAGGCATGGAAGATGGCTTCGGCGAAATTCTGGTTCCCACTGAAGAAGTGGTTGAAATGCGGAATGGCCAAAAGCGTAAAAGCGAACGCAAGTTCTTCCCTGGCTACGTGCTGGTTCAGATGGACATGAATGAAGGTACTTGGCACTTGGTCAAGGACACTCCTCGTGTCATGGGTTTCATCGGCGGTACTGCTGATAAGCCTGCTCCGATCACTGACAAAGAGGCGGAAGCGATTCTGCGTCGTGTTGCTGACGGCAGCGACAAACCTAAGCCGAAGACGTTGTTCGAGCCGGGTGAGGTTGTTCGTGTCACAGATGGTCCGTTTGCTGATTTCAACGGCACCGTCGAAGAAGTTAACTACGAAAAGAGCCGGATCCAAGTGGCAGTGCTCATTTTCGGTCGTTCTACTCCGGTAGAGCTGGAGTTCAGCCAGGTCGAAAAGGTCTAGCTGAGCAAGCATCCCAACCCCGCAGCCCTAGGCTGTGGGGTTTTGTCGTCACTGGGATAAACGCGCAAGTAACCGGGGAGCCTTTCGAGGCGTTTGAACCCGTAATTGGAGTGCCTCATGGCCAAGAAGATTACCGCTTACATCAAGCTGCAAGTGAAGGCCGCTCAGGCCAACCCAAGTCCACCTGTCGGCCCAGCTCTGGGTCAGCACGGCGTGAACATCATGGAATTCTGCAAGGCCTTCAACGCCCGTACTCAGGGTCTTGAGCCAGGTCTGCCGACTCCAGTGATCATCACTGTATACAGCGACCGTAGCTTCACTTTCGAAACCAAGTCGACCCCGGCTTCGGTTTTGCTGAAGAAGGCTGCAGGTCTGACTAGCGGTTCCGCTCGTCCTAACACCGTTAAGGTTGGCACCGTAACTCGTGCTCAGCTGGAAGAAATCGCGAAAACCAAAAACGCGGATCTGACTGCAGCTGATATGGATGCAGCCGTGCGTACCATCGCCGGCTCTGCTCGTAGCATGGGCCTTAACGTGGAGGGTGTGTAATGGCTAAGCTGACCAAGCGCCAAAAGGCTATCGCCGGCAAAATCGAAGCAGGCAAGGCCTACAACTTTGTAGACGCTGCTGCCCTGCTGACCGAGCTGTCGACTGTCAAGTTCAGCGAGTCCGTTGACGTTGCTGTAAACCTGGGTGTTGACCCACGTAAATCCGACCAGGTCGTTCGTAGCGCTACTGTGCTGCCACACGGTACTGGCAAGACTGTACGTGTTGCTGTCTTCACCCAAGGCCCGGCAGCTGAAGCTGCTCTGGCCGCCGGCGCTGATCGCGTTGGCATGGACGACCTGGCTGCCGAAATGAAAGGCGGCGACCTGAACTACGACGTAGTTATTGCCTCCCCGGATGCAATGCGCGTTGTAGGTCAGTTGGGTCAGATCCTCGGTCCACGTGGTCTGATGCCTAACCCTAAAGTCGGCACCGTAACGCCAGACGTAGCTACCGCGGTTAAAAACGCCAAGGCTGGTCAGGTTCGTTATCGCACCGACAAAAACGGCATCATTCACACCTCCGTTGGCAAAGTCGGCTTCGATGCCGTCAAGCTGAAGGAAAACGTTGAAGCCCTGATCGCTGATCTGAAGCGTATCAAGCCAGCTTCCTCGAAAGGTATCTACGTCAAGCGCGTTACCCTGAGCACCACTATGGGCCCAGGTCTGGTCATCGACCAAGGCTCGCTGGACGTATAAGACACAAGTTGGCGCGAGAGATCGCGCTGATTGAAAAAATTGGGGTCCCTGCCTGGCGGGGGCTATCCAAGACCGTAGGCGGCGCAAGTCTTAAACCACAAGCCTACGCAGATGGTGCTCCCGGTTCCTTACCGAATCAGACACCAAAACGACATCCGGCTTCGGCCAGATGAAACGGTAACAAGCAGGAGTTAAACCCGTGGCAATTAATCTCGAAGACAAGAAGGCCATCGTCGCTGAAGTCAACGAGGCTGCCAAAGCTGCTCTGTCCGCTGTCGTGGCTGATGCCCGTGGTGTGACAGTAGGCGCTATGACCGGACTCCGTAAAGAGGCTCGTGAAGCTGGCGTATACGTACGTGTTGTACGTAACACCCTGCTCAAGCGCGCTGTTGCTGACACTGAATACAGTGTTCTCAACGACGTGTTCACCGGCCCGACTCTGATCGCGTTCTCCAAAGAACATCCAGGCGCTGCTGCCCGTTTGTTCAAAGAATTCGCCAAGAGTCAGGATAAGTTCGAGATCAAGGCAGCTGCGTTCGAGGGCAAGTTCCTCGCAGCTAACCAAATCGACGTACTGGCAACACTGCCGACCCGTAACGAAGCTATTTCGCAGCTGATGAGCGTGATTCAAGGCGCTACCAGCAAGCTGGCTCGTACTCTGGCTGCAGTTCGCGAGCAAAAAGAAGCTGCCGCAGCCTAAGGCTGAGCACCTCCTTTCGCGTATTTTTGTTTATTTCGATGGCCGCGTAGGCCGTCCCCCAATTCAGGAAATACAGTAATGTCTATCTCCCAAGAAGATATCCTCAACGCCGTAGCTGAAATGTCGGTTCTGCAGGTTGTTGAGCTGATCAAAGCTTTCGAAGAAAAATTCGGCGTTTCCGCTGCCGCTGCTTCCGCTGGCCCAGCTGTTGCTGCTGTTGCTGCTGAAGAGCAAACCGAATTCAACGTCATGCTGCTGGAAGCTGGCGAGAAGAAAGTAAACGTGATCAAGGCAGTTCGTGAACTGACCGGTCTGGGCCTGAAAGAAGCCAAGGCTGTAGTTGACGGCGCTCCTGCCCAGGTTCTGGAAGCAGTGTCCAAAGACGCCGCTGACAAAGCCAAAGCAGTGCTGGAAGAAGCAGGCGCTAAAGTCGAGCTGAAGTAAGCATCGACCTTGCGTCTCCAGCCCAAGCGTTAAGCTGAAGGCTGATGGCTGGTGGCTCTTGCCACCGGCCTTTTTCCGTTCTTGGCTGTCGACTCGGTCGCCGCCACTAACGCGCTGTAGCCACCCGATGCGGTGGTGCAAACCATGGGGTTTGCGAGATTTTCTGGCTGCTCCCGTCGGGAGGGGCCAAACAAGCAGGTGACCAAGCTGGGGAACGCTGATGGCTTACTCATATACTGAGAAAAAACGTATCCGCAAGGACTTTAGCAAGTTGCCGGACGTCATGGATGTCCCGTACCTTCTGGCTATCCAGCTGGATTCGTATCGTGAATTCTTGCAAGCGGGAGCGACTAAAGATCAGTTCCGCGACGTGGGCCTGCATGCGGCCTTCAAATCCGTTTTCCCGATCATCAGCTACTCCGGCAATGCTGCGCTGGAGTACGTCGGTTATCGCCTGGGCGAACCGGCATTTGATGTCAAAGAATGCGTGTTGCGCGGTGTTACGTACGCCGTACCTTTGCGGGTAAAAGTCCGTCTGATCATTTTCGACAAAGAATCGTCGAACAAAGCGATCAAGGACATCAAAGAGCAAGAAGTCTACATGGGCGAAATCCCATTGATGACTGAAAACGGTACCTTCGTTATCAACGGTACCGAGCGCGTTATCGTTTCCCAGCTGCACCGTTCCCCGGGCGTGTTCTTCGACCACGACCGCGGCAAGACGCACAGCTCCGGTAAGCTCCTGTACTCCGCGCGGATCATTCCGTACCGCGGTTCGTGGTTGGACTTCGAGTTCGACCCGAAAGACTGCGTGTTCGTGCGTATCGACCGTCGTCGCAAGCTGCCGGCCTCGGTACTGCTGCGCGCGCTCGGCTATACCACCGAGCAGGTGCTGGATGCCTTCTACACCACCAACGTGTTCAGCCTGAAGGATGAAACCCTCAGCCTGGAACTGATTGCTTCGCGTCTGCGTGGTGAAATTGCTGTCCTGGATATCCAGGATGAAAACGGCAAGGTCATCGTTGAAGCCGGCCGCCGTATTACTGCGCGCCACATCAACCAGATCGAAAAAGCCGGTATCAAGTCGCTGGACGTGCCTTTGGACTACGTCCTGGGTCGCACCACCGCCAAGGTCATCGTTCACCCGGCGACAGGCGAAATCCTGGCTGAGTGCAACACCGAGCTGAACACCGAGATCCTGGCGAAAATCGCCAAGGCTCAGGTTGTTCGCATCGAGACTCTGTACACCAACGATATCGACTGCGGTCCGTTCATCTCCGACACACTGAAGATCGACTCCACCAGCAACCAATTGGAAGCGCTGGTCGAGATCTATCGCATGATGCGTCCTGGTGAGCCACCAACCAAAGACGCTGCCGAGACCCTGTTCAACAACCTGTTCTTCAGCCCTGAGCGCTATGACCTGTCTGCGGTCGGCCGGATGAAGTTCAACCGTCGTATCGGTCGTACCGAGATCGAAGGTTCGGGCGTGTTGTGCAAGGAAGACATCGTCGCGGTACTGAAGACTCTGGTCGACATCCGTAACGGTAAAGGCATCGTCGATGACATCGACCACCTGGGTAACCGTCGTGTTCGCTGCGTAGGCGAAATGGCCGAGAACCAGTTCCGCGTTGGCTTGGTACGTGTAGAACGTGCGGTCAAAGAGCGTCTGTCGATGGCTGAAAGCGAAGGCCTGATGCCGCAAGACCTGATCAACGCCAAGCCAGTGGCTGCGGCGGTGAAAGAGTTCTTCGGTTCCAGCCAGCTCTCGCAGTTCATGGACCAGAACAACCCGCTCTCCGAGATCACCCACAAGCGCCGTGTTTCCGCACTGGGCCCGGGCGGTCTGACCCGTGAGCGTGCAGGCTTTGAAGTTCGTGACGTTCACCCGACGCACTACGGTCGTGTTTGCCCGATCGAAACGCCGGAAGGTCCGAACATCGGTCTGATCAACTCCCTGGCCGCTTATGCGCGCACTAACCAGTACGGCTTCCTCGAGAGCCCGTACCGCGTAGTGAAAGACGCTCTGGTCACCGACGAGATCGTGTTCCTGTCCGCCATCGAAGAAGCTGATCACGTGATCGCTCAGGCTTCGGCCACGATGAACGACAAGAAAGTCCTGATCGACGAGCTGGTAGCTGTTCGTCACTTGAACGAGTTCACCGTTAAGGCGCCGGAAGACGTCACCTTGATGGACGTTTCGCCCAAGCAGGTAGTTTCTGTTGCAGCGTCGCTGATCCCGTTCCTGGAGCACGATGACGCCAACCGTGCGTTGATGGGTTCCAACATGCAGCGTCAAGCTGTACCGACTCTGCGTGCTGACAAGCCGCTGGTAGGTACCGGCATGGAGCGTAACGTAGCGCGTGACTCCGGCGTTTGCGTCGTGGCTCGTCGTGGCGGCGTGATCGACTCTGTTGATGCCAGCCGTATCGTGGTTCGTGTTGCCGATGACGAAGTTGAAACTGGCGAAGCCGGTGTCGACATCTACAACCTGACCAAATACACCCGCTCGAACCAGAACACCTGCATTAACCAGCGTCCGCTGGTGAGCAAGGGTGATCGCGTTCAGCGTAGCGACATCATGGCCGACGGCCCGTCCACCGACATGGGTGAGCTGGCACTGGGTCAGAACATGCGCATCGCGTTCATGGCATGGAACGGCTTCAACTTCGAAGACTCCATCTGCCTGTCCGAGCGTGTTGTTCAAGAAGACCGCTTCACCACGATCCACATCCAGGAACTGACCTGTGTGGCACGTGACACCAAGCTTGGGCCAGAGGAAATCACTGCAGACATCCCGAACGTGGGTGAAGCTGCACTGAACAAGCTGGACGAAGCCGGTATCGTTTACGTAGGTGCTGAAGTTGGCGCAGGCGACATCCTGGTCGGTAAGGTCACTCCGAAAGGCGAGACCCAACTGACGCCGGAAGAGAAGCTGTTGCGTGCCATCTTCGGTGAAAAAGCCAGCGACGTTAAAGACACTTCCCTGCGCGTACCTACCGGTACCAAGGGTACTGTCATCGACGTACAGGTCTTCACGCGTGACGGCGTTGAGCGTGATGCTCGTGCACTGTCCATCGAGAAGACTCAACTCGACGAGATCCGCAAGGACCTGAACGAAGAGTTCCGTATCGTTGAAGGCGCGACCTTCGAACGTCTGCGTTCCGCTCTGGTAGGCCACAAGGCTGAAGGCGGCGCAGGTCTGAAGAAAGGTCAGGACATCACCGACGAAATCCTCGACGGTCTTGAGCACGGCCAGTGGTTCAAACTGCGCATGGCTGAAGATGCTCTGAACGAGCAGCTCGAGAAGGCCCAGGCCTACATCGTTGATCGTCGCCGTCTGCTGGACGACAAGTTCGAAGACAAGAAGCGCAAACTGCAGCAGGGCGATGACCTGGCTCCAGGCGTGCTGAAAATCGTCAAGGTTTACCTGGCAATCCGTCGCCGCATCCAGCCGGGCGACAAGATGGCCGGTCGTCACGGTAACAAAGGTGTGGTCTCCGTGATCATGCCGGTTGAAGACATGCCGCACGATGCCAATGGCACCCCGGTCGACGTCGTCCTCAACCCGTTGGGCGTACCTTCGCGTATGAACGTTGGTCAGATCCTTGAAACCCACCTGGGCCTCGCGGCCAAAGGTCTGGGCGAGAAGATCAACCGTATGATCGAAGAGCAGCGCAAGGTCGCAGACCTGCGTAAGTTCCTGCACGAGATCTACAACGAGATCGGCGGTCGCAACGAAGAGCTGGACACCTTCTCCGACCAGGAAATCCTGGATCTGGCGAAGAACCTGCGCGGCGGCGTTCCAATGGCTACCCCGGTGTTCGACGGTGCCAAGGAAAGCGAAATCAAGGCCATGCTGAAACTGGCAGACCTGCCAGAAAGCGGCCAGATGCAGCTGTTCGACGGCCGTACCGGCAACAAGTTTGAGCGCCCGGTTACTGTTGGCTACATGTACATGCTGAAGCTGAACCACTTGGTAGACGACAAGATGCACGCTCGTTCTACCGGTTCGTACAGCCTGGTTACCCAGCAGCCGCTGGGTGGTAAGGCTCAGTTCGGTGGTCAGCGTTTCGGGGAGATGGAGGTCTGGGCACTGGAAGCATACGGTGCTGCTTACACTCTGCAAGAAATGCTCACAGTGAAGTCGGACGATGTGAACGGTCGGACCAAGATGTACAAAAACATCGTGGACGGCGATCACCGTATGGAGCCGGGCATGCCCGAGTCCTTCAACGTGTTGATCAAAGAAATTCGTTCCCTCGGCATCGATATCGATCTGGAAACCGAATAACACGTGACGCGAATCGAGAGCGGGGCTGTTTAGCCCGCTCTCTGCTCCGCCAGGAGGAAAGGCCTTGAAAGACCTACTGAATTTGCTGAAAAACCAGGGTCAAGTCGAAGAGTTCGACGCCATCCGTATTGGATTGGCATCGCCTGAGATGATCCGTTCGTGGTCGTTCGGTGAAGTTAAAAAGCCGGAAACCATCAACTACCGTACGTTCAAACCTGAGCGTGACGGCCTGTTCTGCGCCAAGATCTTTGGCCCGGTAAAGGATTACGAGTGCCTGTGCGGTAAGTACAAGCGCTTGAAGCACCGTGGTGTGATCTGCGAGAAGTGCGGCGTTGAAGTCGCGCTGGCTAAAGTTCGTCGTGAGCGCATGGCGCACATCGAACTGGCTTCGCCGGTTGCCCACATCTGGTTCCTGAAATCGCTGCCGTCCCGTATCGGCTTGCTGATGGACATGACCCTGCGTGATATCGAACGCGTTCTCTACTTCGAGAGCTATGTCGTTATCGATCCAGGCATGACCACCCTTGAAAAAGGTCAGCTGCTGAACGACGAGCAGTACTTCGAAGCGCTGGAAGAGTTCGGCGACGATTTCGATGCCCGCATGGGTGCCGAAGCTGTCCGTGAACTGCTGCACGCTATCGATCTGGAGCACGAGATTGGCCGCCTGCGTGAAGAAATTCCGCAAACCAACTCCGAAACCAAAATCAAGAAACTGTCCAAGCGTCTGAAGTTGATGGAAGCCTTCCAGGGTTCCGGCAACTTGCCAGAGTGGATGGTGCTGACCGTTCTGCCGGTTCTGCCGCCAGACCTGCGTCCGCTGGTACCGTTGGATGGCGGTCGCTTCGCGACTTCCGACCTTAACGACCTGTACCGCCGTGTGATCAACCGTAACAACCGCTTGAAGCGTCTGCTCGATCTGTCCGCTCCGGACATCATCGTGCGCAACGAAAAGCGTATGTTGCAAGAAGCTGTCGATGCCTTGCTCGACAACGGTCGTCGTGGCCGCGCTATCACCGGTTCGAACAAGCGTCCTCTGAAATCCCTGGCTGACATGATCAAGGGTAAGCAAGGTCGTTTCCGTCAGAACTTGCTCGGTAAGCGTGTTGACTACTCCGGTCGTTCGGTAATTACCGTAGGCCCGACCCTGCGTCTGCACCAGTGCGGTCTGCCTAAGAAGATGGCACTTGAGCTGTTCAAGCCATTTATCTTCGGCAAGCTGGAAATGCGCGGTCTCGCGACCACCATCAAAGCGGCCAAGAAAATGGTCGAGCGCGAATTGCCAGAGGTTTGGGACGTTCTCGCTGAAGTGATTCGCGAACACCCGGTTCTCCTCAACCGTGCACCGACCCTTCACCGTCTGGGTATCCAGGCGTTTGAACCGGTACTGATCGAAGGTAAGGCTATCCAGCTGCACCCTCTGGTCTGTGCTGCGTACAACGCCGACTTCGACGGCGACCAAATGGCCGTGCACGTACCGCTGACACTGGAAGCTCAGTTGGAAGCGCGTGCGTTGATGATGTCGACCAACAACATTCTGTCGCCAGCCAACGGTGAGCCAATCATCGTTCCGTCGCAGGACGTTGTATTGGGTCTGTACTACATGACCCGTGAAGCGATCAACGCCAAAGGCGAAGGTCGTGTGTTCGCTGACCTGCAAGAAGTTGACCGTGTGTTCCGTGCCGGCGAAGCCGCACTGCATGCCAAGGTAAAAGTGCGGATCAACGAAACCGTCAACGACCGTGACGGCGGCAGCGTGACCAACACCCGTATCGTCGACACCACTGTCGGCCGTGCGCTGTTGTATCAAGTTGTGCCAAAAGGTCTGTCGTATGACGTCGTCAACCTGCCGATGAAGAAAAAGGCGATCTCCAAGCTGATCAACCAGTGCTACCGCGTGGTTGGTTTGAAAGAGACCGTGATCTTCGCTGACCAGTTGATGTACACCGGTTTTGCTTACTCGACTATTTCCGGCGTTTCTATCGGTGTTAACGACTTCGTTATCCCGGATGAAAAAGCTCAGATCATCGGTGCTGCGACCGATGAAGTGAAAGAAATCGAGAGCCAGTACGCCTCCGGCCTGGTAACCCAGGGCGAGAAGTACAACAAAGTGATCGACCTTTGGTCCAAGGCCAACGACGAAGTGTCGAAGGCGATGATGGCTAACCTCTCGAAAGAGAAGGTTATCGACCGTCATGGCGTAGAAGTCGATCAAGAGTCGTTCAACTCGATGTACATGATGGCCGACTCGGGCGCACGGGGTTCTGCTGCGCAGATCCGTCAGCTCGCCGGTATGCGTGGCCTGATGGCCAAGCCGGACGGTTCCATCATCGAGACGCCGATTACTGCGAACTTCCGTGAAGGTTTGAGCGTACTTCAGTACTTCATCTCCACTCACGGTGCTCGTAAGGGTCTTGCGGATACCGCGTTGAAAACCGCTAACTCCGGTTACCTGACACGTCGTCTGGTAGACGTCGCACAAGACTTGGTTGTGACTGAAGTTGACTGCGGCACCGAACACGGTCTGCTGATGACTCCGCACATCGAAGGCGGCGACGTTGTAGAGCCGTTGGGTGAGCGCGTACTGGGTCGAGTAATCGCCCGTGACGTATTCAAGCCAGGTACCGAGGAAATTATCGTTCCTGCCGGCACCCTGGTAGACGAGAAGTGGGTCGAGTTCATCGAACTCAACAGCATCGACGAAGTGATTGTTCGCTCGCCGATCAGCTGCGAAACCCGCTACGGCATTTGTGCCAAGTGCTACGGCCGTGACTTGGCTCGTGGTCACCAGGTGAACATCGGTGAAGCGGTCGGCGTTATCGCTGCCCAGTCCATCGGTGAGCCGGGTACCCAGCTGACCATGCGTACGTTCCACATTGGTGGTGCGGCAAGCCGGACCTCCGCAGCCGACAGCGTTCAGGTGAAGAATGGCGGTACCGTCCGTCTGCACAACCTGAAACACGTTGAGCGAGTGGATGGTCACCTGGTTGCTGTGTCCCGTTCCGGTGAGCTGGCAATCGCTGATGACTACGGTCGTGAGCGTGAGCGTTACAAGCTGCCGTACGGTGCTGTGATCTCGGTTAAAGAAGGTGACAAGGTCGACGCTGGCGCAATCGTGGCCAAGTGGGATCCGCACACTCACCCAATCGTTACCGAAATGAAAGGTACCGTGACCTACGTGGGCATGGAAGAAGGCATCACGATCAAGCGTCAGACTGACGAATTGACCGGTATGACCAACATTGAAGTACTCGACGCCAAAGACCGTCCAGCTGCAGGCAAAGATATCCGTCCTGCTGTGAAGATGGTTGATGACAACGGCAAGGACTTGTTGCTGCCAGGCACTGACGTAATCGCTCAGTACTTCCTGCCAGCCAACGCCCTGGTCGGTGTAGCGGATGGTGCGAAGATCGCGATCGGTGATGTTATCGCGCGTATCCCGCAAGAAACTTCGAAGACCCGTGACATCACCGGTGGTCTGCCGCGTGTTGCCGACTTGTTCGAAGCTCGTCGTCCGAAAGAAGCGTCGATTCTGGCTGAAGTCAGCGGCACCATCGCGTTCGGTAAAGAGACCAAGGGCAAGCGCCGTCTGGTCATTACCCCGAACGACGGTAGCGATCCGTATGAAGAGCTGATTCCGAAGTGGCGTCACCTGAACGTCTTCGAAGGCGAACAGGTAAACCGCGGCGAAGTTATCTCCGACGGCCCGAGCGATCCACACGACATCCTGCGTCTGCTGGGTGTGAGTGCGCTGGCCAAGTACATCGTTAACGAGATCCAGGACGTTTACCGTCTGCAAGGCGTGAAGATCAACGATAAGCACATCGAGACCATCCTGCGTCAGATGCTGCGTAAAGTTGAAATCGCTGAATCCGGCGATTCCAGTTTCATCAAGGGCGACCAGATGGAACTGACTCACGTACTGGTAGAAAACGAACGTCTGGGCGCGGAAGACAAATTTGTCTCCAAGTTCACTCGTGTGTTGCTGGGTATCACCAAGGCGTCGTTGTCCACTGAGTCGTTCATCTCGGCGGCCTCCTTCCAGGAGACCACTCGCGTACTGACCGAAGCAGCGGTAACCGGCAAGCGCGATTACCTGCGCGGCCTGAAAGAAAACGTGGTCGTGGGTCGTTTGATCCCGGCAGGTACCGGTTTGGCTTACCACAGCGAGCGCAAGCGCCGCCGTGATGCTGACAAACCGCTGCGCGTAAGCGCCAGTGAAGTGGAAGCTGCACTGACCGAAGCGCTGAACTCAAGCGGTAACTGAGTTCTGCGGTAAATAAGTCTGGGCCCTGGCAGCCCCATTCGTCGGATCGAGGCAATTTTGCCCCGCTTCGATGAGAGGGGAGGTCGGGGCCTTGCCTTGACTGGGGACAAGATCCTCTTTAGACTCTTGTACCCCTAAATTTGGCGGGAATTCGTTCCTGCCATTTTGCTTTTCTTGCAAGACAATAGCGTCGCAAGACAACAGTGGAGCTAGTAGATGGCAACTATCAACCAGCTGGTACGTCAGCCGCGTAAGCGTATCGTCGAGAAATCCGACGTACCTGCGCTGCAGAACTGCCCGCAACGTCGTGGCGTATGCACTCGCGTGTATACCACTACGCCGAAAAAACCTAACTCGGCACTGCGTAAAGTATGCCGTGTGCGCCTGACCAACGGTTTCGAGGTTTCCTCGTACATCGGCGGTGAAGGCCACAACCTGCAAGAGCACAGCGTGGTACTGATCCGCGGCGGTCGTGTAAAAGACTTGCCAGGTGTTCGTTACCACACCGTACGCGGCTCCTTGGATACTTCCGGCGTTAAAGGTCGTAACCAGGGTCGTTCGAAGTACGGTACCAAGAAGCCTAAGTAGTAGCGGCTTTTTGTAAAACTGAATCATCTTATTTTCTGAGTCGATAAGAGTAAGGTCGGAGGCGTCCCGTAAGGGCACTGATTCCGAGCGAACCTGAAGACCGTTTGAGGGCTTATCCATGCCAAGAAGACGCGTAGCAGCCAAGCGCGAAGTGCTTGACGATCCAAAATACGGAAGCCAAATTCTGGCCAAGTTCATGAACCACGTGATGGAAAGCGGCAAGAAAGCCGTTGCCGAGCGTATCGTTTATGGCGCGCTGGAAAAGGTTAAAGAACGCAAGAACAGCGACCCCCTGGAAATCTTCGAGAAAGCTCTCGACGCCATCGCTCCGCTGGTCGAAGTGAAGTCGCGCCGTGTAGGCGGTGCTACTTACCAGGTTCCGGTCGAAGTTCGTCCGTCCCGTCGTAACGCTCTGGCAATGCGCTGGTTGGTAGACTTCGCCCGTAAGCGCGGCGAGAAGTCTATGGCTCTGCGTTTGGCTGGCGAACTGTTGGACGCTGCTGAAGGTAAAGGTGCTGCTGTTAAGAAGCGTGAAGACGTGCACCGTATGGCTGAAGCTAACAAAGCTTTCTCGCACTACCGCTTCTAATCTTAGCTTCACTAATTTTGCGAGGGCTTTATGGCTCGTACTACTCCGATTAGCCGCTACCGTAACATCGGTATCGTTGCTCACGTGGATGCTGGTAAAACCACCACCACCGAGCGCGTACTGTTTTACACCGGCAAAAGTCACAAAATGGGCGAGGTGCATGACGGCGCCGCGACCACAGACTGGATGGTTCAGGAGCAGGAGCGTGGTATTACCATTACTTCTGCTGCTATTACCGCCTTCTGGAAAGGTTCCGAGAAGCAGTACAAAGACGAGCACCGCTTCAACGTAATCGATACCCCAGGCCACGTAGACTTCACCATTGAAGTTGAACGTTCCCTGCGTGTACTCGACGGCGCTGTCGTTGTGTTCTGCGGTACCTCGGGTGTTGAGCCTCAGTCGGAAACCGTATGGCGTCAAGCCAACAAATACGGCGTTCCTCGTCTTGTTTACGTAAACAAGATGGACCGTGCTGGTGCTAACTTCCTGCGCGTGATCGGTCAGATCAAGCAGCGTCTGGGTCATACTCCGGTGCCAATCCAATTGGCTATCGGTTCCGAAGACAACTTCCAGGGTCAGATCGACCTGATCAACATGGAAGCTGTTTACTGGAATGATTCCGACAAAGGTATGGTTCCTGTTCGTAAGCCTATCCCTGCAGAACTGCAGGAGCTGGCTGACGAGTGGCGCAACAACATGGTTGAGGCTGCTGCCGAAGCCAGCGAAGAGCTGATGAACAAGTACCTCGAAGGTGAAGAACTCACCAACGCGGAAATCAAGGCCGCTCTGCGTCAGCGTACTATCGCTGGTGAGATCGTCTTGGCTGTTTGCGGTTCTTCGTTCAAGAACAAGGGCGTTCCCCTGGTTCTCGATGCTGTGATCGACTACCTGCCTGCTCCAACCGACATTCCTGCTATCAAGGGTACCAATCCTGATAACGAGGAAGAGGAAATGGAGCGTCATGCAGACGACAGCGAGCCGTTCTCGGCCCTGGCGTTCAAGATCGCTACCGACCCATTCGTGGGTACCTTGACCTTCGTCCGCGTTTACTCGGGCGTGTTGGCATCCGGTGACGGCGTGATCAACTCGGTTAAAGGTAAGAAAGAGCGCGTGGGTCGTATGGTGCAAATGCACGCAAACGCCCGTGAAGAGATCAAGGAAGTACGCGCTGGTGACATCGCGGCCCTGATCGGCATGAAGGACGTCACCACGGGTGAGACTTTGTGCGACGCTGCTAAGCCAATCATCCTGGTTCGCATGGACTTCCCGGAGCCGGTTATTTCGGTTGCCGTAGAGCCTAAGACCAAGGATGACCAGGAAAAAATGGGTATCGCTCTGGGCAAACTTGCTCAGGAAGATCCATCTTTCCGCGTCAAGACTGATGAAGAGACTGGTCAAACGATCATCTCCGGCATGGGCGAGCTGCACCTGGACATCCTGGTTGACCGGATGCGCCGTGAGTTCAACGTCGAAGCCAACATCGGTAAGCCTCAGGTTTCCTATCGTGAGCGCATCACGAAGAACTGTGAAATCGAAGGCAAGTTCGTTCGTCAGTCCGGCGGTCGTGGTCAGTTCGGTCACTGCTGGATCCGTTTTGCTCCTGCTGACGAAGGTCAAGAAGGTCTGCAATTCGTGAACGAAGTAGTTGGTGGTGTTGTTCCTAAGGAATACATCCCGGCTATCCAGAAGGGTATCGAAGAGCAGATGAAGAACGGTGTTGTTGCCGGCTATCCGCTGATCGGCCTGAAAGCAACCGTTTTTGACGGTTCTTACCACGACGTCGACTCCAACGAGATGGCGTTTAAGGTGGCTGCTTCCATGGCAACCAAGCAACTGGCCCAGAAGGGCGGTGGTGAGTTGCTTGAGCCAATCATGGCGGTAGAAGTTGTTACACCTGAAGACTATATGGGTGATGTCATGGGCGACCTTAACCGTCGTCGCGGCATGATCTTGGGTATGGAAGACACGGTTTCCGGCAAAGTGATTCGCGCCGAGGTTCCGTTGGGTGAGATGTTCGGTTATGCGACCGACGTTCGCTCCATGTCTCAGGGTCGCGCAAGCTACTCTATGGAATTCAAAAAATACAACACAGCTCCGGCGCACATCGCTGAAACTGTATCCAAAAAACAAGGCTGATTCAGTCCTTTAGGCAAGGAGTTAATTGTCGTGGCTAAAGAAAAATTTGATCGTTCCCTACCGCACGTCAACGTTGGCACCATCGGTCACGTTGACCACGGTAAAACCACTCTGACTGCTGCTCTGACTCGCGTTTGCTCCGAAGTATTCGGTTCCGCAATCGTTGATTTCGATAAAATCGACAGCGCACCAGAAGAGAAAGCTCGTGGTATCACCATCAACACCGCGCACGTTGAATACAACTCGCTGATCCGTCACTACGCTCACGTTGACTGCCCAGGTCACGCTGACTATGTGAAGAACATGATCACCGGTGCTGCCCAGATGGACGGCGCAATCCTGGTTTGCTCGGCCGCTGATGGTCCGATGCCACAAACCCGTGAGCACATCCTGCTGTCCCGTCAGGTAGGCGTTCCGTACATCGTGGTTTACCTGAACAAGGCTGACCTGGTAGACGACGCTGAGCTGCTGGAACTGGTTGAGATGGAAGTGCGCGATCTGCTGAGCACTTACGACTTCCCAGGCGACGACACTCCGATCATCATCGGTTCTGCTCGTATGGCTCTGGAAGGCAAAGACGATAACGAAATGGGCACCACGTCCGTTCGTAAACTGGTTGAAACTCTGGACAGCTACATCCCAGATCCAGTTCGTGTTATCGACAAGCCGTTCCTGATGCCAATCGAAGACGTATTCTCGATCTCCGGTCGCGGTACTGTTGTAACTGGTCGTATCGAGCGCGGTATCGTTAAGGTTCAAGATCCACTGGAAATCGTTGGTCTGCGTGACACTACCGTCACCACCTGCACCGGTGTTGAAATGTTCCGTAAACTGCTCGACGAAGGTCGTGCTGGCGAGAACTGCGGCGTTCTGCTGCGTGGTACCAAGCGTGACGACGTTGAGCGTGGCCAGGTTCTGGTTAAGCCAGGTTCGGTTAAGCCGCACACCAAGTTCGAAGCTGAAGTGTACGTGCTGAGCAAAGAAGAAGGCGGTCGTCACACTCCGTTCTTCAAAGGCTACCGTCCACAGTTCTACTTCCGTACTACTGACGTGACTGGTAACTGCGAACTGCCGGAAGGCGTTGAAATGGTTATGCCAGGCGACAACATCAAAATGGTTGTTACCCTGATCAAAACCATCGCAATGGAAGACGGTCTGCGCTTCGCTATCCGTGAAGGCGGCCGTACCGTTGGTGCTGGCGTTGTAGCTAAAATCATCGAGTAATTATCTCTTCTGAGATAGCCTTGATGTTTTGAAGAGGCCCCCGCTCAGCGGGGGCCTTTTTTATTGGGTTGACACCTATCTGGGCCGTCTATAGAATTGCGCCTCCTTTTAACGGGCGTATTGCGCTCGCTGGGAATAGCAGCCGGAGTCTGAAATCCAATGCAAAATCAGCAAATCCGTATCAGGTTGAAGGCTTTTGACCATCGCCTGATCGACCAATCCACCCAGGAAATCGTGGAAACCGCGAAACGTACTGGTGCTCAAGTGCGTGGTCCAATTCCACTGCCTACCCGTAAAGAGCGGTTCACCGTTCTGGTCTCCCCGCACGTCAACAAAGACGCGCGTGACCAGTACGAGATCCGTACTCATAAGCGCGTACTGGACATCGTCCAGCCAACGGATAAAACCGTTGATGCACTTATGAAGCTCGATCTGGCGGCCGGTGTGGAAGTACAGATCAGCCTCGGCTAAGACTTGGGTCTTAGTCGTGTAACGCTCTGAAATGGGCGGCCATAGCGGGTGAAAGCCCCGTACACTCATGAGGTTTACAACATGACTATTGGTGTAGTCGGTCGTAAATGCGGTATGACCCGTATTTTCACCGAAGAAGGTGTCTCCATTCCGGTCACGGTCATTGAGATCGAACCGAATCGCGTCACCCAGTTCAAAACTGAAGAAACCGATGGCTATCGTGCAGTGCAAGTCACTGTCGGCGAGCGTCGTGCTTCGCGCGTGACTGCTGCTCAAGCAGGTCACTTCGCTAAAGCAAACGTTGCAGCTGGTCGCACTGTTATGGAGTTCCGTCTCGAAGACGGCGACTACCAGGCTGGCGATCTGATCAACGCTGAAATCTTCGCCGCTGGTCAACTGGTTGATGTAACCGGTCAGTCCAAAGGTAAAGGCTTCCAGGGTACGATCAAGCGTTGGAATTTCCGTGGTCAAGACAACACTCACGGTAACTCCGTTTCCCACCGCGTCCCGGGCTCTATTGGCCAGTGCCAGACTCCTGGTCGTGTATTCAAGGGCAAAAAAATGTCCGGTCATATGGGCGCTGAGCGCGTGACCGTGCAGTCCCTCGAAGTAGTGCGCGTCGACGCTGAACGCAATCTGTTGTTGGTCAAGGGTGCTGTTCCTGGCGCTACTGGCGGCAACCTGGTTGTACGTCCAGCGGCCAAGGCTCGCGGTTAAGGGGAAGCTGACATGCAATTAAATGTAAATGACGCTCAAGCGATCGAAGTTTCCGAACTGACATTTGGCGGCGAATTCAACGAGACGCTGGTTCACCAAGCAGTCGTGGCCTACATGGCCGGCGGCCGTCAAGGTAGCAAGCAGCAAAAGACCCGTTCCGACGTACGTGGTGGCGGTAAGCGCCCTTGGCGTCAGAAAGGTACTGGCCGTGCTCGTGCCGGTACTATCCGTAGCCCAATCTGGCGTGGCGGCGGTACCACTTTCGCAGCTCGTCCTCAGGATCACACTCAGAAGCTCAACAAGAAGATGTACCGCGCAGCACTGCGCTCCATCCTTGCTGAACTCGTGCGTACTGATCGTCTGGTCGTGGTTCAGGACTTCGCTGTTGAAAGTCCAAAAACCAAAGATCTGCTGGGCAAACTGAACAACATGAGCCTGACCGACGTTTTGATCGTGTCTGAAGCTGTTGATCAGAACCTGTACCTGGCTGCTCGTAACCTGCCACACGTTGATGTACGTGACGTGCAAGGTTCCGATCCAGTTAGTCTGATCGCATACGACAAGGTGTTGATCACCGTGTCGGCCGTGAAGAAATTCGAGGAGCTGCTGGGATGAACCAGGAACGCGTATTTAAAGTTCTGCTTGGCCCGCACGTTTCCGAAAAGGCTACGGTTCTGGCTGACAAGAAAGGCCAGTTCGTTTTCAAGGTTGCAACTGACGCAACCAAGCTGGAAATCAAGAAGGCCGTCGAAAGCCTGTTCAGCGTGAAAGTTGAGCGTGTTACTACCCTGAATGTTCTGGGTAAGAGCAAGCGCACTGCTCGCGGTCTGGGCAAGCGTAATGACTGGAAGAAGGCAGTTATCTCCCTTCAGCCAGGCCAAGATCTCGATTTCAGCAGCAGTGCTGAGTAAGGAAGGGGTGCATCATGGCAATCGTTAAATGCAAACCGACTTCCCCTGGCCGCCGTTTTGTGGTCAAGGTGGTCAACCAGGAGCTGCATAAAGGCGCTCCTCACGCACCGCTGCTCGAGAAGAAATCGAAGACTGGTGGTCGTAACAACAATGGTCGTATTACCACTCGTCACATCGGTGGTGGCCATAAGCAGCATTATCGTCTGGTCGACTTCCGTCGCAACGACAAAGATGGCATCGCTGCCACTGTCGAGCGTATCGAATACGATCCAAACCGTACTGCTCACATCGCTCTGCTGCTGTACGCAGATGGCGAGCGTCGCTACATCATCGCCCCTAAAGGCGTGAGCGCTGGCGACCAGCTGATCGCAGGTGCTTTGGCACCGATCAAGCCGGGCAACGCTCTGCAACTGCGCAACATTCCAGTTGGTAGCACCGTACACGGCATCGAATTGAAGCCAGGTAAAGGCGCGCAAATCGCTCGTTCCGCTGGTGCTTCGGCTCAGCTGATCGCTCGTGAAGGTGTCTACGTGACCCTGCGTCTGCGTTCTGGTGAGATGCGTAAAGTGCTGGCTGAATGCCGCGCGACCCTGGGTGAAGTCTCGAACTCCGAGCACAGCCTGCGTTCGCTGGGTAAAGCTGGTGCCAAACGCTGGCGTGGCGTTCGCCCAACCGTTCGTGGTGTTGCCATGAACCCGGTTGACCACCCACACGGTGGTGGTGAAGGTCGTACCTCTGGTGGTCGTCATCCGGTATCGCCATGGGGCTTCCCGACTAAGGGCGCGAAGACTCGTGGTAATAAGCGTACCGACAAAATGATCGTCCGTCGTCGCAAGTAAATAGAGGGATACGACAGTGCCACGTTCTCTGAAAAAAGGTCCTTTTATTGATCTTCACCTACTGAAGAAGATCGAAGTGGCGGCGGAAAAGAACGATCGCAAACCAGTTAAGACCTGGTCGCGTCGTTCGATGATCCTGCCACAAATGGTCGGTTTGACCATCGCAGTACACAACGGTCGTCAACACGTCCCAGTTCTCGTTAACGAAGACATGGTCGGCCACAAACTAGGCGAGTTTGCCGGTACCCGCACTTATCGTGGGCACGTGGCAGACAAGAAAGCCAAGCGTTAAGGGGTAAGGAAATGGAAGTAGCCGCTAAGTTGTCGGGCGCTCGAATCTCCGCCCAGAAAGCCCGCTTGGTCGCCGACCAGATCCGCGGGAAGAAGGTGGGCGAAGCGCTCAGCCTGTTGGCTTTCAGCAGTAAGAAAGCCGCCGAGATCATGAAGAAAGTGCTGGAGTCGGCCGTAGCCAACGCCGAGCATAACGAAGGCGCAGACGTTGATGACCTGAAGGTCAGCACCGTTTTCGTCAACGAAGGGCGTTCGCTGAAGCGCATCATGCCACGTGCCAAAGGCCGTGCTGATCGCATCGTCAAGCGGTCTTGCCATATCACTGTCAAGGTTGCTGACAAGTAACGGAGTCGAAGAGATGGGTCAGAAAGTACATCCCATTGGCATTCGCCTGGGAATCGTCAAGGAGCACACCTCCGTCTGGTACGCAGACGGTCGGACTTATGCGGACTATTTGTTCGCTGATCTGAAGGTGCGTGAGTATCTCCAAGACAAACTAAAAAGCGCGTCCGTAAGCCGTATCGATATCCATCGTCCGGCACAAACTGCACGTATCACCATCCACACCGCTCGTCCAGGTATCGTTATCGGGAAGAAAGGTGAAGATGTTGAGAAACTGCGTCAGGACCTGACCAAGCAAATGGGTGTGCCTGTGCACATCAATATCGAAGAGATCCGCAAGCCGGAGCTCGACGGTATGCTGGTTGCGCAGAGCGTAGCTCAGCAGCTGGAGCGTCGCGTAATGTTCCGTCGCGCTATGAAGCGCGCCGTGCAGAACGCCATGCGCATTGGTGCCAAAGGCATCAAAATCCAAGTGAGCGGTCGTCTCGGCGGTGCTGAAATCGCACGTACTGAATGGTATCGCGAAGGTCGTGTGCCACTGCACACCCTGCGTGCCGACATCGACTATGCCAACTACGAAGCTCACACCACTTACGGTGTGATCGGTGTAAAGGTTTGGATCTTCAAAGGCGAAGTAATTGGTGGTCGCCAAGAAGAACTGAAACCACAAGCACCAGCGCCTCGTAAAAAAGCTGCTAAGTAAGGGGTACGCCAAATGTTGCAACCTAAGCGTACGAAGTTCCGCAAGCAGATGACAGGCCACAACCGTGGTCTGGCACAGCGCGGTAGCAAAGTCAGCTTCGGCGAGTTCGCGCTGAAGTCTGTAGCTCGTGGTCGTCTCACCGCTCGTCAGATCGAGTCAGCGCGTCGTGCTCTGACCCGTCACGTAAAACGTGGCGGCAAGATCTGGATCCGTGTATTCCCGGACAAGCCGATCTCCAAAAAGCCTCTCGAGGTTCGGATGGGTAAAGGTAAGGGTAACGTGGAATACTGGGTAGCCCAGATTCAGCCAGGCAAAGTCCTGTATGAAATCGAGGGTGTAACTGAAGAGCTGGCGCGTGAGGCTTTTGCCCTGGCTGCTGCAAAGCTGCCGCTCGCCACCGCCTTTGTTAAACGGACGGTGATGTGATGAAAGCGAATGAACTTCGTGAAAAATCCGCACAGCAGCTGAACGAGCAACTGCTCGGCTTGCTGCGCGACCAGTTCAATCTGCGTATGCAGAAAGCAACTGGCCAGTTGGGGCAGTCTCATCTGCTCTCGCAAGTTAAGCGTGACATCGCTCGCGTGAAGACTGTGCTCAACCAGCAGGCAGGTAAGTGATCATGGCTGAAGCCGAAAAGACTGTCCGTACGCTGACTGGCCGTGTTGTCAGCGACAAGATGGACAAAACCATCACCGTTTTGATCGAGCGTCGCGTTAAGCACCCGATCTACGGTAAATATGTTAAGCGTTCGACTAAGCTGCACGCGCACGACGAAACCAATCAGTGCCACATCGGCGACAAAGTCACTATTCGTGAAACTCGTCCGCTGGCCAAGACCAAGTCTTGGGCACTGGTTGATGTTCTCGAACGCGCTGTGGAAGTCTAAGGACTAGGGGTCGGAGAAATTATATGATTCAGACTCAATCCATGCTCGATGTGGCCGATAACAGCGGCGCTCGCCGTGTTATGTGCATCAAGGTGCTGGGTGGCTCCCATCGTCGTTACGCTGGTATCGGTGACATCATCAAAGTTACCGTCAAGGAAGCAATTCCTCGCGGTAAAGTGAAAAAAGGCCAAGTGATGACTGCTGTTGTAGTCCGCACTCGTCACGGCGTACGCCGTGCAGATGGCTCCATTATCCGCTTTGATGGCAACGCTGCTGTTCTTCTGAACAACAAGCAAGAGCCGATCGGCACCCGTATCTTTGGGCCAGTGACCCGTGAACTTCGTACTGAGAAGTTCATGAAGATCGTCTCGCTCGCCCCAGAAGTGCTGTAAGGAGATCCGACATGCAAAAGATTCGTCGTGACGACGAGATCATCGTGATCGCCGGCAAAGACAAAGGTAAGCGCGGTAAGGTGCTGAAGGTTCTTGCTGATGACCGTCTGGTCGTTGGTGGTCTGAACCTGGTCAAGCGTCATACCAAGCCTAACCCCATGTCGGGCGTACAAGGCGGTATCGTCGAGAAAGAAGCGCCACTGCACGCTTCTAACGTCGCCATCTTCAACGGCGAAACCAACAAGGCTGATCGTGTTGGTTTCAAAGTAGAAGACGGTAAGAAAATTCGTGTCTTCAAGTCGACCCAAAAAGCGGTTGATGCTTGAACACTGCTAGGTAGATAAGACCATGGCACGACTACAAGAGATTTACCGGAAGGAAATTGCCCCCAAGCTTAAGGAAGAACTTAAGCTCGGGAACGTGATGGAAGTTCCGCGCGTTACCAAAATCACCCTGAACATGGGTCTGGGCGAAGCGATCGGCGACAAAAAAGTCATCGAGCACGCTGTTGCTGACCTGGAAAAGATCACCGGTCAAAAAGTCGTTGTGACTTACGCTCGGAAATCCATCGCTGGCTTTAAAGTCCGTGAAGGTTGGCCGATCGGCGTCAAAGTGACTCTGCGCCGTGAGCGTATGTACGAATTCCTGGATCGTCTGCTGTCGATCTCCCTGCCTCGGGTTCGCGACTTCCGCGGCCTGAATGCCAAGTCCTTCGATGGTCGTGGTAACTACAGCATGGGCGTGAAAGAGCAGATCATCTTCCCGGAAATCGACTACGACAAGATCGATGCTCTCCGCGGTCTGGACATCACCCTGACCACCACTGCCAAGAACGATGATGAAGGTCGCGCCCTGTTGCGTGCTTTCAAATTCCCGTTCCGCAACTGATTGGAGTAGGACCATGGCCAAGATGAGCATGAAAAACCGCGAGCTGAAGCGTCAGCTCACGGTTGCCAAGTACGCCAAGAAGCGTGCAGCACTGAAAGCAATCATCGTTGATCTGAACGCAAGTCCAGAAGCACGTTGGGAAGCTACAGTTGCTCTGCAGAAGCAGCCACGTGACGCAAGCGCTTCGCGCATGCGTAACCGCTGCCGCCTGACCGGTCGTCCACACGGCGTTTACCGCAAGTTCGGCCTCGGCCGTAACAAACTGCGTGAAGCGGCAATGCGTGGTGACGTACCAGGTCTGGTTAAAGCCAGCTGGTAAGTACTTTCGAAGTCCGGGTGGTCTGCGTCGCAAGATACTGACCACCGGTGACCTTGAATCTGGAACAAGCCCCTTTTGGGGCTTGTTTCATTTCCGGAGTGTGTCTAGAATACCCGGCTCGCCTGAGCCCGTGTTTTCTATGCTCGGAGATTCTCGGCGACATATGTAGCCGCAAGGCTAATTTTTTTGTATTAGGAGCGTCTAGCCCATGAGTATGCAGGACCCGTTAGCGGACATGCTAACTCGTATCCGTAATGCCCAGATGGCTGAAAAGTCCGTCGTAAGCATGCCATCTTCCAAGTTGAAGGTAGCTGTTGCCAAAGTCCTGAAAGACGAAGGCTACATTGCGGGTTATCAGATCAGCAGCGAAACAAAACCACTGCTGTCCATCGAGCTGAAGTACTTCGAAGGCCGTTCGGTCATCGAGGAAGTGAAGCGCGTTAGCCGTCCAGGCCTGCGTCAGTACAAGTCCGCTGAAGATCTGCCGAAAGTTCGTGGCGGTCTGGGCGTGTCTATCGTCTCCACCAACAAAGGTGTGATGACGGATCGTGCTGCGCGCGCTGCCGGTGTCGGCGGCGAAGTTCTTTGCACTGTGTTCTAAGGGGGGATAAGCATGTCTCGCGTCGCTAAGAACCCCGTTAAGCTGCCAGCCGGTGTCGAAGTAAAATTCGCAGGCCAACAGCTTTCGGTGAAGGGTGCCAAGGGCACTCTTGAACTGAACATCCATTCGTCCGTTGAGATCGTTGAAGAAGCTGGTGAGCTGCGTTTCGCTGCTCGCAATGGCGATCAACAAACTCGCGCAATGGCCGGTACCACGCGTGCGTTGGTAAACAACATGGTCCAAGGCGTAAGCCAAGGCTTCGAGCGTAAGCTCCAGCTGGTCGGTGTTGGTTACAAAGCGCAAGCAAAAGGCACGGTTTTGAACCTGGCCCTTGGCTTCTCGCACCCAGTGGATTACGAACTGCCGGAAGGCATCACCGCTGAGACCCCTAGCCAGACCGATATCCTGATCAAGGGTATTGATAAGCAGCTGGTAGGTCAGGTGGCCGCTGAGATCCGCGACTTCCGTCCACCAGAGCCGTACAAAGGCAAAGGTGTGCGCTACGCGGACGAAGTCGTCCGTCGTAAAGAAGCCAAGAAGAAGTAGGGCATAGCAAATGACCGACAAAAAAGTTACTCGACTGCGTCGCGCTCGCAAAGCACGCCTGAAAATGCACGAACTCGAAGTCGTGCGTCTCTGCGTGTTCCGCTCGTCGCAGCACATCTACGCCCAGGTCATCTCGGCCGACGGCAACAAAGTCCTGGCAAGCGCCTCGACTTTGGATAAAGAACTGCGTGATGGTGCCACTGGCAACATCGACGCGGCCACAAAGGTTGGCCAGCTGGTCGCTACGCGTGCTAAGGCCGCTGGCGTCTCGCAAGTGGCTTTCGACCGCTCTGGCTTCAAGTACCACGGTCGCGTGAAAGCGCTGGCTGATGCTGCTCGTGAAGCTGGGCTGGAGTTCTAAGTTATGTCAAATAACGACCAAAAGCGCGACGAAGGCTACATTGAGAAGCTGGTTCAAGTTAACCGCGTAGCCAAAACCGTTAAAGGCGGCCGTATCTTCACTTTCACCGCGTTGACCGTGGTTGGTGATGGTAAAGGGCGCGTTGGCTTCGGCCGTGGCAAGTCACGTGAAGTGCCTGCTGCGATCCAGAAGGCAATGGAAGCTGCTCGTCGCAACATGATCCAAGTTGATCTGAACGGCACCACTCTGCAGTACGCAATGAAGTCCGCTCACGGCGCTTCGAAGGTGTACATGCAGCCTGCTTCTGAAGGTACCGGTATCATCGCTGGCGGCGCTATGCGTGCTGTCCTCGAAGTTGCTGGCGTTCAGAACGTTCTGGCCAAGTGCTACGGCTCGACTAACCCGGTAAACGTGGTTCACGCCACTTTCAAAGGTTTGAAAGCTATGCAATCTCCTGAGTCCATCGCTGCCAAGCGTGGTTTGACTGTCAAGGAGATCTTCTGATCATGGCTACCGTTAAAGTAACGCTGATCAAAAGCATGACCGGCCGCATTCCTAACCACAAGCTGTGCGTTAAGGGTTTGGGTCTGCGTCGCATCGGTCACACTGTAGAAGTCCAGGATACTCCCGAGAATCGCGGGATGATCAACAAGGCTTACTACATGCTGCGTGTAGAGGGTTAATCGATGAAACTCAATGATCTGAGTCCAGCGCCGGGTTCCCGTCGCGAAAAGCATCGTCCGGGCCGTGGTATCGGTAGCGGTTTGGGTAAGACTGGTGGCCGTGGCCACAAAGGTCAAACCTCCCGCTCCGGTGGCACCATCGCTCCAGGCTTTGAAGGCGGCCAACAGCCGCTGCATCGTCGCCTGCCTAAGTTCGGTTTCGTTTCCCTGAAGGCTATGGACCGCGCAGAAGTGCGTCTGTCCGAGCTGGCTAAAGTGGAAGGCGACATCGTTACTGTGCAGACCCTGAAAGATGCCAACGTGATCAACGTCAACGTACAGCGTGTGAAAATCATGCTGTCCGGTGAAGTGACTCGCGCTGTCACTATCGGCAAGGGAATCGGCGCCACCAAAGGTGCGCGTTCGGCTATCGAAGCAGCTGGCGGCAAGTTCGAGGAATAAATGGCTAAGCAAGGTGCTCTCTCAGCGCTCGGCAAAGGCGGTATGTCTGAACTTTGGGCTCGTCTGCGTTTTCTGTTCCTGGCGATTATCGTCTACCGAATAGGCGCACACATCCCGGTTCCAGGTATCAACCCGGACCGACTCGCAGACCTGTTTCGACAGAATGAGGGGACCATTCTTAGCTTGTTCAACATGTTTTCCGGCGGCGCGCTGGAACGGATGAGCATCTTTGCACTGGGGATCATGCCGTACATTTCGGCATCGATCATCATGCAACTGATGACCGCCGTCAGCCCGCAGTTGGAGCAGTTGAAGAAGGAAGGTGAAGCTGGCCGTCGCAAGATTAGCCAGTACACCCGCTACGGCACTGTCGTCCTCGCCCTGGTTCAAGCTATCGGCATGTCCGTTGGCCTGGCAGGGCAGGGCGTTGCGTTCACTGGTGACTTTGGCTTCTATTTCGTCGCGGTATCCACTTTTGTGGCTGGTGCGATGTTCATGATGTGGCTGGGTGAGCAGATTACTGAGCGTGGTGTTGGTAACGGTATCTCGATGTTGATTTTCGCAGGTATCGTCGCCGGTCTTCCGAGAGCAATTGGGCAGTCTTTCGAGTCTGCACGTCAGGGTGATATCAATATCTTCGCCCTGGTTGCTATCGGTTTGCTGGCAGTAGCGATTATCGGTTTTGTGGTGTTCATTGAGCGTGGCCAGCGTCGTATTGCTGTTCACTACGCCAAGCGTCAGCAGGGCCGTAAGGTCTTCGCTGCGCAGACCAGCCACTTGCCGCTGAAAGTGAATATGGCCGGTGTTATTCCGGCAATTTTCGCGAGCAGCATTTTGCTGTTTCCGGCTTCGTTGGGTACCTGGTTTGGTCAGTCTGAAAACATGGGCTGGCTGCAGGACCTCTCTCAGTCGATCGCTCCTGGTCAGCCGTTGAATATTCTGCTGTTTAGTGCAGGGATTATTTTCTTCTGCTTCTTCTATACGGCGTTGATGTTCAATCCGAAAGACGTAGCGGAAAACCTGAAGAAGTCCGGTGCCTTTATTCCGGGTATTCGTCCAGGTGAGCAGTCTGCGCGCTACATTGATGGCGTTCTGACTCGTTTGACCCTGTTCGGTGCTCTATATATGACGGCCGTGTGCTTGTTGCCCCAGTTCCTGGTGGTTGCAGCAAACGTTCCGTTCTACCTTGGCGGGACCTCGTTGCTGATCGTGGTCGTGGTTGTGATGGACTTCATGTCCCAAGTACAATCGCACCTCGTTTCGCACCAGTACGAATCCCTGATGAAGAAAGCCAACCTGAAGGGTTACGGCAGCGGCATGTTGCGCTGAGTACCCATAAGGTTCGAGGAGTTGGTGATGAAAGTTCGTGCATCGGTGAAAAAGCTGTGCCGTAACTGCAAGATTATTCGCCGCGAAGGTGTTGTTCGAGTAATTTGCAGCGCGGAACCGCGTCACAAACAGCGCCAAGGCTGAGTGTGATCCGCTTGAAGCCCGGCAGCTAGTGCGCTGCCGGGTTGATTATTTGTTATTACAGCGATATTATCTCGCGCCCTATTTCTTGGCTTCCGGGGCGTAGGTAGCTGTCAATTGGAGTCCCACTGAATGGCCCGTATTGCAGGCGTTAACATTCCAGATAACAAGCACACTGTTATCTCGCTGACCTACATCTATGGTGTTGGTCGCACTACTGCGCAGAAAATTTGCGCAGTTGCTGGGGTAAACCCAGCCGCTAAGATCAAGGATCTGAGCGACGAGCAGATTGAATTGCTGCGTGGCGAAGTGGCGAAGTTCACCACTGAAGGTGACCTGCGTCGCGAAATCAACATGAAAATCAAGCGTTTGATGGACCTCGGTTGCTATCGCGGTCTGCGTCATCGTCGTGGTCTTCCAGTACGCGGTCAGCGTACCAAGACTAACGCGCGTACCCGTAAAGGTCCGCGTAAGCCGATCCGCAAGTAATCGCCCCAGCGAATCGACAGGAAAATTATCATGGCAAAACCTGCTGCTCGTCCTCGTAAAAAAGTTAAAAAGACAGTGGTTGATGGCATCGCCCACATCCATGCATCTTTTAACAACACCATCGTGACCATCACCGACCGTCAAGGTAACGCGCTGTCTTGGGCTACCTCTGGTGGTTCGGGTTTCCGCGGTTCCCGCAAGTCCACCCCGTTTGCTGCTCAAGTAGCTGCTGAACGTGCTGGTCAAGCTGCGCTGGAATACGGCCTGAAAAACCTCGACGTCAACGTCAAAGGTCCAGGTCCAGGTCGTGAGTCTGCTGTCCGTGCTTTGAACGGCTGTGGCTATAAGATCGCCAGCATCACCGACGTGACGCCAATCCCGCACAACGGGTGCCGTCCGCCGAAGAAGCGCCGCGTGTAATCCAGGAGATTGTAAAGAATGGCTCGTTACATTGGTCCAAAATGCAAACTCGCTCGTCGCGAAGGCACCGATCTCTTCCTGAAGAGCGGCGTGCGCGCGATCGAATCGAAGTGCAACATTGAAGCAGCACCTGGTATCCACGGCCAACGCCGCGGTCGCCAGTCCGATTACGGCACCCAACTGCGTGAAAAGCAGAAGGTCCGTCGTATTTATGGCGTTCTCGAGCGTCAGTTCAGCGGCTACTACAAAGAAGCTGCTGGCAAGAAAGGTGCAACCGGTGAAAACCTGCTGCAACTGCTCGAATGCCGTCTGGACAACGTTGTATACCGTATGGGCTTTGGTTCGACTCGTGCCGAATCCCGTCAGCTGGTATCGCACAAATCCGTCAGCGTAAACGGCCAAACCGTTAACGTCCCGTCTTACCAGGTTCGTGCTGGTGACGTGGTCGCGATTCGCGAGAAAGCAAAAAACCAACTTCGCATTGTCCAAGCTCTCGATCTGTGTGCCCAACGTGGCCGCGTAGAATGGGTAGAAGTAGACACTGAGAAGAAGTCGGGCGTTTTCAAGAACGTTCCTGCTCGCAGTGATCTGTCCGCCGACATCAACGAAAGCCTGATTGTCGAGCTCTACTCCAAGTAAGGGCTAGAAAATAGGTGCATCCATGCAGATTTCGGTAAATGAGTTCCTGACACCCCGCCACATTGATGTGCAGGTTGTCAGTCCAACCCGCGCCAAGATCACTCTCGAGCCTCTCGAGCGTGGTTTTGGCCACACCCTGGGCAACGCGCTGCGCCGCATCCTGTTGTCCTCAATGCCCGGCTGTGCAGTAGTCGAGGCCGAGATTGACGGTGTGCTCCACGAGTACAGCGCCATCGAAGGTGTACAGGAAGACGTAATTGAAATCCTGTTGAACCTTAAAGGTCTGGCTATCAAGCTGCACGGCCGTGACGAAGTTACGCTGACCTTGTCGAAGAAGGGTTCGGGGGTGGTTACCGCTGCCGATATTCAGCTGGATCATGATGTCGAGATCGTTAACCCCGATCACGTAATCGCTAACCTGGCGTCTAACGGCGCCCTGAACATGAAGCTCACTGTAGCTCGTGGTCGTGGTTATGAACCGGCCGACTCGCGTCAGAGCGATGAAGACGAAAGCCGCAGCATTGGTCGCTTGCAGCTTGACTCTTCGTTCAGCCCGGTTCGCCGTATCGCATACGTGGTGGAAAACGCCCGTGTCGAACAGCGTACTAACCTGGACAAGCTGGTTATTGATCTGGAAACCAACGGTACTCTGGATCCTGAAGAGGCTATCCGCCGCGCTGCAACCATTCTGCAACAGCAGTTGGCTGCGTTCGTCGACCTCAAAGGTGACAGCGAACCAGTGGTAATCGAGCAGGAAGACGAGATCGATCCGATCCTGCTTCGCCCGGTTGACGATCTGGAACTGACTGTACGTTCGGCTAACTGCCTTAAGGCGGAAAACATTTACTACATCGGTGACCTGATTCAGCGTACCGAAGTAGAACTGTTGAAGACTCCGAACCTGGGCAAGAAATCCTTGACTGAAATCAAGGACGTTCTGGCCTCCCGCGGTCTGTCCCTCGGCATGCGCCTCGACAACTGGCCGCCTGCAAGTCTTAAGAAGGACGACAAGGCGACTGCCTGATCGTCGTAATCACCGAACGTGAGTTTGGTAAGGAATGAACCATGCGTCATCGTAAAAGTGGTCGTCACCTGAGCCGTACCAGCTCGCACCGCAAGGCCATGTTCCAAAACATGGCGGTGTCGCTGTTCGAGCACGAGCTGATCAAAACTACACTGCCGAAAGCTAAAGAACTGCGTCGCGTTGCTGAGCCGCTGATCACTTTGGCCAAGACAGACAGCCTGGCTAACCGCCGTCTGGCTTTCGACCGTACTCGTTCGAAAGCTATCGTTGGTAAGCTCTTCAACGACCTGGGCAAGCGTTACGCTACCCGTGAGGGTGGCTACCTGCGCATCCTCAAGTGCGGTTTCCGCGCTGGCGACAACGCGCCTATGGCGTACGTCGAGTTGGTTGATCGTGCTACTGCCGGCGAAGCTGTATCCGCCGAGTAAGACGACAGTCTGCAACGAAGAACCGGGCCTAGTGCCCGGTTTTTTGTGCGCGTCTAAAAAAACACCTGGATTTCCTGCGTCGCTGCCCGCGCTTCTATCAACCCATCGCCGTTTGCGCGAATGGCTCATTAGTTATTCTCTATCAAAGGTCATGATTTAATGCATTTGATGGTGTCATCTTGATGGTCGATACTTCCTCCAAGCCGATTAGCCGGCAGTTCCGAGTCTGACCTGAGGAAGATTGAGCATGAGTAAAGTCCTTACTACCGCCAGCGGTGCGCCCGTTGCCGATAACCAGAATTCCCGTACCGCCGGCCCGCGCGGTCCTCTGCTGCTCGACGATTTCCACCTGATCGAGAAGCTCGCACACTTCAACCGTGAAAACATTCCTGAGCGCCGCGTGCACGCCAAAGGCTCGGGTGCTTACGGTACTTTCACCGTTACTCAAGACATCACTCAGTACACCAGCGCGAAACTGTTCGAGTCCGTCGGAAAACAAACACCGACGTTTCTGCGATTTTCCACTGTCGGCGGCGAGCGCGGTTCCGCCGACACTGAGCGCGATCCTCGCGGTTTTGCCCTCAAGTTCTACACCGAGGAAGGTAACTGGGACATCGTGGGCAACAACACGCCTGTGTTCTTCATCCGTGACCCGCTGAAATTCCCGGACTTTATCCACACCCAAAAGCGCTTGCCGCAAAGCAACCTGAAAAGTGCGCAGATGATGTGGGATTTCTGGTCGCACTCTCCGGAAGCGTTGCATCAAGTCACCATCCTCTTTTCGGATCGCGGCATTCCTGACGGCTACCGTCACATGCACGGCTTTGGCAGTCACACTTATAGCCTGATCAACGCTCGTGGTGAGCGTCACTGGGTTAAGTGGCACTACAAGACCAAGCAAGGGATCAAGAACCTGGCACCCGCTGAAGCTGCGCGCCTGGCCGGTACAGACCCTGATTACGCACAGCGTGATTTGTTTGGTGCGATTGAGCGGGGTGACTTCCCGAAATGGCGCGTCTGCATTCAGATCATGACTGAAGCCCAAGCTAACGCTCACTACGAGAACCCCTTCGATGTGACTAAGACCTGGTCGCAGAAAGAGTTTCCCCTGATCGAAGTCGGCGAACTGGAGCTCAACCGTAACCCGCAGAACTACTTTGCTGAAGTAGAGCAGGCCGCGTTTGGCCCAAGCAACATGGTGCCGGGTGTCGGCCTGTCACCTGACCGCATGCTGCAAGGCCGCGTATTCGCTTACGCCGATGCTCACCGCTACCGCGTGGGTACCAATCACCAGCAATTGCCGGTGAACGCCCCACGCAACCCGGTAAACAGCTACCAGCGTGATGGTTCGATGGCCTTCGGCAGCAATGGTGGCGCAGCGCCTAACTATGAGCCAAACAGTTACGCTGATGCGCCCAAGCAAGCGCCACAGTATGCAGAACCCGCCCTGGCCCTGAGCGGTGCCGCTGATCGCTACGATCACCGTGAGGACACCGACTACTACAGCCATGCCGGTGCACTGTTTCGCTTGATGGACGAGAGTCAAAAAGCCCTGCTGGTCAGCAACATTGCCGGTGCAATGGCCGGCGTCACCAGCGATGTGGTTCAGCGCCAACTGCAGCATTTCTTCAAAGCTGACCCGGCTTATGGAGACGCAATCGCAAAGGTATTGGGTGTAACGCTTAGTTAAGTCTAAACGATAAGCAGAACCGCCCTCATTTGGGCGGTTTTTGCGTTATTTCAGCCACTTTTCTCCGGAAATCTTCACTTTTCTGCCGTTGGTCCCGTGACCTTCGGGTCATCATGGTTCAAACTACAGACTTTCAAGCAGGGAGATGTAGGGCGATGCAAGGTCACCCCGACGTAATCGATTACCTCAACACGTTGCTGACGGGCGAACTGGCAGCTCGTGACCAATATTTCATCCATTCGCGCATGTACGAAGACTGGGGCTTTACCGAGCTCTACGAGCGTATCAACCACGAAATGGAAGAAGAGGCACAGCACGCTGACGCGCTGATGCGCCGTATCCTGATGCTCGAAGGCACGCCGCGTATGCGTCCCGACGACCTGGATGTGGGCACTACGGTGCCTGACATGCTCGCAGCCGATCTTCGCCTCGAGTACAAGGTGCGTGCCGCACTCTGCAAGGGCATCGAGCTCTGTGAGCAGCACAACGACTACGTGACCCGCGAAATTCTCCGGGTGCAGCTCAACGACACCGAAGAAGATCACACCTACTGGCTGGAAAAGCAGTTGGGCCTGATCAAGCTGGTTGGCCTGGAGAATTACCTGCAATCGCAGTTCTGATTCCCGGCTACAAAAAAGCCCCTGTCACCGCAAAGTGACAGGGGCTTTTTCATGCGCCCGAAAAATCAGGCTTTATCGCGTGCCAGCAACGGCTTCAAGTAGTAACCGGTATGCGACTGCGGCATCTCGGAAACCTGCTCCGGTGTGCCCACCGCAATGATCTGGCCGCCCTTGGAGCCGCCTTCCGGCCCCAGGTCCACCAGCCAGTCGGCAGTCTTGATCACATCCAGGTTGTGCTCAATAACCACCACTGTATTGCCGTGGTCACGCAAGCGGTGCAGTACGTCCAGCAATTGCTGGATATCGGCGAAGTGCAGACCCGTGGTCGGCTCATCGAGGATATACAAAGTCTTGCCAGTGTCCCGCTTGGACAGCTCACGAGACAACTTCACCCGCTGCGCCTCGCCGCCGGACAAGGTTGTCGCCGATTGACCCAGCTTGATGTACGACAGGCCCACATCCATTAACGTTTGCAGCTTGCGCGCCAACGCAGGAACCGCGTCGAAGAACACCCGAGCTTCCTCGATGGTCATCTCCAGGGTTTCGTGGATGCTTTTGCCCTTGTACTTGATCTCCAGGGTTTCGCGGTTATAACGCTTGCTCTTGCACACGTCGCACGGCACGTAGATGTCCGGCAGAAAGTGCATCTCTACCTTGATCAGGCCATCGCCCTGGCACGCTTCGCAGCGCCCGCCCTTGACGTTGAACGAGAACCGGCCCGGCCCATAACCCCGCGAGCGGGATTCGGGTACGCCAGCAAACAGCTCGCGGATTGGGGTGAACAAGCCTGTATAGGTCGCCGGGTTGGAGCGTGGTGTACGGCCGATTGGGCTTTGGTCGATGTCGACGACTTTGTCCAGATGCTCCAGGCCCTTGATGCTGTCGTGCGCGGCCGCTTCCAGGGTGGTCGCGCCGTTCAAGGCGGTGGCACTCAGCGGGAACAGCGTGTTGTTGATCAGTGTCGACTTGCCCGAGCCGGAAACACCGGTCACGCAGGTCAAAAGACCCAGCGGAATTTCCAGGTCGACGTTGCGCAAGTTGTTACCGCGTGCGCCCTTCAGGTGCAGCGCCATTTTCTTGTTGCGTGGCGTACGTTTGGCCGGCACTTCAATCTTCACGCGGCCAGACAGGTACTTGCCGGTCAAAGAGTCCGGGTGAGCCATTACCTCGGCAGGCGTGCCCTCGGCAACAATATGGCCACCGTGCACACCCGCGCCCGGGCCGATGTCGACCACGTAGTCCGCCAGGCGAATCGCGTCTTCATCGTGCTCGACCACGATCACGGTGTTACCGATATCCCGCAGGTGCTTCAACGTCCCCAGCAGGCGGTCGTTGTCCCGTTGGTGCAGGCCAATCGACGGTTCATCGAGGATGTACAACACGCCCACGAGGCCAGCACCAATCTGGCTGGCCAAGCGAATCCGCTGAGCTTCACCGCCAGACAGCGTGTCCGCACTGCGATCCAGCGAAAGGTAGTCCAGGCCAACGTTAACCAGGAATTGCAGGCGCTCACGGATTTCCTTGAGGATCTTGTCTGCAATTTCCCCACGGCGGCCGGTCAGCTTGAGTACACCAAAATATTCACAGGCATCGCCAATCGGCAGGTTGGTTACGGCCGGCAGTGTCTTCTCGCCCACCCACACATGCCGTGCCTCGCGACGCAGACGCGTGCCGCGGCAATCCGGGCAAGGCTGAGTGCTGAGGAATTTGGCCAGCTCTTCACGCACGCTCGCCGACTCAGTCTCGCGGTAACGACGCTCCAGGTTCGGCACGATGCCTTCGAATGGGTGCGAGCGTTTGACGATGTCGCCACGGTCGTTCAGGTACTTGAAGTCGACATTCTGCGAGCCGCTGCCGTGCAGGATGACCTTCTGCTGCTCGGTCGGCAGCTGGTTGAACGGCACTTCCAGGCTGAACTTATAGTGCGAGGCCAATGACCCCAGCATCTGGAAGTAATAGACGTTACGCCTGTCCCAGCCGCGAATCGCACCCTCCGCCAAAGTCAGCTCACCGTTGACCAGGCGCTTGATGTCGAAGAACTGTTTAACGCCCAGGCCATCGCAGGTCGGGCAAGCACCGGCCGGGTTGTTGAAGGAAAACAGCTTGGGTTCCAGCTCGCTGATGGCGTGGCCGCAGATCGGGCAGGCAAAGCGCGCGGAGAAGATAACCTCTTCACCCGGCTCGTCGTCCATCGGTGCAACCAGCGCAATGCCATCCGCCAGCTTCAGCGCGGTTTCGAACGATTCGGCCAAACGCTGCTGCAAGTCGGCGCGCACCTTGAAGCGGTCGACCACCACATCAATGGAATGCTTCTTCTGCTTGTCGAGCTTCGGCGCTTCATCCAGCTCATACAGCTTGCCGTTGATGCGCGCGCGCACAAAACCTTGCGCACGCAGCTCTTCGAAGACCGAAAGGTGTTCGCCTTTACGCTCGCGAATCACCGGCGCCAGCAACATCAGCTTGGCGCCTTCCGGCTGGGCCAGCACCAGGTCGACCATCTGGCTGACGGTCTGGGCTTCCAGGGGAATATCGTGGTCCGGGCAGCGCGGAATACCCACACGCGCATACAGCAGACGCAGGTAGTCGTAGATTTCGGTGATGGTGCCCACGGTAGAGCGCGGGTTATGGGAGGTTGACTTCTGCTCGATGGAAATTGCCGGCGACAGGCCTTCAATGGTGTCGACGTCAGGCTTTTCCATCATCGACAGGAATTGCCGGGCATAGGCCGACAGCGATTCCACGTAGCGACGCTGACCTTCGGCATACAGCGTGTCGAACGCCAGGGACGATTTGCCGGAGCCGGACAGGCCGGTGATGACGATCAGTTTGTCCCGGGGCAGGGTCAGGTCGATGTTCTTCAGGTTGTGGGTTCTAGCCCCACGAATCAGGATCTTGTCCAAGATGGCCTCGCACGGCGGGCGTAAATAATGCAGGAGTATACGGCTAAAGACTGGATGAATATACACTGTCAAAGTGCCGGTTGCAGCCTTACATGAAAGCTGCGCGGCAAAGCGCCGCATATACCCTCTCAATCGATGGGACTGGTAGAATCGCCGCCGGTTCACACGAGGTTTTTCCATGCACGATCCCCACAGCGAACGCATGAGTAGCGGCGAGACCCGAGCAGCAAGCGGTCTGGCCCTGGTGTTCGCCTTCCGTATGCTTGGCATGTTTATGGTGTTGCCGGTGCTGGCGACCTATGGAATGGATCTCGCAGGCGCGACCCCCGCCCTGATCGGCCTGGCGATTGGCGCCTATGGCCTGACCCAGGCGCTTTTCCAGATTCCGTTCGGGATCATTTCCGACCGCATCGGCCGTCGCCCAGTGATTTACCTGGGGCTCATCGTGTTCGCGCTCGGCAGCGTGCTTGCCGCGCAGTCGGATTCGATCTGGGGCGTGATCGCCGGGCGCGTGTTGCAGGGCGCCGGCGCAATTTCTGCGGCCGTCATGGCGCTGCTCTCGGACTTGACCCGCGAACAACATCGCACCAAGGCCATGGCCATGATCGGCATGACCATCGGCCTGTCGTTCGCGGTGGCCATGGTGGTGGGTCCATTGCTGACGCGCGCCTTTGGTTTGCACGGACTGTTCCTGGCCACGGGCGGCATGGCGTTGTTCGGGATCTTGATCGTGGCCTTCATGGTGCCGCGCTCCACCGGCACTTTGCAGCACCGTGAGTCCGGCGTCGCACGCAAGGCATTGTTGCCGACGCTCAAGCACCCGGACCTGCTCCGTCTGGATTTAGGTATCTTCGTGTTGCACGCGATGCTGATGTGCAGCTTCGTCGCGCTGCCCCTGGCCCTGGTCGAAAAAGCCGGCCTGCCCAAGGAGCAGCACTGGTGGGTCTACCTGACAGCCTTGCTGATTTCGTTCTTCGCCATGATCCCGTTCATCATCTACGGCGAGAAGAAACGCAAAATGAAACGAGTTCTCCTGGGCGCCGTCGCGACATTGATGCTCACTGAGCTATTCTTCTGGGAGTTCGGCGATAGCCTGCGGGCGCTGGTGATCGGCACGGTGGTGTTCTTCACCGCGTTCAACCTGCTGGAGGCTTCGCTGCCTTCGCTGATCAGTAAAGTTTCACCGGCCGGTGGCAAGGGCACGGCGATGGGGGTTTATTCCACCAGCCAGTTCCTCGGCTCTGCGCTTGGCGGCATCATGGGCGGCTGGATGTTCCAGCATGGCGGTTTGTCGGTTGTGTTCCTCGGATGCGCCGGGCTGGCTGCCCTCTGGCTGGTCTTTGCTGTTACCATGCGCGAACCTCCGTACGTCACAAGCCTGCGCCTGCCGCTGTCGCCCGAAGCAATTCGTGAAGCTGGCCTGGTAGAGCGCCTGAAGGCCGTCGTCGGGGTAACAGATGCAGTGGTGGTCGCTGAAGAGGCGGCCATTTACATCAAATTGGACACCGAATTATTGGATCGCGCGACGCTCGAGCAACTGGTCAACCCAGTGCCGACAGCGCGCCCAGCTTAGGAGAACGTTATGGCCCGTGGGGTTAACAAAGTCATATTGGTCGGTACATGCGGCCAGGATCCCGAAGTTCGCTACTTGCCTAACGGTAACGCCGTGACCAACCTGAGTCTGGCGACCAGCGAACAGTGGACTGACAAGCAGACCGGCCAGAAGGTCGAGAAAACCGAATGGCACCGCGTGTCGATGTTCGGCAAGGTTGCAGAGATCGCCGGCGAGTACCTGCGCAAAGGTTCGCAGGTTTACATCGAAGGCAAACTGCAAACCCGCGAGTGGGAAAAAGACGGCATCAAGCGTTACACCACTGAAATCGTGGTCGACATGCAAGGCACCATGCAACTGCTCGGCGGCCGTCCACAGCAGGGCGACCAACAAGGCGGGGGCAACAACTACCAGCAGTCCGCTCCGGCCCCGCGCCAGCAGGCTCCGCGTCCGCAGCAGTCGGCACCGCAACAGTCGCGTCAGGCGCCGCCTCCACAACAGGCCGCCCCACAGCCTGCTCCGGATTTCGACAGCTTTGATGACGATATCCCGTTCTAATTCCTACCTAAGACTGTTTTGTTAGGTTTAGACCTGAGACCCCCGCGATGCGGGGGTTTTTTATTTCGCTAGACAGTCGTTACCTCGTGGTTGAATGCGTACTTAGTCGAGGTTCGCAATTTTATCTGCCGAGTCTCATTGTAGGGTGAGTGATGGCATGTTGATATCTTTTATCATTTTATAGTATTGTGCGGCAATTACTAATACGGCTTACGGAAGGGCGCCCGTGTACATCACTCGAATAAAAATTAAAAACTTTCGCTCATTGGTTGATGTTGAGATATTTCCTAGGAACTACACTGTTCTGGCGGGTGCCAACGATTCGGGGAAAAGTAATGTTCTACGCGCTCTGAACCTTTTTTTTAATAATCAAACTGATGTTGGTAAAAGTTTGGTTTTCGGTAATGATTACTGTCAGAAAGCAGTTGGTCGCGTCAATCGTGCTAAAGAGATCACTGTGGAGCTTGAAATTCAGCCACCTTTCAACTATACGGATAATGATCCTGTTGTTTGGCGTAAGGTTTGGCGAGAGGGATCAATTGTTCCTCACGATGAACAAGTAGGTATGGTAGGCGGCAAGCAGTTTAGTGCAAGATCGAAAACTGAGTATTGGTTACGGCAAATTGGATATGAATATGTTCCGGCTATTCGAGGAGAAGAATTTTTCTTCGCTTTAAAGAGAAGGCTGCATAATACTTTGGCTGAAACAATCGCTCCAAAGCTTGCAAAAGCTTCTGGCCAGTTTTTAAAAAGTATTCGAACTGAAGTTTCTGGTATTGAGGATGAGGCTTTAAGGTTGTTCAATCTCAAGACGGAGTTTTCTCTACCAACTGATTTAGGTAGTCTTTTTGAAATTCTAGACTTTAAAACTGCAGATAAGCATGCGGCAACTCCATTACAACATCGTGGTGATGGTGTCCAAGGGCGACACATTCCAATAATTCTGAGATTTCTTGCGGAACAGCGTAAAGCTAACTTCGCTAGAGGTAGACCTTCGCCTGAGACGATTTTCGGGTATGAAGAACCAGAGAATAATTTGGAACTAGCCAAGCAGATCGAGGAAGCTGAAGAGTTTTATAGTTGCTCCGACAGTATTCAGGTTTTACTTACAACCCACTCTCCTGCCTTTTATAGTGTGGCAAAGTCACAAGAGGATGCGTGTGCTTTATATGCTACTAGAAACAACGGCATTACTAGCTTTCAAGAGTCGACTACTACTCAGTCTCTTGATAATGGCTTAGGTTTGATGCCTTTCATTGAGCCGTATTTAAAGGTTGCAGCAGTCCAGCGAGAGGAATTATTGCTTCAGCTGAAGGGCATTAGCGCTCAATCATTGCATCATGATAAGTCATTGCTATGTGTTGAAGGTGATACTGATAAGGTTATCATTGAGAAAGCATGTTCAATTTTATTTGACCAGCCATTGCCATTCACGATATTCACGAAGTCCGGATCAGGGGCAGGTACAAATTGGGCAGTTGGATACGCCACTGCGCGTTCTGTTGTGCCCGATGTGAAAGGAAAAACTGCGATTCTTTTGGATAGCGACCAAGCTGGAGCGGACGCTGAAGAGATCTTGAATCAGCGAATGAAGGCTTTGGATTTAAAGGGGACACTGAAATATTTCAAACTTGGTAGATCAAATGGCGATGATGAGCTAAGGGAGGTGCTAAAGGCCGGCTTTAAGTTGTCAATCGCGATTGAAGAGATATGCGGTGCAGAGGCATGGGACCATGCCGAATCAAAAGGTTGGTTGGAAACACGAAAAGATGTTGTCCTACAGAACGCAGAGAAGCTTCCTCCCGATCAGTCGTTTGATTCATTGCTTGAGCTGAGTGTTTCCGATTGTAAATGCCGTCGTTTAATCCAGCGTCGAGTGAAATGGACGAAAAAAAATGACTTTGCTGCCTTTGTTGTGAAAAGGATGCAAGAAACATCTCAGGTGCCTGTAAGCTTGAAACAACTTGTTCAAGATGTTCACAAGTATTTCGCGTCTTAATCTATTGGCTAGTCGAGTTTGTTATACCCCGGTTGGCTGAGTCGCGTTACATAGCGCGCCAGCCCTACCTTTGGTGTGATGGCTGGCGTTTATTTTGTGTGATCCAGACGACAAAGTAGCCGGGTGAGCTTGCTAGAGTTGTCTCCGAGTTATTTCCTAGATCAGGCCTCTGCCGCAGCCGCTGTCACCACCATTTCCTGGAAGCGTTGCAGCACCGCCGAGCTGTCACCGACCCGCGTCGCCAAATGCAATGGCGCCATCAGGCTTTGGCAGTCCGTCAGTTCGCGATAAACAATGCCATCCCCCCTTAGCCGCTGCATGGACGCTGGCACGATGGAGACGCCAAGGCCCGCCGCCACCAGGCTCAATGTCGCGGTCATGCGCGGCGCTTCCTGGACCACCTGCGGGCTGAAACCCGCTTCACGGCAGGCCACCAGAATCGCGTCATACAAACCCAGCCCGACGCGACGCCGATAGAGCACGAAGGCTTCGGTGGCCAGTGCCGCCAGGGGCAGGGGAGTTGCGGCGTCGTTTGCCAGCGGGTGATCGGTAGGCAGCGCCAACAGCATCGGCTCCACCAGAATGGGCTGGTCCTGCAGCGTTTGACTGCCGCTGAGCGGCGAGCGGATAAACGCCGCGTCGAGTCTTTCATGGGCCAGCGCGTCCAGCAGCTCGCCGGTACCCGCTTCTTCCAGGGCCACCGAGACGCCGACAAACGTTTCGCGAAACACGCGCAAAACGCTCGGCACGAACGGGTGCAATGCCGCCGAACTGGTAAAACCGATAGCCAACCGACCACGCTCACCGCGGGCGGCGCGCCGCACGATATCGGCGATCCCATCGGCACGCGCCAAGACTTCTCGTGCTTCATCCAGCAACGCCAGGCCGGCAGTCGTGGGGCGCACGCCGCGCGGCAGGCGCTCCATCAGTGTCACGCCTAGCTCGGCCTCCAGGCTTTGCAGCATCCGGGTCAGCGGCGGTTGTTGCATGCCTAAGCGTTGCGCCGCGCGGGTGATATAGCCTTCCTCGGCAATCGCTACGAAGGCTCTGAGTTGGCGAAGCTCCAGCATAGGGATACTTTCAAGGTATGGGAGGTTGCCAATCCTGGCATTTGTTCTCATGGCTCACAAGATTTAGGCTGTGGCCACTCTCGAAAAGAAGGAAAGCCGTGATGACCTGGTCAGCCAAGCAATACACGATGTTTGAACAGCAGCGCACCCGCCCGGTTCGTGACCTGGTCGCGGCCATTCCAGATAGCCCGGTAAAAACTGCGGTCGACCTCGGTTGTGGCCCCGGTAACTCCACCGAAGTTCTGGCCGAGCGTTTCCCACAGGCGCACGTCACCGGCATGGACAGTTCCGGCGACATGCTGATCGATGCACGCAAACGCCTGCCGGCGCTGAACTTCGAATTGGCCGACATCGGCACCTGGGCACCGGCACAGCCGTGTGACGTGATTCTGGCCAACGCTTCGCTGCAATGGCTGCCGGACCACGCCACGCTGTATCCGCACTTGGTCAATCAGCTGACGCCCGGCGGCACCCTGGCCGTGCAGACCCCCGACAACCTGGACGAGCCTGCCCACCGCTTGGCGCGCGAAGTTGCTGCCCAGGGCCCATGGGCGGCGAAGATCGGTTCGGTCAAACACAATGAACGGCACGCGGCGAGCTATTACTACGAGCTGTTGAGCAAGCACTGCAGCACTGTCGATGTGTGGCGCACCACCTACCTGCACCCACTGGCGGATCACGCCGCTGTGGTGGAATGGTTCAAGGGGTCGGCATTACGGCCCTTTCTTGCACCGTTGACCGAGCGCGAAAAAGTCGCCTTTCTGCATGAATATCAGGCGCGGATTGCCCAGGCGTATCCAGCACTGGGCGATGGCACTGTGTTGCTGCCGTTCCCTCGCCTTTTCATCATCGCGACTCGTTAAGGCTCGGTACACAAGTGGCGGTCATGCCGTCGCCGCTTGTGCCTTCAAGTACTCATCCGTCGACACCACGTCTGCGTAGGCAAAAGCCAGTGAAGCCATATAGGCCCCATGCACCTGGGCTGCCGGAATCACTTGCCCGTTAAATTCCAGGTCCCGTGTCGCACACGCGTCATGCAGCAGCGTGATCTTGTAGCCCAGGTCCGCCGCAGCCCGCACCACAGCGTCGATGCACATATGGCTCATGTTGCCCGCCACAACCACTTCGGTGATGGCCCGTTGCTCCAGCAATGCCCGCAGATCTGTCCCGCGAAACGCATTCACAAAGTGCTTGAGCACCACCGGTTCATTCGCCTCGTTCACGGCCTTGGCATGCAGGTGCGCGCCCTCGGAGCCCGGTGTGAAAAAGGGTGCGTCCTCGGAGGTGAACTCATGGCGCACGTGAATCACCGCGTCGCCCTTCTGGCGAAAGGCCTGCAGCACCTGCACTGCGTTGTCTGCCGCCGCGTCCACGCCGTCGAGCGGCCACTTGCCTGCAGGGAAGTAGTCGTTCTGAATGTCGATGAGGATGAGCGCTTGCTTGGCCATGGGTGATGTCTCGTTGCAGAGGAATGGGCCCGGTATCTTAGCTGGCGCCAGCCGCAGCGGCTGAGGGAATCGTGCAGAACGCCGCCTGTTCAACCGCCTGTCGTGCAGAATAAGACAGGCCAACTGCCATCGCTTTTTAAGCAACTGATTGATTTAAAGACGCTCTTTCCTGAAACCGCCTTGGCCTGATCCCTGCAACCATTGGTGTACACACATGGCGGGATAGCCAAGGGGGACGCATGACCCCGACTCAACGCAAGAAGCTGGTGGTTGCTCATTCCACGCGAGCGGGCGCGCCGCAGCACGAGGTTGAAACCAACCGCGCGCTGGCGCGATGGCTGGCACAGATTCTGGGGCTGAAATTCGGCGGCAGTTACGACCCGCAGCAACATGCCGGACGTGACGTGTACGTGCTGCCAACGCAAACCCTGGTGGGCGCCGCCCAGGCGCTGGCGCTGAAGGTAAAAGGCCCAGAGGATGTGTGGGGCGGTTACGTCGACTACGATTTCATCTGCACCAAAGCCATCACCCATGGCCTGCTCAGCCCCGAAGCGACGGCGCCGGAAGGCTGGTCGTCGGCGTTTGCCGAGCGGGTGCGCCCGGTCGTGCTTGATGGCCTTGGCGTCTTTGCCCTTGAAGATGCATTGCCCGCCGCCACGCGCTTGCTTTACAGCGGGCCGATCCGCCTGAAGCCCGTGCATGCCTGCGCCGGTCGGGGGCAGGAAGTTATCCACAGTCTCGACGAGTTCGAAGCGCTGCTGGCGCGGCCCGACGTGGCAACGCTTTTTACCGAAGGCGTGGTGCTCGAGCAGGACTTGCACGAGGTGATCACCCACAGTGTGGGCCAGAGTTTTATCGGCGGTCACGTCATCAGCTATTGCGGCGAGCAGTACCTCACTGAGGACGGGCAGGGCGAAGCGGTCTACGGCGGCTCCGACTTACTCGTCGTGCCTGGCTCCTACGCAGACCTGCTGAAGCTCGACCTGCCCGACGACGTGCGCGAGGCCATCGAACAAGCCCAGGTTTTCGACACCGCCGCCGATGAGGCCTACCCTGGTTTCTATGCCTCGCGCCGCAACTACGACATTGCCCAAGGCCTGGACAGTGACGGCCAACGCCGCAGCGGCGTGCTCGAACAATCCTGGCGCATGGGCGGCGCCAGCAGCGCGGAAGTCGCGGCGCTGCAAAGCTTCATCAATAACCCGAGCCTGCGTGCCATCCACGTTTCATCGGTGGAAACCTACGTGGACCAACCGCTGCCGGCGGACGCCATCGAGGTGTACCGCGGCCCTGCAGACAACAGCGACTTTCTTCTCAAGTACGTGACGGTTAAATCTTATGACGGCTAGAAGTGAAAGCATTGCGATCGACATCGACGACGAACAAATGAGCGGGACATTCCTGAGCCCTAAATCCAAAGTGCCAGGCGTGTTGTTTGTGCACGGCTGGGGCGGTAGCCAGGAGCGCGACCTCGAGCGCGCCAAAGGCATCGCCGGCCTGGGCTGCGTATGCCTGACCTTTGATTTGCGCGGCCACGCCGGCACTGGTATTCCGTTGTCGCGCGTTACCCGCGAAGACAACCTGCGCGACCTGCTGGCGGCCTACGACCGCTTGCTGTCGCACCCGGCCATCGACACCTCGGCCGTGGCGGTGGTGGGCACCAGTTATGGGGGTTACCTGGCGGCGATCCTCACCTCACTGCGCCCGGTGCGCTGGCTGGCGCTGCGCGTGCCGGCGCTGTACCGCGACCAGGAATGGCTCAAGCCCAAGCGCGACCTGGATAAGGCCGACCTGATGGATTACCGCAGCACGCTGGTACACGCCGAAACCAATCGCGCCCTGCATGCCTGCGCGCAATTCACCGGCGATGTGCTGATCGTCGAGTCGCAGACCGACGATCACGTGCCGCATGCCACCATCATGAGCTACCGCGCGGCGTGCCAGCAGACACATTCGTTGACCCACCGCATCATCGACGGCGCCGATCACTCGTTGAGTGATCCGGTGTCTCAGCAGGCCTACACCTCAATCCTGGTGGACTGGATTACCGAGATGGTAGTGGGTGAGCGGTTGAGCATCATCCAGGCCCGATAAAGCGTTGCCCTCTCAAGCGCCATCGCGGGCAAACCCGCTCCCACAGTGGAATGCATTCCCAATGTGGGAGCGGGCTTGCCCGCGATGGCGCCGGTCCTGCCAACACTGCATCAAGCCGGTGTCTTTTTAACCCGCAACGCCTTGGCCTTAGCCTCCACCGCGAGGTACATCACCAACGCAATCAGCAGCGGCAAAATAAAGTAGATCGCGCGGTAGGCGATCAAACCGGCAAGCAAGCTGCCGCGCGACGCCTCATGCTGCAGCAAGCCGATAAACACTGCCTCCAGCACCCCAAGCCCCGCCGGGATATGTGTAACCACGCCGGCAATCGCGCTGATCAGCAACACGCCCAGCACCAGTGGATAGTCCAGCTTGGCCGGCAACAAGGTGAAGATCACCGCCGCCATCAGTGACCAGTTCAGCGCGCCCATTGCCAGCTGTAAACAGGCCATGCGCAGCGAAGGCAGGTTGATCTCGATGCCCTTGATCGACCACGCGCGCTTTGTCGAAAACCGGCAGGCTGCCAGGTAGCCGAGGCTGACCAACACCAGCAACACACCAATGCCTTGCAAGGCCAGGGTGCTGACTTTCCACCCGGGCGGCATCGTCACCAAACCGCTGCTGAACACCACACCGGCCAGCGCCATATAGCCGAACCAATTGGTGGCCAGGCTCAGCCCAAGAATCTTGGCGATATTGCCGGTGCTTACCCCGAGCCGCGAATACAGCCGGTAACGCATGGCAATCCCGCCGACCCACGCGCTCAGGTTGAGGTTGAACGCGTAGCTGATGATTCCCACCGGCAGGATTTGCCTCCAACCCAGCGGTTGGCGGATGTAAGTGCGGCCGATGAGGTCGAAACTGGCGTAGACGAGAAAACTGCACAGGGTCAGCGCGCCGGCGATCAACAACGTGCGCAGCTTGAAGTCGCCGAGCGTCTGCAGCACTTCGCTCCAGTCGATGCGCCGTGCGAGCAGGGTGAACAGCGCGATCAACACCAGGAAGAAGACGACGGTCAGCGGCTTCTTCCAGCGTTTGAGTCGTGAACCACCGGCTTCAGAGGTCATGGGCCTGGCTCTCGAAGGGTTTCAAACGCGGCTTGTGCGCGGGCAGCCAGCCCGTCAGCACGGGGAAGTGGCGCATCACATGAAACACCAAAAAACCCACGGTCAACCGCCATAACCACAGGCGTGGCTTGCGATTTTCCGGCATGGTCTGGCAGTGCTCGCGGGCGAGCAGTTCCAGGCGTTCATACAGCTGCTGGTTGAACGCGCGGTCGCGAATCAACACGTTGGCTTCCAGGTTCAGGGACAGGCTCAATGGGTCCAGGTTGCTTGAGCCTACGGTGCTCCACTCGTCGTCCACCAACGCGACTTTGCCGTGTAGCGGGCGCTGGCAATACTCATGGATCACCACGCCGTCCTTGAGCAAATAGTCATAAAGCATGCGCGCTGCCAGCTTGGCCAACAGCACGTCGGGCTGGCCCTGCATGATCAGTTGCACGTGCACGCCACGGCGCGCGGCATTGCGAATCTCGCGCAGCAGGCGGTAGCCGGGGAAGAAGTAGGCGTTGGCAATCACCACGCGTTTTTGCGCCTTGCTCAAGGCGTGGATATAGGCCTCTTCGATATCGTCGCGATGCTGCACGTTGTCGCGGTAAATCAAACGTACCAGGCCGTCCTCATTGGCCGTTGTCCACGGTGTCGGCCGTTGCTGGCGCCGTCGCCAGCCGCGCCGCGTGCGCACCTGGCGACCGCTTTGGGCCAGGGCGAAATGATGCAGGTCGGCGACCGCAGGGCCGGTCACGCGCACGGCATAATCCTGCTTGGCTTCGGGGCCGAAATCGCCCAGATGGTCGGCAGAAAAATTGATCCCGCCGATAAACGCCACGGTGGCGTCCACCACCACGATCTTGCGGTGCAGGCGACGGAACCAGTTGGTGCGAATCCCCAGCGTTTTCGACGCCGGGTCAAACATCTGCACCAGCACGCCAGCCTCGGCCAGCTCACCGAGAAACGCCGGGCTCAGCTCGCCGCAGCCAAACCCGTCGAGGCTGGCCACCACCTTGACGCCGCGCTGCGCCGCCTCGATCAGGATGCCTTTGAGTTCATGGCCGACCTTGTCTTCGAACAGAATAAAGGTCTCCAGCAGGATCTCCCGCTGGGCCTCGCGCATCGCGTCGAAGACCCTGGGGAAGTAAGCCTCGCCGTTCTCCAGCAACTCAAGACGGTTGCCACTCTGCCAGCCGTAATCGACATCACGCGCCTTGGCGTCGTCGGGCGGCTGGTCGGTGGCAATGTGCTCTACCGCGACGGTCATAACTCGATCTCCACCGACAATGGCACATGGTCTGACAGATGCGACCACGGCCGGGTAGTCAGTACCTTGGGGTTGTGAATTTTCAGGTTGCGCACATAGATGCGGTCCAGCGGTAACAGCGGCAGGCGCGCCGGAAACGTACGCGCGTGCTTACCCGTGGCGTCAACAAACACTTCTCTGAGGCCGCTCTGGCTCAGGTCGGCCTTCTGGCGCCAGTCATTGAAATCACCGGCCACCACCAGCGGCGCGTCGGCCGGGATTTCGCTGATGCGCTGTTCCAGCAAGCGCAATTGCTGCTGACGATGCACTTCGCGCAGGCCCAAGTGCATGCAGATCGCATGCACCTCTTGGCCGGTGCCGGGCAGGCGCAATACGCAATGCAGCAGCCCGCGGCTTTCATGGCCGCTTTGCGAGATGTCGAGGTTGTCGTAGCGCACGATCTGGAATTTGGACAACAACGCGTTGCCGTGGTCGCCATGCGGGTAGACCGCGTTGCGCCCGTAAGCGAACTGCGGCCAGATGCTGTCGGCCAGGAACTCGTATTGCGGCATCTTCGGCCAGTCCTGGTAGCGCTGGGGATGGCGTTCGTGAGTGCCGTGGATTTCCTGCAAGAACACCATGTCGGCGCCCACGCTGCGCACCGCTTCACGCAGCTCGGGCAGGATGAAGCGGCGGTTCAGCGCGGTGAAACCCTTGTGGATGTTCACCGTCAGCACTTTGAAGCGCGTGATGGCGGTGGTGGGCGTGGCGGGGATCAATTCCGGATGAGTCATGGCAGCACCCCGGGTTCCGGCAACTTGCCGGGCTCGGTGGCCAAGTGCTTATCCAGCTCGAAGCGCTGCAACAGTTGGCGCGCATCGAAGGGCGCGCGCACTTTGATGTCGTTGTCGAAATAGCAAAAAATATCGCGTTGCTTGCGCGCGCGTGGCGTGTGTTTCGGGTCGACCAACTGCGCATCCGCCGGTTGTTTGCCCTGGCGCCAGCGATCGATGCGGTCACCCCAACGCTTGATCGCCTCGGCGGTGTAGCCGCTGGCGTAGAGCTTCTTGTCACCGTGCAGGCGCAGGTACAGGAAGTTGGCGGTGACGTCTTCGATATACGGCCACTTGCCGGCGGTATCGGCGACCACCAGTGCCACGCCGTGCTTGTCCAGCATCTGCACAAACTCCGGTACTGCAAAACTCTTGTGGCGAATTTCCACCGCATGACGCAGCGGCTTTTTGCCATGGGCTTGCATGCTCGCCTTGCCGTTCAGGCGCGGCTCGTGCTCGCGGGCGAGGTCGGCGGCCTGTTGGGTGTCGGTGGGGAGTTGCTGAAGAAAGGCTTCAAACAGCGGCGGGTCGAATGTGAAGCTGGGCGGGAATTGCCAGAGGATCGGCCCGAGTTTTTCTTTCAGTTCCAGCACCCCGGAAGCAAAGAAATTGGCCATCGGCTTGTGCACATCGCGCAAGCGCAGAATGTGGGTGATATAGCGCGGTGCCTTCACGCTGAACATGAAATTATCAGGCGTGTCGGCGTACCACTCGGCATAACGCTTGGGTGTTTGCAGGGCGTAAAACGAGCCGTTGATTTCGATGCTGTTGACGGCGCGTGACGCAAATTGCAATTCGCGTTTCTGGGTCAGGCCCTCGGGGTAGAAATCCCCCCGCCAGGGCGTGTAGCGCCAGCCGGAAATGCCGATGTGAATCGCCGCCATAATTGCTCCCGTGGATGTAGGGTCAAGTGACCTCCGTTTTGGGATGACTGCGGTTTTTGTCGGAAAGTTTCGCCGTTCCTACAGACGGTACGAGGTAAAGAATGTGGGCGCGGGCTGCCTGCGATAGCGGTAGGTCAGGCGATGAATGCGACGCTGGCGTACCGCAATCGCAGGCAAGCCAGCGCCCACATTGGATGTGCGGCGTGCTGAATCAGTGCCCGACTACCGTGCGCGTCGAGCTGTCGGCATACACCGGCCCCAACCGGTCCAGCCGACCGCTCCACGCCGTCAGTGCCAGGGCCACCAACACCACTGAGCCGCCGATCCACGCGGTGTGGATCAAGCCCATGTGCGCCACGATCAAGCCCCCAGCCCAGGCGCCGCCGGCAATTCCGAGGTTGAACGCCGCAATGTTCAAGCCCGACGCCACATCCACCGCCTGCGGGGTGTGACGTTCAGCCTGGCGCACCACGTACACCTGCAGGCCCGGCACATTGCCGAAGGCGACCGCGCCCCACACCAGGACGGTGGCCAGCGCCAGCCAGGGATTGCTGGCGGTCAGGGTGAGGATGAACAGCACCGCCGCGAGCAGGGCGAAGATGATTTTCAACGCGCTGATCGGGCCGCGTTTATCGGCCAGCTTGCCGCCCCAGATATTCCCCACCGCCACCGAGATGCCGTACACCAGCAGCACCAGGCTGACGGTGCCGGCGCTGAAGCCGGAAATGTCCTGAAGGATCGGCGCCAGAAAGGTAAACGCGATGAACGAGCCGCCGTAGCCGATGGCGGTCATGGCGTACACAAGCAGCAAACGTGGCTGCTTGAGCACTTGCAGTTGTTGCAGCAACGAGGCGGGTTTGCGGTGGGCGATGCTGTTCGGCACATAGATCAGGCTGCCGACAAACGCGATCACCCCCAGGGCCGAGACAGCGAGGAACGTTTCCCGCCAGCCGAAGTGCTGGCCGATAAACGTGCCCAGCGGCACGCCGGTGACCAGTGCAACGGTCAAGCCGGTAAACATGATCGCAATCGCGCTGGCGGCTTTCTCCTTGGGCACCAGGCTGGTGGCGATGGTCGAGCCAATCGAGAAAAACACCCCGTGGGCCAGGCCGGTGACGATTCGCGCCAGCACCAGCGATTCATAACTCGGCGCCTGCCAGGCCAACAGGTTGCCAAGGGTGAACAGCACCATCAGCGACAACAGCAGTAGTTTGCGCGGCACCTTGCCGGTGAGGGCGGTGAGCACCGGCGCGCCAATGGCAACGCCCAAGGCGTACAGGCTGACCAGCAAGCCGGCGGACGGCAGGTCGACGCCCAGGTCGGCGCCGATGGTGGGTAACAGGCCAACGATGACGAACTCGGTCGTCCCGATGGCAAAAGCGCTGAGGGTCAGCGCGAGCAGGGCAATGGGCATGGCTGCAACTCCGATGGGTGTGATTCAGGAGCGCAGTGTCAGGATTTGGCGTGTGCGGAAAAAGACAGTGATCGGCATTTGATAGTTGACCGGGAGGCAAAGATGCCCAATGGCGGGGAACGATCAAGGCTCAAACCCGTCAGTTCCTTACAGACCCTGCTGATGGAGCCCGGTGTTTTGCTGAATTTAAAGACTGCATTACTGCTTGGTGCGCTGCTGCTGTGTGGCAATGGCGCGCTGCAAGCTGCTACGCCTGCGGCCGCCGCAGCGCCGGCCACGCCTGCCGCAGCGGCTGAACCGGCCAAACCGGAGTTGCTGGTCGAGGGCGGCTTGCTGGGCGCCATCAGTTCCAGCATTGACGATGTACAAGACAAGCTCGACCTCAACCAGAACCTCATCGACGCCTGGCGCTTGCGTGCCGATCGCGCGGCGGATGAGGTGGGGCGCCTGGTCGACCAGACGGCTGAGCGCTCGCCGTGGAGCGTGGCCGGCGACTTCCTGCTGCTGTCCGGCGTCTGGGTTGGCGCCTTTGCGGTGTTGACTCTGCTGGGGCACTTTGTTGTGCAGCGCTTGAGTCGGCGGCATTTCGTCGAACGACGCGAACGCTTGCTGGCAGTCTTGGGGTATGTGGTGCCCTACACGATCCCCGCGCTCATCTGTCTGCCGCTGACCCTCTACGTCAGCCACTTCCTGGCCTCGTCGGTGGGTCGCGCGCTGGCACTGTGTTTTGCCTACGCCACCAGCAGCGGCATCTTTTCCACGTCGATGTTGCTGTGCGTGATCGTCATGTTCAATCTCGGCCACAAGCGCCCGGCCGTGCAGATCATTCGCAACTACTGCCCCAAGCCGCTGTTTCTGATCGGCTTCCTGGCCGCCCTCAGCGACGCGCTGACCAGCCCGCAGATCGCCCGACAGTTGGGTGGCAATATCACCAGCAGCATCGCGGTTTTCACCGGCCTGTTCGCGGCGGTGATTTTCGGTGTATTGGTGGTGCGCCTGCGCCGGCCGGTGGCGCATTTGATCCGCAATCGGCCACTGGCCCAGCGCCTCAAACACCCTGCGCTGCAGCAATCGCTGCGAGTGTTTTCCGGGCTGTGGTACTGGCCGATTCTGTTGATGGTGCTGGTTTCGGCGATCAACCTGATCGGCGCTGGCGACGATAACCAGAAGGCGCTGCGCTGTGCGCTGTTCACCACGATTTTGCTGATCGGCACGGTGTTTCTCAGCACGGTGCTGCAACACCTGTTCAAGTCCCGCAGCCAGGTGGCGATCCAGCGCAGCAGCGCCTACAAGGAGCGCTTCCTCAGCCTGTTGCACGCGATCTTACGCATCGCCATGGCCATCGCGTTTATCGAAATTCTGGGGCGTATCTGGGGCATCTCGCTGTTCGAATTTGCCCAGCGTAACTCGGTGGGCCGCGCGATCAGCGACTCCCTGAGCAGCATCGGCCTGATCCTGCTGATGACCTGGCTGTTCTGGGTGGTGCTCGACACCGCGATTCAGGAAGCGCTGAAACCGCCGGTTAATAAACGCTCCAGCCGTCAGCCGAGTACGCGGGTCAAAACCATCCTGCCGCTGCTGCGTAACGCGGTGAAAATCATCCTGGTGGTGATCTGCGCGATCACCACCATGGCCAACCTTGGCATCAACGTCGCGCCGCTGCTGGCCGGTGCCGGTGTGGTCGGTCTGGCCATCGGTTTTGGCTCGCAGCAATTGGTGCAGGACGTGATCACTGGCCTGTTCATCATCATCGAGGACACGCTGTCCATCGGTGATTGGGTCGTGCTCGACTCGGGCCACGCCGGTACCGTCGAAGGCCTGACCATCCGTACGTTGCGCCTGCGTGACGGCAAAGGTTTTGTGCACTCGGTGCCGTTCGGGCAGATCAAGGCGGTCACCAACCAGTCGCGGCAATTTGCCTATGCGTTCTTCTCGGTGCAGTTCACCTACGACACCGATGTGGACAAGGCCGTGGACCTGATCCGCGAGGCCGGGCAATCGATTCGCGATGACGTGTTCCTCAAGTACAACCTGCAAGGGCCGCTGGAGGTGTTTGGCGTCGACAAGATGGACCTCAACGGCGTGGTGCTGACCGCGCAATTCCGCACGGTGTCGGGCGGGCAATACGCGGTGAGCCGCGCGTTCAACCAGCGCTTGAAAAAGCTTGTGGATAACTGTGATGAGGTGCACTTCGCGCAAACTTATCCACAGCAGGTCTTGCTGCCCAAGCGCACGGCGCAGGTGGATGAGCCGGATGAGGAAGCGCCGGCTTCGGTGGTGTTGACCGAGCAGCCGCGTACCCAGTGAGGGAAGGTGTCTGGGCTGGCCCCATCGCGGGCAAGCCCGGCTCCCACCTTTTGACCGTGTGAACCCGTTCAATGTGGGAGCTGGCTTGCCTGCGATGAGGCCCTTGAAGTCACTGCGACTTAATGCCTGAGCAACTTCTCCTGCACCGCCAACTGATCCACCTCCACCCATATCTGCTGCTTGCCGCCGACCATCACCGCCGCCGGCAGCCCGTCGCGGTACACCACCCGATTGCCACTCACCGCCGGCACTTTACTGCCCGGCAGCAGCGTGCCCACCAGGTTCAGCGGATCAGCCCCGCACACCGCAATCAAACTGCCGTCATGCGGCCGGCGGCGGACTTCGCGCAATGACGCAATCGCCTCCGGCAACGCAAACTGCTCGCCCGCCAGCCCACTGACGAACCGCCCGCCGCGGATCTCCCCGCGCGCTTCGAGCCGATGGAAAGTACGCAGCAATTCGCGCCAGCTCGGCAGCCAATCCGCCTCACGCTCCAGCAACCGCCAGAACACCACGCCATAGCGGCGCAGCAAGGTCATCGCCACATGCTCCAGCGTCTCGGCCGAATGTGGCCCGGCAGCGCTCGGTGAACGGCGCAACAAAGCCCAGCGCCCGGCGTCGTCCATGCCGCCGATAAACGCCCCGCGTCCGCGCCGGCTGCTGCGCGCCTGGCGTTTGCTGGCGGGTGTGGTCAGCGCGCGCAGGCCGGCGAAGCTGTCGGCATTCACCAGCCCGGCGCCCACCAGTTCCTGCAGCGCCGTCTCCAGTTCGCTGCGCAGCAGATGGGCTTCGTGCACCAGTTCGTCGAAAAACAGCGCGCCATGTTCACGCAGCGCCACGTGGACTTTCTGCGCTTTGGGCGACAGCGTGGTGCTGTCGGTCATCTCGGTCAGCCCGCTCCACAGCGGCACTTGGCTGCGCGGCAGCAACACCACCGGTGTGCTGCGCAGGGCCATCGCGCCAGCCTTGTTGCTCAGCCGCGTCCACACCAGCTTGCCGCTGCGGCACAGGTCGTCGAGCCAGGTGGATGAGTAATCCTTCAGGCGCGCGCTCAGCAGGTCTGTGTCCCAAGCCGAGGTAGCGGCGGCGTAGCCCTCAAACTGCGCGACAATCTGCGGCAACATGGCGCTGCCCTGGCCGCGTGTGCCCTCGGACAGGTGCTGCCAATCGAACAGAAAGCGCATGAAATCCTGCAGCGCCACGGGCTCGATTTCCCGGCGCAGGCGCTTGACCGTGTAGCGATGAATGCGCGCGAGCAAATGCCGTTCGCACCACTGTTCTTCGCTGGCGCCAGGGCTGAAACGGCCGCGCAGCACGTAGCCTTCCTGCTCCAGGCGAGCGAGTGCCTGGGTTACGTCCGCCACCGGCAGGGCCAATGGCGCGGCGATCTCGATCAGGCTCAGCGGGCCGAACCCGCCGAGGCGGGCGCGGAGCACTTCGACCAGCGCATCATCAGTGGTCCAGGGTTCATCGAAGCCCGGCAGCAACGGCAAGTCGTTGGGATAAATAGCCTGCAAACAGCTCAAGCGTTCCACCGCCACCCACAGGCCATTGCTCAATGCATAGGCGCGCCCACCCTTGGCCAAGGCCTGCAGCCACTCGGCCCATTGCGGCGTGACCTCGTGAGTGGCAATGCAGGCCAGGCTCATCAGCGCTTCGTGCATTTCGTCCAGGCCATTGGGCGCCGGCCAGGCTTCCTCGCGCACGCCGGCGATGGCCTCGGCATCCAGCGCGCCGAGGTCGTCGGTGCTGTGCGGGTCGCTCCAGCGCCGGTTGAGCACGGCTTGGGTACGGCGTTCCTCCAAGGGGGCATCGTCGAGAAAGGTGTAGGGGCGCGCGCTGAGAATTTCCGCGGCCATGGGCGAGGGCGCCGGCAGGTCACGGCTGATCAGCCGCACTTCGCCGCTTTCCATGCGCCGCAGCAACGCTAGCCAGGCGTTGCTGTCCATGGCGTCGTGCAGGCAGTCGTCGAGGGTCTGCTCCACCAAGGGGTGCTCGGGCACTTCGCGCTCGCCGGCGAGGTTTTCCAGGCAGGCGATCTGGTCGGGAAACACATTGGCGATCAGGTCTTCGCTTTTCATGCGCTGGATCTGCGGCGCCACTTTGCGCCCGCCGGTATAACGCGGCAATGCCAGTGCCACACCGGCGTTCCAGCGCCAGCGCACGCCGAACAGCGGCGCGTCCAGCACAGCCTGGATCAGGACGTGCTCGGCACTGTTGCTGTTCAGATACCGCCACACGTCATCCAGCTCGAAACTGTGGCTGGTCGACAGCGACAGCACGATTGCATTTTCACTGGCCGCCGCCTGCAATTCGACATTGAACGTGCGGCAAAAACGCTTGCGCAACGCCAGGCCCCAGGCGCGATTGATACGGCTGCCAAACGGCGTGTGAATGATCAGTTGGGTGCCGCCGGACTCGTCGAAAAACCGCTCCATGATCAACGTGTCCTGGGACGGCAGCGCGCTCAGGGCCAGGCGTGCGCGGGCCAGGTAATCGAGGACCTGCTCGGCGCTGGCGTGGTTCAGGCCAAGGGTGCCGGTGAGCCAGTCGAGGGCCGCTTGCAAGTCGCCGGGCGTGGCGCTGAGCAGCGCGTCGAGCTGGCCTTGAAACCGCGCCACCGCCGCCGACAATTCGTTGCTGCGCCCCGGCGCCTCGCCCAGCCAGAACGGAATGGTCGGCGGCTGGCCGTGGGCGTCCTCAACCCGCACCTTGCCGGCTTCGACCCGCAAAATTCTGTAGGACGTATTACCGAGCTGGAAGATATCCCCGGCGATGCTTTCCACCGCGAAGTCTTCGTTGACGCTGCCGATGTTCAGGCTCTGCGGCTCCAGCAGCACGCTGTAGTCGGCGTTGTCGGGGATGGTGCCGCCGCTGGTCACGGCGGTCAGCTTGGCGCCACGGCGGCCGCGCAGGGTGTGGGTCACGGCGTCGCGGTGCAGGTAGGCGCTACGGATGCCCTGGCGGCCGTTATAGCCCTCGGCGAGCATCTGCAACAGCGCCTGGTAATGGCGCTCGTCCAGCGCGGCGTAGGGCGAGGCGCGGCGAATGAGATCGAGCAATGCGGGTTCCGACCATTCCTGCGCGCTGACTTCGGCGATGATCTGCTGGGCCAGTACATCCAGCGGCGCGACCGGGATCTGCAAGGTGTCCAGCTCACCCCGGCGCACGCAGTCGAGCAGGGCGGCACACTCGATCAAGTCGTCGCGGGTGGTGGCGAACAGGCGCCCCTTGGGCGTGCCGCCGACCTGGTGCCCGGAACGGCCGACGCGTTGCAGGAAACCATTGATTGAGCCGGGCGAGCCGATCTGACACATCAGGTCGACGTCACCGATATCAATCCCCAGCTCCAGGGACGCAGTGGCAATCAGCACTTGCAACTCGCCGGCCTTGAGCCGTTGCTCGGCGTCCAGGCGCAGCTCTTTGGCCAGGCTGCCGTGGTGCGCGGCCACGGCGGTTTTGCCCAGGCGCTCGCTCAAGTGCCGTGCCAGACGTTCGGCCAGGCGCCGGGTGTTGACGAAAATCAGCGTGGTGCGGTGTTCGCGCGCCAGCTCGACGAGGCGGTTGTAGACCAGTTCCCACACGTCGTTGGCCATGACCGCCGAGAGCGGCACCGGCGGCACTTCGATATCCAGGTCACGCGGGCGGGCGTGGCCGATATCGACAATTGCGCAGGGGCGGTCGGTGCCGACCAAAAAGCGCGACACCGCCTCGATGGGCTTTTGCGTGGCAGACAGGCCAATGCGGGTCAGCGGTTCGGCGCACAGGCCCTGCAGGCGTTCCAGGCTCAGGGCCATATGGCTGCCGCGCTTGCTGGCGGCGATGGCGTGGATTTCATCGACGATCACCGTGCGCGTGCTGGCGAGCATATGCCGGCCGGAGTCCGAACCCAGCAGCACGTAGAGCGATTCCGGGGTGGTCACCAGAATATGCGGCGGGCGCTTGCGCATCTGTGCGCGGTCTTTTTGCGGGGTGTCGCCGGTGCGCACGGCGGTGCGGATCACCAAGGGCGGCAAGCCCATCGCCTGCAGCTGCGCGGTGATGCCGGTGAGCGGGTTTTGCAGGTTGATCTGGATGTCGTTGGACAATGCCTTGAGCGGCGAGACATACACCACCAGCGTCTCGTCCGGCAGTTGCCCGCCATTCGCCAGGCCTTGGTGCACCAGGTCATCCAGTACGGCGAGGAACGCCGTCAAGGTCTTGCCGGAACCGGTGGGCGCAGCGATCAGGGTGGAGCGGCGCTGGCGAATCAGCGGCCACGCCTGGGCCTGGGCGCTGGTCACCGAGGGGAAAGCGTTGCGGAACCAGGCGCTGACAGCGGGGTGAAAGCCGTTCAAGACCGTGTCCGTGGTTTCAGGAAGGTTCATACCCCTTATATGCAACCGGCGGTGCCAAGTTGCAACCCCGCACTTTATCCGTGACGGTTGCGCTACAAACCCGCAAAATGCAACGATTCTGGAATAAACCTACGGCCGGCTTCATCCGCCTGCCGACAATAACCATCGTTCCAAACAGACCGGGCCTGCACACTCTATGCGAATGCGCCTTATGTTACTGGGCGGCGGGAATGCCCTCGGGCAAGCGCTGATTCGCCTCGGTGCAGAGGAAGACATCGGTTTCCTCGCACCCAAACCGCCCCAAGACGGCTGGGATGCCGCGAGCCTTACCCAATTGCTCGACGACACCCGTCCCGATGCGTTGATCAACCTCGCCTACTATTTCGACTGGTTTCAGGCCGAAGCGGTCAGCGAAACCCGTTTGGCCTCTCAGGAATTCGCCATCGAGCGCCTGGCCGAGCTGTGTCAGCACCACAACATTACCTTGCTGCAACCGTCCAGCTACCGCGTGTTCGATGGCTCCCGCGCCACCGCCTACAGCGAAAAAGACGAGCCGGTGCCCTTGGGCCTGCGTGGCCAGGCGTTGTGGCGCATCGAGCAGAGCGTGCGCGCCACCTGCCCGCAACATGTGCTGCTGCGTTTTGGTTGGCTGCTGGATGACAGCGTCGACGGCACCCTCGGGCGCTTTTTGGCGCGGGCCGAAAAACCGGATGAGTTGTTGATGGCCGATGATCGCCGGGGTAACCCGACGCCCGTGGACGATGCCGCGCGGGTGATCATCTCGGTGCTCAAGCAACTTGATTGCGCGGCGCCGCTGTGGGGCACCTATCACTACGCCGGCCATGAGGCGACCACACCGTTGGCGCTGGGCCAGGCGATCCTCACCGAAGCGCGTAATTTCCACCCGCTGGCGATCGAATCGCCTACCGCCCAGGCTCACGCGGCACGCCCGGATGCGGCAGATGAACCGCAACACGCGGTGCTGGCCTGCAAGAAAATCCTGCACACCTTCGGCATCAAGCCTCGGGCATGGCGGGCGGGGTTGCCGGCGTTGCTGGATCGGTTCTACCGCCACAGCTGACACCGCACAAAACCAAAATGTGGGAGCGGGTTTTGTGTGGGAGCTGGCTTGCCTGCGATCGCATCACCTCGGTATCACTGATACACCGAGGTGTCTGCATCGCGGGCAAGCCCGACTCCCACACAAGCCCGCTCCCACAGGGGTTATGCAGTGTTACTTAGAACTTGTAGCCGATACCCACCATGTAAACCATTGGGTCAACGTCCACATTGACCTTGGCACGTGTGCCCTGGCCCAGCGCATTGTTGTCCACGGTGGCCTTGGTGCTGATGTCGATGTAGCGCGCCTGGGCGTTGATCATCCACTTGTCGTTGATCATGTAGTCGGCGCCGATCTGCGCGGCCCAGCCCCAGGAGTTTTCGGCCTTGAAGTTGCTGAAACCGGCTTGTTCGGCGCGGCTGCTGACGTGCTCGTCGTAGATCCAGGTGTAGTTGATACCGGCGCCCACGTACGGCTGAAAGGCGGATTTGCTATCCATCGGGTAGTACACGACGCTCAGGGTTGGCGGCAGGTGCTTGAGGGTGCCGAGCTTGCCGTTGGCGGCGCCGAGGGCGGTGTTCTTGATCTTCACATCGTGCTCGAACGGCGTGGCCGCCAGCAGTTCGATACCGACGTGGTTGGTCAGCATGTAGGCGAAGTTCAAACCCAGTTGGGTGTCGCTGCTCATGGTCGCCTTGCCGCCCAGGTTGGTGCCCGCCAACGGGCCCTGATCAACCTTCACATGGCCACTTTCAGCTTCCGGATTCACGGTAATTGCACCGGCGCGAATCAGAATTTCGCCCGCTTCGTGAGCGTGTGCGACCGGGGCGGCGAGGGCGAGCGCGAAGAGGGACGCGCCGAGCAGAGACTTGTTCATGGGAGCTCCAAAAGGACGTTAAAAGTTGTACGTCCAATGGTAAAGATCGTTCCGTTCGATCCTTTGACTCAGCTCAATGAAAGGACGATCAGCCCCTATTCCTGCAGCTCGTAGACATAAATCTTGTCGGCATCCATTTGATAACCGGCGTCGGCCAGCTCGCTGGATGACGGCTTGACCTGCATCGCGCCCTCGATCCAATACGGCTGATACAACTCATCGAGTTTCACCCCGACTTCGCTTTTCACATGCACGATCTGGTTCGAGGGCGGCGGCGGTACGTGGATGCACGCGCCGAAATACGGCACCAGCAAAAACTCGGTGGTGCGGCCTTCTTCGCTGACTTCCAGCGGCACGATGTAACCCGGCAAGCGGATGTGTTTACCGTCCAGGCTTTGCACCACCGGCGCGTTGGGCAAGTCCTGCTTGGCGGCCGGCGCCGACTCGACCGACAGCGCGTCGGCCATGTTCGACAGGTCGTGCAGCGGTTTCATGTTGGGGATTTCCGGCGGCGCGTCCGGCGGGATCATCTCCTGCCATGACAGATCCTTCGGTTGGTCTTCGGCCCAGACGGGCACTGCTACCAACAGCAGCATTGCAAACAGGGCACGACGCATCGAAGCCTTCCTCATAAACGTATGGACAGGCCATCGGCCAGTGATTGTCGATAGGCGCGCCACGCGGGCACGCTGCCCATCAACAGCGCAGCGGCGAGAATGCCGGCGAGCAAGGTCCATTCATATTCGCTCGGCCATGACATCGGCAGGTCCAGCCCGTAATTGGCCTGCAAATACCCGCGCGACGCGGCGATGCACAGGTACAGCAGACCAATGCCCGCTACCACGCCAGACAGCGCCAGGGCGAAGGCTTCAAAGATCAGCAGCGTTGCGATATGCCACGGCCGCGCGCCCACCGAGCGCAAAATGGCCATTTCACGGCGGCGCTCGTTGAGGCTGGTGAGGATCGCCGTAAGCATGCCGATCAAACCGGTCAGCACCACGAACAGCGAGATCACGAACAGCGCTTTTTCGGCGGTGCCCATCATGCTCCACAACTCTTGCAGGGCCACGCCCGGCAATATCGCCAGCATCGGCTCGCCGCGAAATTCATTGATTTCGCGTTGCAGGGCGAAGGTGGAAATCTTGTTGTTCAGACCGAGCATGAACGCGGTGATGGCCTGTGGCGTGAGGTCCATGTTGCGCGCCTGATCGGCGCTGATGCGGCCTTTGCCCTGGGCCGGCACGCCGTTGTGCCAGTCGATGTGAATGGCTTCCATGCCACCGAGGCTGATGTGCAGCGTGCGGTCCACCGGCGTGCCGGTGCGTTTCAGAATGCCGACCACGGTGAACGGCTTGTCATCGTGTTTGACCAGGCTGACCACCGCGACACCATGGGCCAGCACCAGCTTGTCGCCCAGCTTGTAATGCAGCGCCTCGGCCACTTCGGCGCCGAGCACCACTTCAAACGGGTCGGTGGCAAAGGCGCGGCCGCTGGCCAGTTCGAGGTTCTGTTTGCGGCCGTATTGGTAGTGCTCGAAGTAGGATTGGTTGGTGCCCATCACCCGATAGCCGCGGTGCGAGTCGCCGAGGGAAATCGGGATCGCCCATTTCACCTGCGGGCTGGCGGCGAAGTGCTCGTAGCTGTCCCAACGGATGTTGTTGGTGGCGTTGCCGATACGGAACACCGAGTACAGCAGCAAGTTGACCGAGCCCGAACGCGCGCCGACGATCAGGTCGGTGCCGCTGATGGTACTGGCAAAACTGTTGCGCGCCTCAACGCGCACGCGTTCCACCGCGAGCAACAAACAGACTGACAGCGCGATGGCAAAGGCGGTGAGGATCGCGGTAAAGCGGCGGTTAGCCAGGCTGGCCATGGCTAGACGAAACAAATACATCTCAAACCTCTGCGGGCGTGGCGGCGCGATTGAGTTCGGCCAGTGACAGGTGGCGGTCGAACAGCGGCGCGAGGCTCTGGTCATGGCTGACAAACAACAGGCTGGCGCCAGCGTCGCGGCATTCGGCGAACAACAACTGAATGAAAGCCTCGCGCGCGTCGTAGTCCAGCGCCGAGGTGGGTTCGTCGGCGATCACCAGTTCCGGTTGGCCGATCAGCGCGCGGGCGGCGGCGACGCGTTGTTGTTGGCCGATAGACAGTGAGTCGGCGCGGCGCTCGAGCAGGTTGTTGTCGTTGAGGCCCAAATGCGCGAGCAAGGTCGCGGCGGCCTGGTCGACGCTGCCGTGGCGCTGAACCGCGCGTTGCGCGCGCAGCTTGGAAAAGTGGCAAGGCAGCTCGACGTTCTCGCGCACCGACAGAAACGGCAGCAGGTTGAACTGCTGGAAGATGTAGCCGGTGTGGTCCACGCGAAAGCGGTCGCGGGCGCCGGCCGAGAGTTCGGTCAGCTCCTGGCCGAGCAGGCGGATGCTGCCCCGGCTGGGTTTCTGCACGCCGCCGAGCAGGCCGAGCAGCGTGGTTTTGCCGCTGCCGCTCGGGCCTTTGAGAAACAGGGTTTCGCCGGCTTGCAGGCTAAACGCTGGGATGTCCAGCAACTGTGGGTGACCGGGCCAGTTGAAGCCCAGGTCAGACAGTTCGATCAGTGCTTGGGTCATGTGAAATCAATATCGCCTGGTTGTAGAGCGTGGCGCCGATCCAATGTGGGAGCTGGCTTGCCTGCGATGACGGCGGCACATTCAATATGGATGTGTCTGTTATACCGTTATCGCAGGCAAGCCAACTCCCACATTGACCGTGTTTCAAATCAGAACTTCAGGGTGGCTGCGGTGGCCGTGGCTTCCACACCTTGCTGGCCGCTTGGGCCGATCAGTTGTACCTGAATCTTCTGAGTGGCGGGGAAGGTCTTGAACACCTGGGTCAGGTCGAGGTTGCTCAAGGCCGTCGGCGTGGCGCAGGTGAACTGGTAGTGGGCGTGGATTTCACTGTGGTCATGATGATGTTCGTGGGCGGCTGCGCCTTTGCCGTCGGTGGCGTGATCATCGTCGTCGTCATCATGATCGGCTTCAGGCTTGTCGCCGAACAGCGGGCTGTTGAGTTCCTGGGTGCTGATCACACAACCGGCGGGCTTGGGCAGGTTGAACAGGGCCAACGGGTTTTCCAGCTGTTTGCGCACTGCAGCGACTTTGGCTTTGTCGGCCGGCGTGCTGGCCTGGTGTTCAAAACCCACGAGGTTCATGGCCGGGCTGTCAAATTCCAGCTCAAGCGCCTGACCGTCGAGTACCGCATTGAGACGGCCGACGCCATGCTCGTGGGCGCCGAGGCTGCCGTGCTCATGTTCGTGATCATCGTGAGCATGGGCAACTGCCAGTGGCAGCAGGGCAAACGGCAAAGCAAGCAGCAGACGGCGCATGAGAAGGCTCCAGAACATGAAAGTTTTGTTATGTGATCTTATAACAATAGTGACAGAGTTTGACCGCCCGCTTGGCGTTGCGCAAGCCGCGTGGGAGCATGCCCGTCAGAAAAGTGCAGGAGTAGGGACGATGTTGCGAATTCGTGGAACGGTCGGCGACGTGCCGGTGGACTTGACCCTGGAGCTGGACGACGGCGATTGGGCGCGCTTGGGCGCCCAGTTGCAGGCCGCGCCTACACCGAGCGCGCCCGCTGCCGCGCCGGTCAAACACAATGATGATCTGTGGCAGAACGCCCAGGACCTGTTGCGCAAGGCCGGGCAACTCAACGGGCTGGAACTGCTCGATCAGCTGGAAGGCTTGGCCGGTGACGCCGCATCAGGCAAGCGTCTGTTGGTGCGCTTGCGCCATAACGCCAGCGTGAAAGTGACCAGCGGCGGGGATACGCCGCTGTACAGCTGGATCGGCGATTAGTACAGCGCAGCAAACAACTTGCGGCGGTACGCGGTGACCAGCGGGTGGTCATTGCCGAGCAGTTCAAACACCTGCAGCAAGGTCTTGTGCGGCAAGCCTTCGCTGTAGCTGCGGTTGCGGATAAACAGCTTGAGCAAGCCTTCCAGCGCCGCGTCGTATTGCTGACGTGCCAGCTGCTGAATCGCCAGCTGATAGGCCGCCTCATCATCCTGCGGGTTTTGCGCCAGGCGGCTTTTCAAGTCGGCGGCGTCCGGCAGCTCGGCGGCCTGGCGCAGGAAGGTGATTTGCGCCTTGGCGCCGGCGAGGGCGGCTTTGTGGTCATCGCTTTTCACGGCGTCGAGCACGGCCTGGGCTTCGCCCAGTTCACCGCGCTCGGCCAGGCAGCGCGCGTACAGGATCAGCGCGCCGGCGTTGGTGTTGTCTTCACCCAGCATCGTTACCAGCACCGCTTCGGCATCGCTGATGCGGCCTTCGGCAAACAGCGCCTGGGCCTGCTCCAGCGGATCAGCCGCCGCCGGTGGTGGCATCTGCACGTGCGGCTCCAGCATTGCGCGCACCGCCGACTCCGGCTGCGCGCCGGCAAACCCGTCCACCGGCTGGCCGTCCTTGAACAGCACCACCGTAGGCAGGCTCTGAATGCCAAAACGCGCGACGATATCCTGCTCAGCCTCGCAATCGACCTTGGCCAACAGCAACTCGCCCTGATAGCTCTCGGCAATTTTCGCCAGCATTGGCATCAACGCCTTGCACGGCGCGCACCACTCCGCCCAGAAATCCACCAGCACGGGTTTCTCGAAGGAGTTCTGGATCACTGCCTGGTCGAAGTTGGCGGTGGTGACGTCGAAGATGTACGGCGTGGGCTCACTCATGGGGCGTCTCGAATAAAGCGGGAATGGGGCAACTATAAGGTGATGGAGTCCAGATCGCTATCGCGGGCAAGCCGCTCCCACACTTGACCGCATTCCCTTGTGGTAGCGGGCGTGCCCGCGATGGCCTCAAGTGCGCCGCGAATGGTACAGGCTCACCTTGCGAAACTCCCAAGGCTCGGCCAGGTCCGGCAGGGTCAGTGCCTCAAGGATCTCCAGGCGTTGATAAGCCGGGTGCTGGAAGTCGCGCACGCGCGAATCTGCTACCAGTGCTTCACGGCCGCGCGTCAGGAAATGGTCGAGCAGCGGCAGGTTGGCGCGGTCGTAGAGTACGTCGGCCACCAGGATCAGGTCGAAGCGATCGGCTTCGGCGAAAAAGTCGGCTGAATAACCTAGGGTCACACCGTTGAGTTCGGCATTCGCCCTGCAGGATGCCAACGCCAGCGGGTCCAAATCACACGCGACCACTTCCAGCGCGCCCGCCTTGAGGGCGGCAATCCCGGCCACGCCAGAGCCTGCGCCAAAATCCAGCACGCGCTTGCCGGCAACCCACTCGGGGTACGCCGCCAGGTAACGCGCCAGCGCCAGACCGCTGGCCCAGCAGAAACTCCAATAGGGCGGCTCATGCAGGATGCGCCGGGTTTCTTCGGGGCTGAAGGCGCGGTCCATATTGTCCGCGTCCAGCAGCCACAACGACAGCTCGGTGCCCGGCAGCGGGCAGGGCACCAGTTGCGCGTCGCCGATCAGCTCGCTCAGGGCGCGTTGCAGGTCCAGCGGTGGCGTCATGGCGCCGGGACGAGTTGCAGCGGGCCGGTGGCCTGGGTAATTGCCTGGGTGATGCGCACGGCGGGCAGGTGCAGGATCAACTGGCCGGACTGGCTGGCGCGACCGCGCAATTCAACCCGCGCACCGGCCGGGAAGGCTTCCGGGTTAAAGCGCAGGCGGAACGCCAGGGGCTTGCCATTGCCGGTCAACACGCTGCTGGCGAGCAGCTGTTGTGGGCGGTTGCGCTCGTCAATCACCAGCAGGGCCAGTTCGACTTCGGCGTTGGCCGGCACGCCGTTGAGGGTGCCGTTGATTTCGCGCTGATAAGCCGGCAGCGGGCCGAGGTCTTCAATGCCGGGCACTTTTTTCTCTTGGGCGGGCGTCGGTTGAGGCGCCGAAGGCTTGGGGGCTTCGCTGCTGCAGGCGACCAGAAAACTGAACAGGGCGAGTAAAACAAGTGGTCGTAACTGCATGTACGGCTCCAGAAAGGGCAAAATCCGTGGCTTTAAAATAAAGAAACATATAAGCCTGCCTATATACCGTAAAGGCTATGGCTTGTCTTGCCACAGGGATGCGCTACCATGGCCCTCCCTTTTTTTGTTGCCTGCCACCATGCACTGTCCCTTCTGCGGTGCCAACGACACCAAGGTCATTGACTCGCGTCTGGTCGCCGAGGGCGATCAAGTACGTCGCCGGCGCGAATGCCTGGCCTCTGGCTGCGGTGAACGTTTCACCACCTTCGAAACCGCCGAACTGGTATTGCCACGTCTGATCAAGTCCGACGGCAGCCGCCAGCCTTTCGACGAAGACAAACTGCGCGCCGGTATGCAGCGCGCCCTGGAAAAACGCCCGGTGAGTGTCGAGCGGCTGGAGGCGGCGCTGGTGCATATCAAGCACAAGCTGCGTGCGACCGGCGAGCGCGAGGTCAAGAGCCTGGTGGTTGGAGAGCTGGTGATGGGCGAGCTGCAAAAGCTCGACGAAGTCGCCTATATCCGTTTCGCCTCGGTGTATCGACGCTTCCAGGACCTCAACGAGTTCCGCGAAGAAATCGACCGCCTGGCCCGTGAGCCTGCCAAAAAATGAACCCTCCGTCTGCCGAACAAGCTGTCCTCGACGCCCATTACATGGCCCGCGCCCTCGAATTGGCGCGCAAGGGCGTGTACACCACCCACCCCAACCCGCGTGTGGGCTGCGTGATTGTGCGTGACGGGCAGATTGTCGGCGAAGGCTGGCACGAGCGCACCGGCGAACCGCATGCCGAACCGAATGCCCTGCGCGCTGCCGGTGCCAAGGCGCGTGGCGCCACGGTGTATGTAACCCTGGAGCCGTGCAGCCACCACGGACGCACGCCGCCGTGTGCCGATGCACTGGTGACTGCCGGTGTGGCGCGCGTGGTGGCCGGGATGCAGGACCCGAACCCGGAAGTGGCCGGGCGTGGCATGCAGCGCTTGGCGCAAGCCGGTATCGAAACCCGCAGCGGCGTGCTGGAAAGCGAAGCGCGCGCGCTGAACCCGGGCTTCCTCAAGCGCATGGAGCACGGCCTGCCGTTTGTGCGGGTCAAGCTGGCGATGAGCCTGGACGGCCGCACCGCGATGGCCAGCGGCGAAAGCCAATGGATCACCGGCCCGGCCGCCCGCGCCGCCGTACAGCGCCTGCGTGCCGAGGCCAGTGTGGTGCTGACCGGCGCCGACACGGTGCTGGCCGATGGCGCGCGTCTGACGGTGCGCGCCGCCGAGTTGGGCCTGGACGATGAAACCACCGCACTTGCCATGTCGCGCCCGCCCTTGCGCGTGTTGATCGACGGGCGCCTGCGGGTGCCGCTCAATGCGCCGTTCTTCAAGGCCGGCCCGGCGTTGGTCATCACCTGCGTGACCGCGGAAAACCAGTTCCCCCGTGGCCCCGAATGCCTGGTGGTGCCGGGCGTTGACGGTCAGGTCGACCTGCGCTCGGCCCTGGTGGCCCTGGCCGCCCGTGGCGTCAACGATGTGCTGGTGGAAGCCGGCCCGAGCCTGGCCGGTGCGTTTGCCCAGCAAGGGCTGGTGGACGAGTACGTGATATTCGTCGCCGGCAAGTTCCTCGGCTCCGCCGCCCGGCCTCTGCTGGACTGGCCGCTTGAGAAACTGGCCGATGCCCCCCCACTCAAGATCACTGACATGCGCGCTGTAGGCGACGACTGGCGAGTCACTGCCATCCCTATGCCAGCAGCGAGCGTATAATTCCCGGCCCGCGCTTGAGCGACAGCCCCTCGTTTTCAGGAGAACGAAATGTTCACCGGCATTATCGAATCCATCGGCAGCATCCGTGCAATGACTCCCAAAGGCGGCGACATCCGCCTGCTGGTTGAAACCGGCAAGCTGGACCTGGGCGACGTCAAGCTGGGCGACAGCATCGCCGTCAGCGGCGTGTGCCTGACCGTCATCGAGCTGCCTGGCAACGGCTTTGCCGCCGACGTCAGCCGGGAAACCCTGGACTGCACCGCGATGAACGACCTCAAGGCCGGCAGCCCGGTCAACCTGGAAAAAGCCCTGACCCCGACCACGCGCCTGGGCGGCCACCTGGTCAGCGGCCATGTCGATGGCGTCGGCGAAGTGGTGTCCCGCAGCGAAAACGCGCGGGCCGTGGAATTTCGCATCCGCGCACCCAAAGAGCTGGCCAAGTACATCGCCCACAAAGGCTCGATCACCGTCGACGGCACCAGCCTGACCGTGAACGCCGTGAATGGCGCCGAATTTGAACTGACCATCATTCCCCACACCCTGAGCGAAACCATCATGGCCTCGTACCAGCCAGGTCGCCGGGTGAATCTGGAAGTCGACTTGCTTGCCCGTTACCTGGAGCGCCTGCTGTTGGGCGATAAGGCCGCAGAGCCTACTGCCGGGAACATCACTGAAAGTTTTTTAGCCGCTAACGGCTACCTTAAATCCTGACCAAGGGGGTGCCGCGTGGCGCTCAATAGCATCGAAGAACTGGTTGAAGACATCCGCCAAGGCAAGATGGTCATCCTGATGGATGACGAAGACCGTGAAAACGAAGGCGACATCATCATGGCCGCCGAGGCCTGCAAGGCTGAGCACATCAACTTCATGGCCAAGCACGCGCGTGGGCTGATCTGCATGCCTATGAGCCGCGAACGCTGCGAGTTGCTCAAGCTGCCCTTGATGGCGCCGCGCAACGGGTCGGGTTTCGGCACCAAGTTCACCGTATCGATTGAAGCGACCACCGGCGTGACCACCGGTATTTCTGCGGCCGACCGCGCGCGCACCGTGCAAGCCGCCGCCGCCAAAGACGCCAAGGCCGAAGACATCGTCAGCCCCGGCCACATCTTCCCGCTGATGGCCCAGCCGGGCGGCACCCTCGCGCGTGCCGGCCACACCGAAGCCGCCTGCGACCTGGCGCGCATGGCCGGTTTCGAGCCGAGCGGCGTCATCTGCGAAGTGATGAACGACGACGGCACCATGGCTCGTCGCACTGAACTTGAAGCGTTTGCGGCTGAACACAACCTCAAGATCGGCACCATTGCCGACCTGATTCACTACCGCATGATCCATGAACGTACCGTTCAGCGGATTGCCGAGCAGCCACTGGACAGCGAACTGGGCCAATTCAATTTGGTGACCTACCGTGATTCAGTGGAAGGTGACGTGCACATGGCCCTGACGCTGGGGAACATTTGCGCCGAAGAACCGACCCTGGTGCGTGTGCACAACATGGACCCGCTGCGCGACCTGCTGATGGTCAAGCAGCCCGGCCGCTGGAGCCTGCGCGCCGCCATGGCTGCGGTCTCCGAGGCAGGCAGCGGTGTGGTGCTGTTGCTCGGTCACCCGTTGGACGGCGATGTATTGCTGGCGCATATCCGCGAAACCGCCGACCACGTGCCGGTGAAAAAACCGACCACCTACAGCATCGTCGGTGCCGGTTCGCAGATCCTGCGTGACCTGGGCGTACGCAAAATGCGCCTGATGAGCGCGCCAATGAAATTTAATGCGATATCCGGTTTCGACCTGGAAGTTGTAGAATACGTGCCCTCCGAATAAAGGCCGGCGATTTTTGCCCCTTGTTCGCGGTTAAATCATCACTGAGGGACGCACTTTTCGCGTCCCGGCTCTTTAAGAGATTTGTCGAATGACCCTGAAGACCATCGAAGGTACCTTCATCGCCCCCAAAGGCCGCTATGCCCTGGTGGTTGGCCGCTTCAACAGCTTCGTGGTTGAAAGCCTGGTAAGCGGTGCCGTTGACGCCCTGGTTCGCCACGGTGTGAGCGAGAGCGATATCACTCTCATCCGTGCCCCTGGCGCCTTCGAAATTCCACTGGTTGCGCAAAAAGTTGCTCAGCAGGGTGAATACGCGGCGATCATCGCCCTGGGCGCGGTCATTCGTGGCGGCACCCCGCATTTCGAATACGTGGCCGGCGAATGCACCAAGGGCCTGGCCCAGGTGTCCATGGAGTTCGGCGTGCCTGTCGCTTTCGGCGTGCTGACCGTAGATTCCATCGAGCAAGCCATCGAGCGTTCCGGCACCAAGGCCGGTAACAAAGGCGCTGAAGCTGCCCTGTCCGCGCTGGAAATGGTCAGCCTGCTGTCGCAGTTGGAGGCCAAGTGATTTCCGACGAGAGCGATCAGTTCAACCCCCAAGACCCGCGCCCTGCGGATGCCGGCAAGCCGTCCAAAAGCGAGAAGCGCCGTAAAGCGCGTCAACTCGCGACTCAGGCGCTGTACCAGCGTCTGATGGCCGGCGCTTCGCTGAACGAAATCGAAGCGCAGTTCCGCGTCGACAACGACTTCACGTTTGCCGACCAGAGCTACTTCCACGACATCCTGCACGGTGTGCATGCCAACCTGACCGAGATCGACACGGCGCTGGCGCCTTGCCTGGACCTGACGATCGAAGAGCTGGACCCGGTTGAACTGTGCGTAATGCGCTTGTCCACCTGGGAACTGCTCAAGCGCGTTGACGTGCCGTACCGCGTGGTGATCAACGAAGGGATCGAGCTGGCCAAAGTCTACGGTTCGACCGACGGCCACAAGTTCGTCAACGGCGTGCTCGACAAATTGGCCCCGCGCCTGCGTGAAGCCGAAGTGAAGGAACACAAGCGCTAAGTCGCGCTGACCTTCCCAATGGGTGAGTTCGAGCTGATCCGCAACTACTTCGCCGCCGCGCCCTGTGCGCAGGGCGGCGAAGGCATTGCCCTCGGGATCGGCGACGACTGCGCCTTGCTGGCGCTCCCCGTCGGGGAGCAGTTGGCAATCTCTACCGATACGTTAGTGGCCGGCGTGCATTTTGCCGACCCGTGTGACCCGTTCCTGCTCGGCCAGCGCTCGCTGGCCGTGGCAGTGAGCGACTTGGCCGCCATGGGCGCCCATCCGCTTGCCTTTACCCTTGCCCTGACAACGCCGACGGTCGATGCCGATTGGCTGCAACGCTATGCCCAGGGTTTGAACACCATGGCGCAAAGCTGCGGCGTGGGCCTGGTGGGCGGCGACACCACGCGCGGGCCGCTGAGCCTGACCCTGACCGTGTTTGGCCGTGTGCCGGCCGGGCAGGCGTTGACGCGCAGCGGTGCGCAACCGGGTGACTTGCTGTGTGTAGGCGGTGAGCTGGGCAATGCTGCCGGTGCGTTGCCGCTGGTACTGGGCCAACGCACGGCAGACGCCGCTGTCGCCGAGCCGCTGCTGGCGCACTACTGGTCGCCACAACCGCAACTGGCGTTGGGCCTGGCGCTGCGGGCAAAGGCCACATCGGCCATGGATATCTCCGACGGGTTGTTGGCCGATTGCGGGCATATCGCCAAGGCGTCGGCTGTCAGCCTGGTGATTGAGCGTCAGCAATTGCCGTTGTCCGCGGCCTTGCTGGCGTTTCTCGGTGATGACCAGGCGCGCGTGGCGGCCCTGAGCGGGGGCGACGACTACGTATTGGCGTTCACGTTGCCGCCGGCCGAGCTGGCGCCGTTGCAGGCTGCTGGTTGGCCGATCCACGTGATCGGTCGGGTCGAGGCGGGGCAGGGCGTCACCTTGCTCGATGCCACTGGGCAAGACATCACACCGGCCGTGCGTGGCTATCAGCATTTTCAAGAAACACCGTAAGCCAGCGACCTGCGCTACCCTCTATACGGATATTACGGTGTGTGGGGTTGTGTCGTTATGGATGTACGCCGTTGGCTGCTGGTGGTGCTGTGTGCACTTGCCTCGCTGGTCCAAGCAGATGAGGGCCCGGTCCCTGGCAAGATCACGCTGGCCAGTGAGGAATGGAACGACTACACCAACAAAGATGGCAGCGGCCTGGCCTGGGACGTATTGCGCCAAATCTTCGAGCCCGCCGGCATCACCCTGCAAACCCGCAGCGAGCCCTATACCCGCTCGGTCGGCCTGGCCCAGCGCGGCGAGGTGGATGGCTGGGTCGGTGCCTATCGCGATGAAGCCAGCGGCGTGTTGTACCCGCACTGGAATTTCGACTCGGACCACATCTACGCCCTCGGGCTGGCGACGACGCCGTCGCCAAGCCTCGCCACGCTGGGCAATTACCGCCTGGCCTGGGTACGCGGCTACAAGTACGAGGAGTACTTGCCCAACCTGCGTCACTTCAACCAGATCGAACGCCGAGACGGCATCCTGCCGATGCTGCAGCACGGCCGCGCCGACTTCTACATCGACTCGCTCACCGAAGCCAGGTACGTGCTTGGCCAGGCGGACGATCCTTCGCGGTTCAGGCTCACGCCTATCGCCGAGCTGCCGCTATACATAGGCTTTGCCGACACTGAGCGCGGCCGGGCCTTGATGGCGGTGTATGACCAGCGCATGGCGGCTTTGGTCAAAAGCGGCGAACTGAAGCCGATTTTCGGACACTGGAAGCAGCCTTACCCGTTCTGACCTGCATAGAACCGGGACGAAGGCCAATCGAACCGATTGATCTTTATCAGCGATAATTCAGCTTAAGCGTCTGTAGGAACCTGCTGTTACAATGGCGCCCTCTGTGAAATCTGAAATCAGGAGCACACGGTGCCCGTCGTTTTCGTCGCCGCTTCCAAGCTGCCTACCCCTTTTGCCACGTTCACCATGAACGGCTTTCTCGAAGAGGCCACTGGCCGCGAGCACGTCGTGCTCAGCCTGGGTGACATCGCCGACGGCGCGCCGGTGCTTGGCCGCGTGCACTCCGAGTGCCTGACCGGCGACGCATTGTTCAGCCAACGCTGCGACTGCGGTTCGCAACTGGAAGCCGCCATGCGCGCCATCGCCCGCGAAGGCCGTGGCGTGCTGCTGTACCTGCGCCAGGAAGGCCGTGGCATCGGCCTGATGAACAAGATCCGCGCCTACGAGCTGCAAGACGGCGGCGCCGATACCGTCGAAGCCAACGAACGCCTGGGCTTTGCCGCTGACCAGCGTGACTATGCGATCTGCCTGCCGATGCTCGAGCACCTGGGCGTGAAATCCCTGCGCCTGATGACCAACAACCCGCGCAAGGTCAAAGCCTTGACCGAGATGGGCATCACCGTGGCCGAGCGCGTGCCGCTGCACACCGGGCAAAACCCGCACAACAAACTCTACCTGGCGACCAAAGCCAGCAAGCTCGACCACATGATGGGCAACGAGCACCAGGGCGAGGTCGACCGCGCGTGACCCGTGGCCAGGTGAAACGGCGACTGTCCTTCAACTGGTGGCAGTACCTGGCCCTGGCATTGCTGCCGCTATTCGTGATCAACCTGGTGTTCGGCCAGGCCCAGTCCCTGCTTCCCGTATTGGCCATGCCGTTCTTTATTGCCGGCGTGGCCTCGATGTTTTTGAGCCTGCGTTATTTTAACGGCTATAAACACGCGCTGATCGCCACCGCCAAAGCCCTCGATACTGCCGAAGAACCGGCTGCCTGGATCACCCTCGCGGCCCGTCGTCGCACGGCGTTGCTGGTGGCGGCCCTACCGGCCTGGATCGGCGCGCTGGCGGTGTTTGTCGGCCTGGAAGCGGTGCCGCTGTTTTTGCTGGCGCTGTCCACCCTGGTGCTGTTTTACCTCTACCGCATCCCGCGTCAATTGGGATGATGCGCTACTGGCTGGCGGTGCTGCTGCTGGCATTCAGTGCCCAGGCGCTGGCGGTTCAGCGCGTCGTCAGCCTGGCGCCTTCGCTCTCTGAAATCGTGGTTGAACTGGGCGCTGCCGATTTGCTGGTGGGCGTGCTTGACGGCGGCGAACGCCCGGCGGTGCTGGCCGAAGTGCCGTCGGTTGGGCATTACGGACAACTGAACATGGAACGCCTGCTCAGCCTCAAACCGGACCTGATCCTGTTGTGGCCCGGCAGCGTCGGCCCGGCGCAGCGTGAGCAATTGCAGCGTCTGAATATCCCCGTGTATGTCGCCGAACCCCATAGCCTCGAACAACTGACCACCCAGGTTCAAGCGATCGCCGAGCAATTGGGCCGCGCCGACGCCGGTCGGCAATTAGCCGCGCAGTTGCGTCTGCGCCTGGCCGAACTGCGCCAACGCTATCAGCGTGCCGAGCCGCTGCGCGTGTTTTACCAGGTATGGAACCAGCCGCTGTACACCGTAGGCGGCGGGCAGATCATCAGCGACGCGCTGAGTGTGTGCGGCGCGCGTAATGTGTTCGATGACCTGAAGCTGCCGGCGCCGCAGGTCAGCATCGAGTCGGTGTTGCAGCGCAATCCCGAAGTGATTCTGGCGGGGGATCAGCCGCAGTTGGACGCCTGGAAGGCCTGGCCGCAGATCGCCGCCGTGGCGCAGGGACGCTTGCTGTTGGTGCCGGACAAAGGCCTGGAGCGGCCCAGCGGCCAGATGGTCGAGGCGGTGGCCGAGCTCTGCGCGTTGATTGCCCCGCAACCCTAGCGTGCGAGAGGCGTGTTGTCCTACCGATTAATAAGATTCTTCCGTTGAGTGGCTCGGCCAGCAGCGGATTACTCTATGGCCCGCGATGCGTGCCGCATGGCGATTATTCCACTACAGGAGGTGGCCATGCGTCGTTTGATCATCGGTGTTTCTACTGCCCTTTTGCTGACCGGCTGCGCGACGCTGGAAGGTGTCTCAACGTTGATGAATTTCTGGGCTGATCCGCTGGTAGAGAAGGCTGGGCGAGGCGAAAGAACCTCCAAGCAGGACATTCTCGCTATCCAGCAGCCCAAGCGCATCACCCCGATTCGTAGTGGCAGCTCACAGTGTTTTGACTATGAACTGGAAAGCCAAGGCAAAAAAAAGGACTTCTACGTCGGCTTTACCGAGGCCGACCGTGTTAACGCCTATGGGTTTATAGACTGCGCCGAGGCCATCAAGGCCGGGTATCTGAGTACGAATGAGCCCATGCGCGAGCGTCGTTGAGGCGCCAAGGGGAGCGGCGCACATGACCCTGCCACTGCAATGCTCGTTCCGACAGCGAGCCATTGCCTGAAAGGTCAATCGATAGGTCGAGGCGCCGGGGCGTTGGTTACAGCTTCGGGGTCCAGGTCAGCCCGAGCATCCAGGTCTGTCCCGCTTCGCGGTAGTCCTGATTATTGGAAAAGTCCGAAGCGTTATAGCTGTAGCGGGCGCGGGCGTATTGGCGGTCCAGCAGGTTGTCGACCTTTAGTGAAATACGGATTTCACGGCTCACCGCCCAACTGCTGCGCAACCCCAGCAGTGCGTATCCACCCAGGCGGTTGCGGTTTTTTTCGTCGTCGTAGCTGCTGCTGATGACCTGCCAACTGGCCCCCAGTCCCAACTTGTCAAATTGTCGATCCAGATCCAGGTTCAACGTGCGGCGTGCACGACGGGCCAGGGTGTGGCCCGTGTCACGGTCGCGCGGGTTGATAAAGGCGGCGCCCAGGTTACTCTGCCAACCAAACAGCTCCTGCTTGAGCGCCGCTTCAAACCCATCGACACGCGCCGACGCCACGTTTTGCGGCTTGCTGGTGCTGTCGAGGATGATCGCGTTGCTTAACTGGGTGCGATACAGCGAGGCTTCCAGGCGCGTGCTGTCACTCAGTTGGCTGCGCCATTGCAGCTCGTAGCTCTTTGACGTTTCGGGCTGCAAGTTGGGGTTGCTGTACTTCGTGTCAGGGTAATAAAGGTCGTTGAAGGTCGGCGCGCGAAAGCCTTCGCTGTAGCTCAGCAGCACGTCATTGTCGGGGTTGATCGGCACGGTGAGGGTGCCGCTCCAGCTGTTCTGGCCGCCGAACTGCTGGTTCTGGTCGCGGCGCAGGCCCAGTTCGGTGGAGAACCACTCGCCGTGGAAGCGATGCTGCACAAAGGCGGCCCGGTTCCAGCGGCTGTTTTCGGTGAAGGTGGTTGAACCGTGGAAACGGTCTTCGTACCAGTCGCCGCCGAGGATCAAGCTGTTCTGGTCATTCAGCGTCAGGTCGTTTTGCCAGTTGACCGAGTCGCGATAGGTATTGAACACGCTGAAATCATCGCTGAGCGTATCGCGCTTGGTATCGAGGTTCTCGCTGTGGCCCAGCTCCAGGCGCGACTGCCAGTGCGCATTGAGCTTGGCGTCGACATAACCGCTGGCGCTGCTCACGGTGTAATCGGTGTAGGGTTTCTGCCCGACAGTTTGCCCGGAAGCCGCGTCGTAGCGGCCGAAGCTGTTGTCGTACTCTGACTTGCCACGGTTATCCAACAGATTGAAACCAACCTCCAGTTCGTCGCTGAAAGCATGGCTGAGGTTGAGGCTGATGGATTGATTGCGGTAGGCATCATGGTCGCCGTCGCTGGGAAACGACTCACGCGTTGAGTTGATACCCGCCGTGTCATCCAGGCTCGCGCCCAGGTTGAAACGCGTGTGTTCATCACCGCCGGAAAGACCGACGCTGCGCTCCCAGGTCTGGTGGCTGCCAAACCCCAGTTTCAAGCGTGGCTGCAGGCCTTGCTCGGCATTACGCCGAGTGAATATCTGGATCACGCCGCCAATCGCGTCGCTGCCGTAGATCACCGAGCGCGAGCCGCGCAGCACTTCCACGCGTTCAATCTGATCGACGTTCAGGTATTGCAGCCCGCTGTCGCCGGAGGTGGTGTTGGCGATGCGCTGGCCATCGACCAGCACCAGGCTTTGCGCGGATTTGGTGCCACGAATATAGATGCCCGGCAAACTGCCACGGCCGCCGGTGGGTGCCACTTGTACGCCGGGCACGCGGCTGAGCAGGTCGGTCACGCTGGTGGGTTGCAGGCGGTCGATGTCATCACGGGTGAACACGGTGTTGGCGGCGCTGCTGTCGTTGCGCGCCTGGACCTGGCGGTTGGCGCTGATCACCACGTCGGGGAGTTTCAGTGCGTCGTCGCGCTCGAAGCTGTCGGCCAGCAGGTCAGGGGCAGGCAGCAGCAGCAAGGGTAGGGCAAGGCGAAGGCGGTTCATGGGCTGTCCATAGCATTTATCAGCAATACAAAACCAATGTGGGAGCTGGCTTGCCTGCGATGCAGGCACCTCGGTTTGTCAGTAAGACCGAGGTGATGCTATCGCAGGCAAGCCAGCTCCCACATTTTTTGAGCCGGTTTCTACAGGCCGAGCAACGCCATGCGCGCGCGCACCGACGCTTCGATACCCGCCTCGTCCAGCCCACACTCTGCCAGCATCTGCGCCGGCTTGGCGTGTTCGACGTACACATCCGGCAAGCCCAGGTGCAGCACCGACTTGAGGATGTTCTCCCGCGCCAGGAACTCGCTGACTGCCGCACCCGCGCCGCCCATGATGGCGTTTTCTTCGACGGTCACCAGCAGCTCATGGCTAGCGGCAATGTCGCGTACCAGGGCTTCGTCCAACGGTTTGACGAAACGCATGTCGACCACGGTGGCGTCGATCTTCTCAGCGACTTTCAGCGCTTCGGCCAATTGCACGCCGAACACCAGAAACGCCGTCTTGCTGCCCTGGCGCCGCACGATCCCTTTACCGATCTCGATCGGCTCCAGGTCTTTCTCGATCACTGCGTTCGGGCCATTGCCGCGCGGGTAACGCACGGCGGCCGGGCCGTTGTACAGGTGGCCGGTGCTGAGCATCTTGCGCAGTTCGTTCTCATCACTCGGCGTCATCACCAGCATGCCGGGGATGCAGCGCAAGTAGGACAAATCGAAACTGCCGGCGTGGGTCGGGCCGTCTTCGCCGACCAGGCCGGCGCGGTCAATGGCAAACAGCACATCGAGGTTTTGCACCGCCACGTCGTGAACCAGTTGGTCATAACCGCGCTGCAGGAAGGTGGAGTAGATCGCGACCACCGGCTTGGCGCCTTCACAGGCCATGCCGGCGGCGAACGTCACGGCGTGCTGCTCGGCAATCGCCACGTCGAAATAGCGCAGCGGGAAACGCTCGCTGAACGCCACCAGGTCGGAGCCTTCCTTCATCGCCGGAGTGATGCCCACCAGGCGCGAGTCGGCCGCGGCCATGTCGCACAGCCACTCGCCAAACACACCGGAGTACTTGGGCCCGCTGGCCTTTTTCGGCGCGGCGGCGGGGGCGTTGAGCGGTTCGAGTTTGGTGATCGCGTGGTAGCCGATCGGGTCAACTTCGGCCGGGGCGAAGCCTTTGCCTTTCTTGGTGACGATGTGCAGGAACTGCGGGCCCTTGAGGTCACGCATGTTGCGCAACGTGGCGATCAGGGTTGGCAGGTCATGGCCATCGATGGGGCCGATATAGTTCCAGCCCAGTTCTTCGAACAGGGTGCCGGGCACCAGCATGCCCTTGGCGTATTCTTCGGTGCGGCGGGCAATTTCCCACGCGCCGGGCAGACGCGAGAGCACCTTTTTGCTGCCTTCGCGCATGCTGGCATAGGTGCGGCTGGAAAGAATTTTTGCCAGGTAATTCGACAGGCCACCGACATTGCGCGAAATCGACATGTCGTTGTCGTTGAGGATCACCAACATGTTGGCGTTCACTTCCGGCGCATGGTTAAGCGCTTCGAAGGCCATGCCGGCGGTCAACGCGCCATCACCGATCACCGCGATCGCCTTGCGATCACTGCCTTGCAGGCGGGCGGCAATGGCCATGCCCAGCGCTGCGCTGATGGAGGTGCTGGAGTGGCCGACGCCAAAAGTGTCGTACTCACTCTCGGCGCGACGTGGGAAGGCGGCCAGGCCGTCCTTCTGGCGCAGGGTGCCCATGCGCTCGCGACGGCCGGTAAGGATTTTATGCGGATACGCCTGGTGGCCCACGTCCCACACCAGCCGGTCGTCCGGGGTGTCGAACACGTAATGCAGGGCGATGGTCAGCTCGATGACGCCCAGGCCGGCACCAAAATGCCCACCGGTCTGACCGACCGTGTAGAGCAATTCCAGGCGCAACTCATCGGCCAGGGTTTCCAGCTCGGCTTCACCCAGTCGACGCAGGCCGTCCGGCGTGGCAGCACGGTCGAGCAGTGGCGTGGACGGGCGTTTGCGGGGAATCTCTTGAAACGTCGTGGGCATCAGGCGAATCGTTATAGGTATAGAAGAGGCGGCAGTTTACCTCAAGCGGTGCAAACTGCCCACGCAGAGCGCCGAACTTGGCCGATATGCGGCTGCAATGGCCGCCATTCTCAGTGGCGGCGTTCGACGATATACCGCGCCAGGTCGCGCAGAGGCTCGGCCGCCGCGTCGAAAGGTCGCAGGGCATCCAGGGCTTGGTCGCGCAGTTCCAGGGCATACGCCTTGGCCGCTTCAAGGCCAAGCAAGGCCGGATAGGTCGGTTTGTCGCGTGCGGCATCCGCGCCTTGGCGTTTGCCCAGGGTCGCGGTGTCACTTTCGACGTCGAGAATGTCGTCCTGCACCTGAAACGCCAGGCCGACAGCCCGGGAATAGGTCTGCAGGGCGGCCAATTGCGCAGCTTCAGCGCGGCCACTGGCCAACGCACCCAGGTGCACGGCGGCTTCGATCAGCGCGCCGGTCTTGTGGCGATGCATATGTTCCAGGGCCTGTTGATCCAGCTTGAGGCTGACCGAACCCATGTCGATCGCTTGCCCGCCGACCATACCGGCCGGGCCTGCGGCCAGGGCGAGTGCGGTCACCATGCGCAGGCTGTTTTCTGCGTTCACGCTATTTAAGCGCGGGTCCAGCAGGGCGCTGAACGCCAGGCTCTGCAGGCCATCGCCGGCCAAAATGGCATAGGCTTCATCAAAGGCTTTGTGGGTAGTCGGCTGGCCGCGACGTAAATCGTCGTCGTCCATCGCCGGCAAATCGTCATGCACCAGGGAATAGGCGTGAATCAGCTCCACCGCACACGCCGCGCCATTGGCCTGCTCGGCCGGCGCGCCCAGCGCTTCACACGCCGCATACGCCAGCAACGGGCGCACACGCTTGCCGCCATTCATCACGCTGTAGCGCATGGCATCGTAGAGACGCTTCATTTCCGGGCTTGGCGCAACAAACAAGGGCTCGAGCGCCGCGTTGACCCGGGCTTGGCTACTGGCCTGATACGCGTCGATCATTCCGGCTGTTCCGCATCGAAAGGTTCTTCGGCCAACTCCCCGTCACGTTCCAGCAGAACCTGGACCTTCTGCTCCGCCTGCGCCAACGCGCTCTGGCAGTCGCGCGTCAGGCCGATGCCTTGCTCGAACGCCGTCAACGAGTCTTCCAGCGACAACTCGCCGTTCTCCAGACGCTCGACCAGTGTTTGCAGGTCAGCGAGGGATTGTTCGAAATCGAGTGCAACTTTTTTGCGGGCCATGGCGGCTATTCCGGTAGACGGTAAACCGGCGCGACACTAGCAGACATGGGGATTGTGGGCAAATGAGCGGGTGGCTTCAGTCGCTTCAGCCATTGATTTGATAGCGCGTACTACGGCCTCCGCCAGGCAAACGGAACAGGCAGTTTTTTTCCAACAGATCAGTAAGATGCCGGGTTGCGGTGGCCTTGGACACCTTCGCCACTGCCTGGTACTGCGCGGCGTTAATGCCGTGTTCGAAGCCTTTTTCAGCGCCGTCGAGCAGGCGGTTGAGTACCTTGATCTGTTCGGCAGATAACGAGAGGTCGCGGTGCTGCTGCCAAAACCGGGTCTTGGCCAGAACTCGGTCAATTCGCGCTTATTGACGGGCACTGCCCTTGCGCGTCCTTGAGCTGCGCTTCAAACGCCATCAACTCCGCCTGCATCTGCTGCAACCTGGCAATCTGCCCGGCCAGTTCGCGCTTCTTGCTGGCGATAACCTGGTCTGCACGCTCCCAAGGCAAAACATCGCCCTCGTGCCCGTGCAGAATTCCCTGCAACTCCTTGAGCTTGAACCCCAACTGCTGGGCGCACTTGATCAACGCCAGCAGCTCGACACTTTGCGCCGAATAGACCCGATAACGCCCCTCCCGCTGCGGCGCAGGCAACAGGCCTATCGCCTCATAGTGACGAATCGCCTTGATGGTCGTGCCCGACAGTTGCGCGGCTTTGCCGATGTACATGAAAACTCCCTTTTCCCATTAGTCCGCCAGCCTGAGTCAGCCACTTTGCCCGCTGCGCTGGCGTAGAGGCCAACAGCGGCCCGAACATCAACGTCTTGGTCGGCTTGATGCCGCAAAACGCCAGTGTGGTGCTGCGCACCTGATGAATGCCGGGCATGCGGTAGAACCAGCGGTAATACCACGGCGGCGTGTCCAGGGTCACCAACACGTGCGCGGTTCGGCCGAGCAGCAGCTTGTCAGGAAACGACTTGCCTTCGCGGTATTTAAAGGCAAAGCCGGGTAGGAAAATACGGTCGATGAACCCTTTCAATAACGCCGGAATACCGCCCCACCAGATCGGGAAAACGAATGCCAGATGGGTGGCCCAGAGGATGTCGGACTGGGCGCTGAGCAAGTCAGGTTCCAATGGTTGGATCTGTGTGTAGCCGTGGTGAAGCACGGGGTCGAAAGTGAGGTCGCCCAAGGGTAGGACGCGTACTGGGTGGCCGGCGATTTTTGCACTGTGGATGTAGGCATCGGCCAAGGCTGAGCAGAAGCTCGTGCCGCAAGGGTGGCCGAGGATGACCAGGATGCGCTGGGGCATAGGGTGATGTCCTGAAAAGGGAGCTTTCAGGGTAGGGTGTGCCGTATAGGGGAGAGTCAAGCGCCGGACCGTGCCGCGCCTCAAGGCGCTCAGTTAAGCGAACGCAATACTCAAAGCCGCGAAGATCAACTGTGGGAGCGGGCTTGCCCGCGAAGACGTCGGCCCAGCAAACAATGATGTTGACTGAACCAGCGCTTTCGCGGGCAAGCCCGTTCCCACAGGGATTTACGCTTGACTGAACAGCATGGGCTTGGCTGATAAATGCCTACGCAACATCAAGCCGTGTGCTTGCTCCCCGTTTCCATGTCCGTGCTGCCCCAAGGCCGCCAGTCGTCGGTGTGCCGTTCACTGCCATGCGGCCCGCTGGAGCTGGTGCCGCCTGCGAGGAATTTCTCCCACAGGTTTTTGCTGTCCGGGTCGCTGTCTTTGTGCAGGTAGGGCGCCAGTCGCGCCAGCGAGCTGCCTTTTTTGTCTTCGGTTTCCTGGAAGTGTTTCCACTCGTCCGACTGATACTCGAACATCGACTTGTCGTCCGGCGTGTCGCGGCCGCCGTACATGTAGGTGGCATAGCGCGCGTATTCGAGCTTGTCGCCCCAGTCGTCCTTGGTCACGCCGGCGTCGGCGAGGTCTTTGAAGAACTTGCCTTGGGAGTCGGTGAGTTTTTGCATTTTGGCATGCTCGACCGCCTCGGCAATCAGGGTGCCTGCGACCCCGAAGATCACACCCGCCACGGCGAAAACCGGACCCGCCACTCGCGCGCCGATGGCGAGCCCGCGTATGACCGTCGCGGCAACATCACCGGCCAGTTTGCCTGCCAGGTGAGCACCTTTGGGGGCGAACATCGCGATGGTATTGGCGATCGCCATACCCGTACCGGACGCACCTCCACCCAGCGTGAAGGCAGCGTCAGTTTTTTCCAGTGCGGTCTTGGCGTTTTTCAGTTTGCGCGCGCCGGAAACGATGTCCATCACGCCGCCGGTCAAGTCCAGGCCGGAGCCGCCCATAAACCGCAGGAACGAGCGCCCGGAGGCGATCGCAATTTCGGATTTGGACGCCGGCGTACCTTTGCCGGGGAGGTCCTTGACGCCCATGTGTTCGCCCAGGGTTTTGGCGGCGCTGTCGTACTCCTTAACCTCATCGGCCGACAGATTGCCTACGTCGAGTTTCTTGAGAGTGTCGGAAGCTTCCTTGACGCGGGTGCTGATGGATGCGGCCAGCGCGTCAGATTTTTCAGTGGTTTTCTTACCCCAGATGTCCGGGAGGTTCTCATCGATCAGCCCGAGCCATTCAGTGGCCTTGATTTTTGCCGGGCCTTTACCGTCTTTGTCCACGTCAGGTTCATAGGGTTTGGTGCCACCCAGGGTTTCCACAATGTTCGAACCGAACTTGAGGAAGTCGTTGGTGAAGCTCAAGCCGGCGACCAGGTCTTTCGCGGCGGCGATCTTCTGGTCGTCGGTCATGTTGCCGCCGCCATTGGCGAGCTGCAGCGCGCCGCTGACCAGGTTCATGGTGCCCGCCATGGCACTGAGCCCGCCGGTGGAGCTGGCGGTGTGCAGCACTGTCTTCAGGGAGCCAGCGGCCGCTTCGCGATTGGCGCCCAGGCCCTTCAATTGAGTGTCGACCACCTTGTCGATGGCTTTCGGGTCGCCGCTGGCAGCCGCGAGACGAATGGCCGCTGCGATCTGTTTGTTCTCTGCCGGTGTCAGCCCTTTGATATGGCCGTCGAGGATGTCGATCTCATCCTTCATCTTTTTGTACATGTCGTAGGCTTTGTCGCCCTTGTCCAGGCCACCCAGGGCGGCGTTGATACCGCCCTTGATCATCGTGAACGAGGCCTTCAGCCCACTTTCGGTATTTTCCGGCGAGACCTTGTCGGGGTTTTCCATGTAGGTGTTGAGCTGGTGCGTCATCATGTTCTGGTCGAACGTCTGTTTGCGCGCGGTGTAGCTGTCCGGTTCGAGAATGCGCAGCGACTCGAAATAGCGGTCTACATCCAACTCGGCCATTTCCGATTTCTTCGGATCACCCGAGTCATTCATCGCGATCACATATTCCTCGAAGTTCAAGTTGGCATCACGGGTGCCGTCTTTGAAGAGGGCCGGGAATACTTGTTCGCGCACTTCATTCAACCGATCTTGCGACAAACTACCGACACTTTTCTGTAGTTCTGCGTCGTAGCGATCCTTAATCCCTTCCTTGCCCATCAACGTGGAAATTTCTTTGGCGAGTTTGTCCTCGTCGACCATCTCTTTGACGTCTTTGCCGTTCAACTGCGTCGGCGTCTTATCCGTCTCACGGTAAGTGCCGCTGCCCAGGTTGATGCTCTCCGCGTAGCCGTACAGGTCGTAGCCGTTGTCCAGCGCGGCCTGGGCGTCCATCAGCTTGACGATCTTGGCCTCGTCCGAGTCTTCGGCCAGCTTGCCGCTCTTGATGTCATCGCGAATGCCCTGCACAAAGTTCTCGGCCGTCTGGCCGCCCACGGTCTTGTCGTTGGGCAACTCCATGTCCATCAGGCCTTCGGCACCGAAGGTCGGGATGTTGTATTTGTCGCGCAGGGCTTGCACGTCTTCGGGCTCATCGGGCGGCGCGGCCTTGTCGGTGTGCGTCGCGTCTTTAACGTGCATCAGGTCGCCTTTGAGGCTCGAATAGCCGTACTTGCCGAAATCCTGCAAGCGCCCGGCCTCGGTGCCATGGCGGGCTTCCTTGTCTTTGGTGAAGCCATCAATGCTGTCGTTGTCTTTATTCCTGGCGTCGATACCGGTGAGCAAATGGCCGTTTTCATCGATGCTCACCACATGTTCCAGCACCTGGGTGGCGCGGTACGCGGCGTCGGCGTCGTTCTCGAAATCGCCCACTTGCTTCTTGAGGTTGTCCTTCACGTCACTCTGATTGCCGAGGTTTTTCAGCAGCGGTGTGGCGTCGATAATCTCCTTGGCCGAGCGCGTGTCACCGTCGGGGCGCTTCTGCTGGTCGCCCAAATCCGACTTCACCACCTCGCCGCGCAGGCTGGAATAGCCATACTTGCCGAAATCCTGAAGCCGGCCCGCCTCAGTGCCATGCCGCGCCTCGCCATCTTTGGTGAAGCCGTCGATGCTGTTGTTGCCCACATCCTTGCCATCGGTCAGCTTGCCGTCTTCGTCGATGTATTCGACATGCTCCAGCACCTTGGAGGCGCGATAGGCGGCGTCCGCGTCTTTCTCAAAATCGCCGACCTGCTTTTTAAGGTTGTCCTTCACCCCGCTTTGATTACCGAGCTGGGCGAGCAGCGGCGTGTCATCAATAATTTGCTGGGCCGAGCGGGTATCACCTTCGGGGCGTTTCTGGCCTTTACCCAACTCGTCCTTGGGTGCAGACGCTTTTTCGACGGATTTTTCCCAGGCAGCGACGGAGCTTTTTTGAGTGACCGCTGCGTCCTTTGGGGTCGTTTCTACCTTCGCTACCATGGTACTTCTCCTGATCTAATTATTACGCCTGCCACTTTTAAAACGCGCAGGGCCGCACAACTTCCCAGGTAACTTACCCGAGGCGGTTTATTGAATAACGAGAGGGCGGCCTTAGTTGGTTGGCCGCTGGGCGTTGCTGCTGTGAAAGATGACGTCACGGAACTTAGCACGGACTATTAGCCCATTCGCAAAGCCTTCACAACAATTCACAACGGCGAGGTTATTTCGGAACATTTATGGAGTAGGGCGGGTATTGGCAAAAAAGCCTGACGTTCAACGCGGGCTTATCGTAGAGCGCGGCAAGCTGGGTGGCGGTGCGCCGCTCCCGCCAAAGAACCGTTCATCAGATTTCAATGCCGGCAGAGACATTCTTAAGCGGAGGGTGCTTTTTGACCGGCGCAACGAACCAGGAAAAATCTCACGCGTGAGCTATTGAGCCTCGCCAACATTGCCTGTAGATTTTCTCACGCGTGAGTTTTTCACAACGAGGTCAGCACCATGAAAAGCAGCTCTCCATCGAGCCCGCCAGCAGGGCCCGATCCTGATTCAGCAAGCCGCAAGGGAGAGCGCTTGAAGTCGCCCGCGAAAAAACCATCGAGCTTTTACATGAAGCAGATGCGCGCGGGCCTGACGGCCGCCGGTTATGTGAAACACGAGACTTGGGTGCTTCCCGAAAACCGAAGCCTGCTCAAGCAAATGGAGAAACAGCTTCGCCAACCGATTCTGGCTGGCTCATTCATGTCGGAGAATTTCATGAGCGCAGGTACTAACTGGAATATCGATCGCCTCTTCACAGCGCTTCAGGCCTTGGATGAAGTGGTTTCCAACGACATTACGCTTTCTCTCGTTCAGGGCGCCGAGTCCAGCATCAAGCTGGAAATGAACGACTTCGGGGGCTTGCCGATTTACATCGCGGTGGTCGGCGAACAGATCATCGTGGACACCGTGCTGGTCGACGTCGAGTCCATCAATGACGTAACGGCATTCAATGACGCGGTGCTGCGCAGCCGCGAAATGTTCCCGCTTTCGTCGATCGGCATCGAGTCCATGCCTAACGGCCAGGTTGTTTACAACATGTTCGGTGCGTTGAGCTCCGACTCCAGCCTGACCAACATCGTGACTGAGGTGAAAACCCTGGTCGACAACGTGCAGCGCGCCAGCGAAGCCTTCGAACGTTTCTTCAATTAAGTATTCGGGAGTATCCAATGACTCAGTCCATCTGGAGCAAATTGTTCACCGCGCTGCGTGGCGGTGCCAGCGAAGTCGGCGAATCGATCGTTGACCAACAAGCCCTGCGCATCCTCGACCAGGAAATTCGCGACGCCGACACGGCGCTGGCCAACGCCAAGCGTGAGCTGGTGAGCATCATGGCCAAGCACAAACTGGCGACTGATCGCGTCGGCGAGTACGACGCCAAGATCAAGGACCTGGAGTCCAAGGCCATGGCCGCTATCCAGGCCAATCGTGAAGACCTGGCCATGGAAGTGGCCGAAGCCATTTCGACCCTGACCAACGAACGTGACGTCGAGCAAAAGCAGGCCACGGAGTTTGGCGGGTACGCCGACGGCATGCGCAAGGACATCACCAAAGCCGAAAGCCGGATCAAAAGCCTGCGCCAGCAAGTGGACATGGCCAAGGCGCGCGAAAGCGTACAGAAGGCCCAGGTCAGTGCGTCCATCGCCAGTGGTGGCGCCAACGGCAAGCTGGAAACCGCCGTCGGTACCCTGAATCGCTTGCAGGCCAAACAGCAGCAACGTGCCGCTGAACTGCAAGCCCAGGATGAACTGGCTGAGGCATCCACGGGCACCGACCTGGAGCGCAAGCTGCGCGACGCCGGTATTACGCCGGACACAGGCAGCGCCAATGCGATTCTGGAACGCCTGAAGCAAAAGTCGGCCGAGTAAGCCGCGCCGAAGCAAGAAGGGCAGGCGCTGCCCTTCTTTTTTTACATCGAGGTCAGGATGGATGCCCTGAAGGGTTTCAAGACAATCGCAGGCGTGGCGCTGTTGATGGTCGCGCTGCAACTGGTCAATGTGGCGACCGGTTATAGCCTCATGGCATTCGGCCTGATCCCGAGAACGGTGCAGGGGCTGCTCGGCATCCTCACCTCACCGTTTTTGCACGCGTCGTTTGCTCATCTGAGCGCAAACCTGATCGCCTTTTTGGTCCTGGGCACCTTGGTCATTGTCGAAGGAGTCCATCGGTTCATTGCCGTCAGTGCGATCATTATTCTGCTGGGCGGTTCGCTGGTCTGGCTGTTCGGTTTCAGCGGCGTACACATCGGTGCCAGCGGCTGGGTATTCGGGCTCTGGGCCTACCTGCTGTCTCGCGCCTGGTTTCATAGAAGCTGGAGCAACCTGATAACGGCCGGTGTTGTAGCGGTGCTGTATGGTGGCCTGGTCGTGGGTTTCCTGCCTCGTCAGGGGATCTCGTTCGAGGGGCACTTCTTTGGCGCGTTCGCCGGGTTTATTGCAGCCAAGGTACTTCTATCCTCGCCGCGCAGCAGGTTTAATGCCGGGTGAACGCGCTTGAGCCTCCACACGCCGAGGCGATCTTGTCATTCGCAATCAAATACCCAGGGAGTCAGGGGCCAAATGTCGATGTTTCTTTTGTTGCGCCTGCGCGCCGCCTCCCTCTTTCCCCGCTTCTGCATCGCCTCCGCTCGCCTCAAGGAAATCTCCAATGGGATGGTTTAAACAATTGATGGGGCTTGAGGCCCCGAAAGCGAATACAGCGTCGCAATGGACAGCCGGCAACACCCAGCCGGTCACCGGGCCACTGGGCCTGGCACCCGGCAAAGGCGTGATGTTCGACGCGAGCCTGAAATTGTTGCTCGATGAAAAAACCACGGTAGTGATCCCCGGCTCCCAGGAAATCTGGGCCAACGGCACCGTTGATCTCGGCCAGTCGACCTGGCTGTCGCGCTATTACATGAACGACGAAGATTACTGGCTGCAGGTGCACACCACCGGCGAGATCGCCGGGCAGGTCGAGTCGGTGATCCTGTTCAATTACCTCAGTGTCGTCACCATCAGCAGTGAAGCGGAACTGCGTCGACTGGCGGGGCCACAGAGCCTGATCGGGCTGCCGACCTACACCCACAACGGCGTGGAGTACACCCGAGTGTGGGGCAGCGAGGCAGGCCAGACAGAGCTGGTGGCGATGACCGAACAGGTTGTAAACCCCGAGGACGCCTACAGCGTCGAGCACCGTTCGATGCTGTACGCCCGCGACACCGGCCTGACTGATCGTCGCGAGTTTCTGCTGTTTTCCGTCGAAGAAGACGCAGAGGGCACCGTCAGCCTGAGTACGTCGCTGGGCATTTCGCTGTACACAACCGACCTGACTACGCTTTAAAAAAGGAAAACCCCCATGCTGGAAGCTCTCTCTATCTCCCTGAACAAAGCTGCTGTGTTTGGCTTTGTCACCTACATCCTCGGTGCGGCTGTGCTGTTCGCACTGTTCCAGTTCATCTACACCCGCATCACGCCGCACAAGGAGTTCGAACTGATCCGTGCGGGTAACGTGTCGGCTGCGGTCGCCTTGGGCGGCGCTATCATCGGTTTCGCCATTCCGGCCAGCAACGTGATTGCCTACTCGATCAGCCTCCTCGACTTCGTCGTCTGGGCCGTGATTGCCGCCGTCGTCCAACTGTTGGCGTTTCTGCTGACCAGCCTGGTGCTCAAAGGCACGTCCGAGCGCATCAAGAATGGCGAACTCGCCGCCGGTATCTACGTGGCCGCCGTGTCCATCAGCGTCGGCATGTTGAATGCCGCGTGCATGACGCCTACCCAGAACTGATCGCGCACGGAGCTCCCGATGAAACGAAGCAAGTACGTCCAGTTGTCGCTGGCAGCGTCGGTCGCGATGGCGATATCCGGCTGCGGGCCGACCGAAAAAACCTACGATTTGCAAAAGAAGTACAACTTCCAGTCGGTTCAGCAATGCGCCGATGAAAAGCTTCCAGTGGACGTGTGCTCGGACGCCTACATGACGGCCATGGCCGAGCATCGGCGCATTGCCCCGGTGTACGACAGCCAGGCCGATTGCGATGCCGACTTTGTCGCCAACTGGTGTCAGCAGGACTCCAACGGCAAGTTCATCCCCAAACTGGGCGGTTTCGAACTGACCGCCGCCGGCCAGGTGACGCAATCCCAGGTCGATGCGGCCAACGCGCAAGTCGGCGGCGCCCAAGCGAACAGTGGCGGCTCAGGCTTCTCCACCAGCAGTCTGCTGACGGGCCTATTGATCGGCAACATGCTCAGCAACAATCGCAACAGCTACCGCTCCGAACCGGTGTACCGCTACCGCGATGATCGCGGCGATTACGGTTCTTCGACGCTCAACCAGCGGGTCTCGAATGGGGCGACGTTCGGCCGGTCCAACCAGGCCAGGTACGGCAGCAGCAATTACACCAACACGCTGCGCTCCTCCAGCAAGCCGGTGTCCGTGGCGTCCTCGACCTCCCGTGGCGGCTTTGGCAGCAAAGCCAGCGCCCGCAGCGGCTGGGGCGGCGGCGGGTCGAGCAGTTAAGGAAACCGGGCCATGAAAAAGATCCACTGCGCAGAGCGTCATGACTGGAAACGGACCGCCGACAGCCTCGGCTTTCTGTTCCACACCATCGACGACGAACCCTACTGGGACGAGAGCGCGTACTACCAATTCACGCTCGAGCAAATCGAGCGCGACCTCGAAGACCCGACCACCGAAATCCATGACATGTGCATGGACCTCGTGGCCCGCGTGGTGCAGAGCGAAGAGTTGCTTGAGCGGCTGAGCATTCCCGCGCCGTTCTTCGACATGATCCGAACCTCATGGCTCGAAGGCCACCCGCATCTGTACGGGCGCATGGACTTTTCCTACAACGGCAGCGGGCCCGCCAAGCTGCTGGAACTCAACTACGACACACCGACCAGCCTCTACGAGGCGGCGGCGTTTCAATGGGGCTGGCTGGAACAATGCATCGAACGCGGCCTGCTGCCCAAGCACGCAGACCAGTTCAACAGCATCGACACCAAACTGCATCAGGCCTTCGCCCAATTGCAGGTCAACCAGCCGTTCTACTTCGCCTCGATGAAAGACTCGGTCGAAGACAAAGGCACCACCGACTACCTGCGCCTGGTCGCAGAAAAAGTCGGCATCGAATCACGCCACATCGACATCGAAGACATCGGCCTGACCAGTGATGGCCGTTTCGTCGACCTCGAAGATCGCTGGATCCCGCACCTGTTCAAACTGCACGCCTGGGAATTCATCTTCCACGAGCCCTTCGGCGCCGCGATTGCCCAGTGCGATACCCAGTTCTTCGAGCCCGCCTGGAAATCCATCCTCTCCAACAAAGGCATCCTGCCGCTGCTGTGGGAATTCAACAAAGGCCACCCCAACCTGCTCGCGTCCCACCTGGATACCGACCCCGGCAAAGCCGTGCCAAAGGGCTGGGTGCGCAAGCCGTTCTTCTCCCGCGAAGGCGCCAACATCGAACTGCACACCGCCGACGGCCTGATCGTAAAAGAAGACGGCCCCTACACCGACGCGCCGTTTATCCTCCAGGAGTTTGCGCCGCTGCCGCGCTTTGGTGACAGCTACACGCTGATCGGCTCCTGGGTGATTGGCGATCAAGCGGCGGGGATTGGCGTGCGGGAAGACAATAGTTTGATCACCAAGGACTCAAGCCGGTTTCTCCCGCACCTGATCCTCGACTGATCGCGCGGGCTTGCCCCAATACTCAAAGCAGCAAAGATCAAATGTGGGAGCGGGCTTGCCCGCGAAGACGGTGTATCAGTCACCGAATATATCGACTGATTCACCGCCTTCGCGGGCAAGCCCGCTCCCACAGGTTTTTGGGAAACCCTGTCAACCTCAGCCCTGACGCGCTGTCACCGCCGCATACCCATTCATCAAATTCCGATAGTTAGGAATCCGCTGGGACAACAAATTTCCCAACCCTTCCATGTCATTGCGCCAGTCGCCCTGCAACTCACACGCCACCGAAAACCAATTCATCAACTGCGCACCGGCCTGCGTCATCCGGCTCCACGCCGCCTGCTGCACCGTGGTATTAAACGTGCCCGACGCATCCGTCACCACAAACACCTCAAACCCCTCCGCCAGCGCCGACAACGTCGGGAACGCCACACACACATCCGTCACCACACCCGCAATGATGATCTGCTTGCGCCCAGTCGCCTTGACCGCCTTAACGAAGTCCGCGTTATCCCACGCATTAATCTGACCAGGGCGAGCGATATACGGCGCTTCCGGGAACATTTCCTTCAGCTCCGGCACCAACGGGCCGTTAGGGCCTTGCTCGAAACTGGTGGTGAGGATCGTCGGCAAGTTGAAGAACTTGGCCAGGTCGGCCAGGGCCAGCACGTTGTTCTTGAACTCGTTGGGGGAGAAGTCCTGCACCAGCGAGATCAGACCGGTTTGGTGGTCGACCAGCAGGACTACGGCGTCGTCTTTGTTCAAGCGGCTGAGGGTTGGAGTGCTCATGGTTGAAATCCTTTTTTGGTTGGGTTGGTTGGGCGTTGCGTTCAACATGGGCACAGATTAATGGGTGGGAGGTGGGGGATAAATCGGGTGGGGTGAGTCTTACTGTCAACTCAAAGGTGACAGTGGTTGAAGAGCCAGCAGTACCGGTCCCTTTCATTTGCAGGACGTTTCCTAGAGAATCCGAGCGGCTTGCGCCAGCAAAATCCCGCGACTAGGCTGCGGACCGTCACTGCACATTCAGTGATCGGGTTTAGTCGCCCGGACTTCGCTAGGCGCACGCGCCATCCCAAAGCCAGGTGTCTCCTCATCTGCACTTTATGGTGGCTGTGCGCAGGGCACCTTCGGGTGCGCCGGTGCCTAGCGGCCGGTCGACTAACCTGCGTACAGCCGCCACCTCTGCTCGTTTAGTCGCGAAAGGACGGTGGTAATTACTTACCGCTAGAGGTTTTCTATGGATAACGTTGTTTCGGATTCGCTGTTATCGGTTGCGACTGAGCCATTCACTGTTAATGAAGAGCTGAGCTTTGAGGATGCCTGGGGGCGAGTGGCGGAGTTGCTGCAATGTGCGGTGGCTACGTCGCAGGCGCTTGGTGAACCGCTTGGTGCGCCGCATCGGGCGGTGATGCATTTGGTGGAGATGGCGAAGATGGTGGCAGATCGGGCTGTGGAGTGTATGCAGGCTACGTAAGACAAGTCGCCTGCTCTTGCGCTTGAAGTGCAGGCGGCACACCCTTTCCATAATTTATACGCGCTTGTCGTTTCGTGATCGGGGAATGAAGTGCCCGACCAGCATCTCCATATCGCTATGTTCATGTCTTCATTTATCGTTTTTGCGACACGTCTTGCCATCATGTCTTTGCTGGCGAAATATCTATTCGTCCTTTCCAAATTTAGGCAGCAGCCTGCAGCCCAATTGCGCTTGCCGCCAGAATGGAGTGCGACGGTGATAGAGTCGTGAAAAGCTATTTAATCAAGGATGCAGTAATTGCCTATAAAAACGGATGTTTGGACCGTCGGTATTGCCCCGAGCAAGCTACCTCTGGGCCAATTGGTCAGCGAGCAGTTGCTTGAAAATATGATCCTTAACTCGCCTGGCATTCTCTCGGACGAATGGATGCTCATAGGCAAGCAAGTAAAAACCAGCTCGGGTGGACGCATTGACCTGCTGGCAATCGCCCCTGACGGAAACCTTGTACTGGTTGAGCTCAAACGCGACCGCACTCCTCGTGACGTTGTCGCCCAGACGCTCGATTACGCGGCTTGGGTTCAGGGTTTGCAGCCCAATGAGATAGGCGCAATTTATGAGCGATTCAAGCCAGGGAATACCCTCTACGCGGACTTTTTAGCTCGTTTTGGACGCGTCCTGGACGACGATGAGCTTAATCAAAGCCATCAACTGGTCATCGTTGCAACAGAGCTAGATGCAAGCAGCGAACGGATTGTTGAATACCTCAGTAAACGAGATATTCCGATCAACGTGCTGTGCTTTCAGATCTTCCAAATGGGCGAGCATCAATTGCTTAGCCGGTCCTGGCTGCTCGACCCTGTTCAAACGCAAGTGAATGCGGTGTCAACGAGTGAAGGGCATGTCGAACCTTGGAACGGCGAGTTCTATTGTTCGTTTGGAGATTCGAATTCACGATCCTGGGAGGATGCCAGGGAGTTTGGATTTATCTCGGGTGGTGGTGGGGCTTGGTACAGCAGGACTTTGCAGCTGCTTTCTCCAGGTGATCGAGTGTGGGTGAATATCCCTCAGCAAGGTTATGTTGGCGTCGGAAGGGTTCGCAGTAAATCGACCCCAGCAAACGAGTTCACTGTGAGCGTAAACGGTGAGGAGCTGCCTGTGCTCGAGGTTGCTAAGCGCGGCAGTTACCACGCTGAGTTTGTGGATGATGCTGAGCTATGTGATCACTTTGTGTCGGTCGAATGGTTGCAGACCGTGCCAATTGGCCAGGCTGTGCGGGAAACGGGGATGTTTGGTAATCAGAATACGATTTGTCGTCCAAGGACGCAGAAGTGGCGGTGGACTATCGAAAAGTTGAAAGAGGAATTTAGTGATTTTGATAAGGTGGTTGCGAGCATGCTGTAGGGGGCGGTGCGCCGCTAGAGGTTTTTTTAGTGGGTTAAAATTTAAAAAGCCGGCTTGTGGGCGGCGTTATTGTTGAGTTACGGCCTTGTTTTGCTGGCGTATACGGTCACTTGAAGTTTTGTCCCCCCATTTGTCCCCCCATTTCGTTTGTGCGTAACCGATTCTGTCCTGAAATTTGTTCCAATGGGAGCATAAAAAATGGCAAGTCGGGTGACTGCCCCACCAAGCCTCGGAAAGAGGAATGAGGGTGAGACCGGTTTTACAAACCTGATGCTTCAATGTCGGAGTTACGGCAGGCGTAAGCGTCCAGCCAACACACCTTCCTGATCCCAATGCTTAGGGCGATCGTGTCCGCCTATTTTAAGTGGTGATCTTTTCATGATTGTTGAATCAGACGTCTCGGCGATTTTTCTCGAACCGTTGTGAAAAACCAAATCGTAGGCGCCAACCGGCTAAGCTTTGCCGAAATAGGCATCTCAATCAGTTGTGCTTGAGCCGAAGCTGCCAAACGTCGTTCATGTAGCGTTGTAGCGGTTGTCCGCCATTAGGCTACCGTTGGATACCAACGACAACGTTTTCTGAGGAACTGGAATGAACGAGTTGCTGCATGCATCGGGAGCGGTGATAGCACTTTGGCTGGAGACAAAACTTCCTTCGCTAAGCCCAAGGTGGTGGGTCGACAATGTCTTTAACCGTTTGACCTTTCAGCAGCAACGAATCGTCGAGGAAAAGCGCATCCAGTCTCTCTCAGGGCTTGACCTAGCCGCTATCCTTCGCGTGCTTGATCAGAACTGGACTGAAGTGGCAGGGTCCGAGCCCCTCCCGAGAGAGGCGAGAAATTGGGTTAAGGAGCTGCAAAGCGTTCGCAATCGGTGGGCTCATGCTCCTGCAGGTGGCTTGAACTCCACGGACGCTTATCGAGACGCTGATACTCTGAAGCGGTTCCTTTACGTCATTAATGCTGATGATGCTCTTCTAAACCGAGTCGAAGAGTTCAAGCAAGCTACTCTGGCCAGGATGGCATCACAAACTCAAGTGCCAGCAGCGTCAATACAGGGCTCTGCCCAGGCCGTCCTAACTGCAGAGAGCCCTGCGCTCGCGCCAAAATCGGCACAAAAGTTTTCAGTTGGAGAGCTACTCTGCCTGCGCTCGAATCCAAGCGCCGTGTTCCCCGTTTTGGAGGTAGTTCCGAGCGTAGAGGCAGAGACCCGCTACCGGGTCTTCGAGAATGGAGCGAGGCAGATTTACTATGAAAGCCAGCTCCAAGCACTGGATGAGCCAGCTGAAAGCCATAAGGTCCTGACCGCGACCGAGCTCTCCGCAATGCTCAGTGCGGTGCAACTGTCCTCGCCGTCGGCCTCTACGCTCTACTCATTGAATTCCGGCCGCGTTCGGTTTGTTCCGTACCAGTACCGACCGATATTCAAGCTCATTCGAGCAGACCGGCCACGCCTGCTTGTTGCAGACGAAGTTGGTGTGGGTAAGACAATCGAGGCTGGGCTCATCCTCAAGGAGTTGCAGGCCCGTAGTGACATCAAGTCCGTCCTCATCATCTGCCCCAAAACCCTGGTAGCCGAGCGCAAGTGGGAACTGGAAATGAAGCGCTTTGATGAGCACTTCGTCGCGTTCGACGGTTCACTGCTCCGCCACTGTATTAAAGAAACACACCTCAGTGGTGAGTGGCCTGCCCAATACGAGAAAGCCATTCTTCCGACCTCACTGTTCGACGGCGATCTACTGTTTGGCAAGCCGGGTAAGGGGAAGGCGCGAGACCTTGGTCTGCTTGAGCTGGATCCCTCACCGAAGTTCGACCTAGTCATCGTTGATGAAGCGCATCACATCCGCAATGCAGATACGTTTCTGCACCAAGCAGTGCGCTACTTTGCGGATAATGCGGAGGCGGTGGTATTTCTTTCGGCTACCCCGGTGCAACTTGGTCGTGAAGACCTCTACACGCTGCTCAATGTCCTGCGCCCCGACGTCATCATTGATCCGGCCAGCTTCAACCAGATGGCTGAGCCTAACCAGTTTATCAACGCCGGCATTCAGGCCTGCCGTCGGGGAAGTTCAGGCTGGACAGAGGAAGTGCGAGAGCAACTTCGTAGCGTTGCCAGCACTACTTGGGGGCGCGAGGTGCTCGCGGTGAACCCAGGGTTCCAGCACATCTATGACGGGCTAGCCTCAGGATCTGAGGACGGCGCTGCTCGCATTAAGACCATCCAGGCCCTGGAAGATCTCTACACTTTTAGTTCGCTCATCAATCGCACCAGGCGCCGCGACATCGGTGAGTTCACGACCCGAAAGGCTGAGACGGTTACCACTGAGTTCACCCCAAGCCAAAAGGCTCTTCACGACGACCTACTCTCCGTCATCGCACGCATTTTCGCTCGGCTGCATGGCAATCAGAACGTCAAGTTCATGATGACAACGATCAGCCGACAGGCTGCTAGCAGCCTATATGGCTTGGCTCCAGCTCTCGAGGACATCCTTTTGGGCAAGTTAGCCCGTCTTGAAGCTGAGGACGACGGTGAAGACGTTGAAGAGCGCTCCTTCGACTTCGTGGACCAAATTAGCGAGGACATCGAGTCGCTTGTCGAGCGGGCCAAGCGTCTGGATCCGAAGGACCCGAAAGCAGAAGCCTTCATGCAGGTGGTCACTGACAAACTGACCATGCCTCGCAACAAGCTCTTGGTCTTCAGTACCTTCAGGCACACCCTTCACTATCTCGTTGGCAAGCTGAAGGCGGCCAACATCCGCTTTGGCCTAGTGCACGGAGGTATCTCCGATGAAAACCGGGCGTCGCTGCGCTACCGCTTCTCTTTGCCCAAGGAAGATGAAGACGCAATTGATGTGCTCTTATCCTCGGAGGTCGGTTGTGAAGGTCTGGACTTCCAGTTCTGCGATTGCCTCATCAACTTCGATCTGCCTTGGAACCCGATGCGAATCGAGCAGCGCATTGGCCGTATCGACCGCTATGGGCAGCAAAGCGATGCGGTGGGCATCTTCAATCTGGTCACACCTGGGACGATTGACGCGGAAATTTATGACCGCTGCCTATCTCGCATCGGAGTGTTCCAGCACGCCATTGGCGGCAATGAGGAAATCCTGGGTGACATCACGCGAGAGCTTCACAGCATCGCTGAGACCTTCAGCCTCAGCGAAGAGGAGCGGGCCCAACGACTTCAGCAGCTGTCCGACAATAAGATTCGACAAATCGAGGAAGAGCAGCGCCTCGAAGAGCGCCAGGGCGAGCTGTTTGGACTCAATATCGCTGCGGCGAGCTGGGAACAGCGTCTGGCGCAGTCCCGGAACCATTGGCTTGAACCTCATGCGCTTAGCCGTGCAGTGGCATCCTATCTGGGCCGACGTCTTGGAAAAGAGCAGGATTTCCTACTTGGCGACAAACCACTGAAAACCTTGCGTCTCAGCCAAGAGGCCCGCGCTACGTTGCTCGAGGACTTCCGCAAGCTTCCGCGTTCAACAGACCCGATGCATCGAGGATGGGAGAGGTGGCTCAAAGGCTCTGTGCCAACGCTGCAAGCCACGTTCGAGCAAGAGTGTGCTGTAGAAAATCCATCAGCGGTGCTTCTCTCCCTGGGGCACCCATTGCTCCGCCAAGCGGCGGCCTTCCTCAAAGAGGCGGAGGTGGTCATCGTTAAGGTTTCGGTTATGCACGAGACTTTGCCTGTTGGCACGTATCCATTTGCGCTTTACCGCTGGTATAGGCAGGGCGTGAAGCACGATGAAGAACTGGTGCCTGTGGCTGCTGAAGCATCCATCGCAGAAGCACTACTGGAGTTACTTCAAGGGGCAACTGACGCGCCTAGCGTTGAGATGCCATCGCAGCAAGTCTGGGATGGCCTGGATGGTGTCCATCACCAGCTGTGGCTGGCAAAATCGACACAACACGCCGAAGACAATCGGCAGCTTGTTGGCGTGCGAATTCAGAGCCTGACGGCCAGCTTTACCGCTCGTAAGGCCTTATTGGAAGAACATATAGGGCGTGCCACGAACGACAAGATTCGTGTGATGAAACAGTCCGAGCTAGAGCGTGCGCAAGTTGACTTTGATATGCGTATTGCCGCCTTACGTCGGGCTGCCGAAAGTGGCGACATTCGAGCCACACCTACGGTGTTCGGTATTCTAGAAGTCAGGAGGCCGACATGAGCTTTTTGAAGGATCTTGCTGAGCAGCGTCAGCGCTTCCTTGATGGCATCGAGGCCAATCAGGGGGACATCAACCTCAGTATCTTCGAAGACTTCTACCCAGACGAAGCTCACTTCATCTACGAGCTTCTTCAGAACGCAGAGGACGCTGGCGCCACCGAAGTCACGTTTGAGCTAGGGCTTCACGCATGCTATTTCGAGCACAACGGTGGTCGGCATTTCAATGAAGCCGACATTCGAGCAATCACAGGAATTCACAACAGTAGCAAGAAGAACAACCCTGACCGCATAGGCAAGTTCGGCGTCGGGTTCAAGTCTGTGTTTGTCTACACTGAGACGCCCATCATCTACTCGAGGGACTACAGCTTCAAGATTTTGAAGCTGGTGATGCCTCAGGCAGTGTCTCAGCATCCCGGTCTGGGTGAAAAGACGCGTTTCGAGTTTCCATTCAACACCCCGAAGAAGAACGTCAAAGATGCCTATGAAGAGGTCAAGTCGGGCTTGGAGCTGCTGTCTGAGACGACGCTACTGTTTCTGAGCAATCTTCAGTTGATTCGGTGGAAGGTTGGCAGTCAGGAAGGCGCTGTACGAAGAAATAAGCACTCAGAGTCACACATTGAGGTGCTGAAGCAAATCGATGGTCGTGACGTTTACAGCTCTCACTGGCTTAGATTTTCCGCCCCTGTCGAGAATGTCCATCAGTTCACGGCTCCGGTTGATGGTGTTGAGCATCAGAGTGTTGCTGTCGCATTCGAGTTGGTTTTCCGTAGTGAGCAAAGCTCCTTCGACCAAACCAGGTCGATTGCAGAGCAGTTGCGTATTGCTCCCGCAGTCAAGGGGAAGGTTTCAGTCTTCTTTCCAGCGGAAAAGGAGTCCTCGGGCCTTCGATATCACTTGCACGCACCCTTCATACCAGAGCTGAGCCGAGCAAGCATCAAGAACTCTCCGGAGAACACCCCACTCATTGACCAACTCGCGAAGCTGAGCGCGCGGGCACTTCATTCAATAAAGAACATGGGGCTTCTCACTGGAGACTTCCTGGCAGTACTTCCGAACAACGATGACCCATTGGCAGACCGATATAAGATTATTCGTACGGCCATTATAGAAGAGATGAAATCCCAAGCCCTTGTGCCTACGTACGCTGGGGGCTTTGCGCCCAGCTCGCGGCTTTGGCAGTCACGGGCATCGATCAAAGCATTGCTTTCCGATGAAGACCTTGCCTTTGTGACTGAGCGGCAAGACAAACCAACATGGGCCATTGGTGCAACCCAGAGGAATCAGAACCAAGACAAGTTTCTGAGCAGTCTTGGCATTCCAACTTGGGATGTCGAGGACCTAAAGGACTTCTTTGAGGCACGTGCGTGTGTTACCTCTTACTCTTGGACCAATGCGCGGGTCGACCCATCGGTATTGAAGTGGCTAGGTTCCAAGTCACCAGAATGGCATCAAGCACTATATGCCATTCTGAACAAGTACTGCGAGGAGGAGGAGGACTACTTCTCGTTGGACGAGACTCAGATTGTTCGCATGGCCGATGGAACTTACCGTCTGCCGGAGGGCGCCTACTTTCAGACCGGCCTAGCAAGTGCGGAGGATCCCTGGCCTCGAGTCGATGAGGAAGTATTCACGTTCGGAGCTAAGAAGGGACAGCAGTCGGAGGCGCGGAAGTTCCTCGCCAGTATCGGGGTGAAGGTCCCCGGCGAACTCGAGGAAATCACCCTTCTTCTCCAGTCTCGTTACGGTGCGGAAGGAGAGGCTCCTTCCGATAAGGTCTACCTGGCAGACCTCAAACGGCTCATGGCGTTTGCTGAGAAGAACCCGCAGAGCCGAGAGATTATGGCGGATGCATTTCTATTTCAGATTGACTCACCCGACTTTGAGTGGGGCCAAGCAGAGCATGCATATCTGGACGCACCATTCGTAAATACGGGACTTCGTGCCTTCTATGAATCCATCAAGGACGACAGAATTAGGAGATGGCCACTTAGTGCTTGGTACAAGGATCAGCCGATCGAACTCGGAAAGCTGGTCAAGTTCTTCGAGTTCGCTGGCGTTGAGCGAGAGCTCAATGGGCTCTACGTCGAGACGACCTGTGAGAAGAACGTGAATTACTCGTACCTTAGACAGGTTGCCGGCGAGAGATACACATCGCCCATAAACCGCGATTTCACACTAACCCAGCGCGCCTACGACATGTTGAAAATAAACACAGTCGAAGGGGCAAGGTTGGTGTGGGCGGCAATGTGTCGTGCGAGCTATCGTGTACTGCAAGCCTGCTATCGAAAGAACGAGAGCAGTGGTGCGCGCTATGCTAACTCGCAGCTCATCTGTTGGCTCCGAAACCTAGCGTGGGTCCCACAGAAAGACGGTGCCTTCGTCAAGCCTAGTGCCGCCAATGCTTCGCGATTGCCGGAGGGCTTCCCAGTCGATGCCGGGTTCAAGTGGCTTGAGTTTGTCGAGTTTGGGACAGATGACAAGAAACGAGTTGCTGACAACACTATCCGTGCGGCGCACCGCACTGAGTTTGGGTTCAACTCGGAAGAGGAACTGGAGCGGGCTCAAGCATTCAGCAAGCTTCCGGTAGAATTGCAGCGGCGCATCCTCGAATCGGCGACAAATTTCGATCCTGAACCAATTGAGCTTCCGGAACGACTTGTTCGAAACTCTGAGCTTCGTCAGCAACGTGTGGGAGATGAGGCCGCAAAGACCCCAGAAAAGACTTCCGTGCAGCGGCAGCGTTCTGTGCAAATAGGGGTTGCTGAGGCAAAGGCAGCGGCGAAGGTTTATCTCGCTGATCAGTACACCAACTCGAACGGGCAAATGGTTTGCCAGGCATGCAAGGGCGAGCTTCCGTTCAAATTACCTACAGGGGCGTATTATTTCGAGGCAGTGGAGCTCCTGGTTGATTCGCCCAAGCGCTACCGAGAGGCTTACCTTGCACTTTGTCCAAACCACGCCGCTGCGTACCTGTATGCCAACGAACAACGTAACTCAATGCATGATCTCGTCGCCAAATCTGAAAGTAACGAGATCGAGATAGCCTTGGGCGGCGACGTGACACCTCTCTACTTCACGCACGTGCACATGGTCGATGTTAAGGCATGCTTGGACTCGGAAGGAAGTGAGGAATAGTTCCTTTACCCTAGAATGTTCGGTCATCCGGAACAACGGATCGCGAGCAAAGATTTGTTGGTCGGGGACTCAGGCTTTTATTCTCGACCAACATCCTCCAGATTCTTGCGTATAAATTTCGCGAGTCGCTCTCCTGTCACCTTTGCCTTTTTGGCAGACCCGACCTCACATTCCCAAATGACGAATACTTTCCATCCTGATTCCCTTAGAGACGATGTCACACGATTATCCCGGGCGACATTTTTCTCGAATTTCTCCACCCAAAATGCTGTATTGCTTTTCGGTGTTGTGGCAATGCTGCAGTTGGAATGCCGGTGCCAGAAGCATCCGTGAACGAAAACCACGGCCTTATACCGTGGAAATACAAGGTCAGGCTTGCCGGGCAAGCCAGCCCCATTCAGACGGTAGCGCAGGCCGAGACCATGCAACACTTTGCGCAGTGCTATTTCTGGGCGAGTGTTACTCCCCTTAATTCGGGCCATCCTCTCTGACCGCTCTTTAGGAGAGAGGAAGTCGGTCATATCCGACCTCCAGATCGAGAGCTCCTAGGCCGGGCTTTCATCTCCCTCCTTAACCAGTTCGTAGAAGGGTAGGCCACGAATTACCTCTCCCGAAACATCGAAAGACTTATAGAGACAGTGATGGTTAGGTAAGGTCTTCACACGCTCTGATAGTTCAGCAAGATCCGATGTAAAGCCAAGGACGCCCAGTTCGGCAGGCGTGATGTTTGGTACCTTGTGGATGAACCAGGACAGTAAAGGCTCCCTGTAGTCGGTCGCACCGACCTTAAAGTGCCTAAGGAATTGCGAGGCTAGTATCACGCCAGTGCCGAACTCCCGCCCCTGTAGCAACAGCTTGCGTAGAACGTCGAACTCGTAGCGCATGATATTGTCGGCTTCGTCCACCAATAGGTAGGAGTCGATCGCTCTGAGCTGCGGGTCGGTGCCTGTAAACGCTCGCTTGGGCACCTTGAGCATGTTCTCGTAAAACATGTTTAGTAAGATGGCGACGAGCATGTTTTTGCTTCGGTCATCTTGTCCCATTGAGCTCAGGGATATCACCACGACGCCATCGAAGAATTCGTCGAAAGGTTTTGTCTCACCTTTGGTCTTTGCAAACACCTCCATGTCCACCAGATCGTCAATAATTGCCATTGGAGCGTCCGACTTCCCGCCAAGTATTTCTCTGTACTCCGCATGGATATCGTAGATCGTAGGCTGGCGGTCTTGAGTATTAGCTGATTCGTAAGCGTTACGGACAGCTGCTTTAAGTTTGTCCCGCTGCACTGGACCTATGCCCGAGTACACCTTGTCGAGGACATCTGCGAAAAACCGGAACCGATCCAACCATGGTGCTGAGGATTCCCCCATTCCGGTGGTATCAAATAGGTTCAGAGGTAGGTGGTAGGGCTTCACCACCTTTGCCCCAGTAGCCTCTACGAAATCCGGGCTACTAAAGTCGCTCTTATAGTCGAAGATCAAGAAGCGTGGCTTGATCCCACGGTTTGCATCGCTGGCTCTGGATATCTGCAGGATAAGCGATTTGAGAAATTGGGTCTTGCCTGTGCCGAGGTCACCTGCCACACCGATGTTCAACTGATTGAGTCGAGTATCGGATATGTTCAAACTTAGCTGTCTTGGCTCGAAACCATCAACTGTTTTACCTACGGAAAGGATTACTCCGCTGCCTAACTCGTCAGGAGGCAAGGAAGATGCGATCTCTCCATTTGAATTGCTGGAGGATGTTTCTTCATTGATTAACTGCACAACGGGTACGTTGTTTGAATTTATCGAAGAGTCTACCGACTGCTCGCTTTCCGCTGCAGAACTGTCGAAAGGAGGCAAGCTGGTAGTCTGGGCGAGCAGGGGAGGCAATAATTCCCAATCGCCCACCTTGGCCCGCACGGCGTCGTAGAACGACTGTGGATCACTGTCGAGTACGATACGACCTGCATCCTTGCTTGAAATGACAATCGTCTCGTCAAAATTGTCGCCATCACGATTATGTGGGCCGCTGAGGCTTGATTCGTCGACGACGATAAGTCGTCCCCGTAGGTCTAGAGTAGGTCTCGAGTCAGGATCGAGGATCGCTGCGGCGATTAGCTCGTGGTACCCGGCCCAGCGGGTAGCTTGTCCTTCTACTGCCTGATGCTGACTGTAGACTCGTAAGCCAAAGCCAATCATCGAGAGTAGTAGATGTTGGTAGGCCAGGCTCCATGCCAAAGATTTATTGGCGCGTTCCTCGATGGCTTGCAAGAGTTTTGAGAGTGCTCTGGCTTGAGAAAGGGCTTCGACGGAGTCGGTGGCTCCGAACACGCTTCCTTGGCGGCACTTGACCTCTATCGGCGTCAGATGCAGATGAACTTTGTCGCTGCTGATTCGCACGCCGACGACAAGCAAGTCGGGGCGTGAAAGGGAGGTTTCTTTGCGCTCCTTGCCGAGGGAGCGTGCAAGGTCGGCAAGATAACCTCTGAACGGGTCGACGGGAACGATTATCGCGATTGTGATTTCCTCTGGCGAACCCGCGAGCACTGGTAACAAGCTGTTCAGGTTTCCTTCGGTCCGGAACTGGTCTTGAAGGAGTCGGACCGCTAGGAATAGGCCCAGGTCGCCTGTAGCGCCTGTATCGTCCCCGGAGAGACCGCGAACGGTGGGGATTCCTCTCCTAGCGACCTCTAGAAGAATCTGCTCGATCTTTGAGTCGTCTAAGTTGTCGCATCCTGGAAGGGGCTTCAGAACACGGCGTAAGGCATCACGATCGGCTTGCTTGACCTGCGACAAGAGGTAGTAGCCGCTGGTATCGCCTGCGCGATGGGAATACGAAGGGAGGTCGTAGTCCCACAGGTAAGTGCCTTCGATCCAGCCACCCAAAAAACAAGCTGGGTCAATTGCAGAAGACGAGACTGCAACATAGCCGGCGCTATTTTCCTTAAGCATGTCGGACACTGCGTGAACGCTAGGCGAGAACTGGAGTCCAACCTTACTGTCCCTCATCCTTTCAACCATAAGCATGCATGCTGAAACCTTGTCGGCGAATTGTTCGCCAGAGGGAGGCATCTGCCGGCCTTGACGGGATTCACTTAGGAATGAGCCTTGAAGCTGACGCCTGACTCTGTGTCTGATTAGGCCGCCAACACCCATCGGTGACAGCATGCCTACATCCTTGGAGCCAGGTTCTGCCGAATCCAGTTGTGCAATGATGCCTAGATCCGGCGTGGCGCCTAACGGTTGTTTGTCATACCAGCGAACGTGGTTATCGGTGTCCTCGGAGAGGTTGGCGATAGTGGCCTGGTCAGGCCTTCCTGAAAGCCTAGTATCGAAAACTTCCAAAATCTTCGCACCGACGCTTTGCATAGGTGTGTTCGCGCCTCCGTTACCGAACCGCTTTGTACACCAATTGGTCAAACCTTCGTTGCAGGCATCAGTGGTACCACCTGCGCTAGACACTACTAAACTGATAATGGGCTTTGCTGCAAGAAGGTTGGTTACATCGTCGAGTGCGCGCGAAACCTGAGCTGGGCTGAATCCACTTGAGATACCGCCGACAGTTAGGCCGAAGGTGTTGTCGAAGGGGGGGCGTCGGGTACGGGCTGGTAGCTGGCCCAGGCGAGAGCCATTCCAAAGGACAGACCAGTAGTCGGAACTGCATTCGACGGACAGGAAGTCAATCCGCTCAATGCCGCTCGGAGACTGAAGCGAGATGGTCAGCAGGTCGGGAACACAATCTGGGTCAAGAATACTTGCCGCCGGACAAGGCAAGGGTGAGTCGCCTTCCACCTCGTCCCGTAGGACTTTCTGGGCAAGACAATGCCATGCAAGTCGCAATGGATGAAGGGGGGAAAGGATGATGGCTTCTGGAATTCTACTCAGGGTTCGTCCGTCTAGTTCTAGCGAGCAGACCGCAACGGTATCTATCCAACAAGCAATGTCCGGGTCGGTGTCGAGCCAAGACATGTAAGCATCGAGATAGGTTTCGGCGAGTACGCGAAACTCAGTATCCTCCGAGAGCCAGGCTCCTAGCGTCGCAGACTCGATGAGTCCCGACTGGTCATCGCCTCGTATGTATTTTGCAATCTCTTGGCGAGTTTCCACGAATCCCTTTGGTGGCTGGAAACTCAGGATATTGGGGCGCGGGTCATGCAGGAAGCGGCCTTGCGAGAGAATGGGGCCATTAGTGGCATTCCAGTCGGGTGGAACCCAACTAGATACGTAGTCATCTGCTATCACTAGGGGTCTGAACGATTTGGCTACGTTCTGCTCCTCAAGTATCCAAGACTGCAAACTTGAGGCGCGCGCATTCCGGTCCAGATGGACGACGGCCTTTGTATCAAATTTTTCAAGATGTCGGCGGTTCAGCTTTATTAAGCGCTCGAACTCGCTCCGGCAGCCTTCCTCCTTTGCCTCATCGCAAGCAAGGTAAACTCTGCAGGTTTGAGGGGAGGTCTCACCCAAGAGGTTGAAGGCTATATCTAGTTGATACTTACCGTCGGCCTCCACTTCTACTAGATATTCATCCTCTCCTACGAGGCGCGCGTCGAGGGATTGTTGCTGTCCTTCTAGTTCAGTAGCATCGTCCGGCATGCCCTCCACGTTGCCAATGGTTGCTCCTGGTGACAGGTGGAGACGCAGTTCATATCGACCCGAACCAGGCAGCGAAAGGGATGTCTCCCAGTCCATCGCTGCAGTCTTTTTACTAGGTTTCTTAGGCGGCGACAGTTTTGTCGCTAGCCTGCAGGTTACCAGTATCCCTGGCTTCCAGTTTATTAAGGAAATGACCCGGATACTTGCAGGCTTGCACCCCGTAGAGGTGACCTTATAGGTAATGGGTGTCTTGTGTGCGGGAGGGAGAAGATCTGTGTATTCATTAATTCCGCTAGAGGATGCTAGTAACGGAGTTGGCGCCTTACCATAGGAACCCCCTGTCAGTAGAAACTCTTCTGGTTGACCGCTTTCGCTCGTAGAGATGGCTAGCTCCACCTTGTCACGCACGATCGCTGGTAAGCCCTTGGTTGCGGGAATAATACTATTTGTGCATCGAATGCTGATCTCTCCGATGACTTCATCGGGCTCTTCGGCAAGCAGATCAGTCCATTGCTCTATAGTTAGCAGCGTCCACCAAAGGGGGGGAGAAACTAGCGCTAGCGTTTTCCCTGGCAAATAAAAAGCCTGGGTTGCACGTTCAAAGGCAGTAGGGACGTCGCAGCTTGCTTGAAGGTGGTGGAGCAACTCTCGAAGAGCTTGAGCGATTTCGCCAGGGGCGCCGTGTGCTAGGCGTTCAATACCAGTCTTGAACCCATCAGCAAGCTCATCTGCAATTTTAGCTATGACGGAGAGCTGTGCCTTCGAGGAGATCCCATTGTCTGCCATTGGGGGGAGACCGCATGCCAGAGCAAGCGCATTTCCAGGTGAGAGATGTAGTTGGGCGGTCTCTATCGAAAATATGCGAGATAGCATGCGCCATGAAGCTGCGTGGTTGGCGTGTTCTGGGTCCACTTCGTCGATGGAGCTGGCAGCTGCACGGATTAATTGCTTCGCATCGTCTCTCTGCGAATCTACGATACCTGCGACGAGCAATGCCTCATTTACCGATTGCTGCACAAAACCATCGTCCCACCATTTTTCGAGATCGGCACTCATGCCGAAGACATCACTTGAAGACTCGATCGAAAGGTTGTTGTGCTGCCCCGCAGGAACTAGGGCTACGAAGCTGGAATTATTTGGATCATTTCGTACATCCAGCAAGTGGTCGTTATCGCATTTGCCAGACTCCCCGATACGAAGCTTATGGCTACTCATCTGGTCAGTTGGATACTGGAGCAGTACTGGTAGAGTCACCATGCTGCCGTCTATTCCAGACATGACTTGAATTCCCCCATCACGAGCGAGCTCCTCGTAGACTTGCTCGAGAATCTCAAGGGGGGGGCCGCGGAAAATCAGCCGGTACTCAAATTTCTTGCCGCTAAGCCCCTGTGTTGCACCCAAAGCTTTTTCACGGACAATTGACGCGAGCCAGTTTGCGAGTTTATTCATGATCGTACTCCTGAAGGACTTGGCTCGTGTGGAACGGTGGCAATAGCAGCATGCCGCTCTCGGCATCTGGGCTATCGAGCACAAGACCTAGCATCCTTAGCTGGTGCCCCAAGTCATTCCTGGCAATTTCGTGTTTATCTACGGTCACGCCATAGGCTTCGAGGTGTAGCCCTAGTCTATGGATTGAGCGGGGTCCACCCATCCCGGCGAGGGCGCAGTGGACTAAAGCCAACACAGCTACAGGTCCAAGGGATACGATCCATGGACTGGATGGACTGCTTCCTTTTTTCTTGAGGATATATCCCTGGTCATACCCCCTGAGCAACGGGACTGCAGTCTGGCGTTGCCCGAGCGCGTGCCTCGCGAACTCCAGCAGATTCGAGCCGATGCCTTTTCTGCATAGCAACGCGCGAGCTTCTTGCTCGCGTATATCGATAATGGTTTCGAGAGTCCCTGCGCGAAGGAGGGCATTTTTATGGTTTTGAATATGCAGGCAAAGTGCGGCAATTCCTTTACTTGAGGAGAAATCGCCTTCGTAGGGGCTTCCTATTTGCTTGAGTGACCAAAGGAGCGTATTTATCCCCAGCCTGGCGTTTAGGTAGCTGGAAACCTTGTCTTTGATACCTTGAAGAGCCTTTCCTCCGTAAGCCATGTATTGCGGGGACTCAGGGAAAATTGCGATCCTTACCTCTTTCTCGTTAGGCGCAGCTCCTTCGGAAAGTGCTGCGGAGAGACAGCTCCAAATCCTCGCGTGGACGTCACATAACCATGTCACATGGGAGACTGCTCCTAGCCGCAACACAGCCTCTAATAAACTAGTCCATTGCCGGCGAGTCATTGAGTCTTTCGCCTGCATGATGGCTTGCAGGTCCTTGGCAAATCGTCTGGCTGGCAGAAAATGAATATCCTGAAAGTCGGACGCCGTCAGTGTTGTCGCTTCCTCTTCCGGGATCCGCGCTAGAGACCATGTTCCTGCGCCTTGATTCCACGACGATGTCTCCTGCTCAAGCCAGCGGGCGAAGAAGTCGTCTTTATCATTGACACTTAGAGAGTCAAAGAGATTTTTCCAAAGGCGCTGCGCCGATTCCTGATCCTTTGATCCCAGGCAGACCATGCGGCGTATCAAACTGCCGGCAGGCCAGGAATTGCTACTTAGCCGAGCGGAGCCGGAGAAGATCGCCGCTCCTGGCACGAGTGGAGTAACCTGCACAAAGCGTTTGGAAGACTGGTTAGGAAGCTTCGGGCTCTCCAATATCCCGTGAAGCACTGTATGCCAGGCATCCACGCCTATCACGGCTCCACTTGGCGGCAGTTGGCTCTTTTCCCGAAGTTTCTGTATGCGCCGATCTAAGTCACGTCCCGCCTGTGGCACGCTGCCTTCGCTTACTGATTCAAAGCCTATCGTCCGGTAGAGCGAGGCTAGAAGGACCTCTGAGCTTGCGTATTCCGGCGCAGGGCTCATGGCTAGAGCCGACTTCTGATAAATGCTGTTGGAGAAGCGCCAAGGTGCTTGCTTGAATTCCATAAGGCTCATTCGACATCCTCCTTGCTCGCGACTAAGCCATCCCATGAGCGCGCTACTACAGTGCCATCTGACCCGATGCGGATTTTGGCATGCTCGAGAAGTTCCTCATCCCGGACGATGGAACCGGAAAGACGAGCTTTTGTTGTATCTAATAGGGCCAAGACCGTACGGGGGAGAGAAGCAGGGGATAATCCCCTCTCTAGCTCCTTCACTGCCTTGAACAAGTCATAGGTAAGGGGGATTGCTTGCGCCGAATGCACATGGCCGACCCCGAGGTAACAGATTGGTGGGCGAGGCCGTCCTGGAGTGTTCTGGGGCAGCATCCTAACCTGGCGTAGAGGCACAACCAATGTCGCCTGACGTTGCTTGGGTGGAAGAGGTTGTCCGAATGTAGTGGTTAGTGAGACCTCGAATTCCTGACCTGTATTCAGCAGTCCCTTCACTTGCTGTACAACCTCGTAAAGCTGGTGCTTGTCATTTTCTTCGACGACCAGCTGGAAAGCCTGCAGGATCTTGAAATCGGCAACTACTGCCGTTCGGGTACAAATACTTCTGCGGACTAGGCGGCAAGCAAAGTCGCGGAGTAAATGTTGAACACGACTGGCCGCGACAGGTCTCCTTCGTCGGACAATAGGCATTGAAAGCATTTCGTCTGCATTAGAAAGTCGCTTGAGTAGCTCCAGCTCGTTTCGCGATAAGACTTTATATTTGCGGATGAACTCTATTCCGCCGGCTAGGGAGCGACTGAAGCGAATGTCGAGGTCGCCGAGGCTAACCATGCTTTGGCTACTTACCGCGACCTGACTGTCGGGACTTGCGAATGCTGGATCTAAGGTATCGACGAGGCCTTCCAGCAATGGCGCAATTGTAGCCGGAAGGTAATGTGTCTTTCTCTCTGCAAGAAAGTGCACGAGCCCCATCAGGGTTCGCCCTGCTTCGGCGTCTAGCTCCTTCTCGAGACCTAGGTCCTTGAGATCACGGCGGAGCGAGGTCGCCGCATCCTTGTCCCAACGATGGAATAGTGCATGTTGGTAGCTTGACGTTGCTAGGTGGAAAATCGCAGTGAGTGTTTGCCTGTTGTGCTTTTTTGTCCCTGCTGCTTTGTGGTCAAGTTCGACGAGGTTCTCGGCCCATTGGCAAGGCGTTGATTGGTGCGTGTGTCTTGCTGAGTCATGGACTACAGGATGGTGCCCAGCCAGCAAATACGAAGTAAGGGAGAAAAGGTCTCGGAAGCTCCAACGCTTGCCGCTGGCTAGCTCATACCAGCGTAGTATCTTTAGCAACGCAGTTCGGTGTTCGTCTCTGGCCAAGATGGTCTGGCTGGTACAGAAGGGGCATTTCTCGCCCGCTGGACATGCTCCCTTTGCGGGCCACATTTCGGATTCAGTGGCCTGGCCAATGAGGATTTCCGCTGGCGCCGAAGTCACATCGTCAGGCTTTACTAGAAGAGATTCTGCATCCATTGGCCAGACTGCAATCGATGGGAAACCCTCGAGCGGCCAGCATGAGGGTGCATCGTACGCCAGGCTCACAGCCCTCGTAACAGCTTCGAGGATGGCTCGTGGCTTCTCAAGATTATTGTCGATAGCATGGATCAGCGCATCATCGAGGACGCCACGGTTAACGCAGCATAGATAAGCTTGGGATGGTGGGCCATCCAGAAGCCTATCGAGCTCTTCGATGAGGAGTGCTGGTGCAGTGTTTCCCTCGTGACCAGCTGTCGAAGTGGCATCCTGAACTATATCCAAGCTCAGACTACTATCGAATCTTGAAAGGCTTCCGGCATCGATGCTAACTATTCGTGGGACTTTGAAGCCGGCGGATGGATGGAACGCCTTTGACAGCTCTTCGATGAGCCGTCCCTCACAGCCTAGGCTCGCGTCTAGCCAGTGGATTGTGGATTCGATCGCTTCGGTTTTTCCATTACCTGGTCCGCCAACCAGAAGGATAATCCTCGGGATGCCCGTGCTGTCGGCCGGAAGCTTTTCTGTCCAGGCTTGGAGTCGAGCCAGAAGGCTTGTCCTTAATAATAGTTTGTTGGGCTGCCCGCTTTCGTTGTCTAAAAGCCGCTTCACTCCCCCCGAGTGATGGCCGGCCCAGTCGACAAGGGCTGCGGGGTAGCGCGCCCCTTCCAGTTGGGTGCTATCCATTCCCCTCGACTCCTATGTTTTTAAGCTATGGCTAAGATTTCTTGTTCTGGTTCACTGATTGTTTTTTGACTAGCTGTGGCCATGGCTTCTTTTAGTACCGACTCGATGGCTATACCAATGGCTCTTGCAAGGTAAGGAGGAACAGCGTTGCCTACCTGCGTGTAGCGCGGGCATTCCTTAGTACGTCGGCTCCCGCCGGTGGTGAATTTGCCTCGGAACTGGAACCAGTCGGGAAAGGACTGCAGGCGTGCAGACTCTCGGACGGTCAGTATCCTGGGCTCGCTGTAGTGGAGCACATCGTCGGGCAAAGTTGTTATTGTTGGTGCGGGATTTGCTTCGTGCATTAGGCAAATGCGGTGCTTCTTGAGGCCATATTTTTCCCTTTGGGCCAAGCTCATCAAACCACCCCTAACGCACTCGGGGTCCTGAATGATCCTCATGAACCGTTCACTGATTTCGGGTTTGTGTTTGGCTAAGCGTACGCTGTCCATAGAGTCGCCGCTCCCTTGATGCATGAGGGTTTGGTAATGTGTCCGAGGCCCCTTATATGCGAGCTCTAGAAAGCCGGTACGAGAGGAGAGATCAGTACATGGTCTGGTCCCAACGTGCTTTATTTCTAAATCAGAAATGGCCTCCGAAGCGCTGACAATTTCTGGAAGGCCAAGCTCCTGCAGCTGGTTCAGCCTTGCTTCCTCCAGAAGCTCGAAAGCTCTGTTAGCGCCGCCACGGAGATGGCGAGAGAGATCTTTGCGGATCCCTATCACGATTAGGCGTGGGCGCTTCTGCGGAACTCCGAAGAGTGAGCAGTCCACTATTTTACCGAGGACCTGATACCCGACCCTATCCAGGCTTTCGACAAGCTTGTCATAGTAGGAATGGGGCTTCACTTTCGTTAAGCCAAGTTCTTCTTTCCAAGATTTGGCTTTATGCGCGACCTTCATGCCCGGTACGTTTTCCAGGACAATGGCCGCTGGCTGAATAGCCTTGACCATTTCCACGTACTTCTCAAACAGTTGGTTTCGGGGGTCGGACTCTAGTCGCTTCCCTGCGAAACTGAATCCTTGGCAGGGAGGGCCTCCTGCAAGTACATGCACTTTGCCCTTGAGCTCGGAAAGTTTAAGTGGGTGCTGTTCAAGAATTTCATCGATACCCCAGGCTTTTCTTTCCAGCCAATCGGGCCATTCGAATTGAGGTGCAGGCACGTTGCGCCCTTCGAGCAGGTTTGCCGAAAGGGTAGAAAATGCCATTTTGTCGCGTTCGACGGCAAAAACGCCGTTTAGCCCTGCGAGCGATAGACCTAGAGATAGGCCTCCACAGCCCGCAAAAAGATCTGCGAACATCAAAGGTTGCCCGTGGGCGGATAGTGAGGGGAGGGTTTCGAAATTTTTCATGGGCTCCTGCCCGGATACGGTCGTTTTCAGGGTAGGGAGCGTCTCGCGAAGCCCTCGGCTATCGCCAATAAAGGCAGCACGATGGTGGTCTTTTTTCGCCACTGATGCTGGATGCTTACTCGGCATGCTGACTAGAGGTAGCTCGGTAGGCGTCGAGGGGGCAATAGTGGTGGATAATGGATTGCCCTGCAAGCAAACGCAATGGCTTGGGCCGCCTGACGGCTGGATTGGTTTGAGATTGTCCAATTCACTTATGTCTTTGAATTCATCCAGAAATATTGCGTCGGCTAAGCCTGGGGCTTCGCTTGGTGGTACCCACATATTGAGCTCCTTCAGCCGGTTTGAAACCCGAGTAATCTTTCCTCAGCGCAGCCCTGTGCTGGTCTAGCCAGGAGCTAGCTGAGTGAGTGTATTGAAGAGTAAGCAGATAGATCCAGGTGTTTTGGAAGGCGCCGGTCTGTGGTGCTGTAATTATGTACAGTATTAGCCTTGGGGAGATTCGTACAGTCACGTTCGTCGACTGGTGCGGAGCTCCTTGATTTAAAGAGGCTCTGCATAGCAATACTCGCACCCCTTCGTCCGCGAAAGTGCCGCGCGGCAATTACTCCTGACGTTAGCGAGGAGCGCCTAACAAGGAAGAACGGCAGACCGCGCAGAAACAGAGCTCGGATTTTCGATCGGCCAGATAAAAAAATGAATTTATGCCGGCAGGAGGCGTGTCTGCCTCCTGTCCAGCTTCTGCCGTTTATTCGAATCTGGATTGGCGCTGGAGAAGCCATTGAAAGAGCAATAAAGCTATGCCAACGGCGATCAGGATCGGCGGGAATCGTAATATCAGGATTACAGTCAACACTACTGCTGAAGCGCTTGCCAGCACGCCGATAAAGGTGAAAAGTGTGATCAAGAAACGTATCAATGCCATGGGAGTCTCATTGTTTTAAGTGATTTGGCTCGGTGAGAGTTTTAAGCGCCACCTTCCTAAATTGGCTCGTACGCGCCGCTTACAGATGCCCTCGCTCTGCCATTGATTTGCAGCCTTCATGGGCCACCACAACGTGATCCAAAATCTGGGTGCCAACCATATTCAGAGCTTTTTTAAGAGGAGTTGTGAGTGCGCGATCGGCTTGACTGACCTCTTGGGTGCCAGAGGGTTGGTTATGAACCAAGATCACAGCCGCAGCGTTGTGTTCCAGTACGATTTTCACCACTTCCCGTGGGTACACGCTGGCGCCTTCCAGAGGGCCGCTAAATAGCTCTCTGAAACCAATAACCCGGTGCTCTGTATCGAGCAGTAACAAAGCAAAGACTTCGTAATCATGAAACTGCAGCAGAGTTTGTAGGTGGCTGAATACGAGTCTGCGTTCAGTCAATGCACGTCCTTTTGACAGGCGATACATAGCGAGTTGTTGAGCCATCTGTAAAACGTCCGCCTCGGTGAGCGGTGATTCCAGGGCATAGGTGTCGGTCGTTTCACCGGATTTGAGCTTGGGATATTTCATGCTGGGATTCCTATCCAAACGCGTGAAAGTACAAGAGGGTGGGTGCGCAGTTACTGAGGGCGGTGCTGGGATAAAAAGATTCCGAACGCCCCATTGGAGAAGGCGCTCGGCGATGCTGTGTTTGATGGTTCACGCAACGAGTTGTAACGCTGCATCGAGTGCCTTCTGTTTGATTACTGCGCCTTGCCCAAACCATGCCGAATCCATTCGATACTCAGAACTCCTGGCACGCTTTTCATGATCCACATATTCAGTCACGGCATTCAGCAAGCCCCATGCTGTTCCGCGAGCGGACTCCATTTCAGATCCTCGGCCTTTACCTTCGTAGAGGCTTTGCACCTTCTCCATAGCTCGTTTGTTGGGCAGTACATTTGGAATGGGGTCATGCGCGCCGGTGTCGCATAACACTTCCATAAAGAAGCCGATGACTTCTTTCGTCTGAACTTTGCGTTCGGCGAGGGCGCGCATCCGATACATGAATTCGTCCCATCGCGAGACGGCAATACCCAGTCGCTTTTTGATGGTTTGCGGGTCAAAACGCGTGCTGTGCGGCACTTTTATGGCGTGACTGGCGCTGTTCAGGGAGATGCTCAGGGTGTTGTTGCAGACCACGCGAACGGTGGTGGGGGTCGCAGTGGTAGCCAATGTGCCGTCGCACGAAGTCGCCAGCAGTAGATAACCGTTGACTTGATCCTTGCCCCTTAGGGTTGTCGCCTGGCCTGTTCTGGCGAGAGCCCAGAACTTACGACCACCTTTGAGCACTCCAGCGGTTTCAAGTGCGTAGCCCGAGACTTCCGTCAGTTCTCGATAGAACTCCAAAACTTCACGGGGCTGGACCACTTGATAGCGATGCGAGACCACCGACAGAGGTGCTTTAGTGTCGGATCGGTACAGCACCTTTTGCTCCGGGAATGAGTGAATGGTGCCTAGGTGACGGGCGGCATCGGCTTTGAAATGAACTGGGCTGTCCTGAATCTGCCAGTTCATGCCGGCTTCGCGTTGCCAGACTTCCAGGGGTTGATTCGGTGACAGGGCAGAGCCCAAGCCATGCCAGGGCGTAGCACCAACATAAGCCATTTGTTCAATGAGATGAGCCATATGTGATTCCTTTGAGTAACGGTCGGCATAAGCGCTGCGCAGATCGCAGCACGAGCCAGGATGATTAGGTGTGCTGATTAAGTAGGCAGGTTGAAGCGATGTCCGCAGACCAGACAGAGGTTGTTGGCCAGCGCATGGCGATCCAGCTTTTCGCCGAGCTGAGCGCCGAGCGCGCAGCCGCCCACGCTCCCGGCGAGCCCGCCAAGTAAGGCACCAGAGAGGCGTCCAAAGTTGATGCCCAGCGGACTGATAAGAGCGCCTGCGGTCGAGCCTATTTGGCTATCGATGAGCGCTGTGCTTGCTCCGTGCGTGGCACCGACGACAGTACCCACGAAGGCAGCAATCTTCATGGCCGGTTGGAGGTAGGCAATTTTTCTGGAGGTACAGCAAGGGCACTGAAATAACATGGTGTTGGATTCCATGAGGGATATTCAGTGTGGTGATGTAGTTATGAAATTAGTTTCAATATCGTTTTGGTGGCGGGGGCTAGCGGAGTTGGCAGCCAAAGGCCATGCGGAGTTAGTTCCTCAGCTACTGAGTTAGTTCCTACGGTTCAGAAAGCTCCTTTTAAGCGGGGATTTTTGGGTACTTGCGAAGGTTTTTTGCCAACCGATGCGTCGATGGAAAACTACTTGAATGGCCAATGATGTGTCCGGTCCTCTAGAGCAGTATTCACGAAAAAGAAGCAGAGGCAGCGGAGCTGTAACCCAGAAACCACCGCGAGGTCTCACAGGCACGTCATACGAATTGACGGAATAGATGCATGAGGGCAACGTCGAGCGAGGGGGGGGGGGGGAGAGACCACTTCCACGGATCGGGAGGCGGGCAGCGTGTTTTCACATTTGAGAAGTATGCCAATTCTCAGGAAAAAAATACTTGTCGCTGCCGGTCTTATTGTTGCGGCACGCTCGCTTTAAAGTCGCATCACTCCCAAACACATAACGAGTAGCCAAGTGACAAACACCCAAACTGTTTTCTACCCGAGGATATTGCGCCTTAAGCAATTGACCGAGCGTATCGGCCTTGGGCGGTCAACGATTTATGATCGCATGGACGTCCAGTCGCCGAGGTACGACGCTACGTTCCCCAAACCGATCAAGCTGGGGGCCTCGGCCATTGGCTGGATCGATTCCGAAATCACCACTTGGATTGAGCAGCGCATGTCTGCCAAGGAGGCAAGCTAATCATTAAAAGGCCTCTTCACCGGTGAGTAGGCTGAAATTTTCTGACTATTTTTGTGCTGAATTCGAACACTAACTCTGTATGGAATTTTAATTAATATCTTTATTGTGAGGTGCGCTACTGGCAGTGCTTTGATCGAACTCGGCTTGCCTAAATATTTCTGGCTTATATGTTATTAGCAGTAATTAGTAGTATCTCTCTTTGCGATTGGTAATGGCTCTACTGATGATGAGGTTCAATGCTAATCAATGTCATTTTACTTATCCATCTGATAGAGAGGCATGCCTGAAGAATGTGCAGAAGAATGGATTGACTTGATCTAAGGCAAGTCAATCAATAATCAACATAAATCTATTGAGTGCTTAAGGGTATGAAGGGCTATGTAAGCGTGTCTAATCATGAGCGCTATAATGCGCTCTTGAGCACGTGTCGTATGAAGCTTGAGAACGGTGACATACAGGGCGAGTTAGATATCGGTTTGGTCTGTGAGCTGAAACGAACATCGTTTTTGGCTCAACAGCTTATCAAGTCGGAGGGGGACGCATTTGAGTTGTATGTTGACAGGGACGGTGGCAGCGCTCTGAAGTTCAATGCTGCGGGTGATATATTACGTAAGCTGGTAAAAATGCATGTTTTCAGTGATGACCGATTTGGTGAGTTGTATAGGTTTGAGCCGTATATCGACTTGGTCGTCAGGCAGATTGCAGATGCGGGTTTGCATCACACGTATTTGTCGCACAAACGAGCAGCACTATGCGGTGATGCTCAGGTGCTGCTTGCATTGTTTAACGGTTGTGTTAATAGGATTCGCCAAGAGGCTAAATCTAAGCAGTTCCAGTCCAAGCTTAAAAACTACCAGCGTTCAGGCAATAAAAATTACAAAGAGCTGACGGAGTACGTAGATGCATTGTTTGAGCGCTATTCCAGATTGTTGGTGCTGAGGGTTGATCTAGGCTACCGCAAAGAGTTCTCCAAGACGACACAGGCTGAAGCCAAGCAAGATCGAGAGCACCTGTTCCAGAACACTAGGTCGAACAAGCTGTTTGGCGATATGGTGGGTCACATTTGGAAGCTGGAGCATGGGCCGGATAAAGGCTTCCATTATCATATGATGTTTTTCTTTGATGGCTCCAAGGTTCGGGAGGATGGAACGCTGGTCAAGCGAATAGGCCAGTACTGGCTCAATGTGATTACTAAAGGCCGAGGCGTGTATTACAACTGTAACGCGGACAAATCGCGCTACAAGAGCTGTGGGATCGGTATGGTCGATCACCGGGATAGCCTGATGCGGGATGGGTTAGGCAAGGCGGTGCTCTACCTGACCAAGATTGATCTCTACATGAAGCTTCAAGCGGTTGGGCGCGGCATGGGCAAAATGGAACGACCGCGTCAGAAAGACCCGCGCGGTAGGCCTAGGGCAGTCCCCACTGATAGCACTCGCGCTGCATAGGGGGAACGCAGCCAAAGGCTCTCAGCGGCACTGAGGGCCGTATGGTCGATCTCGAAAGCACAGCTGCGGGAAATCTGAGCTTTATTGTGCATCCGCATGTTTATTCTTTTTCCAAGCAGGATTAACGAGTTTATCTTTAGGAAGCCAGGTTTTCTCTAAAAGCTCTCGAATATTCGATGAGGTCAAACCAAGTGGGCGGGTTTTGAGAATGAACTCAGCCAGATCCTCCTCTAGTGCGATTGCTGCGCTACTGTAGCTTGGCCAGCCACCCTCCGGTTTCAACTCCTCAAGCAGTCTTATTGCTTCTTCTTGGACTGGTAGGAAGTTTTTAATTCGAGCTTTTCCGTTTTTGCTGTTTTGTTGAGAGCGTTTTTTAGATTCCGCGTGTTTTTGGATGGCTGCGGATTTTTCTATTATTTCTCCGACCATTAGGCTGGCGTGGTTGTTGAAGGCCCAGGCGCGGACATGTTCGTTGCTTGCTTCGGCGGTCCTAGCCAGTTCAATGTACAAACAGGCGTATTGAGCCTCTTTGAGAACGCTCTTGGTTTCGTCGTCATACTCATTGACTTCGCTGTCCCACGCCTGCTCAAGTTCCGTTTGTAGTGCAAGATCGCTTGTGACCAAGCTGATGTCATTTAACAGTTTGATATATACGTCGCGGCCAAGAAGCGGTTCGAAGAAGTGTTCGAAGAGTAATCCGTGGCTTCTCGCGATTGCTTCCCCAATGCTGGTATTGCCGATACGTACATTCAGATGTGTTGCGAGTTGAATCGCTGAAAAGAGTGTTGACGTCGTTTTTTTCATTGTGTGGTTCTTTATCGTGGCTGTTGACGTTGTGTGGCGTTCGAGACCTCAGTTTCTCAGGGCAGTAAAGATACATATCCGCATTTTTTGGACGGCAGGTAACGTAGGCATGGTTCAAGCTCAAAGTTTGGCAGCGGTTGTGGGAGTGGTTAGAAAGCTGCTCCAGTCGTTCATCAACGCACGGCGCTTGTCGAGAAAATCGGAGCGAGAATAGGCGCCTTCAGTTTGGTCGCGTTCGTCATGTGCCAGCGCCATTTCGCATACCTCGCGTGGGTAATGGGTACATTCCCCGGCCCAATCCCGAAAGGAAGACCGAAAGCCGTGTCGCGTGATGTGCTCGTACCCCATGCCTGTAGGAGCGTTCGTACTGCGTTTGCATGCATGACCCCCGTCTTACCCTGACCAGGGAATAGAAAGGGGCTTCCTTCATCTCGCGGAATGCTCTGCACTAGCTTTACGACTTCCTCGGCAAGCGGGATTACAAATGCGACTCGCATCTTCATACGTTCATCCGGTAGAGACCAAGTACCAGCTTTCAGGTCAAACTCATCCCAGCGTGCAAACCTCACCATGTGCGCGCGTGCGCTGGTCATGATCAAGAGTTGAGTGGCCAAGGACGCTGGTGTGGTGTTTGCGCTGAGTTTAGCCATCAGCGTGGGTACGTCTTGCCAGCGTAGAGCTTCGAAGTGTTCGCGTTTCCGAGCCTTCTTCTTTTCAGCGCGACTCAACAGATTGTCTAAGTGCCCACGCCAGCGAGCAGGGTTCTCACCCTCTCGCAGGTTGCGTGCCTTGGCGGCATCCAGAACCTGTTCAATTTGCCCACGTACCTCATCGGCGGTTCTGGTTTTGGTGGCCCAGATTGGTTGCAGCACCTTGAGCACCTGGGGTGTACCGATCTCCTCGGCTGACAGTTTGCCAATGTGGTCAAACGCATACAGCTCCAGCTTCCGCAGCCAGCCTTTACGCCACTTCTCTGACCAGGTGCCCCCGTGTGCTTCGCAGTAGTCTTTCGCGAGTGTCTCGAACTTCAGCTGTTTCGCTTCGCTGGTTCGCTGCGCTTCGCGTTGTGCAGCGCGTTCGATGTCGCGAGCGGCTAGGGGATCTACACCGTCGCTCAATTGACTGCGTTTGGCGCTGGCTTCTTGTCTGGCTTTCTTGAGGCCCACTTCAGGGAAAGAGCCCAAGCCCATTTCCCTACGACGGCCTGCCAGTTGGAAGCGAAGGAGCCAGGACTTACGCCCGGAAGGTTTGACGACCAACCGTAGCCCATCACCATCTTCATAGGTACCGGGTTCGGTCAGGTTTTCGACTTGTTTCGGATTCAGCTTACCCATTGGATTTCCCCTATCGTTCCTTTTGTCCCCCCACCTGTCCCCCCACTTCATCGTCGGATGAGGTCAAATGGTGTCGAACACCATCGGACAGGGGAGCGACTGAAACACCCGTGATAGCTAGGCTATCGGCAGGATTCTCGGATGGGATAGGATTATTTAGGACAATTAAAAAGCCGGCTTGTGGCCGGCTTCTCGGGGACTGCCTCAGCTTGTTTTTGACAAACCTCACCAGCCTTCAAATCGCTCAGCCAACTTACCGTCTGACTGAATAGTAGGGGCATCCGCGGGAACTCCTCCGCATCGCCAGGCAGGATGGATAGCGCAAAGCCACCCCCTGCCAAATGTGCGGCGGATGATACCCACATTCACTTCAAATGCCTACCTCCGGGTCCGATTTAGAGCCTTCCCAGCCCAGCAGTTGTTCGTCCAGCGGCACCGGTCGGCGGTTGTTGAGGGTGGACCACCAGAACACCCAGCCCACGATCTGAAAGTTCTGTTCGAAGCGTTGCTCGTGGGTGAGGTATTCGTCCGGGTGTTCGCTGGCGTTGTGGCTGCGCATGCGCAGGCCGCCGCCGGGGCGGTTGTAGAGGTATTTGATGCGCAGCATGCCGTCGTGTTCGACGGCGTAGATTTCGCCGTCGGTGATTTGGCTGCGGCCGCGGTCGATGGCGAGGGTGGCGCCTTGTTGGATGATGTCGATCATGCTGTTGTCGACCATGTAGGCGCCTATGGCGCGGTCGGGGTTTACGTTGAGGGTTTCCAGAGTATGCAGGGAGACGCGGATGCGTTCGCTTGAGGTGAAGGTGGGGTGGAGGGCGATCTCCACGTCGATTTTTTCCGGGAGGCAGGCGGGGCCTGTGAGGTATTTGCCGCTTTCTTCGCGGGTGGGCAGTCCTTTGGTGGTGCCGGGGCCTTCCAGCAGGAAGTTGGCCGGTGGGTGTTTGAGGCCTTCGCCGGTGCGTAGCCAACGGCTGGAGACGCAGAGCAGTTCTGCGATCTCGTTGAGTCGGCCCATGGGCACGCCGCGTTTGAACCAGTTGTTCACGTGTTGAGGCGTGACGCCGCGGTTCTTGGCGAAGTCGGAGGCGGAAAGATGAACTTCCCGTAATAACGCTTTTAGTCGATCACCTGATGTATTCATAAACGCAGAGTTTACTGGCCGGAAAAAGACATCAAATAAACTATGCGTTGAATTGCGCGTGTAGGGATTTACTTAGTTGTAGGTCGATATGTCAGTGTCTTAACGCTGTTAAACATTGCGCATTAAACATTGCACTTGGAGTTTAATTTTTCCCACAAAAAAAGCCCCGAATAGTCGGGGCTTTTTTGATTGCCGGGGCAATGAGGAGCGGGTATCAGCCTTTGTAGGCAGCCACCGACTTCATGATCTCGGCGCGGGCGGCGTCTGCGTTGCCCCAACCGTCGATCTTCACCCATTTGCCTTTTTCGAGGTCTTTGTAGTTCTCGAAGAAGTGCTTGATCTGTTCCAGCAGCAGTGGCGGCAGGTCGGTGTATTCCTTCACGTCCACGTACAGCTGGGACAGCTTGTCGTGGGGTACCGCGATAACTTTGGCATCGCCGCCGCCGTCGTCGGTCATGTTCAGGATGCCGACTGGGCGCGCGCGGATGACCGAGCCTGGGGTAACCGGGTAAGGGGTTACGACCAGCACGTCGAGGGGGTCACCGTCGTCAGCCAGGGTGTTGGGGATGAAACCGTAGTTGGCCGGGTAGAACATTGGGGTGGCCATGAAACGGTCAACGAACAGGCAGTCGCTGTCTTTGTCGATTTCGTATTTGATCGGCGCGTGGTTGGCCGGAATTTCGATGGCGACGTAGATGTCGTTCGGCAGGTCTTTGCCAGCCGGAATCTTGCTGTAGCTCATTGGGCGTTGCCCCCGTAGTTGGCCATTGAACATGGCCGGATTGGCCTAAAAGTGGCGGCGATTATAGGCATATTCTGACGCCGATGCCATGCGTCAGACGTCGTACGGCGCGTGGCGTTCTGTCTGATAGCGCGCGTCGCTGGCTTGCAGTTGGTGCAGGCGGGCCAGGGGATCCTGGCGATAGAAGCGGCTCAGTTGCGCGTACACCTGTGGATAAGTGCTGACCAGTAAATCCGGGGCGCTGAAAAAATATTCGCTGGTGACGGCAAAGAACTCCGCCGGGTTTTCGGCGGCGTAGGGGTCGATCTCGGTGTCCGCGTCCGGGTTGGCGTCCAGCTGGCGATTGAGGTCATCAAAGGCGCTTTGCATCACGCTGGCCCATTCCTGCACGCGCATGTCGTGGTGCAGCGGCGGCAGGCCGTTGGCGTCGCCGTTGAGCATGTCGAGTTTGTGCGCCAGCTCGTGGATCACCAGGTTGTAGCCTTCCCACTGGCCGCTGGCCAACACGCCGGGCCAGGCGAGAATCACCGGGCCTTGCTGCCAGGCTTCGCCGCTGTGTTCGCCGTCCCACTCGTGTTCGACGCCGCTGGCATCGCGATGGCGTTGCGGGCTGACGAAGTCGTCGGGGTACAGCACGATTTCGTGGAAGCCTTGGTACCAGTCGAGGTCGCCCAGGTTCATCAACGGCAGTTGCGCCTGGGCGGCGAGCAGCAGGCGCTGTTCCTGGTGCAGCTCGACGCCGGGCAGGGCGGTGAGGTGTTTTTCGGCGAGGAAGACTACGCAGGCTTCGCGCAGCCACTGGTCTTGCTCGGCGCTGATGCCGTCGAGAAAGCTCAGGTGGTGGCGCACCCGTTGCCAGGTGTCATCGGCAATCGGGTGCTTGGCCAGCAGGCGCCGGCGACGCCAGGCGCTGAGGGACCACATCGCAGGTTACTGCGGTTTGGCTTCGGAGGACGAGCGGCCAAAGCGGCTGCGGAACACACCGATGATCATCGGGATCAGCGACAGCAGGATGATAAAGACCACCAGCAGCGACAGGTTCTTCTTGATGAACGGCACATTGCCGAAGAAGTAACCCAGGGTCACCAGGCCGCCGACCCACAGCACGGTGCCGAACACGCTGAACCCGAAGAAGCGCGGGTAAGGCATTTTGGCGATGCCGGCGACGAAGGGTGCGAAGGTGCGCAGGATCGGCAGGAAACGCGCCAGGGTCACGGTTTTGCCGCCGTGCTTGTCGTAGAACTCGTGGGTTTTTTGCAGGTAGTCGCGGCGGAAGATTTTCGAGTTCGGGTTGCTGAACAAGCGTTCGCCCACTGTTCGCCCGATCACGTAGTTGGTGCTGTCACCCAGGATGGCCGCCAGCATCAGCAAGCCGCCCAACAGGATCGGGTCCATGCCGCCGCCTGCCGCGATAGCGCCAGCGATGAACAGCAAGGAATCACCGGGCAGGAATGGCATGACCACCAAGCCGGTTTCGCAAAAGATAACCAGGAACAGAATGGCGTAGATCCACACTCCGTAGTTTCTCACCAGCATGTCGAGGTACACGTCGAGATGCAGGATAAGGTCGAGCGGGTTGAAATCCATGGATGGCACCTGTGTGAATGGCCCGGCTCAGCAGGCCAGTGCGGGGTCTACGGGTAAGTAAGGCTACAAGTGTATGCCGTATTTCTTACAACCCTGAAAGGTCCGCATTATACGTATTGAGAGGTGAAAAGCGTGTGGGTTTTGTAGCGGGGCATGTCGTGGGTATGTCCGATCTACATTGATCCAAATAGGGGAGCGGGTCTTCTGTGGTGAGCTGACTGAGTGTGGCCAGCGGGCTTGCTGTGGCGAGCGGGCTTGCCCCGCGTTGGGCTGCGAAGCAGCCCCCCGAGAAGTTCTGCATTCCTTCAGTTATAACTCGGCGGCTGTTTTTGGGGCTGCTGCGCAGCCCAACGCGGGGCAAGCCCGCTCGCCACACTCAGCCTGCTCGCCACTGTAAGGCCGTTCACCACAAGGGGAAGCCGAAGCCATTCGGCGTTATCAGTTTTCGCTGATCGGCAACACGTAGTTCTTGAACTCCGTATCTTCGCGAAAGCCGATCGACTCATAAGTCTTCTGCGCCACCTCATTGTCACTGCTGGTCGACACCCGCAGCCGCACCGCCTGGGTTTCCTTGGCCATTTTCTTGGCCGTGCGCATCAGGTTGTCTGCCACCAATTGCCGGCGCGCATCTTCGGCCACATAGATATCGTTGAGGATCCACACGCGTTTAAGCGACAGCGACGAAAAGCTCGGGTAAAGCTGACAAAAGCCCAGCAACCGCTTGTCATCATCGTCGGCCAGGGCCAGGTAGATCACCGACTCCTTGCGGCGCAGGCGTTTTTCCAGAAACGCCCGCGATGAATCCGGAAACGGCAGCGCGCCATAGAACTCGCGGTATTTGACGAACAACGGGGTCAACAGGTCCAAGTGTTCCAGGGTCGCTTGAGTAATCCGCATGCCAGGCCTCAACTTCCAAAGGGGGGATGACCACACAAGCGGCCGTGACCGGATGCTGCCTAATGGCGCGAAAAAGCGCAATCGTGCGGCTATCGTTCATTCCGGCGGGCTGAGCAGGAAATTGCCTTTCATCAGGTCAGGATCATCCGACTCGAGGGTCTGCACCTGTGCCTCGTCCTTGAGATTGACCCCCGACAGCTGCCGGCGACACGCCTCTTTCATCAAGTAAAGCAGGCGATGCGCGGCCATGCCGTAGCTCAGGCCTTCCAGTCGCACGTTGGAAATGCAGTTGCGATACGCATCGGTGAGCCCGACCTTGGGGTTGTAGGTGAAATACAGCCCCAAGCTGTCTGGCGAGCTGAGCCCCGGCCGCTCGCCGATCAGAATCACCACCATCTTGGCGCCCAGCAATTGGCCAATTTCATCGGCCACCGCCACGCGGCCCTGTTCCACCAGGATGACTGGCGACAAGGACCACCCTTCGGCGTGAGTCTGTTCTTCCATGCGTGTCAGAAACGGCAGCGTGTGTTTATGCACGGCCAGCGCCGACAGCCCGTCGGCCACTACCACGGCCAGGTCCACGCCGCCAGGGTTCGCGGCGGCGTAGTCGCGCAAGCTCTGCGCCGACTCATCACTCAGGCGTCGCCCCAGGTCCGGGCGTTGCAAATACATATGCCGGTCAACGGCGGCACTGTGCAGCAACAAGCTCTCACGGCCGCGCTCGGCCAATTGGCTGCTCAGGCCTTCATGGTCAAAAGGCAGGTGCACCGCATCGCGCGCCTGGGCGTGGGCGAATTGAAAATCCAGCTGCGCGCTGGTGGGAATGCTGGTGCCGGTGCGGCCCAGGGCGATGCGCGCCGGGGTCAGGCGGCGCAGTTCCAGCCACGGGTTGTCAGGCAGTTCTACTTGCACAGGCGGCTCCTTCATCCCAATTGCTTCAAGGCGTGGCGAAACGCCGGTGGCAGGCTGTTGCCGAAGTGCACCTTGCCGTCGGCTTGCGTGAAGATGCCCATCTTGGCCAGCCACTGTTCAAACTCCGGCGCCGGTTTTAAACCCAATGTTTGCCGGGCGTATAACGCGTCGTGGAACGAGGTGGTCTGGTAGTTGAGCATGATGTCGTCGGAGCCGGGGATGCCCATGATGAAGTTGATCCCGGCCACGCCCAACAGGGTGAGCAGGGTGTCCATGTCATCCTGGTCGGCCTCGGCGTGGTTGGTGTAGCAGATGTCGCAGCCCATCGGTACGCCGAGCAGCTTGCCGCAGAAGTGATCTTCAAGGCCGGCGCGGATGATCTGCTTGCCGTTGTACAGGTACTCGGGGCCGATAAAACCTACAACGGTGTTGACCAAAAACGGCTTGAAATGCCGCGCAACGGCGTAGGCGCGGGTTTCGCAGGTTTGCTGGTCGACGCCAAAGTGCGCGTTGGCCGACAAGGCGCTGCCCTGGCCGGTTTCGAAATACATCAGGTTCTGGCCCAAGGTGCCGCGGTTCAGACTCAAGCCTGCGTCGTAACCTTCCTGCAGCACGCTCAGGCTGATGCCGAAACTGGCGTTGGCCGCTTCGGTACCGGCAATCGACTGGAACACCAGGTCCAGCGGTACACCTCGGTTGATGGCCTCGATGGACGTGGTCACGTGAGTCAGCACGCACGCCTGGGTGGGGATTTCGTAGCGCTGGATGATCGCATCGAGCATCTCGAGCATGGCGCAGATCGAGGCGATGCTGTCGGTGGCCGGGTTGATGCCGATCATGGCGTCGCCGTTGCCGTAGAGCAGGCCGTCGAGAATGCTCGCGGCGATGCCCGCCGGTTCATCCGTCGGGTGGTTGGGCTGCAGGCGCGTCGACAGGCGCCCGCGCAGGCCCATGGTGCCGCGAAACTGGGTGACCACGCGGATCTTTTGCGCGACCAACACCAAGTCCTGTACGCGCATGATCTTGGAGACGGCGGCGGCCATTTCCGGTGTCAGCCCCGGCGCCAATGCGCGTAGGGCGTGTTCGTCGGCCGCGTCACTGAGCAGCCAGTCGCGCAGGCCGCCGACGGTCAGGTGACTGACCACGCTAAACGCCTGTTTATCGTGGGTGTCGATGATCAGCCGGGTGACTTCGTCGCTTTCGTAGGGGATCAGCACTTCTTCGAGGAAGTGTTTCAGCGGGATGTTCGCCAACGCCATTTGCGCGGCCACGCGTTCGCCGTCGTTCTGCGCGGCCACGCCGGCGAGGAAGTCCCCGGAGCGCGCCGGGCTGGCCTTGGCCATCACGTCCTTGAGGCTGTCGAAGCGGTAGGTCTGTGCACCCACCGCGTGGGAAAAGCTTGCCATACAGTGTCTCCTTGGCGACGCGGGCCAACTGCCCGCGTCGAGGTTTACGGCATTCAGTGCAAGGCGGCCTCTGCGGCCTGGATCGCGGCGAATTCTTCTTCGGGCGTGCCTGCTACCAAGTGATGCCGGCTGTAGAAAGCAAAGTAAGCAATTAATACTCCATAGATGATCGCGGCGCCAATCACCACCCGTGGATCCACCAGAAAGCCCGCTACTACGGCTACGCAGGCCAGTACCAGCGCGACACCTGAGGTGAAAATGCCGCCCGGTGTGCGGTACGGACGGTCCATTTTGGGGCGGCGGATGCGCAGGGTGATGTGCGCGGCCATCATCAGTACGTAGGAAATGGTCGCGCCGAATACCGCCACTAGAATCAGCAAATCACCCTGGCCGGTCAGCGACAGGCCAAAACCGATGATGCCCGGGATCACCAGCGCCAGCACCGGCGCCTTGCTTTTGTTGGTCTGCGACAGTTTGCGCGGCAAGTAACCGGCGCGGGACAAGGCGAAGATCTGCCGGGAATACGCGTAGATGATCGAGAAAAAGCTCGCGATCAAGCCTGCCAAGCCGACCAGGTTGACGAAGCTGCCCATCCAGGTCGAACCGCCGTAGGACAGTGCCAGCGCCTCAACCAACGGGTTGCCCGACTTGATCAACGCGTAAGTGCCCGCGCCGCCGGGGGCGATGACCAGAATCAACAGGGCAAAACTGGTCAGCACCACAATGGCGCCGATCAGGCCACGAGGCAGGTCACGCTTGGGGTTCTTGGTTTCTTCGGCAGCCAACGGCACGCCTTCGACGGCGAGGAAAAACCAGATTGCATAGGGAATCGCCGCCCATACGCCGACGTAGCCGAACGGCAAGAACGTGCTGGCGCCTTTGGCCTCGGTCACCGGGATGTCCAGCAGGTTCGCAACGTTGAAGTGCGGCACCATCGACACCAGGAACACGCCCAAGGCAATCGCTGCAACGGCGGTAATCACAAACATCAGCTTCAAGGCTTCGCCCACGCCGAAAATGTGGATGCCGATAAAGATGATGTAGAACGCCAGGTAAATCATCCAGCCGCCAATGCCGAACAGCGACTCGCAATAAGCGCCGATAAACACCGCAATGGCGGCGGGGGCGATGGCGTATTCGATCAGGATCGCGGTGCCGGTGAGGAAGCCGCCCCAGGGGCCGAAGGCGCTGCGGGCAAAGCCGTAGCCGCCGCCGGCGGTGGGGATCATGGAAGACAGTTCGGCCAGGGAGAAGCACATGCACAGGTACATGGTGGCCATCAGCAAGGTGGCGAGGAACATGCCGCCCCAGCCACCTTGGGCCAGGCCGAAGTTCCAACCGGCGTAGTCGCCGGAGATCACATAGGCAACGCCAAGGCCGACCAACAGCACCCAGCCGGCGGCGCCTTTTTTCAGTTCGCGTTGTTGGAAGTAGTCGGTGCCGACTTTTTCGAAGTCGACGGAAGAGCCAGTAGGTTCGCTAGGCATGGGAAAGTACCGTCCATTCTTATTGTTTTTAACTCGGCCTCTTTGTGCCGAATGCGAGTTGCGAGTACTTGCGAAGAGCTAATGTGGGCGCTGGCTTGCCTGCGAAAGCAGTGTGTCAGCCACCACACGCTTAGTTGATACACCGCCATCGCAGGCAAGCCAGCTCCCACACTTGATTGCATTTCAAGTTGAGAACTGGTCGCCTGTTACAGGTTTAAGTTAGAAGAAACCCAACGGATTAATGTCGTAGCTCACCAGCAAGTTCTTGGTCTGCTGGTAGTGATCCAACATCATCTTGTGCGTCTCACGGCCCACACCGGACTTCTTGTAACCGCCGAACGCGGCGTGCGCCGGGTACAGGTGGTAGCAGTTGGTCCACACGCGGCCGGCCTTGATCGCGCGGCCCATGCGGTAGGCGCGGTTGATGTCGCGGGTCCACACACCGGCGCCCAGGCCGAACTCGGTGTCGTTGGCAATTGCCAGGGCTTCGGCTTCGTCCTTGAAGGTGGTGATGCTCACCACCGGGCCGAAGATTTCTTCCTGGAACACGCGCATTTCGTTGGTGCCCTTGAGCAGGGTCGGCTGGATGTAATACCCGCCGGCCATGTCGCCGCTGAGCTTCTCGACCTTACCGCCGGTGAGCAGTTGCGCGCCTTCGCCCTTGGCGATTTCCAGGTAAGACAGGATTTTGTCGAACTGCTGCTCGGACGCCTGGGCGCCGACCATGGTGTCGGTGTCCAGCGGGTCGCCGCGTTTGATCTGCTCGATCTTTTTCATCACCACTTTCATGAAGTCGTCGTAGATCGACTCTTCCACCAGCGCGCGCGATGGGCACGTGCACACCTCGCCCTGGTTGAAGAACGCCAGCACCAGGCCTTCGGCGGCCTTTTCGATAAACGACGGTTCGGCTTTCATGATGTCGGCGAAGAAGATGTTCGGCGACTTGCCGCCCAGCTCAACGGTGGACGGAATAATGTTCTCGGCCGCCGCGTGCATGATGTGCGAGCCCACCGGCGTCGAGCCGGTAAAGGCGATCTTGGCGATGCGCTTGCTGGTGGCCAGGGCTTCGCCGGCTTCTTTGCCGTAACCGTGTACCACGTTCAGCACGCCTGGCGGCAGCAGGTCGCCGATCAGCTCCATCAGCACGTTGATGCCCAGCGGCGTTTGCTCGGCGGGCTTGAGCACCACGCAGTTACCGGCGGCCAGTGCTGGCGCAAGTTTCCACGCGGCCATCAGCAGCGGGAAGTTCCACGGGATGATCTGGCCGACCACGCCCAGCGGCTCGTGGAAGTGATACGAGGCGGTCAGTTCGTTGATTTCAGCGCTGGTGCCTTCCTGCGCGCGGATGCAGCCGGCGAAGTAGCGGAAGTGGTCGGCCGCCAGTGGGATGTCGGCGTTGAGGGTTTCACGCACGGCTTTGCCGTTGTCCCAGGTTTCGGTGATGGCCAGCAGTTCGAGGTTCTGTTCGATGCGGTCGGCGATTTTCAGCAGCACCAGCGAGCGGTCCTGGGCTGAGGTCTTGCCCCAGGCATCTGCGGCGGCGTGGGCGGCGTCGAGGGCTTTGTCGATGTCTTTGGCCGTGGAGCGCGGGAAGTCGGCGATAGGCTTGCCGTTGACCGGCGAGGTGTTGGTGAAGTAGTTGCCATCCACCGGCGCGACGAATTCGCCGCCGATGTAGTTACCGTACTTGGCCTTGAACGAAACGATCGCGCCTTCAGTACCGGGATGTGCATAACGCATGGTGGGTATCTCCTGACTTTTATGTTTATTGGAGTTCAGCGGTGTTGCGCTTGATAAAGCGTAGAGCAAAGGTCGGGCCATTGCTTTGCAGGCCAGGTAAATCAAGGGCTTGAGGTTTATTGCAAAGCGTTGCTGTGACAGGGCTGGTACAGGCGGGGTGACAGTGTGTGCCATAAACGGTACAGCCTGTGACCGGCGGGTCTGCCCGGGATTGCAATGCCTGGATGGCTGGGGGATGCTGGCTGTTCTCACGCAGAGAGAATAATAAGAACATGCAAAACGATCATTTCAGTCGCCATGCCCAGCAAGTCCTCACCGTCACCCGTGGGCAGGACCTTGCCCAAGGCCCTGGCAGCGACCCGTCCATCGCCCGCTCCTGGCTGCGTTGCCTGGAGGATTATCACCTCGACCCCGCCTTGAGCATCGCCCCCACCGTGCTCGAACATGGCCGCCTGCTGGAAAGCCGCGAACGCCTGCAGCAGGTGCTGCACATCGCCGGCAGCGAAATGAACAGCCTGCATCAGCAGCTTTCCGGCGCCGGCCATGCGGTATTGCTCACCGATGCGCGTGGGGTGATTCTCAACTGTGTGACAGCACCTTCGGAACGCAAGATTTTCGAGCGCGCCGGGCTGTGGCTGGGCGCCGACTGGAGCGAAGCGTGCGAAGGCACCAACGGCATCGGCACCTGCCTGGTGGAGCGCCAGTCCCTGACCATTCACCGCGATGAGCATTTTCGCGGCCGCCACACCGGCCTGACCTGTTCGGCAAGCCCGGTGTTCGACCCTCAGGGTGAGCTGTTGGCCGTGCTGGACGTGTCGTCGGCGCGTGAAGCCGTGTCGCGTCAGAGCCAATTCCACACCATGGCGCTGGTGAACCTGTCAGCGAAGATGATCGAGAGTTGCTACTTCCTGCGTCATTTTGAAAACCAATGGTTGCTGCGTTTTCACCTGCAGGCCGAATCCGTGGGGCTGTTCAGTGAAGGGTTGCTGGCGTTCGATGGCGAAGGGCGGATCTGCGCCGCCAACCAAAGCGCGCTGAACCTGCTGGCACAGGCTCGTGGCGGTTTGCTGGGGCAACCTGTGGAAGCGTTTTTCGAGTGTTCCCTTGATCAGCTGCTTGGCCGTGCCAGCGCCAACGCCACGGCCAGTTGGCCACTGCGTACCCGTGATGGCCGGCATCTATTCGCCGCATTGCGCGGCCAGGCGCGCAGCGTACCGGCACCGCTGGCCAAGCCCGAGGCCCCGCGCCTGGCGGGCATCTGCCTGGGCGACCCGGTGCTGCAGAATGAGTTTCGCAAGGCGCTGCGCGTGTTCGAACGTGACGTGCCGTTGCTGATCAACGGTGAAACCGGTTCGGGCAAGGAAGCCTTCGCCAAGGCCGTGCATCAGGCCAGTCAGCGGGCCGACAAGGCGTTTGTTGCGCTCAATTGCGCCGCCATCCCTGAAAGCCTGATCGAAAGCGAGCTATTCGGGTATCGCGGCGGCAGTTTTACCGGCGCGCTCAAGGAAGGCATGCGCGGCAAGTTACAGCAGGCCGACGGCGGTACCTTGTTTCTCGACGAGATCGGCGACATGCCCCTCGCATTGCAAACCCGTCTGCTGAGGGTGTTGGAAGACCGTCTGGTCGTGCCCATCGGCGGTGAGCCGCAAGCAATCAATGTGCGAATCATCAGCGCAACCCACCGTGATTTGTTGGCGCGCGTAGCCAGCGGCAGCTTTCGCGAAGATTTGTACTACCGCCTCAATGGCCTTGAAATCGACGTACCGCCTTTGCGCGAGCGCAGCGACAAAGCCCAATTGCTGGACTTTTTGCTCGCCGATGAGGCGCCAGGGCAGGTCGTGTTGCTCGACCAGATAGCGCGTCAGGCGCTGCTGGACTTTACCTGGCCGGGCAACGTGCGGCAGTTGCGCAACGTATTACGCACCTTGGCGGCGTTGTCCGAGGATGGGCGCATCAGGTTTGACGACTTGCCGCCAATCATTCGCCGGGCCCGCCCCGCCGTGGCCTCTGAACCCGTTCCCGGTCTTGCCTTGAACGATGCGGAGCGCGTGGCCTTGCTTGAAGCGTTGCAGCAACACCATTGGCACATGACCCACACCGCTGAGCATTTGGGGGTGAGCCGAAATACGCTTTACAGAAAGTTGCGCAAACACGGGATTGAACGAAGTTCTTGAGCTTAATCAGGCCATTAACGCCGGTTATGTGTTGCGTAATGTAGAGAGAGAAACAACCAGTAATTGACATATCCGAACGCAGACTTTTTGGCAGTCTGTTGTGATGTTTGTAGGCGGTTGCACCACTCAGTGCGTGAACAGTCAGCCAGACTGTTTTGCCTGCGAGGTGTTGAATGACTAATGTTTCGAAGTTTAGTCCACAGCCAATCTTTGCAACTCATGCAGCGGCGCCGGTCGTGAAGTCCGCCCCGGCGCCTGCCGATAGCCCTGCCATTGGACAGGCGCGCAATACCGCGTTGCCGGACAGCACCGAGTGCCGTGCCACGGGGGATGCCCAATTGGCGAGGTTCTTCGCAAGCGCATTGGCCACGCGTTCCTACCAGACGTCGGGGATGTCGCCTGATGTTCAAGTGCCCGCGGGGTCCACGCTTGGGCGTTGGCGCGCCCAGCTGGACAGCGCGTTCAAAGCCCCTGGGTTCCTCGCGTGGGCAAAAGGGCAGGGGCTTGATACGGCGGGCATGCAACTGGACCCGGCGCGCGGGGAGCTTGCCGGCATCGTCGACGGCAAGGTGCAGACTTTTACGCTGCGGGACGATTCGGGGTGGTCTGATGTTTCCCGAGCACTGTTGTCGATTGCCAGGGTAATCGCGCCTCAACCCGGGCATGGGTTCAGTTACCCCTGGCCGGAAGGCAAAGTGCCGTTGTACACAGTGGGCCGGTTTTACAACCAGCCGATAGACCTCACGCCGGCGCAAGCGGCCTTGCACCGCAAGAAGCTGGCGAATAAGGCGCTGTTTGAATTCGCGCCCTCGGCTTATGCATCGCTGCGGTCTGCAGAGGCGTTGGCCCAGCAGCAGACGGCGCTGGGTGATGACGCTGACTGTCATGCGCTCATGACTGCGCTGAGGTCTCAGGCAGACGACGCCAGCGGGAGCATCGACCTGAACCAGGTCATGCTCCAGATCGACCCGCGTTCCAGCCGATTTGCCAGCGAGCAGCGCCGCCAGATGAGCGTGGCGCAAATGCTCAGGCAGGATGGGCATAAAGTGCCCGTCAATAGTCAGCAGGCTCAGGGTTTGGCGCTGGCGTTATCGTTTGACCTTGCCCACCGGGCGCCGCGGGCGAACGCTGGCGGGGCAAGGCCGATCGCTGGTTTATTGAGCGCAACCTCACTGCGCAAGGTCCGCGCAACGGTAGTTCAATGGCACAAGGCCCAAGTAACCCACCGTTCAAATCCTCAAGCGGGTGCCGGCAGCTTATTACGGGGGTTGATCAGCGAGCTTCCTCCGGCCACCAGGGCGACGATAGCGAGCAACCCTGCGTGGGCATTGGACCAGCTGATTCGATCACCCAAGGCGCGGGCCCTGGGTCAGGAGATACAAAAAAAGATCAAGGTGATCGAGACGCCCACCAGTGTCATTGAGAGTGTAAGTGTCGCCCTGGTGCAAGAGCTTGATCCTGGAATGGGCAAGTCTTGCTTCAACCTGGCGGGCTACAACCTGTATCAAAGGGACAACGCAGGTTACTCACCGGCAACCATCGTCAAAAGTTTCATCACTCACCTTGAGCGTAAGGTCGGGGTTGAAGCCGCGCCTCTTGCTGCGCAGCTGTTATTAGCGGCAGCCGCCCCGGAGTTCCTGGTAAAAGACATCCCGCCTAACCTTGTTTATGGCTCTCATACATGGGCGAACTTTTCCATAAAAGTTTCACGTATAGAACAACAAGTGCCTGGCGCTTCGGGGAACATGACGTTCAGCCAAGTCATGGCGTTTGGTGAAGCGCCACTTACGTCCCTGGAAAGCGAGGATCAGCTGAGCGCTGCGTCAGGTATTGCAATTATTACCTGGGGCCTGGCCAACGGCGTTATCGCGCATAAACCCGACCACAACTATACGTACACCGACGTCAAGCGTTCCCAAGAGGCGTTGAATAAACAACAAAAAGAGCTGGCATGGGCGCGTGATACCTTGTCAGCGCCTGCGACGACGCGAGAGCAGTTGGCGGCGGCTGAGTTGAAACGGGTGTTTCCTGAGTTGGACCCCACCCAAAAAGTATTGCAGGCACCGTGGGTCAAACATGACCCTGTTTCGCTGCTTGATGTCTATATGAGCGGGCCGATCAAGCCAGAGCGCTGGCGGTCGCTGAATAACAAAGCGCTGCCTTGGGCGGCAATAACGCCACGCCTTACTCAACTTGTTCCCGATATCAATCAGGTATTTTCTACAACGTTTGAGAACTATAAAGTGGCGCACGACAGTGCCTGGGCCATTCAGTTTAAGTATCAGCTTTCGCTTTTACCCAGGGAGGATCAAGCGCGTATTGAACAGTCCGCGGTCAGTTTTATCGAGGTGTCTCGCCCCTTTCTCAATACAGCGCCCGCACCGTGGTTGTCCTGGAACAGTGTAGAGCCTGTATCAGGACTCTCCTTGCACACCGATATCAAGCCCCGCACGCCGACAGCACAGGAGATAGAGGCACTCAAGGGCCGGCATGGTTTGCTCATGAAAGCTGCGGGGAGTGCGGGCCAGGCCAGCTACTACAGTTACTTCCCGGCATTGGGGCGGTTCGTCAAGGAAAGCGGGTTTCCGGGTGAACACACCAATGCTAACGATGGCGCTTATTTTGGCGGGAGCACCCAAGGCCGTGTTCCGGGCACGTACAACGTCTATACGCAATACGGCGCGACCCACCACGGGCCTGATCCCCTTGAACGCCCCGGTACATTACACGGGACGTATTTTTCCGCCAAAAGCGGTGCCCTTGGTATCACCGCAGCCAGCTTTTTTACCCGAGACTATGAGGCGCTAAAGTCCAAGGCGGCCGGCATGACAGCGATAGAAAAAGGAAAGCGCTACGACAAACAGTTGAAGGATTTTTTTCTTGGGCTTATCCCTTTCTACGACGGTATTCAGGACGCGATTAAGGGTGACGTATCGGGCGCGATCTTTAATATCGGCTTCGATATTTTAGGCTTTGCGCTTCCGGCGCTTAACACGGCTCGAAAAGCAGTCAAGGGCGGTCAGTCGCTCGGCAATGTCATCAAGAGTTCGGTCTTTTCCGGGGTCGGCGCTTCGGTGGGCTATACCGATGCGGCCGATATTGCAAAAAACCTTAATCGAGGGGCGAGCGCTGGGTATAAAGATATCAAGTACGTGCTTGAACATGGCGACGAGGTGTTGTCCCGATTAAGAGGGCGCTGGCGCAGCTATGATGTGACAAAAGTTTATAAAGACGATGATATCGTTAAGGGGTTTCATCGCACGCAAAGCAATAATTTGTGGGTGCCCGTGGTTGCTGTTTTCAAGAAAGGTGCGTGGTACGCCTACAATATTCTCACTAATACGCCGTTTGGGCCTCAGTTGCTGCAGTTTGGTGTAGTAAGTGCGATAGCCCCTGCGGCCAAATAATTTGGCAAGTAGTTACATTGTGTTAACTGATGGTCTCTTGGTATTTGAGAAGTTATGGCTGTGGGTAAGTGGCGTGCTAATTAATCGGTTGTATATTTATGGGCTCTGGTCGGAACGTTATTGAGTGTTTTGCCACGTATTAAATGAAGGAAATGGATGACTTTCTAATGTTAATCAACCATTAGGTAAATCATTATGATGTTTTCAAATTCAATCTCGCGGCCATTGGCATTCTCAAAGATCGGCGATCTTTTCTCCACGGGTTTTAACAGGGTGGATGTCTCGGGTGTTCCTTCCGGTTCTACGCGAGTGATTGACGCGCCGAAACTGGAAGGCGGGGCAGGCAGTAAACCCGGGGCTGGCAATCAGGGCTATGATCAGCAGTTCGTGGACGCACACGTGAATGGCTTCAGCGCGCCAGGCCATGCGAGCGGTACCCGCACGCCGGGAGAGGCACCTGATACGCCTGACACACCGGAAATGGCTGATTATCACGCCAGGCATCAAAAAGAATGGCAAGCCCAGAAAGATGCTGGATTGCGAGATAAGTTGTTCGCGCAGCCGACGCCCGGTCGAGTAGAGGGCCAGGAAGTCGAACCGTTTTCTGCACAGGGCCTGGAAGAAAACGCAGTAGAGTTGGTGCAGGCCAGCAGTGCGAAAGCGGACCGCGCGCTTCCACTTCAGCGCAAGGACATTGCAAAAGTCGCCAGCATCACGGCCGCGGTCACAGTACCGCTGTCGACGGTCGGCGTGGTCGTCAGCGGAGCCATTCTGGAGGTTGTAAAACCCCTCATCAGTTCGGCGCAGACGGCCGCCACTGAGCAAAGTGTTCAGGATGGGCGTTTGGTGGATCATAGTCAGAAGAGCGTATTCCTGTTGGCGAATACCTTGGCGGATCTTCGTTCCGAGCCGCATGTACAGCCAGGCTTGGAATGGGTAGCGAAGACAAATGAAGAGCGAATGGATTATCTCGATGAGATGCTTGATTACATTGAGCCGGCATTTGCCAACGAAGCGCAGAAGCTGAGTATTTCCTTTCAGGCCGCCTCAACCGGGGCCGCAAAAGACGACATCAAAAGCCGGGCGCTTGGCTTGGAGTCCAGGATGGCGGCCCTTACCGCATTGATGGGGGCAATGAAAGTCAAGCATAGGGCCAGCGCCGCCTAGGTGAGCGCCGACGTTCCAGGCTCCGAGCCACGGAGCCAGCAATGAAAGAAGTGCTGTTGTGTTCGATGGGTTGCGTACTGGCAACCACAGCGTATGCGGCGGCACTTCTTTTTTGGTAAACGGACCTCGGGATTGACCCCCGTCAGCGCTGCACGCCGGCAGCTAAAGAGTGCGATTTTCCCCTCCCTGCGCTAACCTGCCTCGATGTTTTACGAGGTCAACCATGCACATTCATATTCTCGGTATTTGCGGCACCTTCATGGGCTCGATGGCGGTTCTGGCCAAAGAACTGGGCCACCACGTCACCGGCTCCGACGCCAACGTTTACCCGCCCATGAGCACGCAACTGCAGGCCCAGGGTATCGAGTTGACCCAAGGCTACGATCCGTCGCAATTCGACCCGGTGCCAGACCTGGTAGTGATCGGCAACGCCATGGTGCGTGGCAACCCGGCGGTCGAGTACGTACTCAATAAAGGTTTGCCTTATGTCTCCGGCCCGCAGTGGCTGGCGGACCACGTGCTGCAAGGTCGCTGGGTACTCGCGGTGGCCGGCACTCACGGCAAGACCACCACCAGCAGCATGCTCGCCTGGGTGTTGGAACACGCGGGCATGAGCCCAGGCTTTTTGATTGGCGGTGTGCCGCAGAACTTCGCGGTGTCGGCGCGCCTGGGTGACACGCCGTTCTTTGTGATCGAGGCGGATGAATACGACAGCGCGTTCTTCGACAAACGCTCCAAGTTCGTCCATTACCGCCCGCGCACGGCGATCCTGAATAACCTTGAGTTCGATCACGCCGACATCTTCCCCGATCTGCCGGCCATCGAGCGCCAGTTTCACCACTTGGTGCGCACCATTCCGAGCGAAGGCCTGGTCATCCATCCGACCACCGAGCCGGCGTTGCAGCGCGTGATCGACATGGGCTGCTGGACCCCGGTGCAAACCACCGGCGCGGGCGGGCAGTGGCAGGTCAAGCTGCTCAGCGAAGACGGTTCCAGATTTGAAGTGCTGTTTGAAGGGCAAGCCCAAGGCATCGTCGAGTGGGGCATGACTGGCCAGCACAACGTCGCCAACGCCTTGGTCACCCTGGCGGCCGCGCGACACGTGGGCGTGGTGCCCGCCATGGGCATCGCCGCGTTGAGTGCCTTCAAAAGCGTGAAACGCCGCATGGAGAAAGTCGCCGACGTCAACGGCATTACCATCTACGACGACTTTGCCCACCACCCGACGGCCATTGCCACCACGCTGGATGGCCTGCGCAAGCAGGTCGGCGATGCGCCGATCATTGCCATTGTCGAGCCGCGCTCCAATTCCATGAAGCTGGGCGCGCACCGCGATGGCCTGCCGGAAAGCGTCAACGACGCCGACCAAGTGGTCTGGTATGCGCCGCCCAACCTTGGCTGGGACCTGCCGGGCATTGCAGCGCTGTGCACTGTGCCTTCCACCGTCTGCGATTCCATCGAGGGCATCATTGAACACGTCAAGCATCAAGCCACGCCGGGCACCCACATCGTGGTGATGAGTAACGGTGGCTTCGGCGGCCTGCATGGCAAGCTGGCCGAGGCGCTGAAATGAGCGGCCCGGAACGCGTCACGCTGGCGATGACCGGTGCCTCCGGCGCGCCCTATGGCCTGCGCCTGCTCGATTGCCTGGTGCGCGAAGACCGCGAGGTGCATTTTTTGATCTCCAAGGCTGCGCAGTTGGTGTTGGCCACCGAAACTGATGTCGCGCTGCCGCCCAAAGTGCAGATGATGCAAGCCTTCCTCACCGAATACACGGGGGCGGCGGCAGGGCAGATCAAGGTTTACGGCAAAGAGGATTGGATGTCGCCCGTGGCCTCAGGCTCCGGAGCGCCGGCGGCGATGGTGGTGGTGCCGTGCTCGACCGGCACCTTGTCGGCGATTGCGACGGGCGCCTGCAACAACTTGATCGAGCGCGCGGCGGACGTGACCTTGAAGGAGCGCCGCCAGCTGATTCTGGTGCCGCGCGAGGCGCCGTATTCGAGTATCCATCTGGAGCACATGCTCAAGTTGTCGAACATGGGCGTGACCATCTTGCCGGCGTCGCCCGGCTTCTATCACCAGCCACAGACCATTGATGACCTGGTGGATTTCGTGGTCGCGCGGATTCTCAACCTGCTGAATATTCCCCAGGACATGCTGCCGCGTTGGGGCGAGCACCATTTGAGCAGCGATGAATAAGGCGCTGCTGGTGATGCTGGCGCTGCAACTGACGGGCTGCGCCACCGCGCGCACGCTCGACGCCGCGCAGCCTGGCGCGCCGGTGGTGTACGCCGGCACACGGCTGGATTTGTATGCGATTAACGGCGGCTGTTGCGCCAAGGACCGGTTTGGCGCTGAAGCGCCGAGCTACCCGCACATCGACCTGCCGGCCAGTGCGTTGCTCGACACGCTGCTGTTGCCGTTGTCGGCATTGACGGTATTGGGCGTGGGCTTCAATGCAACCGGTGGTCTGTAGCTCTGACCTCGCAGGCAACACAAAACCAATGTGGGAGCGGGCTTGCTCGCGAAGGCGGCGTGTCAGTCGATGCCTAAGTTGACTGGTCCACCGCCTTCGCGAGCAAGTCCGCTCCCACCGTTTGTTGCGTGCCAGAGCTCAACGACGTTACTTGCCGAGTTTGCGTAGCTCATCCGACTCGACAACCCGCACCCCGTCCTGCTCTTCCAGCGCCAGGCGCCACATGGCCCGGGCCAGCTCGCAGACTTCAATGCCGTGGTACTTGCCTGGAATCAACCGCGACAACGGCCCGGCGAGCTGTTCAGCCAAGCGTGGTTCCAGGCGCTCTCCCAGCAGCAGCGAAGGGCGCGCGATGGTCAGTTGCGGCCAGTCCTGAGCCTTCAACGCCTGTTCCATTTCGCCTTTGACGCGGTTGTAGAAGATCGAGGATTTCGGGTCGGCGCCAATTGCACTGATCACGATCAGGTGCCGCGCGCCCATTTCCCGAGCGCGCTTGGCGAAGGCCACCACCATGTCCAGATCGACGGCGCGAAAGGCCGCTTCGGAGCCAGCCTGTTTGATTGTGGTGCCCAGGCAGCAGAAGGCGATATCGACCTGGCCGCTCAGTTGCGGCAGCAACGCCACTGGGTCACCCACCGGGTTTTCCAGGTGCGGGTGTTCAGCCAGCGGCTTGCGGCTAGGCGCCAGTACGCGGGTCACGGTAGGTTCGTTGAGCAGGCGGTCGAGCAGGTGTTCGCCGGTGAGGCCCGAGGCCCCGGCGAGCAAGATATGTTGTGGTGTCAGGTACATGGTGTTTCCCCCTTGTAACACGTTACAGCTTAGTTGCCTTTGGCTTCCTTGCTATTCATTGAGACGCTTTCGAGCGCCTTTCGTGCCTGCTGTTTACGTAATAACTGCCAATGGGCGATCACGCCTTTGGGCGCCCAGATCTGCGGTTCGGACGCTTCGAAGTTGTCCGCCTGTTCGCGCTCGGCCACGTGCATTTGTGCCAGTTTGAAAGCCTGCTGTAAGTCATCTGTCTGGTTTAAAGCTTGTGCGAAAAGGGCATCGCCAAAGTAGGTGAAGTCCGCTTCCTCGGAGCAGCCAAAGGACACGCGATCGGCACGCGAGGCGGTCATGATCAGCGTGCGCTCATCTTTAAGCGCCGGGATAAACCCACCGGAGTAGCAGGCGGAAATCACGATGACCTTGTCGCGGTTTTTCAGGGGGGCGAGCACGGCCGCCAGTTCATCGGCCGGCAGGTCGGCCAGTTCCATGCGCGGTTGGTCGAGCACCAGTTCGTGTTCGTGGGTGCCATGGCTGGTCATGTAGATAAACACCAGGTCTTCCGGCCCCGTGCGCTCGGCAAGGGTTTGCACGGCGCGGCGCAGGCTTTCGCGCGTGGCCAGAGGGCGGTCGGCAATATGGTCGCGGTGGTTGACCAGGCGAATCTGCCCGCGCGCGCCGAAACGGGTAGCGAGCATGTTGCTCACGTAATCGGCTTCGCGCAGGAACACGCTTTGCTTGCCGTCGCCGGCCAGCACCAGGGTGTACAGCTCGACGGCGGGGGTGGAGGCGGGTACGGCGGCAAGGGCGGCATCGAGCAAGCGGCCTTGGGCCAGTATGCCGATTTCCAGCGGGTCGGGCAGCAGCTTGCCGTCGGCGTCGCGCACGCGCATGCCGTTGACCCAGGTGCCGGCCTCTACCGTGCCATCAGTGAGCACGAGGGTGCCCTTGCCTTGATAGCTGTCGCTGTCGAACCCCCCGATATAGAAGCTGCCGTCGGTGAGGTTCAAGCGACCTTCGCCAGTGAAGCGCCAGTCGCTGAACTGGCCGACATAGTGGCTGCCGTCCACGCCGATCAGCTCGCCTTTGCCGCTGAGGGCGCCTTCCTTGAACTGGCCGATCCACACGTCGCCGTCGGCGTTTTCATAGCGGCCTTTGCCGTTGAGCTGGTTCTGTTTGAACTGGCCGACATAGATGTCGCCGTCGGCGCTGTTGAACGTGCCATTGCCTTCGAGTTGGCCATCGACAAAGTGACCGCTGAACTGGTTGCCACTGTCGTCGTTACGCTGGCCTTCGCCATTCGGTTTGCCGTGGGCGAACTGGCCCTGGTATTGGCTGCCGTCGGCCAGCTCGAGGCGGCCAAGGCCGGAATATTGATCGTCCTTGAATTCGCCGCGATAGGTCATTTGCCCCTCTTTGAGGGTGCCCTCGCCGTTGCGCCGGCCATTTTTGAAACCACCGACGTAACTGCTGCCCGCCGTGGTCAGGCTGCCCTGGCCATCGAAAAGGCCTTGCTTGAACTGACCTTTATAAACCTCGCCGTTACTGCCATGCCATTCACCCTGGCCGTGCCATTGGCCTTTGTCGAACTGGCCGGCGTACCAACTGCCGTTGGGGTAGTCGACCCGGCCTTGACCTTGCAGCAAACCATTGACCACATCGCCCCGGTAACGGCCGCCGTCGGGCAGGCGCGCATCGGGCGGCAACAGCGATTCGCCGTCTCCGCAAGCGGTGAGCAACAGGGCAAGGGCAAGGGGAGCGAGTGGGCGCATAGCGGGATCCGGATAATTGAGCGCCGAGTATGCCGCAGCTGCGAGTTTCATACATAAATTTACATACGCTGTGGTGAGGTTTATATCCCCACCACAGGCGCGGGCTTACACGAAGTAGAGCGACAACGACTCGGCGACGTAAGCCGGTTTTTCCTGCCCTTCGATTTCCAGGGTGGCGGTGGCTTTGAGTAGCCATTGGCCAGGCTTTTTCTCGGTGACGTCATTGAGCGTCACGTTCAGGCGCACCTTGGAGTTGACCTTGACCGGTTGGATGAAGCGCACGCTGTCCAGGCCATAGTTGACCGCCATCTTCAGGCCCTCAGGCACGATCAGAAGGTCTTCCATCAGCTTGGGTATCAGCGACAGCGACAGGAAACCGTGGGCGATGGTGCCGCCGAACGGGGTCTGCGCGGCCTTGACCGGGTCGACGTGGATGAACTGATGATCGCCGGTGGCCTCCGCAAACAGGTTGATACGCGCCTGGTCGATGGTGAGCCATTCGGAACGTCCCAGTTCCTTGCCGACATAATCTTTGAGCTGCGCTACGGGTACATAGGGCATTGCGACTCTCCTTGGTTCATCGTTTTTATAGGTGGGCCAAATCCAGGGTAGATCATCATGGGCAACCCACCCGGTCAACCCACCATGCTTTTGGCGAATGCCGAAGCATAGAGCCGGCGTGCTTATAATGCGGGCGGATTTTGAGGGGGAGATAAGCGATGCTGTTAAGGGGCCTGACATGGCTGGTGCTGTTTCAATTGATCGGCACCGCGATCAACCATCTGCTGGTGCCGGTGCTGCCTGGGCCGATCATCGGCTTGCTGCTGATGCTGGGCTTTCTGATCTGGCGCGGTGAAGTCGGCGAGCCCTTGAGCCTGGCCGCCAGCAGCCTGTTGCGTTATTTGCCATTGCTGCTGGTGCCGCCGGCCGTGGGCGTGATGGTGTACGCCAGGGACATCGCCGCCGACTTCTGGGCTATCGTCGGCGCACTGGTGTTGTCGCTGGTGATCGCCATGGGCTTCGTCGGTGTGCTGATGCAGCAGATGGTCAAGCGCAAGGAGAAGGATCAATGACCTTCGATTGGCAAGGCGCATGGACGGCGGTCATTCATCACCCTCTGTTCGGCATCGGTATCACCCTTGGTGCCTATCAACTGGTGTTGGCGGCTTTCGAGAAAACCCGCTGGATCTTCCTGCAGCCGGTGCTGGTGTCCATGCTGCTGGTGATCGGCGTATTGCTCAGTTGTGGCCTGACTTACGTCGAGTACCGCAAAAGCACCGAGATCATGGGCATCCTGCTCGGCCCGGCGACCGTGGCCCTGGCGGTGCCGCTGTTTCTGAACCTGCGGCGGATCCGCCAATTGTTCTGGCCGATTTTTACTACGCTGGTGGTAGGGGGCGTGTTGGCCACTGGCCTGTGTGTGCTGCTGGGCTGGTGGTTTGGCGCTGAGCATAGGATGCTGATGACCATGGCGCCCAAGTCGGTGACCTCGCCGATTGCCATGCTGGTGGCCGAGCAGATCGGTGGCGTGGCGGCCCTGGCGGCGGTGTTTGTGTTGATCACCGGAGTGGTCGGCGCGATGATCGGCCCGGCGTACCTGTCGCGCCTGGGCGTGCACAGCCCCGAAGCGCGCGGCATGGCCCTGGGCATGACCGCCCATGCGGTCGGCACCTCGGTCGCGCTGCAGGAAAGCGAAGAGTGCGGCGCCTTCGCGGCGTTGGCCATGAGTCTGATGGGCGTGGCCACGGCGGTGTTCCTGCCGCTGGCCGTGTCCGTGATCGTTTAAACCGGGTTTGAAGGAAACCTCTATGAGTCTGGCGCTGTTCCCGCTCAATACCGTGCTGTTCCCTGGCTGCACCCTCGACTTGCAACTGTTCGAGGCGCGCTACCTGGACATGATCAGCCGCTGCATGAAAAAGGGCGAAAGCTTCGGCGTGGTGTGCATCTTAAGCGGCAGGGAAGTGGGCATGGCCCCGGACGGCTACGCGCTGATCGGCTGTGAAGCGCTGATTCGCGACTTCAAGCAACAGGACAACGGCCTGCTGGGGATTCGCGTCGAAGGCGGGCGCAGGTTCCGCGTGCGTGATACCGGCGTGCAGAAGGACCAGCTACTGGTCGCCGAGGTGCAGTGGCTCGAAGAGCTGCCGGATCAACCGCTGGAAGAAGAAGACGCCGACCTGCTGGCATTGCTCCAGGCGCTGGCTGAGCATCCGATGGTTGCCTCGCTGGACATGGGCACCCACGCCGATGGCCAGCAAGCCTTGGGTAACCAGCTGGCCTATCTGCTGCCGTTCACCGAGGCCGACAAGATCGACCTGCTGCAACTCGACGACCCGCAGCAACGCCTGGATGCCATCCAGATGTTGCTCGACGAGTTGCAGGGCGAGCTCTTCACTCAGTAGGCGTAGCGCAGCAGGGCGTGCGGGGTGCCGGTCAGGGCGATAAAACTCATGAGCGCCACCAGCACCGGCAGCAGCAGCCACCAGGTCTTGCGCGGCATGGCCGGCAGCGGGCTTTGATACTGGGTGACGGTCAGGCTGAACGCACACACCGTCATCGCCAGCAACGTGCCGGCCAGGATGTCCGTGGGCCAATGCGCGCCGAGATAGACGCGCGACAGCGCAATGAAGGCCGCCGGAATACAGCCCAGCAGCATCCAGGTCAGGCGCAATCTTGTGGGTTGGCCGCGACCGGCCAGTACCGCCAGCGCCAGGAAAAACGCAAATGCGCCGGAGGCGTGGCCGCTGGGCATGCTGAAACTGGTCAGCGGGTCGGTGAGAATTTCCGGCCGGCCACGGGCGAAAAACAGCTTGGTGCCGGTGTTGATCACCGCCGCGCCGGCCAGCGTCGCGCCGACGAACACCGCATGACGCCACTGCCGCGCCAGCAGCAACAAACCGGTGAAGATGGCGCTGGCGACAAACATCTTCCTGAACTCACCCAGCTGGGTAATCCGCACCATCACCTCGTCCAGCCATGGGCTACGGTGTTCCTGCACCAGTGCGCTCAACCCTTGATCAAAGTCATTGAGGTGCGGGTAGCCAATGAACAGGGCGATCAACAGCGTCAGGCTGGCGCAACCCATCCACAAGGTGGCGCGACGATGGCCGCGCAGGCTGCTGTTCAAGCTCAGGCCCAGCAGCACCGCCAGGCAGGCCGCGACGATACCTGCCTGCGGCCAGAAAGCGGCTGGCAGTGGCAGGCGAAAGGCCGCGCCGGTGGCCCAGCCCGGCAGCAGATAGGCCACCGACCAGCCGGCCGCCGCCAACACGCTCACGGCGGCAAAGCGCGGGAAGGGCATGTCGCACATCCCGGCCACCATAGGCAGCATCGGGCGCAACGGGCCGATGAAACGTCCTACCAACAGGCTGGCGATGCCGTACTTGTGGAAGTAGGTTTCTGCGCCGTTCATCCATTCAGGATGGTGGCGCAGGCCGGGCAAGCGTCGGATGTTCTGATGGAAATGTCGGCCCAGGTAGTAGGAAACCCCGTCGCCCAGCAAGCCGCCGAGGAAACCCAGCAACAGGGTTTCACTCAAGGACAGCGCGCCACTGCCGGCGAGCGCCGCAATGGCAAACAGCAGCACAGTGCCCGGCACGATCAGCCCGGCGATGGCCAGGCATTCCACGCACGCGACGATAAACACCGCGACGGCCAGCCATTGCGGGTTCAGGGTCAGCCAGCCGGTAATGCTATCGAGCCATTGGCCCATACAATCAACTCCATATCTGTATTGCGAAACCTGAGACAGTGAAGATCAACTGTGGGAGCGGGCTTGCCTGCGATGGCGGCCTCAAGACGACCATAGAGTCGCCTGGGCCACCGCTATCGCAGGCAAGCCAGCTCCCACATTGGAATTGCTGTGCTGCGGGTTTCTACGTTCAATCAATTCAAACCAAAAAGTAATCGCGGCCTTCGACCTGGCCCCGGCGCAGCGGGTTCCGGGTGCAATAAGGCGCATAGCCGGCATCGACGAAGCGGTACATCAAATGTTCATCGCGCCCGCTGGGGATGCCCAGGCGCGTGGTCTGGATGATCTGCGACGGCGCCTGGCCGACGTCTTCAACGTAGAGCAGTTCCTGGTCAAAACGCTTGGCATCCCACATCGGCACTTTCAATCCCAAGGCTTTGCACAGCAGCGTCTGGCCCGCACAGAGTTTCTGCGCGGGGCGAGGGTGGCCGTTGGCGTCGGGGTTGTTGAGCAGCATCTGCGCCAGACTCGCCGGGCCGGAGATCTCATCGACCCACGGATACGCCGATTTGATCAGCACGGCATTGCCTGGGCCCTGGGCGCTGAAGTTCAGCGAATCGCCGCCACGGGCGTAGTACATGTAGATGTGCCCGCCATCCAGAAACAAAGCCTTACGCTTTTCTGTGTAGCCGAGCGACGCGTGACTGCCTTTTTCGGCCACGTAATAGGCTTCGGTTTCAATAATTCGCGCTGAAAGCCAGATATCGCCCACGCGGTGGCGTATGACTTTTCCGAGTAATTCGCGCGCGAGTAGTTGCGCGTCGCGGTCGAAGAAGCTGTCGGGCAGGGCGCTGGCGGGGAGCAGAGGGGCAAAACTGGACATGGCGATCAGGGTTAATGCGGCTAAATGTGACGGAATAATAACAACTCCCACCTTAATTACCGCTGAACCCCAAGTTTTTACAGTTCATTTCGACCATCCGCCCCTCACCGCTGTCAGTCGGGCGGCGTCACAGCTATAATCTGCCGCTTTCCTCTTTGCCAAGACTCCCTGACCATGACTGAGTCCGTTCTTGACTACATGACCCGCCTGGGTCGCGCTGCCCGGCAGGCCTCGCGGTTGATCGCCCGTGCGAGCACTGCGCAGAAGAACCGTGCCCTGTTGGCCGCCGCCGATGCTCTGGATGCTTCGCGCTCCGAGCTGGCCGCCGCCAATGAACTGGATCTGGCCAATGGCCGCGCCAATGGCCTGGAGCCAGCCCTGCTCGACCGCCTGGCGCTGACCCCGGCGCGTATCGACGACATGATCGAAGGCCTGCGTCAGGTGGCCAAGCTGCCTGACCCCATCGGTGAAATCCGCGACATGCGTTACCTGCCGTCCGGTATCCAGGTCGGCAAAATGCGCGTGCCCCTGGGCGTGATCGGCATCATCTATGAGTCGCGCCCGAACGTGACCATCGACGCCGCGAGCCTGTGCCTCAAGTCGGGCAACGCTACGATCCTGCGTGGCGGTTCCGAGGCGATTAATTCCAACCGCGCCATCGCCACCTGCATTCAGCAGGGCCTGGCCGTGGCCGAGTTGCCGGCTGAAGTGGTGCAAGTGGTGGAAACCACCGACCGCGCCGCCGTTGGCGCGCTGATCACCATGCCGGAATTTGTCGACGTGATCGTGCCGCGCGGTGGCAAGAGCCTGATCGAGCGCGTGAGCCGCGATGCGAAAGTGCCAGTCATCAAGCACCTGGACGGCGTGTGCCACGTGTACATCGACATCGCCGCCGACATCGACAAGGCGATCCGCATCGCCGACAACGCCAAGACCCACCGCTATGCCCCGTGCAACACCATGGAAACCCTGCTGGTGCACGTCGGCATTGCCGATCGCGTGCTGCCGCCGCTGGCTGCCATCTACCGTGACAAGGGCGTGGAACTGCGCGGTTGTGAGCGTACCCGTGCGCTGTTGGGCGCGGACGTGATCGAGGCGACAGAGCAGGACTGGTACACCGAATACACGGCGCCGATCCTGTCGATCCGCATCGTCGACGACCTGGACCAGGCCATCGAGCACATCAATAAATACGGCTCCAAGCACACCGATGCCATTGTTTCCGAGCATTTCAGCGATGCCCGGCGTTTCCTCAACGAAGTGGATTCCGCTTCGGTGATGGTCAACGCCTCGACGCGTTTTGCCGACGGCTTCGAATATGGCCTGGGGGCGGAAATCGGCATCTCCACCGACAAACTCCACGCACGCGGCCCGGTTGGCCTTGAAGGCCTGACCAGCGAGAAGTACGTGGTGTTCGGCGACGGTCACGTGCGCACTTGATGGCTAAACGCATCGGGCTGCTCGGCGGTACCTTCGACCCCGTGCACATCGGCCATTTGCGCAGTGCCCTGGAAGTGGCGGACGCCCTCGCGCTGGATGAGCTGCGGGTGATGCCCAACGCGCGGCCGCCGCATCGCGATACGCCACAGGTATCACCGCAACAACGCCTGGAGATGGTGCGCCTGGCGGTAGACGGCATTGCGCCGCTGGTGGTGGACGACCACGAGCTCAAGCGCGATAAACCGTCCTACACTGTCGATACCCTGGAACTGATGCGTGCCGAGTTGGCCGCAGACGACCAGTTGTTTCTGCTTTTGGGCTGGGACGCATTTTGCGGCCTGCCCTCTTGGCATCGCTGGGAGGAACTCCTCCAGCATTGCCACATCCTGGTTTTGCAACGCCCGGATGCCGACAGCGAACCGCCGGATGCCTTGCGCAACCTGCTGGCCGCGCGGTCGGTAAGTGACCCCTTGGCCCTGACCGGGCCAAACGGGAATATTGCATTCGTCTGGCAGACCCCGCTTGCGGTGTCCGCCACCCAGATCCGTCAACTGCTGGCCAGCGGGAAGTCGGTACGTTTCCTGGTGCCTGACGCGGTCCTGGCCTACATCGATGCGCACGGGCTTTACCGTGCGTCGAACTGAAAAGGCGCGTTTGATCGCACGCACAGTCGTGCAGCAAGCGCCCGAACATACGAGCAAAACGAGTTTTATATGACGAACAAAGACGTAAGCAAAGTTAAGCGCAAAGGCACTTTCAAAAGCGCCCCGCTGCCAGTTGAAGCGCACACCGGCCCTGAGCTGGCTGGCGAAGAGCTGGTAAAAGTGGCCGTTGCCGCTCTGGAAGACGTGAAGGCACAGGACATCCAGGTTCTGGACGTGCGCGACAAGCAGAGCATCACCGATTTCATGATCATCGCCACCGGTACCTCCAACCGCCAGATCGGCGCGATGCTCGACAAGGTTCGCGAAGCCGTCAAAGCCCAAGGCGTGAAGCCGCTGGGTGAAGAAGGCAAGGGCGACAGCGACTGGGTGCTGCTGGATATGGACGACGTGATCGTTCACATGATGACGTCTAACGCCCGTCAGTTCTACGACCTGGAGCGTCTGTGGAAAGGCGCCGAGCAGAGCCGTGCCGCTGATGGCAAGCACCACAGCCCGGAAGTGGGCCACGCGCACTTCGACAAGCTCAACAAAGACCAGGAATAAGGAACGGCTGTGCGCCTGCGTCTGATCGCTGTCGGTTCACGCATGCCCAAGTGGGTGGAAGAAGGTTGGCACGAATATGCCAAGCGTCTGCCCGCTGAGCTGTCGCTGGAACTGGTGGAAATACCGCTCAACACCCGGGGCAAGAATGCCGACGTGGCGCGCTTTATCCGTCAGGAAGGCGAAGCCATGCTGGCCAAGGTCGGCCCCAACGAGCGCATCGTCACCCTCGAGGTGCACGGCAAACCCTGGAGCACCGAGCAATTGGCGGTGGAGCTGGATCGCTGGCGCCTGGATTCGCGCACGGTCAACTTCATGGTCGGCGGCCCCGAAGGGCTGGCGCCGGAAGTCTGTGCGCGGGCGGAGCAGCGCTGGTCGCTGTCAGCGCTGACGCTGCCGCACCCGTTGGTAAGGATTCTGATCGGTGAACAGCTGTATCGCGCCTGGACAGTTCTGTCCGGGCACCCTTACCACAAATAATCTGCGCCCCTGCCGATGACCCAGCCGATCCGCATCAAGGACCACGAGAAAGACGCACGTCTGGTACGCGCGCGGGTCGTGTTCGGCGCCTTTCTGGTGGTGGGGCTGATCGGTGTGCTGATTGCGCGCCTGTATTTCCTGCAGGTGACCCAGTACGACTATCACTCCACGCTGTCGGAAAATAACCGGGTGCATGTGCAGCCGATTCCGCCGACCCGTGGGCTGATTTTCGACCGCAATGGCGTGGTGGTGGCCGATAACCGGCCCAGCTTCAGCCTGAGCATGACCCGCGAGCGTTCCGGTGACTGGCAGCAAATCCTCGACGTGATCGTCGAGGTGCTGCAGCTGACGCCGGAGGACCGGGTGATCTTCGAAAAACGCATGAAGCAGGGGCGCCGGCCATTCGAGCCGGTGCCGATCCTGTTCGAGCTGACCGAAGAGCAGATCGCGCGAATCGCCGTGAACCAGTTCCGCCTGCCCGGTGTGGAAGTGGTGGCGCAGTTGGTGCGGCATTACCCGCAAGGGCCGCACTTTGCCCACTCCGTCGGTTACATGGGGCGCATCAACGAGAAAGAGCTGAAAAGCCTCGATCCGGTGAATTACAGCGGCACCCACCATATTGGTAAAACCGGCATCGAGCGTTTCTACGAGCCGGAACTGCATGGCCAGGTGGGTTACGAGGAAGTCGAGACCAACGCCCGCGGCCGCGTGCTGCGCGTGCTCAAGCGCACCGACCCGGTGCCGGGCAAAGACATCGTGTTGAGCCTGGACATCAAGTTGCAGGAAGCGGCCGAAATGGCCCTCGGCGGCCGTCGTGGTGCCGTGGTGGCACTGGACCCGAGAACCGGCGAAGTGCTGGCGATGGTCAGTCAGCCAAGCTTCGACCCCAACCTGTTCGTCACCGGCATCAGCTTCAAGGCCTACGCCGAGCTGCGTGATTCCATCGACCGACCGCTGTTCAACCGCGTGCTGCGCGGGCTGTATCCGCCGGGCTCGACCATCAAGCCGGCGGTGGCGATTGCCGGCCTGGATTCGGGCGTGGTCACCGCGTCAAGCCGTGTGTTCGACCCGGGCTACTACATGCTGCCCAACTACGATCACAAATACCGTAACTGGAACCGCACCGGTGACGGCTATGTCGACCTGGACACCGCGATCATGCGCTCCAACGACACCTATTTTTACGACCTGGCCCACAAGCTGGGCATCGACCGGCTGTCTGCCTACATGGGCAAGTTTGGCCTGGGTCAGAAAGTCTCCCTGGACATGTTCGAAGAATCCCCCGGCCTGATGCCGTCGCGGGAGTGGAAGCGCGCAACCCGTCGCCAGGCCTGGTTCCCGGGCGAAACCCTGATTCTTGGTATCGGCCAGGGTTACATGCAGGCAACGCCCTTGCAGCTGGCGCAGGCCACGGCGCTGGTTGCCAACAAAGGCATCTGGAACCGTCCGCACCTGGCCAAGACCATCGAAGGCGAGAAGCCTGTGGATGAAAACCCGATTCCCGACATCGTGCTGCGTGACCCGTCCGACTGGACCAAGGTCAACCACGGCATGCAGCAAGTGATGCACGGCGCCCGGGGCACCGCGCGCAAAGCGGCGGCCGGCGCGCAATACCGCATCGCCGGCAAGAGTGGTACCGCGCAGGTGGTCGCGATCAAGCAGGGCGAGAAATACGACCGCTCCAAGGTTCAGGAACGCCACCGCGACCACGCCTTGTTCGTCGGTTTTGCCCCGGCAGACGACCCGAAAATCGTCGTGGCGGTGATGGTCGAAAACGGCGAGTCCGGCTCCGGCGTGGCTGCGCCCGTGGTGCGCCAGATCATGGACGCCTGGCTGTTGGCCGACGACGGCCGGCTCAAGCCCGAATATGGCGGCCCCCCTTCAAGCACCGAGGTTACGGCCCGTGAAGAGTAATTTTGACCGCATCCTCTCCAGCGAGGATGTGATGCGTCGCCGCGCGACGTTATTGCAGCGCATGCACATTGATGGCCCGTTGCTGATCCTGCTGCTGACCTTGGCGGCCGGCAGCCTGTTCGTGCTGTATTCGGCCAGCGGCAAGAACTGGGACCTGCTGATCAAGCAGGCGTCGTCGTTCGGCCTGGGCCTGTTGTCGATGGTGGTGATCGCCCAGCTCGAACCGCGTTTCATGGCGCGCTGGGTGCCGCTTGGTTATGTCGCTGGCGTATTGCTGCTGGTGGTGGTGGACGTGATGGGCCACAACGCCATGGGCGCGACGCGCTGGATCAACATTCCAGGGGTGATTCGCTTCCAGCCGTCGGAATTCATGAAGATTTTGATGCCGGCAACCATCGCCTGGTATTTGTCCAAGCGCACCTTGCCGCCGCAGCTCAAGCACGTGGGCATCAGCCTGATCTTGATTGGCGTGCCGTTCATCCTGATCGTGCGCCAGCCCGACCTCGGCACTTCGCTGCTGATCCTCGCGGGTGGCGCGTTCGTGCTGTTTATGGGCGGCTTGCGCTGGCGCTGGATCCTCAGCGTGCTCGCGGCCGCCATCCCCGTGGCCGTGGCCATGTGGTTCTTCTTTATGCACGACTACCAGAAGCAGCGGATCCTGACGTTCCTCGACCCGGAGAGTGACCCGCTGGGCACTGGCTGGAACATCATCCAGTCCAAGGCCGCCATCGGTTCCGGCGGAGTATTTGGTAAGGGCTGGTTACTGGGCACTCAGTCGCATCTGGACTTTTTGCCCGAAAGCCACACCGACTTCATCATTGCCGTGATGGGCGAAGAGTTCGGCCTGGTAGGCATTTGCGCGCTGTTGCTGATTTATTTGCTGTTGATTGGTCGCGGGCTGGTGATCACCGCGCAGGCGCAGACGCTGTTCGGCAAACTGCTCGCCGGCAGCCTGACCATGACTTTTTTTGTTTACGTTTTCGTCAACATCGGTATGGTCAGTGGCCTGCTGCCGGTGGTTGGGGTGCCGTTGCCGTTCATTAGCTACGGCGGAACTTCGCTGGTGACATTGCTGTCAGCGTTTGGGGTTTTGATGTCGATTCACACGCATCGCAAGTGGATCGCACAGGTTTGAATAAGGTGAAGATGTCAATGCAAGTAATGCGCGGCTGGGCGACTCGGCATGCGTCCTGGATGAGCCTGATTGGGCTGCTGGGCGCGACGCAAGAGGCGCAGGCCGGTGACTACGATGGCTCACCCCAGGTCGCCGAATTTGTCGGTGAAATGACCCGCGACTACGGTTTCGCCGGTGAACAGCTGATGGGCGTGTTCCGCGAAGCCCAGCGCAAGCAGGCGATCCTTGATGCGATCTCGCGTCCCGCCGAGCGCGTGAAACAGTGGAAAGAATACCGCCCGATGTTCCTCACCGACGCCCGCGTGGCGCGGGGTGTGGACTTCTGGCGCCAGCATGAAGCCGCGCTGGCCCGCGCCGAGCAGGAGTACGGCGTGCCGGCCCAGGTTATCGTCGCGATCATCGGCATTGAAACCTTTTACGGGCGTAATACCGGCAGTTACCGGGTGATCGACGCCTTATCTACCCTGGGCTTCGATTACCCGCCGCGCGCCGAGTTCTTCCGCAAGGAGCTGCGCGAATTCCTGCTGCTGGCCCGCGAAGAACAAGTCGACCCGCTGACCCTCAAGGGCTCCTACGCCGGTGCGATGGGCTTGCCGCAGTTCATGCCGAGCAGCTTCCGTGCTTACGCGGTGGATTTCGACGGCGACGGCCACATCAATATCTGGAGCAATCCGGATGACGCCATTGGCAGCGTGGCCAGCTACTTCAAGCGCCATGGCTGGGTGTCCGGCGAGCCGGTGGTGATCCGTGCCGATGTCACCGGGGAGCGCGCCGACGAAGGTTTGACCCAGGGAATCGAGCCGGTCAAGACCGTCGGGGAGTTGCGAGCCCTGGGCTGGTCGAGTCAGAATGCGCCACGCGACGATATGCCGGTGACGGCGTTCCGCCTGGAAGGCGAAAACGGCCCGGAATACTGGATGGGCCTGAAGAATTTTTACGCAATCACGCGTTATAACCGCAGTGTGATGTACGCCATGGCCGTGCATCAGCTGTCAGACATGCTGGTCCAAGCACGGGGCAACAAGTAATGCGGGCATCGCCGTTCAATAAACCGCTCAAGCTGGTGGCGTTTGCCGCGTTGTCCTTGCTGGTTGTCAGTTGCTCTTCCACCACCACCAAAAGCCGCGCGCCGGCGCAGAAGAGCGGTGGCGGTATCGTCCGCGCCCAGCCGGGCCTGGACATCAACCGCGCGCACAAAGACGGCGCGCCGTGGTGGGATGTCGACGTGTCGAAAATCCCGGATGCCACGCCGACCCTGCACACCGGGCCTTACAAGGCCAACCCGTATACCGTGTTGGGCAAGAATTACTTCCCGCTGCAGGATTCCAAGACCTACGTCCAATCGGGCACGGCGTCCTGGTACGGCACCAAGTTCCATGGCCAGAACACCGCCAACGGCGAAGTGTATGACCTGTACGGCATGAGCGCGGCCCACAAGACCCTGCCGCTGCCCAGCTACGTACGCGTGACCAACCTGGACAACAACCGCACGGTGATCCTGCGGGTCAACGACCGTGGGCCGTTCTATTCGGACCGGATCATCGACTTGTCCTACGCCGCCGCGAAGAAACTCGGTTACGCCGAAATCGGCACCGCGCGCGTCAAAGTCGAAGGCATCGACCCGGCGCAGTACTGGGCCCAGCGTGGCAAACCGGCGCCGTTGATGCTCAACGAGCCGCAAACGCCACAGCCGCAAGTGACCGCGTCAACCGGCAAGATCGAACAGTGGACACCGCCACCGGCGCAGCACGCACCGGACACGGTGGTCGTGCCGCACGCAGCACCGGGCGCTTCCACGGTGGGCGGTCAGTACCTGCAGGTCGGCGCTTTCGCCAACCCCGATGCGGCAGAACTGTTAAGGTCCAAGCTGAGCAGCATGGTCAATGCGCCGGTTTTCATCAGCTCCATCGTGCGTAACCAGCAGACCCTGCACCGTGTGCGCATGGGGCCAATTGGTTCGCCAAGTGAAGTGGCGCAAGTACAGAACAGCGTGCGCCTGGCCAACCTGGGGCAACCCAGCGTGGTCACCGCCGAATAAGAAAGATTGATGGCTCAGGCGCGTGCGCGGGTCTGGGCCCTGGTTGTTGGCTCGTTGAACAATAAAAACCCAGGGGCAAGGGGTGAGCGGGCAACCGAACACGTGACAGTCTGGCAGCGGGCTGTCTGAATAGTTTTGCCCGCGAGGGCAAGTTTCCATAAGCAATTTCGAGAGACGGATGAACATCACCACCTTAGCCAAACGCACGTGCCTGCTTCTTTCGCTGATCATCACCCCGGCCGCCTGGGCGGTTGAAATGGTGCCGGCTTCCCCGCAACTGGCCGCCAAGGCCTGGGTCCTCATGGATGCCGCCAGCGGCAACGTGCTGGTCGAGAACAACGGTGACCAGCGCCTGCCTCCCGCGAGCCTGACCAAGCTGATGACGGCGTACATCGCGACCCTGGAAATCCGTCGCGGCCAGATCGGCGAAAACGACCCGGTTACCGTCAGCGAAAACGCCTGGCGTACCGGCGGTTCGCGGATGTTCATCAAGGTGGGTTCGCAGGTGACTGTCAGCGACCTGCTGCACGGCATCATCATCCAGTCCGGTAACGACGCCAGCGTGGCCTTGTCCGAGCACATCGCCGGCAGCGAAGACGCCTTTGCCGACATGATGAACAAGACGGCCGGCGACCTGGGCATGACCAACAGCCACTTCATGAACCCGACCGGTCTGCCGAACCCGGAGCACTACTCGTCGGCTCACGACATGGCGCTGCTGGCGCGCGCGATCATCCGCGTCGACCCGGTGCACTACGCGATCTACTCCCAGAAGGAGTTCTTCTGGAACAACATCAAGCAGCCTAACCGCAACCTGCTGCTGTGGCGCGACAAGACTGTCGATGGCCTGAAAACCGGCCACACCGACGAAGCCGGCTACTGCATGGTGTCGTCTGCTGTACGTGACGGCCAGCGCCTGATCGCCGTGGTCTTCGGTACTAACAGCGAGCAGGCCCGTGCGGCCGAGACGCAAAAGCTGCTGACCTACGGTTTCCGCTTCTTCGAAACCCAGACCTTCTACCAGAAGGGTGCTGAGCTGGCTCAAGCCCCGGTATGGAAAGGCGCTACCCACCAAGTCAAAGCCGGCCTGGCTGATGACCTGACGTTGACCATGCCTAAAGGCCAGCTGAAAAAGCTCGCTGCCAGCATGACCATGAACCCGCAATTGGTTGCGCCAATCGCCAAGGGTGACGTTATCGGTAAAGTCGAAGTGAAGCTGGACGACAAGGTGGTGCACAGCGCCGACCTGATCGCGCTGGACGCCGTCGACGAAGGTGGTATCTTCCGCCGCGTGTGGGATAGCATCCGTCTATTCTTCTACAGCTTGTTCAACTGATAAGTGTGCACCTGCAAAGCCCCGCGTCGACCTGACGCGGGGCTTTGCCCGTCGCCACGGCTTACGCTTACGAGGCCGTTACGCCATGACCGATAAAGAAGTAGAAGTAAAGGCGCCAAAGATCGAATTCCCTAACGTGGACTATCCCGTCAAGGTGATCAGCGATACGGGGGTGGGCAACAAAGACAAGATTCTGGAGATCGTGCGTAAACACGCGACGATCAACGACAACCGTGTGGACGAGCGTTTGAGCTCCAACGGCAAGTACACCACGATCCAGTTGCACATCGTTGCGACCGGTCAAGACCAGCTCTACGACATCAACAGCGAACTGCGGGCCACCGGCTTCGTGCACATGGTGCTGTGATGTCTCAGGTCCTGGGCTTTCGCGAGCTCGGCCAGATGGCCTACGAGCCGGTCTGGCATGCCATGCAGCGCTTCACCAACGAGCGCGGCAGCTCGGCCCCGGATGAAATCTGGCTGGTGGAACACCCGCCGGTATTCACCCAGGGCCAGGCTGGCAAGGCCGAGCATCTGCTGCTGCCGGGGGATATTCCGGTGGTGCAGGTCGACCGAGGTGGTCAAGTGACTTACCATGGGCCGGGTCAGCTTGTTGCTTATCTCTTGCTGGACGTGCGCAAGCTGGGTTTTGGCGTACGTGACCTGGTGAGCCGCATGGAAGCTTGCCTGATCGAGCTGTTGGCCAGTTACGGCGTGAGCGCCGCGGCCAAGCCCGATGCACCCGGTGTGTATGTGGACGGCGCGAAAATCGCCTCCCTCGGTTTACGGATCCGCCACGGTTGTTCCTTTCATGGCCTGGCCTTGAACGTGGACATGGACCTGGCGCCATTCGGGCGCATCAACCCGTGCGGTTATGCAGGGTTGGCGATGACCCAACTGAGCGATCACGCCACACCGATTAAATTTGCCGAGGTAAGTGCCCGGCTGCGTGCGCAGCTCGTCAAACACCTCGACTATGCTGAGCAGACGACCCTTACGGGCGGAATCGACTGATTATGACTACTGATGCAGTGCAAACCATGATCCCGACGCTGGACATCACCGAGCGTCCGGCCCCGCGTGCCAAGGTGGAAGCCGGCGTCAAGCTGCGCGGCGCCGAGAAGGTTGCACGCATCCCGGTCAAGATCATCCCGACCACCGAACTGCCGAAAAAACCTGACTGGATCCGCGTGCGCATCCCGGTTTCGCCGGAAGTCGACCGTATCAAGGCCCTGCTGCGCAAACACAAGCTGCACAGTGTGTGCGAAGAGGCGTCCTGCCCGAACCTGGGCGAATGCTTCTCCGGCGGCACCGCCACCTTCATGATCATGGGTGACATCTGCACCCGTCGTTGCCCGTTCTGCGACGTTGGCCACGGCCGGCCGAAGCCTCTGGACGTCAACGAGCCGGAAAGCCTGGCCATCGCCATCGCCGACCTGAAACTCAAATACGTGGTAATCACCTCGGTAGACCGCGACGACCTGCGTGACGGCGGTGCCCAGCACTTTGCCGACTGCATTCGCGAGATCCGCAAGTTGTCGCCGAACGTGATGCTCGAAACCCTGGTGCCGGACTACCGTGGCCGTATGGACGTCGCGCTGGAAATCACCGCTGCCGAGCCACCGGATGTGTTCAACCACAACCTGGAAACCGTGCCACGCCTGTACAAGGCCGCGCGTCCAGGCTCGGACTACCAGTGGTCGCTGACCCTGCTGCAGAAATTCAAGCAGATGATGCCGCACATCCCGACCAAATCCGGCCTGATGCTGGGCCTGGGCGAGACCGACGAAGAAGTGATCGAAGTCATGAAGCGCATGCGCGAACACGACATCGACATGCTGACCCTCGGCCAGTACCTGCAGCCGTCGCGCAGCCACTTGCCGGTGCAGCGTTTTGTGCACCCGGACACCTTCGCCTGGTTCGCCGAGGAAGGTTACAAAATGGGCTTCAAGAACGTGGCGTCTGGCCCGTTGGTGCGTTCCTCGTACCACGCTGACGAGCAGGCCAAGCTGGTCAAGGCTAGCCTGGTTTCGTAATAACGATGTGCGCAACACCGCAGATCCAATGTGGGAGCGGGCTTATGTAGGAGTGGGCTTGCCCGCGATAGCATCGCCTCGGTTTGATTGAAAACCGAGGTATTTGCGTCGCAGGCAAGCCCGCTCCCACAGCGTCCGGCTCCCACATTTCGTTCCGCGTCATACAGGGAGACCCAGGGATGACAACTCAACTTGCGGCCGCGGTACCTGCACTTCGCCCCGAAGGCATCATCGGCCTGATCGCCCCCGCCGGCCCTGCCGCCCTCGACGTTGAAAAAGCCGGGCAATGGATGCGCGCCCGTGGCCATGAGCTGCGGATTTTCCCAGGTGTATACGAACGCGACGGTTACCTCGCAGGCAGCGATGACGTGCGCCTGCGTGACCTTCATGCTGCCTTCGCCGACCCCGACATCGATGCCATCTTCTGCCTGCGCGGCGGCTATGGCACGCCACGCTTGCTGGATCGTCTGGATTACGACCTGCTGCGCGCCAACCCCAAGCCGTTCGTGGGTTACAGCGACATCACCGCGTTGCACCTGGCGATCAGCCGCTACGCGGGCTTCGTGACTTTCCACGGGCCGATGCTCAACGCCGATTTGCTGGGCGACAAGCAACAGCCCACGGAGTCATCGCTGTTCAGCATGCTGCGCGGTCAGCTTGGCGCCGGCAGTGTAGTGGCGCACCCGGTGGCCTACCCATTGACCACCCTTGAGCCAGGCATCGCCTGTGGACGCTTGCTGGGTGGCAACCTGTCGATGATCGCGGCGGTGATGGGCACGGCTTATGAGATTGACGCCGAAGGCATCATTTTGTTGATCGAAGACGTCAACGAGCCGATCTACCGTATCGACCGCCTGCTGACTCACCTGCGCCTGGCGGGCAAGCTGGAGCAGATTGCCGGTGTGCTGGTGGGCGATGTGGCGGGTGTGGATAAAGCAGCGCTGGAGCGACTGCTGAAGCAGTCCTTCGAACCGTTGTGCATTCCGGTGTTGTCCGGCTGGCGCAGTGGGCACTGCGACCCGAACCTGACGCTGCCGATGGGCGCACTGGTACGGCTGGATGCGGGGGCGCAGCGGGTGGTGTTGGAGCAGGATGTAGTGTTCAAGCCCTGACGTGGTGATAAAGCCACCGCGCGGGCCTTTTTTGTGGCGAGCGGGCTTGCCCCGCGTCGGGCTGCGCAGCAGCCCCAAAACCAGCCACTCAGGCGCAGCTGATACACCGTATTCTGCTTGATCAGGGCCGCTTCGCGGCCCAGCGCGGGGCAAGCCCGCTCGCCACCATTGCAGGTCTATCGGTTCTGCAACGACTCCAGCAACTTCACCGTCGGATACCCATCCGCCGGCCAGCCCAACGACTGCTGCGCTGCGCGGATCGCCTTGCGCGTGTTGGCGCCGATGATGCCGTCTGCATTGCCCGCGTCATACCCTTTGGCGCTCAGCACTGTCTGCAAATCGATGCGCTGGGAGCGGCTCAGTGGCAGCTCATCTTTGGGCCAATCGCCACGAATCACACCACCGCCGCCAAACCGTTCCGACAGCAGGCCAACCGCCAGCGCGTAGGACGACGAGTTGTTGTACTTGAGGATGGCGCGGAAGTTGTCCAGCACCAGAAACGCCGGGCCACGGTAGCCTGCCGGCAGCAACAGGGCGGCGGACAGTTGGTCGACGTTGGGCGGCATGCTCGCGCCAGGTGGCAACTGGATACCGAGTTTCAGCCACTCGGCGACGGTCTTGCGCACGCCGCCGTCTGCCAGGGCGTAATCAAAGTTGGCCGGCAGCTGTTGCACCTCAAAGCCCCACGGCTGGCCTTTTTGCCAGCCAGAGCTTTGCAGGTAGTGCGCCGTGGAGGCGAGGGCGTCGGCCGGGCTGTTCCAGATGTCACGGCGACCGTCACCGTCGAAGTCGACGGCGTGGGTGTTGTAGGTGGTTGGGATAAATTGCGTCTGGCCCATCGCGCCGGCCCAGGAGCCTTTCATCTGGTCGGCCTGGATGTCGCCATGCTGGATGATCTGTAGCGCCGCCAGCAGTTGCGCCTGGGCGAATGCCGGGCGACGGCCTTCGTAGGCCAGGGTTGCCAGGGAGCGGATCACCGAATTATTGCCCTGGAACTGGCCAAAATTGCTTTCCATGCCCCACACCGAAACCAGCGCCTGGCGGTCGACGCCATAGCGTTGTTCGATGCTTTGCAGGATGTCGGCGTACTTGATCAGCAACGCTTGGCCATTGCGTACGCGCACCGGCGAGAGTGCGCCGTCGAGGTATTCCCAAACCGGGCGGGAAAATTCCGGTTGGCTGCGGTCAGCGCGAATCACCGCCATGTCGGGGGTGACGCCGGCAAAGGCGTTGTCGAACACCGCGGGCGTGATCCCGGCTTTCAGGGCGTCCACGCGAAAGGCCGCCTGCCATTCGGCAAAGGTCTGGGTCGGTTGGATATCGAGGTTGTCCACGGCCAACGGCGCAACGACGGCGGGCGCGACGGCCGGCACAGTCTGCAGTTTTGGCAGGGGTTGCGCGTCTGCGGCGGTGGGTTTTTCCGCGCAGGCGACAAGCAGAATGAGGCTGGAGGCAGCGATCAATTGGCGAAGGTGCCAACGACGGGAAAGACTAGAGGGCATGCACAGGTCCAGGGATTACAAATCAGGTACAGACCTTATCATGCCGGAGGGGCGCTTGCCTTCAGGCAGCCAGAAAGTAAGAAGCCTCCCAGCTATTAGACTGGAAGGCTTCGCGGCGGTAGCTGCCTTTGCCCTTGCCGGCGCGTTCCTGACGGCTGCGGAACAGTGGCTGGGCGATGATGGATTTGGCCTTGTTGGGGCCATGCTTGGATGGCTTTTTGCTCATGTCGATACTCTCTGTCGGTGGGATGAAGCGGTGCAAATCATCTGCCGAAGTGACGCCGCTGTAAAGCCCGGCGCGGTGTAGGAAAGGTGCACGATCAAAATGTGGGAGCGGGCTTGCCCGCGAAGGCGGCGTGTCAGTCACTACAAGTGTCAGCTGAACCACCGCATTCGCGGGCAAGCCCGCTCCCACATGGGATCTGTGATGTTTTTGAGAGAAGGTTATTCGGCGGGCAAGGTCAGGCGCTGGCCGGCCATCAACAGCGACAGGCGGCTCAGGCTCATCCACGGCGAACCGGCCGCCTGGCCCTTGATCTGCGCGTCTATTCGTTGCGCTTCCAGCAGCAATTGCGCCCAGCGTTGCGCCGAGTGCCGTTGCAGGGCTTTGCTCATCAGGGGTTTGCGTTTGTCCCAGACCGGTGGCCGCGCCTGGCTGAAGCATTTGTCCAGCGGAGTGCCCTGGCTGTATTGCAGCGAAATATTGGCCAGCACCCGCAACTCACGGGCCAGCGCCCATAGAATCACCGGGGGTTCCACGCCTTCGCCGCGCAGCCCTTCGAGCATGCGCAGGGCGTGGGCGGGTTCACCGTTAAGAATCGCGTCCACAAGCCCGAACACGTCAAAGCGAGCGCTGTCGGCCACTGCGCCTTGTACGGTTTCGACGGTGATTTGCCCGTCTTCGGCCATCAACTTGAGCTTTTCGATCTCCTGGGCGGCAGCAAGCAAGTTGCCTTCGACCCGGGCGGCGATCAGCTCAACAGCGTCTTGCGTCGCTGACAGCCCCGACTGGGACAGGCGCTGACGAATCCACTGCGGCAACTGGTTGCTGTCCACTGGCCAGATCTGGATGAACTGGGTCTGTGGTCCCTCTACCAGCGCCTTGCCCCATTTGGTTTTCTGCGCACTGCCGTCGAGCTTGGGCAAGCTGACCAGCAGCACCGTGTCTTCAGCGGGACGCGAGCAGTATTCCATCAACGCCGCCGCGCCCTTGTCCCCGGGTTTGCCCGAGGGCAGGCGCAATTCCAGCAGGCGTTTTTCGGCGAACAGCGACATGCTCGCACCGGCTTGCAGCAACGTGCCCCAGTCGAAACTGGCGTCGGCGCTGAAGACCTGGCGTTCATCGAAACCCTGCTGGCGCGCGGCGCTGCGAATAGCGTCTGCCGCTTCCTGGCACAACAGCGGGTCATCACCGCTGACGATATAGACAGGCGCGAGGCCACCTTGCAGGTGTTTGGCGAGTTGGGCGGGGGCGAGCTTCATAGGCGGGGCAAACGGGGCGCCAGGGGCGCCCCGTCTGGCTTACTCGACAGGGACTTCAACAGGCGATTGTTTCGGCGTGTTGTCTTCGTACTCTTTTGCGGCTTTCAGGGCGTCGGCGTCAGCCTTGGCCTTGTTGTCGGCGGTTTGCTGCAGAGCGGCCAGTTTTTCCGGCGTCAGCTGTTGCAGACGTACCATCAGGCGCTGGATCAGCTCACGACGCATTTCCTTGCGAACCTGAATGATCTCCGAGTCCGAACCCACCAGGTTGTTGCCGTCGTGGCTCACAACTTTCTGGACTTCGAGCTTGTCGGCCATCAATGACAGGTGGTCACGGCCCTGTACTTCATAGTTGACGGCCGTATTGAGCTCAACGTCCGACGCGCGGCCGGCGCTGGCGTAGCTCAGGCTACGCTGGGATTCCTGCTCGTCCACCAAGACCAGTTTGTAGGTTGCACCGGTGTAGACGTGAACACCGCTGTTTTCCAGGGTCTGGCGCAGCTGAACCACGGTGTCGCCATAGGCGTTGCGGGCGCTGACGTCCAGTTCCTTGATGCTCAGTTCATTGGTGCCGGTGCCGCGCAGCTGGAAGCCGCAAGCGCTCAGCAGCACAGCGAGGCCCATCACCAGCAAATTGCGTTTGATCATTTTGTTGCTCCCCTTGAAACCATGTGGGCCTTATCGAGGCCTTAAAGGTTTGGTTCGGTGCAGGGCCCAAGCCCTGCGCCCGATCCGATTAGCTGGCGACGATGTTGACCAGTTTGCCAGGCACTACGATCACTTTGCGGATCGTCAGGCCTTCGGTAAAGCGCAGCACGTTCTCGTTGACCCGTGCAGCCGCCTCGACGTCTTCACGGCTGGCACTGGCTGGCATATCAATCTGGCCACGCAGTTTGCCGTTGACCTGGATCACCAGCTGCAGCGTGTCCTGCACCAGTGCGCTGTCATCCTGTACCGGCCAACCGGCGTCGATCACCGCGCCACTGTGGCCCAAGCGGCTCCACAGGTCGTGGCTGATGTGCGGCGTGATCGGAGCCAGCAACAGGACGACCGTTTCCAGGCCTTCCTGGACCAGCGCGCGGTCTTGTTCGGTCGCCTGCGGTGCTTTTTCCAGCACGTTCATCAGCGTCATCACCTGAGCGATGGCGGTGTTGAATTTGTGGTTCTGGCCCACGTCCTGGCTGGCCTGGCGAATGGCCAGGTGAGTGCTGCGGCGAATGGCTTTCTGTTCATCGCTCAACGACGCCACGTCCAGCTTGCCCGGCAGGCCCTGGCTGACATGGGCATGCGCCAGGCGCCAGACGCGCTTGAGGAAACGGTGCGAGCCTTCGACGCCGGAGTCGGACCATTCGGCGCTCATGTCGGGCGGCGAGGCGAACATCATGAACAGGCGGCAGGTGTCGGCGCCGAACTGATCGATCATCGACTGTGGGTCGACGCCGTTGTTCTTGGACTTGGCCATCTTCTCGGTGCCACCGATTTCCACCGGCAGGCCGTCGGATTTCAGCTTGGCGCTGATCACCTTGGCTTTGCTGTCACGCTCAAGCTCTACGTCCGCCGGGTTGAACCAGGTGTAGGCGCCATTGGCTTCGCGGCGATAGTAAGTCTCGGCGATCACCATGCCTTGGGTCAGCAGGTTCTTGAACGGCTCGTCGGAGCTGACCAGGCCTTCGTCGCGCATCAGCTTGTGGAAGAACCGCGCGTACAGCAGGTGAAGAATGGCGTGTTCGATGCCGCCGATATACTGATCCACCGGCAACCAGTGGTCGGCCGCGGATTTTTCCACCAGGCCGCCTTCATAGTGCGGCGAGGCGTAGCGAGCGTAGTACCACGAGGACTCGACGAAGGTGTCCATGGTGTCGGTTTCACGCTTGGCCGGTGCACCGCATTTCGGGCAGGCGCACTCGTAGAACTCGGGCATGCGCGCCAACGGCGAACCGGCGCCATCGGGCACTACGTCTTCGGGCAGTACCACCGGCAACTGGTCTTCCGGCACCGGCACGTCACCGCAGGTTTGGCAGTGGATGATCGGAATCGGGCAGCCCCAGTAGCGCTGGCGGCTGATGCCCCAGTCGCGCAGGCGGAACTGGGTGCGCGAGGCTCCGAGGTTTTTCTTGATCAGTGCCACTTCAATGGCGTCGAAGGCACCCTGGAAATCCAGGCCGTCGAACTCGCCGGAGTTGATCAGTTCGCCGTGCTCGCCGTAGGCGTCTTGCCACGGAGCCGGGTTGGTATCACCCGAGCTGGTACGCACGACCGATTTGATCGGCAGGTCGTACTGGGTGGCGAATTCGAAATCGCGCTCGTCGTGAGCCGGCACGGCCATTACTGCGCCATCGCCGTAGTGCATCAGCACGTAGTTGGCGACCCACACTGGCAGTTTTTCACCGGTCAGCGGGTGCTCGACGAACAGGCCGGTTGGCAGGCCTTTTTTCTCCTGGGTGGCGACGTCGGCCTCGGCCACGCTGCCGCCTTTGCATTCGGCGATGAAAGCCTGCAGCTCTGGGTTGTTCTGTGCAGCCTGGGTGGCCAGCGGGTGTTCAGCGGCCACGGCGACGTAGGTCGCGCCCATCAGGGTGTCTGGGCGGGTGGTGAAGACTTTCAGTGCGCCGGCAACGCCAATGGAATCGACGTTGTACGGGAACTGCACTTCCATGCCCTTGGACTTGCCGATCCAGTTGCGCTGCATGGTCTTGACCTGTTCAGGCCAGCCCGGCAGGTCGTCGAGGCTCGACAAGAGTTCATCCGCGTAGGCGGTGATCTTGAAGTAGTACATCGGGATTTCGCGCTTTTCGATCAGCGCGCCGGAGCGCCAGCCGCGACCGTCGATGACCTGCTCGTTGGCCAGTACGGTCTGGTCGACCGGGTCCCAGTTCACGGTGCCGCTTTTCTTGTAGATCACACCTTTTTCGAACAGGCGGGTGAACAGCCATTGTTCCCAACGGTAGTAATCGGGCTTGCAGGTGGTCACCTCGCGCGACCAGTCCACCGCCAGGCCCAGGCTGCGCAGCTGGGTCTTCATGTAGGCGATGTTTTCGTAGGTCCACTTGGCGGGCGCCACGTTGTTTTTCATCGCGGCGTTTTCCGCCGGCATGCCGAAGGCGTCCCAACCCATGGGTTGCAGAACGTTCTTGCCGAGCATGCGCTGGTAGCGCGAAATCACGTCGCCAATGGTGTAGTTACGCACGTGCCCCATGTGTAGCTTGCCGCTGGGGTAAGGGAACATCGATAGGCAGTAGTAAGTCTCCTTGCCTGGCTGTTCACTGACTTCAAAGGACTTTTGCTCGTCCCAGAAGGTTTGGGCGGCATTTTCTATTTCACGGGGCTGATATTGTTCGTGCATGGCTACTTTTGAACTGAATAGGGGTGGCCTAATCCTCTTCGGTGCAACGTTCAGGTTGATCGACACCAAAAAGCGGCGCGTCCGTGCCCAAACCCTGCGGGAAGTGGAGTTACAGGAAGCGCCGTAGCATACATGACCCCACTCTATCGAGGGAAACCCTGATTGCGCAGGCAGGGCCGTCTGTCGCGGCGCCGGGCAGGCGCAGCCACGGGGACTACGCTGTTTATTGGGGAGTGAGTCTTATCTTCAATGAGGTGAGGGGATGGTTGAATCGCAGCGAACTTTAACGAAACCGCAGTTGTACCAAGGACTGATCGACCGTTTGGGTCGGGCATTGGATGCCGCCAGGACCGCAGGCCGATTGCGTGATGAACGGCCTCTGGAATTGGAGTTGCGAGGCTTGAGCCAGGCTGAGCTTGAATTGATCAAGGTTTACCTGGAATTGAATCACCAACGTGCCTCTCAAGGGCCGGCTTCCCCGCCAGCCCAGGCGCCATCACGTTCGGCCAAGGTAATCTGGTTGAAGGATGTGGCGGCCGGTCGCGGCCCCGAAAAGCTTCGGGCCGTTCGGTGAAACATCGCGTTATCCAGTGACCTTCTCGAAATGTGTGGGTAAAGATTGTCGCTAAATCCCGTTGCATCTAGGCTTCGGGCATCTTTGGAGATGCCCGATGCCTTTTCGTTATTTCATTAAACAATTGCTGTTGCCGCCCGGCATTTTTTTGCTGCTGCTGGTGTTTGCCTGGTGGTTTCGTAAAAGCCGTCCGCGCCTGGCCGGGTTTTGCTTTGTGGTGGGGTTGGGCGGGATGTGGCTGATCAGCCTGCCGGTGATGGTGCAATGGGGGGCGCATGCGCTGGAAACCGAGCCACCGTTGGCGCGTGACGCGTGGGCAACGCTGGCGCAGCGCGCCGATGCCATTGTGGTGCTGGGCTCCGGGCGCGAACGCGGTGATCCGGCCTGGGGCAGTGATCAGCCCACCGGCATCGGCCTTGAGCGCCAGCGGTATGCCGCGCGACTGGCCAAGGCCTCCGGGTTGCCGGTATTGACCAGCGGCGGCTTGCACTACGGCACGCCGCCCAGTGAAGCGGAGTTGATGGCCGTGTCGATGCAGGATGACTTCGGCGTGACGGTGCGCTGGAAGGAAGAACGCGGCCGTACTACCTGGGAAAACGCGCAGATGAGTGCCGAGATTCTGCTGCCCCAAGGCATCAAGCGCGTAGTGGTGGTGACTCAGGCCTGGCACATGCCGCGCGCGGTGTGGAGTTTTGAGAAGGCCGGCTTCACTGTGGTGCCGGCGCCGGTGGGGTTTTTGGGCGTGGACAATGCCCGGCCGCTCGGCGGCTGGATGCCCGAGTTTGTGTCGGTGTGGCGCAGCGGGCAGTTGATCAATGAGGTGGTGGGGCAGGTGGGGTATCGGGTGTTTTATCGATAACCCCGTAAATCAACGGTGTGGTGGGCCTATGTGGGAGCGGGCTTGCTCGCGAAAGCGGTGTGTCAGTAAGCATGTTCGTTAGCTGATGCACCCTATTCGCGAGCAAGCCCGCTCCCACACAAGCCAGCTCCCACTTTGATTTTGGGTTTGTCTGTCAGACCGTCTTGGACATCCGCCCCGCCAGCAACGCCCAGCCAAACAGCCCCAGGCACACGATGATCAACGGCCATGAGCGCCATTGCAGGTACGGCGTGAGGTTGTGCATCGGCACCACTTCGCCGTACAGAATCCCGCGCTCGAACTGCGGGATCTGCGCGGTGATCTGCCCGAACGGGTTGATCAGGCCGGTAACGCCGTTGTTGGTCGCCCGAATCATCCAGCGCCCAGCCTCCAATGCGCGCATCTGCGCCATTTGCAGGTGTTGCAGCGGGCCGATGGAGCGGCCAAACCAGGTGTCATTACTGATGGTCAGCAACAGATCGCTCTGGGCCGACAGGCCGGCAGCAAATTCCGGGTACACCACTTCATAGCAAATGAAGGGCGCAATCTGATAGCCCTTGGCCTGCAGCATCGCCTGGTCAGACGGGCCGCGAGCGAAGTCCGACATGGGCAGGTCGAAGAACGCAATCAGCCCGCGCAGCATGTCTTGCAGCGGCACGTATTCGCCAAAGGGCACCAGTTTCTGCTTAAGGTAAGTGCCTTCGCCTTCGCCGACCACGGTGATGCCATTGAAGAAACGCCTCTGGTGGTGCACTTCCTGGCGGATCGGCACGCCGGTGATCAGCGCCGTGTGCCGGTCTGCAGCAAACTTGCCCATCATGCCCAGATAGCCTTCGACGGAATCCTTGAGCACCGGCACGGCGGTTTCCGGCCACACCAGCAGGTCGACACGCTTGGAGCTGAAGCTCATGTCGCGGTACAGCGCCAACTGCGCATTGAGCTGCTCAGGGTCCCACTTCATGCTTTGTTCGACGTTGCCCTGGATCGCTGCCACCGTCAGGGGTGCGCCCGAGGGCGTGGTCCAGGCGTGGTGCTTGAGCGCCAGGCCGATGGCCCAGGGCGCAACCAGCAGAACCAGGCCTGCGCCGATGAACCCGTTGCGCTTGCTCGCCAGCAGGCGTGGCAGGTTGCACAGCACCGCAGCGGTCAGTGCCAGCGCGAAGGAAATCAGCCACATCCCGCCCAGCGGCGCGAGGCCGGTAAGTGGGCCGTCGAGTTGACTGTAGCCAGAGTAGAGCCAGGGGAAACCGGTGAGGAACCAGCCGCGAAACGCCTCCTGGCCGACCCACAACGCAGCAAACGTCAGCGCGTCGGCCACCGGTGCCTCATTACGGCGCAGCCAGCGCGCCCACAGCCAGGCGGGCAGGGCGAAAAACCAGGCGATGGCGGCGGTGAACAGCAGCATCAAAAAGCCAGCCAGCAGCACCGAAGCGCCGCCGAAATGGTGAATGCTGTAGTAGATCCAGCTGGTGCCAGCGCCAAACAGGCCGAAGCCGAAACACCAGCCACGGCCCAGGGCCTGACGTGGCGTCAGCTCGCGCAGGCCGATATAGAACAACCCGACCGCCACCAGTGCAAATGGCCACAGATCGAACGGCGCCAGCGCCAGGGTGGTGATGGCGCCGGCCACCACGGCCAGCAAGTTACCGGGCCAGCCGGGGCGGGTCAGACGGCGCATATCAATCCTTAGCGGGCAATAGGTGTCAGGCGAATCAAATGGATGCGGCGGCTGTCGGCATTCAGGATGCGGAAGCGATAGGCGCCGATCTCGGTGGTCTCGTTACGCTTGGGCAGATGCCCGAACGCGCTCATCACCAGGCCGCCGACGGTGTCGAACTCGTCGTCGGAGAATTCGCTGTCGAAGAACTCGTTGAAGTTCTCGATCGGCGTGAGCGCCTTGACCAGGAAATCACCGCTGGGCAGCGGCTTGATGTAGCTGTCTTCTTCGACGTCGTGCTCGTCTTCGATGTCGCCAACGATCTGTTCCAGCACGTCTTCGATGGTCACCAGACCCGCCACGCCGCCGTATTCGTCGATCACGATGGCCATGTGATTGTGGTTGGCGCGAAATTCACGCAACAGCACATTCAGGCGCTTGGATTCAGGCACGAAGGTGGCCGGACGCAGCAGGTCCTTGATGTTGAAGTTGTCGCCGTTCTCCTTGAGGATCAACGGCAGCAGGTCCTTGGCCAGCAGGACACCCATGACGTCGTCATGGCTTTCACCGATCACCGGGTAGCGCGAGTGCGCCGAGTCGATCACGGCCGGGAGGAATTCCCGAGGGGTCTGGGTCGCCTTGATGCTGATCATCTGCGAACGCGGGACCATGATGTCCCGGACTTGCAGGTCAGCCACCTGGATGGCGCCTTCGACGATGGCCAGCGCTTCGCTGTCCAGCAACTTGTTCTGATGGGCCTCGCGCAGCAGCTCAAGCAGCTCCTGGCGGTTTTTCGGCTCGTGGGCAAAAGCCTGGGTCAATTTACCCAGCCATGACTTCTGCCCGTTGCTCGATCGGTCTTCGCTCATAGCGATTACTCTAAATCCTTTGTTGTTTCAGTGAGGTGTAGTTTCGATTTCGTCGTCTGCATAAGGGTCGCGGTGACCCAATTCAGCAAGCAACGTTTGTTCCAGTGTTTCCATCTCCAGCGCTTCGTCATCGTCTATATGGTCGTAACCCAAGAGATGCAAGCAGCCGTGGATCACTAGATGGGCCCAATGGGCCTCAAGTTCCTTGCCTTGCTCCTTGGCTTCGCGTTCCACCACCTCGACACAGATCACCAGGTCGCCCAGCAGCGGAATATCCAGTAACTCATCCGGCACGTCGGCTGGGAAGGACAGCACGTTGGTCGCGTAATCCTTTTGGCGCCACGTGCGATTCAGTTCGCGGCCTTCGGGCTCGTCCACCAGGCGGATGGTCAGCTCCGAGTCGGCGGTGCGCTGGCGCAGGGCCAGCGTGCACCATTGACGGAACTGTTCTTCGCTGGGGGCGGGCGCGTCGGTGGCCAGCTGCAGGTCAAGCTCAAGCATCGCGGCGAACGTCCTTGGCGGGTGCGTCGTCCTTGTGGTCGAAGCGCTCGTAGGCTTCGACGATGCGCTGCACCAGCGGGTGACGCACCACGTCTTTGGGCATGAAATGCGTAAAGCTGATGCCCGGCACGTCCTTGAGCACTTCGATGACTTGGGCCAGGCCCGACTTGGTGCCCTTGGGCAGGTCGACCTGGGTCACGTCACCGGTGATCACGGCGGTTGAGCCGAAACCGATACGGGTCAGGAACATCTTCATCTGTTCGACGGTGGTGTTCTGGCTTTCGTCGAGGATGATGAAGCTGTTGTTCAGCGTACGGCCACGCATGTAGGCCAGCGGGGCGATCTCGATCACCTGGCGCTCGATCAGTTTGGCCACGTATTCAAAGCCGAGCATCTCGTACAGCGCGTCATAGAGCGGGCGCAGGTACGGGTCGATCTTCTGGGCCAGGTCGCCGGGCAGGAAGCCAAGCTTTTCGCCGGCCTCGACCGCCGGGCGCACCAGCAGGATGCGGCGCACTTGCTCGCGCTCCAAGGCGTCCACCGCACAGGCCACGGCCAGGTAGGTCTTGCCGGTACCGGCGGGGCCGATGCCGAAATTGATGTCGTTACCGAGGATTTCTTTGACGTAGCGCTGCTGATTCAAGCCGCGCGGGCGAATCATGCCTTTTTTGGTGCGCAGGGCCACGCTGGCTTCGGCCACCGGGTTGTTGGCCAAATCTTCCACGGCAGATTCCTGCAGGTACAGGTGCACGGTCTCCGGCGACAGCTCACTACCCTTGGTTTCGCGGTAGAGGCGGCGGAGCAGGTTTTCTGCAGACGTGGTGTGCTGGGGTTCACCAATAAGCTCGAACTGATTGCCGCGGTTGCGGATCTCGATGCTCAGGCGTTGTTCGATCAGGCGCAAGTGCTCGTCGAACTGTCCGCACAGGTTGGCGAAACGGCGAGCCTCAAAAGGCTCGAGAAGAAAACGATGGGGTTCTATGGGTGCGTTCAAGGTCGCTTTTAGCCGCCCTTTGGCTGTTGAGGTGAAAGAGAGGATAACGCCAGTGGCCTACGTGCGAAAGCACTTAAATGGGCTGGTTTGGATCTCAAGAACCCTGAAGATCCACTGTGGGAGCTGGCTTGCCTGCGATAGCGGTGTATCAGCGCCAGTTGTATCGGCTGACTCACCGCTATCGCAGGCAGGCCAGCTCCCACATTTTGATCTACATCAGGTCAGAGCGATCAGTTAACCAACGACCCGCGCAACGAGTGCGGTTGCGCCGCATCAATGTGCACATCCGCAAACTGGCCGATCAGGGTCGGGTTGTCGCAGCGGAAGTTGACGATGCGGTTGTTCTCGGTACGGCCTTGCAGCTCGCCCGGGTCTTTTTTCGAATAGTCGGTGACCAGGATGCGCTGGATCGAGCCGACCATTTGTCGGCTGATTTCGAAACCTTGCTGGTTCAGACGGTGCTGCAGCGCGTTCAAGCGCTCTTTTTTCAGCGCTTCCGGGGTTTCATCCGCCAGGTCGGCAGCCGGGGTGCCCGGTCGCTGGCTGTAGACGAACGAGTAGGAGAAGTCGAAACCGACGTCTTCGATCAGCTTCATGGTCTGCTCGAAATCTTTCTCGGTCTCCCCGGGGAAACCGACGATAAAGTCCGAGCTGATGCAGATACCCGGCACCGCCGCGCGCAGTTTGCGCAGCTTGGATTTGTATTCCAGGGCCGTGTGGTTGCGCTTCATCGCCGACAGAATGCGGTCCGAACCCGATTGCACCGGCAAGTGCAGGTGTTTGACCAACTCCGGCACTTCGGCATGGGCCTGGATCAGGCTGTCGGAGAACTCCAGCGGGTGCGAGGTGGTGTAGCGAATGCGCTCGATGCCATCGACGGCGGCCACCACGCGGATCAACTCTGCCAGGTCGGCCAGGCGGCCGTCATGGGTCAGGCCGCGATAACCGTTGACGTTTTGGCCCAGCAGGGTCACTTCGCGCACACCGTTTTCGGCCAGGTGGATAATTTCCGCCAGCACGTCGTCAAACGGCCGGCTGACTTCTTCACCACGGGTGTAGGGCACCACGCAGAACGTGCAGTACTTGCTGCAACCTTCCATCACCGACACATAAGCGCTTGGGCCGTCGATGCGCGGCTCGGGCAAGTGATCGAATTTTTCGATTTCCGGGAACGACACGTCCACCTGCGGCAGCTTGGTGATACGCGCGGCGTCGATCATTTCCGGCAGGCGGTGCAGGGTCTGCGGGCCGAAGACCACGTCAACATAGGGCGCGCGGTCGCGGATCGCGGCGCCTTCCTGGCTGGCCACGCAGCCGCCAACGGCAATCACCATGTCCGGGTTGGCCAGTTTCAACTCGCGCCAGCGGCCCAGCTGGGAGTACACACGGTCCTGGGCGCGCTCACGAATCGAGCAGGTATTGAGCAGGATGACGTCAGCATCTTCGGCGCGGGCGGTGACTTCCAGGGCCTGATGTTCGCCCAGCAGATCGACCATGCGCGAGCTGTCGTACTCGTTCATCTGGCAACCGTGGGTTTCGATGTAAAGCTTCTTGGCCATGGGAATCGTCAACTGGTGGTAAAGAACCGCGCATTATAGGGGGCATGTCCATTGGTTCCTAGCGTTGTGCATCGGGTGCCATGCTATAGTTCGCGCCCTCTTTTATATCCCCGATGTGTTATTCGCCCACCATGACCAAACGTGAAGCTCCAATCTATAAGGTGATTTTCCTTAACCAGGGCCAGGTGTTCGAAATGTACGCCAAGCAGATCTATCAAAGTGATCTGTGGGGCTTCCTGGAAGTGGAAGAGTTCGTCTTTGGCGAGCGCACCCAGTTGGTCGTCGATCCGGGCGAGGAAAAGCTGAAGGCGCAGTTTGAAGGCGTGGTACGCAGCTTTGTACCGATGCATTCGATTGTGCGCATCGACGAAGTCGAGCGCCTGGGCACGCCAAAGATCAGCGAAGCGCGTGGCACCAGCAATGTCATGCCGTTTCCGATGCCGATGCCTGAGAAGTAGCGCGTTAGATCGAGGTGTGCCCATCGCAGGCAAGCCAGCTCCCACATTCGATTGCATTCCAATCTTGGAGCGCGTTCAAGTGTGGAAGCTGGCTTGTCTGCAATAGCGGTAGAAGGGTTTAGCTGAAATCAGGGAAGGGGCGAGAAGGGCGAGCGCCCATCGGCACTCTGCAATTCCTGCAAGTAATTGCGGAAGATCTGGCCCAGCACCTGGGTCGCCACTTCCAACTCATCACGCTGCATGTGCTCGGCGACTTCGTCGGCGGTGTCCAGCGCGTCTTCAGCGCCGTTGACCGCGGCCATTTTCAGCACGATATAGGCCTGGACGTTATTGGCCGGCACGCCTTCGCCATGGAAAAACATTTTTCCCAGTTCGAATTGCGACTGGGCATGGCCCTGCAACGACGCTTTCTCGAAGTAGCTCAAGGCCTTGTTGAGGTCGCGGGCGGGGTTTTTGTCGTCGTGGTAGTACTCGCCCAACTCGTATTGCGCCTGCGCATCCCCGCCGTCGGCCTGTTTCTGGCACGCGCTCAGGGCTTCGGCCTGGCTGTCTGGCTGGGTATTGAGGGTGCAACGACCCATCGCTGGGATTAACAACGAGTTGCCGCCTGCTTGTGCATGTGCCAGCAGCGGCTGAAGGAGCAACAGGCAGCCCAGAACCAGGGTGCGGCCGGTGCGTTTCATGGGAATCGACTTACCTCTGACGGGGCGCGCGGACCCTCGCGGGTCCAATAAGCGCGCATTATGAAATAAGCAGGCCTCTGCTTACAAAGTCTTTACTCGTTTTTCTGCTGCGTGGGCAAGTTATCTGCCGGATTGCAGGTGATTTCTCGAAAAATGCAGGAAAGCGCTGTAAGCAAAGTAGCAAATTCTGACGTCACCCAAGGCAACGTCAGCTTGATAGGCCTCTTATTTCAGGGCCGCGAAGGCGCGCTCGGCAGCATCCAGGGTCAATTTCAACTCTGCGTCGCCATGGGCGATCGAGGTGAAGCCCGCTTCGAAGGCGCTCGGTGCCAGGTAAACGCCGCCCTCCAGCATCAAGTGGAAGAAGCGCTTGAACAGGTCGGCATCGCTGCCCATCACGTCATCGAAGGTGACGATATCGTCGGCACCGCTGAAGTACAGGCCGAACATGCCACCGGCTTGCGTGGTGACGAACGGGATGCCGGCCGCATCGGCGCGCTGTTGCAGGCCATCGAGCAGGCGCGTGGTGTAGTCGGTCAGCTCGGCGTGAAAGCCCGGGCGGCTGATCAGGCGCAAGGTGGTCAGGCCGGCCGCCATGGCCAATGGGTTACCCGACAAGGTGCCCGCCTGGTACACCGGGCCCAGTGGCGCGATGTGCTGCATGATGTCGCGCTTGCCGCCGAAGCAACCCACCGGCATGCCGCCGCCGATGATCTTGCCGAAGGTGCTCAGGTCGGGCGTGACGCCGTAGTAAGCCTGGGCGCCGCCGAGGGCGACACGGAAACCGGTCATGACTTCGTCGAAAATCAGCACTACGCCGTGCTTGTCGCACTGCTCGCGCAGGCCTTCAAGGAAACCAGGCGCCGGCGGCACGCAGTTCATGTTGCCGGCGACCGGCTCGACGATGATGCACGCCACCTCTTGGCCCACTTCGCTGAGCATCTGCTCGACGGCGGCGATGTCGTTGAATGGCAAGGTCAGGGTGTGCTTGGCGAAGGCCGCCGGTACACCGGCCGAGCTCGGCACGCCCTGGGTCAGCGCGCCGGAACCGGCTTTTACCAGCAGGCTGTCGGAGTGGCCGTGGTAGCAGCCTTCGAACTTGATGATGCTGTCGCGGCCGGTAAAACCACGGGCCAGGCGAATGGCGCTCATGGTGGCCTCGGTGCCTGAGCTGACCATGCGCACCATTTCCATCGACGGCACGATCGAACACACCAAGTCTGCCATCTCGGTTTCCATGGCGGTCGGGGCGCCGTAGGACAGGCCGTGTTGCAACTGCTGGCGCACCGCATCGAGCACGTCCGGGTGGCTGTGGCCGAGGATCATCGGGCCCCAGGAACCCACGTAGTCAACGTAGCGCTTGTCATCTTCGTCGGTGACGTAGGCGCCTTCGGCATGCTTGAAGAACAACGGCGTGCCGCCCACGCTCTTGAACGCACGCACGGGGGAGTTCACACCGCCGGGAATGTGTTTCTGAGCATTGGCAAACAGGGTTTCGGAACGGGACATGGTCGGGCTCTCTAAACTGAAATTTTAAGAATATCGTTGAATGCGCGCGCGCGGCGCGTGACTTCCTGGGTGCTGTCGGCACCGAACAGGCCGTGCACCACGGCGAGCAGGTCGGCACCGTGGGCCACCAGCGGTTCGGCGTTTTCCAGGGTGACGCCGCCGATCACGCAGATCGGCAGATGCAGGCGCGCGCGGGCCTGGGCCAGCATGTCAACGGTGGCGGCGGGTGCGCCGGGCTTGGTGTTGGAATTGAAGAAGCGGCCGAAGGCGACGTAGCTGGCGCCTTCTTTGGCGGCCTGTTCGGCCAGTTCGATCTGGCTGTGGCAGGTGGCGCCGATGATCGCTTTGGAACCGAGCAACGCTCGGGCCGGAGTCAGTGGGCCGTCGGTTTGGCCCAGGTGTACGCCCACGCCCAGGCGCGCGGCCAGTTCGGCGTCGTCATTGATAATGAGCTGGGTCTTGTAGCGCGAGCACAGCTCGCGCAGTTTCTCCGCCTCTCGCAGGCGGCGGGCTTCATCGCTGCTTTTGTCGCGGTACTGCAGCAGGGTCACGCCGCCGTCCAATGCCGCTTCGACGTAGGCGAGAAATTTGCCGGCCAACAGTTGGCTGTCGGTAATGGCATACAGGCCACGTAGTTTCATCGGGCAGGCCTCTTGTGCTTTAAGAGCAGAAATCCAGCGGCAAACGGCGCGGCACGAACTGGCCCTGGCCGAGTTGTTCGGCGTCACGCAAGGTGCGCCAAGTGTAGTTGAGCGCCGACTGCACAGCGCTGACCAGGCCTTCGCCCTGGGCGATGCGACCGGCCAGTGCGCTGGCCAGCGTGCAGCCCGAACCATGATAGCTGCCGGGCAGGCGCTGGCAGGTAAAGGTCTGGCGCGTGCCGTCGCGGCTGTACAGGCGATTGTGCACTTCATGCTCGTCGCCGTGGCCGCCGGTGATCAGCAAGTGCTTGATAAACGGCAGCAGCTTCTCGGCGCATTCGTCCGCGGTGCCTTCAGGCAATTCGGCGAGGATGCGCGCTTCAGGCAAGTTGGGCGTGGCGATCAGCGACAACGGCAGCAGCCGCTCGCGCATCGCGTAGCCGACTTCGTCCTTGCCCAGGCTGCCACCGCCGCCGGCCCGCAGCACCGGGTCGCACACCACCGGCAGGTGCGGGTGCGCCTGCAGCAGTTCGACCACGGTGTCGACCATCGCGGTGGACCCGAGCATGCCAAGCTTGACCCCCGCCACTTCGGAGTCGCCGAGCACGGCATTCGCCTGGGCCAGGACCCACTCGCGGTCGAGCACGCGGAAATCGCTGACATTGACGGTGTTCTGCACGGTCAGGGCGGTGACGGCGGGAGCCGCATGACAGCCTTGGGCGAGCAGGGCTTCGATATCTGCCTGCAGGCCGGCGCCACCACTTGGGTCATGGCCGGAGAGACAGAGGACAACGGGGCGAGAGCTGTAGATATTCATGGTGCGCGAGCTTACCACCAAACGCTTTTTGCGTGGCTGTCTGGCGAGGGTTGAATTTTGCCGCTGTCCAGGCGCATTTATGGCTGATAGCCATTATCGAGTGTTGGGTCATAAATGCTTTGAAAGCCGCGTGCTAGAGCCTTTCAAAAAATTATTTCAATGGTGTCTAATGGCCTCCAGCGGCTATGCTAGAGTGGATCCAAACAACTTACTGTATCGCCGGCATACGTCTTCTCAAAAGGAATGGGGGCTTTTGACATAACCGGACAGGCCACGCTGGGGCTCTATGCGCTATTTGCTGATCTTATTATTGTGCGGGCTGCCGATGCTCGCCGGCGCCGTCGAGTTCAATCAGAGCACTCGAAGCCTGCCGCTGGGCCGGGTCATGCAAGTACTCGAAGACCCTACCGACGCCCTCACCATCGCCCAAGTCAGTTCCCCCGCCTACGCCGCCCAGTTCAAGACCCACGACCAAGCCACCCTCAATGCCGGTTATTCACGCTCGGTGTTCTGGCTCAAGGTCGATCTGCATTACACCGCCACTGACCCTCGCGCGCCGCGTACCTGGTTCCTGGAGCTGGCGTACCCGCCGCTGAACCGCCTGGACCTGTACCAGAACGACGGCACCGGCGGCTACCGACTGACCACCCGCACCGGCAGTGCACTGCCTTTTTCCAGCCGTGAAGTGCGTCAAAGCAATTACCTGTTCAAGCTCAACTTTGTGCCCGACCAGCAGCAAACCGTGTACCTGCGCCTGCAAAGCGAAGGCTCGATCCAGGCGCCGTTGACGCTCTGGGCCGGCACCGCCTACCTGGAAGAACAGCCGCTGCGCTTGTATGTGCTGGGCGCCATCTACGGCGTATTGCTGGGGATGCTGGTCTACAACCTGTTTATCTACCTCAGCGTGCGCGACACCAGCTACCTCTATTACATCCTGTATATCGCCTCGTTCGGCCTGTACCAACTGTCAGTCAATGGCGTGGCCGTGGAGTACTTCTGGCCGAACAACCCGTGGTGGTCGAATGCAGCGGTGCCGTTCCTGATCGGGTCGGCGGCGCTGTTCGGCAGCCTGTTCGCGCGCAGCTTCCTGCACACCGCGCAGCACAGCCGCTGGCTCGACCGGATCTTGCTGGCGCTGGCGACCTGCGGCGCGGTGGTGATGATGCTGGCGCTGCTGACCAGCTATGCGGTGGCCCTGCGCCTGGCCACCGGTCTGGCGCTGGTGTTTACCGTGACCATCTTTGTTGCCGCGATCAAGGCGTGGTATTGCGGCCAGCGCATGGCGCGGTATTTCATCATCGCCTGGTCGGCATTCCTGCTCGGCGGGGTGGTCAACACGATGATGGTGTTGGGCTACCTGCCAAATATGTTCCTCACCATGTACGCCAGCCAGCTCGGTTCTGCGATTGAAGTGGCGCTGCTCTCACTGGCCCTGGCGGACCGCATCAATGGCATGCGTGAGCAGCAGGCGCAAATCCTGTTCGACGCCAGCCAGAAACTCGAAGTGCTCAACCAGCAACTCGCGCGCAGCAATCGCCTGAAAGACGAATTCCTCGCCACCCTGACCCACGAACTGCGCACACCGATGAATGGCGTGATCGGCTCCCTTGAGCTGATGCAAACCGTGCCGCTGGACGATGACCTGGCGCAGTACCAGCAAACCGCCGCCGGCTCGGCGCGGGACATGATGCGCATGGTCAACGGCATCCTCACCCTGACTGAACTGCAAGCCGGGCGCCTGACTGCCCAGCCCCAGGTGTTCAGCCTGCGCGGTGCGCTCGACACCTTGCGTCAGCAGTTCAGCACCGGCGCGCAGAACAAGGGCCTGGAATTTTCCATCGACGTGGCGGACGAGTTGCCGGACCGCGTGATCGGCGATGCCGACAAACTGATCCAGTGCCTGGATTGTCTGCTCGACAACGCGTTCAAGTTCACCCACGAAGGCGCGGTGCGCTTGCGCGTGGTGGGTGTTCCACAAAACGATGGCAGCTTGCGCCTGAGCTTTATCGTCACCGACAGTGGTATCGGCTTCGCTTTCCTCGATGAGGCCACGCTGTATCAGCGCTTCTTCCAACTCGACGGCTCGACCACCCGCGAATACGGCGGCCTGGGCATCGGCCTGGCGATCTGCCGACAGCTGATCGAGCTGCTCGGTGGGCGCCTGACCCATCACTCCGAGCCGCGCAAGGGCAGCCGTTTCCAACTCGAGGTGACGGTAAGCGCGGTGCCGCCCGAGCCCAAAGCGACGCCCCAGGAAACCTTGACGCAGCGCGCGCCCCACGAGTGCGCGGTGCTGCTGGTGGACGACAACAGCGTCGGCCAACTGGCGGTGCGTGGCATGCTGCTCAAGCTGGGCTATCGGGTGAAAACCGTGGACAACGGTTCGTCTGCGCTGGCGATGTTGCAGAGTGAAACGTTTGATGCGGTGCTGCTGGATGTGCCTGAAGGCGGGTTCTCATTGTGCTGTCAGATTCGTGCACTGCCGGGGTGTGGCGAACTGCCGGTGATCGCCCTGAGTACCTCACTGAATGGGACGGACCGTGAGCGCTGCCATGGCATCGGCATCACTGACCGGCTGGCCAAGCCCGTGCGTTTTGAAGCGCTGCAGGCGGTGCTGGAGCGTCGGCTGCTGTGCCCGTTAGAGGGCGAAAGCGCCGGACATTAGGCGCGTATGCCACTTTTTTAAGCCCGGTGACGGTGCTTAACTGAAATTCAGGCCTCAACTGCACGTGGCCTTTTTTCAGGAGGCCCGTCATGAACCTGCATCAGTTCGCCGAAACCCACGACGTCACCAATCAGCCACCGTCCCTGGACGGCACCAACCTGTACCGCATCGACGTGCCCCTGCAAGAGTGGTCGCGCCGCTTTGGCGCCGGCTGGGCCCATGCGCATATCGATGCGTATGGCGCACTGGCGGGCGGGCCGTTGATGGCGGCCGGGTTCCTGGCAAACGAGAACAAGCCGGTGTTCAACAGCCATGACCGCTATGGCCATCGCATCGACTGCGTGGCGTTTCATCCGGCGTACCACGAGCTGATGCGCACCGCCGTCGAGCATGGCCTGCCATCGCTGCCGTGGGCGCACCCACAACCCGGCGCCCATGTGGCGCGCGCCGCCATGACCTACCTGCACAGCCAGGCCGAAGCGGGCACCGGCTGCCCGCTGACCATGACCTTCGCCTGCGTACCGGCCCTGCGCCTGCAACCGGATCTGGCGCAGACCTGGCTGCCGAAAATCCTCAGCACCGAATACGACCCGCGCAATGTCGGCATCGCCCACAAGGCCGGGGCCACCATCGGCATGGCCATGACCGAGAAGCAAGGTGGCACCGACGTGCGCGCCAACACCACCCGCGCGTATCCAGTGGGCGCGGGCGGCCCAGGGCAAGCCTATGAACTGGTGGGGCACAAGTGGTTCTGCTCGGCGCCGATGTGTGATGCGTTCCTCACGCTGGCGCAGACCGACAAAGGGCTGACCTGTTTCCTGCTGCCCCGGCACCGCCCGGATGACACCCGCAACGAGTTCTACATCCAGCGCCTGAAAAACAAACTCGGCAACTGCTCCAACGCCTCCAGCGAAGTGGAGTTTCGGGGCGCGCTGGCCTGGATGATCGGCGAAGAGGGCCGTGGCGTGCCGACCATTATCGAAATGGTCGCCATGACCCGCTTCGACTGCATGGTTGGCTCCAGCGCGCTGATGCGTCAGGCGTTGACCCAGGCCAGTCATCATTGCGCGCACCGCTTGGTAGGTGGCCGTGTGTTGAGTGAGCAGCCGCTGATGCAAAACGTATTGGCTGACCTGGCCCTGGAAAGCGAGGCGTCGCTGGCATTGAGCATGCGCATGGGCCGGGCCCTGGACCATCTGGATAACGAGCAGGAAGCCAAATTTGCCCGGCTGGTGACGGCAGTGGGCAAGTATTGGATCTGCAAGCGCGCGCCAGCAATGATCAACGAGGCGGCCGAGTGCATGGGCGGCGCCGGGTATGTCGAGGACAGCATCCTGCCGCGCTTGTACCGTGAGGCGCCGGTGAATTCAACGTGGGAAGGTTCCGGCAATGTGCAGTGCCTGGACGTGTTGCGGGCGCTGTCGAAAGAGCCGGGCGTGCTGGAGGCGCTGTTTGTCGAACTCGGGGACGGGCATGGCCACACGCAGCTGGCGCGGCATATCGAGCAGCTGAAGTCGGCGTTTATGGACACTCAGGACATCCAGTACCGCGCCCGCCAACTGACCGAGGACATTGCCGTGGCGTTGCAGGCCAAGTTGTTGCTGGAGGTCGGGAACGCGGCGGTCAGTGATGGCTTTATCGTCAGCCGCTTGGGGGAGTCGTCCGGTCGGGTGTATGGCACCTTGCCGCGAGGTGTGGATGTAGAAGCGATCGTCGCCCGCTCAACCCCAACCCCCTGACTACACTCGGTCAAAATGTGGGAGCGGGCTTGCTCGCGAATACGGTTCTTCAGTGACTGAGCAGGTGACTGATACACCGCATTCGCGAGCAAGCCCGCTCCCACATTATTAATCGCATTCCAATCACTACTGTTTCAGTGAGGCCGGGATACAGGCAAGATAAAGGCCTGCAAGTCAGAACACAGGATGCTTACCGTGACCGAAGCTTTTGTTGTCGTTCAAACCGCCGAAGAAGCCGTGGATCGGCTGGCGGCTCTTCACGAGCGTGCTACCGGCGCGCTCAATCAAGCCCTCAAGCAATACCTCAAGGACCGCGTCGAGCCCGACGCCGCGCAACGCGCACTGTTTCGCTATCCAGAACTGCGCCTGACCTACCACTGCCATGGCGAAGTCCCACAGACCACTCGGGCGTACGCCAAGGTTCAGTTGCCGGGGACCTACAGCGTCACCGTCACCCATCCGGGCGCATTCCGTAAGTACCTGCTGGAGCAGCTGGTGCCGCTGATGCACGACTTCACCGTGACGGTGGAAGTCGGCGTGAGCCAACAGAATATTCCGTACCCGTATGTGGTGGAGCAGGGCGACGAACTGGCCGGCTCCGGCGTGACCGCCGCGACCCTGGCGCGGGTGTTCCCCAGCACCGACCTGTCCGCGGCCACCGACGGTATTGCCGATGGCCTTTACGACTGGGAAAACACCGACCCGCTGCCGCTGGCGCTGTTCGATGCCGCCCGCGTGGACTTCTCCCTGCGCCGTCTGGTGCACTACACCGGCAGCGACTGGCGCCATGTGCAGCCGTGGATCCTGCTGACCAACTACCATCGCTATGTTGACCAGTTCATCCTGCATGGCCTGGAGCAATTGCGCAGTGACCCGCGGTTTATCCGCATGGTGCTGCCGGGCAACGTGATCATCGACAAGAGCATGGACCACGGCGAAGCCTCGGCGATTGCGGCGGGCGTGGTCTGGCACCGTTACCAGATGCCGGCCTATCACCTGCAGGCCACTGATGGCCACGGCGTGACCCTGGTGAACATCGGCGTCGGCCCGTCCAACGCCAAGAACATCACCGACCACCTGGCCGTGCTGCGCCCGCATTGCTGGCTGATGATTGGTCACTGCGGCGGCCTGCGCCAATCCCAGACCATTGGCGATTACGTACTGGCCCACGCCTACATGCGCCGCGACGGGATTCTGGACCGCGTAGTGCCGCCGAATATTCCGATCCCGGCCCTGGCCGAAGTGCAGATGGCCCTGCAGCAAGCGGCGGCCAACGTTACCGGCGAAAAAGGCGAGGAGCTGAAAAAGCGCCTGCGCACCGGCACCGTGTTGACCTACGACGACCGCAACTGGGAGCTGCGTTGGGCCCAGGAACGGCCGCTGATCAACCTGTCCCGCGCCGTGGCCGTGGACATGGAAAGCGGCACCATCGCCGCCCAGGGTTATCGTCTGCGGGTGCCATATGGCACGTTGCTGTGCGTCTCGGACAAACCCCTGCACAGCGAGATCAAGCTGCCAGGTTCGGCCAACGCGTTCTATGAGCGTGCGGTCAGCCAGCACTTGAAGATCGGCATCGAGGCGGTGGATCTGCTGCGCACCGAACTCAACTCGCTGCACTCGCGCAAATTGCGCAGCTTCGACGAGCCGCCGTTCCGCTAAGCGGTTGGGATGGTCATTTAGCGGTCAGGCCACTAGCATTGTCGGTCCTGACCGTTAGATGTTCCTTTTGCCATGTCCCGTCCCACCCGTCCCGACTCGCGCCGCCCTGGCGTGAAACCTGCGTATTGCGCTCCCCGGCGTGTCGCCAAGGCGCCACCGGCCGAGCCGAAACTGATCCTGTTCAATAAACCCTTCGACGTGCTGACCCAGTTCAGCGACGAAGGCGGGCGCGCGACCCTCAAGGATTTTATCGACATCCCCGGTATCTACCCGGCTGGCCGCCTGGACCGTGACAGCGAAGGCCTGCTGCTGCTGACCAACGATGGCCAACTGCAGGCTCGGATTGCCGACCCCAAGCACAAGCTGGCGAAAACCTACTGGGTGCAAGTCGAAGGCGAACCGACCGAAGAGCAATTGCAGCGCCTGCGCGACGGCGTGGAGCTTAATGACGGCATGACCTTGCCCGCGCAAGCCCGGCAGTTGGACGAACCTGAATTATGGCCACGCAATCCGCCGGTGCGTTTTCGCAAGAGCGTGCCCACGCACTGGCTGGAGCTGGTGATTCGTGAAGGGCGTAACCGCCAGGTACGGCGCATGACCGCTGCGGTGGGCCTGCCGACCTTGCGTCTGGTGCGCGTGCGCATTGGTGACTGGTCGATTGATGGCCTGGACCAAGGCCAATGGAAGGAAGTGCCGGCGCGTTTATAAGGCGCCGGATTCGATCAGGCCGATCACCACGCTCTTGATAATGAACGCGGCCACGCCCAGGCCCAGTACGAAGAACAGAATGAACGAGCCAAAGCGCCCGGCTTTGGATTTCTTCGCCAAGTCCCAAACGATAAAGCCCATGAAAATGATCAGAATGGTGACCAGGCCAGTCATCATCCATTCTTCAAACACGGCGGGGTCGATGTTGTTCATGTGGGAATTTTCCGACAGGGCAGGCGGGAAGTATAAAGCAGGGCATCAGGCGCAACATTGACCTGAGTCTTGACGCGGTCAATGTGGGAGCTGGCTTGCCCGCGATAGCATCACCTGGGGCTGGCTGATACACCGAGTGGCCTGTATCGCAGGCAAGCCAGCTCCCACATTTGATCTTCTGCGACCTTAAGTGCGCAGGTGGGTCAGCGGCAATTCGGTGCTGTTGAGTACCTGATTGAGCACAAAGCTCGACCGCACGCTGGTCACGCCTTCAATGCGGGTCAGGTGGCCCAGCAGCAGTTTCTGGTAGTGATCCATGTCTGGCACCACCACTTTCAACTGATAGTCCGCATCCATGCCAGTGACCAAACTGCATTCCAGCACTTGCGGCAGGGTGCGAATCGCCGCTTCGAAATTCTCGAAACGCTCGGGTGTGTGGCGGTCCATGCCGATCAGCACATAGGCCGTTAGGCTCAGGCCGAGCATCTTGCGATCGAGCAAGGCGACCTGGCGCGCGATGTAGCCATCGTCTTCAAGCTGCTTGACCCGGCGCGAGCAGGGCGAAGGCGACAAGCCGATACGCTCGGCCAACTCCTGGTTGGAGATCCTCGCGTCGCGCTGCAATTCCGCCAAAATACTCAGGTCGTATCGGTCAAGCTTGCTCATTGGGTTGGCCTTTGTCGTAACTATTGCGGCGAATTATCTATGAAGGGTTAAAAATTGCGCAAGCACTGTTTATTGACGCAATCTTCGCAATCATCTGTCGGCGCGACGGGCCTATGATTACCAACAGAATCACCGCCTGGACAACAGTCCACTGCAGCCCGCCCAATCAGGCCCGCTGCGGCCGCCGCCCCAGCAGGGTTGAGTCGGCCTCCAGGCTGCACACTGTCCACAAGACGGCGTGAGGTGAGCCAACGTCAAAAGCGTTGAGCACGGACGAAATTCTCAAGGGGCGGCCGACGGGTCATCCCTTTTTCTTTGCGCGCGTTTTTACCCGAAAAAATACTTCTCGTGACTGATAACCTGTCTCAGAACCGGGCGAGGCTTTTCCAGTCTCATCTATGAGGCCGGACGTTCTAGGCCCTTATCCGCAGTGAGGAATAGCATGAAGCGCATCTGGCGTATGGCAGGTGTAGGTTTGCTGATGATGACCGTTGGCTCGCAAGTAATGGCCGACGACCCGCGCTCTGAAGGGGGCGGTCAGCATGAAAGAGGTCCCGAAGGCGGACGGCAAGGCAACGAACAGCCGCGACCGCAAAATAACCAACAACGCCCGCAGAACAATCAACCGCGCCCGGAAATCAACCAGCCGCGCCCGCAGAACCCGCGTGTCGAGAACAATCAGCCTCGGCCGCAAAACCAGCATTTTGATCGCGCCGAACAACAGCAGCACGGCGGTGGGCAATGGCAAGGTCGCCCGCAAGGTGCCGAACAGCCTCGGCCAGCGCCACAGCCCGCGAATAACCTGCCGATTCAGGGGCGCCCGGACACGGTTCGGCAAACCCAGGAGCCGCGCCAGGGTCACTATCAGGACATCCCGCGCCGTAACGATGGCAACCAGCATTGGCAGGCCGGCAATGGCCCCGGGCGTCCAGGTGGCGGGTTCAATAATGGTCACCCCAACGACAACCGCTGGCCGGGTCGCCCCAGTGGGCACGGCACTGGTTGGGGCCCTGGCCCGCAATATCGCCCCGGCTATACGGTGGATCGGTTCCCCGACCGCAACTACCGCGTGCCTTACCGTGGCCAGGATTATTTCTTCTCCGGCGGCTACTGGTATCGCCCGCAGGGCCCGCGTTATGTCGTGGTGACGCCGCCGTACGGCATTCGCGTGCAATACCTGCCGGACTATGCGCGCGAAGTGTGGGTGGGGAGTGCGCTGTTCTTCCTCGCAGCGGGTTCGTACTACACCTACGAAAGCGCCACCCAGCAGTACGTGGTGGTGCAGCCGCCGACAGAAGTGCCGGCACCGCAACCCGCGCCGCAGGGCAATGGCTACGACGTGGTGGCCTACCCGGCCAACGGCCAGTCACCGGCGCAAGTGCAGCAGGACGGCTACGACTGTTATCGCTGGGCAGTGCAACAAAGCGGTTTCGACCCACGGACCGTCACTTACGCCCCAGACCCCGCGGTGGTGCAAACCTACCGCCAAGCCCAGGGCAACTGCCTCACCAGCCGCGGGTATCAGGTGCAGTACTAGGCCTTATTGCCCGTGACCACTTCCCGCGGGTCGGCGTGCACCAGCACTTCGGCGCGCGGGTAGGCCTTGTGAATGGCATCGGCGGCCTGGTCGCTGATGCCGTGGGCAACCGACAACGATAATTCCCCCGGCAACTCCAGATGCAGTTGCACAAACCAGTGGCTGCCGGAAATCCGCGTGCGCAAATCATGTGCACCCAACACGCCTGGCACACCGCGCGCCAGTTCCAGCATGTGCTGGCTCACATCGGCTGGCAGTTCCTCGTCCATCAACACCGCAAAGCTTTCACGGGCGATCTGGATGGCGCTCCACAAAATGTACGCGGCGATGCCCAGGCCGAACCACGCATCGACCTGATTGAAGCCGAACCCCGCCAACACCAACGCCACCAGAATGCTGCCATTGAGCATCAAGTCCGAACGGTAGTGCAGCGAGTCCGCGCGCACGGCGTTGGAGCCGGTTTCGCGGATCACCCGGTGTTGCAGCATCAGCAGCGCCACCGTCATCACCAGCGAAAACACGATGACCCCGATGCTCAGCCAAGGCGCGCCGACCGGTTCCGGATGGTGCAAACGCTGGTACGCCTGGAACGCGATCAGCACCGCACTGCCGGCAATAAACAATGCCTGGGCCATGCCCGACAGCGACTCCGCCTTGCCATGCCCATAACGGTGATCATCATCGGCCGGGCGCAGCGCGTAATGCACTGCCAGCAGGTTGAGCAACGAGGTCACGCCATCAAGCAGCGAGTCGGTCAACCCGGCGAGCATGCTCACCGAGCCACTGAACCACCAGGCAATGGCCTTGGTAATAATCAGCGCACAGGCCACGCCCACCGACGCGCGGGTGGCCAGGCGCAAGAGCCTTGCGTGTTCGGGACTGCTGGTCATAAGCGGGTCGAGTCCTTAAGCGGCGGGCTGCAGGCCCAGGGAGGCGAGTTGTTGCACGCTGCCCTTGAACTGGATCATGCGCGGGTCATCGAGCGGCAGGGTGCGGCCGGTTTCCTTCTGGATGATGGTTTGCAGCTTGGCGTTATCGACCTTGCCGTCGGCGCCGATGGCTTCGTGCAGTTTCTCGGGGGCGACTTGAGCCGTTTTGCCGGGCTCGAAGTAAATCGCGCCGGTGGCGAAGTCCACGCCGAATGCGATCAGGCCGGGGATCACATAGAACAGCAGGCCCACGGCGTCGAGCACGGCAATCGCCGGGTCGATCTTGCCGTCGATCTGGCCACGGCGGTCCGGGTAGAAAATCGAACCGCAGGCGGTCAGTTGGCTCAGCAGGGTGACGGCGAGGACACCGCCGATGACACGGGAAGCGATACGCATGAAAAGTCTCCTGAACACGGTTGAAAGATGACTATAAGCCAGATCCATCAGACGACGATGATCCAATGTGGGAGCTGGCTTGCCTGCGATAGCGGTGGATCAGTGACACATGCCGAGCTGACCCACCGCTATCGCAGGCAAGCCAGCTCCTACATTTACCTGTATTCCAATTAAGGAAGAACGAGGTGTCTTTGAGACCAGCACCGGCATCCGGCAGTTCGCCGTTATACTCGCCGCTCTGCTTTGGAGCCAGTATGAATTCGTTGCCGATCGATGATGTTTTACCCGCCCTGCGTGACGCCTTGGCGATTCGCCATGAAGCCGTGCTGGAAGCGCCGCCCGGCGCCGGTAAAACTACCCGCGTGCCCTTGGCCTTGTTGAACGAGCCATGGCTGGCCGGGCAGACCATCCTGATGCTCGAACCCCGGCGCCTGGCCGCGCGCGCCGCCGCCGAACGCCTGGCCAGTGAGCTGGGCGAAAAGGTCGGCGAAACCGTCGGCTATCGCATTCGCCTCGACAGCAAAGTCGGCCCCAATACACGCATCGAAGTGGTCACCGAAGGCATCCTCACCCGCCGCTTGCAGGACGACCCGGCGCTGGAAGGCGTGGGCCTGCTGATCTTTGACGAATTCCACGAGCGCAGCCTCGACGCCGACCTCGCGCTGGCCCTGAGCCTGAATGGCCGCGCTCTGTTTCGCGACGAACAACCGCTGAAAATCCTGCTGATGTCCGCCACCCTCGAAGGCGAACGCCTGTCCGGCCTGCTGGATGACGCGCCGATCCTGCGCAGCGAAGGGCGTATGTTCCCGGTGCAGATGCGCTGGGGCCGCCCGTACCAGGCCGGTGAATTCATCGAGCCGCGTGTGGTGCAGACCGTCCTTGAAGCCGTGCATGACGAGACCGGCAGCATTCTCGTCTTTCTGCCGGGGCAGGCCGAGATTCGCCGGGTTAATCAACAACTGGCCGACGCTTTGGGTGATCGCCCGGATGTGCTGCTGTGCCCGCTGCATGGCGAGCTTGACCTCAACGCCCAACGCGCCGCCATTGACCCGGCGCCCGCCGGCAAACGCAAAGTGGTGCTGGCCACCAACATCGCCGAGACCAGCCTGACCATCAACGGTGTGCGCGTGGTGATCGACGCCGGGCTGGCGCGGGTCCCGCGTTTCGACCCCGGCAGCGGCATGACCCGCCTCGACACCCAACGCATCTCCCGCGCCAGCGCCACCCAGCGGGCCGGCCGGGCAGGGCGCCTGGAGCCGGGCGTGTGTTATCGGCTGTGGTCCGAAGACCAGCATGAAGGCCTGGCGGCGTATGGCAGTGCGGAAATCCTTGCCGCCGACCTTGCCGGGCTGGCCTTGCAACTGGCGCGTTGGGGCGTCACGCCCACGCAACTGGTGTGGCTGGATGTGCCGCCGACTGCCGCGTACGCCCAGGCTCAGGATTTGCTGGTGCGTCTGGGCGCATTGAACGACGACAAACTCACCGCCCATGGCCAGAAGATGGCCGAGTTGCCCGCGCATCCGCGTATCGCCCACCTGTTGCTGCGCGGTCAGGACCTGGGGCTGGCGGCCACGGCGTGTGACGTCGCCGCGCTGTTGGGCGAGCGTGACATCTTGCGCGGCGCCGGTGCCGATTTGCACAGCCGGCTGGCGCTGATGTCCGGCGAGGAGCGTGCGCGAGTTACCCAAGGCGGCGTGCAGCGCGCCAAGCAACTTGCCCGGCAATACCGCAGCTATTTAAGAGGCCAGGCGACTCAGGCCGTGCCCGATCCCGATCACCCGCGCTGGCTCGGCGCCTTGCTGGCGCTGGCCTACCCGGACCGCGTCGCCCAGCAACGTCGCCCCGGCGGCGCCGAATACCGCCTGGCCAATGGCCGTGCCGCGCTGTTCGCCGAGGCCGACAGCCTGATGAAACAAGCGTGGCTGGTGATCGCCGACCTCGGCAGCCGTCAGGGCCAGCGCGAAGAGCGCATCTACCTCGCGGCCGACTTCGATCCGGCGCTGTTCGACACAGTGCTTGCCGAGCAAGTGCGCAACGTCGACCAGCTCGATTGGGACGAGCGCGAAGGCGTGCTGCGCGCGGAGCGCCAGCGCAAAGTCGGCGAACTGGTGCTCAGTCGCGAACCGCTGAGCGGTCTGGACGAGGCCGCGCGCAGCCAGGCGCTGGTCAACCTCGTGCGCCGCAAAGGCCTGGAGCTGCTGCCGTGGACGCCTGAACTGCGCCAATGGCAGGCCCGCGTCATGCTGCTGCGTCAGCTGGACGCCGGCAAAACCAGTGAGTGGCCGGATATCAGCGACAAGGCTTTGCTCGCCAGCCTGGAGCATTGGCTGATGCCGTACTTGGGCAAAGTCTCGCGCCTGAGCCACTTCGCCAACCTGGATATCTCCAGTTTCCTGCACAACCTGTTGCCCTGGCCGCTGCCCCAGCGCCTGGACGAGCTGGCGCCGCAGCACGTGAAGGTGCCCTCGGGATCCTCGGTGCGTTTGGACTACAGCGAACAGCCGCCGATTCTGGCGGTGCGCTTGCAGGAATTGTTCGGGCTGGCGGACACGCCGCGTATTGCCGGTGGGCGCCAGGCGGTCAAGCTGCACCTGCTGTCCCCGGCGCGCCGGCCGGTGCAGGTGACCCAGGATCTGGCGAACTTCTGGCGCAGCACGTATGCCGAGGTGAAAAAGGATTTGAAGGGGCGGTACCCGAAGCATTACTGGCCGGATGACCCGTTAGTGGCCGAACCCACCGCCCGGATCAAACCGCGCAAGTAAAGCTTGTGGAGATCAAATTTGGGAGCGGGATGGTGTGGGAGCTGGCTTGCCTGCGATGCAGACGACTCGGTGTACCTGTTTCACCGAGGCGATGCTATCGCGGGCAAGCCAGCTCCCACAAAAGCCCACACACATTGAGTGTTGTGGTGTGGGTTATTGCGCGGCCGGGAGCAGGAACCGGGCGATCACTGGTAGGTGGTTGGAGATACGCAGTGTGTCTTCTTGCCGTACTTTGGCCTCTATCCGCTTGATCCTTGGGCTGTAGAACAAATAATCCAACGTCCGATCCGGCCCATCCACACTTGGGTCATTGGGGAAGTGCGTAAGCCACTTCGCCCGGTCAATCCCACTGGATTCACTGTTACTGGGGATCATCGGGTATTTATCCCACAGCAGATGCAGCTCGCTGTCCGGCGAATACTGCCCGCGCTTATCGGCCTCCAGGCGCAGGAATTGCCCCAGTGGCAGCAAGTTGAAGTCCCCACCGATCAGCCATGGCGTGCCACGCCCTTCGAATTTATCCAGCAGCTTCACGGTGGCTTTAGCCTGCTCCTGTACCGCCGACCGCCCAGGCATATCGCCATCCAGCCGGGTGTTGAGCACGGCCAATTGGCCACCATCGCTCAACGGCAAGTAGGTCAGCAATAAGGCGGGTTTGGGTTGGAACTGGCGGCTGATGATGTTGGCTGGGGACACCGGCAGTTGCAGGCGTTCGGCGTGTTCGATCTGGTAGCGGCTGAGCGTCACCAGCTTGCGGCCGACGCTGCCGAAGATATGCAGGTTGGGCACAAAGTCGGCTTTCCAATCGAAGGCCTGGGTGCTGCACGGGTAGAGATCGACCAGGCGTTCCTGCAACAGTGCGATCTGGTCCTGGTAATGGGAGGGCTTGGCGTTTTCGTCGAGTTCCTGCAGCAGCAGGATGTCGGGTTGTTCGTCGCGGATCACCCGCGCCACTTCGTCGAGGCTGGAGGCCATGTCTTCCACGGTAGGGCGATCATCCGGGCCGTTGCCGTCGGCGGTGTCGTACCAGAACACATAGTTCTTGCCCGCCAGGTATTGCACATTCCAGGTCATGACCTTCAACGCCTGCCCGGGCAGCAGCGTTGGCGCCCGCGGCGCGACGCAGCTGACGGGCAGGGTTTGTTTGTCGGCAGGGCGCCAGGTCAGGCTGTAGATCAGGGCGGCGAGCAGGCCCGCGATAATCAGCAGGCTCAACAGGGTGATGCGCAATAAACGGGTCATCGGCTCGGCTTATGGCGTTTCAGGAGTGGCAGGAGCATATCACCGCGCGTCGGCATCGCCACCGATCAGCATGAATAAACGGAACAGCACCACGCTGGTAAACAGTTGCAAAAAGCTTTGGGCGCTGTCGAGCACGGTGGCGAGCATTGGGCTCGGGCTGGGGTAGACGGCATCAGTGGCTTCCTTGAGCAGCAACAGCGGCGTCATCACACACAGCAGGCATACCAGGATTCGCCAAAAATGCCCGCGAGTCAGGCGCAAACTTTCCTGCATCGCCCCCAGCGCCGACAGGCCGCGCAGCACCAGCAGGTACTCGGCAAAACCGAGCACGACCATCAGCCACAGGCCGGGTAGGTAAAACAGTGACAGGCCCAGCCAGACCAGCAATGTACTTATCGCGGTCAGCACGGCGAAGCGTGGCCACAGGGTCAAGGCCGTCGCCCACAAGTCTTTAGTACGCGGCGAGTCGCCACGCGTGCGGGCATCCAGAAACAAAATCAAGGCGCCGACGTACAGCGGGTACATCACTAACCCCACCACAATGCTGTAGGCGCGCGAAGCGTCCGGCGCCAGCGTGTGCTCGATTACCTGTTGCAGCAGGGCTTCGAGGATCACCAGGGGCAGGCACAGCTGCACGATGGCGCCCAGGTTGCGCTGAGTAAAACGGAAGGAGTCGCGCAATACGTCTAACGGATTCATCAGGTTCATCACAGACCGAAAAGCAAGGCCCACACTTTAACCGATCATGACGAGAGGTAAGCAAACGTAAACCTTGCGTAAAGACCATTGAAACGTCTGGTAACAGCCCCATAACTAGTGCGTAGCTCGCCTGATCACAGGCGGGCCCATGATTTTTACCGGCAATCTAACGAGGTCGCCATGAACAGCGAAGAGCAAACCCTGATCGATGGACTGTTTTCACGGCTGCAGCAAGCCGAAACGGACTCAGCCCCCCGCGACGCCCTGGCCGAAGCGCGGATCAAGGAGCACATGACTCGCCAACCGGCCGCCGGGTATTACATGACCCAGTCGATCCTGGTGCAAGAACACGCGATCAAGAGCCTCGACGCGCAGAACAAGCAACAGGCCCAGCAGATCCAGCAATTGCAGGATGAGTTGCAGCAGGCCAAGGCTCAGGCAGCACAGCCGGCGCCGAGCAGTGGCGGTTTTCTGTCGAGCATCTTTGGCGGCGGCTCCCGTGACCCGCAACCCACAAAAAGTGCGCCGGCGGCTTCCGGTGGCGGCTGGCGTGAGCCTGGGCGGCCTTCGTTCGGCCAGCCTGCGCCCCAGCAAAACTACGGCGCGCCGCAGCAAAACTATCAACAGCCACAACAAGCGCCCGCAGCACCGATTGGCAGCGGCTTCCTTGGCGGGGCGTTGAAAACCGCTGCCGGTGTGGCCGGTGGTGTGATGCTCGCCGAAGGCATCAGCAGCTTGTTCAGCCACAACTCGCAACAGCCGCAAGTGGTGGAAGAAATCATCCGCGAAGAACCGGCGCCCGCCAGTGATAACGGCAATTGGGGCAACGACGACCAGAAGTTTGCTGGCAATGACAGTTGGGGCAGCGACAACGCCTCGGACAGCTTCGCCGACAGCGACTACAGCGATGATTCTTCCTCGTTTGGCGACGACGATTCCTTCGTCTGACCCGCCTTCAACCGGGGCGCTTCGTCGCCCCGGGCTGATTTTTCGCTGAAACTTTCCCATGGCTGGCATACTGGCGCCTTTGCGGGCTCTCACGTCCGAGGTCCAAGTGGCATCCATGAGGAAGTGCGGTGAAGAAAATTGCGGTGTTCGCCGATGTACAAAACCTCTACTACACCGTGCGCCAGGCCTACGGTTGCCACTTCAATTACGCCGCCCTGTGGGCTGACATCAGCGCGCGCGGGCAGATCGTCGAAGCCTATGCGTACGCCATCGACCGTGGCGACAGCAAGCAGCAGCAATTCCAGCAGATCCTGCGCAACCTGGGCTTTACGGTAAAACTCAAACCCTACATCCAACGCAGCGACGGCTCGGCCAAGGGCGATTGGGACGTGGGCATCACCCTCGACATCATGGACGCCGCCGACCACGTCGACGAAGTGGTGCTGGCCTCCGGCGACGGCGATTTCGACATGCTGCTCGAACGCATCATCCAAAAGCATGGCGTCGAAGCCGTGGCCTATGGCGTCCCGGGGCTGACGGCCAACTCGCTGATCCGCGCCGCCAGCCGCTACGTGCCGATCGAAGGCGCGCTGCTGCTTAAATAAGTCAATTGTCAGACGGAGTTGGAACAGGTTTGGAACGTATAGCGGTCATCGACTTTGAAACCACCGGCATCACCCCGAGCAGCCACTGCCGGGCCACGGAAATCGCGGTGGTCATCCTTGAGCGCGGCCAGATCGTGGACCGCTACCAGAGCCTGATGAATGCCGGCGTGCGCGTGCCGGGCTTTATCGAACAACTCACCGGCATCAGCAACGCCATGCTGCGCAGCGCGCCACCGGCGGAGCGGGTGATGAACGAAGTGAATGAATTTGTCGGCACCACGCCACTGCTGGCGCACAACGCCGCGTTTGACCAGAAGTTCTGGGACTTCGAACTGGGCCTGATCCGTCGCACCCGCCTGCAAAAATTCGCCTGCTCGCTGCTGCTGGCCCGCCGCCTCATGCCGTCGGCGCCGAACCACAAACTCGGCACCCTCAACAGCTACGCCCAACTGCCCCACACCGGCAAGGCTCACCGGGCGATGGCGGATGCCGAAATGGCAGCTAACTTGACGGCGCACCTGGCCGAGCAATTGCGCGGTACGCATGGGTTGCGCGAACTGTCCCACGACCTGCTGTGCACCTTGCAGAAAGTGCCGGCGGCGAAGATCAATGAGCATCTGAAGAAGCATCGCGGGTTCTGAACCCTGCGCAGATCTCATGTGGGCGGAGGACTAATTGTGGAGAGCGGGCCTATTGTGAGTAGCGGGCTTGTTGTGAGGAGCGGGCTTCTGTGGCGAGCGGGCTTGCCCCGCGTTGGGCTGCGCAGCAGCCCCAAACCCTGACACCCAGTTCCAACTGACAGAACGCGGCGACTTCATTAGGGCCGCTTCGCAGCCCAACGCGGGGCAAGCCCGCTCGCCACAGAAGCCCGCTCGCCACAATAAGCCCATTTGCCCCTAAAGCTCGCTTGTCAGGCTACCGAGGCTGCACGCATTCCAACGCCCGACCCACCACCTCCTTTGCCATCCCCACCAAATGCATCACCGCCCGCTGCTGCACACTGAGCGTCTCGCCCGACACCAGCGCCGTCTCCACCGCGCAATGCAGCAAATCCGCCGCATGGGCGAGGGCGTCTTCGAAGCTCAGGTTGTCATTCAGCACAAAGTTGGGCGCATCCGGGGCGCAGGCGTTGAGGTAGTAGTCGATGGCTCGTCGGTTGAGCAGGGCGTCTTCGCTGAGGAAGTTTGTATGGTTATCAGTTGAAGCAGAGGTTGTTTTGACCATGTTGAGTCTCCGGGACTTGTAACTCTCTCCTTCGTCAATTTCGGCTTGCACTTCCGGTCACCGAAGGGCCGATGACGTGGGGAAGACTAGCGGCTGAATTTAGCTGGAACAAGGCATGAAATGTCGCTCGGAAACGTCCTTCAAAAGAATGGGAAGCGGTGACACAACTGACGCCATCGCAGGCAAGCCAGCTCCCACAGTAAATTTCCTGTTTGTTCGTTCCCACGCTCCGCGTGGTAACGCATCCTGTGACGCTCCGCGTCACGACCTCAAGAGCGGACGCAGAGCACCCTTGGCGGCACTCCCACGCAGAGCGTGGGAACGATCGGTGTCAGGTGGCTTTCCCTTCCAACTGCCCCAACGGTACCCGCCGCGCTATCGCGCTCGACAAAATGATCGAGGTTTTGCTGAACCCGAACTTCGCCACTCGGTTGATCAGGTTCTCCAGCTCCGGCATCGAGCCCACCGCGGCCTGCATGATCACGCACGGGTCGCCTGTCACGCGGTGGCATTCGGTCAGTTCGGGTATTTCCGCCAAGGCGTCGTAGACCTTTTGGCTGCCATTGTTGGTCAGGCGCAGCTCTATCGTGCATTGAATCGGCAGGCCGATTTTGGACAGGTCGACCTTGGCCTGATACCCGGTGATCACCCCGCTGGCTTCCAGCTTGGCCACGCGTTCAGCCACAGCAGGGGCGGAGAGGTTTACGGTGCGGGCCAACTGCGCATAGGAGGCGCGGCCATCTTCGAGCAGGGCGCTGAGGAGCATGCGGTCGTATTTATCCATGATAAGGCTCCGGTGATGCGTGGCTTTCGAATGCACGGGTTATAGCCTTCATAACCATGTTTTGAAAAGTGTATGGGCGCTTTAAACAGGTTTTGTAACTTATGTTCGGCGTGCTGCCTTTTTAGAATAAGCCTCCAATATTCTGCCGCAGAGCTACCCAATGCCTGGCCCACGTCGCTTTCCCTTACCGTTGATTGCCGCTTTTTTTGCGCTGTATGTGATCTGGGGTTCTACCTACTTGGTGATTCGAATCGGCGTGGAGTACTGGCCGCCGTTGATGCTGGGCGGGATTCGATTCCTGGTGGCGGGGTTGGTGATGTATGGCTATTTGCGCTGGCGCGGGGCGCCTGCGCCGACGTGGGTGCAGTGGAAGGCGGCGGCCAAGATCGGCGTTTTGCTGCTGACCTTTGGTAATGGTGCGGTGACGGTTGCCGAGCACACCGGCGTTGCTTCCGGCGTGGCCGCGTTGGCGGTGGCGACGGTGCCGTTGTTCACGTTGCTGTGTGGGTATTTCTGGGGCGCGCGTAATACCCGCCTCGAATGGGCCGGGGTGGTGCTGGGGATTATCGGCATCGCCATGCTCAACATGGGCTCCAACCTGCAATCGAGCCCCACCGGCGCCATGTTGCTGCTGTTCGCCGCTGCCTCCTGGGCCTTCGGCTCAGTGTGGAGCCGGCACTTACCGCTACCTGCCGGCGCCATGGCCAGTGCGGCCGAGATGATCATCGCCGGTGCCCTGCTGCTGGTGGGCAGTGCGCTGACCGGTGAGCGCCTGCATGCCGTGCCGCCGATTGAAGGCTGGCTGGCCTTGGCTTATTTGGCCGTGTTCGGCTCGATCATCGCCTTCAATGCCTATATGTACCTGCTCAAACACGTGCGCCCGGCGGCGGCGACCAGTTATGCCTACGTGAACCCGGCCGTCGCGGTGTTGTTGGGTATTGTCTTCGTCGGCGAGACCATCGGCATGGAGGAAGCCTTGGCGATGCTGGTGATCATCAGCGCGGTGTTGCTGATCAGCCTGCCCCAGTGGCGAAAGCCCAAGCCGGAAATAAGGTAAACTGCCGCGCATTACGCCCTTGCGCTGAATTTTTCCTACGGTAAACACATGACTTTCGCCACCCTTGGCCTGATCGAACCCTTGCTGCGCGCCCTTGAGACGCTTGGCTACCAGACCCCGACGCCGGTGCAGGCGCAAGCCATTCCGGCGGTGCTGGCCGGTCGCGACCTGATGGCCGCGGCCCAGACCGGCACCGGCAAGACCGCAGGTTTCGCCTTGCCGCTGCTGCAACTGCTGACCATGGAAGGGCCGAAAGTCGCCGCCAACTCGGCGCGTGCGCTGATCCTGTGCCCGACCCGCGAGCTGGCCGAGCAGGTTCACGCCAGCGTCGCCGAGTACGCCCAACACCTGCCGCTGACCACCTACGCGGTCTACGGCGGCGTGAGCATCAACCCGCAGATGATGAAGCTGCGCAAGGGCGTCGACATTCTGGTCGCTACCCCTGGCCGCCTGATCGACTTGTTCCGCCAGAACGCGCTGAAGCTCAACCAGCTGCAAACCCTGGTGCTGGATGAAGCCGACCGCATGCTCGATCTGGGCTTCTCCGAAGAGCTGGCGAACATCTACCGCATGCTGCCGAAAAAGCGCCAGACTTTACTGTTCTCCGCGACCTTCTCCGATGAAATCCGCTCGCTCGCCGGGCAGATGCTCAACGACCCGCTGAGCATTGAAGTGAGCCCGCGCAACGTCGCCGCCAACACCGTGAAGCAGTGGGTGGTGCCGGTGGACAAGAAGCGCAAGCCGGAGCTGTTTGTGCACCTGATGCGCAAAGGCCGCTGGAAGCAGGTGCTGGTGTTTGCCAAGACCCGTAACGGCGTGGATGCGCTGGTGGATAAGTTGCAGGGCCTGGGCATCAATGCCGACGGCATCCACGGCGACAAACCGCAAGCAACCCGCCAGCGTGCGCTGGATCGTTTCAAATCCAGCGACGTGCAGATTCTGGTGGCCACCGACGTGGCAGCCCGTGGCCTGGACATCGAAGACTTGCCGCTGGTGGTCAACTTTGATCTGCCAATCGTGGCCGAAGACTACATTCACCGTATTGGTCGCACCGGCCGTGCGGGCAACACCGGTGAGGCGATTTCGCTGGTGTGTGCCGATGAGGTGAACATGCTGTCGGCCATCGAGATGCTCACGCGTCAGACCCTGACCCGCAAAACGGAGCCGGATTTCGAACCTGAGCACCGCGTGCCGGATACCGACGCCAGTGGGCAAGTGGTGAAGAAACCGAAAAAGCCGAAGAAACCCAAGGCGTCGGGCGGTGGCGGCGGTAAACGTAATTTGGGTAAGTGGGTGGACAGCGGGGACGTAGCGCCGGCTGAACCGTCGATCAAGCCAGTGCGCAAAGTGCCGGTGTTCAACACCGGGCCGCGCAAGAAGAAGTGATTTTGCGGCGCTGCTGATGGCCTCATCGCAGGCAAGCCAGCTCCCACCTTTTGAATGTATTCACAGCTCAAAATGTGGGAGCTGGCTTGCCTGCGAGGGCGGCTCTGAATTCACCGCCGATTTCAGCGCCTAAGCCACTCCAGCATGCCCCGCGCCGCTGCCCGCCCACTGGCGAAGCACCCCGTCAGCAAATAGCCGCCCGTCGGCGCTTCCCAATCGAGCATCTCCCCGGCGCAAAACACGCCCGGCAATTGCTTGAGCATCAACCGCTCATCCAGCGCCTCAAACGGCACACCACCCGCCGTACTGATGGCTTCATCCATCGGCCGGGTTTTCACCAGCGTCAGCGGCAATGCCTTGATATCCACCGCCAGCTGCGCCGGATCATGAAAGTGTTCCGCAGGTGCCAACTCACGCAACAGCGCCGCCTTGACCCCATCCAAGCCCAACTGACTGTGCAAATGTTTGCTCATCGAGCGCGAACCACGCGGCTTGGCCAGTGCAGCTTGCACCTTGTCCAGCGGCTTGCTCGGCAGCAGGTCGATATGCACCGTGGCAAAGCCATCGCGATTGATCGCTTCACGAATCGGCGCCGAGAGCGCGTAGATCAAGCTGCCCTCGATGCCCATGGCGGTGACCACGCATTCGCCCAACCGAGGCTTGTCATCCGCCACGCCGATGGCGACGTTTTTCAACGGCGCGCCGGCGAATTTGCTCACCATCAATTCGCTCCAGGCCGACACCTCGAAGCCGCAATTGCTCGGTTGCAGCGGCGTGTAAGGCACGCCTTTGTCTTCCAGCAACGTGAGCCAGGCGCCATCGGAGCCCAGGCGCGACCAGCTGCCGCCGCCCAAGGCCAGCAACACCGCATCGCTGTGGACAGTTTTTTCGCCGTCCGGGCTGTGGATAAGTAGACCGCCGTCGGCCGTCCAGCCCAGCCAGCGATGCCGAGTGTGGATAACCACGCCTTGATCGCGCAGGCGTTTGAGCCAGGCGCGCAGCAGCGGGGCGGCTTTCATGTCGGTAGGAAACACGCGGCCGGAAGTGCCGACAAAGGTTTGTATGCCCAGCCCATGAATCCACTCGCACAACGCCTCGGCACCAAACGCTCGCAGCAGCGGCGCCATGTCTGGCGCGCGTTCGGCGTAGCGCGACAGGAACGCCGGGTACGCCTCGGAGTGGGTGATGTTCATGCCGCCCACGCCCGCGAGCAGAAACTTGCGGCCCACCGATGGCATGCCGTCATACAGGTCTACCCGCACGCCCGCCTGGCTCAAGACTTCAGCGGCCATCAGCCCGGCTGGGCCGCCGCCGATAAGAGTGACGTGTCGAGAAGGGAGCTGAGGCATGGGCAAGGCTACGGTCGCTGAATAGGCCGAGCATTCTACCCGACGGCAGCGTGGCTGCCTGATCAAAAAACGTACACTTTCCTACAGGCCATACGGCTGTTCGCTTTCAGGCGCTTACGCTCAAGTTATCCACAGGCCGTTCCACAGGCATTGTGGGTAACGCTCACACTTCAATGACAGCCTGATGACGTCCACACCCGCTGAGCGCTGTGGTGCAGGATGCCATGGCGGCGGGCCAGGGCCGGGCGGTCTTTGCTGTAGCCGCCACCGATCACGCCCATCACCGGGATGTCGCGGCCCAGGCAGTGGCGCATCACGCTTTCATCACGGGCGGCGACGCCTGCGTCTGTCAGCTTGAGGTAACCGAGGGCGTCGTCTTTGTGCACATCGACACCGGCGTCGTACAGCACCAGGTCAGGCTGATAGAGCGGCAGCAAGTAGTTGAGCGCATCGTCCACCACCTTGAGGTAATCGGCGTCGCCCATGCCCATGGGCAGCGGGATGTCCCAGTCGCTCTGGGCCTTGCGTGCGGGGAAGTTCTTTTCGCAATGCAGCGACACGGTGATGGCATCCGGCGTGTCGTGGAGGATGCGTGCAGTGCCGTCGCCCTGGTGTACGTCGCAGTCGAAGATCAGCACGCGGTTGACCCGGCCGCTGGCCAGCAGGTAATGGCTGATCACCGCCAGGTCATTGAAGATGCAAAAGCCGGCCGGGTAATCGTAATGGGCGTGGTGGGTGCCGCCCGCCAGGTGGCAGGCCAGGCCGTGTTGCAGCGCTTGTTCGGCCGCGAGGATCGAACCGCCGACCGCGCGCACGGTGCGCCGCGCCAGGGCTTCGTTCCACGGCAGGCCGAGGCGCCGTTGGTCTTCGCGGGACAACTCGCCGCCCATGTAGCGTTCGATATACCCAGCGTCATGGGCCAGGACCAGAATCTCGGGTGGGCACAGTTCGGGGCGCAGCAATTGGCTGTCCTCGGTCAGCCCGCTGTCCACCAGGTGATCGCGCAACAGGCGAAACTTGTCCATGGGAAACCGGTGGTCTGCCGGGAACTCAGGGCTGTAGTCATCGTGGTAGATCAATGGCAAGGGCATGGGATTTTCTGACGGGAACCTGCGAAGGATCTTACCAGCGCTGTACACTCACGCACATGGCAAGGGAGGGGGACCCATGGAGCCGATACTGGAATTGGAAAGCGCGCGCTTGCTGCTGCGCCAATGGCGCGACAGCGACTTAACGGAATTTGCGCGCATGTGCGCCGACCCGCAGGTGATGCGTTATTTCCCGGCCAAGTTGAGCCACTTGGAAAGCGCGGCGCTGATTGGCCGGATTCGCGGGCATTTCGCTGAATACGGCTTTGGCCTGTGGGCCTTGCAGCGCAAGGACACTGGCGAATTTATCGGCCTGACCGGGCTGCTGAATGTCAGCTTTGAAGCGGACTTTACCCCGGCGGTGGAAATTGGCTGGCGCCTGGCCCGCGAACATTGGGGTTTGGGCTACGCCAGTGAGGCCGCGTGGACCGCGCTGCGGTGTGGTTTCGACCGACTGCAGTTGGATGAAATTCTCGCCTTCACCACCGAAACCAATCTGCCATCACAAAAAGTCATGCAGGCCATCGGTATGCATTACGATCCCCAGGCAGATTTTGAACACCCCAAGGTCGCAGCCGATGACCCGCTGCGCCATCATGTTTTGTATCGCATCACCCGCGCCCAATGGTTGGACACGCTGCACGGATAAGCAGCCCGGAATGCCCTCTCGATTGTTGTAGGAGTTGCTCTATGAGCCAAGTATTGGAAGATCTGGTGGACTTGCTGACGCTGGAGCCGATCGAGGAAAACCTCTTTCGCGGCCGCAGCCAGGACCTGGGTTTTCGCCAACTGTTCGGTGGCCAGGTGCTGGGCCAGTCGCTGTCGGCTGCCAGCCAGACCGTAGAAGAAGCGCGACATGTGCATTCCCTGCATGGTTATTTCCTGCGCCCCGGCGACGCGTCATTGCCGGTGGTGTATTCGGTTGACCGTGTGCGCGATGGCGGCAGTTTCAGCACGCGCCGCGTCACGGCTATCCAAAAGGGCAACCCGATTTTCACCTGCACCACTTCGTTCCAATATGACGAAAAGGGCTTTGAGCACCAGACCACCATGCCTGTGGTGGTCGGCCCGGAGAACTTGCCTTCGGAGCTGGAACTGACCAAGCAGCGTGCGCACCTGATCCCCGAGCACATGCGCGACAAGTTGCTGTGCCCCAAGCCGATCGAAGTGCGCCCGGTGACTGAAAAAGACCCGTACAACCCGCAGCCGTCCGACCCGGTCAAGTACGTGTGGTTCCGGGCCGACGGCGCGCTGGCCGACGCGCCCGCGCTGCATAAATACCTGCTGGCCTACGCCTCGGATTTTGGCTTGCTGACCACCTCGTTGCTGCCCCATGGCAAGACCGTGTGGCAAAAAGATATGCAGGTCGCCAGCCTCGACCACGCGCTGTGGTTTCATGCCGACCTGCGCGCCGATGACTGGTTGCTGTACGCAATGGACAGCCCGTGGGCCGGCAACTCGCGCGGTTTCTCGCGCGGCAGCGTGTACAACCGCGCCGGGCAACTGGTGGCCTCGGTGACCCAGGAAGGCTTGATTCGTCATCGCAAGGACTGGGCATGAGCCTGTCGGACGTTAAGCATTGGGTGTTTGACATGGACGGCACCCTCACGGTGGCCGTGCATGATTTTGCGGCGATCCGCGTGGCCCTGGAGATTCCGCCCGAAGACGACATCCTCACGCACCTGGCGGCCTTGCCGGCGGACGTGGCGGCGGCCAAGCACGCGTGGTTATTGGAGCATGAGCGCGAATTGGCACTCGGTTCGGTTGCCGCCGTGGGCGCGGTGGAGCTGGTGCGCGAGCTGGCCGGGCGCGGGTATCGCCTGGGCATCCTGACGCGCAATGCGCGCGAGCTGGCGCACATCACCCTGCAAGCGATTGGCCTGGCGGACTGCTTTGCCGTCGACGATGTGCTGGGGCGTGAAGATGCGCCGCCCAAGCCGGACCCGGGTGGGTTGCTGAAACTGGCAGAAGCTTGGGAGGTTTCGCCGGGCGAAATGGTGATGGTCGGGGATTACCGCTTTGACCTCGATTGCGGGCGGGCGGCAGGAGCCAAGACGGTATTGGTTAACGTGCCGGAGAACCCGTGGCCGGAACTGGCGGATTGGCATGCTGAAGATTGTGCGGTGCTGCGCCGGATGATCTAAACCAGGCACTGAAGAGCCAATGTGGGAGCGGGCTTGCCCGCGAAAGCGGTGGATCAGTCACTGATGAGTCGACTGAAAATCCGCCTTCGCGAGCAAGCCCGCTCCCACATTTTTATCCGGTTTCGTCAGCTGTTTTTACTTAGAGAACAACACCTTCTCGCCCTCAGGCGAAGTAAACATCTTATCCCCATCGTGCCCAACCCCTGGCACTTCCACCAACCTCTGAGTCAGCTGCGGATGACGCTGCTTGAGGTAATCAAAATAGTTGTGCCCACGAATCAGGCGATACGCGCCCTGGGTTTCGGCCTCGCAGCTTTTATCCAGCGCCGGGTGGTTCGGGTCGGTGTCCTGCTGGCCGAGCAAGTAGGTGATGTCGCGTGACACGTAAGCCTGCTCAAGCTGCTGGGCACTCTGGCCCTTGGCGTAGTCCGGCAGGTTTTGCATGCCGTACTTCCAGTCGTTGAAGCCAGGGCAACTGGCCGTGTCGAATGTCACCGGGCGTTGCGGGCTGAAATAGGCGTAGGACGACGGGTTGGCCACCACATAACGCAGGCTGATGCCTTCGGTTTGCAGCAGCGGGTGGTCGTGGCCGGTGAGGGCGAAACGCTGCACCACCTGGCCGCCGCCGGAATGGCCGGCCACTACGATTTCCTTCAACGCCGGGAACAGCTTGCGGTTGCCCAGGTGCTTGATGATCTGGTCCAGCGCGCCGTAGGAACTGAGCTGACCTGGGCCCGTCGAGGCGTCGCCGGCCATCCAGTCATTGCCGTTCCAGCGCAGCACCTGGCTGCCCAAGTGGTTGCGCTTTATGTCGGACTCGTTGAGAAATTGCGGCGCGATCACCAGGGTTTTGGCCGCAATCCCGGCGTTTTCGGCGGCATCTTCGCCGCTTTGCAGGTAGGTCTGTGCATTGTGCAGGCGGCCATGCACGATGATCAGCGCGCGGGTCACGTTGGGCAGCGGCTGGTTCCAGTCCTGGCTCAAGCCCAGGCTCAGGTCACCGGCGTCCAGGTGGAAACGATCGGGGCTGACCACCTTGACGCCGTGTTCTTTCTCGGCGGCCCAGGTGGAGGAGGAACAGGCAATCATCACGCCGAACAGCAATCCCAATCGTTTATTCATCTAAAGACTCTTCGCTGTAAAAGTGTCGCATTGAGTGATCTGGCCCGCTGCGAAGCCGGTTTTGAACCAGCGAACGCGCTGCGCAGAGGTGCCGTGGGTAAACGAGTCCGGCACCACGCGGCCCTGACCCTGCTGTTGCAAACGGTCATCGCCGATGGCGTTGGCCGCATTCAGTGCTTCTTCGATATCGCCGGGCTCCAGCCAGTTCAGGCGTTTTTGCGCACGGTTGGCCCACACGCCGGCAAAGCAGTCGGCTTGCAGCTCCTGGCGCACCAGCAGGCCGCCGTCGCCTTGCATCTGGCGGCCCTGCTGGCGCGCGGCTTGAATCTTGGCCGAGATGCCCAGCAGCGTTTGCACGTGGTGCCCGACTTCGTGGGCGATCACGTAGGCCTGGGCGAAATCGCCGGCGGCCTGGAAGCGTTGCGACATTTCCCGGAAGAAATCCAGGTCCAAATACACCTGCTGGTCAGCCGGGCAATAAAACGGGCCGCTGGCCGAGGTGGCGCCACCGCAGGCGGAATTGACCCGACCACGGAACAGAATCAGTTTCGGGTTCTTGTAGACCAACCCGTTTTCCTTGAACACCTGGCCCCAGGTGTCTTCGGTGTCACCCAGAATCGCGCGGACGAAATCGGCCTGCTGGTCATTGGCTGGCGGTGCCTGGCGCGACTGCGTGCTCACTGACGGCGCTTGCTCCGCCTGGCCGGTCAACTGGCCGAGGATCTGCAGCGGGTCCTGGCCGGTCAGCCAGCCAATACCGACGATCAGCACAATTGCTGTCAGGCTCAGCCCCTTGCCGCCGCCAAACCGCATGCCGCCACCGCCGCCGCCACTGTCATCGCGGGCGTCTACCACGTTGTCGCTGCGTCGGCCTTTTTTCCATAGCATGGGGCAATCCTCTCGTTAAACCTGTCGAACACTTTTTGTAAGAGCAGTGTTGTTGGTGCGTATGAATGGCGCCAGCCCGGCTGTCCGACAGGCAACAAGAGTTGCCTAGTATTGCTGCTGTCAGGCCGTGCAGGCAGGGGCGCCAGATGAAAGTTGTGTCAGCTTGATTGGGTCAGTCGCGGCAATAGCCTTCGCCGGTATCGACGATCAGGCAGTCCTTTTTATCCGCCAGCCATTTCAGGCCAGTGGCCTCGCCGTCGCCGGCGCTCAATTGTTGCGGGCCGTCCGGGCGGGTAAAGGCGATACCGTCTTCGTTGGCTTCACCTTTGAAGGTGCCTTCGTCGTCGGCGTCAAGGCCGTACTTCATGGTCAGAACGTAGTGGCCGCGGCCGATGCTGTCGTCCTTGGCGATGGTCAGGTTCAGGCCTTCGACGCCGATCCACTTGCCGACCCATTTGTCGGTGGGCGGCGTGGCCGGTACCAGGGTGGCCTGCACCGAGGCCGGGGCGGGCTTGGGCGCTTCTTTGGACTCTTGGTTACAAGCAGTGAGCAGGACGAGAGCAGAAAGAGCAAAGAGTGTCTTTTTCATAGCGGCAAGGCCTTGGTTAAAAAGTGCAACGCGCGGGCAAAGGTGCAGCGTTGGACTCGAATCCGGTGATTTAGTGCGCTGTTCGCACGCTGTTTGGTTATGCTCTTGGGGCGCACGCAGGCCCGCCTGCTAGATTACCGGGTTGAGCGCTTGCGTGTTCAGTGCTCAGCATTCAGCCCGCCATGCAAGAGAATTCAATGACTGTCAGTACACCCCTTTCCGGCGTCAACCATCCCTTCAAAGGCATTTTGCTGATTGTGGTGGCAACGTTTCTGTTTTCCAGCCACGACGCCTTGTCCAAATACCTGGCCGGGTTCTACCCGATCGTGATGGTGGTGTGGGCGCGGTACCTGGTGCACACCTTGCTGATGGCCGGCATTTTCCTGCCCCAGTCGGGCTTGCGCGTACTGCGCAGCAAACGCCCGGGCATGCAGGTGGTGCGTGCGTTGTGCCTACTGGGCACCAGCCTGTTTTTTACCGCGGCTCTGCATTACATCCCCTTGGCGGAAGCCACGGCGGTGAACTTCCTGGCGCCGATCCTGGTGACAGCATTGTCAGTGCCCTTGCTAGGTGAACACGTGACACGTGGCCAGTGGCTGGCGGTGATCTGCGGGTTTGTCGGCGTGCTGATCATCATCCACCCCGGCGGTGAACTGTTCACGCCTGCGGTGCTGCTGCCGCTGTGTTCGGCGTTGTTCTTCTGCTTCTACCAGCTGCTCACGCGCATCCTCAGCCAATACGACACGCCGACCACCAGTAACTTTTTCGCCGGCCTGTGCAATACCCTGGTGATGAGTGCGATGGTGCCGTTCTTCTGGCAGTTGCCCACGGTGTGGCATGGCGTGCTGATGCTGGCGCTGGGCACGTGCGGGATGACCGCGCACTTGATGTTGACCCAGGCCTTCCGCTTTGCGGCGCCGGCCTTGCTGGCGCCGTTCGGCTACTGCCAGATCGTGTTTGCGGGGTTGTTGGGCTGGCTGGTGTTCAACCATACCCCCGACATGACCACGGTGGTCGGCATCGGGGTGATCTGCATGAGTGGGTTGGCCGCTGCCTGGCAGCAGCGGCGGCGCTGAATCAAGCCTCGACGGTCGGAATCTTGCGCGGCGCCATGAAGTACATCCAGGTCAGTGCGATGAAGTACATCGCCGGGATCAGGGTGAACAGCACGGTGTAGTTGTTGTTCGTGACCGTGAGGATGTGGCCGACGATCTGCGTCATGAACATGCCGCCGATGGCTGCGCACATGCCGCCGAAACCGAACACCGTGCTCATCATGTGCTTGGGCGTGTAGTCCATCACCAGGCTCCAGATGTTGGCGGTCCAGGCCTGGTGCGCGCCGATGGCCAGGGAGATGGCGAACACGGCGACCCACAACTGGCTGGAGCCGGCGGCCATGATCACGCCGACGATGCAGCAGGCAAACAGCAGCATCGACAACAGCCGCGCCTTGATCGGATTCATCCCACGGCCGATCAGGAATGACGACAGAATCCCCCCACCCACGCTGCCGAAGTCGGCTGTCAGGTAAATGATGATCAGCGGGATGCCCATTTGGGTCACGTTGATGCCCAGGTTGTATTGCTGGTTCAGAAACGGTGGCAGCCAGTACAGGTAGAACCAGAACACCGGCGCGGTCAGTGCGTAGGCGAGGGCGAAGGCCCAGGTGCCGCGCATGCGCAGGATGCGGCTGAAAGGCACGCTGGGTTGCTCCGGTTCGACTTCCTGTAGCACGTAGTCCAATTCGGATTTTTTGACCGTCGGATGGTCTTCCGGGTTGTAGTACTTCAGGCCCCAGCACACCAGCCAGATCCCGCCCAGTGCCGACATGCACAGGAACGCCGCCTGCCAGCCCCACACGTGAAGGATCAATGGCAGCAGCATCGGCGTCATCATCGCGCCCACATTGGTGCCGGCGTTGAAAATACCGGTGGCCACCGCGCGCTCACCGGCCGGGAACCACAACCGCGTGGTCTTGACGCAGGCCGGGTAGTTGGCGGCCTCGGTCAGCCCGAGAACGAAGCGGCAGACCATAAAGCCGACGGCCGACGTCGCCAGGCCATGGGCGCCCGTGGCGATGCTCCACAGCAACACGGCGCAGAAAAACACGCGCTTCACGCCAATTCGGTCAATCAGCCGGCCTTGCAGCACAAAGCCGATGGCGTAGCCGACCTGGAACCAGAAGTTGATGTTGGCGTAGTCCATCGCCGTCCAGCTCATCTCCTTGGCCAGGATCGGTTGCATCACGCCCAGCGCGGCGCGGTCGATGTAGTTCAGGGTGGTGGCGAAGAACACCAGGGCCAGCATGCCCCAGCGGGTTTTGCCCACGGCCATGGCGCCGCGGATTTTGTCGCCGATGCCGCTGTGCGGATTGCTGTGGCGCACGGCCACGGCGGGAGTTTGCGAAGGCATGAGGTCGTACCCGTTTTTTTGAAATTTTTATGGTGTGTTCTGGGTCTTGATACGTGTTCGATGGTGCGCAGTGGCTAAAAACTCGTCAATTCGCGGATTACCATTTTGTTCGATAATCGCCCAAAAAACTAACCGGTTCGTACATTTCAATTGCTGTGCACAGTTTAGCGGCCAATAATTTGCCGTAAATAAGACGAGCCTCATTTGTCGGGAGTCGCCCCATGCAACGCTCCATTGCCACTGTTTCCTTGAGTGGAACCCTGCCGGAAAAACTCGAAGCCATCGCCGCTGCCGGGTTTGATGGTGTGGAAATCTTCGAAAACGATCTGCTGTATTACGACGGCAGCCCACGGGAAGTCAGGCAGATGTGCGCCGACCTGGGTATCGCCATCACCTTGTTCCAGCCGTTTCGCGACTTTGAAGGCTGCCGCCGCGACCGCCTGGCGCGCAACATCGAGCGCGCCGAGCGCAAGTTCGACTTGATGCAGGAACTGGGCACCGACCTGGTGCTGGTGTGCAGCAACGCCTCGGCCGATTGCGTTGGCGATGAGCAGATTCTGCTCGACGACCTCAGCCTGCTCGCCGAGCACGCCGGCCGCCGTGGCCTGCGCATCGGCTATGAAGCGCTGGCCTGGGGCAAGCACGTGAATACCTGGCAGCAGGTGTGGAACCTGGTGCGCCAGATCGACCACCCGAGCCTTGGCGTGTTGCTCGACAGCTTTCACACCCTGTCGCTCAAGGGCGACCCGAGTGCAATCGCCCAGATCCCGGGCGATAAAATCTTCTTTGTGCAAATGGCCGACGCGCCGATCCTGGCCATGGACGTGCTGGAGTGGAGCCGGCATTTCCGCTGCTTCCCGGGGCAGGGCGAGTTCGATCTGGCGGGGTTTCTCGCGCCGATTATCCAGAGTGGCTACAGCGGGCCGTTGTCTCTGGAAATTTTCAACGATGGCTTTCGCGCAGCCCCGACGCGGGCGAATGCGGCGGATGGCCTGCGCTCGCTGTTGTACCTGGAAGAGAAAACCCGCGAGCGCCTCAAGCAGCAAGCGCCTGCTCAACCGGTCGACCTGCTGTTTGATACGCCGGCCGCCAGCGAGTACGACGGCATCGAATTTCTTGAGTTTGCCGTGGATGAAAACCTCGCTGCCAAGCTCACGCAATGGCTGGAGCGCCTGGGTTTCGTCAAGGCCGGGCAGCACCGTTCCAAGAGCGTGAGCCTGTTGCGCCAGGGCGATATCAACTTGATCCTCAATTGCGAACCCTATTCTTTTGCCCACAACTTTTTCGAAGCCCACGGGCCGTCGCTGTGCGCCACTGCGATTCGGGTCAAGGACAGCGCCAAGGCGTTGCAGCGGGCGGTGGCCTACAAGGGCCAGCCATATCGGGGGCTTGTCGGGCCAAATGAACTGGAGTTGGCCGCGGTGCGTGCGCCGGACGGCAGCCTGATTTACCTGGTGGATCAGAACGCAGGCGGGCTGTACGGCACCGACTTCAATCTGCAACCGACTACCACCTCAAGCGGCGGCCTGCTGCGCATTGACCATATGGCCATGGCCTTGCCCGCCGACAGCCTCGACAGTTGGGTGTTGTTCTACAAGAGCCTGCTGGATTTCGAAGCCGATGATGAAGTGGTGCTGCCTGACCCGTACGGCCTGGTGAAAAGCCGTGCGCTGCGCAGCCGTTGCAGCTCGATTCGCCTGCCGTTGAACATTTCCGAGAACCGCAACACGGCGATTTCCCACGCGCTGTCGAGCTACCGTGGCTCGGGTGTGCACCACATTGCCTTCGACTGTGCGGATATTTTCGCTGAGGTGAGTCGGGCTAAAGAGGCAGGTGTGCCCTTGCTGGACATCCCGCTCAACTACTACGACGACCTGGCGGCACGCTTTGATTTCGACGACGAGTTCCTCAGCGAGCTGGCGTACTACAACGTGCTGTACGACCGTGACGCTCAGGGCGGTGAGCTGTTTCATGTGTACACCGAGCCGTTCGAAGGGCGGTTTTTCTTCGAGATCATCCAGCGCAAAAACGGCTATGCCGGGTATGGCGCAGCCAACGTGGCAGTGCGCCTGGCGGCGATGGCCAAATCGCGTAGCGGGGCGCCGCGACAAGCACGGTTATGACGGCGCGGCCAGGTGCTTCCTTCGGGAAGCGCCTCGGCCCATAATCGCGGCCTGCACAACAAAAATGGCCGTGAGCGCACCATGACCCTGACCCCCGACCTCTCCGCTGTGTCAGACGCACCGCGCAAGAGTCGTAAGAACAACCCGGAAAAGACCCGCGAAAACATCCTGCAGGAAGCGATCGTCGAGTTTGTCCAGCAGGGCCTGTCCGGCGCTCGCGTGGATGCCATTGCCGAACGCATCCACACCTCCAAACGCATGATTTATTACTACTTCGGCAGCAAGGAGCAGTTATACGTCGAGGTGCTGGAGAAGCTCTACGGCGACATTCGCAATACTGAAACCCGCATGAACCTCACCGCCCTGGAGCCGCGCGAAGCGATTCGTCGGCTGGTGGAATTCACCTTTGATCACCATGACCAGAACGTGGATTTCGTGCGCATCGTCTGCATCGAAAACATCAACAACGCCGAATACGTGAAGCGCTCGGATTCGATCAAGGCGATGAACAGCAATATTCTCGAAGCGCTTGGCGCAACCTTGCAGCGCGGCGTTGAGATGGGCGTGTTCCGCCAAGGGCTGGACCCGTTGGACGTGCACCTGCTGATCAACTCGTTCAGCTTTTACCGAGTGTCCAACCGCCATACGTTCAGTGAGATCTTTCAGATCGGGTTGTCGGACGAGGCGGTTAAACAGCGGCATCGGGAGATGATTTGTGAAGCGGTGATGCGTTACCTGCAAGCGTAAATCCATCGAATACCCTTGTGGGAGCGGGCTTGCTCGCGAATGCGGAGTGTCAGTCAATACATCCAGCGACTGACACAGCGCTTTCGCGAGCAAGCCCGCTCCCACATGGGGTCGGTTTCGGCAGTCAGGTATTCATGCTCTGGAAGTGCGCCAACATCCTCTGCGCATCCGGCCTCTCACCACTGAACAGCTCAAACGCTTTTACCGCCTGAAACACCGCCATGTTGCCGCCATCCAGCGTGCAGCAGCCCAAGGCGCGGGCATCGCGCAGCAGCTCGGTTTCCAGCGGGAAATACACGATTTCTGCGACCCATAATGCCGCCCGCAACAGATGGGCAGGCACCGGCGTGCCGGGCAGCTTGGCCATGCCCATCGGCGTGGTGTTGACCAGCCCATCGGCCTCGGCCATGGCGCTTTCCAGGTGGTTGCCGACCTGCGCGCGCCCGGCGCCGAAACGCTGGGCGAGGTTATCCACCAGGTCCCGAGCGCGGGTCACGTCCACGTCGAAAATGCTCAGGTGGTGCACGCCCTCGGCCAGCAGCGCGTGGGCCACCGCCGCGCCCGCACCGCCGGCACCCATCTGCACGACATGCTGGCGCGCGACGTCATTCAAATTGCGTCGGAACCCTTCGGCGAAGCCCAGGCAGTCGGTGTTGTGGCCGATGCGTTTGCCGTTCTTGAACACCACGGTGTTGACCGCGCCAATGCCCCTGGCTTCGTCGGACAATTCGTCGAGCAACGGCAGAATCGCCTGTTTGCACGGGTAGGTAATGTTCAAACCGGTGAACTGCATCCTCTCGGCGGCGTGCAGCAGGTCGGGCAGGGCATTGATGTTCAGTTGCAGCGGTTCCAGGTCGATCAGGCGATACAGGTAGCGCAAACCCTGGGCATCACCTTCCTGCTCATGCAGGGCAGGCGTGCGGGAGGCTTGGATACCTGAGCCGATCAGGCCGGCGAGGATGCGCGGTTTCATCGGCCTCACCCTTTCAACGTGTGGCTGAAATGTTCCAGGGCCAGGTGGTAACCATGGCTGCCGAACCCGGCGAGCACCGCCTTGGCAATGGGCGACACAAACGAGTGATGCCGAAACGCCTCACGCGCGTGCACGTTGGATAAATGCACCTCGATCACCGGCACTTCGCTGGCCACCAGTGCGTCGCGAATCGCTACCGAGGTGTGGGTCCAGGCTGCCGGGTTGATCACGATGCCGGCGCACCGGGCGCGGGCGCCGTGGATCCAGTCGAGCAGTTCGCCTTCGTGGTTGGTCTGGCGGAATTCGATTTTCAGCCCGAGTTTTTCCGCGCTGCGCCCGCACAGGGCGGCGATGTCGGCCAGGGTTTCATGGCCGTAGGTGGCGGGCTCGCGGGTGCCGAGCAAGTTGAGATTAGGGCCGTTGAGCACCAGCACGATGGGCGGCATTTTGGGGTATCTCCACAGTTATTATTGGTTGTGGAGATAAAATGTACTGGATGGTTAATTTGGTCAATTGACGGCGGCGGATCTGTTCGATTATCGAACCGTAAATCAACGCGCGGGAGTTTTCGGTGGTCGGCGACCGCCCCTGCCAATGGCAGGAGGGCGGTCGCACGCGTGTGAGACGGGTTACCGGCGGGTCAACAGCACGCCGGATTCCATGTGGTGCGTCCATGGGAACTGGTCAAACATCGCACACTGGGTGATCCGGTGCGTGTCATGCAGTTGCGCAATGTTCGCCGCCAACGTCTCCGGGTTGCAGGAGATGTAGAGGATGTTGTCAAAGCGCCGCGTCAGCTCGCAGGTGTCCGGGTCCATGCCGGCGCGTGGCGGGTCGACGAACACGCTACCGAATTCGTAGCTTTTCAGGTCGATGCCATGCAGGCGGCGGAACGGGCGCACTTCGTTGAGCGCCTCGGTGAGTTCTTCAGCCGACAGGCGCACCAGGGTGACGTTATCCACCGCGTTTTCATCGAGGTTGCTCAACGCCGCATTCACTGAGGTCTTGCTGATTTCGGTCGCCAGCACTTTACGCACACGGGTCGCCAGCGGCAGGGTGAAGTTGCCGTTGCCGCAGTACAGCTCCAGCAAATCATCCGGGCGATCGCCCAAGGCTTCATACGCCCAGTTGAGCATCTTCTGGTTCACCGTGCCGTTGGGCTGGGTGAACGCGCCTTCGGGTTGGCGATAGCTGAACGTGCGCCCGCCGACGGCGAGTTTTTCCACCACGTAGTCGCGGCCGATCACATCACGTTTGCCCTTGGAGCGGCCGATGATGCTGACATTCAAGTCGGCAGCGAGTTGGTTGGCGGCCGCGTGCCAATGCTCGTCCAGCGGACGGTGGTAGCACAGGGTGATCATCGCGTCGCCGGCCAGGGTGGTGAGGAACTCCACTTGGAACAGCTTGTGGCTCAGGGCCGCGCTGGCTTGCCAGGCGGCTTTGAGTTGCGGCATCAACTGGTTGATGCGCTGGCTGGCGATCGGGAATGCTTCGATCAGAATCGGCGTGCGCTTGTCGTCCTGGGAAAACATCGCGTAGTGGCGCTCGCCGCCTTCGCGCCACAGGCGGAACTCCGCACGCAGGCGGAAGTTCTGCAGCGGCGAATCGAAGACCTGCGGCTCGGGTGCGTCGAACGGTGCCAGCAGGTCACGCAAGCGCGTGACCTTGTCTTGCAGTTGAGCGGTGTAGCTTGCGGCGTCAAAAGTCATGCGTTGAACCAGCCCAGCTTGATCACAAACAGAATCGACAGGATCACCAGTGCCGGGTTCAGCTCACGGTAGCGGCCCGAAAGCAGCTTGATGGCGGTCCAGGCGATGAAACCGAACGCGATGCCGTTGGCGATGGAGTAAGTGAAGGGCATCGCCAGGGCGGTGATCACCACCGGCGCTGCAACCGTAATGTCATCCCAGTCGATTTCGGCCAGGCCCGAGGTCATCAGCACGGCCACGAACAACAACGCAGGCGCGGTGGCGAAGGCCGGAACGCTGGCCGCCAGTGGCGAGAAGAACAGCGCCAGCAGGAACAGGATCGCGACCACGATGGCGGTCAAACCGGTACGGCCACCGGCGCTCACGCCTGCCGCGGACTCGATGTAGCTGGTGGTGGTCGACGTACCCAGCAGCGAACCGGCCATGGCCGCGGTGCTGTCGGCGATCAGCGCACGGCCCATTTTTGGCATGTGGCCGTCCTTGCCCATCAGGCCGGCGCGCTTGGCGACGCCGATCAGGGTGCCGGAGTTGTCGAACAGGTCAACGAACAGGAACGCGAAGATCACGCTGACCAGGCCGATATCCAGCGCGCCTTTGATATCCAGCTGCAGGAAGGTCGGGGCCAGGGACGGTGGCATCGAGATTACGCCGCCGAACGGGGTGACATTCAACAGGATCGAGACAATGGTCACGGCCAGAATGCCAATCAGCACTGCACCGCGTACGGCCAGGGCTTCCAGCGCAACGATGAGGATAAAACCAAAGGTGGCCAGGATAGGCGCCGGTTGTTTCAGATCGCCCAGGCCCACCAGGGTGTTCGGGTTGCCGACCACGATCCCGGCGTTGTGCAGGGCGATCAGCGCCAGGAACAGGCCGATACCGGCGGCAATCGCCGAGCGCAGGGGCAAGGGGATGCTGTTGATGATCCACTCACGGATGCGGAAGATCGACAGCAGGAAGAACAGCACCGCCGAAATGAACACCGCGCCCAGCGCCACTTGCCAGGTGTGGCCCATGTGCAGCACCACGGTGTAGGTAAAGAAGGCGTTGAGGCCCATGCCCGGCGCCAGTGCGATCGGGTAGTTGGCGATCAGGCCCATCACGGTCGAACCGATGGCGGCGGCCAGGCAGGTCGCGACAAACACCGCGCCCTTGTCCATGCCGGTCTCGCCAAGGATGCTCGGGTTCACGAACAGAATGTAGGCCATGGCCAGAAAGGTCGTGATCCCCGCAAGAATCTCGGTGCGCACGTTGGTGTTGTGTGCTTTGAGTTGAAACAGCTTTTCCAGCATGCCGGCTCCCTGTGACGCTATTTTGCGTCGTTATTTGTTGACCTCTAAGTCAAAGCACAAACTGCGCCAAGCGCCTGTGGTTTCAGAGAGGATCGGAAAAAGCGGCGCATCATACCAGCAGCCGAAGGCCAATGGCGCATAGGCTTGGTTTTGTGGGTGGATGGCCTTGAGGCATACTGCGCTGACGTTTAATCCAGAGTCGTCAACAGCATGAAAAAAGCCAACGCCAGCAGTCTAGCTCTGTTCGCCATAATCGGCCTGGGGCTGGCGGCACCGGCTTGGGGCGCGACTGCACCGGCATTGAGCGAGGTGCGCGTGTTTAAAGTGGAGTCTGCCGGTTGCGCTGAAACCATCCCGGAGCGCGCGACCAGCACGCAGATGTGCACCCATCGCGGGCCCACCAAGGTGTCGGTGATGGAAGTCGGCCTGGGCAAAAGCCCGATGGGCCGTTTTGATGGCGCAGAGTTGAACGGGCAACGCTCGCCGATATGCCAGGTCGGCAACATCAGCCAGGCCTGTCATGGCGTGGGCACTGTGATGGGCTACATCTATGTGTTTGACCTGAACGTCCAGGCCCCGGGCTGGTTCGAGTACAGCAACTCCTCGATCAACGGCTCGCAAACCCCGCTGACGACGATGTTCAACATCCGCTGATCAATCCTCTTGAACGCTCAATACCCCGGGAAGTCGTACCCCTGAGACGGCGACTTTCCTGAACGCCGCGGATATACCCCAACCCGTGAGGTGTTTATGAGCGCAACCCCCAATGGCGCGGCGGCCAGACCGTTCGTCAGCCACCCGATTCGTCTGACCCTGAACGGCCAGGACCGCCAACTTGACGTGTTGCCGTGGACCACCTTGCTGGACCTGCTGCGCGAACAGTTGAACCTGGTCGGCAGTAAAAAAGGCTGCGACCACGGCCAATGCGGTGCCTGCACAGTGTTGCGCGACGGCAAACGCGTAAACGCCTGCCTGACCCTGGCGGTGATGTGCGATGGCGCCGAGTTGACCACCATCGAAGGCCTGGCCGACGGCGACGTGTTGCACCCGATGCAGCAGGCGTTTATCAAGCATGACGCCTTTCAGTGCGGCTATTGCACCCCAGGGCAGATCTGCTCCGCCGTGGGCCTGGCCAATGAAGGCCGCGCCCACAATACTGCGCAGATCCAGGAGCTGATGAGCGGCAACCTGTGCCGCTGCGGCGCCTACAGCAACATCCGCGATGCCATCGAAGACGCCTTGCCGGCCTGCCGTGCCCAGGGAGGTGAGCAATGAACCCCTTCCAGTACAGCAAGCCAGCCGATGTGCACGAGGCCGTGCACATGAGCAGCGCGGCTTCACGCTTTATCGCCGGTGGCACCAACCTGCTGGACCTGATGAAAGAAAACATCAGCCGCCCCGAGCACTTGATCGATATCACCGGCCTGCCGCTGCAGGGCGTTGAAGAAACCGCCAGTGGCGGCGTGATGATCGGCGCGTTAGTGAGCAACGCCGACCTGGCCTGGCACCCCGTGATCGAGGCGCGTTACCCACTGCTGTCCCAGGCCATCCTGGCCGGAGCCTCGCCGCAGTTGCGCAACATGGCCAGTACCGGCGGCAACTTGTTGCAGCGCACCCGCTGCTACTACTTCTATGACGCCAGCGTGCCCTGCAACAAGCGCGAACCCGGCAGCGGCTGCCCGGCGCGCACCGGCTTGAACCGTATCCACGCGATCCTCGGCGCCAGCGAACACTGCGTGGCCACGCACCCGTCTGACATGTGCGTGGCCTTGGCGGCGCTGGAGGCGCGGGTGCATGTCGAAGGCCGCGCAGGTGCGCGCGTCATCGAATTTGCTGACTTCCATCGACTGCCCGGCGATACGCCGCAGCGCGACAACCTGCTGGCCGACGATGAGTTGATTACCGCCATCGAGCTGCCCGCCAACCAGCTGGCCAGTCACAGTCATTACCTGAAAGTCCGCGACCGCGCCTCTTATGCGTTTGCCCTGGTCTCCGTGGCCGCCGCCCTCGAACTGGATGGCGACCAAATCATCGACGCCCGCGTTGCGCTTGGTGGCGTGGCGCACAAGCCTTGGCGTGACCGCGCGGTGGAAGCCTCGCTGATTGGCCAGACGGTCAGCCGCGAAACCTTCAGCAACGCCGCCGACGCCTTGCTGCAAGACGCCGTACCGCTGGAACACAACGGCTTCAAGATCAAGCTGGCGCGACGTGCAATTATTCGCGCCCTGAGCGACGCCGCAGTCGCAGGAGAACGCCCATGACCGCTATCGGCAAACCTCTGGACCGCGTCGACGGTCTGCTCAAGGTCACCGGCCAGGCGCGCTATGCCGGCGAGTTTCCAGGCAATGACTTGCTGCACGGCAGTGTGGTCTCCAGCACCATCGCCAAGGGCCGGGTTATCAAGATCGATGCCTCAAAGGCCCTGGCGCTGCCGGGCGTGGTCATGGTGCTGGATCACCACAATCGGCCCAAGCTTGCCAGCTACGATGACGCGTTCGCCGACGACGATGCGGCGGACGGCTCGCCGTTTCGCCCGCTCTACAACGACCGCGTCCTTTATAGCGGCCAGCCCTTGGCGCTGGTGATTGCCGACAACCTGGAGCTGGCGCGACATGCCGGTTCTCTGGTCGAGATCGAGTACGCAAGCGAAGCCTTTGAAACCGACTTGCTGGCCATGCAGGAGCAGGCGCACCCCTCGCCGCAAACGCCGCCCGCACCCCGCGGCAACTTCCAGGCCGAATGGAGCGCTGCCGCCGTCAGCCTCGACGTGCACTACAGCACGCCCATCGAACACCACAACCCGATGGAACCCCACGCCAGTACGGTGCTGTATCAGCCGGACGGCACCCTGCATATCCACGACAAAACCCAGGGCCCGCAGAACTGCCAGGCCTATGTGCAAAAAATCTTCGGCCTGGACAAGAGCCAGGTGAGGATCTTTGCCGCGTTCGTCGGCGGCGCCTTCGGTTCGGGCCTGCGCCCGCAATACCAGTTGCCCCTGGCGGTGATGGCGTCCTTGGCGCTCAAGCGTTCGGTGCGCGTCACCCTGACGCGTCAACAGATGTTCACCTTTGGCTACCGACCGCGCACCTTGCAGCGGTTGCAGATGGGCGCCGCCGCCAACGGTCGGCTGCTGGCGCTGGGGCACACCGCGATTGGCCAGACCTCACGCTTTGAAGACTTCAGCGAGCACGTGGTGGAATGGAGCGGCATGCTCTACCACTGCGACAACGTGCAACTGACCTACAACCTGGTGCCGCTGGATGTGTACACGCCGCTGGACATGCGCGCGCCGGGCGCTGCGCTGGGCGTGATCGGCCTGGAGTGCGCCATGGACGAACTGGCCTGCGCCTTGGGCATGGACCCGGTGCAATTGCGCCTGATCAACTACGCCGAGCGCAACCAGAACGAAGACAAACCCTGGTCGAGCAAAGCCCTGCGCGAGTGCTACAGCGAAGGCGCCGAGCGCTTCGGTTGGGGCCAGCGCAACCCGGAGCCGCGCAGCATGCGTGACGGCAACCAGTTGATCGGCTGGGGCATGGCCGGTGGCGTGTGGGAAGCCATGCAGATGAAGGCCAGCGCCAAGGCGAGCATCGACGCCGAAGGCAAATTGACTGTAAGCAGTGCCACCACCGATATCGGCACCGGCACTTACACGGTGATGACCCAGATTGCCGCGCAGGCCAGTGGCGTGGCGATGGGCGATATCCAGTTTTTGCTGGGGGATTCGTCCTTGCCCACCGCGCCTTTGCAGGGCGGCTCGTTTACCGTGTCGTCCGTCGGCACCGCCGTGCAACAGGCATGCGAAGCGCTGAACGCCAAACTGCTGAAGGTTGCCCGCCAGACTTACCCGGTGTTCAAGGACGCCGAGTCCGTGCGCTTTGAAGACGGCCAATTGCACACAGGCGATGTGAGTGTGTCGTTGGCCCAACTGGTTAAAGACAGCGGTGAGGACGCGCTGCAAGTGCAGGTCGACAGCGAGCCCGACAAAAAACGCGAGGGCTACGCCACGGCCACTCACTCGGCGGTATTTGTGGAAGTGCGGGTCGATGAAGACCTGGGCACCATCAAGGTCAGCCGCGTGGTCAGCGCGATTGCCGCCGGTCGCGTGGTCAACCCGAAGATGGCCCGCAGCCAGATCCTCGGCGGCGTGGTGTGGGGCATTGGCATGGCGCTGCATGAAGAGACGCAGATCGACCATCACCTGGGGCGCTACATGAACCACAGCCTGGCCGAATACCACATCCCGGTGAATGCCGACATTGGCGAGATTGACGTGATCTTTGTCGAAGAACACGACGACGTGGTTAATGCCCTGGGCTCCAAAGGCGTGGGCGAAATCGGCATCGTCGGGGTGGCGGCGGCGGTGGCGAATGCGATTTATCACGCCACCGGCAAACGGGTACGCGACTTCCCTATCACCCTGGATAAGGTGCTCTAGCACACACCTCAAAAACCACGGTGGGAGCGGGCTTGCCCGCGAAATCGGAGCGTCAGTCAGTGAATGTATCGACTGACGCACCGCATTCGCGAGCAAGCCCGCTCCCACATTTTTTTGTAGTCCTGCACCCAGTCAGGCGGCGGTGCTCAGACCTTCGCCGCTTCAGCCTTCGGCTCTTCCACCGGCACATGCATCCGGTCGCGATTGGCCAGGGTTGGGAACAGTTTTATCCACACCCCGGTCACCAGCAGCGTGCCGATCCCGCCCATGACCACGGCGGGCACGGTGCCGAACCAGTGGGCGGTGATCCCCGATTCGAACTCGCCCAGTTGATTGGACGCGCCGATAAACAGGCCGTTGACCGCACTGACGCGGCCGCGCATTTCATCCGGCGTTTCCAGCTGCACGAACGACGCTCGGATCACCATGCTGATCATGTCCGCCGCGCCCAGCACCACCAGCACTGCCAGGGAAAACCAGAACGATGTCGACAGGCCGAACGCGATGGTCGCCACGCCAAACACGCCGACGGCAGTAAACATCACGCGCCCGACATGCCGATCCACCGAGAACCGCGCCAGCCACAACGACATCAACAACGCACCCACCGCCGGTGCCGAGCGCAGCAGGCCCAGGCCCCAGGCGCCGGTCAGCAGGATGTCCTTGGCAAACACCGGCAGCAACGCGGTGGCACCGCCCAGCAGCACGGCGAACAGGTCCAGAGAGATAGCGCCGAGGATGTCCGGGCGGCTGCGGATAAAGCGAATCCCGGCCAGCAGCGAGTCCATGGTGGCCTTGGCTTTGTTCAAAGGGGTCTGGCGCGCGGGCAGGTTGAGGGTCAGCACGCAGGCGATCAGGTACAGCGCCACTGTCGGGCCATACACCCACACGCTGCCGAATGCGTAGAGCAAACCGCCCAAGGCCGGCGCGACGATGGTTGCCAGTTGCTGCGCCGATTGCGACGAGGCCACGGCCCGCGGGAACAGCGCGCTGGGCACGATGCTTGGCAGCAGCGCCTGGGTGGTCGGCATTTCAAACGAACGCGCGGCGCCGAGCAGGAAGGCGAGGATAAAGATCATCTCGCGCGTCACGTTGCCGGTCAGGCCGCCGATGGCCAGGGACAAGGCAATCAGCGCCTGCACGGTCTGGCAGATGGCGGCGACCTTGCGCCGCTCATAGCGATCGGCCACATGCCCGGTGTGCAGCATGAACAATACGCGCGGGATGAATTCCACCAGGCCGACCAAGCCCAGGTCCAGCACGTTGCCGGTCAGTTGGTAGAGGTTCCAGCCGATGGCCACGGTGAGCATCTGGAAACCGCTGGCGGTGAAAATCCGAGCCAGCCAGAACGCGATGAAAGGGCGATGGTGACGCAACAGCAACGCAGGTTCACTCGTAGGCATCGGAATTCAGGTCGGGAGCAGAGGGAACGGCGAGATTAGCATCATGCTGTAACAAATAGTTGCAAGGGTTTGCTGTGCACCGGCATGAGGCAAGCTGTCACGCGGCAAAAGACCACGCCGTCCTACAGCGAAAATGGGACTACTCTTTGAGCAATGCTTGATCCAGATCAAAACCGGCCCCGGGATTGTTCTGGAGGCCGAAAGGCCCGATTCCCTACGTGGTTGGTTAAAAAAAGAAACGAATTGAAATTCGCCACACTCCATATCCGTGGGGGCAGTGGGTGCAGGCTTCCAGCCAGCAGCCGGTATTACCTGACAGAGGAAGACTTATGTTCGGTTTGGAGGCGCTAGATCTCGCCCGAATTCAATTCGCATTCACTATCTCGTTCCACATCCTGTTCCCGGCGATCACCATCGGCCTGGCCAGTTACCTTGCGGTGCTGGAAGGTTTGTGGCTCAAGACCCATAACGACACCTACCGTGACCTCTACCATTTCTGGTCGAAGATCTTTGCCGTCAACTTCGGCATGGGCGTGGTCTCGGGCCTGGTCATGGCCTACCAGTTCGGCACCAACTGGAGCCGCTTCTCGGACTTCGCCGGCGCGGTAACCGGGCCATTGCTGACGTACGAGGTGCTCACGGCCTTCTTCCTGGAGGCGGGTTTCCTCGGCGTGATGCTGTTCGGCTGGAACAAGGTGGGGCGCAAGCTGCACTTCTTTGCCACGGTGATGGTGGCCGTCGGTACGTTGATTTCGACCTTCTGGATTCTTGCGTCCAACAGCTGGATGCAGACCCCGCAAGGCTTTGAAATCGTCGACGGGCGCGTGATTCCTACCGACTGGCTGGCGGTGATCTTCAACCCGTCCTTTCCGTACCGGCTGATGCACATGGCCACGGCGGCCTTTGTGGCCACGGCGTTCTTCGTCGGTTCGTCGGCGGCCTGGCACCTGCTGCGCGGCAAGGACAACCCGGCGATCCGCACCATGCTCTCGATGGCAATGTGGATGGCGCTGATCGTGGCGCCTATCCAGGCGGTGATCGGTGACTTCCACGGCCTGAACACCCTCAAGCACCAGCCGGCGAAGATCGCCGCGATTGAAGGCCACTGGGAAAATATCGGCAACGAGCCGACGCCGCTGATCCTGTTCGGCCTGCCCGACATGAAGGCCGAAAAAACCAAGTACGCGGTCGAAATTCCTTACCTGGGCAGCCTGATCCTGACGCACTCCCTGGATAAACAGGTGCCGGCGCTCAAGGAGTTCCCGCCTGAAGACCGTCCCAACTCGACCATTGTGTTCTGGTCGTTCCGGGTCATGGTTGGCCTGGGCTTCCTGATGATCTTCACCGGCCTGTTCAGCCTCTGGCTGCGCCGGGGCGACAAGATGTACACCTCCAGGCCGTTCCTGTACCTGGCGCTGTGGATGGGCCCGTCCGGCCTGATCGCGATTCTCGCCGGCTGGTTCACCACCGAAATCGGCCGCCAGCCGTGGGTGGTCTACGGCCTGATGCGCACGGCGGATGCGTCCTCCGGGCATAGCCTGGCGCAGATGACGATCACCCTGGTGCTGTTCGTGGTGGTGTACTTCGCGCTGTTCGGCGCAGGGCTGGGCTACATGATGCGCCTGGTGCGCAAAGGGCCGCAGACCCACGAAGGCAGCGAGCCAACCCATGGTGGCCCTGGCCAGAAACGCACGCCGGCCCGTCCGTTGTCCGCCGCCGATGATGGCAGCGATGACGACCACGCCCACATTCAGCACAAGGGGAATTGAGATGGGTATTGATCTTCCGCTGATCTGGGCCGTGATCATCATCTTCGGCATCATGATGTACGTGGTCATGGACGGCTTCGACCTGGGTATCGGCATTCTCTTTCCGTTCATCCCAGGCAAAGTCGACCGTGACGTGATGATGAACACGGTCGCCCCGGTGTGGGACGGCAACGAAACCTGGCTGGTATTGGGCGGCGCGGCGTTGTTCGGCGCGTTCCCGCTGGCCTACTCGGTGGTGTTGTCGGCGTTGTACCTGCCACTGATCCTGATGCTGATCGGGCTGATCTTCCGTGGCGTGGCCTTCGAATTCCGTTTCAAGGCCAAGGACGACAAGCGCCACTTGTGGGACAAGGCGTTTATCGGCGGTTCCATTGCGGCGACCTTCTTCCAGGGCGTGGCATTGGGGGCGTTCATTGATGGCATTCCGGTGGTCGACCGCCAGTTTGCCGGGGGCTCGCTGGATTGGCTCACGCCGTTCACGATGTTCTGCGGCGTTGCGCTGGTCATCGCGTATGCCTTGCTCGGCTGCACCTGGCTGATCATGAAGACCGAAGGCAAGTTGCAGGAGCAGATGCACAACCTGGCGCGGCCATTGGCGTTCGTGGTGTTGGCGGTAATCGGCGTTGTGAGCTTGTGGACGCCTCTGGCGCACCCGGAAATCGCCTCGCGCTGGTTCACCCTGCCGAACCTGTTCTGGTTCCTGCCGGTGCCGATTCTGGTACTGGTGACCATGTACGGCTTGATCCGCGCGGTGGCGCGAAATGCGCACTACACGCCGTTCCTGCTGACGCTGGTGCTGATCTTCCTCGGCTACAGCGGCTTGGGTATCAGCCTGTGGCCGAACATCATTCCGCCGTCGGTCTCCATCTGGGACGCCGCTGCACCGCCGCAAAGCCAGGGCTTCATGCTGGTGGGCACGTTGTTCATCATCCCGTTCATCCTGGGCTACACCTTCTGGAGCTACTACGTGTTCCGCGGCAAGGTCACCCACGAAGACGGCTATCACTAGGAGGGTCGTTTCATGTCCGGCAAACCTTCGTTGCACGAGATCGAACAGGCCGAGAAGCAGCCGTTGTGGCGGCGCCTGGGGTGGCTGGCGATGATCTGGACCGGCAGCGTGCTGGCCCTGTTTGTCGTGGCCAGCCTGATGCGCATGTTCATGAGCGCGGCCGGCCTGACCACCCACTGACATCCCAATCCGGGCCTCGCGGCCCGGCTTTTCAGCCCTGCCACTCGCAAGAGCGGCAGGGTTTTTTTATTTGCGCGCTTTGAGAATCACAAACTTCGGCGTGGCCGCGACTTGCTCGACGCCACGGAACAGCTTCGCCAGCTTGCTGTGATAGCCCAGATGGCGGTTGCCGACGATATACAGCGCGCCACCAACGACCAGGGCGTCACGCGCCTGCTGGAACATGCGCCAGGCAAGGAAGTCACCGACCACCTGCTGTTGGTGGAAGGGCGGATTGCACAGCACCACGTCCAGCGACTGCGGCGCCTGGCCGGCCAGGCCGTCGTCGGCGCGCAGGGTGACCTCGCGAGCGCCCAGGGCGGCCTGCCAGTTCTCGGCCGCCGATTGCACGGCCATGTAGGACTCATCCACCAGCGTGTAGTGCGCGTCGGGGTTTTGCAGGGCGCTGGCGATCGCCAATACACCGTTGCCGCAGCCCAGGTCGGCCACGCGGGCGCTGCCGAGGCTTTTTGGCAGGTGTGGGAGGAAGGCGCGGGTGCCGATGTCCAGGCCTTCGCGGCAGAACACGTTGGCGTGATTGAGCAGTTCGATGGCCGGTGCGTCCAGGGTGTAGCGGGTAGGGTAGGGCGACACGGCGGTTGGGCGAGCCTCTGCGGTGGCGATCAGCAGCCGGGCTTTTTTGACCGCAAGCGAGGCGTGCATCGGCCCGATGTAGCGCTCCAGCAGTTCACCGGCGGCCCGTGGCAGGTGTTTGATCATCGCCCCGGCGATCACTTCGGCGCCTGGCGCCAGCTGGCTTTGCAGGCGAATCAACTGTTCTTCGAGCAAGGCCAGGGTTTTCGGCACGCGGATCAGCACGCGGTCGAAAGGCCCGGTGGCTACTTGCGAGGCCGGTACAAACGCTACGGCGTCAAACGCCTTGGCGTTGCGCACCAGGTTTTTCTCAAGGCCAAGGGCTGCCAGAAACGAATCGCCACTGGAGGTCACCTGCACCTGGCCTTCGAGGCTGGCCGCCAGGGCGCCGAAGCTGTCATTGAGCACCAGCACGCGGGTTGCCGAATTCAGCGACTGTTCGGCCAGGTAGTTGAGCAAGTACTCATCGGCGGCATCAAAGGCCTGCAGCGGGTCATTGTGTTGCTCTGGCTGGCGAATCAGATCGAGCTGGGCGAAGGGGCTGTCAAGCAGGGGCATGGCGGGGGAGGCTCTGGTCATCGATGGGCGTTCGACGGGCGTGGTACCCGGCGTAACCGTCTGAGTGTACGGCGAGGCGGCATTAAAGGCGCAGCTTCAACACTCAGAATTGGCCGTAAATGTTACGTTTTTTTCAGGGGGATTACATGCGGTGTTTCCAGCTTGGCTAAAACCACCCCGCTTTTGAGGCGCGCAGTACAGCTGCGATCTTGTTGGTAACGCCCAGTTTCTTCAGGCAACTGCTGATATGAAAGCCCACCGTACGCTCCGACAGGCACAGAATCGTGGCGATTTCCGAGGCGGTCTTGCCAATGGCTGACCATCTGAGAATTTCTATTTCCCGTGGGGTCAGTTTGCAAGGCGGCGTGATACTCGGTGTGTCGGCATATGTTTGCGCTACAACGGCGTGCATGGCGTGACACAGCCACAGTACTTGGCCTGCTTTCTCGTACAGCTCTTCAGGGCTGACGTTGCCGACACTTCGGGCCAGGGTCAGCATGCTGAACACACCCTGGAAGTCATGCACGGCTTGAGTCCATCCCAGATGCACACCAAACGATTCGGCCAGCGTCCATAGATGCGGCGCGGTGCTGAACGTTTTTTCATCCCAGACCAGCGGCATTACGCTGCGTTTGCAGTGGGCGACTACGGGGTCCACATCAAAAAAATGCGCTTGGTTATAAAGTGTATTCCATTCATTTGGATAGTTGTTTAATCGAATAGGTTTTGTTTGGTTAGCAGGTTGTTGGGAACTCATCGTAAATGAGCAATATTCAAAACCGAGCTGGAAAGTTTGATTGACGATCATCTCGTAAACAGTGGTGATCTTATTCTCGCCTTCCAGTTTTGGGAGTCTCGTGTTGCGCCAGTTAACCATAGGGTGAATCTCCATGGGGTAGGTGTGAGTTGGGTACGTCCTGGCTCCCAATGCGCCACGAACAGGAGTGTAGGATAAAGACTACATATTGAGATGAAAAAGATGTCAGTAAGATTGGCGATTTAAACTTCTTGAACTTGTACAACAACTGGGCTTTTGTGAAGGTTAGTTGCTGGCTGAAGAAAACTTATTGATTTTAATAGGTTGCGGAAACGGCCGATTCAGGGCTGTTTTTATGAACGCCATCATCTAATGGCCTATTGGATGAGGGGCGATAGCTAAATAGTTAGTGTGAGCATGAAATTCCCGACGAAGGTGCAATTGCCTCGAAAACATCAGCGTTTCACTGGCGTTACATTCGCGAATGCCCGAGCAATGAAAATGCCAGTACAAACCACCGGTGTTTCCCAGCGACGCTTTGAGGGACACTAGGGCACCTGTTCAACGGAGCCCCCCATGACGGCCAGTGCTGAGAAATTTACCCGCCAGACCTTGCTCGACGTGCAATCGCTGACCCCCAGCCTGTTTACCTTGCGTACCACTCGCGACCCGGGTTTTCGGTTTACCGCCGGCCAGTTCGTGCGCCTGGGGGTGAACACGGCGGATGGCAGCACCGTGTGGCGCGCTTATTCAATCGTGTCCTCACCGTTTGACGAGCACCTCGACTTCTTCTCCATTGTCGTTCCGGGTGGCGAGTTCACCAGTCAATTGAGCCGCCTGCGAGTGGGCGACACCTTGATGGTCGAGCGCCAGGCCACAGGCTTTCTGACGCTGAACCGATTTGTGGACGGGCGAGATTTGTGGCTGCTGGGCACTGGCACAGGCGTGGCGCCGTTCCTGTCGATCCTGCAGGACTTCGAGGTCTGGGAGAAATTCGAGCGCATTGTCCTGGTGTACAGCGCCCGCGAGGCCAAGGAGCTTGCGTATCAGGAACTGATCCACGCGCTGGGCGAGCGTGAGTACCTGGCCGAGTATGCGCACAAGCTGGTCTACATCCCCACCGTCACCCGCGAGCAATACCCTGGCGCCTTGAACGGTCGCATCACCACCTTGATCGAGAATGGCGAACTGGAGCGCGCGGCCGGCGTCGAGTTGACCCCCGAACACTCCCGCGTGCTGATTTGCGGCAACCCGCAGATGGTCGATGACACGCGCCAATTGCTCAAGCAACGCGACATGCAACTGAGCCTGAGCCGGCGCCCGGGCCAGGTGGCAGTGGAGAATTACTGGTAATACGGCGCATAAAAAAGGCGCCTGCAACAGGCGCCTTTTTTGCCAAACCCGTGCCGGTTAAAGCGGCTTGTCGTTCTGTGCCTTGAGCAGATCGCGGATCTCGCCCAGCAACACCTCTTCCTTGGTCGGCGTCGGCGGCAGGCTCGGGGCCACAGCCTCTTCACGCTTGAGGCGGTTGATCGCCTTTACGCCCATGAATATTGCAAACGCGACAATCAGGAAGTCGACCACGCTCTGGATAAACTTGCCGTAGGCCAACACCACCGCGGGGACGTTGCCCTGAGCGGCCTTGAGTGTGATTGCCAAATCGCCGAAGTCCACACCACCGATCAACAGACCGAGAGGCGGCATCACGACGTCGCCTACAAACGAGGAAACAATTTTGCCGAAGGCGGCGCCGATGATGATACCGACGGCCATATCGACCACATTGCCTTTGACCGCGAAGGCCTTGAACTCACTGATCACGCCCATAGGTTATTCCTTGTTACAGATGAGAAGGGTGGAGGTCAGTGTAAGTCAGTCGTAGAGGGCTTGCGCGACACAACCGTTAACACTGTCAGTTTTTATCGACACATTAAAACGCAAATAGTTTGCAAAGTGCCACCAATCGCGCGCGAAATACTCGCTATTTCAGTGGCTTACCATCGTATTTTCTTAATCGTCCCGGTGGGGTTTTTCTATTTATCTTCTGCGTCGCGGGTCACTAGCCTCTGGCAAGCACAACTGAATGTGCACTAGAAAAACCAGAGGAAACCTCGATGAAGAATCCAATCAAGCGCCGCCCGGTTATCGCGCGACACGCGCTGATACTGGCGAGCGCCAGCCTGCTTTCACTCTCCGTACACGCTGCCAACCTGACCCGCGATAACGGCGCGGCGGTGGGCGACAACCAGAACTCGCAAACGGCCGGCGCCAATGGCCCGGTGCTGTTGCAAGACGTGCAACTGATTCAAAAACTGCAACGCTTTGACCGTGAGCGCATTCCCGAGCGCGTGGTGCATGCCCGTGGCACCGGCGCCCACGGCACCTTCACCGTCACTGACGACCTCAGCGACCTGACCAAGGCCAAAGTGTTCGCGGCAGGCGAGGCCACGCCAGTGTTCGTGCGCTTCTCGGCCGTGGTGCACGGCAACCACTCCCCGGAAACCCTGCGCGACCCGCGCGGCTTTGCCACCAAGTTCTATACCGCCGAAGGTAACTGGGACCTGGTCGGCAATAACTTCCCGACGTTCTTTATCCGCGACGCTATCAAGTTCCCGGACATGGTTCATGCGTTCAAACCCGACCCACGCACTAACCTGGATGACGATTCCCGCCGTTTCGACTTCTTCTCCCATGTTCCAGAGTCCACTCGTACACTCACCGAGTTGTACTCCGACTCCGGCACCCCGGCCAGTTATCGGGAAATGGACGGCAACGGCGTACATGCCTACAAGTTGATTAATGCCAAGGGCGAAGTGCACTACGTCAAGTTCCACTGGAAGAGCCTGCAAGGCATCAACAACCTCGACCCCAAGCAAGTCACCGAAGTGCAAGGGCGTGACTACAGCCACATGACCCATGACTTGGTTACCCACATCAACAAGGGTGACTTCCCCAAGTGGGACCTGTATGTGCAAGTGCTCAAGCCTGAGGACTTGGCCAAGTTCGACTTCGACCCGCTGGACGCCACTAAAATCTGGCCGAACGTACCGGAACGAAAAGTCGGGCAGATGGTGCTGAACCGCAACCCGGCGAATGTCTTCCAGGAAACCGAACAAGTGGCCATGGCGCCGGCCAACCTGGTACCAGGTATCGAGCCTTCTGAAGACCGCCTGCTGCAAGGCCGGGTGTTCTCCTACGCCGACACGCAGATGTACCGCCTGGGCCCGAACGCCCTGCAACTGCCGATCAACGCCCCACGGGTAACCGTTAACAACGGTAACCAGGACGGCGCGATGAATGCAGGCAAAACCACTACCGGCGTGAACTACCAGCCAAGCCGCCTGCTGCCGCGCGAAGAGCCGCAAACCGCGCGCTACAGCCAGTCGGCGCTGTCGGGCAGCACCCAGCAGGCGAAGATCCAGCGTGAGCAGAACTTCAAGCAGGCCGGTGACTTGTACCGCTCGTACAACAAGAAAGAGCGTCAGGACTTGATCGACAACTTTGGCGGCTCGCTGGCCACCACCGATGACGAGAGCAAGCACATCATCCTGTCGTTCCTCTATAAGGCCGACCCGGAGTACGGCACCGGCGTGACCAAGGTCGCCAAGGGTGATTTGGCTCGCGTGAAAGCGCTGGCAGAAAAACTCACTGACTGACGTTGGTTCTGGTCGGCGCCCCTGTACGGGCGTCGACCCCTGGCAGGAGAACACCCTCATGCGTATTTCGATTGGTTTACTGATGGCGATGCTGGCTTTTGTCGCCCATGCCGAGTCGCCTGACCCGGTCGCGCTCAAGGCGCAGTTGCAGGACTACTATTTCGACGCCGCCCGCCGTGGCGATATCGACATGCTCAACACCTTCATCGAGTCCGGCTACAGCCTCAACACCCAGGACGACAAGGGCTACACTGCGCTGATCCTCGCCGCCTATCACGGCCAGGGCCCGTTCGTGGAGCGCCTGCTCAGCGCCGGCGCCGACGCCTGCGTGCAAGACAAACGCGGCAATACCGCCCTGATGGGCGCCATCTTCAAAGGCGAGCTGAAAATCGCCCAGCGCCTGCTGGCCACCGACTGCAACCCCGACCAACGCAACGGCGCCGGGCAGACCGCGGCCATGTACGCCGGGTTGTTCAAGCGCGTCGAACTGCTCGATGAACTCAAGGCCAAAGGCGCCGACCTCAACGCTGAAGACCCCATCGGCAACAGCGCTTCACGATTGGCCAGTGGTGAAATCCGGACCCCGGCGCCGCGCTGAGCTATCATCGCGGTTTTTCGGTTGGAGGTTCTCAAATGGCAAAGGCCAAGCGCATGTACGGCTGCACGGAGTGCGGCGCGACCTTTCCCAAGTGGGCCGGCCAATGCACCGAGTGCGGCGCGTGGAACACCCTGACGGAAACCATGATCGAAAGCGGCGGCGCCGCAGCGCCCACCGGCCGTGCCGGCTGGACCGGGCAACAGGCGCAGATCAAGACCCTGGCCGAAGTCAGCGTCGAAGAAATCCCGCGTTTCTCCACCGCGTCCGGTGAGCTCGACCGCGTGCTTGGCGGCGGCCTGGTGGACGGCTCGGTGGTGCTGATCGGCGGCGACCCGGGTATCGGCAAATCGACCATCCTGCTGCAAACCCTGTGCAGCATCGCCAGCCGCATGCCGGCCCTGTACGTCACCGGCGAAGAATCCCAGCAGCAAGTGGCGATGCGCGCCCGCCGCCTGGGCTTGCCCCAGGACCAACTGCGGGTGATGACCGAAACCTGCATCGAAAGCATCATCGCCACGGCGCGCATCGAAAAGCCCAAGGTCATGGTGATCGACTCGATCCAGACGATTTTCACCGAACAGCTGCAATCGGCGCCGGGCGGCGTGTCCCAGGTGCGCGAAAGCGCGGCGCTGCTGGTGCGTTATGCCAAGCAGAGCGGCACGGCGATCTTCCTGGTCGGCCATGTGACCAAAGAAGGTGCGCTGGCCGGTCCGCGGGTACTCGAACACATGGTCGACACCGTGCTGTATTTCGAGGGTGAATCCGATGGCCGTTTGCGCTTGCTGCGAGCGGTGAAGAACCGCTTCGGCGCGGTGAACGAACTGGGCGTGTTTGCCATGACCGACCGTGGGCTTAAAGAAGTCTCCAACCCCTCGGCGATTTTTCTCACACGCGCACAAGAAGAAGTCCCAGGCAGCGTGGTGATGGCAACGTGGGAAGGCACCCGCCCGATGTTGGTGGAGGTGCAGGCGCTGGTGGATGACAGCCATTTGGCCAACCCGCGCCGCGTGACCCTTGGCCTGGACCAGAATCGCCTGGCGATGCTGCTGGCGGTGCTGCACCGTCACGGCGGCATTCCCACCCACGACCAGGACGTGTTTCTCAACGTGGTCGGTGGGGTGAAGGTGCTGGAAACCGCCTCCGACCTGGCGTTGATGGCGGCGGTGATGTCCAGCCTGCGCAATAAACCGTTGCCGCATGATTTGCTGGTGTTTGGTGAGGTCGGCCTGTCGGGTGAAGTACGCCCGGTGCCGAGCGGCCAGGAGCGTCTGAAGGAGGCGGCCAAGCACGGCTTCAAGCGCGCGATTGTGCCCAAGGGCAACGCGCCCAAGGAAATGCCGGCAGGGTTGAAGGTGATCGGTGTAACCCGCCTGGAGCAGGCGCTGGATGCACTGTTCGAATAATTCATGGATCAGTCAGGGATGAGTGCAATGCACAACTCGAACCGCTGGGCAGCCGCTGCCCTGTTCATGGCCTTGGTAGGGTTGCCGATGGGCGCTTTGGCCGAGCCGGCCAAGCTGCCGGTCGGTTACCGATCGGCCCAGACGTTGGCAACGCAAGACGCCAGCGTATTGCAGGTACTGGAAGACCAGCGCATCAGCGCCCAGTTGCACAAAGACAGCTGGGGCAATGGCCTGGATGAGGAGTCGTTTGACGAGCCCGGTGATCTGGTTGAACACCCGCTGCTCAACGCCCGACTGCGCTTGCTGTCGGCGTCCGGAGAAGTGCTGGCAAGCGAAGAACTCGGCTACCCCTTGGCCCAGGTGGAGAAGGCCCCCATCAATGGGCTGCCGGAACCTGTGTATTTTTTGACCATCGATCAAACCGCGCCGATGGGCAGCTACAGCGGCCCCGCGACGCACCTGCTGCTGCCGAGCCGGCAGCAACTCACGCCGCTGAATTACAAGGGCGCCGACGCTAAGGTCGAGCCGCTGACCCTGGCCCAGACCGGCAAAGCCGCCTGGCAGATCGCCACGCCAGCCGCCGGCGGTACGGATGAGTTACTGCAGGTCTCGTCCTTTATGGACGGTGATGGCGACGATGATTTCGCAACCCGCTACACGACCTATCGTTTTATCGATGGGCAATGGCAGGCCGTGTCGCGTCAGAAGGCGGGTTATTGGGACACGGAAAGCGACTTCCCCCCGAGTGCCGCGTTTCCCTGACTGTCGCTTTTGCGTGAGAGAGTCACTACCAAAAGATCATTTTCAACGCCAAGGCAATCACGACTACGTTGAAAGCGCTTTCCATCCACTTATCGCCTTTGTGTAGAGCAAACTTGGCGCCCGCATTGGCGCCAAATAGCGTGCCTATGATCAGGCAACACCCGTACTGCCAATTAATGATTCCGCTGACACCGAATATTATTAACGAGCCGACTGAGAGGATGAGGCCTCCCACCTTACGCGTGCCAATTGACTCACTGATCGTTTTTTTAAAAAATATAATATACAAATAAGTTGATAGCTTGGCCTGCCCGCCGAACAGGCCGCCAATCATGCCGACGGGAATAAACAGGATATAGCCGCAAAAGCGTCTAAGCGAAGAGGGGGCCGTCTTCGGCGAGTGGGGCTTCCTGATGAGTGAAAGCCTCACCAGTAGCAGCGTCAGGCCGCCAATGATTTTATGCAGCAGCGCCGGATCTATTTGCACGAGTAAACTTGCACCGACCAAGGCGCCAGCCAACCCAAGTGCGGCGGCGGGGGCCGCTAACCTGTAATCCACTTTTCCATTGTTATGAAAGTGTCTTAATCCGGCAAACATCGTCCCTACCGAAGCCAGGCGGGCTGTCGCTATCGACGCCTGTGGGGATATTCCGAGCCAGATCATCACCGGCACTGTTAGAAATACACTGCCGCCGGTATTGGTGCCGATAAAACCCGTCATAAAACCCAGTACGACTAACCCTGCGCCTATCAGCCACTCATGCTCAATCATATTGAAAGACCTGCATTCCTGATGACGTGCATTAATTGTTATTCGTTCAAATAGAGGGGGTCTACCCAATGGTAGCAATTGCGGTCCCTGCTATTAGCGGTTAGATGCAGTTTTGCGGTGTGCACAAAGCTATATTCACCAATGATCGGACGACGGCGATCAAAGGTGTCGCCCATCGCTTTTGAAACAAGACTACTGAGTTTTAATACCTTTTGGCTTTTGCCGCTGCACAATATTGAATTGAAATGAAGATTTGTAATCAGTAGACATGTCTCAGTGATACCGCAGCGTTCGCCGATGCCATTCACGGTGCACGACACAAAGGTAGCGCCTGCTTCGATGGATGCCAGTGTATTGGCCATTGCCAAACCTCTGTCATCATGGAAATGCACTTCTAAGTCAACGTTGGGTAATGCCTGTTTAATCAGCTGAACTGTGGATCGAACCTTGAAAGGCTCACAGATGGGTTTTCAAATCTCTAACAATGCGCCCAGCTCACGCTCCAGTTCTTCCTGATCGCCCACATTCAGCTCAATCAACCGCCGCAGGTGGCTGATCGAGTCCAGGTCAATGTGTTCGCACACAAACCCCAATTGCCCGTGGTCGTCATGGGCCAGCTTCACCTGCATCTTTATATGCGCCTGCGGGTCAAGGCGGATGTCCACGTCGAACGACTCCGTGCGATTGCCCTGCCAGTCATCCGGGCGTTGCACCAGCAAACCTTTGAGCGACACGTCCACCAATTGCACCGGCCAATTCCAGCCGTTCTGCGCAATGGTGGTTCGTGCATCGAAGGCGATACGCCGAAAATGGCGTCGATCGGACGACTGTTCGTTCATGCTCAAATCCTCTGTGGATAGAAGGATTGTAGCCCTGCGCCATCATCTAGCTTTTATTTGTGCTTTTTTTGCCCGTGCAAGGCTCTAGACCAATGTAGGGGGGTGGTCTTTAAAGCCAACAGCGCTAAACTCGGATTCGCTGTCCTTTCTGTCCACCCTGGCTGGAATATAAAAATGAAAAATAATAATAGCCTGCTACGCCACCTACCCTGGCTGGTGCTGGCAATCGTAGGAGCGTGCGCCCTTGGCGTAGTGGCCTTGCGCCGCGGCGAGGCGATCAACGCCTTGTGGATTGTGGTCGCTGCTGTGGCCATCTACCTGGTTGCGTATCGTTACTACAGCCTGTTCATCGCTAACAACGTGATGCAACTCGATCCACGGCGGGCCACCCCCGCAGTGCTCAACAATGACGGTCTGGACTATGTGCCGACCAACAAACACATCCTTTTTGGCCACCACTTTGCGGCGATTGCCGGTGCAGGCCCGCTGGTCGGCCCGGTACTGGCGGCGCAAATGGGCTACCTGCCCGGCACCCTGTGGCTGATTGCTGGCGTAGTGCTGGCCGGTGCAGTGCAAGACTTCATGGTCCTGTTCCTGTCCACCCGTCGCAATGGCCGTTCCCTTGGCGACATGGTTCGCGAAGAGATGGGCCGCATCCCGGGGACCATCGCGCTGTTTGGCTGCTTCCTGATCATGATCATCATCCTCGCGGTGCTGGCGCTGATCGTGGTCAAGGCCCTGGCCGAAAGCCCATGGGGCATCTTCACCGTAATGGCGACCATCCCGATTGCGATGTTCATGGGCGTGTACATGCGCTACATCCGCCCGGGCCGCATTGGTGAAATCTCGGTGATCGGCGTGCTGTTGCTGCTCGGTTCGATCTGGCTGGGCGGGCAGATTGCCGCTGACCCGGTATGGGCCAAGGCGTTCTCCTTCACCGGGATCCAAATCACCTGGATGCTGATCGGCTACGGCTTCGTTGCCGCAGTACTGCCGGTGTGGCTGATCCTGGCGCCACGTGACTACCTCTCCACCTTCCTCAAAATCGGCACCATCATCGCCCTGGCGATCGGCATCCTCGTCACCATGCCAGAGCTGAAAATGCCGGCCTTGACCCAATTCATCGACGGCACCGGTCCGGTGTGGAAGGGCGGCCTGTTCCCGTTCCTGTTCATCACCATCGCGTGTGGCGCGGTTTCGGGTTTCCACGCGCTGATTTCCTCGGGCACCACGCCCAAGCTGTTGGATAACGAAGTCAACGCCCGTTACATCGGTTACGGCGCGATGCTGATGGAATCGTTCGTGGCCATCATGGCAATGGTTGCCGCGTCGGTGATCGAGCCTGGCGTGTACTTCGCCATGAACAGCCCGGCCGCCGTGGTTGGCGGTGATGTGATGGCCGTGGCACAAACCGTCAGCAGCTGGGGTTTTGCGATTACGCCGGAAGCGCTGCAAGCAGTGGCCCATGACATCGGCGAAACTACCATCCTGGCACGTGCCGGCGGTGCGCCGACCCTCGCGGTGGGTATCGCGCAGATCCTGCACAGTGTGTTGCCGGGTGAAAACACCATGGCGTTCTGGTACCACTTTGCGATCCTGTTCGAAGCGCTGTTCATCCTGACGGCGGTTGACGCCGGTACCCGTGCCGGTCGCTTCATGCTTCAGGACTTGCTCGGCTCCTTCGTGCCGTCGCTCAAGCGCACCGAATCCTGGACCGCCAACCTGATTGCAACCGCAGGTTGCGTGGCAATGTGGGGTTACCTGCTGTACCAAGGCGTGATCGACCCATTGGGCGGCATCAACACCTTGTGGCCGCTGTTCGGTATCTCCAACCAGATGCTGGCCGGGATCGCGCTGATGCTCGCCACGGTCGTGCTGATCAAAATGAAACGCCAGCGCTACATCTGGGTGACCATGCTGCCGGCGGTCTGGCTGCTGATCTGCACCACCACGGCGGGCTTCATCAAGTTGTTCGACGCGAACCCTGCGATTGGCTTCCTGTCGCTGGCCAAGAAGTACAGCGATGCCCTGGCTGGTGGCCAGATCCTGGCGCCGGCCAAGAACATCGACCAGATGCAACACGTGATCTGGAACGCCTACACCAACGCAACGCTCACGGCGCTGTTCCTGTTCGTGGTGTTCAGCATCCTGTTCTATGCGCTCAAGGTCGGCGTCGCCGCCTGGGGCAACAAAGAACGTACGGATAAAGAAGCCCCGTTCCAGGCGGTTCCGGACGCGTAATCGAGGATTGCAACCATGTTCAATGACATCAGTCGCCTCGGTAAATACCTCGGTCAGGCCGCGCGCCTGATGGTCGGCATGCCCGACTACGACACCTACGTCGAGCATATGCAAACCAAACACCCGGACAAACCGGTGATGGACTACAAGGCGTTCTTCCGGGAGCGCCAGGAAGCCCGTTACGGGGGCAAGGGTGGGCCCAAGTGCTGCTGACCTGCCTTTTGGGTTAGCGCAATTGCCCTGTGAACGCAGGGCGTTATGTGGGAGCTGGCTTGCCTGCGATAGCATCACCTCGGTCTGATTGAAAAACCGAGTGGTCTGCATCGCAGGCAAGCCAGCTCCCACATTTGTTTTGTGTTCCTTCAGTCATTTCATCTGAAAAGGAGAATTTTTTTGTCCTCTCCCATCCCCGTCACCATCCTCAGCGGCTTTCTCGGCGCCGGCAAAACCACCTTGCTGCGCCACCTGCTCAAGGCCGAGCACGGCTTGAAAATCGCCGTGATCGAAAACGAATTCAGTGACGCCGGTATCGACACCCAGCTGCTGGGCGCAGAACCTGTGCAAGTCATGACCCTGTCCAACGGTTGCGTGTGCTGCACCATCCACACCGACCTGACCAAAGCCCTGTACCTGCTGCTCGAGCGCCTGGACAGCGGCGAGATTGCCTTCGACCGCCTGGTGATCGAGTGCACCGGCCTGGCCGACCCGGCACCGGTGGCCCAGACCTTTTTCATCGACGAAGAACTGCGCGAGCGCTACCTCCTCGACGGCATCATCACCTTGGTGGACGCGGCCCACGCCGAACACCACCTGACCCAGACCATCGCCCAGGCCCAGATCGGTTTTGCCGACCGCCTGCTGGTGAGCAAGCGCGACCTGGTGGACGCAGCGACCTTCGACGCCCTCAGCCAGCGCCTGACCCGCATCAACCGGCGCGCGCCGATCCGTGTGGTCGACCACGGCGCCATCGACCTGGCGGAATTGCTCGATGTGCGCGGCTTCAACCTCAACGCCGGCATGGGCCTGCGCCCGGTCAGCGCGGCGCCGGCCATCGACCGCATTTCCAGTCTGGTGCTGCGCACCGACCAGCCGCTGGATATCGACCGCCTCAGCGAGTTCATGAACGAGCTGCTGGAAGACCACGGCAAGCAATTGCTGCGCTACAAGGGCGTGCTGAACATTGCCGGCGAAGACCGGCGCATGGTGTTCCAGGGCGTGCTCAAGCTTTACGGGTTCGATTGGGACACCGAATGGGCCGAGGGCGAGGCGCGCGAAAGTGTGATTGTGTTTATTGCTGATGAGTTACCGGAAGACAAAATCCGCGACGGCTTTGCCAAGGTCTACCAATCCTGACTTGAAACACGGTCCACTGTGGGCGCTGGCTTGCCTGCGATTGCGGTGGGCCAGGCAATGATGTGCCCGCTGACAGGCCGCTATCGCAGGCAAGCCAGCTCCCACAGGTGATTGCATTTCAAGTTGAAATTTGGCCATAAAAAAGCCCGGCGCTAAGGCCGGGCTTTTTATTCAAGCTATTGCAATCAAGCGCCGTACACCGGCAGCTTTTTGCAGATGGCCTTGACCTTCTCACGCACCGCGTCGATCACGGCTTCGTTGTTCAGGTCAGCCAGGATGTCGCAGATCCAGCCAGCCAGTTCTTTGCACTCTGCTTCCTTGAAGCCGCGCGTGGTCACAGCCGGGGTGCCGAAGCGCAGGCCGGAGGTGACGAACGGCGAACGTGGGTCGTTCGGCACGGAGTTTTTGTTCACGGTGATGAAGGCTTTGCCCAGGGCAGCGTCAGCATCTTTACCGGAAATGTCCTGCTTGATCAGCGACAGCAGGAACAGGTGGTTTTCAGTACCGCCGGACACCACGTCGTAGCCGCGTTCGATGAACACGCCGGCCATGGCCTTGGCGTTCTTGACCACTTGTTGCTGGTAAGTCTTGAACTCAGGCTGCAGGGCTTCTTTGAAGCAGATCGCTTTGGCGGCGATGACGTGCTCCAGCGGGCCACCTTGGGCGCCTGGGAATACGGCGGAGTTCAGCTTCTTCTCGATCTCGGCGTTGGCGCGCGCCAGGATCAGGCCGCCACGTGGGCCGCGCAGGGTTTTGTGCGTAGTGGTGGTGACCACGTCAGCGTAAGGCACCGGGTTCGGGTAGACGCCAGCGGCGACCAGACCGGCTACGTGAGCCATGTCAACGAACAGGTAGGCGCCGACTTTGTCAGCGATAGCGCGGAAACGTGGGAAGTCCAGGATCTGCGAGTAAGCAGAGAAACCGGCCACGATCATTTTAGGCTTGTGCTCGACCGCCAGACGCTCGACTTCGTCGTAGTCGATCAGGCCGTTGGCATCGATACCGTACTGAACGGCGTTGTACAGCTTGCCGGAGGAGGAAACGCTGGCGCCGTGGGTCAGGTGACCGCCGTGGGCCAGGCTCATGCCCAGGATGGTATCGCCGCCTTGCAGCAGGGCCAGGTACACGGCGCTGTTGGCTTGGGAGCCGGCGTGCGGCTGGACGTTGGCGTAATCGGCGCCGAACAGTTCCTTGGCACGGTCAATGGCCAACTGCTCAACCACGTCGACGTACTCGCAACCACCGTAGTAGCGCTTGCCTGGGTAGCCTTCGGCGTACTTGTTGGTCAGAACCGAACCTTGAGCCTCCATGACCGCGGGGCTGGTGTAGTTTTCCGAAGCGATCAGCTCAATGTGCTCTTCCTGGCGCACGGCTTCTTGCTCCATGGCGGCAAAGAGATCGGCGTCGTACTTGGCAATAGTCAAATCACGGCTGAACATGGCGGTCCTCAAGGATCGGGGGCAGAAAAGGAGGGCATTCTAACCCAATGGGTTTTAGATGGCATATGAAAGGACATCATGTCGCGGACAAGTGGGGCTCATCTGGGGATAAGCGGTGACTGTGCTGGCCCTATCGCAGGCAAGCCAGCTCCCACACTTGAATGGGTTCACAGATCAAAATGCGGGAGCGGGCCTGCCCGCGATGAGGCCATCAGCCGCACCGCAAGATCTCAGTCGAACATGAACAGCGCGTCGTTGCTGAACTGCGCCTCAAACCGATTCGCCGGCATCGGCCGCCCAAACAGATACCCCTGCACTTCATCGCAGCCATGCTCGCGCAGGAAGTCCAGCTGCTCATGGGTTTCCACACCCTCGGCGATTACCGCCAGGTTCAGGCTGTGGGCCATGGCGATAATGGCGCGGGCGATTTGCGCGTCTTGCTCGCCGGAGGGCAGGCCATCGACAAAAGTGCGGTCGATCTTCAACACGTCGATGGGGAATTGCTTGAGGTAGTTGAGCGACGAATAACCCGTGCCAAAGTCGTCCACCGCGATGCTCAGCCCGAGGTTTTTCAGGCTGGCGAGGATCTGCATCGCTTCGTTGACTTCGCGCATCAGGATACTTTCGGTCAGCTCCAGCTCCAGGCACGCCGGCGGCAGGCCGGTGTCCCTGAGAATGGAGGCGATGCGCTCGCCCAGTTGGCCATCGGAGAACTGCCGCGCCGAGATGTTCACCGAGACTTTCGGTACCCGCACCTTGTTCTGGTGCCAGGTCTTGAGCTGGCGACAGGCCTCGCTGAGCACCCAGTCGCCCACGTCCACCACCAGTCCCAACTCTTCCAGCACCGGAATGAAATCACCCGGCGGCACCAGCCCGCGGCGCGGGTGGCGCCAGCGCAGCAGGGCTTCGGCGCCGGTCAAGCGTTTGCCATCGCCACTGAACTGCGGCTGGTAATACAGCACGAATTCGTTCTGATCCAGCGCGTGGCGCAGGTCGCTTTCCAGCTCCAGACGCTCCAGGGCGCTGGCGTTCATGTCCGCCTGATAGAACTGGAAGTTGTTTTTGCCGCGTTCCTTGGCGTGGTACATCGCGGTGTCGGCGTTCTTCATCAGCTGGCTCAGTTCGTTGCCGTCCTGCGGGCTCAAGGCGATACCGATACTGGCGGTCACAAAGAACTCGCGGCCTTCGAGCACAAACGGCCTCACCAGGCTGGCCAGGATCTGCTCGGCCACGTGAATCGCGCGGTTCAGCGCCATGTCGCGGCTCACCCGTGGTTGCAAGAGCAAGGTGAACTCGTCGCCGCCCATGCGCGCCACGGTGTCGTCCTCGGCCACGCAGCCCAGCAGGCGCGTGGCCATTTCCTTGAGCATGCGGTCGCCGGCGGCGTGGCCCAGGGAGTCGTTGATCGGCTTGAAACGGTCGAGGTCGAGGAACATCAGCACCACCCACGACTTCTGCCGTTCCGCTGCCTGCAGGGCCGTGTGCAGGCGGTCCTGGAACAGCGTGCGGTTGGGCAGGTGGGTCAGGGCGTCGTAATACGCCAGGCGGTGGATGCGCTGCTCGCTGGCCTTGCGCTCACTGATGTCGCTGAAGAAACACACGTAGCTGGCCAGGTCGCCTTCATCATCGAACACGGCGGTAATGCCGACCCACGCCGGGTAATGCTCGCCGTTGCGGCGCTTGAGCCACACTTCGCCTTCCCAGGTGCTGTGCTGGTGCAGTTGCTTGAGCACATAACGCAGGTGGGCTTCCTGTTGTTCGTCGACGGTGAGCATGTTCGGCAACTGGTCGAGCACATCCGCGACGGCATAGCCGCTGACCCGGCTGAAGGCCTCGTTGGCCTGCACGATATAGCCGGCCGGGTCGGTGATCAGGATCGCTGAAGTGGAGTGTTCGAATACCGTGGCCGCCATGCGCAGGTCTTTTTCGGCGCGGCGTTGCTGGCTGATATCGCGGCCCACGCCGAGGATGCCTTCAAACGCGCCGTGTTCGTCCCACACCAGCACCAGGCGCAGCTCGATCGGCACCTTGCGGCCATCGGCGCGCAGGCAGTCGAACAGGAACAGCTGGGTTTGCACGTCATCGCGCAGCTTGTTCAGCGCCGCAGTGTCGCCCAGCGAGCGGCTGACCTGCTCCATCAGGCTGTAAATGCCGGACAGTTGTTGCGGGTTGGCGATGATCGACTGCCAGCCATTCTTGAACACCCAATCCACGTCATAACCCAGCACGGCATTGACCGACGGGCTGATGTAGTTGAGGGCCAACTGGCTGTCAGTGGAGCAAATCACGTCGCTGATACTTTCGGCCAGCATGCGGTAGCGCTGCTCGCTGTCGCGCAGGGACTCGCTGGCTTCAATCTGATCGGTAATGTCTTTGGCCACGCCGATAATCCGCGTAACCACCGCCGTTTTGTCGCGGGCCAGGGCTTGCTCGCGGATATCGAAGCGGCGCCATTGGTTGTTGCGGTGCCGAAAGCGCAGTTGGCAATGCAGCTGCGTGGTGTAGCCGACTTCACGTTGTTGCTGGCGCAGGTCGTGGTAATACTGGGCATCGTCGGGGTGCAGCAGGATTTCCCAGAAGTACTCGCCCATTTGCGCCAGTTCGGCTCTGTTATAGCCGAGGGTGTGGCCCAAATGGTGGTTGCTGAAAATCATCCGCTGGCTGATCACATCCTGCACATACAGGTGATCCGGCACGGTGCGCACCACGTCTGACCAGAAACGCTCACGCTCCACCAGCGACAGTTCGATCAGCTTGCGGCTGGTGATGTCACTGATACTGAGGATGACCGCCTTGAAGTCGTCCTGCTGCTCGGGCAGGCGCATCACCAGCCACAGGTACTGGTCGTTGCCGGCGAGGTCGTTGAGCTGAATTTCCAGCTCCAGCTGTTTTTGCTGGGTCAGTACGGCTTCCAGAACCTGATAGCCGATGGCCGTGGCGTTGCGCGGGCAGTCATCGATCAGACGCTCCCAGGCTTGCTCGCAAGAACTGACGTTCAACAGGCGCACAGCCACCTGGTTGACCTCGGTGACGCGTAACTCCTTGAGCAGTTGCTGGCGTTCCTCGACGTGGGTGTGCAGCCAGGCCTGTAATTGCTCGCGGGTGCGCAAGTTGGTTTTGTCGAAAAAGGCCTTCAAGCCCGACAGATCGAGCACACAAAGCGCCACGCCGGTGCCTTCGAAAATATCCTGATAGCGGCGCCGGCCCTCATGCACCTGGCGCTGGCGACGACGCATGTTCAGCAGCACGATCACCGGGATCAGCGAAAAGGCCAGGCCCAGCAGGCATTTGCCGATGAAGGCCGGCAGCAGTTGCTCCAGCACGGCGCTGCGGTCGAACAGCCCGCGCAACTGCCAGTCACTTTTGCTCAGGGGCGTGACCAGTACGCTTTTGTTCAATTCGTCCGGGGTCAGCGCAGAGGCCCATTGCGCCGGCATACCGCTGTCACGGCTGACCACGCGGTGGTTGAGGCGGTTCTCGATGGCCCACATCGGGCGCTGGCCCTGGCCGTCCTGGCGGGTCAGGTTGGTCAGGTAGTTGGGCGCCAGGCGCAGCGCCCAATACATCCGCGAGCCGCCGCTGGGCTGGTGCAGCAATAAATAGATGATCGTGCCGTCGGGGTTGTTGCTCAGGTAATAAGGTTGCGAGTGACTGCGCTGTACCAGCTCTTCAAGCCAGGCGCTGTCCTGGCTGTCTTTGGCGCTGTCGCTGATCATCGCGCCGCTGGGGGCGAGCAGGGCGACACTGCGCAGTTCCGGCAGCGAACGTTGCAAGGTGCGCACCAGCGTCTGTTGCTGTTCGTCATTGCGCGGTGGCTCGACCATCGGCAGCAAATTCAGGGCGATTTTGGCGCTCAGGGCCATGTTCAAGCTGATCTGTTCAGCCAGGTCGGCGCTGTAGTCGATGGTGTATTGCTGTTGGTTTTTCTGGTTTTGCTGCAGTTGGTCCAGCAGTTGCCAGAACAATAACGCGAGCAGCAGCAGGACAAGCGTCGCCAATGCGCCTTTGAGGGTGCCGTGCAGGGGCGCTCCCGGCGCTATATGAGCGGCGCGCAGGGGAGTGGGCGGCGTGACTTTGGACAAGCTGTGATCCTGCGGTTTGGCTGGACTGGCGCGCGACGTGCACTATAAGCCGGACGCCCGGAGGGCGGCTAGCATGCCTTGACTTGTGGCAAAGTGCCAGCCCTGCCTGGCTGGACTGACCAAGCGCATTCAGGTAGCTTTGCCGGTTACGCGGGGGCGTTCCAGCCCCAGACATTCAGGCTTTTTGCGCACGAAGGCATTGACCACCGTCAACGGCCCGCGCGGCGCATGGCCTGCACGGGCTTCGCCCGCTCAATTCATCAGTCACTGACGCTAGGTTCACCATGGCTCAATACGTCTTCACCATGCATCGGCTGGGAAAAGTTGTTCCGCCGAAGCGGGAAATCCTGAAAAACATTTCGCTGTCCTTCTTCCCTGGCGCCAAGATCGGCGTGCTCGGCCTCAACGGTTCGGGTAAGTCCACGCTGCTGAAAATCATGGCCGGCGTCGACACCGAGTTCGAAGGCGAAGCCCGCCCGATGCCCGAGCTGAACATCGGCTACCTGCCGCAAGAGCCGATCCTGGACCCGACCAAGACCGTGCGCGAAGTGGTCGAAGAGGCCGTCAGCGTGATCAAGGACGCCCAGGCGCGTCTGGATGAGGTCTACGCCGCCTACGCCGAACCGGATGCCGACTTCGACAAACTGGCCGCCGAACAGGCCAAGCTCGAAGCCATCCTGCAGGCCGGTGACGGTCACAACCTGGAGCGCCAGCTGGAAGTCGCCGCCGATGCGCTGCGCCTGCCGGCGTGGGACGCCAAGGTCGAATTCCTCTCCGGTGGTGAAAAGCGTCGCGTGGCCCTGTGCCGCTTGCTGCTGTCGGCCCCCGACATGCTGCTGCTCGACGAACCGACCAACCACTTGGACGCCGATTCCGTCGCCTGGCTGGAACATTTCCTTCACGACTTCCCGGGCACCGTGGTTGCGATCACGCACGACCGGTACTTCCTGGACAACGTCGCCGGCTGGATTCTGGAACTCGACCGTGGCGCCGGTATCCCTTACGAGGGCAACTACTCCGGTTGGCTGGAAGCCAAGTCCGACCGTCTGGCCGCCGAATCCAAGCAGCAATCGGCCCACGAAAAAGCCATGAAGGAAGAACTGGAGTGGGTGCGCAAAGGCGCCAAGGCCCGCCAGTCCAAATCCAAGGCTCGTCTGCAACGCTTTGAAGAAATGCAATCGCAGGAATTCCAGAAGCGCAGCGAAACCAACGAGATCTACATCCCGGCCGGCCCGCGCCTGGGTGACAAGGTCATCGAGTTCAAGAACGTCACCAAAGGCTACGGCGACCGCGTGTTGATCGACAACCTGTCGTTCTCCATGCCAAAAGGCGCGATCGTCGGCGTTATCGGCGGTAACGGTGCGGGTAAATCCACCCTGTTCCGCATGCTGATGGGCAAGGAAACCCCGGATTCGGGCACCATCGAAGTCGGCGAAACCGTGCAGCTGGCCTGCGTCGACCAGAGCCGCGAAGACCTGGATGGCAGCAAGACTGTGTTCCAGCAAATCTCCGACGGTTCCGACCAGATCCGCATTGGCAACTATGAAATCCCGTCGCGCACCTACGTCGGCCGTTTCAACTTCAAGGGCGGCGACCAGCAGAAGTTCGTCAAGGACCTGTCCGGTGGTGAGCGCGGCCGCTTGCACCTGGCCTTGACCTTGAAAGAAGGCGGCAACGTGTTGCTGCTCGACGAACCGTCAAACGACCTCGACGTTGAAACCCTGCGTTCGCTGGAAGAAGCCCTGCTGGACTTCCCGGGCGCCGCCATTGTGATCTCTCACGATCGGTGGTTCCTTGACCGCGTCGCGACCCACATCCTGGCGTACGAAGACGACTCCCAAGCGGTGTTCTTCGAAGGTAACTACACCGAGTACGAAGCGGACCGTAAAAAGCGCTTGGGCGAAGCTGCTGCCCAGCCGCACCGTGTGCGCCACAAAAAACTGGCCTGATTTGGGTTGGTTGCAAAAAACGGAGCCTTCGGGCTCCGTTTTTTTTGCGTGTGATTCAGGTGCCCGAGGTGGATCTATCGCAGGCAAGCCAGCTCCCACCTTTGACCGCATTTCAAATTGGAAACCCGATCAAATGTGGGAACTGGCTTGCCTGCGATAGCGGTTTAACTGCTGGTGCATTCTCTAATTTGAAATCCCTTTTCTGGTGCAAAAAGCCCAGTTATTTATATCCAATGCACCATTTAAATTCACAAAGGCGACATTTTGCGCTTTTCAGGTGCAACATGAATTGCTAAGGTCCGGCTCAATCTCCTTTAAAAACAATCAATTTGCCGAGACTTTTTCATGATCGAATCCGTTGAGTCCTTCCTTGCCCGCCTCAAAAAACGCGACCCCGACCAGCCAGAATTCCACCAAGCCGTGGAAGAAGTCCTGCGCAGCTTGTGGCCGTTTCTTGAAGCCAACCCCCACTACCTGACCTCGGGCATTCTGGAGCGCATCTGCGAGCCGGAGCGTGCGATCACCTTCCGGGTGTCCTGGGTGGATGATCACGGCAAGGTCCAGGTCAATCGCGGCTTTCGTATCCAGATGAACAGCGCCATCGGCCCCTACAAAGGCGGCTTGCGCTTTCACCCGTCGGTGAACCTGGGCGTACTGAAATTCCTCGCCTTCGAGCAGACGTTCAAAAACTCCCTGACCTCGCTGCCCATGGGCGGCGGCAAAGGCGGCTCGGACTTCGACCCCAAGGGCAAGAGCGACGCCGAAGTGATGCGTTTCTGCCAGGCGTTCATGAGCGAGCTGTACCGCCACATCGGTGCCGACGTGGATGTGCCGGCCGGCGATATCGGCGTGGGCGCGCGCGAAATCGGCTTCCTGTTTGGCCAGTACAAACGTCTCAGCAACCAGTTCACCTCGGTGCTGACCGGCAAAGGCATGACGTACGGCGGCAGCCTGATCCGCCCCGAGGCTACCGGCTTTGGCTGCGTGTATTTCGCCGAAGCAATGCTCAAGCGCGACGGTCAGCGGGTTGAAGGCAAGCGCGTGGCGATCTCTGGTTCCGGCAACGTCGCGCAGTACGCGGCGCGCAAGGTTATGGACCTGGGCGGCAAGGTGATTTCTTTGTCTGACTCCGAAGGCACCCTGTACGCCGAAAGCGGGTTGACCGAGGCGCAATGGTCGGCCCTGCTGGAGCTGAAAAACGTGCAGCGCGGGCGCATCAGCGAACTGGCTACCCGTTACGGACTGGAATTTCGCGCCGGTAAAACGCCCTGGGAACTGGCCTGCGACATTGCCCTGCCATGCGCGACCCAAAACGAACTCGACGCCGACGCGGCGCGCACCCTATTGCGCAACGGCTGCCTGTGCGTCGCAGAAGGTGCCAACATGCCGACCACGCTTGCGGCGGTGGATATCTTTATCGAAGCCGGCATTCTGTTCGCCCCGGGCAAAGCCTCCAATGCCGGCGGAGTGGCCGTCAGCGGCCTGGAAATGTCGCAGAACGCCATGCGCCTGCTGTGGACCGCAGGCGAGGTCGACAGCAAGTTGCACAACATCATGCAGTCGATCCACCACGCCTGCGTGCACTACGGCGAAGAAAACGGCCGGGTCAACTACGTGAAAGGTGCAAATATCGCAGGCTTCGTAAAAGTCGCTGACGCGATGCTGGCCCAAGGCATCGTCTAAACCTCGGGCTCGACGCGCAGCACTTCGATCACTTGATCACCGACGGGGCGCTTCCACAGCACCTCGTCGCCCACCTCGGCGCCCAATAATGCGCGGCCCAGAGGCGAACCCCAGTTGATCAGATTGGCGGCGGCGTCGGCCTGGTCTTCACCCACCAACTGAATGCGCTGGTGTTCGTCCTGTTCGTTGGCAAAGGTGACCCAGCTGCCGATCTGCACCTTGTGGGTGGACGTCGCCGGCGCCACCACTTGGGCGCTTTGCACCCGCTGGTTGAAGTAGCGCAGGTCCCGCTCAAGATCTGCCTGGCGCTGTTTGTCGTCCTTGGCAGACTCGAGGCTGTATTCGTGCTGCAACTGCGCGACCTTGGCCTGCAATTGCGCCAACCCTTGCGCGGTGAGGTGGTTGGGTTGCTCACTGACCTGGCGCTCTACCGGTTGGTCGGCCTGGGCGGCAGCGTTGTCTTCGTTAACAAAAGCTCGGCTCATGACAATCTCCTTCAATGGAGTTTGGGCCATGTTCGCCGCGCTTTAGTTTCGATGGATGTCTGAAAGCGACCTACTGCGCGCGATAAGCCTTGGCGGCGTCACGGTCTTTTTCCTGCTGCCAGTCCCGTTCGCGGTCATCCCAGTGGTTGTCCTTGTAGTCGCGCAACTCTTCGTTCTCGCGCATGGCCTTGCACTGGCGAAAGCCGTCTTCCCAGCCTTCGGCGTACTGGCGGTCTTTCAGATACCGCGGCACGTTCTTGCGAAACTCCCCGCTGATCACACCGGCGGCCTGGCGACCGCTGCTGCAACCGTCATCAAAGCCATCGGCAAAAGCCGGTGGATAACCTTTGGCCAGCAAATCCTGGTGGGTTGATTGGCAACCTGACAACCACACTACTGCGCACAGCATTACAGCAGACCGCCACATGGCGTACTCCCTGACCGTTTCACGGCTGATAGGGTGAGTCTAGTCAGGGATTTGTCGGGCCGGTGTGAAAGAGAGGTGAGAAAGGTGTTGGGTTAAAGGGCCATTACGACGCGGCGAACAATATGCCTGGACCGCGCATTAGCTGTGCGAGATGGGCAAAGCCGTCGTGGACGACCTGACCCAAGCGATAACACCCGCCACCTAAAGCCTGACACCGCCACAGGTGCTGAACCGGCCTATGTGGCGAGCAGGCTTGCCCCGCGTTGGGCTGCGCAGTCGCCCTAATAAACAGGAACGCGGAGTATCTGATACTCCCCGACGACAGACTTGGGGCTGCTGCGCAGCCCAACGCGGGGCAAGCCCGCTCGCCACAGAGGGGGTTATGTCGCTTGGTTGGTCGTCAGCGCGGCATGCTCGGCCAATTCCTGCTGGATAAACGCCGCAATCATCGCGCGATACACCTGCTCAGTGACCTCGGGGTTGGCACCCACCGCCTCGGATAAACCCCGCACTTTGGCGATTACCTGTTCAACCCGTTGCGGCGCCTTGACGCCATCGGCGTCTTTTTTGAAGCGCGCTGCCTGGGAGACGTAGTGGCCGCGCTCGGCCAGCAGCGTGACGATGTGTTGGTCGAGGCGGTCGATGTTTGCGCGGACTTCTTCGAGGGTGGTGCAGTTAACGGCCATGTTGATGAAACTCCTGATGGGGTGGGCAATGCGATGTGCCTGAATGCACGCGGGCCAAATGTGGGAGCTGGCTTGCTCGCGAATGCGGTGGTTCATTCAATACATCATCGCCTGACCGAGCGCCATCGCGGGCAAGCCCGCTCCCACATTTGAGCTGCGGCGGGCAAGGGATTCAGGTCAGGCACAAAACCGGTGTGGGAGCTGGCTTGCCTGCGATGGCGGTGGGCAGTCAGTATGGTTGTTACTGATACACCGCCATCGCGGGCAAGCCCGCTCCCACATTTGAACTGCGGCGGGCAAGGGATTCAGGTCTGGCACAAAGCCCGTGTGGGAGCTGGCTTGCCTGCGATGGCGGTGGGTCAGTCAGGCTGGTTGTTACTGATACACCGCTTTCGCGGGCAAGCCCGCTCCCACATTTGAGCTGCGGCGGGCAAGGGATTCAGGTCAGGCACAAAACCAGTGTGGGAGCTGGCTTGCCTGCGATGGCGGTGGGGCAGTCAGTATGGTTGTTACTGATACACCGCTATCGCGGGCAAGCCCGCTCCCACATTTGAGCTGCGGCGGGCAAGGGGTTCAGGCCAGGTACAAAACCAGTGTGGGAGCTGGCTTGCCTGCGATGGCGGTGGGGCAGTTAGCCTGGTTGTTACTGATACACCGCCATCGCGGGCAAGCCCGCTCCCACATCAGGTCTTCGCCCGGTCTCACAGGTCAGTAGTGATACCACTTCACTTCGAGCAGCACTTCATTCACTGGCGTGGACAAGTGGCTGTACTCGCGCTGGGCGCTCAGGCGCAGGCCCAGGTTGCGCGACAATTCCCACTGCTGGTTCAGGCTGACACTGCGCCGCACTTCGCCATTGGTGAAGAAATCCCCTTTGGCTTCCAGGCTCAAATTGCCCAGCGGGTTTTTCCACAGCACGCCGGTGTTGAATCCGGCAGCCGGGGAGATGGCTTCGCTGAAGTCGTTGTTGTGTTCCACGCGCACGGTGCCGAGGGCGAAGCCGAGCATGTCGTCGGTGAGTTGCCAGGTGCCGCCGGCGCCGCCGTTGACGTGGGCCACGAGGGTCTCGTCGTCGTGTTTGCCTGGCACGCGCTCCAGGCCGCCAGTCACTTGCCATGACCACGGCTGCAACAGGGCGTTGCGTGGGGTCAGGGAGCGGATGGTGGCCAGGTCCAGTTGCTGCAGTTGCCAGTGGTTGCCTTCGTACTGGCGCAGTTTCATCTGCAGGATTTCAATCTGCGCGCCCAACGGGAAGCCTTCGGCGTTGTCGTTGAGGTCGTGGTAGGCCATGCGCAGGCCGTATTCGCCGAAGGTCTTGCTGCCACGGGTGCCGATGCCGGCCTGCCAGGTGCGCGACTCATGGCCGTCTTCCGGCAGGCCGGGGCGTTCGATATTCAGGTCTGGCGCCGGGTTCTGGTTGATCGCGCGCAGCAGTTCGAAGCTGCGTTGCGAGCGTTCGGTGTCGCGCTCAAGACCATTGGCGCGGTAGCGACCCAAGCGATAGGCAGCGTCGATGATCAGCGCCTGGCGGTCGCGGGGCAGCGCCTTGAAGGCGGGCTCCTGCAGTTGCTTCTGGTCGTCGCTGATGCTCAATACCCATTGCTGCTCATCACTGTCCAGCGGCTTGGCACGTTCAAGCAGTTCGCGTTCACGGGACGGCCGATAGTCGATCTTCTCCACCACGCCAGCCTCTTTCACCGCCTTGACGGTGTCGGTGGGGATCGCCGTCAGCGGGAATTGCTCGGTCAGGCGCAGGCTTGGGCGCGCCACTTGCAGCAGCTCCAGCAGGCGGTAGGAGCAGTTTTCGTCGAAAAAGAAGTAGTCGAACTGGATCTGCTTGAGCTCCCACACGTGCCGGACCATGCGTTCGGTCTCGACCTGGGTGAGGTTCAGGCGGTATTCCCACAGGTCGCGGTTCTCGAGGCTACGGTACTCCGAGAGCTTTTCCTGGTAGGGCACCAATGCAAACAGGCCCGGATAGCCGCCCATCAGGCCTTTCCAGGCGTAGAGAATGCTGTTGTCGGAGCCTTCGATGTAGGCGCCGAAGTTGATCGCGTAGCTGAGCAGCGCGGTCTTGTCTCTTTGCACGTCAGCCTGGTCGATGCGCAGCAACGTGTGGCCGAACATCGACGACGGGCTGTTGAGGTAGGCCGCCGGGAAGATCATCACCGCGCTGTGGGGCGCGACGTCCTTGAACCACTGGGTGAATTCTTTGCACTCCAGGGTGGGCAAGTCGGTCAGCTGCAACTGTTCCTTGAGCCAGCGCGTACGTGCGGGGTAAACACATTGGGCGTGTTTTTCGCCGAGGCTGGCCGGGGCGTACAGCGCCTCTACGGTCGCCTTGAGTTCCTGGTCCGGGTGGTGCGCGCCATCAGGGGCGAGGAAGAATTTTTTGTCGCTGACATAGCTGCGCCAGCCCTTGAGCTTGCCGGCTTCGTAATGGCCCAGAGACAGCCAGAACGGATCGTTGGCCAATTGCTGCAAACGTTGATCATCAATATGCGGGGCCGCATACAGCGGGACGCAGGCGAAGAGTGCCAACCAGGCAAAGCGTTTGAGCATAGGGGCAACTTAAGTCGGAAATAGTGAGACCCAAAGGGGAGGCGGGTCCAAAATAAAACCCGCGCCTCGAAAGGCGCGGGCGGGTCGAGCTTAAGCCTGGGTAGCGTATTTTGCCAGGCGGGCATCGCTTTTCAGTACAGCCAGGGTGTTGTTGTGCACGTCATCGGCGGTCACGTCAGCTTTGCTGAAGATCTGCTGGAAGTGCTCGTGGGTCACGGCCGCGAAGTGATCGCGATCTTCCGGTGCAACGCCCAGTACCACCGCGTAGGTGGTCAGCGCTTCGCCGTTGCCTTTGGCCATGTCTTCGGACAGCTCGTTCATCATGCCATTCATGGCAATCCAGGACTTGCCGCCGTAGGTCAGGGCGCTGTTGGTGCTGCAACCGTTGGTGCCCGAGGTCATGCCGAAAGTGGCGTTACCCGAGGTGCCGTTGGTGGTGGAAGCGAGGAAGTGAGCTGGAGTACCGCGCTGGCCTTCAAACAACATGTTGCCCCAACCGCAGTTCGGGCCACCTGGTGCTTCTGCCATTGCATTGAGGGAGACGACGGTGAAGAGAGTACCAAGAAGGATCCGTTTCATAGCTTTGTTCTCTTTGTGTGCAAACCAATGGACAAGGGTTCAGGCGCGTTGCAGCGCCCTAGGGGCCAGTTATTAGTCCAACCCGCGCAGTTTGGAGTTTAGGCACGTTCCTGGGGTTCCGTTATTTTTTATAAAACAATCGAAGTGATTGCGCACGGTTGTCGCGATTTTTTTGTAGGACGCCTCCCGTGTCTACGCTTTCCCACAGGCGCGCCTTGCCAGAGCGCGCAACCGAGAGCCAGAATGCCGTCATCTGCCCCGCCTGATGTAAGGAAGCCCGATGCCTGATCCTGTTGCTGCCAGCTTGCGTCTAGCGCCTGAAGCGCTGACTCGCCCTTTCTCCGCTGAACAGTTCAGCTTCTCGACCACCAATGATTTGGAGCCCTTTCGCGGTGTGCTTGGCCAGGAACGCGCAGTTGAAGCGTTGCAGTTCGGTGTGGCGATGCCACGCCCCGGTTACAACGTGTTTGTCATGGGCGAGCCTGGTACCGGCCGCTTTTCGTTCGTCAAACGCTACCTGAAAGCCGAAGGCAAACGCCTGCAGACCCCGTCGGACTGGGTCTACGTCAATAATTTCGATGAGCCGCGTGAGCCACGCGCCCTGGAATTGCCGGGCGGCGGCGCAGCGGCGTTCATCGCCGACATCAATGCTCTGGTCGACAACCTGGTCGCCACCTTCCCGGCGGTGTTCGAGCACCCGACTTATCAACAGCGCAAAAGCGCCATCGACCGCGCCTTCAACCAGCGCTACGACAAGGCCCTGGACGTGATCGAGCGTCTGGCCCTGGAAAAGGACGTGGCGCTGTACCGCGACAGCACCAACATCGCGTTCACGCCGATGCTCGATGGCAAGGCGCTGGACGAGGCCGAGTTTTCGCAGCTGCCGGAAGCTGATCGTGAGCGCTTCCACACCGATATTTCCGAGCTGGAAGAACGCCTCAACGAAGAGTTGGCCAGCCTGCCGCAGTGGAAACGTGAGTCCAACAACCAACTGCGCCAATTCAACGAAGAAACCATCACGCTGGCCCTGCAGCCTTTGCTGGCGCCGCTGTCGGAAAAGTACGCAGAAAACGCAGCGGTGTGCGGCTACTTGCAAGCCATGCAGGTGTACCTGCTCAAAACCGTGGTCGAGCAACTGGTGGATGATGCCAAGACCGACGCTCAGGCCCGCAAGCTGCTCGAAGAGCAATACTGCCCCAGCCTGGTGGTGGGCCACCCGGTCAACGGCGGCGCGCCGGTGGTGTTTGAGCCGCACCCGACTTACGACAACCTGTTTGGCCGTATTGAGTACAGCACCGACCAGGGCGCGCTCTACACCACGTACCGCCAGTTGCGCCCCGGTGCGTTGCACCGTGCCAATGGCGGTTTCCTGATTCTGGAAGCCGAAAAAATGCTCGGCGAGCCGTTTGTGTGGGACGCGCTCAAGCGCTCCCTGCAGTCGCGCAAGCTGAAGATGGAATCGCCGCTGGGCGAGCTGGGCCGTCTGGCCACGGTGACCCTCAACCCGCAGATGATTCCGTTGCAGGTCAAGGTCATCATTATCGGTTCGCGCCAGCTGTACTACGCGCTGCAGGACGCCGATCCGGACTTCCAGGAGATGTTCCGCGTCCTGGTGGATTTCGACGAAGACATCCCGATGGTCGACGAAAGCTTGGAGCAGTTTGCCCAGTTGCTTAAAACCCGCACCTCGGAAGAAGGCATGGCGCCGTTGACGTCGGACGCGGTGGCGCGGCTGGCGACTTACAGCGCCCGCCTGGCCGAACATCAGGGGCGGTTGTCGGCGCGCATTGGCGACTTGTTCCAGCTGGTCAGTGAGGCGGATTTCATTCGCCACCTGGCGGGCGACGAGATGACTGACGCGGGGCATATCGAACGCGCGCTCAAGGCCAAGGCCACGCGTACCGGGCGGGTGTCGGCGCGGATTCTCGACGACATGCTTGCCGGGGTGATCCTGATCGACACCGCCGGTGCGGCAGTCGGCAAGTGCAACGGGCTGACGGTGCTGGAGGTCGGCGATTCGGCGTTCGGCGTGCCGGCGCGGATTTCCGCCACGGTGTACCCGGGCGGCAGCGGCATCGTCGACATCGAGCGCGAAGTTAACCTCGGCCAGCCGATTCACTCCAAGGGCGTGATGATTCTCACCGGTTACCTGGGCAGCCGTTATGCCCAGGAATTCCCGCTGGCGATCTCGGCGAGTATCGCGCTGGAGCAGTCCTACGGTTATGTGGATGGCGACAGTGCTTCGCTGGGCGAGGCGTGCACTCTGATTTCGGCGCTGTCGAAGACGCCGCTCAAGCAGTGCTTTGCCATCACCGGCTCGATCAACCAGTTTGGTGAAGTGCAGGCGGTGGGCGGGGTCAACGAGAAAATCGAAGGCTTCTTCCGCCTCTGCGAAGCACGCGGGCTGACCGGTGAGCAGGGCGCGATCATCCCGCAGGCCAACGTCGCCACGCTGATGCTTGACGAGAAGGTGCTGCAGGCCGTGCGCGCCGGGCAGTTCCATATCTATGCCGTGCGTCAGGCGGACGAGGCGCTGAGCTTGTTGGTCGGTGAGCCCGCCGGTGAGCCGGACGAGGAGGGCCAATTCCCTGAAGGCACCGTGAATGCGCGCGTGGTAGAGCGTTTGCGCGCGATTGCCGAGATGATCAGCGAAGACGACTTGAAGGAAGCGGAAAAGGAGCTGGCACAGCAGGCGTTGGCGGAAGCCAAGCCGACCTGATGGTGCGTAGCGAGCGGGCTTGCCCCGCGTTGGGTGGCGAAGCCGCCCCAAACCAGCCAGTCCAATCTGCCTGACAGATTGCAGTGGGCTTATTGGGGCTGCTTCGCAGCCCGACGCGGGGCAAGCCCGCTCGCCACAACAGGCCCGCTGCCACGACGAGCGCGTTCGCCACAATTTTGACTCGCGTGTAGGGCCAACGCCCGTTGGTCCCTACAAGCTTGGTTTGTACTGGTTTTCTTCTATTCTCACTTCAAGGGATATCCACAGGAGTCGCTGGACAGAGACAGCCTTGCCCTGCGCGAGGTTGAACACCGATCTACCGAGGGTCGCCGCCATGCCGCGCAACCTTTGCCTTACCCGCCAATGCCTGGGCCTGGTCACCCGTATCGAATGCTCCATTCGCCCTCTCGCCGGGGATAACGGGATGTGGACGCTGTTGTTTGCTGCCGGAATGACCGGCGAACAGCCTTCCACCATCAAGTCTCAAGGCCCGTTTCATGGGCCCTTCGTGGCAGAAACCATTCTGGGGTCGATCGTCGAAAGCTTGACGCTGCACGGCTACGAGCTGGCGGACGACCCACAGATCTGGTGCCTGCACCTGCAGGCACATCTGCGACAGCTCAATGGCGGGCGAGCCCAGACGCTCAGCGATACTCGCCACTGAGCGTTTATTTGCTGTCGGACTTGTCCAGTTTGACCTCAAAGCCGTATTGCACGGTGTCGAGGTCGGTGCGCTGGTAGCTTTCCAGGCTGGTCGGCTGGCCGTAAAAATAGTGCACGTCAAACAACGCTGTGCCGTATTCCTCGGCACGGTGGCTGACGCCGAGAATTTCCTTCAGGTAGTTGCCGCTCGCGTCCTTGGCGTAGAAGCGCCAGCTGTCTGCGGGAAATTCCTTTTGATCGACGATCAATGCGTTGTCCTTGAGCGACAGGCCCTTGGGCAGCTTGGCAACGTCAATCGTGGCTTTCTCGATGGTGGCGAGAAACAGCGGAATCGAGCCCACCGCAAACGCCGGGGTTTCCGGGAACAGGTTGAGATCGTAGGTGAGCGTGCCGGTGGCGGCGTTCAGCTCGAAGGCCTCGGCCGGCAGTTCGATGGGCTCGCCGCGTTCACCTTTGTCGTCCGCCGCAAAGAAGGTGATGGGCGCGTCGCTGTTGTTGCGATCGGCACCGACCAGGTCGTCATTGAAGGTGAACGGGTGGTCAAAGACGATCTTCGCAGCGCTGGCGTCTTCGGTTGATTGGCTGATCGTCACGCTGTTTTTCAGTTGGTCCTCCGTCATTGCCGCGTCTTTGAGCCAGCTGGCAGCGCTGTCGTCATACACGGTGACCGGCATCGGCAAGGCTTGCACGGTCTTTTGCAGGCTGTTCTTGTCAAAACGCAGCACCGGCAGGTCGAGGTCCTTGCGGGTGACGGTGGCCTTGGAAAAATCCAGGACGTCGACCTGCAGGTTGTCGATCAGGCCATTGAAATACACCTTGGCGTAGTGGCTGCTTTGTTTGTGCTCGAAGGCTTTTTGCTCGTCCGTCAGCTGTTTTTCAAAGGCATCCGACCAGGCTTGCTGTTTTTGCATCTCGGCCAGTTGTTTCTCGTAAAACGCCACTTGCGCGGCGTTTTCGTTGATCGAGCCTGAGCGGGTGAGAAATTGCCCGGTGCTGTCGCGCGCCTGCACCAGCAATGGGTTTGGCGATTCGTCGCCGACTTCCGGCGCCAGCGGCTCGCTGTTGGTCAGCTCGATCTCGGCGTAGTTTTTCTCGAGCAGCAGCAGGTTGAGGGTGATGTTGCCCTCGGTGCGTTTGTGACCGACGTCTTTTTTCGACAAATCGAAGGTCAGCACTTTGCCCGGCGCCACCACCTCGACCGCGCCCTTGAGGCTGACGGGCTGCGGCTGGCTCTTGTTCTCGGTTTCTACGCCCTCGATGAACGGGTAAGTCACCGTCAGGTCATCGGGGTTGGTCAGGTTGGAACTGCTCGGGCTGAGCTGGATACCCGGGTCGGTTTCCGACCATTCGGGCTGAAAGGGAATGACCTTGTTGTTGCTCAACGTCACCGACTGCCATTCAAGGCCGTGGGGGAAAGGGAATTGGTCCGGGGTGTTGAAGTTAAAGGGGAACACCGGCTGCAAATCGGTCAGGTAGTCGGAATGCGAGGCTTTGCGCAGCACGAACAGGCCATTGATGTAGGTGTCCACCAAGGCCTGGGGCGTGGGGTAGTGCTTGAGCAGGGCCAGGGTGTCTTCGCCGTATTCGGCTTCGATGGGCTTGTTGGCGAGCTTGACTCGCGCCCGTTCCAGCAACAGCAGCGAGCCACCAAGGTCGGCGATGGCGTCTCTGAGCTTGGGGTCTTGAATGCTGTCCAGCGATTGTTCGAACTTCGCGGTTTTCTCTTCGAGGGTGGCCTGCTTCTGCTCTTCTTTGGGCGAGCAGCCGCCAGCCATCAGCAACACCGCACACAGGCCGAAACTGGCCAAAGGGGATCGCACATCCATTATTCGAGTCTTCCTGTTCGTCAGCATCGAGCCGATTTGATGGGCTCGACACTAGCAGAAAAATTCTCTTACAGATGCCGCTCAGGTCAGTTTTCTCGCGGTTACAGGTGTTTGGTAGCGGCTGGTATACTCGCGGCCATTTTTAGCCAGGCTGTGTGAGATTCAATGGAACGCTTTATCGAAAATGCCATGTACGCCTCGCGATGGCTGCTGGCGCCGATTTATTTCGGCTTGTCCCTGGGGTTGCTGGCGCTGGCGCTGAAGTTCTTCCAGGAAGTGATTCACCTGCTGCCGAGCGTGTTCTCGATGGCCGAGTCCGACCTGATCCTGGTGCTGCTGTCGTTGATCGACATGGCCCTGGTCGGCGGCTTGCTGGTGATGGTGATGATTTCCGGCTACGAGAACTTCGTCTCGCAGCTGGATATCGATGAGAGCAAGGAAAAGCTCAACTGGCTGGGCACCATGGACTCTTCATCGCTGAAGATGAAAGTGGCGGCGTCTATCGTGGCGATCTCGTCCATTCACCTGCTGCGCATCTTCATGGACGCCAAGAACGTCGATCCGCAGCATTTGATGTGGTACGTGATCATCCACATGACCTTTGTGATCTCGGCGTTCGCCATGGGTTACCTCGACAAGCTCACCAAGCACTGATGCCCCGCGCCAGCCTTACTGCTCGACGAAGTAGTAAGGCTGACGGTTGATCGAGATTTCCTTGATCACCGTGACCTTCTCGGCCAGCTGCTCGGTGCGGTCCAGCAACGCGATGTTGCCGGGCTTGGCCGTGAGATAGCTGCGCAACTCAGCTTCGGTTTGCAGGATCGGCAAGTAGGCCTGCAGATAGAACACGCTGGCCCCGGCGATGCGTTCGTTGGGCTGGAACAGCACCACATCCTTGCCTTGGGCCTGGTAGGCCTGAACCTGACTGATAACGGGCACAAACGACTGGCGCACGTCGGCTTTGGGCGCAAACCAGAACGCGGCCGTCAGGTAGCAGGCGATCGCCAACGTGAAAACCCCGCCGATCACGCCACGGTGATAGCGGTACAGCGCCGGCCTGTTCGCTTTGAGCCACTCCAATAACACCCCGGCGTATTCTGCTGCGAGTACGGCGGCGGCAGGTGTCAGGGCCATCAGATAAACCACGCGCTTGCTCGAAGCCAGGGTCAGCAGGGTGAACTGCGCCACCAGCCACACGCTGAAAAACAGCCGGTAGCGGTTACGCACCAGGCTTTTGCGAAAGTGCCACAGGCCCAGGTACACCAGGATGTTCCACGGCAGGAAGGCCTCGGGCAGTTTGGCGATGTAGTAGTAGAAGGGCTCGTAGTGCCCGGCCTCGACAAACGAACCGCTGAAACGCCCGACGCTGTTGGTCCACAGCACTTCGGCCACAGCCTGCATGCCGCCGCGCTGGAACAGGAAGCCCAACCAGATGAGCAACGGCACCAGGGCCAGCAGCGTGAACAGCGCTGGCTTGAGCCAGTCGCCAATGCGCACACGCTTATCCATCACGCTGGTGCTGGCCAGGTACACGAAGATCACAATGCCCGGCATCGCCAGGCCCAGTACACCTTTGCTCAGGGTCGCGATGACCATGCCGACGGTGAACAACGCCCAGGCCCACGTACTCGAACCCTGGCGCTCGGGGCGCACCGCTTGGTAGAACGCCAGCAGCGCGGTGGTCACGCCGAGGCTGAGCAGCGAGTCTTCACCCACGCCCCGCACGTTGCCCCAGTAACTGGCCATGGTTGCCAGAATCAGCGCCGCGCAGAATGCCATTGGCTTGGGCCGTCCAAACTTGCGCAGCATCGCGTAAAACAGCATCACGCTGAACAGGCCGGCAAATGCCGAGGCCAGGCGCACGGCCCACGTCGTGCCGCCGAACAGGCGAATGGCGCCGGCGTCCAGCCATAGGCTCAGGGGCGGTTTTTCCAGGAAGGGTTCGCGGAACAGGCGCGGGATGACCCAGTCATTGTCCAGGTGCATGGCCATGGCGATCCCGGCGACGCGGGCTTCGGTGGAGCCTTGCAGCTCATGGCCACCCAGGGCAAAGAAGAACAACACACCAGCGAGAAGGAGCAGCAGAGGAGCGGGACGCGTCATGGTTTCTGGATACCGGAGCAAGGGACCGTTCGGGGGAACGGCCGTGGCGATCGGCTAGTATCTGCCAGCACTTCTGAACATTTCATGAATGAGTGTCAGTTTTTTGTAAGGCTGGCCAACGTGCAACTCAGGGCAGTTTCAAGCTTGGCACGGCTGCCTTGCCTTGCGCTGTGAGTACCGGCTCCAACTGCTCCCAGGTGAAGGACAAGTCATTGTCGCAGCCGTCTCCCGTGGCCGGTGTCGAGAGTTGCAGGCCCTGGGTGTTGAAGCTCAGGTCAAAGGAGGAATAGCGGTTGATGGCCGGGCAGCCTTCGTCAGTGGTGGTTTGCTTGGCCAGCCAGCGGCTGAATGCGCTGGGCAGCTTGATTTGGCCGGAATACGGGCTGTCCCATTCTTCGCGCCCACCCAGCCAGGTCCACGGGTCTACGCTGTCGCCGGTTTGCAGGTTCCAGCTGTGCAAGCCCCAACTGATGCCGCCGCGACCGTAACCGGCTGTCCAGCGGTAAAAGCGCACGGTGATCCACTGTGACGACCAGTAGAAGGGCTCTACGGTGATTTCACTGGTTGAGGTGCTGCCGCTCTGATCCAGGGCGTTGCGCCGCTCGCGGTAGAAGTCTGCCTGGCCGTCGGGGCTGACTGCCAGGCGCGCCAGGTCGCGGTTGATCTTTTCGATCGCCGGCCCGTCGCCTTCGAGCTTCAAGGTGACCTGCCCACCCTGGGTTTTCACTTGGTAGGCGTGCTCGCCGAACGTCTTCTTCTCGACCATCACCGCCGGCGGCACCGCCTCGAGCGGGTTGTTATAGGTGTCGCTGGCGCAGCTGTCCGAATCCGCCCGCTTGAGCGCCAATGCCAGGCTTTTACCGCCCAGTGTTTTACTCCAGGTTCCCGTCAGCGTGTCGCCTTGCGGTTCGTCCAGTTGCCAGAAACCGGTATTGCCCTCTTCGGCCCACGGCTCGCTGGCGTTGGCTTGGGTCAGCTGGATGGGGGTGAGAATGCGCTGGTAGTAATAACTGCCATTGGCCCCGTGAGCCCCGTTGAAACAGGCCGTAATGGAGGACTTGCCCAGCGTGCCTTTCCAGACACCTGCCAGGTCGGCAGCAGAGGCGAACAACGGCGCGCAGGCGAGCGCGAGGACAGCAAGAGGCTTGAGCACGGGTATCGGACTTCCGGTTGTCTGATAAAGGCCGTCAGGGTAATGGGAAGTGTGAGGGGTTTCCAGAGGGCGAGGCGTTGTGAGGCGGCTCGCCCTTTTGACGTCGCTTAGGGCTGAGGCGTGTGGCTGGGGAAGGGGTGGGTGCTCAACACACGGTCGATGAGTAGCTCGCCCAAAACGGTCAATTGCTGAGCGGCCAGCAGCGTGTGGCGATGCGAGCCTTCAAGCTTGAAGGCCAGGTCTGTGGTCATGGCGTTCAGTGAGGCGAGGGTTTCGCTGGCTTGGATCAGCAGGGTTTCGGGTTCGACGCCTTCAGTAATTGTGAAGAGCGTTGTTGGAGGATTGGGGGTGATTTTTTTCATGGCGCAAACTCCTTGATTGATGGAGTCGCCAGACATCGCTGCTAAACGAAAAGGGTGGCGACTGTACGCGGGTTAGCAGACCAGGAATCAAGGAACCCAGCGCACCCGAAAGTGCCCCACGCACAGCCGCCATAATGCAGTCCAGCAGATGCTGGGCAGGTGGTGGCGTTGCAGGCCTTGATATTAACCGAGCTGCTAAACCCGGTCGCTGATTTTGCAGCGACTGGGGGAGGTTAGCGGGGAGGGGAAAGCGCGGCCAGTTCACCAACAGCGCGACATATCGAAGGAAAAATCCGAAGGCCCGCCGGCTGGGCTTTCCACCCTCCAGAAACAACAAAACCCGCACTGGGCGGGTTCTGTTGATGCTTCGAATGGGTAAATACCAACTGGAATACCGTGCGAAATGGCATTTCACTTGAGCACCCACAGACACACTCGCCAGCAGTCAACGCTGTCGTCAGCTGCGTGGGGTTTGGAGTGCGTGGTAACCATAGTCGGCCCGAGCCTGGCGCAACGGCACGCCTGCCTCGATAGCCGCGCGGATATGCTCTTCGGCCTGGTGGACTTCTTCGGCCACCGCCAGCACTTCGCTCAGCGAACCGGCCGGAATCACCACCAGGCCATCGCCATCGCCGCGCAACCAATCATCCGGTTGTACCCGCACGCCGCCCAGCGTCACGGGCGTCTGGATCGCCTCAACGCGCACCCGATCCTTGCCGGTGCGCATCCAGTTACCCCGGGAAAAGATCGGGTAATTAAGCTCCAGCGCACGGTCGACATCGCGGCAGATACCGTCAATCACCGTCCCGGCCAACTGCTTACGGGCGGCGGTAGAGGTCAGCAAGTCACCCCACACGGTGGTGTCGAGCCGCGCCTGGTTGTCGATCACCACCACTTGGCCGGCCTCAAGGTCGTCGATGTAATCCCCCACCGAGCCGCCGTCCAGACCAATAGGGCCGTAGCGCAGGGTCCAGGCTTTGCCGGTGAGATTGAACGTGCGATCCAGGGGCATGATGTCGGTGCACTGGCAAACGATTTTCAGGCGGTCCATCGCATCGCTGAGGTCGGTGCAACTCAGGGCGTTGAGACGGGTAAAAATAGAGGTTTGCATGGTGTGGCCTTCCTTGTGTCCGATAGGTTAACGCACGCGGGCGGCGTTACTGAATGCATGGATTTTGTCGACGATCTGGCGCGATGCCGTCCTGATTGCCGTGGTGGTATTGCCGGCGATATGCGGCGTCAATTGCGCGCAGGGAATGCCGGTCAGTGGCGACTCGAACCGGTCCTTTTCCAGGGCAAAGGTATCGATGGCGACCGCCTTGATATGCTTGGGAAACTGGCGCATGAAGGCTGCCAGCTGGTGTTCGTCGACGATCCCGCCGCGTGCGGTATTGATCAGGATTGAACCTGGGCGCATCTGCCGGAACTCGGCAGTGCCGAACAAGCCTCGGGTCAGCGTGGTGAGCGGGACGTGGATCGAAACGATGTGCGCCTCGGCCAGTAACTGCGCAAGGTTTGCTCGTCGCTCAAGCTCAAGGCTGCGTGCTACCTGTTCGGTGAAGCGCTCCGACCCGGTGGCGATCACCTTGATGCCCAGCGCCGCCGCCTTGCGTGCCACCTGTCGGGCAATGCTGCCGGTGCCCACCAGCCCAAGCGTGAGTTCGGCGTATTCGGGGGTAGGTGCCAAGGTGCCTTTTGCCCAATGGCCGTTGTGGGTTTGGACGTTGTAGTAATCCAGGTCGCGAGACAGAAACAGCGTCTGGGCCACGACGTACTCGGCAACAGCGGCCGCGTTGGAACCTGGCGTGTTGAGTATCGCCACGCCGCACTGCTCGCACTCGAGCCGATCAATATGATTAACCCCGGTGCCGGCCTGGGCAATAGCGCGCAGTGGTGTGGCCAACGCGGGCGAGCTGGCGGCGCGGATCAGGCTGGCGCCCAGGGGGATGTTCAAGCGCGTCTTGAACACGCTGTAACCCCCGGCCCGATTCACGGCGGCAATAAAGGCCGGCTCGTCGTGGCAGTTGATCTCGGCATAGTGAATGCGCGTGGTGTAGTGCTGCCGGATGCGCTCTTTGTCCGCGAAATAGTGCAGGTTGAGGGTGACGGCCAGGCCCAGCTCAAGAAAGCGATCAACTTCCTCAAACAGTAACGGTGGGCCGGGGGCATCGAGTATCAGGGTAGTAAATGCCATACAGTTGATCCTCTTGCAGGGTAGCGCCTGCCGATACCCAGGTTGCCCTGGGTATCGGGGCTGATCACCAGGTGAAATGGTGGGCGCTGATGGGATCGACCAGACCTGCATCGGTACTCACGGCTGCGAGGAACCCGCTGTAGAAATCATTCAGCGATGAAGACTGGATGAACTCGGGATTGCTCTTGGCGTAGATAAGAAACAACCGATAGATTCTCAGGTTCTTTTCCTTGCGGTAGACCTCTGCCTTGAGGCTAGGCCACAGGTTGAGCAAGCTGCCTTCCTTGATTTTCCAAGGGTCCGCCGGCTCGGTGCCGATGGTGGCTTTGTAGACGAAACGTTTACCTTCAATCACCTCCAAGTGCAGGCTGGCCAACAGCTGTTCAGCCGTGCCGACGGCTTCGCCCTTCAACGCTTCAGCCAGCGCCAGGATGTGGGCCTTCTCCGGGATGCTGCCGGTCAAGGTCAGCCAGGCGCATTTGAGGTCGGTTCGCGCAATGGCATAGGCCATGCCTTTGACGTAGGTGTGAAAGCTCTCATCTTCGTTGAAGGCCTTCGAGACCTGCGTTGCCGGCTCTTGCGCGAACTGCCCGACGCCGATCAGTTCGCTGTGCAACCCACCGGCCAGCAGGGCGCGGGTCCAGGGAATCGCACGAATGGCATCGGGTCGCGACTCGAAAACCTTGATGTTGAAGATACGCGAAGGCGGCCGGGTGCCCTTGGCGGTGGCCCTGACCACATCAAATCGCGCCAGGTCCCGCAGCAGGGAGGGCAGCGCCGGGTGCTCGAAGAACGTCGCTTGATAGCGTCGCACCACCTCAGCCCAGCGTTGGATCCTGCCCGCAACGACCTCTTCGGACGGTTGCGGCTGGGGCTCGGCGTGCATGCGGTACAACTGGCTGAGGAAGTTGACGGACTGGTTGCGGGTCAGCAGATGAGCGCGCATCTCCGCGCACCCGGCCAGCATGAAGCGGGTTTCCGGGCCCTCCAGCGCGCCGAACTCCTGCAAGGTCTCGGCGATCACGCCGTTACACCGTGCATGTTCCCCGCCCATGATCACGTGGACAACCACCTCGACACCGTAGCGGGCCGCGATCCGCTTGTGCTGGTTGGCAATCGCCATGTTCAGTTTGTGCATGGCCTTGCCGCCTTGTTTGCCCGTGTCGCTGGGGCCAAACGTGATGTATTGGCGGTTGCCCCGCGTTGCCAGGTGCTGGCGGTACAACGGGTTTTCGTACACCTCATGCACCGTCGCCAGCGTGCGCTCGGCACCCGCCAGGTCTTCGGGTTGCAGGGCGATGTCGATACCGTCCCGCACCTGGGCCGCCTTCATCAGGAACAGCACCTCCAGCGCGCTGAGGGCCGAGGTGTATTCGGCGATCCCGTGGATTTTCATGCGGTCGCGATACCGATCGATCATTTCAAACCGCTCGAGCGCGTTGCGCGCATCGTGCATGCGGATGTAGCTCGGGTCCTGCTCCATCAGCGCGATGTAATCCTGGCCGGCGTATTGCTGGGCTTTCTTGGTGTAGATCGACGTGGTGCGTTGCAGATAGCCTTGCCAGAGGGCAGCGGGAGCCTGGGACTCGTCGCCTTCCAGCGCGACCTCAAGCGCGGCCTGGCGCGCACGCTCATCCAGCTCGTGATAGTGCCGGCCTTGGCCCAGGCCGATGGTTTCCAGCCACTGGCTGGAAAGAATCTCATCGACCACGCTGCTGAACATCTCGGCGTTTTCACGAAACTCGATATCCAGGTAGTGAAAGCCAAACGCATGCACCCGCAGCAGCAAGCGGTCAATGGCGGCCGGCTGGGTAAAACGGATGCTGCCCAGTGCTTCGATCAGCTCGGCGGGCTGCTCGAAATGCTCGGGATGATCCTTGCCCAGGCGTGCGCGAATCTCTTCCAGGCGATGCCGTGCGCCGCCGTCCTTGATCAGGCTGTCGATATCAGCGATGTAGCGATTACGCAGCGCGGTTTCCAGCGCCACGACCAGGGTTTCGGTGTGCTGGTTGGTGTCATAGGGGCGGCCATCTTTGTCGCCGTATAACCAGGTAAACAAGGTCAGCCATTTTTCCTGCGGCGCCAGGCCCAGGGCGTGATGCACGTCGGGTAACGCGTCATACACACTGTTGGCGTAAAAAATCTGCGACTCGATATCGGTGCCATTACTGCCCGACCACACGGCGTTGTACAACTCCAGCAGGAGCTGCGCAGTGACTTGGGTTTTTTTCAGGCCACGGTCTTCGATGTGCTGCGCCAGTTTCTGCAAGACCAGCACGACGGAATGCTTGAGCTGGTCGGTCTCTTTGCACAGCAGCCCCAGGCTGATATTTACCCCCGACGGCGCTGCAATCAACTGCGAGTCGAGCGTGAGCAACTGACGGGGCAGGCTGGCTTGCGAAGCGATCTGGGTCGCCACACTCCTGACCGACAATTCGAACAGCAGCTGCTTGATCAGCAACAGCTTCCAGAACGCCTCGACGTCTTTGCTTGAGCGGGATTCGAAGAACGCCTTGCCCAGAGCCGCCGCCAGCTTCGAATCAGCCTTGTCCAGATACGACAGCGTATCGATTTCGGCGTAGATCCTCAGGCAGGCACGAGTGTGCGGGGTTTGCGAAGCATCATCCGTGTTTGCCTTGAGTGCGTGCTCCAATGCCCGCCATAGAACGTCATGCAGTAACGCAGGGTTGGTATGGCCGATTGATGGGCGAGTTGATGCATTTTCCAGTATGGAGTTGATCACATGATTCATGGGTTCAAGCCTCGATAATTACAAATCCCTTATTTGCATTGCGCCAAACAGGCACAAGCAAAATCATCAATGTCCCAGGCTTAACCCACTGCGTCGCAACGAACGGAACTCACCTGTTCGCCGACAGAAAGCCCCCCTTGTCGGTACCGAAAAACGGCAAAAAATTGAAACAACTTGTTACATCTGTGAGCAATAAAGCATGCCCCCGTTTTCTCGACAAAAGACCTTTTTGGAATAAACGGCATCGAAAAAATGATAGGAAGCTATCAAACATTGTTGGATGAAGGTCTAATTTTGAGCGCCGATATTTTCTTAAGCTTCTGTTTTTTCGAGATGAAAAAAAGCTAAAAGAAAAAATAGCCAGAAAAGCGTTGGTAGAGCGGCGAGGTATTTTCTAGAGGGATATGAAAAAAGTTTCATGAGGCTAACAGCCGCTCCCCGCTCCCCTACACGAGCCTTTATATGATCCAAATGAAACTCTCGGAGGTTAAATACGCCAGTTGGCGCTTCGAACCTCGTCTTTATCGACATGTGCCAGCGCGACCTCGATCAGTTCCGGATCCTACCCATGCTCGTTCAGGATGGTGCTGGCCATGGAGCGCATGTCGGGAAGCACATGCAGCGTGAGCGACCGCTAAATGTCCTCGGCATAGGCCGGCGTGACCGTATCTTTTTTTAAGCTCGAACCAGGCAGTGCTACGTTCTCGAAGGTGTGTTCCGTTTCTGCACGCCGTGCCTCATTTAGCGTATCGCGCTGCACTTTCGGATCGATGCCTTGGGCGAGCAGCTCGCGGGCTTGCACTGCCATCTTTCGGGCGTTCGCCAACGAAAGCTCTGGGTAGGTACCCAAGCCCTTGTTAATTCAGTTCTTGGTCACCGGTTCACGGTAGTTGAAATTCCATAGCAAAGAACCGTTGCCGCGTAGTCGAGGTTGCAAACCGTCCCCGTCGATGAGGACGTAATCCTTGGACGCGGGTTGACTCCCTTGAGGTGTCGATCGGAAAGGCAGAGGGTTTGAGCAGTCATGAGAGTTCCCTCACACGCTGATTTGGTATTCCAAAGGTGAGCACCGGAGGTGCTGGAATACCGTATGGAATACCAAAACTTCTGAGCTCCAAAAAGCTACGAAGACCTCAATAGACGCTGACGCCTTGTATTCACTGGATTTCAGGCACAAAAAAAGACGTCCGTGGACGTCTTTAGATGATGAAGTGGTGGAGCCGGGGGGATTTGAACCCCCGTCCGCCAGTACTCCGCTGTCGGTACTACATGCGTAGCCGTATCTATTAAGTTAACCCTCAGCGACCCGAAGGGCAGGGTGCTTTGGGCGAGTTGTGTAAGTTTTAGCCGCTTCGTCCACAACGTACTGCACGGCGATTCTGTTCTATATGACAATCACTTTGGGTTTACAGACATCCCCTGGTGATTGCTGGACCCGAAGGTACCAGAAGCTCAGGTCTAAGGCTGCTTACGCAGCGATAGCGAATTCCTGGCCGTAGTTTTCGTCATTGGCAACTATAAGAAGTTGCAACAGTGGATTTACGAGTTCTGTTACCAACTCGGCATGCACCTAAAGTTTCGCGACCGGCGTCGAATCCTAAACGGCCCCGTGCTTGTAACTCGTTGTTTCATAGCGAGTGACAAGCCTGTGCAGTGTACGCCAAACCGTCACAGAAGGCCAACCCGAAGGTTGACCTCTGCGGCTGGCGTGGTTACTGATTGCCGCCTTTGTCGCTGTTCTGCAGGTCTTGCAGGGCTTTGGAGGTGATCTCGATGCACTTCTTGTCATCACCGGCCGCGTGCGCGGCTTTGGCTTGGGAGACAGCGGTATCGATTTCGCCTTTTTTGCCACTGGTATCGGTTGCGAGCAGGGCTTGGCCGTTATTGATTTTGTCCAGATTGATTTTGCACAGATCAGGCTCACCGGCAGCAAAAACAGGGGAGGCCATCATCGCAGCGGTAATGAACAAGCCAGCAAGAGCGGAACGCTTCATAGGGTATCTCCTTGCGAAAAAGGGCTCGACGCTGCTGGCGTTCAGAGGCGGCCAGCGACATCACTGTTAAGCCTCGTACGCCGAGGCCTATTCAAATGACTACGCAGACGCACAGGCGTTCGGTTTAGTGGCCATTTAATGCGCTCGAGCTTGCGTTACCCGGTCCACCAGATACACCAACCCGTGATAATCAATGCCTCCATGCTGGCTCAGGCCGATCTCGCAGGTGCGGCTGGTGGAAATGCCTTCGCTGCAATGTTGCACGGCGTCCTTGAGCGACCGCAGTGAGTGGGCGTTGAGCTCGGGCGTGGTAAAGCCTTTGTCGCCGGCAAAACCGCAGCAATGGATGCCTTCCGGGATCACCACGTTTTTTGAGCAGCGTCGCGCGAGATCAATCAACGCCTGGCTCTCGCCTAGGTGCTGAGTGCTGCAGGTGACGTGCACGGCGATGGGCGCCTCCTGCGGCGTGAAGTCGAGGCGGTCCATCAGGTGGGTGCGGATAAAACGCACCGGGTCGTAGAGGTCCAGGCGTGTTTCGCCCAGGTCTTGTACCAGGCGCAGGGTGCAGGGGCTGGTGTCGCAATAGATCGGGTCGAGGCCGCCGCGGCTGGCGTGGAGCAGGGCGCCGATCAGCTCCTGGCGTTTGTGCTCGGCTTGTTCAGCGTAACCTTTGGAGGCGAACGGCTGGCCGCAGCACAGGCTGTCCTGATTGTCGGGAAAGACTACCTGGTAACCGGCTTTTTCCAGCAGCCCTCGGGTCTTTTCGTACAGCGACATCTGCTCTTTATCACCCGCCGCCGGGCCCATGGCGCGTGAGACGCAGGCTGCCAGGTAGACCACGCGCGGTCGCTCATCCGTCACGGCCGGGCTGAAGCGAATGGCTTTTTCCGGCTGAGGCATGGCGCTGCTCCACTGCGGGATTTGCCCCTTGGACAGCTTAGTCACCGTCGCGGACAGTTTGGCCAGGCGTGGCGCGCCCAAGAGCATGCGCGCGCCGTTGGCGACATGCAGGGTAAAGCGCGCACCTTGCAGTGCCGTGGCGAAATGGCTGGCAAGCCATTCGGCGGTTTTCTGACTGTCAGCGTCACGGGCGCGCAGCTTTTTCACCAGGTCGCCGGTATTGATGCCTACAGGGCAGCGTTGAGCGCATAACCCGGTGGCGGCGCAGGTGTCGATGCCTTGGTAGTGGTAAGCCGCTTCCAACTCGGTGGTGTCTGCACCCGCGCGTTTCTTCGCCTGGATATCGCGCCAGATCACAATGCGCTGGCGCGGGCTCAAGGTCAGGCCCTTGGAGGGGCATACCGGCTCGCAGAAACCGCACTCGATGCACTTATCCACAATCTCGTCGGCCGCAGGCAATGGCTTGAGGTGTTTGAGGTGAATGTGCGGGTCTTCGCTGAGCACCACGTCGGGGTTGAGAATGCCATTGGGGTCGAGCAGGCGTTTGAGCTGCCACATCAACTGATACGCATCGCTGCCCCATTCCAGTTCAACGAACGGCGCCATATTACGGCCAGTGCCATGTTCGGCTTTTAGCGAGCCACCAAACTCCACTGCCACCAATTGCGCGACGTCGTCCATGAACGCTTGATAGCGTGCGATTTCTTCGGTGCTGTTGAAGCCTTGGGTGAACACAAAGTGCAAATTACCTTCCAGGGCATGTCCGAAAAGGATGGCTTCGTCGTAGCGATGTTTGTCGAACAACTCGATCAAGCGATTCACGCCGATGGCCAGTTGCTCGACCGGGAAGGTCACGTCTTCGATGATTACGGTGGTGCCGGTTTTACGTACAGCACCCACGGCGGGGAAGGTGTCTTTGCGGATGGCCCACAGCCTTGCGTTTTCGACCAGATCTTCGGTGAAGTCGACCTGTTTTTCCACAGGGAAAGGTGCCAGGGACGCCATGATCAGCGACAGCTGCTCGTGCAGCAACGACGGCGACGCGGCGCGGGATTCGATCAGTAGCGCGCAGGCATTTTCCGATAACTGCTGTACGAAAGCGGGCATGCCCGGTTTGTCCTGTACCGAACGCATGCTGCGCCGGTCCAGCAACTCGACGGCCGAGACCGGCTGGGTTTTCAGCACCGTCACCGCGTTGCAGCAGGTTTCGACATCCGGGAACACGATCAGCGCCGAAGCTTTGTGCGGGTGATCGATCACCGTGTCGTAAGTCACCGCGCTGATAAAACCCAGGGTGCCTTCGGAACCCACCAGCAAGTGGCTGAGGATATCCAGTGGCTCGTCGAAATCCACCAAGGCATTGAGTGACAGGCCGGTGGTATTTTTCAGACGGTATTTGTGGCGGATTTTGGCCGCCAATTCAGCGTTTGCCCGCGTCTCACGTCCCATCGTCGCCAGGCGTTCCAGCAGCGCGCCATGTTGGTTGCGAAAAGCCGCGACGCTCGCCGCATCTTCGGTATCCAGGCGGCTGCCGTCGGCCAGTACCAGCCGGATGCCAGCCAGGGTGTGATAGGTGTTCTGCGCGGTACCGCAGCACATGCCGCTGGCATTGTTGGCGACGATGCCGCCAATTTTGCAGGCATTGATCGACGCGGGGTCCGGGCCAATCTTGCGTCCGAACGGCGCAAGCCACGCATTGGCCTGCGCGCCAATCACGCCGGGTTGCAGGCGGATCTGTGTGCCTTGCCCACGAATCTCGCGACCGTTCCAGTTGTCACCCAGCACGATCAGCACCGAGTCGCTGATGGCTTGGCCTGACAGGCTGGTGCCCGCCGCGCGGAAGGTCACGGGTACGCGATCACGCTGAGCCAATTGCAGCAGTGCAACTACTTCGTCTTCCGACTCCACGCGGATCACCAGCTGTGGGATCAGTCGGTAAAAACTGGCGTCGGTGCCGAAGGCCAGGGTGGAAAGTGGATCGTCGAAGCGACGATCTTTCGGGATCAGTTGTGCGGCGTCGCTCAGAAAAGCAGCATGCAGGCTCATCGGTCCTCCAGAAATAGCTGACGCCGGCATGAGTGTCCGGCGTCGATTCTTACCCTATTACGTGCAGGTTTCAGTGCACCAGCATACCGGTGAACCAGTAGGCCTGCGCCAGCGTGATCAGCCCGACGATGGTGGCAAAAAACAGGCTGTGCTTGAGGGTAAAGCGGAACAGATCGGATTCCTTGCCCACCAGGCCGGTGGCGGCGCAGGCGACGGCGATCGACTGCGGCGAGATCATCTTGCCGGTCACGCCGCCGCTGGTATTGGCGGCAACCAATAGCACGTCGTTGACGCCGATCTGGTGGGCAGTGGTGGCTTGCAGCGAGCTGAACAGGGCATTGGACGATGTGTCAGAGCCTGTCAGAAAAACGCCAAGCCAGCCAAGGAACGGCGAGAAGAACGGGAATGCAGCACCGGTTCCGGCCAGCACCAGTGCCATGGTCGAGGACATGCCGGAGTAGTTGGTAACGAAGGCAAACGCCAGCACCATGCCAATCGAGAGGATCGGCCAGCGCAGCTCATAGAAGGTCTCTTTTAAAGTGGTAAGACCAGTTTTTACGTTGATCTTGAGCACCAGCATCGACACGAGTGCGGAGAAGAAAATCGCCGTGCCGGTGGCTGAAATGGGGTCCAGTTTGAACACGGCTGGAATCGCCGTTGGGGTGGTGACGATCGGGGCGACCTTGATCACCAACTGGTCCAGGTGCGGGATCGCGAAGTTGAAGACCCAGCTGTACATCGAACCGCCCGCCGCGAACATTGCCTTGAAAGGTTTGAGGGTCCAAAGGGTGACCAGGACGGTCAGGATCAGGAACGGCGACCAGGCTTTGAAAATCTGCCCCAGGCTGTAGGGCGAAGCGACCGTTTGGCGCGGTTGGCCGAAGCCGCCGACACTGGCGGTAACTGCGGCGCTGGACGTCGCGCCGGCAATCTGCGCGCCCGCGGTGCGCTTGGGCTGCCAGACTTTCAGGAACAAGGTCAGGGCTATCAGGGCGGCCAGCGCGGAAGTGATGTCCGGCAGCTCCGGGCCGATGAAGTTGGAAGTGAAATATTGGGTAACGGCAAAGCTCAGGCCTGCCACCAAGGCGGCCGGCCAGGTTTCACGAACGCCACGCAGGCCGTCCATCATGAACACCAGCCAGAACGGCACGAACAGCGACAGCAGGGGCAGTTGGCGGCCGGTCATGGCGCCGATCTTGAATGCGTCAATGCCGGTGACCTGGCCTGCGACGATGATCGGAATACCTAGCGCGCCGAAGGCCACTGGCGCCGTGTTAGCGATCAGGCACAGACCGGCGGCGTACAACGGGTTGAAACCCAGGCCGACCAGCAGGGCGGCAGTGATCGCCACAGGTGCGCCGAAGCCGGCCGCGCCTTCGAGGAACGCGCCGAAGCAGAAACCGATCAGCAGCACTTGCAGGCGCTGGTCGTCGGTAATCGACAGCACTGAGCTGCGGATGATCTCGAACTGGCCGCTCTTGACCGTCAGTTTGTAGAGAAACACGGCTGCGACGATGATCCACGCGATAGGCCACAGGCCGTAGGCAAAGCCATAACCAGCGGCGGCCAGTGCCATGTCCACGGGCATCTGGAAGGCAAAGATAGCCACCAGGATCGACAGCCCCAAGGTGATGCTCCCGGCGACGTGGCCTTTGAGGCGAAACACGGCCAGGGCGAGGAAGAAAAATACGATTGGAATGACGGCGGCCAATGCGGACAGGTCGAGGCTGCCGAGCGGGCTGTAGAGCTGTTGCCAGGTTTGCATATGGGGTGGCCCCTGATTGTTGTTGTTAGGTCAGCGTGGGTAATTGGTAATACCAATTTACAGTTGCTGTTGGCTAGAGTAAAAGCCTGGGATGGGGTGTGTCAATTTGCCGCTCGCGAAACTTTGGTCGTATCTGGGCGGCGCAGAGGTTCTGCTCGGGTAAATCGAGGGCGTTCTGATAGGTGCCGCAAGCGCGGCGATAGGCCAGAATAGAGGGCCCGGCGAGTGGTCGGGATTGTGGAGAGTGAGTTATGGGGTTTGATCAGGTGCGTCAGCGCCGTTTGTCTGACGATATCGTCGAGCAGCTTGAGGGCATGATCCTCGAGGGCACGTTGAAGTCGGGCGAGCGCTTGCCGGCCGAGCGCGCGTTGGCTGAGCAATTTGGCGTGTCGCGCCCATCGTTGCGCGAGGCGATCCAGAAGCTGGCGGCCAAGGGGTTGCTGGTCAGTCGCCAGGGCGGCGGCAACTATGTGGCGGACTCCCTGGGGTCGACGTTCAGCGACCCGCTGCTGCACCTGCTGGAAAATAACCCCGAGGCCCAGCGGGATTTGCTGGAGTTTCGCCAGACGCTTGAAGCATCGTGTGCTTTTTACGCCGCACAGCGCGCCACCGAAGTTGATCGTGAGCGGCTGACTGCAGCGTTTGAGGCATTACAGGATTGCTACACGCGCGTTGATGAAGTGAGTCGGGTGGAGGAGGGTGCGGCGGATGCGAGGTTTCACTTGGCTATCGCCGAGGCCAGCCATAATGCGGTGTTGCTGCACACCATCCGCGGCTTGTTTGATCTGCTCAAGCGCAACGTGGTGACCAACATCGGTGGCATGTATCAACAGCGTACGGAAACCCGCGACATGCTGATCAGTCAGCACCGGGATTTGTACCTGGCGATTATCGAGGGGCGGGCCGAGCAGGCGCGTGAGGTTTCAACACGCCATCTGCTGTATGTGCAGGAGGTGTTGGAGGAGGTGCGTCAGGAGGTCCAGCGCGTGGCGCGGGCGGAGCGACGTAAAGGCCTGTAGCCCGGGTGAGTCACCCAGGGCTACATCGTCACAAGGATTATTCTTCCTTGCCCTTGTTGCGTACGGCGCGATGCAGCTCACGATTGGAATCGCGCTCGCGCTCGGTATCGCGCTTGTCGTATTCCTTTTTACCCTTGCCCAATGCGATCTCGCACTTGACCAGGTGCTTGCTCCAGTACCACGACAGGCAGATGCAGGCATAGCCTTTCTGCTGTACAGCGGCGGCGAGCTTTTCGAGTTCGCGGGCGTTGAGCAACAGCTTGCGCGTGCGCACCGGGTCAGCAATCACGTGGGTGCTCGCGGTGGTCAGCGGGGTGATATGACTGCCGAGCAGCCATGCCTCGCCATCCTTGAGCAATACGTAGCTGTCGACCAGTTGCAGCTTGCTGGCGCGCAGACTTTTTACTTCCCAGCCGGCCAGGACCAGACCAGCCTCGAACCGATGTTCGATGAAGTAATCGTGTCGCGCCTTTTTATTTTGCGCGATGGTCCCTGTGGGGTGTTTCTTTTGTTTAGCCATAGGGGCGGCATTATAGGGAGTTGCGAGCGTGTCGGCTACGGTCAACCTGCGTGCTTGAGCGTGTTGGACGAATCCCGGACAATACCGGCAGTTCTTTGGTTTTTTTCTCTCGCGGATCGGGCTGTTCTTTCGCGATGTTTGCCTCAGCAGTGGAAGTAACGCTCACATGACGACGCATATTCAACGTTCGGCTTTATTGCCTTATCCGGCGCAGGCGCTCTATGACCTGGTCAACGACGTGGCGCGTTACCCGGAATTCCTGCCATGGTGCAACACCGCCGAGGTGCTGGAGAGCAGTGATGAGCACATGGTTGCCAGTGTCGGTGTGGCGAAGGGCGGCCTCAGCCAGCATTTTGTTACGCGCAATGTGTTGGTCCCTGGGCAATCCATCGAAATGAATTTGCAAGAGGGGCCGTTCACCCAGCTTCATGGGGTATGGGTGTTCAAGGCGCTGACTGACAAGGCCTGCAAGATCAGCCTGGACCTGTCCTTTGATTATGCGGGGCCGATTGTGCGGGCAACGTTGGGGCCTTTGTTCAACCAGGCGGCCAATACGCTGGTGGACGCATTCTGCCAGCGGGCCAAGCAACTGCATGGTTGAGATTGAGGTGGTGTATGCCGCCGAAGACCGTCAGGTCTTGTTGGCGGTCACTGTGCCGGCGGGCACAAGCCTGAGGGCTGCGGTGCTGGCGTCGGGTATCGCAGTGCACTTTCCAACAGTAGTCTTGGCTGATTGCCCTTTGGGCATATTCGGCAAGGTAGTTACGGATGCGGATACGCGCGCTGTGCAGCCGGGTGACCGTATCGAGATTTACCGGCCCTTGCTGGCAGACCCCAAGGAAGTGCGCAGGCTGCGCGCGGCCAAGGCGGCGATAGCCCGGCAGAAAATTTCATGACTCCCTGCTAAAAGGCAGGCAACAAAAAGCCCGGCATGCCGGGCTTTTTATCGAGCGCCGCAAACTTACTGCGGGCCGGTGTCCAGAGGCTGAGGCGTCGGGACTGGAACGGTTTGCACGCCGTCCACGTCCTTCTGGATCTGATCCAGCAAGGAGCCTGGCTTGGCCGGCACTTCAGACTTAGGCTTTTCTGCTTCCTGCGCGGGCGCAGTCACATTGGTGCCGTTGTCCTTGCCCAGCAAGGCTTCATCACGGCTTACGCCAGGCATGAAGTCACCGGACAGGCTGACAAGCTGGTCATTGCCATTGAAGATGACACTGACGCGTTCCTGCTGGCGTTCACCGCCACCAGGCTGGATGCTGTAGAGATAATCCCAGCGATCGGCATGAAAAGTGTCGGTCAGCAGGGGGTTGCCCATAATAAACCGTACTTGCCGTCGGGTCATTCCCGGGCGTAACTGGTCTATCATGTCCTGCGTGACGACATTGCCCTGCTGGATGTCGATTTTGTAAACCCCGGGGAATGAACAACCGGCGAGTGCGAGCAGTCCCACAAGGGTGAAACTGGTTAGCAAGAGCTTGGTGTTTTGCATCGGTGGGCGACTTCCACTATCTTGGCTGGGACAACGTAAACGCCGATCATACCCGTATTAAGAGAAGCTGCGAAGCAGCATCCGCGAGAAAGCTAACCATGGTTGAAAATAGCGAACTACGCAAAGCCGGTCTTAAAGTGACTCTGCCACGAGTCAAGATTCTACAAATGCTCGATTCTGCTGAGCAGCGCCACATGAGTGCCGAGGATGTTTACAAGGCGCTGATGGAGTCTAACGAGGACGTTGGCCTGGCCACGGTTTACCGTGTGCTGACCCAGTTTGAAGCCGCAGGGCTGGTGGTTCGTCATAATTTCGACGGCGGTCATGCGGTGTTCGAATTGGCTGACGGTGGTCATCACGATCACATGGTTGACCTGGATACCAACGAGGTTATCGAGTTCACCAGTCCGGAAATCGAGAAGCTCCAGAAGGCTATCGCCGAAGAGCATGGTTTCGATTTGGTGGACCATAATCTGGTGCTGTACATCCGTAAGAAAAAGTAAAAATCGACGCAGATTTGCTCTGCAAAACGATTGAAGGCGACCCTAGGGTCGCCTTCGTGCTTTCTAAATAGAAGAAATAACCGGATTTTAGGCCTTGGCTGCCACGACCATTTTCTTCGCGTGGGCCAAAGACTCTTTGGTCAGGTCGATCCCGCCCAGCATCCGCGCCACTTCTTCCACACGTTCCGACTTGTTCAGTTTGGAGACGGCCGTGTGGGTCGCATCGCTGCCGCGTACTTTATGTACAAACAGGTGCTGATGCCCTTGAGCGGCCACTTGCGGCAAGTGGGTCACGGTCAAGACCTGCCCACGTTCGCCCAGGCGGCGCAGCAATTGGCCAACAATTTCCGCAGTCGGCCCGCCGATACCCACGTCTACTTCATCGAATACCAGCGTGGGTACTCGTGAGGTTTGCGCGGTAATGACCTGGATCGCCAGGCTGATTCGCGACAGCTCGCCGCCAGACGCCACTTTCGCCAACGCCTTGAGCGGCTGACCGGGGTTGGCGCTCACCAGCAGCTCCACCTGTTCCAGGCCGTGGGGTTGCAGCTCATTGCTGGTGTTGGCATGCAGTTCGATGGTGAAGCGCCCGCCCGGCATGCCGAGGCGCTGAATTTCCTGCTCTACCGCTGCGGCCAGGCCTGTGGCCGCCTGCTGGCGCAGCTCGCTTAATTCGCGAGCTTTCTCCTGATAGTGGCGAGCAAAGGAGGCGAGCTCGTCACCGAGGCGCTCAATGGATTCGTCATTCGCGTTCAAGGTTTCGATTTCATCCAGCAACTTCTGCTGCATCGTCGCTACTTCGGTTGGCTGAATTCGATGTTTGCGGGCCAGGGTGTAAATAGTGTCCAGACGTTCTTCGATTTCCTGCAGGCGCGCTGGGTCCGCGTCGAAGTGATCAAGAAAGCGATTCAGTTCGCCCACGGCCTCTTCGACCTGGATCTGTGCGCTGGTCAACAGTGTTGTGGCTTCACTCAGCGAGCCGGACGCGTTGTTCACGCTGGACAGTCGATTGAGGCTGGCGGTCAATGCGTTCAGGACATTGCCCGAATCACTTTCGCTGCACTGCTCCACCACTTGGCGACAGATACCCAGCAGGGTTTCGGCATTGGTGAGGTTCTTGTGCTCCTGCTCAAGTTGCTCCAGCTCGGTTTCGCCGAGGCCCAGGCTTTCGAGCTCTTCAAGCTGATAGCTAAGCAGCTGATGGCGAGCGCGCTGCTCGTCGCCGGAATTGGAGAGACGCTCCAGCTCCTGACGAGTCTGACGCCAGCGCTGGGCGGCAAGTTGTACCTGCCGGGCCAGGTCGGTGGCGCCGGCATACTCATCGAGCAGGCGGCGATGGGTATCGGTTTTCAGCAGGGATTGGTGTTCGTGCTGGCTGTGGATATCGATCAGCAGCTCGCCCAGGGCTTTCAAGTCGCCAAGAGGGCAGGGCGTGCCATTGATGTAGCCGCGCGAGCGGCCTTCCGCGGTGATGACCCGGCGCAGGATGCACGGGCCTTCATTATTAAGATCGCGCTCGGCCAGCCAGGTTTCGGCTTCTGGAATGTCTGCCAGGTCGAAGGTCGCCAGGATATCGGCCTTGTCCGCACCGGGTCGCACCACGCCGCTGTCGGCACGGTCGCCAAGCGTCAGGCCCAGGGCGTCGAGCATGATCGACTTGCCGGCACCGGTTTCGCCTGTGATTACGCTCATCCCGCGATCCAGTTCGAGGTCCAGATGTTCAACGATGGCGTAGTTATGTACAGACAGGTGCACGAGCATGGCGGCCGCTCCGAGGCGTTAGGTCTGGTTATTTATACAGTGTTTTGTTTGAGGCTGACAATCCTGATGCTTAGCTCGATTTGCTTGATTGCAGGAGTTTCTTAGCTCAATGAGGAATGAGTGCGCAGGAATTGATCCAGAGCACGCGAAAGACTTTTGGTAACGCCTGCGCTCTTGAACCTGGAAATTGTGGCCCCATATACCGGAACAGAAGCGCGAGTTGAGTTCGCGCATGATTTTGAAAGGAGAAATCTATGGCTGACGAACAGACGCAGGATACGCAAACTCCAGACGCCAATTCGGCTGCCGGTGATGAGCTGGCGACTCGTGTGCAAGTGCTCGAAGAGCAATTGGCTGCTGCGCAGGATCAGTCTTTGCGTGTTGCCGCCGATCTGCAGAACGTCCGCCGCCGTGCCGAGCAGGATGTCGAGAAGGCTCACAAATTCGCGTTGGAAAAATTCGCCAATGACCTGCTGCCGATTATCGATAGCCTGGAGCGTGGCCTTGAGCTGTCCAACCCGGACGATGAAAACATCCGCCCGATGCGCGAAGGAATTGAGCTGACGCTGAAAATGTTCCAGGACACCCTCAAGCGTTATCAGCTGGAAGCTATCGATCCGCAAGGCGGCGAGCCGTTCAATGCGGAGCATCACCAAGCCATGGCCATGCAGGAAAGCCATGACCTGGAGCCCAACAGCGTATTGAAAGTGTTCCAGAAGGGTTATCAGCTCAACGGTCGCTTGTTGCGCCCGGCAATGGTGGTGGTGAGCAAGGCTCCTGCACCTGTTGCACCTTCTATTGATGAGCAGGCTTGAAATCAGTCGTAACGGCCCCATCTATAAGTCAAGCGTTTAAGTGCTACCGCAGTTAGCCACCACTGCTGCGGCAACCAAATTAAAGTTTCGGGAGAGTAAATCATGGGCAAAATTATCGGTATCGACCTGGGGACTACCAACTCCTGCGTCTCCGTGCTGGAAAACGGCGTTGCTAAAGTTATCGAAAACGCCGAAGGCGCGCGTACCACGCCGTCGATCATTGCATACGCCAACGACGGTGAAATCCTCGTGGGTCAGTCGGCCAAGCGTCAGGCTGTGACCAACCCGCACAACACCCTGTACGCGGTGAAGCGTCTGATCGGTCGTAAGTTCGACGAAGAAGTCGTACAGAAAGACATCAAGATGGTCCCTTACAAAATCGCCAAGGCTGACAACGGTGACGCCTGGGTTGAAGTAAACGGCCAGAAAATGTCGCCGCCGCAAATCTCGGCTGAAATCTTGAAAAAGATGAAGAAGACCGCCGAAGACTACCTCGGTGAAGCAGTGACTGAAGCGGTGATCACCGTTCCGGCCTACTTCAACGACAGCCAGCGCCAGGCGACCAAAGACGCCGGCCGCATCGCGGGCCTGGACGTAAAACGTATCATCAACGAACCTACCGCAGCGGCTCTGGCTTACGGTATGGACAAGGCCAAGGGCGACCACACTGTGATCGTTTACGACCTGGGTGGCGGTACTTTCGACGTCTCCGTGATCGAGATCGCTGAAGTTGACGGCGAGCACCAGTTTGAAGTGTTGGCCACCAACGGCGACACCTTCCTGGGTGGCGAAGACTTTGACATTCGTCTGATCGACTACCTCGTTGACGAATTCAAGAAAGAAAGCGGCATGAACCTCAAGGGTGACCCGCTGGCCATGCAGCGCCTGAAAGAAGCCGCTGAGAAAGCCAAGATCGAGCTGTCTTCCGCTCAGTCGACCGACGTGAACCTGCCGTACATCACTGCAGACGCCACCGGTCCTAAGCACTTGAACGTGAAGATCTCGCGTTCCAAGCTGGAAGCACTGGTTGAAGACTTGGTTCAACGCACCATCGAGCCTTGCCGCATCGCGCTGAAAGACTCCGGTATCGACGTTGGCTCGATCAACGACGTGATCCTGGTTGGCGGTCAGACCCGTATGCCACTGGTTCAGAAGCTGGTCACCGAGTTCTTCGGCAAAGAAGCCCGTAAGGACGTGAACCCGGACGAAGCCGTTGCCATGGGTGCTGCTATCCAAGGTGCGGTACTGGCCGGTGACGTGAAAGACGTGCTGCTGCTGGACGTCAGCCCGCTGACTCTGGGTATCGAAACCATGGGCGGCGTGATGACCGCGCTGATCGAGAAAAACACCACGATTCCTACCAAGAAATCGCAAGTGTTCTCGACTGCCGACGACAACCAGGGCGCTGTGACCATTCACGTGCTGCAAGGTGAGCGTAAGCAAGCGGCGCAGAACAAGTCTCTGGGCAAGTTCGACCTGGCTGAGATTCCACCAGCACCACGTGGCGTGCCGCAAATTGAAGTGACCTTCGACATCGACGCCAACGGCATTCTGCACGTAGGCGCTAAAGACAAGGCCACAGGCAAAGAGCAGAAGATCACCATCAAGGCCAACTCCGGTCTGTCTGATGAAGAAATTCAACAGATGATTCGTGATGCTGAAGCCAACGCTGATGCAGATGCCAAGTTTGCTGAGCTGGCCGGCGCCCGTAACCAAGGCGATGCCCTGGTTCACTCGACGCGCAAAATGATCTCCGAAGCAGGCGACAAAGTGACTGCTGAAGAGAAAACCGCAATCGAAGCAGCTGTGGTTGCCCTGGAAGCCGCTATCAAAGGCGACGACAAGGCTGCCATCGAAGCCAAGGTTGAGGAGCTGTCGAAAGTTTCCGCACCGGTTGCTCAGAAAATGTACGCCGAACAAGGCCAGCCGGCAGAAGGCGCTGCGCAGCACGCAGAGCCTGAAGCCAAGCACGACGATGTTGTCGATGCCGAGTTCGAAGAAGTTAAAGACCAGAAGTAAGTTGGTCGCCCGGTTGACCGCTATCAAGCGGTGACTGGTAGGATGTCGCCGCGCGGGAGCTTGCTCCCGCGTTGGCGTGTCTGGGGTATGCGAATTTTTACAACATGCGACAAGGTTCGGATGTTGGCGGTGTGACTGGGAATGCTCCTGCTTCCTGGCGACAGTCACCGCGTTTTTGGCCGGCTCCCTGGCTAAAAGCAGTTATGACCAGGATCGTTGAATTGACGTGAGTTGGGTCCGGGCCTGTATTGGGGCTCAACGAGTTTGGCAAGGCTCAGGAGGGTCTGGCCGAACGTCCTTAAGAGTGCAAAGACTTATGGCAAAGCGTGACTATTACGAAGTGTTGGGTGTGGAGCGTGGCTCCAGCGAGGCGGACCTGAAAAAGGCTTACCGTCGCCTGGCGATGAAGCACCACCCGGACCGTAATCCGGATAGCAAAGAATCCGAAGAGCTGTTCAAAGAGGCCAATGAGGCCTACGAGTGCCTGTCTGATCCCAACAAGCGTGCGGCCTACGACCAGTATGGTCATGCGGGTGTTGACCCAAGCATGGGCGGCGGCGGTGCTGGCTTTGGTGGTCAGAATTTCTCCGATATTTTCGGCGACGTATTCAGCGACTTCTTCGGCGGTGGCCGTGGCGGCCAGCGTGGCGGCGCTCAGCGTGGCAGCGATTTGCGCTACACCCTGGAGCTGAACCTGGAAGAAGCCGTGCGCGGCACCAGCGTCAATATCCGTGTGCCGACGCTGGTCAATTGCAAGCCGTGCGATGGCTCGGGCGCCAAGAAAGGCTCCTCGCCGATCACGTGCCCAACCTGCGGCGGTATTGGCCAGGTGCGTATGCAGCAGGGCTTCTTCTCGGTGCAGCAGACCTGCCCGCGTTGCCATGGTCAGGGCAAGATCATTTCTGATCCGTGCGACTCCTGCCACGGCGAAGGCCGCGTAGAAGAGTACAAGACCCTCTCGGTGAAGGTGCCGGCGGGTGTCGATACCGGTGATCGCATTCGTCTGTCGGGCGAAGGTGAGGCGGGGACTCAAGGTGGGCCTACGGGCGACCTGTATGTGGTGATCAATGTGCGCGAGCACTCGATCTTCCAGCGCGATGGCAAACACCTGTTCTGTGAAGTGCCGATCAGCTTTGTCGATGCGGCCCTGGGTGGCGAGTTGGAGATTCCGACGCTGGACGGTCGGGTCAAACTCAAGATTCCTGAAGGTACGCAGACCGGCAAACAGTTCCGTATTCGTGGCAAAGGCGTTGCGCCAGTGCGCGGTGGCGGTGCTGGCGACCTGATGTGTCGCGTGGCGGTGGAAACACCGGTCAACCTCGGGCGTCGTCAGCGCGAACTGCTGGAAGAGTTCCGCAGTTCGTTGGAGGGTGATGACTCCCATTCGCCGAAAACCACCGGATTTTTCGATGGCGTGAAGCGCTTCTTCGGCGACCTGTAAGGAAGTGAGTATGCGACGTATAGCCGTAATGGGCGCTGCCGGGCGCATGGGCAAGACGCTGGTCGAAGCGGTGCAGCAGCGCTCGCCGGCCTCGGGGCTGACGGCGGCGATTGTTCGCCCGGGCAGCACGTTGATCGGTGCGGATGCAGGTGAGCTGGCCTCGTTGGGGCGCATCGGCGTTTCGTTGTCTGGCAACCTGGAGCAGGTGGCTGACGAGTTCGACGTGCTGATCGATTTCACCCTGCCGGAGGTGATGCTGAAAAACCTGGCGTTCTGCCGCAAGGCGGGCAAAGCCATGGTGATCGGTACCACGGGCTTGAGTGCTGAGCAGAAGCAGTTGCTGGTGGAGGCGGGCAAGGATATTCCAATCGTCTTCGCTGCCAATTTCAGTGTGGGCGTGAACCTGTCGCTCAAGTTGCTGGACCTGGCCGCTCGTGTGCTGGGTGATGAGGCGGATATCGAGATCATCGAGACCCATCATCGCCACAAGATCGACGCGCCGTCGGGTACCGCATTGCGCATGGGCGAAGCCATCGCCGATGCGCTGGGGCGTGATCTGTCGAAAGTCGCGGTGTATGGCCGTGAAGGTCATACCGGGGCGCGTGCGCGTGACACCATCGGTTTTGCCACTGTGCGCGGTGGCGATGTGGTGGGTGATCACACTGTGCTGTTCGCCTCCGAAGGCGAGCGCCTTGAGATCACGCACAAAGCCTCAAGCCGCATGACATTCGCCAAGGGTGCGGTACGTGCCGCCCTTTGGTTGGAAGGTCGTGAAGCGGGGCTGTACGACATGCGTGATGTGCTGGATCTGCACTAATCAGTAGCTAAAACGGGGCCTCAGGATTATCCTGAGGCCCCGTTTTTACCCGCTAGGCGACTTCCTGTCGCATTCCCCTGCCTTTAAGGCTCATTAGCGGTGGACCAAAAAAGCCTTTTTCTGTAAGCTACAGCTTTAGTGTGTCCACTAAAAGCGCGCAGAATAATTCAGTGAAGAAGCGGGGTGACGTGTCCATACGTCACTCCGCTTTTTTACAACCTGCGATCGCCCTTTCAGGCTTTATTTACGGGAGGTCTTCTTGACTAAGCCAGCCATACTCGCCCTTGCTGATGGCAGCATTTTTCGCGGCGAAGCCATTGGAGCCGACGGTCAAACCGTTGGAGAGGTAGTGTTTAACACTGCCATGACCGGCTATCAGGAAATCCTTACCGATCCTTCCTACGCCCAACAGATTGTTACCCTGACCTATCCGCACATCGGCAACACCGGTACTACACCGGAAGACGTCGAGTCTGATCGTGTCTGGTCGGCTGGTCTGGTCATTCGTGACCTGCCGCTGGTTGCGAGCAACTGGCGTAACACGATGTCGCTGTCCGATTACCTGAAAGCCAACAATGTTGTGGCAATCGCCGGTATCGACACGCGCCGCCTGACACGCATCCTGCGTGAAAAAGGCTCGCAGAACGGCTGCATCATGGCGGGTGACAATATTTCCGAAGAAGCGGCGATTGCCGCAGCGCAAGGCTTCCCTGGCCTGAAAGGCATGGACCTGGCGAAAGTTGTCAGCACCAAAGAGCAGTACGAGTGGCGCTCCACTGTCTGGGACTTGAAGACCGACAGCCACGAGACCATCGCCGCTGCCGACCTGCAATACCACGTGGTCGCCTACGACTACGGGATTAAGTACAACATCCTGCGCATGCTGGTTGAGCGCGGTTGCCGCGTGACCGTGGTGCCGGCGCAAACCCCGGCCAGTGACGTGCTGGCCCTGCAGCCGGACGGTGTGTTCCTGTCCAACGGCCCGGGTGACCCCGAGCCTTGCGATTACGCCATCAAGGCGATCAAGGAAGTGCTGGAAACCGAGATTCCGGTATTCGGTATCTGCCTCGGTCACCAGCTGCTGGCCCTGGCCTCCGGCGCCAAGACCCTGAAAATGGGTCACGGCCACCACGGCGCCAACCACCCTGTGCAAGACCTGGACACTGGCGTTGTGATGATCACCAGCCAGAACCATGGTTTTGCGGTGGATGAAGCGACTTTGCCGGCCAACGTTCGCGCTATTCACAAGTCGCTGTTCGACGGTTCCCTGCAAGGCATCGAGCGCACCGACAAGAGCGCGTTCAGCTTCCAGGGCCACCCTGAAGCCAGCCCGGGCCCGAACGACGTAGCGCCGCTGTTCGACCGTTTCATCAATGAGATGGCCAAGCGACGCTGACTGAGCGGCCTGCGGGCGGCCCCGAATGTCGGTGGCCCCCGCAGGCTCTTCAAAGAGTGTTCAAGACGGCTTGCCGACTGACCTGCGGATTTGAGTGACAAACCCATGCCAAAACGTACAGACATAAAAAGCATCCTGATTCTCGGCGCTGGCCCGATCGTGATCGGCCAGGCCTGCGAATTCGACTACTCCGGCGCCCAGGCCTGTAAAGCCCTGCGCGAAGAGGGTTACCGCGTCATCCTGGTGAACTCCAACCCGGCCACCATCATGACCGACCCGGACATGGCCGACGCCACCTACATCGAGCCGATCAAGTGGCAGACCGTTGCCAAGATCATCGAAAAAGAGCGTCCGGACGCGCTGCTGCCAACCATGGGCGGCCAGACCGCACTGAACTGCGCCCTGGACCTAGAGCGCGAAGGCGTCCTGGAAAAATTCGGCGTAGAGATGATCGGCGCCAACGCCGACACCATCGACAAGGCTGAAGACCGCTCGCGTTTCGACAAGGCCATGAAGTCCATCGGCCTGGATTGCCCGCGTTCCGGTATCGCCCATAGCATGGAAGAGGCCAATGCGGTCCTCGAGAAGCTGGGCTTCCCGTGCATCATCCGTCCGTCCTTCACCATGGGCGGCACCGGTGGCGGTATTGCCTACAACCGTGAAGAGTTCGAAGAAATCTGCGCCCGTGGTCTGGACCTGTCGCCGACCAAAGAGCTGCTGATCGACGAATCCCTGATCGGCTGGAAAGAGTACGAGATGGAGGTTGTCCGCGACAAAAAGGACAACTGCATCATCGTCTGCTCGATCGAAAACTTCGACCCGATGGGCGTGCACACCGGTGACTCGATCACCGTTGCTCCGGCACAGACCCTGACGGACAAGGAATACCAGATCATGCGTAACGCCTCGTTGGCGGTACTGCGTGAGATCGGCGTGGAAACCGGCGGTTCCAACGTTCAGTTCGGCATCTGCCCGGACACCGGCCGCATGGTCGTGATCGAGATGAACCCGCGTGTATCGCGTTCTTCGGCGCTGGCATCGAAAGCCACCGGCTTCCCGATTGCGCGTATCGCTGCCAAGCTGGCGATCGGTTACACCCTGGACGAGTTGCAAAACGAAATCACTGGTGGCGCTACGCCGGCATCCTTCGAGCCGTCCATCGACTACGTCGTGACCAAGCTGCCACGGTTTGCCTTCGAGAAGTTCGCCAAGGCTGACGCTCGCCTGACCACCCAGATGAAATCCGTCGGTGAAGTCATGGCCATCGGCCGGACTTTCCAGGAGTCCCTGCAGAAAGCCCTGCGTGGCCTGGAAGTGGGTGTTTGCGGTCTGGACGAGAAGCTCGACCTGAGCAACCCGGAAAGCATGAGCGTGCTCAAGCGCGAGCTGACCGTACCGGGCGCCGAGCGTATCTGGTACGTGGCCGATGCTTTCCGCGCTGGCATGACTGTCGAACAAATCTTCGGCATGAACATGATCGACCCGTGGTTCCTGGTGCAGATCGAAGATCTGATCAAGGAAGAAGAGAAGGTCAAGACCCTCGGTCTGTCCTCCATCGACCGCGACCTGATGTTCCGCCTCAAGCGCAAAGGTTTCTCCGACCAACGTCTGGCCAAGCTGCTGGGTGTGACCGAGAAGAACCTGCGCACGCATCGCCACAAGTTGGATATCTTCCCGGTCTACAAGCGCGTTGACACCTGCGCTGCCGAGTTCGCCACCGACACTGCATACCTGTACTCCACCTATGAGGAGGAGTGCGAAGCCGCGCCGTCGGGCCGCGACAAAATCATTATTCTGGGCGGCGGTCCAAACCGTATCGGCCAGGGCATCGAGTTCGACTACTGCTGCGTACACGCCGCTCTCGCCTTGCGCGAAGACGGGTACGAGACCATCATGGTCAACTGCAACCCGGAAACCGTTTCCACTGACTACGACACTTCCGACCGTCTGTACTTCGAGCCGGTCACCCTGGAAGACGTGCTGGAAATCTGCCGCGTCGAGAAGCCAAAAGGCGTGATCGTCCAGTACGGTGGCCAAACTCCGCTGAAACTGGCTCGCGCCCTAGAAGCAGCCGGCGTGCCGATCATCGGCACCAGCCCTGACGCCATCGACCGTGCCGAAGACCGTGAGCGCTTCCAGCAGATGGTTGAGCGCTTGAGTCTGCGTCAGCCGCCTAACGCCACCGTGCGCAGCGAAGACGAAGCCATCCGCGCAGCCAGCAAGATCGGTTACCCGCTGGTGGTGCGTCCGTCCTACGTATTGGGCGGCCGTGCGATGGAAATCGTCTACGAAGAAGAAGAGCTCAAGCGTTACCTGCGTGATGCGGTGAAAGTGTCCAACGACAGCCCGGTGCTGCTGGACCACTTCCTCAACTGCGCCATCGAGATGGATGTGGATGCTGTTTGCGACGGCACCGACGTAGTGATCGGCGCGATCATGCAACACATCGAGCAGGCGGGCGTTCACTCCGGTGACTCCGCATGCTCGCTGCCGCCATACTCGCTGCCGGCGCACATCCAGGACGAGATGCGCGAGCAGGTCAAGAAAATGGCTCTGGAACTGGGCGTGGTCGGCCTGATGAACGTTCAGTTGGCGCTGCAAGGCGAAGACATCTACGTCATCGAAGTCAACCCGCGTGCTTCGCGTACCGTGCCATTTGTTTCCAAGTGCATCGGCGTTTCTCTGGCGATGATTGCTGCCCGTGTGATGGCCGGTAAGACCTTGAAGGAAATCGGCTTCACCAAGGAAATCATTCCTAACTTCTACAGCGTGAAAGAGGCGGTGTTCCCCTTCGCCAAATTCCCTGGTGTGGACCCGATCCTGGGCCCAGAGATGAAGTCCACCGGTGAGGTGATGGGCGTGGGCGACACCTTCGGTGAAGCGTTCGCCAAAGCCCAGATGGGTGCAAGCGAAGTGCTGCCGACCGGCGGTACCGCGTTCATCAGTGTGCGTGATGATGACAAGCCGCTGGTTGCAGGCGTGGCCCGTGATCTGATCAACTTGGGCTTTGAAGTCGTGGCCACCGCCGGGACCGCCAAGCTGATTGAAGCTGCCGGCCTGAAAGTGCGTCGCGTGAACAAGGTGACGGAAGGCCGTCCGCACGTTGTCGACATGATCAAGAATGACGAAGTCACCCTGATCATCAACACCACTGAAGGTCGCCAGTCGATCGCGGACTCCTACTCCATTCGTCGTAATGCCTTGCAGCACAAGATCTACTGCACCACTACTATTGCTGCTGGCGAAGCCATCTGCGAAGCGCTCAAGTTCGGTCCGGAAAAGACCGTGCGTCGCTTGCAGGATCTACACGCAGGATTGAAGGCATGACCAAATACCCAATGACCGTCCAGGGCGCCAAGGCCCTGGAAGAGGAACACGCCCATCTGACCAAGGTTGTCCGTCCGAAGCTGAGCCAGGACATCGGTACGGCCCGCGAGCTGGGTGACTTGAAGGAAAACGCTGAATACCATGCTGCTCGCGAGCAGCAAGGTATGGTCGAAGCGCGGATCCGTGACATTGAAGGCCGTATGCAGAACGCGGTGATCATCGACGTCACGACCATCCCGCATACCGGCAAAGTGATTTTCGGTACCACCGTGGAAATCGCCAACGTCGAGACGGATGAGCGCGTTGTTTACCACATCGTCGGCGAGGACGAAGCTGACTTCAAACTCGGCAAGATCTCGGTTGGTTCGCCTCTTGCTCGCGCCTTGATTGCCAAGGAAGAGGGTGATGTGGTGGCGGTGAAAACGCCCGGTGGCGTGATCGAGTACGAGATTGTTGAAGTTCGTCACATCTGAAAGACGGCGCCCGCTTCGTGCGGGCGCCATGCTTTGGCAGCTTGCCCAGATGCTTTGGGTGGGCGGCGTGTGGTTGTTACACATTGGTTTACTGCCGACGCTGGGCCTGATTGGCCTGGCGCCGTTGCTGATCGATGAAATCGACGGATTGCTCAGCGCGCTGCTGGTAGGTTTTGCGGCGGCGTGCGTGACGCTCCAGGTGCTGGTGCTGATCAAGGCCGAGGGCTTGGGGAGTTTGTGGCGGGATATTCGCGGCCAACTGCTGTTGATGGCGCTGTACGCATGCGCAATGTTTTGCGTGGTGCATACGTGGCTGCCGGAAGCGTTGCGCTGGCAGCTATTCAGCTATCTTGTGCTAGGGTTCTCCGGCTTGGTGCTGGTTTTACAACCGGCGCCAGGATGGAGTGGCGGGGCGCGCGAAGCACGCCCGTGACCCTTTTGTTACTTGAAGCGGTGTACGTTCGACAGTTGCTTGTTGACGCTGAAGTTCTTGCGATACAGCAGCGCCATCTTACCGATGACCTGAACCAGATCCGCTTTGCCGACCTTGCACAGTTCTGCAACAGCGGCCAAACGCGCTTCGCGGTCAAGGATGTTGACCTTGATCTTGATCAGTTCGTGATCGCCCAATGCGCGTTCAAGTTCGGCTAACACACCTTCAGTCAAACCGTTGTCTGCCACAATCAGAACTGGTTTCAGATGGTGGCCAATGGATTTGTACTGTTTCTTCTGCTCTTGAGTGAGCGGCATAATCTGACCCCTGCGTCTGATCTTGTAAAAAGCGGCGGCCAGTTTACCCGAGCGAGTCCGGGACCGCCCAGTTAATCACGACCCGTTTTATTTTTCGAGGTGGCCCGTGGCCCGTTCCAAAACTAGCCTTAAGTGGCTGCAAGAGCATTTCAACGATCCTTACGTCAAAAAGGCGCAAAAGGACGGGTACCGTTCGCGGGCCAGCTACAAGCTCCTTGAGATCCAGGACAAGGACAAATTGATTCGCCCCGGCATGAGCGTTATTGATCTTGGCGCGGCCCCTGGTGGCTGGTCCCAAGTGACCAGTCGTCTGATTGGTGGGCAGGGCCGCTTGATCGCTTCCGACATCCTGGAAATGGACAGCATCCCGGATGTGACCTTTGTTCACGGTGACTTCACCCAGGACACCGTGCTCGCAGAGATCCTCGAGGCAGTGGGAAATTCGCAGGTAGACCTTGTGATTTCCGACATGGCCCCCAATATGAGTGGATTACCGGCCGTCGATATGCCGCGCGCAATGTTCCTGTGTGAACTGGCGCTGGATTTGGCGGGTCGGGTGTTGCGTCCGGGTGGTGATTTTCTGGTGAAAGTCTTCCAGGGTGAAGGTTTTGACGAGTACCACAAGAACATCCGCAAGTTGTTCGACAAGGTGCAAACGCGCAAGCCAGACTCTTCTCGGGACAGGTCTCGAGAGCAATACCTGCTGTGCCGCGGCTTCCGCGGTGTTGAAGGTGCGGCGAGTGAAGAGCGTTTTTGAGGAATTCGAGGAAGGCGATAGGTTTTTTTATATCGCTTTCGTCACGAAGCTTTACGAATATTGTGTAGTCAAAGTTTCACAAAGGGTTACAGACGGCGCCTGCCAGAGTTGTAGGTAATGTAGTAAGTTAGGCCGGTGAATATCATGCGAAGCGCGCGCCAGTAGCGGAGCTTGCTTCAGAGGGTAGTTAATTGAACGATATGGCAAAGAATCTGATCCTGTGGTTGATCATCGCGGCAGTCCTGGTGACGGTGATGAACAACTTCTCCAGCCCTAACGAGCCGCAGACCCTCAACTATTCCGACTTCATCCAGCAAGTTAAGGATGGCAAGGTCGAGCGCGTAGCGGTTGATGGCTACGTGATCACCGGCAAACGCAACGATGGCGACAGCTTCAAGACCATTCGTCCGGCTATCCAGGACAATGGTCTGATCGGCGACCTGGTAGATAACCACGTGGTCGTTGAGGGCAAGCAGCCTGAGCAGCAGAGCATCTGGACTCAACTCCTGGTGGCCAGCTTCCCGATCCTGGTGATTATCGCCGTGTTCATGTTCTTCATGCGCCAGATGCAAGGTGGTGCGGGAGGCAAGGGCGGGCCGATGAGCTTCGGCAAGAGCAAGGCGCGCCTGCTCTCCGAGGATCAGGTCAAGACCACCCTGGCTGACGTTGCAGGTTGCGACGAAGCCAAGGAAGAGGTCGGTGAGCTGGTCGAGTTTCTGCGCGATCCGGGCAAGTTCCAACGCCTGGGCGGCCGTATTCCACGCGGCGTACTGATGGTTGGTCCTCCGGGTACCGGTAAAACCTTGCTGGCCAAGGCGATTGCCGGCGAAGCCAAAGTGCCGTTCTTCACCATTTCCGGTTCTGACTTCGTCGAAATGTTTGTTGGTGTGGGTGCCAGCCGTGTTCGCGATATGTTCGAACAGGCCAAGAAGCACGCACCGTGCATCATCTTCATCGATGAAATCGACGCTGTTGGTCGCCATCGTGGTGCTGGCATGGGCGGCGGTCACGATGAGCGTGAGCAGACCCTCAACCAGTTGCTGGTGGAGATGGACGGCTTCGAAATGAATGACGGCATCATCGTCATTGCTGCGACTAACCGTCCTGACGTACTGGACCCTGCACTGCTGCGTCCAGGTCGTTTTGACCGTCAGGTTGTGGTTGGCCTGCCGGATATCCGCGGTCGCGAACAGATTCTGAAAGTGCACATGCGCAAAGTGCCGATGGGCGACGATGTTGCGCCGGCCGTGATTGCTCGTGGTACGCCAGGCTTCTCGGGTGCAGACCTTGCCAACCTGGTGAACGAGGCTTCGTTGTTCGCAGCCCGTACCGGTAAACGCATCGTTGAAATGAAAGAGTTCGAGCTGGCAAAAGACAAAATCATGATGGGCGCCGAGCGCAAATCCATGGTCATGTCCGAAAAAGAGAAGCAGAACACCGCTTATCACGAAGCCGGTCACGCCATTGTGGGTCGTGTTGTGCCTGAGCATGACCCGGTCTACAAAGTGTCGATCATCCCTCGTGGTCGCGCGCTGGGTGTCACCATGTTCCTGCCGGAAGAGGATCGTTACAGCCTCTCCAAGCGAGCGCTGATCAGCCAGATCTGCTCGCTGTACGGTGGCCGGATTGCTGAAGAAATGACCTTGGGCTTTGACGGTGTGACCACCGGTGCCTCCAACGACATCATGCGTGCCAGCCAGATTGCACGAAACATGGTGACCAAGTGGGGCTTGTCGGAAAAACTCGGTCCATTGATGTATGCCGAGGAAGATGGCGAAGTGTTCCTGGGGCGTGGCGGCGGCGGTCAAAGCGCCAGCTTCTCCGGTGAGACGGCCAAGCTGATCGACTCCGAGGTGCGCAGCATCATTGACCAGTGCTACGGCACTGCCAAGCAGATCCTGACTGACAACCGCGACAAGCTGGATGCCATGGCTGATGCGCTGATGAAGTACGAGACCATTGACGCCGACCAGATCGACGACATCATGGCCGGTCGTACGCCTCGTGAGCCTCGCGACTGGGAAGGCGGTTCAGGCACCTCTGGCACCCCGCCAGTGGTTCAGAACGAACGCCCTGAAACCCCGATCGGTGGCCCTGCGGCTGACCACTAAGGTTTGAAATGACTTCTGCGTCGTCCTCCACCCGGTTGCCTTGCGGCAACCGGGTTCTTGATTTGGCCCATACACACGTCATGGGCATTCTTAATGTAACCCCTGATTCCTTTTCCGACGGCGGCCGTTTCAGTCAGCAGGACGCCGCGTTGCGTCACGCCGAGGCTATGGTGCTGGCGGGGGCAACGTTGATTGATGTTGGTGGCGAATCGACTCGTCCGGGAGCACGTGTTGTTTCTCCCTTGGAGGAGCTGGAGCGCGTCGCGCCGATAGTTGAGCGTATCGCCCGCGAGCTTGATGTGATCATCTCGGTTGATACATCTACGCCGGCGGTAATGCGTGAAACGGCGCGCCTGGGTGCGGGCCTGATCAACGATGTGCGCTCCCTGCAGCGAGACGGTGCCCTGGATGCTGCGGCGGCAACCGGTCTGCCGGTGTGCCTGATGCATATGCTGGGGGAGCCTGGCAACATGCAAGACAGCCCGCACTACGACGACCTGGTAGGTGAAGTGAGTGGGTTTCTCGCCGAACGAATCGCTCAGTGCGCCACAGCGGGAATCGCTGCCGAAAAGATCATCCTTGATCCCGGTTTTGGGTTTGCCAAGACACTCCAGCACAATTTGAGTCTCTTTAAGCATATGGAAGCCCTGCATGCCCTTGGTCGGCCCTTGTTGGTCGGTGTTTCGCGCAAGAGCATGATAGGGCTGGCCTTGAATCGCCCGGTGGGCGAGCGGCTGTACGGCGGACTGGCGCTTGCTGCGCTTGCCATGACCAAAGGTGCGCGAATTTTGCGCGTGCATGATGTCGCCGAGACAGTCGATGTGGTGCGTATGATTGCCGCTGTAGAATCAGCCGAATAAGAATGACGGAGCACTTATGACTAAAAAATATTTTGGCACCGACGGTATTCGCGGTCGGGTCGGCGAATTTCCGATTACTCCTGATTTCATGCTCAAGCTGGGCTGGGCGGCAGGCATGGCGTTCCGCAGCATGGGCGCTTGCCGCATTCTGGTGGGCAAGGACACCCGTATTTCGGGTTATATGTTCGAATCGGCGCTGGAGGCAGGTTTGTCCGCCGCCGGTGCTGATGTGATGCTGTTGGGGCCAATGCCTACGCCTGCAATCGCTTACCTGACGCGTACCTTTCACGCTGAAGCCGGGATCGTGATCAGTGCGTCGCACAATCCCCACGATGACAACGGCATCAAGTTCTTCTCGGGCCAGGGCACCAAGTTGCCGGACGAGATCGAGTTGATGATTGAAGAGCTGCTGGATGCACCGATGACGGTGGTTGAGTCCAGCAAGCTGGGCAAGGTGTCGCGTATCAACGACGCATCAGGCCGTTATATCGAATTTTGCAAAAGCAGCGTTCCGAGCAGTACCAATTTTGCCGGGCTGAAGATCGTTGTCGACTGCGCCCATGGTGCGACCTATAAGGTGGCTCCGAGTGTATTCAAAGAGCTGGGTGCGGACGTGACGGTGCTTTCGGCGCAACCGAACGGCTTGAACATCAATGAAAATTGCGGTTCCACCCACATGGGGCAGTTGCAGGCGGCCGTTCTGGCTGAGCATGCCGACCTGGGCATCGCCTTTGATGGCGATGGCGACCGTGTGTTGATGGTGGATCACACCGGTACCGTGGTTGATGGCGATGACCTGCTGTTTATCATTGCTCGCGACCTGCATGAGCGTAACAAGCTGCAAGGTGGTGTCGTCGGCACATTGATGAGCAATCTTGGGCTTGAGCTCGCTCTGGCGGAACTGGGTATTCCGTTCGTACGCGCTAACGTCGGTGACCGATATGTGATCGCCGAGCTGCTGGAGCGTAACTGGCAGGTGGGGGGTGAAAACTCCGGGCATGTTGTCTGCTTCCAGCACACCACCACGGGCGATGCCATCATTGCTGCTCTGCAAGTGTTGTTGTCGTTGCGTCGCCGTGAAGAGAGCTTGGCTCAGGCGCGACAGGCGCTGCGTAAGTGCCCGCAAGTTCTGCTCAATGTGCGTTTTGCCGGTGGCGAAAACCCGATCGAGCACCCTGCTGTCAAAGACGCGTGCGAGCGCGTAACCCTGGCAATGGCGGGGCGTGGACGGGTGCTGTTGCGCAAGTCCGGCACAGAGCCTCTGGTGCGCGTCATGGTCGAAGGCGAAGACGAAACACAGGTTCGCGGCCATGCCGAAGACCTGGCAAAACTGGTAACTGAAATTTGCGCCTGAATTCGGCTTGCCAGTGATGATGTGGTTGGGTAACATCTGCGCCCACTTTGACCGACGAGGTACAGCATGCGTCGCACTATGGTAGCTGGTAACTGGAAGATGCACGGTACCCGCGCCAGTGTCGCTGAGCTGATCAATGGCCTTCGTCACTTGGCCTTGCCTAGCGGTGTTGATGTTGCGGTTTTCCCGCCTTGCTTGCATATCAACCAGGTTGTTGATGGCTTGAAAGGTAAGTCGATTCAGGTCGGCGCGCAGAATTCTGCGGTGGAGCCCATGCAAGGTGCGTTGACCGGCGAGATTTCGCCGAGTCAGCTGGTAGATGCGGGTTGTTCCTATGTGCTTGTCGGGCACTCCGAGCGCCGTCAGATGATGGGCGAGCGTGATGGGACACTCAACCGCAAGTTCGCAGCGGCACAGGCTTGTGGCTTGATTCCAGTGTTGTGCATAGGGGAGACCCTGGAGCAACGTGAATCGGGCAAGACTCTTGAAGTTGTCTCGCGTCAGCTGGGCAGCATCATCGAGGAGCTGGGTGTTGGTGCATTTGCAAAGGCAGTCATTGCTTACGAGCCGGTCTGGGCCATTGGCACCGGACTGACTGCTACGCCGCAACAGGCGCAGGATGTGCACGCAGCCATCCGCGCTCAGTTGGCGGCAGAGAATTCTGAAGTCGCGCAAGGTGTGCGGCTTCTATACGGCGGCAGCGTGAAGGCGGCCAATGCGGTCGAACTGTTCGGCATGCCGGATATCGATGGGGGGCTCATTGGTGGAGCTTCCCTGAATGCAGATGAGTTCGGTGCGATCTGTCGCGCCGCGGGAAACTGAAAAAATGCTGGAAACAGTCGTAGTCGTTTTTCATCTGTTGGCTGCCCTGGGCGTAGTTGCCCTGGTTTTGTTGCAACAGGGTAAAGGTGCGGATGCTGGTGCGTCTTTCGGTGCAGGTGCTTCAAATACTGTGTTCGGAAGCCAAGGTTCCTCTACCTTTCTTAGTAAGTTTACTGCTATACTTGCCGCCGGTTTCTTCATAACCAGCTTGGGGTTAGGTTACTTTGCTAAAGAGAAAGCTCATGTGCTGACTCAAGTAGGTCTCCCAAACCCGGCAGTGTTGGAAGTACCAAAAGCAAAACCGGCTTCTGATGATGTCCCGGTGCTTCAAGAGCAAAAGTCGGCTACTCCAGCGACTGACGTACCTCCAGCTCAAGAGCAGAAGTAAGAAGGGTTGTAAACGCTGTATTGCCGAGGTGGTGGAATTGGTAGACACGCAACCTTGAGGTGGTTGTGCCCATAGGGTGTAGGGGTTCGAGTCCCCTTCTCGGTACCAATTATCAGGAGAGCCCGCTGTTGCGGGCTTTCTTGTAGGTGGAAGGTTACATTGACCCTGTAAGGGATCGGTCGTATACTTCCGCCCCCAGCTTTGTCGCGGGGTGGAGCAGTCTGGTAGCTCGTCGGGCTCATAACCCGAAGGTCGTCGGTTCAAATCCGGCCCCCGCAACCAGTTTTAGCGGAGCCCCTTTTAAGGGGCTTTTTGTTAGCTGGACACTTTCAACGCCGCTGTTCGACGGCGTTTCAAGGATGGGCGTTTCGCCCATTTTTTTATTTTGCACAGCATGCACATACATGCACGAGGGGGTTCAGGTGTCGAGCAAGCTAGAAGAGTTGCAGGCCTTGTTGGCCCCGGTGGTCGTGGCCCTAGGCTATGAATGCTGGGGTATTGAGTTTTCGGCTCAAGGTCGCCACTCAATGTTGCGCGTTTATATCGATAAAGAGGGCGGCGTGCTGGTGGACGATTGTGCCATTGTCAGCCGTCAGATCAGCGGTGTCCTGGATGTTGAAGATCCGATTTCCGTTGAATACACCCTCGAAGTTTCCTCGCCAGGCATGGAACGCCCACTGTTCACTATTGATCAGTTTGCAAAATTTGCCGGTGAACAAGTGAAGATCAAGCTGCGCTCTCCCTTTGAAGGGCGACGCAACTTTCAGGGCCTTCTGCGCGGTGTAGAAGAACAGGATGTCGTGGTGCAGGTAGAAGACCATGAATTCCTGTTGCCGATCGATATGATCGACAAGGCCAACATTATTCCCAGTTTTGACTGAGACGCGGATCCCGCGGATCCAATGGCTTGCGAAAGGCGAGGCGTACGATGAGCAAAGAAGTACTGCTGGTTGTTGAGTCGGTATCCAATGAAAAGGGCGTACCGGCAAACGTGATTTTTGAAGCGCTGGAGCTGGCCCTGGCCACTGCTACCAAAAAGCGTTTTGAAGACGAAGTTGATCTGCGTGTGGAAATCAACCGCCACACCGGTGCCTATGAGACTTTCCGTCGCTGGACGGTCGTCGAAGAAGCCGATCTTGATGATCCGGCCATCGAAACCTGGCCAAGCAAGGTTGCCGAAACGCACCCTGGCGCCAAGGTCGGTGATGTCGTCGAAGAAAAGATCGAGTCGATCGAATTCGGCCGTATTGCTGCACAGACCGCCAAGCAGGTCATCGTGCAGAAGGTTCGCGAAGCTGAGCGCGCTCAAGTCGTTGATGCTTATCGCGAGCGCCTGGGTGAAATCATCTCCGGTACCGTGAAAAAAGTTACCCGCGACAACGTGATCGTTGACCTGGGCAACAACGCTGAAGCGTTGCTGGCCCGCGAAGACATCATCTCTCGCGAAACCTTCCGTGTCGGCGTGCGTCTGCGTGCGCTGCTCAAGGAAATCCGCACCGAGAACCGCGGCCCTCAGTTGATCCTGTCGCGTACCGCGCCGGAAATGCTGATCGAGCTGTTCCGTATCGAAGTGCCGGAAATTGCCGAAGGCCTGATCGAAGTCATGGCTGCGTCCCGCGACCCGGGTTCGCGCGCCAAGATCGCGGTCCGCTCCAAGGACAAACGCATCGACCCACAGGGCGCTTGCATTGGTATGCGCGGTTCGCGCGTCCAGGCAGTGTCGGGCGAGTTGGGCGGCGAGCGTGTGGACATCGTCCTGTGGGACGATAACCCGGCGCAGTTCGTAATTAACGCCATGTCGCCGGCTGAAGTGGCGGCAATTATCGTTGACGAAGATGCCCATGCAATGGACATCGCCGTTGGCGCAGATAATCTGGCTCAGGCCATTGGTCGTGGTGGTCAGAACGTGCGTCTGGCCAGCCAACTGACCGGCTGGACCCTGAACGTGATGACCGAATCGGACATCCAGGCTAAGCAGCAAGCTGAAACCGGTGACATCCTGCGCAACTTCATCGACGAGCTGGAAGTCGACGAAGACCTGGCGCAGGTGCTGGTAGATGAAGGCTTCACCAGCCTGGAAGAGATTGCCTACGTACCGTTGGAAGAAATGCTCAACATCGACGGCTTTGACGAAGACACCGTCAACGAGCTTCGCGCTCGGGCCAAGGATCGTTTGTTGACTAAAGCCATCGCTACTGAGGAAAAGCTGGCAGACGCCCATCCGGCCGAAGACCTGCTCTCGCTTGAGGGTATGGACAAGGATTTGGCGATGGAACTGGCGGTGCGCGGCGTAATTACCCGCGAAGACCTGGCCGAGCAGTCTATTGACGATCTGCTCGACATCGACGGCATTGACGATGATCGTGCCGGCAAGTTGATCATGGCCGCCCGAGCCCATTGGTTCGAGTAACTAGGCGCGGCCTGAGGAGAGAAGTGCATGACGCAAGTCACGGTGAAACAACTGGCCGATGAGGTCAAAACACCGGTAGAGCGCCTGTTGCAGCAGATGCGTGAGGCAGGTCTGCCGCACACCGCCGCCGATGAAGGTGTGAGCGACAGTGAGAAGCAGTCTTTGCTGACTCACTTGAAGAGCAGCCACAAGGCGAAAGTGGAAGAACCGCGCAAGATTACATTGCAGCGCAAAACCACCAGCACCCTGCGTGTTGCTGGTAGCAAGAGCATCAGCGTTGAAGTACGCAAGAAGAAAGTCTTCGTACAGCGCAGCCCGGAAGAAATCGAAGCCGAGCGCAAACGCGAACTGGATGAACGTCGCGCAGTAGAAAATGCTGCTCGTCAGAAGGCTGAAGAAGAAGCCAAGCGTCGCGCCGAAGAAGAAGCGCGCCGCCAGCCTGCTGCTGCGCAACCTGCTGGTACTGACGCGGTCGCCGCTCCTGCAGCGCCTGTTGAAGCTGTGCGTGAGGCTGCTCCGGTTGCCGCTGCACCTGCTCCTGCAGCAGACGCTCGCAAGCGCGACGAGCCTCGTCGTCCGGACAAACCACGTGCCGACGATAACAATCGTCGCGGTGGTGGTGGCGATGGCGAGCGTAAAAACGCTCCACATCGTGCCTCGGTCAAAGAGAAAGCGCCTGCTCCACGCGTTGCCCCACGTACTACCGACGAAGAAAGCGATGGCTTCCGTCGTGGTGGTCGCGGCAAGGCCAAGCTGAAAAAGCGCAACGCCCACGGTTTCCAGAGCCCAACCGGCCCTGTCGTGCGTGATGTGCAGATCGGCGAGACCATCACAGTTGGCGACCTCGCCAATCAGATGTCGGTCAAGGCTGCTGAAATCATCAAGTTCATGTTCAAACTGGGTACGCCGGCGACCATCAACCAGGTACTGGACCAGGAAACTGCCCAACTGGTTGCTGAAGAGCTGGGCCACAAAGTGACCCTGGTCAGCGACACCGCCCTGGAAGATTCCCTGGCCGAGTCCCTGAAGTTTGAAGGTGAGTCGTTCTCCCGTGCGCCAGTTGTGACCGTAATGGGCCACGTTGACCACGGTAAGACCTCGCTGCTCGACTACATCCGTCGTGCCAAGGTAGCTGCTGGCGAAGCCGGCGGTATCACCCAGCACATTGGTGCATACCACGTTGAAACCGAACGCGGCATGGTCACTTTCCTCGACACCCCTGGTCACGCCGCGTTTACCGCAATGCGTGCCCGTGGTGCCAAGGCGACTGACATCGTAATTCTGGTGGTTGCAGCGGACGACGGCGTGATGCCGCAGACCATTGAAGCTGTCCAGCACGCCAAGGCCGCTGGTGTTCCACTGGTTGTTGCCGTGAACAAAATCGACAAGCCGGGCGCCGATCTCGATCGCATCCGTAGCGAACTGTCGGTTCACGGCGTGACGTCCGAAGAGTGGGGCGGTGATACGCCGTTCGTTTCGGTCTCGGCAAAAGTCGGTACCGGTGTAGACGAACTGCTCGAAGCGGTCCTGCTGCAAGCTGAAGTACTCGAACTGAAAGCAACGCCATCGGCCCCGGGTCGCGGTGTTGTGGTTGAATCGCGTCTCGACAAAGGTCGTGGCCCGGTTGCAACCGTTCTGGTTCAAGACGGTACGCTGCGCCAAGGCGACATGGTACTGGTTGGTTCGAACTACGGCCGTGTACGTGCCATGCTCGACGAGAACGGCAAGCCAATCAAGGAAGCCGGTCCTTCCATCCCTGTCGAGATTCTCGGCCTGGACGGTACCCCGGACGCTGGCGACGAGATGAGCGTAGTAGCCGACGAGAAGAAAGCCCGTGAAGTGGCTCTGTTCCGTCAAGGCAAGTTCCGCGAAGTCAAACTGGCCCGTGCTCACGCCGGCAAGCTGGAAAATATCTTCGAAAACATGGGCCAGGCAGAGAAGAAGACGCTTAACATCGTCCTCAAATCTGACGTCCGTGGTTCCCTCGAAGCGTTGAACGGCGCCTTGAACGGCCTGGGTAACGACGAAGTGCAAGTGCGCGTTGTCGGTGGCGGTGTCGGTGGTATCACCGAGTCCGACGCCAACCTGGCACTGGCTTCCAACGCTGTACTGTTCGGCTTCAACGTGCGTGCCGATGCTGGCGCTCGCAAGATCGTCGAGCAGGAAGGCCTGGACATGCGTTACTACAACGTCATCTACGACATCATCGAAGACGTCAAGAAAGCCCTTACCGGTATGCTTGGCAGCGACGTTCGGGAGAATATCCTGGGTGTTGCCGAGGTGCGTGACGTGTTCCGCTCGCCGAAATTCGGCGCGATCGCCGGTTGCATGGTTATCGAAGGTGTTGTGCACCGTAACCGTCCAATCCGTGTACTGCGTGAAGACATCGTTATCTTCGAAGGCGAGCTGGAATCCCTGCGCCGCTTCAAGGATGACGCTTCCGAAGTGCGTGCCGGCATGGAATGCGGTATCGGCGTCAAGAGCTACAACGACGTCAAAGCTGGCGACAAGATCGAAGTCTACGAGAAGGTTCAGGTTGCTCGCAGCCTCTAACTCGCGCACTTCCGGAGCCACGCGACGCGTGGGCATGCACATGCCCCGCGCAGCGTACGGACTCTAAACGCAACGCCCGGTCTGGCTTTTGTCAGGCCGGGCGTTTGCCGCTTTCAGACCCCACGGGTTTCACCGTGTGGCAGTAACAGGTAACAAGACATGGCAAAAGAATACAGCCGTACCCAGCGTATCGGCGATCAGATGCAGCGCGAGCTGGCCCAACTGATCCGTCGCGAAGTCAAAGACCCACGCGTTGGCTTGGTCACCATCACCGCCGTTGAAGTGAGCCGCGACGTAGGTCACGCGAAGATCTTCATCACCGTGATGGGCCAGGACAGCAGCGAAGAAATCGCGCAAAGCATCAAGGTGCTCAACTCGGCTGCAGGTTTCCTGCGCATGCAGTTGGCCCGCGAAATGAAGCTGCGCAGCGTGCCTCAGTTGCACTTCCACTACGACGAAAGCGTCGTGCGTGGTGCGCACCTGTCGGCGCTGATCGAGCGCGCCGTGGCTGAAGACAGTCAGCACCCATCCACACCTGAAGACGCCAAGGAGTAAGCGGTGGCTCAGGTCAAACGTATCCGTCGCAACGTCAGCGGCATTATTCTGCTCGACAAGCCCATTGGCTTTACCTCCAATGCTGCCTTGCAGAAAGTTCGCTGGCTGCTCAATGCCGAGAAGGCCGGGCATACCGGCAGTCTCGACCCCCTGGCCACCGGCGTGCTGCCGTTGTGCTTTGGTGAGGCGACCAAGTTCTCGCAATACCTGCTCGATTCCGACAAGGGTTACGAAACCCTGATGCAACTGGGCAAGACCACCACCACGGCCGATGCTGAAGGTGATGTTCTGCAGGTTCGCGACGTGACCGTTGGTCGTGCTGATATTGAGGCTGCTTTACCCGGTTTTCGTGGGCAAATCAGTCAGATACCGCCGATGTACTCGGCCCTCAAGCGTGATGGCCAGCCTCTGTACAAGCTGGCACGTGCGGGCGAAGTAGTGGAGCGCGAACCGCGTTCTGTTACTATTGCGCGCTTGGAATTGCTCGCCCATGAAGGCGACACTGCCCGCTTGGCCGTGGACTGCAGCAAAGGCACCTATATCCGTACCCTGGTGGAAGATATTGGTGAAAAGCTCGGTTGCGGCGCGTACGTTGCAGAACTGCGACGCACCCAGGCCGGTCCTTTCAGCCTGGCCCAGACGGTCACGCTGGAAGAGTTGGAAGCAGTACACGCCGAAGGCGGCAATGAAGCAGTTGATCGCTTCCTGATGCCATCGGACAGCGGTTTGCTGGATTGGCCATTGCTGCACTTCTCGGAGCACAGCGCGTTCTACTGGCTCAACGGCCAGCCGGTACGTGCCCCGGACGCTCCGAAGTTCGGTATGGTGCGGGTACAGGATCATAACGGTCGCTTCATCGGTATCGGTGAAGTGAGCGAAGACGGGCGCATCGCGCCGCGTCGACTGATTCGGTCAGAATGACCGAACGAGTGTGGCTGTTAACAGGCACGGTCAACACTCATTTTTAGATACAGGGATTTGTCCCTGGCCTGTTGAGATCACCCTTTGGGTGGTTTCCTGAAAAAAGGATTGCCTCATGGCTCTCGACGTTCAAGAAAAAGCACAAATCGTAGCTGACTATCAGCAAGCTGTTGGTGACACTGGTTCGCCAGAAGTGCAAGTTGCACTGCTGACCCACAACATCAACAAGCTGCAAGGTCACTTCAAGGCCAACGGTAAAGATCACCACTCCCGTCGTGGTCTGATCCGCATGGTAAACCAGCGCCGTAAGCTGCTGGACTACCTGAAAGGCAAGGATCTGGGTCGTTATCAGGCTCTGATCGGTCGCCTGGGTCTGCGTCGCTAATCAGCGATTGCGCTAGAGGTTGGTTGTCTGCCGTGTGTCAGTGGGATTCCCGCTGGCCCATGGCAGGCTTCCAGCCTCAAGTTTTATCTGGATACACGTTTTACCCTGGACGAGCGTCGGGCCGATTCCCGGCATTGCCCAAGAATTTCGCAAGAAGACAAGTTCCCCAAGAGCCACAAAGAAGGTAGGACACCGTGAACCCGGTTATCAAAAAATTCCAGTTCGGTCAGTCGACCGTTACCCTCGAGACAGGCCGTATCGCCCGTCAAGCCTCCGGCGCAGTGCTGGTCACCGTTGACGACGACGTCACCGTATTGGTGACCGTTGTTGGCGCCAAGACCGCTGACCCAAGCAAAGGCTTCTTCCCTCTTTCCGTTCACTACCAGGAAAAGACTTACGCTGCCGGTAAGATCCCTGGCGGTTTCTTCAAGCGCGAAGGCCGTCCTTCCGAAAAAGAAACCCTGACTTCCCGACTGATCGACCGTCCGATCCGTCCGCTGTTCCCAGAAGGCTTCATGAACGAAGTGCAGGTTGTCTGCACCGTCGTTTCCACCAGCAAGAAGACCGATCCGGACATCGCTGCGATGATCGGTACTTCGGCTGCCCTGGCCATCTCCGGTATTCCTTTCGATGGCCCGATCGGCGCAGCTCGCGTTGCTTTCCACGAAAGCACCGGCTACCTGCTGAACCCGACTTACGAACAACAGAAAGCGTCGAGCCTGGACATGGTCGTTGCCGGTACGTCGGAAGCCGTGTTGATGGTTGAATCGGAAGCCAAAGAGCTGACCGAAGACCAGATGCTGGGCGCGGTATTGTTTGCTCACGACGAGTTCCAGGTTGTGATCAACGCTGTTAAAGAACTGGCTGCCGAAGCTGCCAAGCCGACTTGGACCTGGGCTCCACAGGCTGAAGCGACTGAACTGCTGGGTGCGATCCGCTCCGAGTTCGGCGCTGCAATCTCCGACGCCTACACCATCACCGTCAAGGCCGACCGCTACGCTCGCCTGGGCGAGCTGAAGGAGCAGGTTGTGGCCAAGCTGTCCGGCGAAGAAGGCCAGCCTTCTTCCAGCGACGTCAAAGCTGCCTTCGGTGAAATCGAATACCGCACCGTTCGCGAAAACATCGTTAACGGCAAGCCGCGTATCGATGGTCGCGACACGCGCACCGTACGTCCGCTGAACATCGAAGTCGGCGTTCTGCCGAAGACTCACGGTTCTGCTCTGTTCACCCGTGGTGAAACCCAGGCTCTGGTTGTTGCAACACTGGGTACCGCCCGTGACGCACAGCTGCTGGACACCCTGGAAGGCGAGAAAAAAGACCCGTTCATGCTGCACTACAACTTCCCTCCGTTCTCGGTAGGTGAGTGTGGTCGCATGGGTGGCGCTGGTCGTCGCGAAATCGGTCACGGCCGTCTGGCCCGTCGTTCGATTGCAGCCATGCTGCCTGCCGCCGACGTTTTCCCGTACACCATTCGTGTTGTGTCGGAAATCACCGAGTCCAACGGTTCCAGCTCCATGGCTTCGGTCTGCGGCGCTTCCCTGGCGCTGATGGACGCTGGTGTGCCGATGAAGGCACCGGTTGCTGGTATCGCCATGGGCCTGGTTAAAGAAGGCGAGAAGTTCGCCATCCTGACCGACATCCTGGGCGACGAAGACCACCTGGGCGACATGGACTTCAAAGTAGCCGGTACCGCTAAAGGTGTTACCGCGCTGCAGATGGACATCAAGATCAAGGGCATCACCGAAGAGATCATGGAAATCGCTCTGGGCCAAGCCCTGGAAGCGCGCCTGAACATCCTCGGCCAGATGAACCAGATCATTGGTCAGTCGCGTACCGAGCTGTCGGAAAATGCTCCGACCATGATCGCGATGAAAATCGACACCGACAAAATCCGTGATGTTATCGGTAAAGGCGGCGCGACCATTCGTGCGATCTGTGAAGAGACCAAGGCTTCGATCGACATCGAAGACGATGGCTCGATCAAGATCTTCGGCGAAACCAAAGAAGCTGCAGAAGCTGCACGTCAGCGCGTTCTGGGTATCACCGCAGAAGCCGAGATCGGCAAGATCTACGTCGGTAAAGTTGAGCGCATCGTCGACTTCGGCGCATTCGTCAACATCCTGCCGGGCAAAGACGGTCTGGTGCACATCTCCATGCTGAGCGACGCTCGTGTTGAGAAAGTGACCGACATTCTGAAAGAAGGTCAGGAAGTGGAAGTGCTGGTACTGGACGTGGACAACCGCGGCCGTATCAAGCTGTCCATCAAGGACGTAGCAGCAGCCAAGGCTTCGGGCGTTTAATTACCCCGGCCTCACGCTGAAAAAAAGGACTCTTCGGAGTCCTTTTTTTATGCGCTTAGGAAAATGCCGATAAATCAGAAGCTTAGTAAATCCCAAAAGCCGCAACTTGCATGCAAGGACGGCCTTCTTCATGCAAGTTGCACGATTCCGAAAATTGGTCATTTTTATAAGTTATTGTTTTATAAGGATTTAATTCGAAAATCTAACTTGGCACACTGCCTGCAATAATCCTGGTAACGCTGCAGCATCAAGGTTTACCCACTGCAGACTTTCAATAAAACAGGAGTTACTCGTATGAAGAAGTTCGCTCTCGCTACTGCTACCGCTCTGACCCTGGCCATGGGTGCTAACGTGGCCTTTGCTCAGACTTCCCAAGCTCCAATGACCATGGCTGCTGGCGAAGTGACCAAAGCCAAAGAATCCACTTCGGATACTTGGATCACCACCAAAGTCAAAGCTGACCTGCTGACCGAGAAAGGCATTCCTGGTTCGGACATCAAGGTTGAAACCAACAAAGGTGTGGTTTCCCTGTCGTCGACCGTAGCGATCTCTGATTCGCAGAAAGCCACTGCAGTAGCAATCACCAAGCGCATCAAAGGTGTGACCGCTGTTTCTGCTGACGGCCTGCTGGCAGGCGGCGCAACTAAAGCCGACAACGTCGACAAAACCAAAGGCGCAGCAGCTGACGCCAAGGGCGCCACTTCCGATACCTGGATCACCACCAAAGTGAAAGCTGACCTGGTAACCGAGAAAGGCATTCCTGGCACCGACATCAAAGTCGAAACCAACAAAGGCGTAGTTTCTCTGTCCTCTTCGGTCGCTGTGACTGAAGCACAGAAAACCACCGCGGTGAATATCGCCAAGAAAATCAAAGGCGTTAAAGCTGTATCGGCCGATGGCCTGAAAGCAGAGTAACGCTTAACTGTTCGTCTGAACTGAATAGCGGCGGCTTAGGGTGAGTTAGATATCCACCCAAGGCACCTCTGGAGTTCATGCGACCGACCACACGGATGTGGTCATTACAGGCCCCGGCACTTGTGTCGGGGCCTGTTCTATTCTGGGCGCAAACAAAACCCCAGGCCGAGCACAAACAAATGTGGGAGCTGGCTTGCCTGCGATAGCATCACCTCGATTCAACTGAATGACCGAGGTGTCTGCATCGCCGGCAAGCCAGCTCCCACATTTGGATGGGTGTCTCAGGTGTTACTCAGCATCCAGATGCATTGGGGTTACCACCCGGCCATCCTTCTCCGCCTGCCCCAGGTTGGCATCGATGAAGTACACCCGGTCATCTTCCAGTTGGCCCTTGTCCACCAGGTAATCCTTGATGGCACTGGCTCGGTCTTGCCCCAGTTGACGCAGCAGTACATCACTGGCGCCCCAGAACTTGATCAGCCCGTCACGCAGCTTCGCGGTGCGTTCATCGCTGCTCAGGTCTTTCCACTCGGCCGGCGGTTGTTGTTTCAGACGGGTGCGGTAGATGCCTTCCAGCAACGGCGCTTTTTCCTTCTCGGGGACGACCAGCAGCGAAGCCTGGGCCGGAACCTTATCGCCACGGCGCTGCAGTATCTTGTAGTAGTTGTATTGATATTCACGTTCCAGTCGCTCGGCAGCGAGCAAGGGACCGTCACTGCTGGCAGCCGCCGTGCCTTCGATTTCAAGGCGCAGGGTAGGGCGCTCTTTGAGTGCCTTGGCCAGGGTATTCAGCGCGCCTTGAGCGTCTTTGTTCAATTCGCTGGAGCCTGGGGTGAACGACACATTGCCCAAGTCTTCCGAGCCTCCACCCGTGACCAGCCCACCGATGAACTTGAACGGCGCCGTCGCCGCGCGCACCACCAGGTTACGCAGGGTTTGCCAGACAATCGGCATCACGCTGAATTGCGGGTTGTTCAGGTCGCCGGTGACCGGCAGTTCGATGGAGATCTTGCCGTCGGAGTCCTTGAGCAGGGCGATGGCCAGGCGAATCGGCAAATCCACGGCGTCGGCGCTGTCGACTTTCTCACCCAGTTGCAGTTGCTCAACCACCACCTTGTTTTCAGCCTTCAACTGGCCTTTGGTGATCACATAATGCAGGTCCAGGTTGAGCCGGCCCTTGCGGATGCGGAAACCGGCGAACTTGCCGGAATACGGCGTCAACGTGGTCAACTCGACGCGTTTGAAGCTGGTGGCGATATCCAGCGCCGCCATCGGATCAAACGGGTTCACGCTGCCTTTGATGGTCACTGGCGCATAGCGATCCACCTTGCCCTTGATGTCGACGCTGGCCGGTTTGGCTTGGCGACTGTCAATGGTGCCGATCTGCCCGTTGAGCTGTTGAATGGCCGTGGCAAAGTTGGGCGTAAGGCTGAAGTCGGCAAAGTTGGCCGAGCCGTCATTGATCGCGATCTGCCCTATATGGATGCCCAGCGGCTTGTCTTTACTGGCCGCCGGCTTGGCTGCCGATTTGGCGCCACTGTCGGCCGGCTGCGGGATCAACAGGTCATCGATGTTGGTGGTGCGGTCATCATTGATCATGAAGCGCGCGTACGGTTGCAGCAGGTTGACCTTGTCGATCGACAGGCTGTCGCCGTGTTGATAATTGACATCTTCGAGCACCAGGCGCTGCCATTTGAGGAAGTCGCGGGTCTTGAGCGTGTCCAGGGTGTGCAATTGGTCGACCTGAGCGCGGCCGGTGACCTGAAGCGCCAAAGGCTCGGTGCTCTTGAGGTTCACATCCAGGTTGCTGCCCAACATGCCGCTGCGCAGTTCCAGCCGAATGAACGGGCTGATATAGGACTGAGCAACCCGCAGGTCGATGTCCTGGGTATTCACTTTGAGTTTGGCGCTGACCGGGTTGAGATTGACCTCGCCGGTTGCCTGGATCTTGCCTTGTTTACCCAGGCCGGAGTCGACCTTCAAGGTAAACGGGCTTTGGTTGAGGCTGTCGAAGTTCTGCACATCGACGTTCAAGGGGCCCAGTTCCAGCGCTACCGCAGGTTTGGCCTGACGGTCGGCCAGGTGCACCTGATAGTTACGCAGCTGCACATCCTTGAGCATTACTTGCCAGGGCTTGCCAGGCGCGGCCGGTTCAGCCTTTGGCGAGTCGGCCGTTGCCGGCGCATTGGCGGGCTCGGGCGCCTTGGCCGGTTTGCTCGGTTGGCTGGCGAACAGTTTTTGCCAATCCAGTTGCCCATCGGCTTCGCGGGCGGCCCAGGTTTCCAGCTTGTTGCTGCGAATCTTGCCGACCACCACGTGCTGCTTGGCCAGGTCCACCGTGGTGTCACTGACGTCCAAGCGTTCCAGGCGCACCAATGGGCGGCCATCGGGCGCCTTGATAGCAAATGGCGCAATGCTGGCGGCGGTGTTGGTCAGGTTCAGTTCGGTTTCTTTGGCCAGGCTGAATGTGTAGTTGGTGCTGAAATTCAGCACACCGTCTTCCAGCACGAGCGGCAAGGCATCACGAACATACGGCCACCAGGCCTTCATCTTGCCGTCGGTGACTTTCAGCGTGCCCTTGGAGGTGATCGGCACCAGGCTGAAATTGCCTTTCCAGTCGATTTGCCCACCCTCCGGGCCGGCGGCCACCAGCGTCATGTCGGCGTTGTCTTCCGGCAAGGTGCTGAGGTTTTTGAGTTCAAAGTCGAGTTTGTCGTAGAGGAATTCGATCGGTTCGCTGGGACGCAGGTCTCGAAAATGCACATAGCCGCCCGCTAGCTTGATGCTGTCGATGCGCAGCGGGAATGGCTTGGCGTCGGGATCGGCCGGGGTCGGCTCGCTCGGCGGCAGCTTGAACAACTGCGCCAGGTTCAGTTGGCCGGATTTGTCGAACAGCAGCTCGGTCTTGGGGTGGTCGAGTTGCACATCGGCCAGGTGCAGGGCGCGAGTCCAGAGGCTGTCGATCTGCAGGTTGGCGTAGAGACGCTCGAAACCCACTTGCTCTTTGCCCGGTTCGCCGATTTTCAAGCCCCAGGCTGTCACTTCCAGGCTGAACGGATTGAGTTCGATACGCTCGATGCGTGCCGGCACCGTGGCGTAATGGGCCAGCTGTTGATTGGCAATACGAAGGGCGATGCCCGGCAAAATCAGAAAACCCAGCAAGCTGTAAAGAGCCAGGGCGGTCAACAAGGCGCCAGCGGCGCGGATCAATCCTTTGGGCATGAGTGACGCCATCTATGTCGAACAGGAGTGCCTTGGAGTATGGCACGGGATTTCGGTTCCGAAGCACCGGGCCGCTTGGGAAAAGTACTACAGCTGCAGGATGAGGGTTTTCAACGGTGGCTGCAGGTCCTGGGAAGGGAAGTCGGCACCCGGTGTCATGATTTGCCAGTCGCGTATCGGGCGACCGGCTTTCTCAGCGCAGCGCAGCACCTGTTCGCGCCAGTCATCCATGCTGACTTTCGCCAAATTGTTGCAGCAGATCAGCACGCCATTGTCGGCCGTCGCGAGCAGCGCAGGCTTGAGCAGGCTTTGGTAGTCACGCAACAGGTCAACGGTGCCAAAGGCGCTCTTGGCCCATGCCGGTGGGTCGAGCAATACCAGGTCATATTGGCGCTGGTCCAAGCGTGGATAGCTCGGCAGTTTCTGCCCGCGACGTTGAGTGATCGGCAAGCCCGCCAGTTGGCGAATCGCCGGGAAGTAGTCGGACTGCACGAATTGCATGGTTGGCAATTGTGGGTTGAGCAGGCCGTTTTCGCGACCGACTGCCAGGTTGCCCTCGGCGAAGTCCAGGTTGCACACCTCACGCGCGCGACCGGCCGCCGCGCTCAGGCCGACGCCGCAGGTGTAGGCGAACAGGTTGAGCACGCTCTTGCCGGCGCTGTGCGCCTTGACCCAGCCGCGGGTGTTGCGCAGGTCCAGGAACAGCAGCGGGTCTTGCCCGGCATGGCGCCCACGCACACGATAATTGAGGCCCCATTCATGGCCCACCAGGTCTACCAGCGCGGCAGGCTCGGCGCGGTACACCGTGTCTTCACGGTCGATCCGCGAGTTGCCACGGGAGCGGTCGTTGTAGACCAGCAGCAATTCCAGGCCCATGAACTGGTTGATCAGCTGGTGCAGGTCCAAAAGGTCGGCTGTTTCCAGGGATTGGTGGAAACTCTGCACCAGCAACTGTGGGCCGTAACGGTCGATAGTCAGGCCGCCGGCACCTTCCTGGCTGCCATGAAACAAGCGGTAGCAGTCAGTGCCTTGGGCATGCAACTCGTGGATCAGGTCTTGGCGGTAATCGAGGGCGGCGCGCAGCGCCTGATTCAAGGAAGTCATGGAGCGCGCCTTGCTGTAAATGGGGCGCGGAGTTTAACAGCTATAGGCGCCGGCCTACATCAACCCCATCCGCCGATGGGCACGCTGCACCGAGCCATTGCGCATCGCCCAGCGCAGCAACGGCGCACTGCGCTTGACCCCGGCGCGGATCATTTGCCGTTGCAGCGGGCTTTGGTGTTGCTCGAGCAGGCTGCTCGCCCAGTCGGGCAGCAAGTCGATCCCGGCCTGCATCATCAGCGCACCAAAAGGTTTGGCCAGCGTGCTGGGTGAGGGTGCATTGAGCAGCAGACGCAACACCTCGCGGCTGCGCTCGTCGCACAGCAGTTGCGGACGAATGCGCGCCAGGTAATCCGAAATTTCCTGCCGTGAACGCGGAACATGCCGCGCGCCCAGGCGTTCGGCCACCAACGCGATTTCACTGTAGTAGCGGTCCTGATCCCGACCCGAAAGGCGCGGGTTGCAGTAACGCAGGTGGGCCGCGAGGAAGTTGCTGACCTCCGCCACATGCACCCACGTCAGCAACGCCGGATCGCTGGCCGCGTAAGGTCGCCCGTCCGGGGCGTGCCCCGTCACTTGCAGGTGAATGGTGCGCACTTTTTCGATCAGCCATTCGGCGTCTTTGCGCGAGCCGAACGTGGTCCCGGAAATGAACTGCGAGGTGCGCCGCAAACGCCCGAGCATGTCCTGGCGAAAATTCGAGTGGTCCCACACACCCGCCAGGGCCAACGGGTGCAAGGCTTGCAGCATCAAGGCGCTGATCCCACCAATCAGCATGCTGCTGAAATCGCCATGGACTTGCCAACTGACCGAGTCCGGCCCGAACAGGCCTGGATCGCCCTTGGGGTTTTCCAGGTCCAGCTGGCCCAGCGACAGGCCGGTGAGGCTCATCAGCTGGGTTTCGATACGGCTGCGGATAAATTCCATGGCGACTCGAGGGTTCCTAGCGGTTCAGGCGTTTGTCGATCAGGCCATCCACGACGCTGGGGTCGGCCAGGGTCGAGGTGTCACCCAGGCTGTCCAGTTCGTTGCAGGCGATTTTGCGCAGAATCCGCCGCATGATCTTGCCGGAGCGGGTTTTCGGCAAGGCCGGCGCCCATTGGATCAGTTCCGGTTTGGCAAAGCTGCCGATTTCCTTGCTGACCAGCTCAAGCAGGTTTTTCTTCAACGCATCGCTGGGTTCAACGCCATTCATGGGCGTGACGAAGGCATAAATTCCCTGGCCTTTGACGTCGTGGGGATAGCCCACCACCGCAGCCTCGGCCACTCGGTCATGCAGCACCAGCGCGCTTTCCACCTCGGCAGTGCCGATGCGGTGGCCGGACACGTTGATCACATCGTCGATGCGCCCGGTGATCCAGTAGTCGCCGTCTTCATCGCGGCGTGCGCCGTCGCCCGTGAAGTAGTAGCCAGGGTAGGGTTTGAAATAGGTGTCGATCATACGCTGCGGGTCGCCGTAGACGCTGCGAATCTGCCCAGGCCAACTGGCCTTGATCGCCAGCACGCCACTGCCGGCGCCGTTGATTGGCTTGCCTTGCTCATCCAACAGCACCGGCTGCACGCCAAACATTGGCCGGGTTGCGCAGCCGGGCTTGATCCGCTGGGCGCTGACCAGGGGGCTGAGCATGATGCCGCCGGTTTCGGTCTGCCACCACGTATCGACAATTGGGCAGCGTTGTTCACCGACGGCGTTGAAGTACCAGTCCCAGGCTTCGGGGTTGATCGGCTCGCCGACACTGCCCAGCAGGCGCAGGCTGGCGCGGGAGGTATTCTCCAGTGGCCCATGACCCTCACGCATCAGGGCGCGCAGGGCGGTGGGCGCGGTGTAGAAGATGTTCACCTGATGTTTGTCGATCACTTGCCAGAAGCGCGAGCTGTCCGGGTAGCTCGGCACGCCTTCGAACATCAGCGAGGTGGCGCCATTGGCCAGCGGACCGTACACGATGTAGCTGTGGCCGGTCACCCAACCCACGTCGGCGGTGCACCAGAACACTTCGCCGTCGCGGTAATCGAGCACGTACTTGAAGGTCATCGCCGCTTGCAGCAGGTAGCCGCCGGTGGTGTGCAGCACGCCTTTGGGTTTGCCGGTGCTGCCGGAGGTGTAGAGGATGAACAGCGGGTCTTCGGCGTCCATGGGCTCGGGCGGGCAGTCGTCGCTGGCGGCATCCAGCGCTTGCTGGTACTTGAGGTCGCGGCCTTCGTGCCAGGCAAGGTCAGCGCCGGTGCGCTCCACCACCAGCACTGTGCTGACGTTCGGGCAGCTGGCCAGGGCCTTGTCGACATTCTTTTTCAGCGCCACCGGTTTACCGCCGCGCACGCCTTCATCGGCGGTGATCACGGTGCGGCAGTCGGCGTCGAGAATACGGTCACGCAGGGCGTCCGGTGAGAACCCGCCAAAAACCACCGAGTGCACCGCGCCAATGCGTGTGCAGGCCAGCATTGCGTAGGCGGCTTCCGGGATCATTGGCATGTAGATGCACACGCGGTCGCCTTTTTTCACGCCACGGCTTTTCAACACATTGGCCAGGCGGCTGACGTTTTGATGGAGCTGGCGGTAAGTGATTTTTGCAGACCGTGTCGGATCATCGCCTTCCCAGATGAAGGCAGGCTGGTCGGCGCGTTGCGCCAGATGACGGTCGATGCAGTTGTAGCTGACGTTCAGTTGGCCGCCGGCAAACCATTGGGCGGCGCCGGTGTGAATGTCTGAATGCTGGACGGTGTGCCAGGGTTTGATCCAGTCGAGAAAGCTGTTGGCCTGTTCTGCCCAAAAAGTGTCGGGTTGCTCGATGGATTGGCGATAGAGGCGCTGGTAGTCGGCTTGACTGAGCTGCGCGGCCTGGCGGACGGCATCGGCGTTGGGGAATGTGCTGATATCGAACATGAGCGGTCCTTATTCTTGTTTTGGCGACAAGTCATAAAGATGCACGCAGTGGTGGGAGGGTTCAAGGCCAACGTCCAAACGGACGTTGGCCTTGGTGTACCGGCTTCAGCCGCGGTGACGACCGCGGAAGTAGTTGATCAGGCCTTGGGTCGAAGCATCCTCGGCCGAGGTTTCTTCGGCGCCGGTCAGACGGTTATACACGCCCTTGCCCAGCTCTTTGCCCAACTCCACGCCCCATTGGTCGAAGGCGTTGATACCCCAGACCACGCTTTGTACAAACACTTTGTGTTCATACATAGCCACCAGTGCGCCCAGGCGGCGCGGGCTGATGCGTTCAACCACAATGGTGTTGCTCGGACGGTTGCCCGGGATCACCTTGTGCGGGGCCAGCTTCTGCACCTCGGCTTCGGCAACGCCTTTCTCACGCAACTCGGCTTCGGCTTCGCTGCGGGTTTTGCCGAGCATCAGTGCCTGGCTTTGGGACAGGCAGTTGGCGTACAGCCACTGATGGTGGTCGGACACCGGGTTGAAGCTGACAATCGGCACAATGAAGTCGGCCGGAATCAATTGGGTCCCTTGGTGCAGCAACTGGTGGTAGGCGTGCTGGCCGTTGCACCCTACGCCGCCCCAGATGACCGGGCCGGTATCGGTGGACACTGGCGTACCATCCTGGCGCACACTCTTGCCGTTGGATTCCATGTCCAGCTGTTGCAAGTGTTTGGTGATGTTGCGCAGGTAGTGGTCGTACGGCAGGATCGCGTGGCTCTGCGCACCCCAGAAATTGCCGTACCACACGCCCAGCAGACCCAGCAGCACGGGCATGTTGGCTTCGAATGGGGCGTTCTGGAAATGCTGGTCCATGGTGTAGGCACCGGACAGCAGTTCCTTGAAGTTGGACATGCCGATCGCCAGGGCAATCGGCAAGCCGATGGCCGACCACAGCGAGTAACGCCCGCCCACCCAGTCCCACATCGGGAAGATGTTTTCTTCGCGGATACCGAAGGCCACGGCCGCGGCGTTGTTGCTTGAGACGGCGATGAAGTGGCGATACAGCTCGGCTTCCGAGCCACCCTGGGCCAGGTACCAGTCGCGGGCGGCCTGGGCGTTTTTCAGGGTTTCCAGGGTGTTGAAGGATTTTGACGAGACGATAAACAGCGTGGTCTCGGCGCGCAGCTTCTGGGTCAACTCGTGGAACTCGCTGCCGTCAATGTTCGCCAGGTAGTGGCAGCGCACACCTTTGTGGGCGTAGGACAACAGCGCTTCGGAGACCAGCTCCGGGCCGAGGAACGAGCCACCGATGCCGATGTTCACCACGTCGGTGATCGGCTTCTCGGTGTAACCGCGCCACAGGCCATCATGGATGCGGCCGACCAGGTCGGTGATCTGGTTCAGCACCTTGTGCACGTCCGGCATGATGTTCACGCCGTTGACCGACAACTTGTCGCCAACCGGGCGACGCAGTGCGGTGTGCAGGGCCGGACGGCCTTCGGAGGAGTTGACCGGCTCGCCGGCGTAGAGCGCGTTGATCGCGTCTTTAAGCCCGACTTCATTGGCCAGGTCGACAAGCAAGGCGCGCGTTTGGGCAGTGATGAGGTTTTTCGAGTAATCGAGGAAAAGCCCGCAGCTGCTCAAGGTGAATTGGGAAAAGCGCTGGGGATCGGCATTGAATGCGTCGCGCATGCTGAAATCCTGCATGGCTTGGCGATGTTTATCGAGCGCTTGCCAAGCGGGCAGAGCGGTAACGTCATGAGGAGTGCGGTAATACGCCATCGCTGCGGGTTTCCTTTTTATTACGGGGACTTGCCTTTAGGACACTTCTAAATCCGGAACGTCCAGTCTTTCATCAGGCGTTGGGTTCCGGTCAGCGCCAACAATGGCACAGGGCGTTTACATTAAACCTAGCGTGTCGATATGTCTTGGCTTTGTCTGCGCTGTAGCCGGTACTTTTTTATACCGGCACAGCGGGGAGGGCAACAAGCGCGCTTTTTTGAGGGAGAAAAGGCGAGGTCAGGCCAGCGTCAGGTGCAGGTTGTCGATCAGGCGTGTGGCGCCCAAATACGCGGCCACCAGGATCACTACATCGCGATCCTCTGGCGTGGCGGGACGCAGGTGCACACCTTGGCGCACTTCCAGGTAATCCATGCGCAATCCGGCCGCTTCGATCTGCTGGATCTGCTCGGCACGCAGCTTGGCGAAATCGTGGTCGCCGCCTTTGATGGCGGCGGCAATCTGGCTGAGGCTGCGGTACAGCACCGGCGCGATGGCGCGTTGCTCTTCGCTGAGGTAGCCGTTGCGCGAGGACAGCGCGAGACCGTCAGCGGCACGCACGGTGGGCTCGCCGATGATCTGGATGGGCATGTTCAGGTCATGCACCATGGCGCGAATCACTGCCAGTTGCTGATAATCCTTCTGGCCAAACACGGCCATATCCGGCTGGACCATGTTGAACAGCTTGCTGACCACCGTCGCGACACCTTCGAAGTGCCCGGGGCGGCTGGCGCCGCAGAGGCCTTCGGACAGTTGCGGGACGCTGACGCGGGTCTGGCCGGTCATGCCGCCGGGGTACATTTCTTCGACGGTGGGCGCGAACAGCAGGTTGCAACCGGCTTGCAGCAGTTTTTCCTGATCGGCAGCCAGGGTGCGCGGGTATTTGTCCAGGTCTTCGCCGGCACCGAACTGCAACGGGTTGACGAAGATACTCGCCACCACGAAATCCGATTGCTGGGCGGCCTTGGTCACGAGGGTGGCGTGGCCGCTGTGCAGGTTGCCCATGGTGGGCACAAAGCCAATGCGCTTGCCGGCGCTGCGCGCGTGGGCGACTGCAGCGCGCAGTTCTCGTACGGTTTTAACGGTGTTCATGCAGAGAATCCGTGTTCGGCGCCTGGGAAAGTAACGGCTTTGACTTCGTCGACGTAAGCGCTCAACGCGGCCTGAATGCTGTCTTTACCTGCCATGAAGTTTTTCACGAACTTGGGTGCACGCCCGGTCAGCGACAGGCCGAGCATGTCATGCAAGACCAGAACCTGGCCGTCTGTGGCAGAGCCCGCGCCAATGCCGATTACCGGCACTTTGACTGCCTGGGTGATCTCTGCCGCCAATTCGCTCGGTACGCATTCGAGCAGGATCATCGCGGCACCGGCTTGTTCCAGGGCGATGGCATCCGCGCGCATCTGACGCGCCTGGGCTTCATTGCGGCCTTGTACCTTGTAACCGCCGAGGATGTTCACTGACTGTGGCGTCAGGCCCATGTGCACGCACACCGGCACACCGCGCTCGGCCAGCAGGCGGATCGACTCGGCCAGCCATACGGCGCCTTCGACCTTGATCATGTGCGCGCCGGCCTGCATCAGTTTGCCGGCGTTCTGAAAGGTCTGTTCCAGCGTGGCGTAGCCCATGAACGGCAGGTCGGCGATGATGAAAGCGCCATCGTTACCGCGCTTGACGCTGGCGGTGTGGTAGGCGAGTTCATCGGTGGTGACGGGCAGGGTGCTGTCATTCCCTTGAAGAACCATGCCCAGCGAGTCGCCTATCAACAGCACTTCGACACCGGCCTGGCAACTGGCGTGGGCGAAGGTGGCGTCGTAGCACGTCAGCATGGTGATTTTTTCACCTTTGAGCTTGAGGCTCTGCAAGGTGGTCAGGGTAATGTCTGGCATGAAAAGGGTCCTCGTTCAGGCGCTTGGAAACAGCGAGTAACGCGCGTGAGTCTTCGTTTATACAGGCGCACCGTCTTGAGAGCAGTGCTTATAAGGCCTGGATTGCGCCCTTCAGCGCCGGGTTGGCGGCAGCGGGACGCCTATAGTCGTGATGAGGACTCGGGAAGTCAATTGGATGTGTTACCGCATTGTTACGATGGCGGTGTTACCGCTGTTACTGACGCGATTCAGCACGTAGAAGACCGCTTTTGATGGCCTGCGAGATCAAATGTGGGAGCGGGCTTGCTCGCGAATGCGGTGGGTACTGGTTCACCGCATTCGCGAGCAAGCTCGTTTTCCCACAGGGGCTGCATCAGACGGTAGAAAGCCGTTCCAGGCCGACAAACGGGCAGGCCTTCAACAGCTCTGCGAGCGTTCGGCCGTCGGGCAGTTGCAGCTCGGCGGGAGCCAGTTCGGCCAGCGGGTACAGCACGAACGCGCGCAGGTGCATCTGGTAGTGAGGCACTTTGAGGCGCGGCTCGTCGATCAGGCGATCACCAAACAGCAGGATATCCAGATCCAGCGTACGCGGGCCCCAACGCTCGAGACGTTCGCGGCCCTGGCCGTTTTCGATGGCTTGCAGTGCATCGAGCAGCGCCAGTGGCGCAAGGCTGCTGTCCAAGGCCGCGACCGCATTGGTATAGCGCGGCTGACCGGGGAGCAGGGAGTCACTCTGATAGAAGTCGGACACACCGACGAGGGCGGTGCCTGGCAATAACGCCAACGCCGCAATGGCGCTGCGCAATTGCTGGTCCGGGGCAGCGAGGTTGCTGCCCATACCGATGTAGATACGTTCCACGTTTATTCGCCTGCAGCGCCCGAGGCATCGGCAGACGTGCGTTTGCGCTTGCTGGAGCTGCGACGACGCTTCTTCGGCCCATCGCTGGCGCCATCACCTTTGCTGCCAAGGTCACGAATCATGTCGCGGCGCTGGCTGTCGTTGGCGTCCTGGTAGTCGGTCCACCATTCGCCCAGGCCGTCGGTTTGCTCGCCGGCGCTTTCGCGCAGCAGCAGGAAGTCGTAGCCAGCACGGAAGCGCGGGTTGTCCAGCAGCAGGTCGGCGCGTTTGCCGCTGCGCCGTGGCAGGCGCTCCTGCATGTCCCAGATCTCGCGGATCGGCAGGGTGAAACGTTTCGGAATGGCGATGCGTTGGCATTGCTCGGCGATCAGCTCGTGCGCAGCTTCCTGCATGGCAGGAATCGGCGGCATGCCACGGTCCTGCAGGCGCAGTACGCGTTTGGGCAGGGCCGGCCACAACAGGGCGGCAAACAGGAACGCCGGGGTCACCGGTTTGTTCTGTTTGATGCGCAGGTCGGTATTGATCAAGGCTTCGCTGATCAGCGTGTGGGTGTACGTCGGGTTGTATTCCAGAGCCTCGGCGCTGGCCGGGAACAGTGGGTCGAACAACTGCAGGTCGACGAGCATTTCGAAAGTGTCGGCGGCGTACCCCGAGAGGAACAGCTTGAGCACTTCTTCGAACAGGCGTGCCGAAGGAATTTCCCGCAGCATGGGCGCCAGGTCGCGAATCGGCGCGGCCGTGTGTTTCTCGATACCGAAATTCAGCTTGGCGGCAAAACGCACCGCTCGCAGCATGCGCACCGGGTCTTCCTGGTAGCGCTGCGTCGGGTCGCCGATCAAACGGATCAGATTGTTGCGAATGTCGTGTACGCCATTGGCGTAATCGAGGATGCGCTCGCTGACCGGGTCGTAATACAAGGCGTTGATGGTGAAGTCGCGGCGTTGCGCGTCTTCTTCCAGGGTGCCATAGACATTGTCGCGCAGGATGCGGCCGCTTTCGTTGCGGGAAGACTGGTTGGTGTCTTCCTCTTCATCGTTTTGCGGGTGGCCGGCGCGGAACGTGGCGACCTCGATGATTTCGCGGCCGAAGTGGATATGCACCAACTTGAACCGGCGACCGATGATTCGCGCGTTGCGAAATTCGGCACGCACTTGCTCGGGCGTGGCGCTGGTGGCGACGTCGAAATCCTTGGGCGTGATATTGAGCATCATGTCACGTACACAGCCGCCCACCAGATAAGCCTGGTAGCCGGCGTTCTGCAAACGTTCGACGATGTTCACCGCATAGCGGCTGAATTGAGCACGCTGCAATGAATGCTGATTGCTGTTAAGCACTTCAGGCGTGCTGCGAATGTGTTGCGTACGACGCAAGGGAGAACGGAATGACTGGAACAACTTCTTCAGCATGGGATGCACTGTTTGAAGGAATGTTCGGCCATAACGAAGAATGACCGCATGATGGGCGGGGATTCTAGCATTTAGTCGAGGGATGGTGTAGGAACAAGCTGCAGGCCTTGCGCCATAAGCTTAAAAGACAGGGGAACCGGCCAAATGCCGGAAACTACAAGGGGAGCCGAAGCTCCCCCAGAAGTAGTTGCGTGCTCTATTTTTATTATTGATTTCGGGCTTCTTGTTTTTGTTGATCGCCCTCGCCATGAAGCTTCACCTTCATGACACTCCCAATCGGGAGTCAAGAGCAAACGGATTGCTTTGGTCGCTGTGTTGCTGATCTACGATCCAACCAGTTCAGGCTCTGCCTTAGGGCAGTTTTTGTTGTTCTCGGCCTGGTTGCGGGGCAAGCCCCAAATGCAACGCCTCTCCAAAAGAATCAGTTAGCTGCGCCTCCGCCGTGTTGTTTTTATTGTGCGTGAGTCGATACGTCTTATTTTTATTGTCGGGTACTGAGCTTGTTATTGTTTTTGTACTAAGCATATAGCAGGGTGCGTGCCAACTTTTGTGCCGCCCAGCAAAACCGGGGGTTTGAGGCGCTTTCGGCGTTTTCGGGGGCGAAAAAAAGCCGGGGCTTCGTTACCGTAAGCCCCGGCTTTTGTTACGTGAAAATTCAGCGGTAACAGTTTTTTCACATCTGAGGGTGTTACCTGTGGGGGCGCACCCTCAACTCTCGCTGGCCACGCCGGTCTTGCGTCGCGGAATGCCCAGGCGCTGGCGCCGTTCCCACAGGCACTTGCGGCTCACGCCCAGCTTGCGCGCCAGCTCGGTCTCGGTCATGTGGTCCTGGTGCTCAAGGACGAAGTGCTGGAAGTAATCTTCCAGTGACAAATCTTCCGTCGGCTCGTGGCTGGTATTGCTACCGCCGCCCTGTTGTGGGGCCAGGCCGATGAAGTCGTCGTCTTCCAGGTCACTCAACTCGATGTCGATGCCCAGCAGCTCGGCAGAAATCTCCGGGCTCTCCGACAGAATCACCGCGCGCTCGACCGCGTTCTCCAGCTCTCGCACGTTACCCGGCCACGAATAGTGACGAATCGCCTGCTCGGCGTCCGGGGCAAACTTGAGGTCGGTACGGTTGATCCGCGCGCTCTGGCGCAGCAGGAAGGCGCTGGCGATTTCGTTGACGTCGGCACCACGCTCACGCAGCGCCGGCAGCTTGAGGGCGATCACGTGCAGGCGGTAATACAAGTCTTCACGGAACTGGCCGATCTTGGCCAGGCTCTTGAGGTCGCGGTGGGTCGCGGCGATCAGGCGAACATCGACCTTTTGCGATTGCACCGAACCTACGCGGCGAATTTCGCCTTCCTGCAACACGCGCAGCAAGCGCGCCTGGGCTTCCAGCGGCAGTTCGCCGATTTCGTCGAGGAACAAGGTGCCGCCGTCCGCCGCTTCGACCAGGCCCGCACGCCCGGCGCTGGCGCCGGTAAACGCGCCTTTTTCGTGGCCGAACAGTTCGGACTCAATCAGCGATTCAGGGATCGCCGCACAGTTCACCGAAATCATCGGCGCCTTGGCGCGCTTGGACAGGTTGTGCAGCGCGCGTGCGACCAGTTCTTTACCGGTGCCCGACTCGCCCTGAATCAATACATTGGAGTCGGTGGGCGCGACTTTGCGAATCTTGCTGTACAGGTCCTGCATCGGTGGGCAGGAGCCGATAATGCCGATTTCGCCATTGCTGTTGTTGACGCCAGGCTTGTCCGCACCGCTCGCGGTCTTGCCGGCGGGGCGCTGTTCGGCGGGCGCGCTGCTGGCCGACTGACGGTCGCGCAGAATGCGGGCCACGGCTTGCAGCATTTCGTCGTGGTCGAAAGGCTTGGCGATGTAATCCACCGCGCCCATCTTCATCGAGTCCACCGCCGAACGCAGGCTGGCGTAACTGGTCATGATCAGCACCGGCGTGCCCTGGCCAAGCTTGATCAGCTCGGTGCCTGGCGCGCCCGGCAAACGCAGGTCGCTGACAATCAGGTCGAACGTGGGAATGCTGAATCGCTCTTGGGCTTCCTGCACCGAGCCGGCTTCGCTGACCTGATACTGATTACGTTCAAGCAGGCGACGCAAGGCAGAGCGGATAATTGTTTCGTCTTCGACGATCAAAATGTGCGGCATTGATTCAATTCTCTCGACGGTCTCAGTTCACAGCGGACGTCGCTTCGACATGACGCGGCAAGGTCACCCGAATACGGGTGCCGCGTTGGCTTTCGGTGTCAGCCGGGCTGTCGATGGTGATTTGTCCATAATGCTCTTCAACGATGGAATAGACCAGTGCAAGGCCCAGACCGGTACCTTCACCCGGGTCCTTGGTGGTGAAGAAAGGTTCGAACAATCGGTCCATGATGTTCTGTGGAATACCGCTGCCTTCATCCTCCACGATCAGATCGACCGTGTGCTCGAAAGCCTCGCTCTTGACGCGTACCGCGCTGTGCGGCGGGGACGCGTCACGGGCGTTGGACAGCAAGTTGATCAACACCTGCGCCAAGCGTTGGGAATCGCCGTCGACCCAGTGGTCCGGGTCGCACAGATTGAAGAACTGTACTTCGAAATTGCGCCGGTTCAAGGCCAGCAGCCCAATGGCATCCTGCGCGACTTCGGCCAGGCACACGGCCTCGTCCTGATTCTGATGAGCGCCGGCATGGGCGAAGCTCATCAACGACTGCACGATGCGTGAAACGCGCTTGGTCTGCTCAAGGATCTGCCCGCTGATTTCGGTGATTTCGCCGTCCTCTTCGCGCTCTTCCCGCAGGTTCTGCGCCAGGCAGGCGATACCGGTGATCGGGTTGCCAATCTCATGGGCCACGCCTGCCGCCAAACGACCAATGCTGGCCAGGCGCTCTGAGTGCACCAGCTTGTCTTCGAGCATTTGCGTGTCGGTCAAGTCTTCCACCAGCAGCACCAGGCCGCTGTTGCCGGGTGCCAGCGGTTCGTCGATCGCCGCTTTGTGCAGGTTGAGCCACCGCGTCTGGCCGTCGAGCGCCAAGTGCTGCTTGTGCAAATGCTCGTCGGGCAGGTTGATAAAGCCCTGCAGCAGTTCTTTCCACGGATCGCCCAGGGTGTTCAGGCGCGAACCCACTACCCGCTGGGCGGCGATGCCGGTCAATTCTTCCATGGCCTTGTTCCACATCAGGATCTCTTGATCCTTGGCCAGGGAGCACACGCCCATCGGCAGTTCCTGCAGGGTCTGGCGGTGGTAGCGGCGCAGCGCGTCGAGTTCGGCGGCAAGGCCGGTGAGGCGCGAGTGGTAATCCTCCAGCCGGCTCTCGATGAAATGAATGTCTTCGGTGACGTAGTTTTCGCCGCCAGCCTTGTAGGGCAAGAACGTTTCGACCATGTCCTGGGACACGCTTGGCCCCATCAGCCCGGACAAGTTGGCCTCGATACGGTCACGCAAGCGTCGCAGCGCATACGGGCGGCGCTCGTCGAACGGCAGGTAGAGGTCGCGCAGTGCCTGTTCGACTTCCTTTTGCGCGGCCTTCGCACCCAGCGGCTTGGCCAGTTGAGTGGCGAACTCCTGGGGTGAGGCGGCATGCAACTCGCGGCGTTGCGGGCGGCGTACGTTGTCCACCGCGCAGGCTTCGGCGGCGCTGGTTTCTTCGGGGCTGGCGTTGGTGAACAGCGAGATCAAGGTGAACATCAAGACGTTGGCAGCCAATGAAGCGATGGCGGCCATGTGCCAACTGGTGTCGTCCAGCACGTAAATCATGTTCAGCAACGGAATGTAGAAACCCTGCAGGTTGCCGACCAGCGGCAGCAGCATAGTAACGATCCACACCAGAATCCCCGCCAGCAGGCCGGCGATAAACCCGCGGCGATTAGCGGTCGGCCAGTACAGCACCGACAACACGCCCGGCAGGAACTGCAAGGTGGCAACGAACGCAACAATGCCGAGGTTGGCGAGGTCTTGCCCGGCGCCCAGCAACAGGTAGAAGCCATAACCGGCCATGATGATCGCGACGATCAGCGCGCGGCGCGTCCACTTCAGCCAGCGGTAGATGTTGCCTTCGGCCGGCGGCTGATACAGCGGCAACACCAGGTGGTTGAGCGCCATGCCCGACAGCGCCAGCGTGGTCACGATGATCAAGCCACTGGCCGCCGACAAACCGCCGACGTAAGCAAGCAACGCCAGGGATTTGCTGTTGGCGGCAATACCGACGCCGAGGGTGAAGTATTCCGGGTTGGTGGTTGCGCCCAGCTTGAGGCCGGCCCACAGGATCAGCGGCACCGCCAGGCTCATCAGCAGCAGGAACAGCGGCAAGCCCCAGCTTGCACTCACTAATGAGCGCGGATTGAGGTTCTCGGTGAAGGTCATGTGGTACATGTGCGGCATCACAATCGCCGAAGCGAAGAACACCAGCAACAGCGTGCGCCATGGGCCTTCCTGCAACGGCGTGTGCAGGGCGGCGAGGGCGGTCTGGTTTTGCAGCAGCCACAGCTCCAGCTGTTGCGGGCCGTCGAACACGCCATACAGCGCATACAGGCCGACGCCGCCGATGGCGATCAGCTTGATCACCGACTCAAAGGCAATCGCAAACACCAGGCCCTCGTGTTTTTCACGGGTGGCGATATGGCGCGAACCGAAGAAAATCGTGAACAGCGTGATCAGCGCGCAAAAGGCCAGGGCGACGCGATGTTGCACGGGCTCACGGGTCAGGATGCTGATGGAATCTGCCACGGCCTGGATCTGCAGGGCCAGCAATGGCAACACGCCGAGCAGCATGAAAATCGTGGTCAGCGCGCCGGCCCAGGTGCTGCGAAAGCGGAAGGCAAACAGGTCCGCCAGGGATGACAGCTGGTAGGTACGGGTGATTTTCAGGATCGGGTACAGCAACACTGGCGCCAGCAGGAATGCGCCGGACACCCCAAGGTAACTGGACAGAAAGCCGTAGCCGTACTGATAGGCCAGGCCCACGGTGCCATAAAACGCCCAGGCGCTGGCGTAAACGCCCAGGGACAAGGTGTAGGTCAACGGATGGCGAATGATCGCCCGCGGAATCATTCCGCGCTCACTGATCCAGGCCACGGCGAACAGCGCGGCCAGGTAGGCGGCGCTGATCAGCAGCATCTGGGTGAGGCTAAAGCTCATCGGCATCTTTTTGGCTCTGCAGGATGAAGGTCACGACGATCAGGATCAGCCACAGCAGATAAGGGCGATACCAGGCGCCCGTGGCGTCGATCCACCAATCCATGATGGCGGGGGAAAACAGGTAGATCCCGACGACCAGCAGCAGGACCAATCGATAGATGTACATGTTGGCCTCTGATTAAAAAACTGCGGCGATGGTAACGGATGGCTGGCAAGCTGCAAGCGCCTTCAGCGCAATTGCGCTTCGGCCAGCGTGAGTGTGCGCGGGATCAGGGTTGCATCCCAGTGCGCAATGCCCCAATCGAGCAGTTCCCGTGGGCTGGCGTGCAGCAGTTCAGCGCCGGCGGGCTGGCCGAGGGCGCGCAATGCCCTTAACAGCAAAGGCGTGGCCTGGTCCGGTGTCAACGGCGGGGAACGGTAGGTTTTGCCCAACTTGTTACCGTCCGGCTGCACGATCAAGGGCACGTGCAGGTAGCGCGGCTGGCGCAGGCCCAGCAGTTCTTGCAGGTAGAGCTGGCGTGGCGTGGAATCGAGCAGGTCGGCGCCGCGCACGATGTCGGTTACACCTTGCCAGGCGTCGTCGAGCACGACGGCCAATTGATAGGCATACAAGCCGTCGCGGCGACGGATGACGAAATCGCCTGCATCGCGGCCCAGGTGCTGTCGGAATTCGCCCTGTGCGCGGTCGGTAAAGTGGTATTCCAGCTCGGGTACGCGCAGGCGAATGGCCGCGTGGTGCTGATCGTGCCCGGCATTGCGGCATAAACCCGGGTAAATCCCGTGGTAGGGCTCCAGCTGTTTGCGCGAGCATGTGCAGGCGTAGGCCAGGCCGTGGTTGAACAGGCCGTCGAGGACTTTGGCGTAGGCATCATGCCGCTCGCTTTGTCGGACGAGTTCGCCATCCCACTCGAAGCCGTAGCTTTCCAGGGCGTGCAGGATCGCCGTCTGGGCGCCGGGTTCTTCACGCGGTGGGTCGAGGTCTTCCATGCGCATCAGCCAGCGGCCGTGGTTGGCGCGGGCATCAAGGTAGGAGGCGAGGGCGGCAACCAGCGAGCCGAAATGCAAATGGCCGCTGGGCGTGGGGGCGAAACGCCCAATATAGGTAGAGGCTGTCATGGGCCGGATACTACTGGAAAATCGGTAAACGCCAGAAACAAAAATGGGGCGTTTGCACGCCCCATTCGTTCAGCCCGGCAGGATTACTTGCCGACCTGTTTTTCCTTGATTTCAGCCAAGGTTTTGCAGTCTACGCACAGGTCCGCGGTTGGGCGGGCTTCCAGGCGGCGAATACCAATCTCGACGCCGCAGGATTCGCACCAGCCATATTCCTCGTCTTCGATCAGTTGCAGCGTTTTGTCGATTTTCTTGATCAGCTTGCGTTCACGATCACGGGCGCGCAGTTCGAGGGCGAATTCCTCTTCCTGGCTGGCACGGTCTGCCGGGTCCGGGAAGTTGGCGGCTTCGTCCTTCATGTGGTCAACGGTGCGGTCGACCTCTTGCATCAAGTCCTGCTTCCACTTTTGCAGGATCTTGGTGAAGTGCTGGCGCATGGGCTTGCCCATGTACTCCTCACCTTTCGTTTCGACGTAAGGTGTGAAGCCACTGAGGCTCTGCTGCTGTTGCTTTGCTTGGGTGGACATGAATAGACCGCCTCTCACTCTTCTAATCCATTGCGCAGGATTGCAACGTCACCGACACCTGCCGGCCCTGCGGCTGCAAGCGGGCGAACTTACCAGATAGATTCGGGGTGCGCCACTCCCGGTTGTCGAGGCCCAACTTGGCGGGGGTGCAAACTGCAACAGCCCGCCATGGCTGGGTATAGCGTGTCTCGAATGTTGATTTTAGTCGTTTTGCAAGCGCTTGCTCGGTTCGTCATGGACGGCCGAGCAGGCAATAGAGCATGTTTTACCGCGAGGGTTCGGTAGAATCCTGATTTTGTCCTCACCGTTAAGGAAGGCTAATGGCTCAGCCCTACAGTGCGCGCAGTCGCGCCATCGAACCTTTTCATGTCATGGCGCTGCTGGCGCGAGCCAATGAGCTGCAGGCAGCCGGCCATGATGTGATCCACCTGGAAATCGGCGAGCCGGATTTCACCACGGCCGAGCCCATCATCCAGGCCGGCCAGGCGGCGCTGGCCAACGGCAAGACCCGCTACACCGCAGCGCGCGGGTTGCCGGAGTTGCGCGAGGCCATCAGTGGTTTCTACCAGCAGCGCTACGGGCTGAACATCGATCCTGAGCGCATTCTGATCACTCCCGGTGGTTCCGGTGCGTTGCTGCTGGCGAGCAGCCTGCTGGTCGATCCGGGCAAACATTGGTTGCTCGCCGACCCGGGCTATCCGTGCAACCGACATTTTCTGCGCTTGGTGGAAGGCGCGGCGCAGCTGGTGCCGGTTGGCCCGGACGTGCGCTACCAATTGACTGCCGAGTTGGTGGCCAAACATTGGGACCAGGACAGCGTGGGCGCGTTGGTTGCTTCCCCGGCCAACCCCACCGGCACGATCCTCACGCGCGACGAGTTGGCGGGGTTGTCCAGTGCAATCAAGGCGCGCGACGGCCACTTGGTGGTGGACGAGATCTATCATGGCCTCACGTACGGCACCGATGCCGCCAGCGTGCTGGAAGTGGACGACGACGCGTTCGTCCTGAATAGTTTTTCGAAGTATTTCGGCATGACTGGCTGGCGCCTCGGTTGGCTGGTGGCGCCGCCCGCGGCGGTGGGTGAATTGGAAAAGCTCGCGCAAAACCTCTACATCAGCGCGCCGAGCATGGCCCAGTACGCGGCACTGGCGTGTTTTACCCCGCAAACGTTGAGCATTCTGGAGCAGCGCCGCGCCGAATTCGGTCGCCGTCGGGATTTCCTGCTGCTCGCCCTGCGCGAACTTGGATTCGGGATCGCCGTAGAGCCGGAAGGGGCGTTCTATTTGTATGCCGATATCAGCGCGTTCGGCGGTGATGCCTTCGCGTTCTGCCGGCATTTCCTCGAAACCGAACACGTGGCGTTTACGCCCGGGCTGGATTTTGGCCGCTATCAAGCCGGCCACCATGTGCGTTTTGCCTACACGCAAAATATCGATCGGCTACAACAGGCGGTAGAGCGTATCGCCCGTGGTTTGCGGAGCTGGCAAGGCTGATGCGTTTTCATCCTCCTCTCGAAGAAGCGCGGCTGATCCGCCGCTACAAGCGTTTTCTCACCGATATCGAAACCGTTACCGGCGAGTTGCTGACGATTCACTGCCCGAACACCGGCTCGATGCTCAATTGCATGGTGGAGGGCGGCCAGGTCTGGTTCAGTCGCTCCACGGACCCCAAGCGCAAGTTGCCCGGCACCTGGGAAATTGCCGAAACGCCGCAGGGGCGGCTGGCGTGCGTCAACACGGCGCGCGCCAACCAACTGATCGAGGAGGCGTTGCGCGCGGGGGTGATCACTGAGCTCAACGGGTTTACTGCCTTGAAGCGCGAAGTGCCTTATGGCCAGGAGAAAAGCCGCATCGATTTTCGCCTCGATTACCCGCAAGGCGCGGCGTTTGTCGAAGTCAAAAGCGTCACCCTGGGCTTTGATGGCACGGCGGTGGCAGCCTTCCCCGATGCGGTGACCCAGCGCGGCGCCAAGCACCTGCGCGAGTTGGCGCACTTGGCGCGTGACGGGGTGCGGGCGGTGCAGTTGTATTGCGTCAACCTGTCGGGGATCGAGGCGGTGCGCCCAGCGGTTGAAATCGACGCCGGTTACGCTGCGGCATTGCGTGAGGCCAGGGCCGCCGGTGTGGAGGTATTGGCCTACGGTGTGCGAGTCACGCCTGAGGAAATTGTTGTGGATCGTCGCTTGGATGTACTGATCAGCGACTAGAGTTGCACCCACAGGCCCTGCGCGTCTTCGCGGCCGGGCAGGGCGGTGAGGCTCTGGCCCGCGCAGGGGCCGGCGATGCATTCGCCGCTTTCGATCAGGAACAGCGCGCCGTGAGTGGCGCACTGGATCAGGCTGGCGCTGGTGTCGAGGAACTGATCGGGTTGCCATTCCAGCGCGATGCCGCGATGGGGGCAACGGTTGATATAGAAGTAGGCAACGCCGTCCCGGCGCACGGCCAACAGTTTGCAACCGTCGATCTCGAAGCCGAGGCTGCTGTTGGCTGCAAGGGTGTCGGAGGTGCAGAGAAACTTCATTTCAATCCTTAAGTGCCTTGACGTTCAAATGCAAACAATTATCAAATGCCGGCTTCGCCCCGCCCCTGGAAGGAAACCCTGTTATGCGTCTGAGTACCAGCGCTATTGCGTTTGTTGCCTCACTGCTGGTCCACCACGGGGCGCAAGCCTCTGAACTGCCGCAACGCTGGGTGAGTGCCGGTGGAGCGCTGTCGGAATGGGTGACGGCCTTGGGCGGCGAATCGAAACTGGTGGGCGTGGATACTACCAGCCAGCACCCGGAATCGCTGAAGGCCTTGCCGAGCATAGGTTACCAGCGCCAGTTGTCGGCGGAAGGCATTCTCAGCCTTCGCCCGCAAGTACTGGTCGGCACCGAGGAAATGGGGCCGCCGCCGGTACTTGCGCAAATTCGCGGCGCCGGCGTGCAGGTGGAAATGTTTTCGGCCGAGCCGGACCTGCCAACCCTGAAAGGCAACTTGCAGCACCTTGGCAAGTTGCTGGGCAGCGAGGCTAAAGCCAACGAATTATTTACCGGATATGAACAAGCACTCGAGCAGCAGAAGCGCTGGGTCACTCAGGCCCAGGCCACGCAAAAAGCCCCGGGTGTGCTGTTGGTGCTCGGTCATGCGGGCGGCAAGCCGCTGATCGCAGGTAAAGACACCGCCGCCGATTGGCTGTTGCAGCAGGCGGGCGGACGCAACTTGGCCACCCATACTGGCTACAAACCTTTTTCGGTGGAGTCGTTGGCGGGGCTGAGTCCTGATGTGCTGGTATTTGCTGACCGTGCCTTGACCGGCGATGCAGCGCGCGCGGCGCTGTTCAAGGAAAACCCGATTTTGGCCTCAACGCCGGCGGCCAAAAATGGCCGGGTGTTTGAGCTGGACCCCACCCTGCTGGTGGGCGGCCTGGGCCCGCGTGTGCCGCAAAGCCTGGTGCAACTGTCTGCCGGGTTCTATCCGTCCCAGGCTAAACCTGCTCCATGACCACTCTGGTTAAGCCGAAAACACTGTTTGTCGGGCTGGCGCTGTTGTGTGTATTGGCGACCTGGCTCTCATTAGCCTTGGGGCCGGTCAGCCTGCCGTTGCTGGACACACTCAGGGCCGCGTTGCGCTTGATGGGCGTGCCGATTGCAGCCGACGGCCTGGAGCAGGCCGAATTGATCCTGGGGCAGATTCGCCTGCCGCGCACATTGCTTGGCCTGGCGGTCGGCGGCGTGCTGGCGTTGTCGGGCGTGGCGATGCAGGGGTTGTTCCGTAATCCGCTGGCGGATCCCGGGCTGGTCGGGGTGTCGAGTGGCGCGGCGCTGGGGGCGGCGATTGCGATTGTCGGGGGTTCGTTTTTTGGCGGGCTGCCGGATGCGTTCGGGCCTTACCTGCTGTCGCTGTGTGCGTTTCTCGGTGGTTTGGGAGTGACTGCGCTGGTCTATCGCCTGGGGCGCCGTAACGGCCAGACCAATGTTGCGACGATGCTGCTTGCCGGCATCGCGCTCACGGCCCTCGCCAGCTCGGCGGTCGGGCTGTTTACCTATTTGGCCGACGACGCCACTCTGCGCACCCTGACGTTCTGGAACCTGGGCAGCCTCAATGGCTCGAGCTACTCGCGGTTGTGGCCGTTGCTGCTGGTGAGCGCGAGTGTCGCGCTTTGGTTGCCGCGCCGCGCCAAGGCGCTGAATGCCTTGTTGCTGGGTGAGTCCGAGGCCAGCCACCTGGGGATTGATGTGGAAGGGCTCAAGCGTGAGCTGGTGTTCTGCACCGCTTTGGGTGTGGGGGCGGCAGTAGCGGCGGCGGGGATGATCGGGTTTGTCGGGCTGGTGGTTCCGCACTTGGTGCGATTGCTGGCCGGGCCCGACCATCGTGTGCTGTTGCCAGCCTCGGTGCTGGCCGGCGCGAGTTTGTTGCTGTTTGCGGATTTGGTGGCGCGCCTGGCCCTGGCGCCCGCGGAGTTGCCGATCGGCATTGTTACGGCGTTTATCGGTGCGCCGTTTTTTCTTTTTCTGTTGTTGCGAGGACGCGCCTGATGCTGCGAGTGGAAGCGCTGCAGATCCGGCGTGGTCGCAAGACTGTGTTGGCCGATGTCAGCCTGGACCTGTTACCGGGCCAGGTACTTGGCGTGCTGGGCCCCAATGGTGCTGGCAAAAGCACCTTGCTCAGCGCGCTGTGCGGTGAGCTGCGCCCCGATCAGGGCGCGGTGTGGCTGGATGAGCAGGCGCTCAAGAGCTGGACCGGCCCGCAGCGCGCCCAGCGCTTGGCGGTGTTGCCGCAAACCTCGACCCTGGATTTTGCGTTTCGCGTTGAAGAAGTTGTCGGCATGGGGCGTTTGCCGCATCAGACCGGGCGCGTGCGTGACGACGAGATCATCCGTGCGGCGTTGCAGGCGGCGGACATCAGCCATTTGAGCGGCCGCAGCTACTTGGCGTTGTCTGGCGGGGAGCGCCAACGTGTGCACCTGGCGCGCGTATTGGCGCAACTATGGCCGGGCGAGGCGGGGCAGACGTTGCTGCTGGATGAGCCGACGTCGATGCTTGACCCTTTGCATCAGCACACGACCTTGCAGGCTATTCGCAGTTTTGCCGATCGAGGCGCGGCCGTGCTGGTGATCCTCCATGACCTGAATCTGGCTGCGCGTTACTGTGATCGCATTCTGCTGCTGGAAGGCGGGCGTCCGCATGCCTTGGATACGCCCGCACACGTCTTGCGACCTGAGCCGCTCAAGGCTGTGTTTGGGCTGGATGTGTTGGTGCAGCCGCACCCGGAGCGTGGGCATCCGTTGATTATCGCGCGCTGAGCCTCACGGTTTTATAGGCGTTTTACAGGCAAAAAAAGACCCGGCAAGAGCCGGGTCAAATAACCGTGATTAGCCTGATGAGGAGATAATCTGAGAGTCCGAACCAATGGTCTTTCAGTTATCGGCTGATCTCGCGACCAGTTGTGATAATCATAACGATTCTCATTTGAGAGTCAACATTTGTTTTTGCTCGACCTGTGGATTTTCTCAAACAGGCGTTCGTAATGCCTGTAAACGTTGAGTTTTATCGCTGAGCTAATTCTTCTGACGTGCCGAAATCGCATCCAGCTGGCGGTTCAGCGCTTCCTTTCGCTCCGCGGGAATGTCGTTCCAGTGCACATCCATCAATGCGCCTTCAATGGCGTACAGCAATACCTTCGACGCCCGGAAACCGCGAGTTCGCACTGCCCGGTAGGCATCGACCGCTCCCAGGCGGCGCAAGTCGGACGCGCTGTGGATGCCCACCGCATGCAGCCACTGCGCCGACGTCTTGCCAAGGTTTTTCAGGTGTTGCAGCTCATCGTTCATCAAGCCTCCTTGCGACGGCCGAATGGTTCGGTGGGTATCGTGACCAGGCAAGCCTGAAAAGGAGTGTAGCGCTCAGTAGGAAAAGCGTAGTTCTTTGGTCAGGAACGGCTGAAACGCTTATAAGAATGCTCAGGAGGTTTTAAGCAGAGGCACGGCGAACCACCCGGCACACTTGATGCGTAGCCGGGGGCGGGCATATGGCGTCACTTGGTGCGATAGCGCAGGCGAGTACCGAAATTAACCGACATGAGGATTTCGTCGGCGGTCAGTTCAGGTGGAAAGTAGGTGCCGGAAATTTGTGCATGCGCCAGGCTGGCGCCTTCCAATGAGCAGTCGCGTAGATCCAGGCCACGCAGATCGGCAGAGCGGAAATACGCGTCGGTGAAATCTACGCCCGTGGCGTTCAGGTCGCGCAAGTCCAGCCCACGAAAGTCACCGCCACGCATGTCGATGCTGCCGTCTTTAGGCCGTTCCTGGTTGAAGCCTCGAATGTCGTCCTTGTGCAGGAGCGCGTAGAGCGGAGTATCAAGAAGCTTGGGCTGACTCATGACGGCGACTCCTGTTGGAATTATGACGCCATTATAGTGCCACTATTGCTCGGTCGTGCACCGTAGATCGGTGACACGACCAAGAAATATTTCTTACAGGCCTGGCAGGCGTTGGCGAATATGCGCCACCAGGGCATCCAGGGTTCCGCTTTCATTGGTCTCTACACGCTTGCTGAGCAGCAATTCTTCAGCCGTCAGCGGGTCTCGGTTGGCCTGCTGCTCTTCAATGATGGTCAGCGTCGCGTCGGAAGGGTCGTTCTTATCCGCCTGACGTTGTGCCAACCAGCTGGCGATAACGGCTTGCGGTGCGTTGCAATCCAGGATCAGGAATGGCGCGCCGGTGGCCTCGGCAATCTTCGCGGCGGCGTCGCGCTGTTCACGTTTGAGGAAGGTGGCATCCAGTACGACCGGGTAGCCGGCGCGCAAGACGATATCGGCGATTTCATTCAGGCGAGCATAGGTTGCTGCGCTGGCGTCGGCGGCATAGATGCCGGCCTGTGGTGTGTTTTCCACGTGCTGTTCGCCAAACAGGCGTTTGCGTTCCACATCCGAGCGCAGGCGCACGGCGCCCAAGGCTTCCACCAGGCGCATGGCAACGTGGCTCTTGCCGACTGCCGATACGCCGTGGGTAATTGCCAGGAAGCGCGAAGGAATAGTGCTGTAGCTTTCGGCCAGGTTGGCGTAGTTGCGGTACTGGCGCAGGGTAGTGGCGCGCTGCACCGGGCTTGCCTCGCTCGGCATGCTGAACAGTGCAACCTTGGCGCGTACCAGCGCCCGGTAAGCTTTATAGAAGTTCAGCACTTCCAGGCCTTGGTAATCGCCGGTCAGTTCCAGGTATTGGCTGATAAAGCGACGTGCCAGGGATTTGAGGCCACGGTCTTCCAGGTCCATCGCCAGGAAGCCGGTGTCGGCGTACACATCGGTGAAGCGGAACGGCTCGTTGAACTCGATGCAGTCGAAGATGACGACTTGGCCGTCGATCATCGTCGCATTGCCCAAGTGGATATCGCCGTGACATTCACGCGTGAAGCCCTCGAGCTTGCGCTGCGCCAGCAAAGGCTTGAGGCGCTCGAAGCTGCTTTCGGCCCAGGCCTGCAGAGCTTCCAGCTGGGCCAGGTCGGCCTTGTCGCTGAGGAAAGGACGGATCTGATCGAAGTTCTGGCGCACCGGCGCCATCACCTCGTCCGGGGTGCCGGCCGGGTGCGCCTGTGGAACCTTTGGAGCGGTGAGGTGGAAATGCGCAATCTGCTTGGCCATTTCATCGATGTGCGCGCTGGTCAGTTCGCCGTTGGCCTGCAAAGTGCTCAGCAGTTGGCTTTGCGGGAACTGGCGCATTTTCAGCGCGTACTCGATTACCGGGCCATCGCCGCCCAGTTGCGGAGCCTCGGCGGTGCCGGTAATTGGCAACACTTCAAGATACAAATCTTCGGTCAGGCGCTGGTTGAGGCGTAGTTCTTCGTTGCAGAAGTGCCCCCGGTCGTCCAGTTGGGTGAAATCCAGAAAGCCGAAGTTCATCGGCTTCTTCAGTTTGTAAGCGAAGGGGCCAGTCAGAATGACCCAGGAAATATGGGTCTCGATAACTTGAAACGCTTCAACCGGATGGGGATACAAAGCCGGGTTTTGCAGGGCAGCGATCAGGGACTGGCTCACGGGCGATCCTTCAAAGTCTGGGGGAAATCATGGCGGGCATTATGGCGGTTACAGCCGGTCGTGCAAACCGCTGTCCGGCTCATGTTGATCATCAATAAAGTGCGTATAATCCGCCGCCATGACTCGAACCCGATCTCCCCGTTCCCGTAAAAAACCTCCTTCCCGCGGCCTGCGTCCGTGGCTGGGCTGGGCGCTCAAGCTCAGCCTGGTAGGCCTTGTGGTGCTCGCCGGCTTCGCGGTGTACCTCGATGCTGTGGTCCAGGAGAAGTTCTCCGGCAAGCGCTGGACCATTCCGGCCAAGGTGTACGCACGCCCGCTGGAACTGTTCACCGGCCAGAAGCTGAGCAAGGATGACTTTCTCACCGAGCTCGACGCCTTGGGTTACCGCCGCGAAGCCGTGAGCAATGGCCCTGGCGCCGCGGCCGTCAGCGGCAACACCGTCGACTTGAATACCCGCGGCTTCCAGTTCTATGAAGGCCTGGAAAAAGCCCAACCGGTACGCGTGCGCTTCTCTGGCGATTACGTCGCCGAGCTGTCGTCGCTCAATGGTTCGAAGTTGCCTGTGGTGCGCCTGGAACCGCTGCTGATCGGCGGCATTTACCCCAAGAACCTGGAAGATCGCATCCTGATCAAGCTCGATCAGGTGCCGCCGTATCTGCTTGAAACACTGGTTGCCGTCGAAGACCGCGACTTCTACAGCCACTGGGGCGTCTCGCCCAAGTCGATTGCCCGCGCCATCTGGGTCAACACCTCTGGCGGCAAGATGACGCAGGGTGGCAGTACGCTGACGCAACAATTGGTCAAGAACTTCTACCTGACCAACGAGCGCAGCCTGACCCGCAAACTCACCGAAGCCATGATGGCGATGCTGCTGGAGCTGCATTACAGCAAGCAGGAAATCCTCGAGGCTTACCTCAACGAAGTATTCGTCGGCCAGGATGGCCAGCGCGCCGTTCACGGCTTTGGCTTGGCCAGCCAGTTCTTCTTCGGTCAGCCGTTGTCCGAGTTGAAGCTGCATCAGGTTGCGTTGCTGGTGGGCATGGTCAAGGGACCGTCCTATTACAACCCGCGTCGCAACCCGGAGCGTGCGCTTGAACGTCGTAACCTGGTGCTGGACGTACTCGAGCAGCAGGGCGTGGCTACCGCTGAACAAGTCGCGGCCGCAAAGAAAATGCCACTGGGTGTAACCACTCGCGGCAAGTTGGCCGACAGCTCCTTCCCAGGCTTTATCGACCTGGTCAAACGTCAGTTGCGCGAAGATTACCGCGACGAAGACTTGACTGAAGAGGGCCTGCGGATCTTCACCAGTTTCGACCCGATTTTGCAGATGAAAGCCGAAGCGTCGGTCAACGATACCTTCAAACGCTTGACCGGCCGCAAGGGCGCCGATGAAGTCGAGGCGGCCATGGTGGTGACCAACCCGGAAACCGGTGAAGTCCAGGCGATGATCGGCAGTCGCCAGGCCAGTTTTGCCGGTTTCAACCGTGCGCTGGATGCCGTGCGGCCGATCGGCTCGCTGGTCAAGCCTGCGGTCTACCTGACGGCCCTGGAAAAACCGAGCAAATACACCCTGACCAGTTGGCTGTCGGATGACCCGTTGTCGGTCAAAGGTGCCGATGGCCAAGTGTGGACGCCGCAGAACTTCGATCGCCGCTCTCACGGCACGGTTTTCCTGTATCAGGGCCTGGCGCATTCCTACAACATCTCCACCTCGCGCCTCGGGCTGGAAGTTGGGGTGCCGAATGTGTTGAAAACCCTGGGTCGCCTGGGCATCAACCGTGAATTCCCGTCGTTCCCATCGATGCTCTTGGGCGCTGGCGCCATGACCCCGATGGAAGTGGCCACGATGTACCAGACCCTCGCCAACGGCGGCTTCAATACCCCGATGCGCGGTATCCGCAGCGTGCTGACTGCCGAGGGCGAACCGCTCAAGCGCTATCCTTTCCAGATTCAGCAGCGCTTTGATGCAGGCTCCATTTACCTGATCCAGAACGCCATGCAGCGCGTAATGCGCGAAGGCACCGGACGCTCGGTTTACAGCGTGCTGCCGTCGAACCTGACGCTGGCTGGCAAGACCGGTACCAGTAACGATTCGCGTGACAGCTGGTTCGCAGGCTTTGGCCAGGACGTGCTGGCCGTGGTTTGGCTGGGGCGTGACGACAATGGCAAGACGCCGTTCACCGGTGCCACCGGTGCGCTGCAGGTCTGGACCAGCTTCATGCGCAAGGCCGACCCGTTGCCGCTGAACATGCCGCAACCGGACAACATCGTGCAGGCCTGGATTGATCCGCACACGGGGCAGGGCTCCGATGCCAACTGTCCGGGCGCGGTGCAGATGCCGTATATTCGCGGCAGCGAGCCACCACCCGGCGCCGCATGCGGTGGCAGTGCCCCTGCTGACGCGGAATCGGTGATGGATTGGGTCAAGGGCTGGATGAACTAAGCAAAGAGGGTTTCACGTGAACAAGTGGTTGATTCCAGCTATTACAGCTCTGGCAGTGCTCAGCGGTTGCTCCAGCGTGCAGCGCGGTTCGATTCCCGTGGTGGATTCGAGTACCACCGTTTCCAATAACGATCGCATTTCGGCCAACGGCGGCTTCCGTCAGACCGTGGTCAAGCGTCCGGCCCAAGCCACACCGCAGGCCATGCCGCAGGATTCGGGTGTGGTAGTGATGGTGCCGGGCGGTGGTGCTGCAACGTCGGCGCCGATCAGCGCCGAGCCGTGGACCCCAGGCCCAAGCACGTCGGGGCCGGTTGATTCCACGCCGATCCAGACGGCACCGGTTAACCAGGGCACCTACAACATGCCGTCGACGCCGAGCGGTATTCCGTCGTCGTCGAACGCTGGCGGCCTGTCGGCTGATGAGCAACTGGACGGACCAGTGCTCTCGCTGTTGACTACCGCCCAGCAGCAGCAGGCCGGTGGTGATTTGAACGGCGCTTCGTCCAGCCTTGAACGTGCCCAGCGCGTGGCACCTCGCGAGCCGCAAGTGTTGTATCGCCTGGCCCAGGTGCGTATGGCTCAAGGTGATGCGCCGCAAGCCGAACAGTTCGCCCGTCGCGGCCTGAGCCTGGCCAATGGTCGTCCCGATCTGCAAGCCAACCTGTGGGCCCTGATTGGTGACGCGCGTGCTGCCCAAGGCGATGCTGCCGGTGCTGCGCAGGCTCGCCAGAAAGCCAAGGTCAGCCTCTGATGGATGCGCGTTTTCCTGCGATTGCCGAACAGTTATTGCTGATCGAGCGCGAATTACGCGTGCAGGGCTGGTGGGACGAGGTGTCCCCCAGCGCAGAGGCGCTCAGCAGTGTCGAGCCTTTTTCGGTTGATACCCTGGATTTTCATCAGTGGCTGCAATGGATCTTCCTGGTGCGCATGAAGCAGATCCTCGAGCAGGATCTGCCGTTGCCTAATGCGTCGGGGATTCTGGAGATGGCGGAGATGGTTTACGCCGATCGCCCGCGTGAGAGCCTCGGTTTGCGTAATGCGCTGAAAAAGTTCGACCAATTGATCGTCGACGCTCGTTAATTGCCTGACTGCCGGGTTTTCCGGCAGTCTTGCGCACATTTCTACCGCTTGACGACATTCAGGCGAGTTTTATCCCTCCTCAAACCCCTTTAATCTACGTTCTCATGCGCTTAGTTGGAAAAAAGCGCAATTATTGCTTGACTTGAAGGGGCTGAAACAGAAGAATCCAAAGTCCGCTGTATCGGGACTGCCAGAAGCAGACCCGCTCAGCAGATCATGAGGCGCATATCCGCGCCGACCTGTAACACCCGCAACGCGTTACCTCGCGCTGGGTGGGAAAAGCCCGCAACACTTGGGACGATCCCAATACTTGCTCAGTCAGTGCTGACGTAGTCGGCGACCACCGTCGCTCATGCTCTGTTGAGAAGTAAACCTATTAAGACCCGTCGGTTTTTAACGGACGGTATTCTGGCGTTTTAGAGGTGAACAACGTGGAGCTTTTATCTGGCGGTGAGATGCTCGTCCGCTTTTTGCGTGACGAAGGCGTCGACTATATCTACGGGTACCCAGGTGGTGCTCTGCTGCATGTTTACGACGCACTGTTCAAGGAACCGGCTGTTACCCACATCCTGGTTCGCCACGAACAGGCCGCGACCCATATGGCTGACGGTTACGCCCGTGCCACCGGTAAAGCCGGTGTGGTACTGGTGACGTCCGGCCCAGGCGCAACGAATGCCATTACCGGCATCGCGACTGCGTATATGGACTCTATTCCGATGGTGATTATTTCCGGCCAGGTCGCAAGCACCATGGTGGGTACCGATGCATTCCAGGAAACCGACATGATCGGTATCTCCCGGCCGATCGTGAAACACAGCTTCATGATCAAGCATGCCTCGGAAATCCCGGAAGTCATGAAAAAGGCGTTCTACCTCGCACAGTCCGGTCGCCCGGGCCCTGTTGTGGTCGATATCCCGAAAGACATGACCAACCCGGCTGAAAAGTTCGAATACATCTTCCCGAAGAAAGCCAAGCTGCGTTCCTACAGCCCGGCTGTTCGTGGGCACTCGGGGCAAATCCGCAAGGCGGCAGAAATGCTTCTGGCGGCCAAACGCCCGGTGCTGTACTCGGGCGGTGGCGTGATCCTGGGTGGCGGTTCTGCGCCGCTGACCGAGCTGGCCAAGCTGCTTAATTTGCCAGTCACCAATACGTTGATGGGCCTCGGCGCATTCCCGGGCACGGACCGTCAGTTCGTCGGCATGCTCGGCATGCACGGCAGCTACACCGCCAACCTGGCCATGCACCACGCCGACGTGATCCTGGCAGTGGGCGCGCGTTTTGATGACCGTGTGATCAACGGCGCGAGCAAGTTCTGCCCGAATGCCAAGATCATCCACATCGACATCGACCCGGCGTCCATCTCCAAGACCATCAAGGCCGATGTGCCGATCGTGGGTCCGGTAGAAAGTGTGTTGACCGAGATGGTTGCCGCGCTCAAGGACATCGGCGAAACGCCGAACAAGGAATCCGTTGCCAGCTGGTGGAAGCAGATCGACGAATGGCGCGGTGACCGCGGCCTGTTCCCTTACGACAAAGGCGACGGCAGCGTCATCAAGCCACAAACCGTGATCGAAACCCTGTGCGAAGTGACCAAGGGCGACGCCTTTGTAACCTCCGATGTGGGCCAGCACCAAATGTTCGCCGCGCAGTACTACAAGTTCGACAAGCCTAACCGCTGGATCAACTCCGGTGGCCTGGGCACGATGGGCTTTGGTTTCCCAGCGGCCATGGGTGTGAAGCTGAGCTTCCCTGACACCGACGTCGCGTGCGTCACCGGTGAGGGCAGCATCCAGATGAACATTCAGGAGTTGTCGACGTGCTTGCAGTACGGCCTTCCGGTGAAGATCGTCTGCCTGAACAACGGCGTACTGGGCATGGTTCGTCAGTGGCAGGACATGAGCTACGGCAGCCGTCACTCCCATTCCTACATGGAATCGCTGCCAGATTTCGTAAAATTGGTTGAAGCCTATGGCCACGTCGGCATTCGCATCACCGATTTGAAAGATCTGAAGCCGAAGATGGAAGAGGCGTTCGCCATGAAGGACCGCCTGGTGTTCCTCGATATTCAAGTGGATACCAGCGAGCACGTCTACCCGATGCAGATCAAAGACGGCTCTATGCGCGACATGTGGCTGAACAAGACGGAGCGTACTTAATCATGCGGCACATTATCTCCCTGCTTCTGGAGAACGAACCCGGCGCTCTGTCTCGTGTTGTCGGCCTGTTTTCGCAACGCAACTACAACATCGAAAGCCTGACCGTGGCGCCGACCGAAGACCCGACCCTGTCGCGCCTGACGTTGACCACCGTGGGTCACGATGAGGTGATCGAGCAGATCACCAAGAACCTCAACAAGTTGATCGAAGTGGTCAAGCTGGTCGATCTTTCGGAAAGTGCCCACATTGAGCGTGAGCTGATGTTGGTTAAGGTCAAGGCTACGGGTGCCCAGCGTGCCGAGATTAAACGGACTACTGACATTTATCGCGGGCAGATCGTCGATGTGAGCGCCAGCGTTTATACCGTTCAACTGACCGGTACAAGCGACAAGCTGGACAGTTTCATCCAGTCGATCGGGACGGCCTCGATTCTGGAAACCGTACGCAGTGGTGTCACCGGGATTGCCCGTGGCGACAAAGTACTCAGCATCTAACCCAAATTAGCGAATGGCCTCACGGCCTGGATATATAGAGGAACCTCATGAAAGTTTATTACGATAAAGATTGTGACCTGTCGATCATCCAGGGCAAGAAAGTCGCCATCATCGGCTACGGTTCCCAGGGCCACGCCCAAGCGTGCAACCTGAAAGATTCCGGCGTTGACGTCACTGTCGGCCTGCGCAAAGGTTCGGCCACTGTTGCCAAGGCTGAAGCCCATGGCCTGAAAGTGACCGACGTTGCTTCCGCCGTTGCTGCTGCTGACCTGGTCATGATTCTGACCCCGGACGAGTTCCAGTCCGCGCTGTACAAGAATGAAATCGAGCCGAACATCAAGAAGGGCGCCACCCTGGCCTTCTCCCACGGCTTCGCGATTCACTACAACCAGGTTGTTCCACGCGCTGACCTCGACGTGATCATGATCGCGCCGAAAGCCCCGGGCCACACCGTGCGTTCCGAGTTCGTCAAAGGCGGCGGTATCCCTGACCTGATCGCGATCTACCAGGACGCCTCGGGCAACGCCAAAAACGTTGCACTGTCCTACGCAGCTGGCGTGGGTGGTGGTCGTACCGGCATCATCGAAACCACCTTCAAGGACGAGACTGAAACCGACCTGTTCGGCGAGCAAGCCGTTCTGTGCGGCGGTACCGTTGAGCTGGTCAAAGCTGGTTTCGAAACATTGGTTGAAGCTGGCTACGCGCCAGAGATGGCCTACTTCGAATGCCTGCACGAACTGAAGCTGATCGTTGACCTCATGTACGAAGGCGGTATCGCCAACATGAACTACTCGATCTCCAACAACGCCGAATACGGCGAGTACGTGACTGGCCCGGAAGTGATCAACGCCGAGTCCCGTCAGGCCATGCGCAACGCTCTGAAACGTATTCAGGACGGCGAATACGCCAAAATGTTCATCAGCGAAGGCGCAACCGGCTACCCTTCGATGACCGCCAAGCGTCGTAACAATGCCGCTCACGGTATCGAAGTCATCGGCGAGCAACTGCGCTCCATGATGCCGTGGATCGGTGCCAACAAGATCGTCGACAAAGCCAAAAACTAAGTCGTACGCATCAACAGAAAACGCGGCTTAGGCCGCGTTTTTTCGTTTGAGGGGCTGGTTCTGGTATAAAGCTGCATCGTTTGCGGGCGAACACTTGCCGCAAGTTTCTGTCGAATTTTTTCACACCGTTGCAAGGTAAAATCCATGAGCGAACGTCCCGAAGAGCCACACCAGGCCTCTGACGCCGAAAGCCTGCTGCCGATCGATGAGCATGTCGAAGAAGGGCATGACGCGGAAGGTCGCAAGGTCCGGCATCGTGGCATCTATCTTCTGCCCAACCTGTTCACCACCGCGAACCTGTTTGCCGGCTTCTATTCCATCATCAACTCCATGAGCGCCCAAAGTGCGCTGGCGGCGGGTGATGCGGTGAGTGCCAGCAAGTATTTCGGTTTTGCCGCCATCGCAATCTTCGTGGCCATGGTGCTTGATGGCCTTGATGGCCGTGTGGCGCGCATGACCAACACGCAAAGTGCCTTTGGCGCCGAGTACGACTCGCTGTCGGACATGGTCGCTTTCGGGGTCGCACCGGCGCTGCTGGCGTTTGCCTGGGCGCTGGGGGATATGGGCAAGGTCGGCTGGATGGTCGCCTTCATCTATGTCGCTGGCGCCGCTTTGCGTCTGGCGCGCTTCAATACCCAGGTGGGTACCGCTGACAAGCGTTACTTCATCGGCCTTGCCAGCCCGGCGGCGGCGGGCGTGGTGGCGGGTATTGTCTGGGCATTCAGTGACTATGGAATCCAGGGCTCGAAAATGTCGTTCCTGGTGGCCTTGATGGTGGCTGCGGCCGGCATGCTGATGGTCAGCAATATCAAGTACAACAGCTTCAAGGAGTTCGACCTCAAGGGGCGCGTGCCTTTCGTGGCGATCCTGGTGGTGGTGTTGGTGTTCGCTGTAGTGTTCAGCGACCCGCCGCGTATCCTGCTGCTGGCGTTCCTGGTCTACGCCGCTTCGGGGCCGATTCAGTACTTGCTGCATCTGCGCCGCGACAAAACATTGTCTTAATGTAATGTCCGCCATACTCCGCAGTCTATTGGTGCATCAGTCCTCCAATGCTGCGGAGTTGCCATGTTAATCAAGATCCCCAAAGCGTCCGATTGTCACGAATCGGATGTCACGCCTGAATCCTTCTATTTATCTCGCCGCAGCTTGCTCGGTGGTGCGCTTGCTGGCGTCGCTGCCAGTACCTTGCCGCGCTGGGCCAGTGCTGACGATGCAGCGCGTTACGCCGACGTCGAGCCGGGCAATGCCCCGAGTTGGTTTGCCCAAAAGCTGCCAGGCACCCAGTGGCAGGTTGTTACGGTAAAGGACGAAGCCATCACGCCGTTCAAGGACGCAACCCACTACAACAACTTCTATGAATTCGGTACGGACAAGGGGGACCCGGCGAAGAACGCGGGTTCACTCAAGACCGAGCCCTGGAGTGTGGTGATTGATGGAGAGGTCGGCAAGCCGGGGCGTTATGCCTTGGAAGACTTCATGAAGCCTTATCAGTTGGAAGAGCGCATCTACCGTTTGCGCTGCGTCGAGGCGTGGTCGATGGTGATTCCGTGGATGGGTTTCCCCCTTTCCGCCTTGCTCAAGCAGGTGGAGCCGACCTCCAAAGCCAAGTACATCCGTTTTGAAACGCTCCAGGACCCCAAAAGCATGCCGGGGCAGCGCTCAAGCTTCGGCTTGATCGACTGGCCATATGTAGAAGGATTGCGCCTGGACGAGGCCATGAACCCATTGGCTATCCTTGCCGTTGGCATGTACGGGCGTGAATTGCCTAACCAGAACGGCGCGCCACTGCGTCTGGTGGTGCCGTGGAAGTATGGCTTCAAGAGTGTGAAGTCGATTGTGCGGATCAGTCTTGTAAGCGAACAACCCAAGACGACCTGGCAGAGCATCGCGGCCGATGAGTATGGGTTCTACGCGAACGTGAATCCTACGGTCGACCATCCTCGTTGGACTCAGGCGCGAGAACGTCGCCTGCCCAGCGGCTTGTTCAGCCCGAACGTGCGCGAGACGCAGATGTTCAATGGCTACTCGGATGAGGTCGCTTCTCTTTATACGGACCTCGATCTGCGGAAGAATTACTGATGCGTTATCCGATCTGGCGCATAGGAGTATTTATAGCCGCGGCGATATGGCCATTTTTCTGGTTGTACGAGGCATGGAGTTCTGTGCTCGGGCCTGATCCAGGCAAAGTGCTGATGGATCGGTTGGGGCTTGGGACCTTGATTCTGTTGCTGATCACGCTGGGCATGACGCCATTGCAGAAGCTCAGCGGGTGGGCGGGGTGGATTGCTGTCCGCCGACAGCTGGGTCTCTGGTGTTTTGCGTATGTGGTTTTGCACCTGGCGGCTTACTGCGTCTTTATCCTGGGGCTTGATTGGTCGCAATTCGGGGTGGAGCTGCGTAAGCGGCCCTACATTATTGTGGGCGCGCTGGGATTCCTCTGCTTATTGGTGCTGGCAGTGACCTCCAATCGCTATAGCCAGCGTCGACTTGGCAGTCGTTGGAAGAAGCTGCATCGCTTGGTGTATGTGATCCTTGGGCTTGGTTTGCTGCATATGTTGTGGATTGTGCGGGCCGATCTGAAGGAGTGGGCAGTATATGCATCTATAGGTGCGCTGCTTTTGGCCCTGCGTATTCCGCCTGTCATGCGCCGGATTCCCCGCCTTATCGCGAAAAAACCAGTTTCTGCACCAAAAGCGTAATTAGTGCTTGACGGCAGATTCTGGAAGTCTATAATTCGCCCCACTTCCGGCGCAGTCGAAACGGACAACTCCTTGGTAAACAAAGAGTTACGCAGAATTCGACAGCGAGTTGCTTCAGTTCATCGAAGCCCAGAAGAAGTTGGTAGAGCGGTGTTGTTTGGCTCTATTAACGTTTCGATCTTCTCGGTCGAAAGCGGAGAAAAAGAGGTGTTGACAGCAGCGTGTAACGCTGTAGAATTCGCCTCCCGCTAACGAGAGATCGGAAGCGCAAGTGGTTGAAGTTGTTGAAGAAATCTTCGAAAACTTCTGAAAATAATCACTTGACAGCAAATGAGGCTGCTGTAGAATGCGCGCCTCGGTTGAGACGAAAGATCTTAACCAACCGCTCTTTAACAACTGAATCAAGCAATTCGTGTGGGTGCTTGTGGAGTCAGACTGATAGTCAACAAGATTATCAGCATCACAAGTTACTCCGCGAGAAATCAAAGATGTAACCAACGATTGCTGAGCCAAGTTTAGGGTTTCTTAAAAACCCAAAGATGTTTGAACTGAAGAGTTTGATCATGGCTCAGATTGAACGCTGGCGGCAGGCCTAACACATGCAAGTCGAGCGGTAGAGAGAAGCTTGCTTCTCTTGAGAGCGGCGGACGGGTGAGTAATGCCTAGGAATCTGCCTGGTAGTGGGGGATAACGTTCGGAAACGGACGCTAATACCGCATACGTCCTACGGGAGAAAGCAGGGGACCTTCGGGCCTTGCGCTATCAGATGAGCCTAGGTCGGATTAGCTAGTTGGTGAGGTAATGGCTCACCAAGGCGACGATCCGTAACTGGTCTGAGAGGATGATCAGTCACACTGGAACTGAGACACGGTCCAGACTCCTACGGGAGGCAGCAGTGGGGAATATTGGACAATGGGCGAAAGCCTGATCCAGCCATGCCGCGTGTGTGAAGAAGGTCTTCGGATTGTAAAGCACTTTAAGTTGGGAGGAAGGGCATTAACCTAATACGTTAGTGTTTTGACGTTACCGACAGAATAAGCACCGGCTAACTCTGTGCCAGCAGCCGCGGTAATACAGAGGGTGCAAGCGTTAATCGGAATTACTGGGCGTAAAGCGCGCGTAGGTGGTTTGTTAAGTTGGATGTGAAATCCCCGGGCTCAACCTGGGAACTGCATTCAAAACTGACTGACTAGAGTATGGTAGAGGGTGGTGGAATTTCCTGTGTAGCGGTGAAATGCGTAGATATAGGAAGGAACACCAGTGGCGAAGGCGACCACCTGGACTAATACTGACACTGAGGTGCGAAAGCGTGGGGAGCAAACAGGATTAGATACCCTGGTAGTCCACGCCGTAAACGATGTCAACTAGCCGTTGGAAGCCTTGAGCTTTTAGTGGCGCAGCTAACGCATTAAGTTGACCGCCTGGGGAGTACGGCCGCAAGGTTAAAACTCAAATGAATTGACGGGGGCCCGCACAAGCGGTGGAGCATGTGGTTTAATTCGAAGCAACGCGAAGAACCTTACCAGGCCTTGACATCCAATGAACTTTCTAGAGATAGATTGGTGCCTTCGGGAACATTGAGACAGGTGCTGCATGGCTGTCGTCAGCTCGTGTCGTGAGATGTTGGGTTAAGTCCCGTAACGAGCGCAACCCTTGTCCTTAGTTACCAGCACGTAATGGTGGGCACTCTAAGGAGACTGCCGGTGACAAACCGGAGGAAGGTGGGGATGACGTCAAGTCATCATGGCCCTTACGGCCTGGGCTACACACGTGCTACAATGGTCGGTACAGAGGGTTGCCAAGCCGCGAGGTGGAGCTAATCCCATAAAACCGATCGTAGTCCGGATCGCAGTCTGCAACTCGACTGCGTGAAGTCGGAATCGCTAGTAATCGCGAATCAGAATGTCGCGGTGAATACGTTCCCGGGCCTTGTACACACCGCCCGTCACACCATGGGAGTGGGTTGCACCAGAAGTAGCTAGTCTAACCTTCGGGAGGACGGTTACCACGGTGTGATTCATGACTGGGGTGAAGTCGTAACAAGGTAGCCGTAGGGGAACCTGCGGCTGGATCACCTCCTTAATCGACGACATCAGCTGCTCCATAAGTTCCCACACGAATTGCTTGATTCATTGAAGAAGACGATAAAGAAGCAGCCCGAAATTGGGTCTGTAGCTCAGTTGGTTAGAGCGCACCCCTGATAAGGGTGAGGTCGGCAGTTCGAATCTGCCCAGACCCACCAATTTTGTGTGGGAAACGCCTGTAGAAATACGGGGCCATAGCTCAGCTGGGAGAGCGCCTGCCTTGCACGCAGGAGGTCAACGGTTCGATCCCGTTTGGCTCCACCACTACTGCTTCTGAAAGTTTTGAAAGCTTAGAAATGAGCATTCCATCCAGGCGATGGTGAATGTTGATTTCTAGTCTTTGATTAGATCGTTCTTTAAAAATTTGGGTATGTGATAGAAAGATAGACTGAACGTTACTTTCACTGGTAACGGATCAGGCTAAGGTAAAATTTGTGAGTTACTCGTAATTGAGTATTATCGAATTTTCGGCGAATGTTGTCTTCACAGTATAACCAGATTGCTTGGGGTTATATGGTCAAGTGAAGAAGCGCATACGGTGGATGCCTTGGCAGTCAGAGGCGATGAAAGACGTGGTAGCCTGCGAAAAGCTTCGGGGAGTCGGCAAACAGACTTTGATCCGGAGATGTCTGAATGGGGGAACCCAGCCATCATAAGATGGTTACCTTACACTGAATACATAGGTGTAAGGGGCGAACCAGGGGAACTGAAACATCTAAGTACCCTGAGGAAAAGAAATCAACCGAGATTCCCTTAGTAGTGGCGAGCGAACGGGGACTAGCCCTTAAGTGGCTTTGAGATTAGCGGAACGCTCTGGAAAGTGCGGCCATAGTGGGTGATAGCCCTGTACGCGAAAGTCTCTTAGTCATGAAATCGAGTAGGACGGAGCACGAGAAACTTTGTCTGAATATGGGGGGACCATCCTCCAAGGCTAAATACTACTGACTGACCGATAGTGAACTAGTACCGTGAGGGAAAGGCGAAAAGAACCCCGGAGAGGGGAGTGAAATAGATCCTGAAACCGTATGCGTACAAGCAGTGGGAGCAGACTTTGTTCTGTGACTGCGTACCTTTTGTATAATGGGTCAGCGACTTATTTTCAGTGGCGAGCTTAACCGAATAGGGGAGGCGTAGCGAAAGCGAGTCTTAATAGGGCGTCTAGTCGCTGGGAATAGACCCGAAACCGGGCGATCTATCCATGGGCAGGTTGAAGGTTGGGTAACACTAACTGGAGGACCGAACCGACTACCGTTGAAAAGTTAGCGGATGACCTGTGGATCGGAGTGAAAGGCTAATCAAGCTCGGAGATAGCTGGTTCTCCTCGAAAGCTATTTAGGTAGCGCCTCATGTATCACTGTAGGGGGTAGAGCACTGTTTCGGCTAGGGGGTCATCCCGACTTACCAAACCGATGCAAACTCCGAATACCTACAAGTGCCGAGCATGGGAGACACACGGCGGGTGCTAACGTCCGTCGTGAAAAGGGAAACAACCCAGACCGTCAGCTAAGGTCCCAAAGTTATGGTTAAGTGGGAAACGATGTGGGAAGGCTTAGACAGCTAGGAGGTTGGCTTAGAAGCAGCCACCCTTTAAAGAAAGCGTAATAGCTCACTAGTCGAGTCGGCCTGCGCGGAAGATGTAACGGGGCTCAAACCATACACCGAAGCTACGGGTATCACGTAAGTGATGCGGTAGAGGAGCGTTCTGTAAGCCTGTGAAGGTGAGTTGAGAAGCTTGCTGGAGGTATCAGAAGTGCGAATGCTGACATGAGTAACGACAATGGGTGTGAAAAACACCCACGCCGAAAGACCAAGGTTTCCTGCGCAACGTTAATCGACGCAGGGTTAGTCGGTCCCTAAGGCGAGGCTGAAAAGCGTAGTCGATGGAAAACAGGTTAATATTCCTGTACTTCTGGTTATTGCGATGGAGGGACGGAGAAGGCTAGGCCAGCTTGGCGTTGGTTGTCCAAGTTTAAGGTGGTAGGCTGGAATCTTAGGTAAATCCGGGATTCTAAGGCCGAGAGCTGATGACGAGTTAACTTTTAGTTAACGAAGTGGTTGATGCCATGCTTCCAAGAAAAGCTTCTAAGCTTCAGGTAACCAGGAACCGTACCCCAAACCGACACAGGTGGTTGGGTAGAGAATACCAAGGCGCTTGAGAGAACTCGGGTGAAGGAACTAGGCAAAATGGCACCGTAACTTCGGGAGAAGGTGCGCCGGTGAGGGTGAAGGACTTGCTCCGTAAGCTCATGCCGGTCGAAGATACCAGGCCGCTGCGACTGTTTATTAAAAACACAGCACTCTGCAAACACGAAAGTGGACGTATAGGGTGTGACGCCTGCCCGGTGCCGGAAGGTTAATTGATGGGGTTAGCTAACGCGAAGCTCTTGATCGAAGCCCCGGTAAACGGCGGCCGTAACTATAACGGTCCTAAGGTAGCGAAATTCCTTGTCGGGTAAGTTCCGACCTGCACGAATGGCGTAACGATGGCGGCGCTGTCTCCACCCGAGACTCAGTGAAATTGAAATCGCTGTGAAGATGCAGTGTATCCGCGGCTAGACGGAAAGACCCCGTGAACCTTTACTATAGCTTTGCACTGGACTTTGAATTTGCTTGTGTAGGATAGGTGGGAGGCTTTGAAGCGTGGACGCCAGTCTGCGTGGAGCCAACCTTGAAATACCACCCTGGCAACTTTGAGGTTCTAACTCAGGTCCGTTATCCGGATCGAGGACAGTGTATGGTGGGTAGTTTGACTGGGGCGGTCTCCTCCTAAAGAGTAACGGAGGAGTACGAAGGTGCGCTCAGACCGGTCGGAAATCGGTCGTAGAGTATAAAGGCAAAAGCGCGCTTGACTGCGAGACAGACACGTCGAGCAGGTACGAAAGTAGGTCTTAGTGATCCGGTGGTTCTGTATGGAAGGGCCATCGCTCAACGGATAAAAGGTACTCCGGGGATAACAGGCTGATACCGCCCAAGAGTTCATATCGACGGCGGTGTTTGGCACCTCGATGTCGGCTCATCACATCCTGGGGCTGAAGCCGGTCCCAAGGGTATGGCTGTTCGCCATTTAAAGTGGTACGCGAGCTGGGTTTAGAACGTCGTGAGACAGTTCGGTCCCTATCTGCCGTGGACGTTTGAGATTTGAGAGGGGCTGCTCCTAGTACGAGAGGACCGGAGTGGACGAACCTCTGGTGTTCCGGTTGTCACGCCAGTGGCATTGCCGGGTAGCTATGTTCGGAATAGATAACCGCTGAAAGCATCTAAGCGGGAAACTAGCCTCAAGATGAGATCTCACTGGAACCTTGAGTTCCCTGAAGGGCCGTCGAAGACTACGACGTTGATAGGTTGGGTGTGTAAGCGCTGTGAGGCGTTGAGCTAACCAATACTAATTGCCCGTGAGGCTTGACCATATAACACCCAAGCAATTTGCTTGCTTCGAGCTGAAAAGCGTAAGAGCACCAGATTGCGGTGTGTGAAGACGAAATGAACCGAAAGTTCGAATCTCACAAAACACCGAAAGCTGTCACATACCCAATTTGCTGAAGCGAGGCCACATGGTCACGACTCAGTACCCGAATTTCTTGACGACCATAGAGCATTGGAACCACCTGATCCCATCCCGAACTCAGCAGTGAAACGATGCATCGCCGATGGTAGTGTGGGGTTTCCCCATGTGAGAGTAGGTCATCGTCAAGATTAAATTCCAAAGCCCCTGTTTGCTAACGCAAACAGGGGCTTTGTTTTGGGCGGTCGAAAACATTCCAGTCACCCCCGTTCAGTCGGCCTGCCTCACTTGCAGCCTGCGGCCGCCTTCAATGCTAAAGTCGCTGCCTCGATTTTGCTTTTCCCAAGGAAGCCGTTATGCCGGATGCGACGTCCCTCAGCGCTGGATTTATGGTGGTTCACGGCAACCGCCTGGACGAGTTGCGCAGCCTGGTAGTCAGCTGGATGCGCCGCTATCCGCTCGCGCCCTTGGAAAACGAAATCGCCCTGGTACAAAGCAACGGCATCGCCCAATGGCTCAAGTTAGCCCTGGCCGAAGACCCGGAAGACGACGACATGGGTGGCTGCGGCATCGCTGCGGCAATCGACGTGCAACTGCCCGGCAGCTTCATGTGGCAGCTCTATCGCATGGTCCTGGGCCGTGACGAAATCCCGCCCAAGTCCCTGCTCGATAAAGCGCCTCTGACGTGGCGCCTGATGCGCCTGCTCCCTGAACTCATCGATCAACCGCACTTCGAGCCGCTGCAGCGCTTCCTTACCCACGACACCGACCTGCGCAAACGCTATCAACTGGCTGAACGCCTGGCCGACCTGTTCGACCAATACCAGGTCTACCGTGCCGACTGGCTGGAAGACTGGGCTGCTGGCCGCCACCAATTGCGCAACGGGCGAGGCGAATCCAAGCCCCTTAATCCCGCAAACTGCTGGCAGGCCGAATTGTGGCGTGCATTGCTGGTCGATGTCGGTGAAGAAGGCATGGCCGAAAGCCGCGCCGGTGTGCACCAGCGCTTTATTGAACGCATCAATACCCTTGAACAGGCGCCCGCAGGCTTACCATCCCGAGTGATCGTTTTCGGCATTTCCTCACTGCCTGCGCAAGCCCTTGAGGCGCTCGCCGGCTTAGCGAGGTTCAGCCAAGTCCTGCTCTGCGTGCACAACCCTTGCCGTCATCACTGGTCCGACATCGTTGCCGACAAGGACCTGCTGCGTAATGAATACAAACGCCAGGCACGCAAAGCCGGCATGCCGGTCACCATCGATCCACAAACCCTGCACCAGCACGCCCACCCGCTGCTGGCCGCTTGGGGCAAACAGGGCCGTGATTACATCAGCCTGCTTGACAGTTACGACGACCCCAACAGCTACCGCGCCGCCTTCCGTGATGGTCGCATCGACCTGTTCAGCGACAGCGAACCTACCACGCTGCTCAACCAATTGCAGGACGACATCCTTGAACTGCGCCCACTCAACGAAACGCGCGAGCTATGGCCGGCCGTCGATCTAGATAACGACAGCTCCATCCGCTTCCACATCGCCCACAGCGCACAACGCGAAGTGGAAATTCTCCACGATCAATTGCTCCAACGTTTCAGTGGCGACCCGACGCTGCGCCCGCGCGACATTATCGTCATGGTCCCTGACGTTGACAGCTACGCGCCGCACATTCGCGCCGTGTTTGGCCAACTTGAGCGAAGCGACCCACGTTTCATTCCGTTCACTCTTACCGACCAAGGACAACGTGGCCGCGACCCTCTGCTGATCGCCGTCGAACACCTGCTCAAACTCCCGGACAGCCGCTTCCCCGTCAGCGAAATCCTCGACCTGCTCGACGTTCCCGCCTTGCGTGAACGTTTTGCCATCAAGGAGCGCGACCTGCCGACGCTGCACCGCTGGATCGAAGGGGCCGGCATCCGTTGGGGCCTCAACGCCGAGCAACGCGCCGGACTCGGCCTGCCGCATGAGCTGGAACAAAACAGCTGGCGATTCGGCTTGCGCCGCATGCTGTTGGGTTACGCCGTTGGCACCGGTGTCGCCTGCGACGGCATCGAACCCTACGATGAAATCGGCGGCCTCGACGCGGCCCTGATCGGCCCGTTGGTCTCCTTGCTCGATGCGCTAAACGACGCCCATCAGGCTTTGTCTCAACCGGCAGCGCCCCGCGAGTGGGGTGAACGCCTGCAACGCCTGATGCAACTCTTCTTCCTGCCCAGCAGCGAACACGACGACTACCTCTTAGGCCAACTCGAACAACTGAGAGAAGAATGGCTGGAAACCTGTGAGTCCGTCGGCCTGCAGGACGAGTTACCCCTCACCGTAGTCCGCGAGGCCTGGTTGGCCGGCCTGGACCAGGGTCGCCTGTCCCAGCGCTTCCTTGCCGGAGCTGTCAATTTTTGCACCCTGATGCCCATGCGCGCCATCCCGTTCAAACTCGTCTGCCTGCTCGGCATGAACGACGGCGACTACCCGCGCGCGCAACCGCCGTTGGACTTCGACCTGATGGGCAGCGACTACCGCCCCGGCGACCGTTCACGCCGCGAGGACGATCGCTACCTGCTGCTCGAAGCCCTGCTGTCCGCCCGCGACCAGCTCTACATCAGTTGGGTCGGCCGCAGCATCCGCGACAACAGCGACCGGCCAGCCTCGGTACTGATCGGCCAACTGCGTGACCATATCGCCAGCGGCTGGCATAACGCACACCAGCAAGAACTGTTGGAAGCAATGACCCAGGAACACCCGCTCCAACCCTTCAGTGCGCGCTATTTCCATGAAGGCGACGCGCTCTTCAGTTATGCCCGCGAGTGGCAGTTGCTTCACGAGGCCGCCGACGTTCCAGTTAAAGACCACGAACTGGCAGAGCACCAACAAGAAGAACCCCTGAGCCTCGGCCAGTTGCAGGATTTCCTGCGCAACCCGGTCAAACATTTCTTCAGCCAACGTCTGAAAGTGTTCTTCGAAGCCGCCGAAGTACCGCTCGCCGATGAAGAACCCTTCGTGCTCGACGCGCTGCAACGCTACAGCCTCAGCGACAGCCTGCTGAACGCCGCACTGACCCAGCCCGATCACGTGGATCAAGCACTCAACGCCCAGGCCCTGCGCCTGCAGGGCAGCGGCCTGCTGCCCATGGTGGGTTTCGGCGAGTGCCTGCGTAACGAACTGATCGAGCCGTTGCCCGATTTGCTGCAACGCTACCAACACTTATTGGCACTTTGGCCCACGCCACAAACCACCGCCGAGCCGATCAGTTTTGAGCATCAAGGCATCCAGTTGGAAGGCTGGATCAGCGGCCTGCACCGACGCAGTGATGGCGGCTTGCTCAGCGTGACCACCATCCCCAACAGCATCGGTTCGATCAAGACGCGTAAATGGCATCGTCTGATTCGCCCATGGGTCAATCACGTGGTGGCGTGCGCCTGCGGCCTGCCACTCAGCACCGGTTTGGTGGCGAGTGACGACACCTTGTTACTCGCCCCGCTGGATCAATCCAATGCCCGGGAAACCCTTGGCAACCTGCTGCTGGCCTGGCACACCGGCATGCGCAAACCGCTCCCGGTAGCCGTCAAAACCGCCTTCGCGTGGCTCGGCCAAACCGATCCCGCCAAAGCCCTGGCCGCCGCGAGCAAAGCCTATGAAGGCGACGGCCTGACCACCGACGGTGAGCGCCGCGAAACCCCTGCACTCACCCGCCAATTCCCCGACTTCGTCACGCTCATTGCCAGCGAAGCGTTCGAAGGCTGGGCCGAAACCCTGTATCGCCCATTGCTCAACGCACCCTGGCGATCGCTCGGCAGTGAGGAGGCCAGCGCATGATGGGTCAACCTTTAGCCCTGGCCTTCCCGTTAAAAGGCAGCCAGCTGATTGAAGCCAGCGCCGGCACCGGCAAGACCTTCACCATTTCCGCGCTGTACCTGCGCCTGGTGCTTGGCCACGGCGGTGACGAAGCCGGCTTTGGCCGGGAGTTACTGCCGCCGCAAATTCTGGTGGTGACCTTCACCGATGCCGCCACCAAAGAGCTGCGCGAACGCATCCGCATTCGCCTGGCTGAAGCCGCACGGTTCTTCCGCGCCGAAATCGAGCAGCCGGATGCATTGATCGCCGACCTGCGCGACCAATACCTTCCCGAACAATGGCCCGCCTGCGCCAATCGCCTGGACATCGCCGCGCAATGGATGGATGAGGCCGCCGTCTCGACCATCCACAGTTGGTGCCAGCGCATGCTGCGCGAACACGCGTTCGACAGTGGCAGCCTGTTCACCCAAACCCTGGAAACCGACCACAGCGACCTGCTCGGCGAAGTGCTGCGTGACTACTGGCGGCTGTTTTGCTACCCGATGCACGACGACGCACTTAACTGGGTGCGCAAAAACTGGAGCGGCCCCGCCGCCCTGATGCCCCGCGTGCGTGCGCTGTTCGGCAGTGAACGGCCCACTGGCGAAAGCCGTGAGCCCGCCGAGCTGATCAACGCTTGCCTGCAAGAGCGCCGCGAAGCCTTGGTAAGTCTCAAGGCGCCGTGGCAACAATGGGCCGCCGAACTTCGTGATATCTGCCTGCAAGCCGTGGCCGCGAAAGCCGTCGACGGCCGCAAGATGCAAGCGCGGTACTTCGAACCCTGGTTCGAAAAGATCAGCGCCTGGGCGGCTGACGAAACCCTCGAACAACTGGACATCGGCACCGGCTTCACGCGCCTGACGCCCGACGGCATGGCCGAAGCCTGGAAGGGCGAGCCGCCGAGTCACCCCGGCATCGACGCCATGGCCACTCTCAAAGCCAGCCTCGACGCGTTGCCAACACCCGACGCCGCCGCGTTGCAACACGCCGCCGGCTGGGTGGGTAAACGCTTCGAAGAAGAAAAACGCCGTCGCGCCGAAATGGGTTTCGACGACATGCTGATCCGCCTCAACGCCGCCCTGCAGGCCGACGGGGGCGAGCGTCTTGCCAGTGTGATCCGCGAGCAATTCCCGGTCGCCTTGATCGACGAATTCCAGGACACCGACCCGGTGCAATACAGCATCTTCGACAGCATCTACCGCATCGAAGAAAACCACCTCGACAGCGGCCTGTTCCTGATCGGCGACCCCAAGCAGGCGATCTATGCCTTTCGTGGCGCCGACATCTACACCTACCTGCGCGCCCGTCAGTCCACCACCGGCCGCCACCACACTTTGGGCACCAACTTCCGCTCCAGCCACGCGATGGTCGAGGCGGTGAACCACGTGTTCCAACGCGCCGAAAGCGGCCGTGGGGCTTTCCTGTTCCGCGAGCCAAACGGCGACAACCCGGTGCCGTTCCACTCGGTGCTGTCCCAGGGCCGCAGGGAGCAACTGCAAGTCGATGGCCACACGTTGCCGGCGATGAACCTCTGGCACCTGCCCACCGATCAGCCGATTTCCAACGCGGTGTATCGCCAGCAACTGGCGGCTGCCTGCGCCACGCAAATCGTCGCGTTGCTCAATGGCGGCCAGCAAGGTACCGCCGGTTTCCTACAGGCGGACTCCAGCTTCAACGGCGTACTTCCGTCAGACATCGCCATCCTGGTACGTGACGGCAAGGAAGCCCAAGCCGTGCGCGCCGAATTGGCCGCTCGGGGCGTGCGCAGCGTGTACCTGTCTGACAAAGACTCGGTCTTCGCCGCCCAGGAAGCCCACGACCTGCTCGCCTGGCTCAAGGCCTGCGCAGAGCCCGACGTCGAGCGCCCGCTGCGTGCCGCGCTGGCCTGCGTCACCTTGAACCTGTCATTGGCGGAACTGGAGCGTCTGAATCAGGACGAACTGGCGTGGGAAACCCGCGTGATGCAGTTTCGTGGCTACCGCGCGATCTGGCGCACCCAAGGCGTGCTGCCGATGCTGCGGCGCCTGCTGCATGACTTCAAACTGCCGCAAACCCTGATCGCGCGCAGTGACGGCGAACGCGTGCTGACCAACCTGCTGCACCTTAGCGAACTGTTGCAGCAGGCCGCGTCAGAGCTGGACGGCGAGCAAGCGCTGATCCGTCATCTGGCTGAACACCTGGCACTCTCAGGCCAGGCCGGTGAGGAGCAGATTTTGCGCCTGGAAAGCGATGAGCAATTGGTCAAGGTAGTGACCATCCATAAATCCAAAGGCCTGGAATACGACCTGGTCTTCCTGCCGTTCATCTGCTCGGCCAAGCCCGTGGATGGCAGCCGCCTGCCGCTGCATTACCACGACGAACAGGGCAAATCGCACGTCAGCCTGCGGCCCACCGCCGAGTTGATTGCTCAGGCCGATGATGAGCGCCTCGCCGAAGACCTGCGTTTGTTCTACGTCGCGCTCACGCGCGCCAAGCACGCATGCTGGCTGGGCATCGCCGACCTCAAGCGCGGCAATAACAGCAGCTCGGTCCTGCACCTGTCGGCGCTGGGCTATCTGCTCGGTGCCGGTGCGTCGCTGGGCGAGTCGGCCGGCCTGGCGCGCTGGCTGCTGGATTTGCAGCAAGGCTGCGCCGCGATCCACTACGCCCATGTCCCGGACGCGCAAGACACGCTGTTCCACCCGCCGCGCAACGCAGCCACGTTGCTCGCGCCGTTGCTGCCCAAGCGCAAGGCCGCCGAAAACTGGTGGATCGCCTCTTACAGCGCATTGCGCATCGGCGACAGCATGAGCGCCGCGCCCCTCGAAGCTCCGGAGAGCCCACAAGCCCAGAAGCTGTTTGACGACGAGCGTCTCGACCCCGACGCACCGCGTGAAGTGGCGGCGTCCGGTGGCGACATACACCGTTTCCCACGCGGACCAAACCCCGGCACCTTCCTTCATGGCTTGTTGGAATGGGCGGGCGAGGAGGGTTTCAACGTCACCCCCGAGGCCATCGAAAAAGCCGTGGGCGCGCGCTGTAACCGGCGCAATTGGGAAGGCTGGATCGTCACCCTCAGCGCTTGGCTCGGCCACCTGCTGCAAACGCCGCTGCCGGTGGATAACGATCAGCTAACCCTGAGCAGCCTGCAGCAGTATCAGATCGAGATGGAGTTCTGGTTCGCCAGCCACAAAGTCGACGTGCTGGCCCTCGATAAACTGGTGTGCCAGTACACCCACAACGGCGTGTCCCGCGTCGCCGCCGAACCGGTGCTGCTCAACGGCATGTTCAAAGGCTTTATCGACCTGACTTTCGAACACGACGGCCGCTACTACGTGGCTGACTACAAATCCAATTGGCTCGGCCCTGACGATTCGGCCTACACCTTAGAGGCCATGGAACACTCGATCCTCGAGCATCGGTACGACCTGCAATACGTGCTTTACCTGTTGGCCCTGCACCGCCAGCTGAAGGCGCGCCTGCCCGAGTATGACTACGACCGCCACGTCGGCGGTGCGCTTTACGTGTTCCTGCGCGGCACTGAGTCGGTGAGCAAAGGCGCGTATTTCACCCGGCCGCCCCGTGAACTGATCGAAGGCTTGGACGCGTTGTTCCAGGGCAAACCCATACCGCCCAAGGTTGAGCCCGCCTGGGAACAAGGAGTGCTGCTATGAGCCTGTCGCCGTTACCGCTTGAGGCGCTGATGCCGCTCCACCGCGCCGCCGACCTGCTGCAACTGCTCGAACGCTGGGTTGACCGGGGCTGGCTGCGCGCGTTGGACAAGGCGTTTGTCGGCTTCCTGCACGAACTTGATCCGCAGGCCGACCCTCTGGTGTTGCTGGCCGCGGCGTTAACCAGCCACCAGTTGGGCCATGGTCATGTGTGCCTCGACCTGTTCGAAACCCTCAAGGCGCCGGATTTCGCCCTGTCGCTGCCGCCCGAAGGCGACCTGCAAACCGGCGCAATGCTGCTGCCGTCGCAGTTGCTCGACGGCCTCGACGGTGCCCACTGGTGTCACGCGCTGGCGGCCAGCCAATTGGTCGCCCTGGCGGTTGATGGCAGCGAAGCCGCGCAGAGCCGCCCGTTGGTCTTGTCCGGCAAACGCCTTTACCTGCGCCGCTACTGGACCTACGAACGGCGCATCGACACAGCCTTGCGCCTGCGCCTGGCCACCCAGGAAAGCGTCGCCGCCGATTTGCCGCAACGCCTCAACAGCCTCTTCAACCAACCGCCGCCCGACGGCGTGATCGACTGGCAAAAGCTCGCCTGTGCCCTGGCCACGCGCGGTGCCTTCAGTATCGTTACCGGCGGCCCCGGCACCGGCAAGACCACCACCGTGGTGCGCCTGCTCGCGCTGTTGCAGGCGCCGGCCTTGGAAGCCGGCAGCCCGTTGCGTATCCGCCTGGCGGCGCCCACCGGCAAAGCTGCCGCACGCCTTACCGAATCCATCAGCCAGCAAGTGCAGTCGTTGACCGTGCCCGACAGCGTGCGGGAAAAAATTCCCACAGAGGTCACCACCGTTCACCGCTTGCTGGGCAGTCGCCCGGGCACGCGGCACTTCCGCCATCACCTTGGCAACCCATTGCCGCTGGACGTGCTGGTGGTGGACGAAGCCTCGATGATCGACCTGGAAATGATGGCCAACTTGCTGGACGCCTTGCCGCCCCACGCGCGCTTGGTGTTGCTGGGTGACAAGGACCAACTTGCCTCGGTCGAGGCCGGCGCCGTACTGGGCGATTTATGCCGCGACGCTGAAGCCGGCTGGTACAGCCCCGACACGCGCCAATGGCTGCAGGCGGTCAGTGGCGAAGACCTGAATGCCAGCGGCCTGCAAGAAGACCTCGACGGCAGCCATCCGCTGGCCCAGCAAGTGGTGATGCTGCGCTATTCGCGACGTTTTGGTGAAGGCAGCGGCATCGGCCAATTGGCACGCTGGGTCAACCAGCAAAACGCCGAAGAGGCGCGCCAACTGCTCGCCGCGCGCAGCCACGATGACCTGTTCTGCCTCAGCCTCAAGGGCGAGCATGACCACGCCCTCGAGCGGCTGATATTGGACGGGCAGGGCGGCGACGCCCAGGGCTATCGTTATTACCTCAACTTGCTGCAAAGCGCGCGCCCGGCCCTCGACACCCCGCGCGAAGACCTCGCCTGGACGCACTGGGCGCAGCAACTGTTGCAAGCCTTCGACGCCTTCCAGTTGCTCTGCGCTGTGCGCAAAGGCCCGTGGGGCGTAGAAGGGCTGAACCTGCGCATCACCGCGGCCTTGCGCAAAGTGCGGCTGATCGAGGGGGACGAGCAATGGTACGAAGGTCGCCCGGTGCTGATGACCCGAAACGATTACGGCCTGGGCCTGATGAACGGCGACATCGGCATCGCGCTCAAACTGCCCGAAAGCGATGGCGGCCCCCACGTGCTGCGCGTGGCTTTCCCACGTAACGATGGCCAAGGCGGCGTGCGTTTTGTACTGCCCAGCCGTCTGAACGATGTGGAAACTGTGTACGCCATGACTGTGCACAAGTCCCAGGGCTCAGAATTTACCCACACCGCGCTGATCCTGCCGGATGCGCTGAACCCGGTGCTGACCAAAGAACTGATCTACACCGGTATCACCCGCGCCAAGCGCTGGTTCAGCCTGATCGAACCGCGTGGCGGCGTGTTTGAAGAAGCCGTGCGGCGCAAGGTCAAGCGTTTGAGCGGGTTGATGCTGGAATTGGACGTACCGGCTGGAGAAACTGACTGATTGGTCATTAAATATTTCTGATTCAGTCGTCTGAATTTTCTGAAAAAATAGCGGACTTCGCGAAGGCCCGGCTTCGCGGGGTCTTCCGCCGCTGTGCTATCGTTGCGGCATCACCCTGAAAAAACTGAAGAGAATCGCTGCATGAACGTGGCTGTCTCGCCCACAGAGCGCAGTTTGAGCTGGAGACGCATGTTACTGGTGGCACTTCTGTGCGTGCTCGCCCCGCGAGCATTTGCCCAGGCCCCCGGCCCGGCAGACCAGCGCGCCCAGGCGGTGACGCAAGTGGTGCTCGGCATCCTCAGCTATGCACGCTGGCCGGTGGAGCCTGCGCAACTGCGCTTGTGCATCGTCGGCCCCACCCAATACACCGACGATCTGGTCAAAGGCACCACCCAGGCGACCGGCCGTCCGGTGGTGGTGCAGCGTTTGCTCGCCGATCATCCTGATATCGTCAGTGCCTGCGACGCCGTGTACATCGGCAAACTCAGCGCCGATGAACGCTCGCGGTTGTTTACCTCACTGATCGGCCACCCGGTGCTGAGCATCAGCGAAGGCGGCGACCAATGCACCGTGGGCAGCCTGTTCTGCCTGCGCGTGGGCGATGAGCAAGTGTCATTTGAGGTCAACCTGGACTCCGTCGCCCGCAGCGGCGTGCGCATTCACCCCAGCGTGTTGCAGTTGTCCCGCCGTCGAGCGCCTGCGTCATGAGAACCCCGAAAGCGCGGCCGACCTTGCGCTCCGTCATCGGCCGTGGGCATTTGATCCTGGCGTTGGTGGCCGTGACCCTGGCCAGTGTGTCCTTGACCCTGCTCGGCGTGCTGGCGCTGCGCGTGTATGCCGAGCACAACCTGCACCTGATCGCGCGCTCGATCAATTACACCGTGGAAGCGGCGGTGGTGTTCAACGACAGCGCCGCCGCCACTGAAGCACTCAGCCTGATTGCCTCCACCGAAGAAGTGGCCCAGGCCGAAGTCTTCGATGCCAGCGGCAAGCTGCTGGCGCAATGGGAGCGGCCGGAAACCGGCATGCTGTCCGAGGTCGAACTGGCGCTGGCGCATGCCTTGCTCGAACAGCCCATCAGCCAGCCGATCCTGCACCAGGGGCAAACCGTGGGCAGCATTCACGTGGTCGGCCACGGCGGTAGCCTGCTGCGCTTTCTGCTCAGCGGCCTGGCCGGCATCGTGATTTGCACCGCCCTCAGCGCCTGGGTGGCGTTGTACTTGGCGCGGCGCCTGCTGCAAGGCATCACCAAACCGTTGCAAAGCCTGGCCGCGGTGGCCCATGCCGCCCGCAGCGAGCGAGACTTTGACCGACGCGTGCCACCGGCGCAGATCGCCGAACTCGACAACCTGGGCAGCGACTTCAACGCCCTGCTCGGCGAGATGGAAGCCTGGCAAAGCCACCTGCAAAGTGAAAACGAAACCCTCGCTCACCAGGCCAGCCACGACAGCCTGACCGGCTTGCCCAACCGCGCGTATTTCGAAGGCCGGCTGATCCGCGCGCTGCGCAGCGCCGCCAAGGTCAATGAACGGGTCGCCGTGTTGTTTCTCGACAGCGACCGTTTCAAAGACATCAATGACAACTTCGGCCACGCCGCCGGCGATGCGGTGCTGGTGGCCGTCGCCGAGCGGGTGCGCGCGCAGTTGCGTGAAGATGACCTGGTGGCGCGCCTGGGCGGTGATGAGTTCGCGGTGCTGCTGGCGCCATTGCATAAAGCGGAGGATGCTCAGCGTATCGCCGACAAGATCATTGCCAGCATGGACACGCCGATCCCGGTGCCCGGCAACACCGAGGTGTTGACCTCCCTCAGTATCGGCATTGCCATCTACCCCGATCATGGCGCCACTCCCGGCACCTTGCTCAATGCCGCCGATGCGGCGATGTACCAGGCCAAACGCTTGTCCCAGGGCGGCCAGCAAACGGCGGATTCGGAGCCCACCGCCGCAAACGTTACCGACAGGAGTTGATCCCTTGTTCTCGACCGCGCGTTTCATGTTTATCACGTTACTGGTGGCATTCCTTGCCCTTGGCGGCTGCCAGACGGCCCCACCCAAAGGCCTGACACCGGCGCAAATCGCAGTCCTCAAACAGCAGGGTTTTGAACTGACTGACGAAGGATGGGCGTTTGGCCTCTCGGGCAAAGTGCTGTTTGGCAGCGACGTTGAAAGCCTCAACAAAGCCAGCACCGACATCGTCGAACGCATCGGCAAAGCCCTGGTCGGCGCCGGCATCGACCGCGTACGCGTCGACGGCCACACCGACGCCTCTGGCAAAGAAACCTACAACCAGCAACTGTCCCTGCGCCGCGCCAAAAGCGTGGGCAACGTGCTGACCGGTGTGGGCATGAAGGAAGAAAACATCCAGCTGCGCGGTTTGGGCAGCAGCGAGCCGGTGGCGCCGAACACCACGGTAGCGGGGCGCACCGAAAACCGGCGCGTGTCGATTGTGGTGATCGCGGACTGAGCGGGTTCACCTCTCTCAATCTGAAATGCCATCAAACTGTGGGAGCGGGCTTGCTCGCGAATGCGGTGTATCAGCAGCAAATAATCTGACTGACCCACCGCCATCGCAGGCAAGCCAGCTCCCACATTAATTGGTGCCTGACGCAAAATTTCCCACCCGCCACAGTCCTAACTGTGGGAGCGGGCTTGCCCGCGAATGCGGTGTATCAGCCGCAAATAATCTGGCTGACCCACCGCCATCGCAGGCAAGCCAGCTCCCACACTGACTTGTGCCTGACTCAAAATTTCCCATCCGCCACAGTCCAAAATGTGGGAGCGGGCTTGCCCGCGAATGCGGTGTATCAGCAGCAAATAATCTGGCCGACCCTCCGCCATCGCAGGCAAGCCAGCTCCCACACTGATTTGTGCCCGACCAAAATTTCCCATCCGCCACAGTTCAACTGTGGGAGCGGGCTTGCTCGCGAATGCGGTGTATCAGCCGCAGATAATCTGACTGACCCACCGCCATCGCAGGCAAGCCAGCTCCCACACCGATTTGTGCCTGACGCAAAATTTCCCACCCGCCACAGTTCAACTGTGGGAGCGGGCTTGCTCGCGAATGCGGTGTATCAGCCGCAGATAATCTGACTGACCCACCGCCATCGCAGGCAAGCCAGCTCCCACACTGATTTGTGCCTGACGCAAAATTTCCCAACCGCCACAGTCCCAAATGTGGGAGCGGGCTTGCCCGCGAATGCGGTGTATCAGCCGCAGATAATCTGACTGACCCACCGCCATCGCAGGCAAGCCAGCTCCCACACTGATTTGTGCCTGACGCAAAATTTCCCGACCGACACAGTCCAAAATGTGGGAGTGAGCTTGCCCGCGATGGCGGTCGTTCAGGCAATGATGTGTTGGCTGGCCCACTGCATTCGCGAGCAAGCCTGCTCCCACCTTTATGCCGCAGTGTTCGCTTAACTGCCCGGCGTCATCGCCTGCGTCAGGTCATCCACCACGGCCTTGCCCATCTCACACAGGTAATGCGCGGCCCATGCGTATTGCTCGCCGCGCACATCCATGGCGGCTTCCATCGCGAGTTTCTTGGAGTAAAAAAGCAAGGTGGAGGCGTGTTCCAGGGCTTGCTCAATCGGCATGCCGGCGTTGACGCGGAACAGGGGTTTTTGGTTTTCGCCGTAGTCGCCGAACGTGACGACGCCGAGGGTAGTGATGGAGGAAAGCGGTGGGTCGGGGACGATTTTGCTCATGACGATTGCTCTCTGCTGAAGTAGAGCCGCCACATCACATCGCTAAACATGAAGAGGGTGGCAGCTGTGTGCAGGTTAGCGATCCGGGCCAGAGCGCATCCCGGGTAGACTCGGAAGTCTCCCGCACACAGCCGCCATAAAACGCTAAAAGCTGGCGAGCGCCAGCTAATGCTATCGGGGCAATGTCACGCCTGAAACCCGGATCGCTAAACCCGATCGCTGATGTGCAGCGACCCAGGGAGGCTAGTGACCCAAACGGTAAGGCGCAATGGGCTAGAGAGTCTCTAGGAAACGTCCTGCAAATTAAAGCGAATCGTCATTGATGGCCCTTTAATCCGCGAACCTTATCTCCCGCGTTTCCCCCATCAACAACCCGGTGTTCTGCTCCGTCACCTCTCGGATGTAATCCCACAACAACGTAATCCGCTTCAACTTGCGCAAATCCTCCCGGCAATACATCCAGAACTGCCGCGTGATCGAAATCTGCTCCCCCAACACCGGCAACAGCCGCGGGTCCTGCGCGGCCAAAAAGCACGGCAATATCGCCATCGACCGCCCCTGCTGCGCGGCCACGTACTGTGCGATCACGCTGGTGCTGCGCAAACTCGCGCTGGCGCCCGGCACCACATTCGCCAGGTACAGCAGCTCCGAGCTGAACGCCAAGTCATCCACATAACTGATAAACGGGTGCTCAGCCAAATCCGCCGGCCGCTGGATGGGCGGGTGTTGGTCGAGGTAATCCTGGGTCGCGTACAGCTGCAGTTTGTAGTCGCACAGCTTGCAGCACACATACGGCCCGTGCTCCGGGCGTTCCAGGGCGATGACGATGTCGGCTTCGCGCTTGGACAGGCTGATGAAGTGGGGCAGGGGCAGGATGTCGACCGAGATGGCGGGGTAGGTGTCGACAAAATGGCTGAGCTGCGGCGTAACGAAAAAACTGCCGAAACCCTCGGTGCAGCCCATGCGCACATGGCCGGACAGCGCCACGCCGGAGCCGGACACCTGCTCGCAAGCCATGTGCAGCGTGCTTTCGATGGACTCCGCGTAACCCAGCAAACGCTGGCCTTCGGCGGTGAGCACGAAGCCGTTGGTCCGGGATTTTTCGAACAGCAGCGTGCCGAGCGACACTTCCAGTGAACTGATGCGCCGCGACACAGTGGTGTAGTCCACCGCCAGGCGTTTGGCGGCGACGCTGGCCTTGCGGGTGCGGGCCACTTCGAGGAAAAACTTCAGGTCATCCCAGTTCAGGGAGCCCAAGGACGTGATGTTTTTTTGCATATTGGACCGGCTTTTATGTGCGTTCTTATTAGAGATTTGCACATCTATACTCCAAAAACAGTCCGAACGCCTCATTCCCAAGGCGATTCACGCGCCTTGTCTCTGCATAACTACAAGATTGGAGACCACATGAACGCTTCTGCCGACATTTCCGTGCAACAGGTCAAGTTGCTGATCAACGGTGAATGGGTCGAGTCCAAGACTACCCATTGGCAAGACATCGTTAACCCGGCCACCCAGCAAGTGCTGGCCAAAGTCCCTTTCGCGACCGCCGATGAAGTCAACGCGGCCATCGACGCTGCCCATCAAGCCTTCCAGACCTGGAAGCTGACGCCGATCGGCGCGCGCATGCGCATCATGCTCAAGCTGCAGGCCTTGATCCGTGAACATTCCAAGCGCATCGCTGTAGTCCTCAGTGCCGAGCAAGGTAAGACCATTGCCGATGCCGAAGGCGATATTTTCCGCGGCCTGGAAGTGGTCGAGCACGCGTGCTCCATCGGCACGTTGCAGATGGGCGAATTCGCCGAAAACGTCGCCGGTGGCGTCGACACCTACACCCTGCGCCAACCTATCGGTGTGTGCGCCGGTATTACCCCGTTCAACTTCCCGGCGATGATTCCGCTGTGGATGTTCCCGATGGCGATTGCCTGCGGTAACACCTTTGTACTCAAGCCGTCCGAGCAAGACCCGCTGTCGACCATGTTGCTGGTGGAGCTGGCGCTGGAAGCCGGTGTGCCCGCTGGCGTGCTCAACGTGGTACACGGCGGCAAGGATGTGGTGGATGCGCTGTGCACTCATAAAGACATCAAGGCCGTGTCCTTTGTCGGCTCGACCGCCGTCGGCACTCATGTGTACGACCTGGCTGGTAAACACGGCAAGCGCGTGCAGTCGATGATGGGCGCCAAGAACCACGCCGTGGTGCTGCCGGACGCCAACCGCGAACACACCCTGAATGCCTTGGTCGGTGCCGGTTTTGGCGCAGCGGGCCAGCGTTGCATGGCCACCTCGGTGGTGGTGCTGGTGGGCGCGGCCAAGCAATGGCTGCCGGACCTTAAAGCGCTGGCGCAAAAGCTCAAGGTTAATGCCGGCAGCGAAGCCGGTACGGATGTTGGACCGGTGATTTCCAAGCGCGCCAAGGCGCGCATCCTGGAACTGATCGAAAGCGGCGTGAAAGAAGGCGCCAAGCTGGAGCTGGACGGTCGCGACATCAAGGTACCGGGCTTCGAGCAAGGCAACTTTGTGGGCCCGACCCTGTTCTCGGGCGTGACCACGGACATGCAAATCTACACCCAGGAAATCTTCGGCCCGGTGCTGGTGGTGCTCGAAGTTGCCACGCTGGATGAAGCCATCGCGCTGGTCAACGCCAACCCGTTCGGTAATGGCACCGGCCTGTTCACCCAAAGTGGGGCGGCGGCGCGTAAGTTCCAGAGCGAAATCGATGTAGGCCAGGTCGGCATCAACATTCCGATTCCGGTGCCAGTGCCGTTCTTCAGCTTCACCGGTTCGCGTGGCTCCAAGCTCGGCGACCTCGGCCCGTACGGCAAGCAAGTGGTGCAGTTTTACACCCAGACCAAAACCGTCACGAGCCGCTGGTTCGACGACGACACGGTCAATGATGGCGTCAACACCACCATCAACCTGCGCTGATTCGGGAGACGACCATGAAGATTGCATTTATCGGCTTGGGCAACATGGGCGCGCCCATGGCCCGCAACCTGATCAAGGCCGGCCACGCGCTGAACCTGTTCGACCTGAACCAGACCGTGCTCAAGGAACTCGCCGAACTGGGCGGCAGCATCAGCGACTCGCCGCGTGATGCAGCCCAAGGCGCTGAGCTGGTGATTACCATGCTGCCGGCGGCGGCCCATGTGCGCAGCGTGTGGCTGAATGAAGACGGGGTTTTGGCCGGCATCGGCAAAGGCGTACCGGCGGTGGATTGCAGCACCATCGACCCGCAAACTGCGCGCGATGTCGCTGCAGCGGCGGCCAAGCAAGGCGTGGTGATGGCCGACGCGCCTGTCTCCGGCGGCACCGGCGGCGCCAGCGCGGGCACGCTGACCTTCATGGTCGGCGCCACCCCGGAGCTGTTCGCCACCCTGCAACCGGTGCTGGCGCAGATGGGCCGCAACATCGTGCATTGCGGCGATGTAGGCACCGGCCAGATCGCCAAAATCTGCAACAACCTGCTGCTCGGGATCAGCATGGTCGGCGTCAGCGAAGCCATGGCCCTGGGCGACGCGCTGGGCATCGACACCCAAGTGCTGGCCGGGATTATCAACAGCTCCACCGGGCGCTGCTGGAGTTCCGACACCTACAACCCCTGGCCGGGCGTGATTGAAACCGCGCCGTCGTCGCGGGGTTACACCGGCGGCTTTGGTGCCGACCTGATGCTCAAGGACCTGGGCCTGGCCACCGAAGCCGCGCGCCAAGCCAAACAACCGGTGATTCTGGGCGCCGTGGCCCAGCAGTTGTATCAATCGATGAGCCAGCGCGGGGAAGGCGGCAAGGACTTCTCGGCGATCATCAACAGCTATCGCAAGCCCCAGTAGAATGCCAAGCCCGCTTGCCTTAGCAAGCGGGCTTTTTATGGCCAACGGGCTTGTTGTGGCTGGCGGGCTTGTTATGGCCAACGGGCTAGTTGTGGCTGGCGGGTTTGTTGTGGCGAGCGGGCTTGCCCCGCGTTGTGCTGCGCAGCAGCCCCAATAAAGTCAACGCATTTTCCCAGCCAAACCGCAGTGCGTGGACCAGGGGCCGCTACGCAGCCCAACGCGGGGCAAGCCCGCTCGCCACAAGGAAGAAGTAGTCCGGGTTAGATCGCTCAGGCAAACACAAAATACTTACGCACCGTCTCAACCACTTCCCACGTGCCCTTCATCCCCGGCTCCACCACAAAGATATCCCCAGCCCGCAAGTGAATCGGCTCCAGGCCTTCTGGGGTGATCACGCAGTAGCCTTCCTGGAAATGGCAGTATTCCCACTTCACGTATTCCACGTACCACTTGCCCGGTGTGCAGATCCAGGTGCCCATGATTTTGCTGCCGTCTTCGCTGGTGTAGGCGTTGAGGTTGACGGTGTGCGGGTCGCCTTCGAGTTTTTCCCATTTGCAGGCATCCAGGACCGGCAGTGGGTGGGTGTCGCGCAGTACGGTGATGGGCTTGGACATGATGGCTCCGAGGCAGGGAAGGGAAAGATGCACCCTAAGGCCTCGGGCGTTGTGCCAGTGGTCTGAACTCGACATCGGGATGCCCAGAAGCGCAGGCGAATGCGATTGCTCTGACTCATGCAGTCCCTGTGGGAGCGGGCTTGCTCGCGAAAGCGGTGGGTCAGCCCGCACCTGTATTGACTGGCACACCGCCTTCGCGAGCAAGCCCGCTCCCACATTGGATCTCCAGTGTTTGAGCTACTTTGGTCAGACAAAATATTCGGGCGCCAATCCGGCATTTCCTCGCAGTAACTGCGAAAGAATTCCCGCCTGGCGCTGGAATTAGCAAGAAAATGCACGGCTGGCCCTCGTATCATTCACCCCAGAACGAGTGAGAGCCTTCAAATGAACCCAATAAAAACGTGGTGGGATATCAGCCCGCCCTTGAGCACGGCGACCCCGACCTGGCCGGGCGATACGCCGTTTCAGGAAGAGCGCGTGTGGCAGTTCGGCCCCGAGTGCCCGGTGAATGTGGGCCGCGTGACCTTTTCGCCGCACACCGGCGCGCATGTGGATGCGCCGCTGCATTACAGCGCTGGCGGCGCGCCGATCGGCGACGTGTCGCTGGACGTGTACATGGGCCCGTGCCGGGTGTTGCATTGCCTGGGCAGCGGCGCGCTGGTGCAGCCGCATCAGTTGGAAGGCCGTGTGGATAACTTGCCCGAGCGCGTGCTGCTGCGTACTTATCCACAAGCGCCGCTGACCGAATGGGATTCGAACTTCACCGCCATCGCGCCGCAAACCATCGAGCTGCTCGCCAGCCTGGGCGTGCGCCTGATCGGTATCGATACGCCGTCCCTGGACCCGCAACAGTCCAAGACCATGGATTCGCACAACGCCGTGGCCCGCCATGGCATGGCGATTCTCGAAGGCATCGTGCTCGATGACGTGCCGGAGGGCGACTATGAATTGATCGCGCTGCCGCTGCGCTTTGCCAACCTGGACGCGAGCCCGGTGCGCGCCATCCTCCGCCCGCTCAAGGAGCCCACGCGATGAGCCAATGCCCCTTTTCACCTGATTACCAGCCCCCGGAAGAATGGCATAACGCCGAGCTGAATTTTTCCGAGTCCATGAGCTACGGCGACTACCTGGACCTGGGCAAGGTCCTCAGCGCCCAGCACCCGCTGTCGCCCGACCACAACGAAATGCTCTTTATCATCCAGCACCAGACGTCCGAGCTGTGGATGAAACTGATGCTCCACGAACTCAAGGCTGCCCGTGAACACGTGCGTCTGGGCGAGTTGCCGCCGGCGTTCAAGATGCTGGCGCGGGTGTCGCGGATCTTCGATCAACTGGTGCACGCCTGGGCGGTGTTGGCGACCATGACGCCGTCGGAATACAAGGCGATTCGCCCGTTCCTGGGGCAGTCGTCGGGGTTCCAGTCGTTCCAGTACCGCGAGATCGAATTTATCCTCGGCAATAAAAGCGCGGCGCTGTTGCGGCCTCACGCGCACCGGCCGCAGTTGTTGAACGAGTTGAAAGTGGCGATTGCCACGCCGTCGCTGTATGACGAGGCGGTCAACCTGATGGCGAAAGCCGGTTTGGCGATTGACCCCAAACGCGCCGAGCGCGACCCGACGGCGGCCACGGTTCACGATGAGTCGGTGGAAGCGGCCTGGCGTGAGGTGTATCGCGACCCGAGCCGGTATTGGGATTTGTATCAGTTGGCCGAAAAATTTATCGACCTGGAGGATTCGTTCCGCCAGTGGCGCTTCAGGCATGTGACCACGGTGGAGCGGATCATCGGCTTTCAACCTGGTACGGGCGGCACCGAGGGCGTGGGGTATTTGCGCAAGATGCTCGACACGGTGCTGTTCCCCGAGTTGTGGCGAGTGCGTTCCACGCTATAAAAAAAGCCCCGGAATCCCGGGGCTTTTTCATGACCAATGCAAGCGAATGTGGGAGGGGGCTTGCCCCCGATGGCAGTGGGTCAGGCACTGCATCCGGTGTCTGACCCACCGCCGTCGCGGGCAAGCCCGGCTCCCACAGGGATCACTGTGCATTCGCTAAAGCGCTACCTTTTTTGATTCGCATCCGGTAGGCGATGTAGATAATCCCCACCCACACCGGCATCGCATACACCGACTCACGAATGCCATCGATCGCCAGCATCACGCTGACAATCATCACCATGAACGCCAGGCACAGGTAGTTGCTGAACGGGAACCAGAAGGTCTTGAACGACGGCGTCACGCCTTGCTCGCCCATGGCCTTGCGGAACTTGATGTGAGTGATGCTGATCAGCGCCCAGTTGATCATCAGCGAGGCAACCACCAGCGCGAACAACAACTCCAAGGCGCTCTTGGGCGCGACGTAGTTGACCACCACGCACAGCATCGTCACCAGTGCCGAAATCGCCAGGGCGCGCAGCGGCACGCCTTGTTTGTTGAGCTTCATCAGCGCTTTTGGCGCGTCGCCTTGCTCGGCCAGGCCGAACAGCATGCGGCTGTTGCAGTACACGCCGCTGTTGTACACCGACAGCGCCGCGGTCAGCACGACGAAGTTGAGGATGTGCGCGGCGGTGTCGTTACCAATCAGCGAGAAGATCTGCACAAACGGGCTGCCGCTGTAGGCGTCGCCCGACGCGCCGAGGGTTTGCAGCAGTTGGTCCCACGGGTACAGCGACAGCAAGACGGTCAGGGCGCCGACGTAGAAAATCAGGATCCGGTAAACCACTTGGTTGATGGCTTTGGGGATCACTTTGCGCGGCTCGCTGGCCTCGGCGGCGGTAATGCCCACCAGCTCCAGGCCACCAAACGAGAACATGATAAAGGCCATCGCCATCAACAGCCCCATGCCGCCATTGGGAAAGAACCCGCCGTGACTCCACAGGTTGCTCACCGAGGCTTGCGGGCCGCCGGTGCCGCTGAACAGCAGGTAACAGCCGAGCACGATCATGCCGACAATTGCCACCACCTTGATGATCGCGAACCAGAACTCGGCTTCACCGAAGAACTTCACGTTCAGTGTGTTGATCAGGTTGACCGCGACAAAGAACACCAGCGCGCTGACCCAGGTCGGAATCTCCGGCCACCAGAACTGGATGTACTTGCCCACGGCGGTCAGTTCGGCCATGCCCACCAGCACGTAGAGCACCCAGTAGTTCCAGCCCGCCAGGAAGCCTGCGTAGCCGCCCCAGTATTTGTGTGCGAAGTGGCTGAAGGAGCCGGCCACCGGCTCTTCGACGATCATCTCGCCGAGCTGGCGCATGATCAGGAAGGCGATGAAACCGGCGATCGCGTACCCCAGGATCATCGACGGGCCCGCCGACTTGAGCACCCCGGCCGAGCCGAGGAACAACCCCGTGCCAATCGCCCCTCCCAAGGCAATCAGCTGAATATGCCGGTTCTTCAGGCCACGCTTGAGGCCTACCGGGTTAACCATGTCATCCGCCATTAACATTCCCTTCTACTTGTTTTTCTCAGGGTTGATTGCACGCCGCACCCGCCCCTCAAAGTACTGAGGGGTCAGATATTACTCTGCGTAAACTTTTCGTAATACAGCTGAACGCCAACAAGTGCCTGATCCAGCAGCCATTGTTGGATGGATTCGACCATCGGAGGGGGGCCGCACACGTACATATCCGCCGATTGGTCCCGCAATTCGGCCAGGTCGAAATGCTCGGTGAGGTAACCGCGCTTGCCGGGCCACTCGGGCGACGGGTCACTCAGCACTTGGGTGTAGCGAAAACCCGGGAGTTTCGACGCGTAGGCTTCAATGCGTGTTGCTTCGCACAAATCCTCGGCGCCACGTACGCCGTAGTACAGGTGCACCGGCTGCTCGCAACCGTTGGCCGCCAGTTCATCGAGCATGCCCAGCAACGCCGACAACCCGGTGCCGCCGGCCACCAGCACCAGCGGCTGGGTGACATGCCGCAGGTAAAACGCGCCCAACGGTGCTTCCATCAGCACTTCATCACCGACCTGGCAGCGCTCGCGCAGGTAGTTGCTCATGACGCCATCGGGCAGCAGGCGCACCAGAAACTGCAACTGATTGCCTGGCCGGTTGGCGAAGGAGTAAGAGCGCCAGCTGTCGGTGCCGGGCACCGACAGGCGGGCGTATTGGCCCGGCAGGAAGTCCAGTGGCGCCTCCACCTGCACGTGCAAAATGGCCGTGCTGGCCGAGACCAACTGCACCGCACTCACCGTGCCGCGCACCTGCACCGGCCCCGGCGCATTGCACAGGCTCGAATCGAAATCGAAGTAAAACGTTGCATCGGATTTGACCCGCGTCTGGCAGCTGAGCATTTTACGTTGCTGCAGCTCGAGGCTGGAGAGCGCTTCCTCGTCGACATAATCCTGGCTGTAGTCGCCTGACTCGCAACGGCCCTGGCAGGTGCCGCACACGCCTTCGCGGCAATCCAGCGGGATCTTGATGCCGTTGCGCAGGGCCGCGTCCAACAGGATTTCGTTGGCGCCCACCGGGAAAAACAGGGTTTTGCCGTCGGCAAAGCTGAAGGCTACTTTGTGATTCATCCGCATAACTCCGCGTATCTGATGTGATGGCTGACGAGTGAGCTTTTGTGGCGAGCGGGCCTGCTGTGGCGAGCGGGCTTGCCCCGCGTTGGGGCGCGAAGCGGCCCCTGGTCCAGCCACTGCGGTTTGACTGAAGAAATGCGGTGACTTTAATGGGGGCCGCTTCGCAGCCCAACGCGGGGCAAGCCCGCTCGCCACAACAAGCCCGCTGGCCACAACAAGCCCAGGCATGGTCAAAGGTGATAAAAATCCAGCACCGAATTGATGGTGTCGTTGAGCAGCAGGGCGTGCTTGCGGGTGATCAGCCAGCTGTCGCCATGGGCTTTGAGGCTGTAGGTGGCGCTGCCATAGAACTGCTCCGACATGGCCAGCCGATAGAACAGCGTGTGCCAGTTCAACTTCACTTCCAGCAGCCCGCCGGGTTGCTCGGCAATCCGCACGTTATTGATCAGGTGCAAGGTGCGCGGCATTGGCGTGGCCGATGCCGCCTTGCCGGTGCGCAGACGGAACACGCGGTCTTCCAGGCCCGAACGGTTGGCGTAATAGATCAACGACATCTCGCGCTTGGGGTCGCGGGTGTAGACGTGTTCCGAGTCCCATTGCGGCAGGTGGAACTCACTCTGCGGGTCGAACAGCTGCACATAGGCGTCCCAGTCCTGGGCGTCGCACAGCTCGGATTTACGGTAGAAAAACTGCTCGATCTGATACTGCAATTGCGCATTCATCACTTCACCTCCCGCAGTGTCAGCGCTTGTTTGTCCAGGCCGTTGAGCAGGAACTGCTGCCAATTGCGGTGCTGGTTGACGTACAGGCCTTCATGGGTGAACTCGGTGCCGGTCATCGCCGGTTGGATGCCGATGGCTTCGCTGTTCGGCGTGGGCCCGGTTTCCCAGCGGTGGCTGCCGCGCGAGATGTCGCTCCAGCGTTCCAGGCGGCCCTGGAAGCCGCGTTGGGCTTCGCGAAATTCCACCAGGTCATCAGGTGTGCCCATGCCGGACACGTTGAAGAAGTCCTCAAACTGGCGGATACGGTTTTCGCGGTCGGCATCCGACTCGTTCTTCACACCCAGGCACTGGCTGATGATTTCGGTCTTGTTCCACGCCACCGGGCGGATGATGCGCAGCTGCGAGCTGATCTGGTCGAGGAAGAACAGGCTCGGGTAGATGTTCAGGTTGCGCAGGCGGTGCATCATCCACTCGGCCTTCTGCTGGCCGTGCTCTTGCACCAGGCGCGGCATGATGGTGGCGTAGCCGGAACGCACACTTGGGTTGGGCATGTCGCTGAACAAAAGGCTGTGGCCATTGTTGAAGGCGAACCAACCGTCGTCGGTGTTGGCATCGCCCGCGCCGAGTTTGCTGTAGTCCAGCGTGCTGGCGGAGCCGCTGCCGTTTTCGGTGTTCACCTGCTGGCGATGCTGCACCGTGGCCACGTAGTTGTAGTGCACGGTGCTGACGTGATAACCGTCCAGGCCGTTTTCGTTTTGCAGTTTCCAGTTGCCGTCGTAGGTGTAGGCGGATTTGCCCGGCAGCACTTCCAGCTCACCGGTGGCCGACTGCGCGACCATCATGTCGAAGAACACTTTGGCGTCGCCGAGAAAGTCCTCCAGGCTGTCGCGGCCATTCACGTCCAGGCTGATAAACACAAAGCCCTTGTAGCTTTCGATGCGGGCTTTCTTCAGGCCACGCGTGGCCTTGTCGAAGCCTTCCGGGTACTCGCCCGGCGCCTTGACCTTCACCAGCCGGCCATCGCTCTTGTAGCACCATGCATGGAACGGGCAAGTAAAGGTGGATTGGTTGCCTTTGCCGACGCGCGTCAGCGTGGTGCCGCGGTGCTGGCAGGCGTTGATCAGCGCATTCAGTTGGCCTTCGCCATCGCGGGTGATGATCATCGGCTGGCGCCCGGCGCGCATCGTCACGAAGTCGTGGTTATTGGCCAGTTCGCTTTCGTGGCAGGCGTAGATCCAGTTCTTTTCGAAGATCAGTTCCATCTCCAGGTCGAACAGTTGCGGCTCGGTGAACATGTCCCGGGCGATGCGGAACACGGCGTCCGCCGGGCGAAAATCCAGGCAGCTTTCGATAAACGTTTTCCACTGCTCGACGCTTTTTGCACCACTCATGGGAGGCACCTTTTTTGATAGGGGCTAATCGGTGGTTCATTAGAGGCAGCGCGGCAGGGTGCGGGCTATCCGCTTAATGGGCAGAGATGGGCCGCATAGTTGAGCCATATAGTTGGGGCGTCGTTGGGCAGCAAATACCCAGTTCGGTGCAGCGAGGTGACGCGATGCGCTACTGTCATACCAAGGGAACGTCGCAAAAACCTGCGGCTTATCCACATAGTCGACCGTTGCTATCCACCCCGTTGCATTACGGCGCGCGTGGCGTAGAACTTGCTGTCGATTGTCAACGACGCGCCGCCAGAGCGCGCAACCGCCTAACCGCCGTGGGTGCACCCTGATGAGTAGCCATACACGCGAAATCCATATTCAACGCTTCGACCTGGAAGGCGCCCGCAGCTGGATGTCCGGCATTTGTGGGCCACACCGCCTGGCGACGTCGACGCCGGAGCGCCTGCGCTTTCACCACAGCGCCAATGTGTTCAAGTCCCGCGCTACCACCTTGGGCGTGATCGAGTACGGCACGGACGTGACCATCGGCATCGAAGACGCCGAGCACTTCAGCAGCTATAGCCTGAGCCTGCCGTTGGTGGGCGAGCAGGAATTGAGCAAGAACGGCGAGCGGCTGAGTTCCAATCGCGACCAGGGCGTGATCCTGTCGCCCAACGAGCATCAGGTGCTGGCGATCTCCGGTGATTGCCGCAAGTTGCAGGTGGTGATCACCCGCGCGGCGATGAGTGAATCCCTGGAAGGCTTGCTGCAACGGCCGATTGAGGCACCGCTGCGCTTTGAGTCGGTGATGGACGCGGTGGAGGGGGCTTCAGCGTCGTGGTGGCGCATGGCGCGGTATTTCATTGCCGAGCTGGAGCGCAGCAGCGAGTTGTATGAGCAGGCGGCCTTTACGCGTGACCTGGAAAGCTCGTTGATCAAAGGCTTGATCCTCGCCCAGCCGAATAACTATTCAGAAGAGCTGCGCGACGTGCTGGGCGTGAAGCTGCCGCACTACCTGATTCGTGCGCGGCAGTACATCCACGACAACGCCCGCGAGGCGGTGCATCTGGAAGACCTGGAAGCGGCTGCGGGCGTGTCGCGGTTCAAGCTGTTCGATGCGTTTCGCAAGTACTTTGCGCTGTCGCCCATGGCGTACCTGAAGAAGTACCGGTTGGGCGCGGTGCGTCAGGAAATCCTTGAGCAGGGGTCTACTCGGACCATTTCCGAAATGGCCCTGGGTTGGGGCTTTACTCACTTGGGGCGGTTTTCGGCGGAGTACCGCAAGCTGTTTGATGAATCGCCCAGCCAGACCTTGCAGCGCAAGCGCCTGCGCAGTCTCTAAACCTGATGAAGATCAAACTGTGGGAGCGGGAGATCTCAGATCAACTCTTCCACCAACTGCAAACAATGACTGAGCCCCGGCGACTGATCATTCACCCGTTGGCTGAGAATGATCGGCGAGGTCGCGGTGCTTTCGACAATCGGCGTGTAGCCGATATCCGCGCGGTGCAGCACTTGCACCGACGCCGGCACCAGCGTCACGCCCATGCCGGCGCCGACCAGGCCGATGGCGGTTTGCAACTCGTTGGTCCACTGCGCCACCTTGAGGCTCAGGCCGTGGGCATCGAACAGCGCAATCACATGGTCGGCATAGCTGGGGCGCGGGTTGCCGGGGTAGAGCACAAACGGCTCGGCGGCCAATTGGGCGAGGTTCGCGGGCGCACCCAGCAGCGGGTGGCCGGCGGGCAGTACGGCGACCAGTCGATCCTCCACCAGCACACGCTGGACGATCGCCGGGTCGTCGATGCGAATGCGCCCGAAGCCCACGTCAATGCGGCCGGCTTTCAGCGCTTCGACCTGCTGCAAAGTGGTCATCTCCGACAAGCCCAATTCCAGCTCCAGCACCGCATCGTTGCGTAGCCGCCGAATCAACTCCGGCAGCACGCCGTACAAGGTCGACGGCGCAAAGCCGATGCCCAGCCAGGTCTTTTCGCCCTGGCCAATGCGGCGCGTGGTGTCGCAAACCTTGCCCAGTTGCTCGAGCAGCACATTGGCGTGTTCATAGAAAAACCGCCCGGCTGCGGTCAGCCGCAGCGGTCGGCCACGTTCAAGCAGAATCACCCCCAGTTCGTCTTCCAATTGCTGGATCTGCCGACTCAACGGCGGCTGGGCGATGTGCAGGCGTTCGGCGGCGCGGGTGAAGTTCAGCGTTTCACCCAGCACCTGGAAATAGCGCAGATGACGCAGTTCCATGGCGGCTCCTTTCATACCTTGAGGGTATTGTGCGAGACCCATTCTATATTGGAAGCCACAAAAAATACGGCACAGAATCGGCTCAAACCTATAAAGAACCCCACGGGTATAGCCATGCCGATTTGCGCCATCGAGTCGATTGAAACGGTCATCGTCGACCTCCCCACCATCCGCCCGCACAAGCTGGCAATGCACACGATGCAAAACCAGACGTTGGTGATCATCCGCCTGCGCTGCGCCGACGGCATCGAGGGCATCGGTGAGGCCACCACCATCGGCGGTCTGAGCTACGGCAACGAAAGCCCTGACAGCATCAAGGTCAACATCGACCGCCACTTCGCGCCGCTGTTGATTGGCCAGGACGCGAGCAACATCAACGCGGCCATGTTGCGCCTGGAGCGCAGCATTCGTGGCAACACCTTTGCCAAGTCCGGCATCGAAAGCGCGTTGCTCGATGCGCTGGGCAAACGGCTTGACTTGCCCGTCAGCGAGCTGCTCGGTGGGCGGGTGCGGGATGCCTTGCCGGTGGCCTGGACCCTGGCCAGCGGCAACACTGCGCAGGACATTGCCGAAGCGGAAAAGATGCTCGACCTGCGCCGTCACCGCATCTTCAAATTGAAGATCGGCGCCGGTGAGGTTGGCCGCGACCTGGCCCACGTGATCGCGATCAAAAAAGCCCTGGGCGAGCGCGCCAGTGTGCGCGTTGACGTTAACCAGGCGTGGGACGAAGCCGTGGCCCTGCGTGCGTGCAAGGTGCTCGGCGACAACGGCATCGACCTGATCGAACAACCGATTTCGCGCAACAACCGCAGCGGCATGGCTCGGCTGAATCTATCGAGCCCGGCGCCGATTATGGCCGACGAGTCCATCGAGTGCGTGGAGGATGCCTTCAACCTGGCCCGCGAAGGCGCAGCCTCGGTGTTCGCGCTGAAGATCTCCAAGAACGGCGGCCCGCGCGCCGTGTTGCGCACCGCCGCCATCGCCGAAGCCGCCGGTATCGGTCTGTACGGCGGCACCATGCTCGAAGGCGGCATCGGTACCCTGGCCTCGGCGCATGCCTTCCTGACCTTGAACAAGCTGGCGTGGGACACCGAGCTGTTCGGCCCCTTGCTGCTCACCGAAGACATTCTCACCGAGCCGCCGGTGTACCGCGATTTTGCGCTGCATGTCTCCACCGCGCCGGGCCTTGGCCTGGCTATCGATGAAGAGCGTCTGGCGTTCTTCCGCCGTGACAACCACTAAGAGGCGCCCGCCATGTTGTTCCACGTAAAAATGACCGTGAACCTGCCGCTGGACATGAACCCTGAGCGCGCGGCTGGCCTGAAAGCCGAAGAAAAAGCCCTGGCGCAGCGCCTGCAGCAGGAGGGCAAATGGCGCCATCTGTGGCGCATCGCCGGGCATTACGCCAACTACAGCGTGTTCGACGTCGACAGCGTGCAAGACCTGCACGACCTGCTGATGCAGCTGCCGCTTTTCCCTTACATGGCCATCGAAGTGAATGCCTTGTGCCGCCACCCTTCGTCGATCCATGAGGACGACCGCTGAGCCTGTTTTGCACCCAATAATGACAAGATGAGGATTGCACCATGTCCATCCGACTTTCCCAGACTGCCCGCGCCCAAGCGTTTCTCGAAGAAGCCAGCGGCAATCACAATGACGCTGGCAACCCGCGCGCCAAAGCGCTGATCTACCGGATCCTGCGCGACACGGTGAACATCATCGAAGACCTGGAAGTGACCCCGCAAGAATTCTGGAAGGCGGTCAATTACCTCAATGAGCTGGGCAAACATCAGGAGGCCGGCTTACTCGCTGCCGGCTTGGGCCTGGAGCATTACCTGGATCTGCTGATGGACGCCGCCGACGAAGAAGCCGGCAAATCCGGCGGCACGCCGCGCACCATCGAAGGCCCGCTGTATGTGGCCGGGGCGCCGCTGAGCCAATACGAAGCGCGGCTGGACGATGGCAAGGACGACGCGGTGCCGCTGTTTATGCGCGGGCAAGTGCGCGACACCGATGGCAAGCCATTGGCGGGTGCAATTGTGGATGTGTGGCAGGCCAATACCGGTGGCACCTATTCATGGTTTGACCCGACGCAGTCGGAGTTCAACCTGCGCCGGCGCATCGAGACCGATGCCCAGGGCAACTACCGCTTTCGCAGCATCGTGCCGTCCGGCTACGGCTGCCCGCCGACCGGGCCGACTCAACAGCTGCTCGACCAACTGGGCCGCCATGGGCAGCGGCCGGCGCATATTCACTTCTTTATCTCGGCGCCGGGGCATCGGCATTTGACCACCCAGATCAACCTGTCGGACGACCCGTACCTGCACGATGACTTTGCCTATGCGACACGGGATGAGTTGATTGCGGAGATTCGCTTCAGTGACGATCAGCAACTCGCGCGGGAGTTTGGCGTGGAAGGGCGCTTTGCGCAGATTGATTTTGACTTTGAGCTGCAACGGGCCGATGCGCCGGTAGAGCAGAAACGCATGCAACGCGTGCGTGCCTTGGAAGACTGAACACGGACAAAAATGTGGGAGCTGGCTTGCCTGCGATGGCATCAACTCGGTGTATCTGATGCACCGAGGTGTCTGCATCGCAGGCAAGCCAGCTCCCACATTTGAATTGAGGTGTTGCTGCTATTTGCGCAGGACTAAGTCCAACACCTCATCCCGATCCTTGATCTTCTGCAACACAATCTCCGAGCGAATATCCATCACCCCCGCCGTGCGGTTCAGGTGGTTCACGATAAAGTCCGAAAAGTGCTTCAAATTCCGCGCCTGCACCCGCAACACATAGTTGCTCGCGCCGGTAATCACGTACGCGCTGGCCACCTCCGGCCAGCCTTGCACCTTTTTGATAAACGTCTCGTGCCAATCCTCCACGTCCTGGCGCAAGGACAGGTGCACGATGGCTTCCAGCTCGATTCCCAACTGCTCGGCATTCAATACCGCGCGGTAGCCGCTGATGATTCCCTCGCTCTCGAGCAAGCGCAAACGGCGCAGGCAGGCGGAGGGCGACAGGGCGACTTTTTCGGCCAGTTCCTGGTTGCTGATGCGGCCATCCTGTTGCAGAAAATGCAGGAGGCGCAGGTCGGTGGCGTCGAGAATCATGCTTAGAATAAATCCGCGTGTTTTGGGGTTAAATTCGAATTTCCTACAGCTTAATTAGCCTGTTACCCACCACTTTGCACGAAAATTCTCTAAAGCTTCGTTCATTATTTGCTCCATCTTCACTTATAAAAATCAGGACAGCCCATGACCACCCGAAGCCACTGCCAAGCCCTCGACGCTCAGGACCCGTTGGCGCCACTGCGTCGTCAGTTCGCCTTGCCTGAGGGCGTGATCTACCTCGACGGCAACTCCCTCGGCGCCCGCCCGGTGGCGGCGTTGGCGCGGGCGCAGCAGGTGATCGCCCAAGAGTGGGGCAATGGCTTGATTCGCAGCTGGAACAGCGCTGGCTGGGCGGATCTGTCCCAGCGCCTGGGCAACCGCCTGGCGCCCTTGATCGGCGCGCGCGACGGCGAAGTGGTTATCACCGATACCACCTCCATCAACCTGTTCAAGGTACTCAGCGCCGCGTTGAGCGTGCAGCGCCAACGCCAGCCGGGCCGTAAGGTGATCGTCAGCGAGGCGAGCAACTTTCCCACCGACCTGTACATCGCCGAAGGCCTGGCCGAGTTGCTGCAGCAGGGTTATTCATTGCGACTGGTGAACAGCCCCGATGAACTGCCGCAGGCTATCGACCAGGACGTGGCGGTGGTGATGCTCACCCACGTCAACTACAAAACCGGCTACATGTACGACATGCAGGCGCTCACCGCCTTGAGCCACGAATGTGGCGCGCTGAGCCTCTGGGACCTGGCGCATTCGGCGGGCGCGGTGCCCATCGACTTGCACACGGCGCGGGCCGATTACGCGATTGGCTGTACTTACAAATACCTCAACGGCGGGCCGGGTTCCCAGGCGTTTGTGTGGGTCAATCCGCTGCTGGTGGACGTGGTGCGCCAGCCCTTGTCGGGTTGGTTCGGGCATACCCGGCAGTTTGCGATGGAAGCTCAATACGCGCCGAGCGCGGGCATTGCGCGCTACCTGTGCGGCACGCAGCCGATCACTTCGCTGGCCATGGTCGAATGCGGCCTGGAGATTTTTGCCCAGACCGACATGGCCAGCCTGCGGACTAAATCCCTGGCGTTGACTGACCTGTTTATCGCGCTGGTCGAAGCCCGCTGCGCCGCCCATGGCCTGGTGCTGATTACCCCGCGCGAGCACGCCAGGCGCGGCAGCCATGTGAGCTTCGAGCACCCCGAAGGTTACGCGGTGATCCAGGCGCTGATCGCTCGGGGCGTGATTGGTGATTACCGCGAGCCGCGCATCATGCGGTTTGGTTTTACGCCGTTGTACACGAGCTTTACCGAGGTGTTTGACGCGGTAGAGATCCTTGGCGAAATTCTCGATAACGCCACTTGGGACCAGGCGCAATTCAAAGTGCGCAACAGCGTCACATAAGAGCACCACAACACTAATGTGGGAGCTGGCTTGCCTGCGATAGCGTCAGTGAATTCACCACCGCTATCGCAGGCAAGCCAGCTCCCACAGGGTTCGGCACCGGCAGTAACAAATCACAATAATAAAGGGGCACACCACGTGACCACACCCGACAACGGTTTTGCAGAGATCACCCACCGCGAACTGGGCCTGCGGCGCCAGCTCACTTCCGGCCAGATGAGTATGATCGCCATCGGTGGCGCCATCGGCACCGGGCTGTTCATGGGCAGCGCCTATGCCATCGGCTATGCCGGGCCCAGCGTGCTGGTGAGCTACGCCATCGGCGCGCTGATCACCTTGCTGTTGATGGGCTGCCTGGCGGAGATGACGGTGGCGCATTCCACCTCGGGCTCATTCGGCGCGTACGCCGAGTTCTACATCAGCCCGCTGGCCGGGTTTCTGGTGCGTTACGCCTACTGGGCCGCGATTGTGCTGGCGGTGGGCGCCGAGGTCACGGCGGTGGCGATGTACATGAAGTACTGGTTTGCCAACGTGCCGGAATGGGTGTGGATCGTGTCGTTTTCCAGCGTGCTGATCCTGCTCAATGCGATCAGCGTGAAGACCTTCGGCAATTTCGAATACTGGTTTTCGACGATCAAGATCAGCGCCATCGTCGGCTTCATCATCCTTGCGGTGTACGTGGTGTTCGGCTCCGGCAACCCGGCGTACGGCGTGCAGAACTACACCGCCCACGACGGCTTTTTCCCGCATGGCTTGAGCGGCATGTGGATCGCGGTGATCGTGTCGATCTTCAGTTACTTGAGCGTGGAGATGATCGCGGTGGCCGCCGGTGAAGCCGCCGACCCGGAACAGGCAGTGAAGAAAGCCTTTCGCGCGACCATCGTGCGGCTGGTGGTGTTTTACCTGCTGACCCTGGCGCTGATGCTGGCCATCGTGCCGTGGAACCAGGCCGGTCAGACCCAGAGCCCGTTCGTCACGGTGATGCAGACCATCGGCATTCCCGGCGCCACCGGGGTGATGAATTTTGTGATTCTGATCGCCGCGCTGTCGGCGATGAACAGCCAGCTCTACATCACCACGCGCATGATGTTCAGCCTCTCGCGCGCAGGCTTTGCGCCCAAGTCGATGGGCGCCTTGAGCAAGAGTGGGATTCCGCTGAATGCGTTGCTGTTGTCCAGCTCGGGCATTGCCCTGGCGACCTTGCTGAACGTGGTGTACCCGGAAAGCTCGTTTACGCTGATGATGGCGATCTCAATGTTCGGCGCGATCTTCACCTGGTTCATGATCTTCCTCACGCACCTGTTTTTCCGCCGCTATCGCAAGCGCCATGGCGGGGCGAAGTTGTCGTTCCAACTGCGCCTGTTCCCCTACAGCACGCTGCTGGGCCTGGTGTTGATGGGCGCGGTGATGATCACCACGTACTTCACCGAGGCGTTCAAAATGACGCTGGTGTTTGGCGTGCCGTTCCTGATGATTCTGTCGGCGGTGTATTACGGGTTTTTCCGCAAGGGCAGGGCGAGGGCGTCGAACAAAGCCTTGGCGTAACCGGGCAATTGTTCGAAGGAGCGCGCGCACAACAGCAGCGTGCGGCGGGCCCACTCTTCTTGCAGCGGTTGGGCTTTGAAGCGGTGCTGCGGCGGCCAGCGCTCCAGTGCCGCTTGGGGCACGATGCCCAGGCCGGCGCCGCCCGCGACCATGCGAATCAACCCATCAAAACCATCGGCGCGGATGCGGGTTTGCAGGCGAAAGCCCGCGTGCAGCGCCTGTTCCTCCAAATACACCGCCAATGCGCTGTTGGCGGCCAGGCCGACGTAGTCGTATTGCAGGCTGTCGATGAAACTCGCGGTCGTCAGCGGATGGTCGAGGGGCATGATCAGTACAAGCGGGTCGTCGCGAAAGGGCAGGGTTTGCAAGCCGTGGGTGTCCACTGCGTCGGAAATAATGCCCAGGTCCGCGGTGCCCTGACGCAAGGCCTGTGTGATGCGCAGGCTCGGCAACTCTTGCAGGTCGATATCGAGGTTGGGGTGTTCGCGCAGAAAATCGGCAAGCAATTCCGGCAGGTATTCACTCAGGGCGGTGGTGTTGCACAGCAGGCGCACCTGGCCTTTGACGCCGTTGGCGTATTCGGCGAGGTCTTGTTGCAGGTGTTCGGCTTGTTGCAGCAGTAAGCGCGCGTGGCGGGCCAGGGCTTTGCCCGCTGGTGTGGGTGTGACGCCCCGGCGGCCGCGCTCAAGAAATTCGATGCCCAATGACGCTTCCATCGCACGGATGCGCGCACTGGCGGCGGCCAGGGATAAGTGGCTGCGCGCCGCGCCGGCGGTGATGTTGCCGGTGTCGAGGATGTGCAGGTAGAGGCGCAGGTCGATCAGGTCAAAGTGCATGGCCGGGGTTCTCGGGTGACTGGACGGGCCTCATCGCAGGCAAGCCAGCTCCCACATTTAGATTTGTGAACACAGCTCAAATGTGGGAGCTGGCTTGCCTGCGATAGCGATCTTAGCCTCACACAAAACAAGAGGCTGCCTCAGTATATGGCGAATTTTCATAACCGCCTTAACGTCGCACAATCTCCTCATGACTACCTTCCTGGCGTTCTACCAAAACCTCGGCGCGGCCCTGACCCTATTGGTTATCGGCACCTTCCTGCTGGCCGGCACCGTCAAAGGCGTGATTGGCCTGGGCCTGCCCACCGTGGCCATGGGCATGCTCGGCCTGGCTATGCTTCCGGCGCAGGCTGCGGCATTGCTGATCATTCCCTCAACGGTCACCAACCTCTGGCAACTGGCATTCGGCGGCCACTTGAGCGCGTTGCTCAAACGCCTGTGGCCGATGCTGGTGCTGATTTTCCTCGGCACCGGGCTCGGCACGCTATGGCTGGACATGGACGGCGGCCATTGGGTCGTTCGCGCGTTGGGCGGCGCGCTGCTGGTGTATGCGTTGAGTGGGTTGTTTCTGCCCACGTTCAAGGTGCAGCCTCACACCGAGCGCTGGCTGGGGCCGGTGTGCGGGCTGGTCACCGGCATCATCACCTCGGCCACCGGCGTGTTCGTGATTCCCGCCGTGCCGTATCTGCAAGCCTTGGGCTTGAACCGTGATCAGTTGGTGCAGGCGCTGGGGCTGTCGTTCACCGTTTCCACGTTGGCGATGGCGGCGGGGCTGGCGTGGCGTGGCACCCTCGGCGGCGGCGAAATGAATGCCTCGTTACTGGCCTTGGTGCCTGCGCTGTTGGGCATGTGGCTGGGCCAGGCACTGCGTCAGCGCATCAGTGCGGTGCTGTTCAAACGGGTATTTTTTATCGGCATGGCGCTGTTGGGCGGTCATTTGCTGATCAGTGGTTAAATCAAGAGTGCGGCGTTATTCGTGCGTTTGGGTCAAATGTATTTTGCCGCACTGCTGCTTATTCCAACGGTTGAATGTCGATAGCCTGCCGGCAGATATTTTTAGCCCTTTGGATTCCTTCCCATGAAAAAAGTACTCCTGCTCAACGGCGGCAAGAAATTCGCCCATTCCGACGGCCGCTATAACGCCACCCTGCATGAAGCCGCCGTGGCGGTGCTGGACCGCGGCGGTATCGACGTCAAAGTCACCCACATCGACGAAGGCTACGACGTGGCCGAAGAGGTCGCCAAATTTCTCTGGGCCGATGTGATCATCTACCAGATGCCCGGCTGGTGGATGGGCGCGCCGTGGATCGTCAAGAAGTACATCGACGAAGTCTTTACCGAAGGCCACGGCAGCCTGTATGCCAGCGATGGTCGGACCCGTTCCGACGCGTCGCAAAAGTACGGCAGCGGCGGCCTGATCCAGGGCAAGCAGTACATGTTGTCGCTGACCTGGAACGCGCCGCAGCAAGCCTTCGACGATCCGACGGACTTCTTCGAGGCCAAGGGCGTGGACGCGGTGTACTTCCCGTTCCACAAGGCCAACGAGTTCCTCGGCATGACCGGCCTGCCGACCTTCCTGTGCGTGGACGTGATGAAACGCCCGGCCATCGAGGCGGACGTGGCGCGCTACGAGCAGCATCTGGCGCAGGTGTTTAACCTGTCGGTGTAAGCTGCTACCCACCGATCAAGAAGGACAGCCTGTGAAAGCCCGATCCGATGAGTTACAGATCTTCGTCAGCGTGATTGAGTGCGGTTCGATTTCCGCCGCGGCGGAGCAGGTCGGGCAGACGCCGTCGGCGGTCAGCCGCACCTTGTCGCGCCTGGAAGCCAAGCTCGACACCACGCTGATCAACCGCACCACGCGGCGCATGGACCTGACCGAAGAGGGCAAGTACTTCTTCGAGCAGGCCAAGGTGATCCTGGCGCAGATGGATGATCTGGAAGAGCGCCTGTCGTCGCGCCAGAAAAACCCGGCCGGGCGGCTGCGCATCAATGCCGCCGTGCCTTTCATGCTGCACGGGATCGTGCCGTACATCGCCGAGTTTCGCAGCCTCTACCCGGACATCCAACTGGAGCTGAACAGCGATGACTTGATCATCGACCTGCTGGAACAGAGCACCGACATTGCCATCCGTATCGGCGCCCTGGCCGACTCCACGTTGCATGCCCGTTCCCTTGGCTGCACGCCGCTGCATATCCTCGCCAGCCCCGACTACCTCAAGCAACACGGCACGCCCACGACGGTGGCCGAGTTGGCGGACCACACGTTGCTGGGCTTCACCCAGACCGAAACCCTCAACCATTGGCCGTTGCGCCATGTGGAAGGCGACCGTTGGCTGATCCAGCCGAGCATCGCTGCCTCCAGTGGCGAAACCCTGCGCCAGTTGGCGCTGGAAGGGCAGGGCATTTGCTGCCTGTCGAACTTCATGACGGTCGAAGACATCAATGCCGGGCGGCTGGTGCCGGTGCTGGAGGCGTTTAACAGTGGTTATCGCCAGCCGATCCACGCAGTGTTCTATCGCAACTCGCAATTGGCGTTGCGCATCCAGTGCTTCCTGGACTTCATTCAGACCAAGCTGGCGCGGTATGCCTGCTGATTCGTGACCTGTACGCAAGATTGAATTGGGCAATACGGTCTTATTCGACAGGGATGAGTCCTCGATACTGGACCCATCACTTACCCCGTCAGGAGCACACTCCATGAATGTATTCGTTACCGGCGCAGCAGGTTTTATCGGCGGCTCCATCGCCACTGGCCTGGTCAAGGCTGGCCACACCGTTACCGGCCTGGTGCGCAGCGCCGAGCAAGCCGCTGAAATGACCGCCCTGGGCATCACGCCCGTGATCGGCACCCTGGATGACTCGGCCGTGTTGACCGAGCAGGCTTCGAAGGCCGATGCAGTTATCAACGCCGCCAGCAGCGACCATCGCGCTGGCGTGGAAACCTTGCTGGCCGCCTTGAAGGGTTCGAACAAGCCCTTCCTGCACACCAGCGGTTCGAGCATCGTTGGCGATGCGTCGGGCGGTAAGGCCAGCGATGTCATCTACTTTGAAGACAACCTGCCGGAGCCGACCGTCGACAAGGCTGCGCGCGTGGCCATCGATAACCTGATTCTGGCGGCGGCCAAAGACGGCGTGAATTCGGCGGTGATTTGCAACACCCTGATTTATGGCCACAGCCTGGGCGTGAAGCGTGACAGCGTGCAATTGCCGCGGCTGCTCAAGCAGGCGCGCAAAAGTGGCGTGGTGCGCCATGTGGGCACTGGGCAGAACATCTGGTCCAACGTGCACATCGAAGACGTGGTAGCGCTGTACCTGCTGGCGCTTGAGAAGAATGTGCCGGGCACCTTCTACTTTGTGGAAAGCGGTGAAGCGGCGTTTGTCGACATGACCACTGCTATTGCCGAAGCGTTGAAGCTGGGCAAGCCGCAGGATTGGCCGTTGGCGGAGGCTGAAGCCGAGTGGGGCTATGAAATGGCCAACTATGGCCTGGGCTCCAACAGCCGCGTGCGTGGCAAGCATGCCCGTGAACTGCTGGGCTGGGCGCCGAAGCGTACGTCGGTGGTTGAGTGGATTCGCAACGAAATGGTGTGATGTTCGCTTAGCACCGCGGTGCTGCCTTCGCGGGCAAGCCCGGCTCCCACATTGACCGAGTGTTGCTTGAATGACTCGGTCAATGTGGGAGCTGGCTTGCCTGCGATGAAGGCGCCTCGGTCATTTGTTGTTACGCTTTACTGGCCCCACTCCCTGCAATTCCGTACCATTCCCCGCCTTATTCCCCGCAACGCCCTGGTACCTCATGAACCTCACCCGTCTGCGCGCCGATGCCCTGGCCGGCCTCACCACGTCCTTTGCGCTGCTGCCCGAATGCATCGCCTTTGCCTTGGTCGCCCACCTCAACCCGCTGATGGGGCTCTACGGCGCCTTCATCATTTGCACCCTTACCGCGTTATTCGGTGGCCGGCCCGGCATGGTCTCGGGGGCCGCCGGTTCGATGGCGGTGGTGATCGTCGCGCTGGTGGTGCAACACGGCGTGGAGTACTTGTTGGCCACGGTGTTGCTGGGCGGGCTGATCATGGTCGCGTTCGGCGTGTTGCGTCTGGGCAAGCTGGTGCGCATGGTGCCGCACCCGGTGATGCTCGGTTTCGTCAACGGCCTGGCGATCATCATCGCCTTGGCGCAACTGGAACATTTCAAAAGCGGCGAAAGCTGGCTCAGCGGCACGCCGTTATACGTAATGATCGGCCTGGTGGCGGTGACCATGGCGATTGTCTATTTGCTGCCGCGCCTGACGCGCGCCGTGCCGCCCGCGCTGGTGGCAATCCTCGGCGTCGGGTTGGCGGTGTACCTGCTCGGCCTGCCAACCCGCACACTGGGCGACATGGCGCACATCGCCGGTGGCCTGCCGACCTTTGCGCTGCCGCCAATTCCCTGGACCCTGGAAACCCTCGGCATCATCGCGCCCTATGCGTTCCTGATGGCGATGGTCGGCTTGCTGGAAACCCTGCTGACCTTGAACCTCACCGACGAAATCACCGAAACCCGGGGCTACCCAGACCGCGAAAGCGTGGCCCTGGGCGCGGCGAATATGGTCTCGGGCCTGTTCGGCGGCATGGGCGGTTGCGCGATGATCGGGCAAACCGTGATCAACTTGAGTTCCGGCGGGCGCGGGCGCTTCTCCGGGGTGTTTGCCGGGGTGATGATCCTGTTGTTCATTTTGTTTCTGTCGCCGCTGATCGAGCGGATTCCGCTGGCGGCGCTGGTGGGCGTGATGTTTGTGGTGTCGCAGCAGACCTTCGCCTGGGCGTCGTTGCGGGTGATCAACAAAGTGCCGGTCAATGATGTGCTGGTGATTCTGGCGGTGACGGTGATTACCGTGTTTACCGACCTGGCCACGGCCGTGCTGTGCGGCATTGTGATTGCGGCGCTGAACTTCGCCTGGCAACAGGCGCGCGAGCTGTATGCCGATGAACACCTGGAGGCCGACGGCAGCAAGCTGTACCGCCTGCATGGCACGTTGTTCTTTGCCTCGACCACGCCGTTTCTAAACCAGTTCGACCCGGCCAACGACCCGGCTCAGGTAACGCTGGATTGCCGTCACCTGAGCTTTGTTGACTACTCGGCGATTGCCGCGCTGATGACCTTGCGAGAGCGCTACAGCAAGGCCGGCAAACATCTGCGGGTGCTGCATTTGTCCGAGCGCTGCAAGAAGCTGTTAAAGCGTGCGCGCGTTCATCATGAGTAACTGATCACGGCCCGACCAGGTCTTCGAGTTCCTGGGCGCGGGTCTGGGTCATGTCCAGCACGCAGCCGGAGCCGTTGACCTGGTCGATGGTGCCGCCCGTGGCACTGCCTGCGAAGGCGCAATTGGCGTCACGGTATTTGAGCCACAGGCGCTGCACGTCCTGCAGCTTCTGCTGGCGGTCGCCTTCCTGGGCGGCCAGGGCGGTTTTATAGGCTTTGTTCAGGCGATCGTCCTGGACCTTGGTTTCCTTGACGTTGCAATTGACCATGTCGACGGTGGTGTTGGCGCTGTCCATGCATTTTTTCAGCGCCGCATTCTCGGCGGCCGAGGCGCTGCTGCAGAACGCCAGCAACAGCGCGCTGGCGGCGAAAGGAACAAGCAGAGTCTTGCGATTCATTGTCGGGATTCCTGAACGATGGTAGGGCTGCCCTCTCAGACTCGGCCCTTACGGTTGAGTTTCGGCACGGCAAAACTTCATGTAAGAACACCCCTCGGATTTTCATTGGCTGGCGCCGGGCATGTCCCCAAGCGACAGCACTTATCCGTGGGCGAAAATTACTTTCATAGAAATTGAAAATTTAATCGAGGAATGATTTATGAGTTTCACAACCAATTCGACGTGACCCTTTCCAAGGAGTACCGCATGGCCGCACCACTGGGCTTGGGGCTGTTGGCATACGCTGCCATCGCCATCATTGCATTGATCGTGCTGATCGCACGTTACCGACTCAACCCGTTTATCGTCATCACCTTGGTGTCCATTGGCCTGGCGCTGATGGCCGGCATGCCGGCGGACACCATCATGGGCTCGTACGAGGCGGGCGTGGGTAAAACCCTGGGGCACATTGCCCTGGTGGTGGCGCTGGGCACCATGCTCGGCAAGATGATGGCCGAGTCCGGCGGCGCCGAGCAGGTGGCGCGTACGCTGATCAACCGCTTCGGCGAGCGCAATGCGCACTGGGCGATGGTGTGTATTGCCTTCCTGGTGGGGCTGCCGCTGTTTTTCGAGGTCGGTTTTGTGTTGCTGGTGCCGATTGCCTTTACCGTGGCGCGGCGAGTTGGCGTGTCGATTCTGATGGTCGGCTTGCCGATGGTCGCCGGTTTGTCGGTGGTGCATGCGCTGGTGCCGCCGCACCCGGCGGCGATGATGGCGGTGCTGGCGTATAACGCCTCGGTTGGGCAGACCGTGCTGTATGCGATTTTGATCGGTATCCCCACGGCCATCATCGCCGGCCCGTTGTACGCCAAGTTCATCGTGCCGCGCATTCACTTGCCGGCGCAGAACCCGCTGGAACGCCAGTTTATCGAGCGCGAGCCGCGCACCCGTTTGCCGAGCTTTACCCTGACCATGGGCACCATCCTGTTGCCGGTGGTGCTGATGATGATCGGCGGCTGGGCCAATGTGATTTCCACACCCGGCACTGGCTTTAACCAGTTCCTGCTGTTTATCGGCAACTCGGTGATCGCGCTGTTGGTGGCCACGTTGGTGAGCTTCTGGACCTTGGGCCTGGCCCAGGGCTTCAACCGCGAGGCGATCCTCAAGTTCACCAACGAATGCCTTGCTCCGACCGCCAGCATTACCTTGCTGGTGGGCGCCGGTGGTGGCTTGAATCGCATTTTGGTGGACGCGGGCGTCACCAATGAAATTCTCGGCCTGGCCCACGCCTTCCATCTGTCGCCGCTGGTGATGGGCTGGTTGTTTGCTGCGTTGATGCGCATCGCCACCGGCTCGGCCACCGTGGCCATGACCACGGCCTCCGGTGTGGTCGCGCCCGTCGCCATGGGCCTGGGTTATCCACACCCTGAGTTGCTGGTGCTGGCGACTGGCGCGGGTTCGGTGATCTTTTCCCACGTCAACGACGGCGGCTTCTGGCTGATCAAGGAATACTTCAATATGACGGTGATCCAGACCTTCAAGACCTGGACCGTGCTGGAGACGTTGATCTCGGTGGTCGCGTTCGGTCTGACTTACGGCCTGTCGCTTGTTTTATGAGCCTCATTTGTAATCCGGAGCCCCGATGGACATCCTCTACCAGATCCGCGCCCGCCAGGGCTCCTTCAGCGCTGGCGAAGGGCGTATCGCCAAGCTGATGCTCGATGACGTGGGCTTTGCCGCGTCGGCCAGCCTGGAGGAGTTGTCCCAACGCGCCGAAGTCAGCACAGCGACCTTGTCGCGGTTTGCCCGCAGCGTCGGCTGCCGCGACTTGCGCGATTTACGCTTGCAACTGGCCCAGGCCAGCGGGGTGGGCAGCCGCTTCCTGGACCCGGCGGGGTTGCCGGAGCAGTCGGCGTTTCATCGGCAGATTCTCGGCGATATCGAATTGACCTTGCGTCAGCATCTGTCGGGGTTCAACCAGGCGAGTTTTGTCGATGCCGTCAGCCTGTTGGGCAAGGCGCGGATGATTCACGCATTCGGCATGGGCGGCCCGTCGAGCCTGTGCAGTGAAGAGTTGCAAGTGCGACTGGTGCGCCTGGGTTACCCGATTGCCGCTTGCCGCGACCCGGTGATGATGCGCGTCACCGCCGCGACCTTGGGCCCTGAGCAGGCGCTGATCGTGTGTTCGCTCTCTGGCCTCACGCCCGAGTTGTTGGACGTGGTGAGGCTGGCGCGCAATTACGATGCGCCCATCGTCGCCATCACCTTGGCCGATTCACCGCTGGCGCAGCTGGCGGACGTGTTGTTGCCGCTGCAGCCGGCCGAAACCAGTTTTATCTACAAGCCCACCGCGGCGCGCTACGGAATGCTGTTGGCCATCGACCTGCTCGCCACCGAGCTGGCGCTGGTCATGCCGGACGAGAACCAGGAACGCCTGCGCCGGATCAAGCTGGCCCTGGACGATTATCGCGGCGGCCCCGATAGCCTGCCGCTTGGAGATTGATATGAAATACGACACGCTGATTCGCCAGGCGCTGATCATTGATGGCAGCAACACACCAGGCTATGTCGCCGATGTAGGGCTGCGTGACGGGCGTATCGAGACAATCGGCGACCTGGCGACTGCGCAGGCCGAGCATGAGATCGAGGCGCAGGGTCGTGTCCTGGCGCCGGGGTTTATTGACGTGCACACCCACGACGACACGGTGGTGATCCGCCATCCGCAGATGCTGCCCAAACTCAGCCAGGGCGTGACCACGGTGATTGTCGGCAACTGCGGCATCAGCGCCTCGCCGGTGACGTTGCGCAGCGATCCGCCGGACCCGATGAACCTGCTGGGCACGCGTGAGGCGTTCGCTTACCCGCGGTTTGCCGATTACCGCGCTGCTGTAGAAAGCGCTCATCCGGCGGTCAACGTCGCGGCGTTGATCGGCCATACGGCGCTGCGCAGCAACCATATGGACGACCTGCACCGCACCGCCACGCCGGATGAAATCGGTGCCATGCGTGTGCAGTTGCGAGCAAGTCTTGAGGCTGGCGCGCTGGGTTTATCCACAGGCCTGGCCTACGCCAGCGCGTTTAATGCCCAGACCGATGAAGTGCTGCAACTCAGTGAAGAACTGACGGCGTTTGGCGCGGTGTACACCACGCATTTGCGCAGCGAATTCGAGCCCGTGCTGGAAGCGATGGACGAAGCGTTTTTGATCGGCCGACACGCCAAGGCACCAGTGATTATTTCCCACCTCAAGTGCGCCGGTGCGGGCAACTGGGGGCGCAGTCCGCAGCTGTTGGCGTCGCTGGAACTGGCTGCAAAAACCCATCCGGTGGGCTGTGATTGTTATCCCTATGCGGCCAGCTCTTCGACCCTGGACCTCAAGCAGGTCACCGATGCGTTTCGCATCACCATCACCTGGTCGACGCCGCACCCGGAGGTCGGCGGGCGCGACTTGCAGGATATTGCCGCCGAGTGGGACGTTTCGCTGCTGGACGCAGCACGTCGCCTGCAACCGGCGGGGGCGGTGTACTACGGGATGGATGAGGAGGATGTACGACGCATCCTTGCGCATCCGCTGTCGATGGTGGGCTCTGATGGCTTGCCGGAAGACCCGTTCCCGCATCCACGCTTATGGGGCGCGTTTCCACGGGTGTTGGGGCATTTCAGCCGGGACGTGGGGTTGTTCCCGCTGCACACGGCGGTGCACAAGATGACCGGGCTGTCGGCGGCGCGCTTTGGCTTGGCCGAGCGTGGGGAAATTCGTCAAGGGTATTGGGCTGACCTGGTGTTGTTCGACCCATTGCGGGTGCGCGACGTGGCGGACTTCAAGGCGCCACAACGCGCGGCTGAAGGCATTGATGGCGTGTGGATCAATGGTGTGTTGAGCTACAGCGAGGGGCAGGCCAATGGTCAGCGGCCAGGGCGGTTTTTGGCGCGCAATGGGGATTTGCGTGGTGGGTTTTCGACTCTATAGTGGGCGCTTTCATACACGGAGCTGTCGTCATGCACTTAGGAAAAGTCACCCCCATTCTGCGGATATTCGACGAAGCCAAAGCGTTGGAATTCTACGTCGACTTCCTCGGGTTCAAGGTCGACTGGCAGCATCGCTTCGAAGCGAATTTCCCGTTGTATCTGCAGGTGTCGTTGGGTGAGTGCGTGCTGCATTTGTCCGAGCATCATGGCGATGCGTCGCCGGGGTCAGCGGTGCGGATTCAGGCGCAAGGCGTGGACGCGTATCAGCAGCAATTGCTGGCCAAGGATTATCGGTATGCCAAGCCTGTCGTTGAAAAAACGCCGTGGGGCTCGCGGGAGATGAGCATCGGCGATCCGTTTGGTAATCGGCTGGTGTTTGTCGAGGAAGGCGAGGGCTGACAGGGCAATTGCAGGCAATAAAAAACCGCCTTAGTAGGGCGGTTTTTTATTGCAAACCCAGTGAGTGGCTGGGGTTGCTGTCTCATTGGAAGCAGTGATGTGCAACGCGGATACTACTGCTGGTTATTACGCCAGGCAAGACTTGGCGACGATCGGGACTTTTCATTTTTCACCCAAAATGCGCGGTAAAGTTTGGCAATGAATTCGCGGACCTTTCTATAGATTTTATCGATGCCCGTCACACCTTTTACCGGGAGGTTGGTTAGTATCAGCGCCGTTCCAAGTACGTCGTTTTGTAGGTGGTTGGGTATGCGCGCGGAATAATGGACCGAACGCCACGGGCTAGTAATCCGTGCCGGATTGATGCGGGAGGAACCAAAGCCCGGCCGCCTCAAAGGAAGCAGTGATGTGCATCCCAAGGCTCACGTGTTCCGGTAAGTGCGCTGGAGGTAAGGCCCAACGCTTGGAGGGCCGAGTATGTCTAAGTTTGCACGACGTACGTGGAACCTCGTAGTGAGTGCCCTGCGTGTTTATCACGTGTGGACATTCCTGCGGGACAGCTTCGATGACCTGTAAGGTCTGAGAAGTGGAGCCGCCTCGGTTTCGGCCGAGGCGGTTTTTTGGTTTTTTAAACCCGGAAGTGGCTGACCATCTGCTGCAATTGGCTGCCCAGACGCGCCAGTTCTACGCTCGACTTGGCCGTCTCGTCGCTCGCCGTTGCGGTCTGCTCGGACACATCACGCACGTTCACAATGCTGCGGCTGATCTCTTCGGCCACGGCACTTTGCTGCTCGGCCGCGGCTGCAATCTGCTGGTTCATCGACTGGATGTTCGACACCGTACGGGTGATATTTTCCAGCGACACACCCGCTTTGCGCGTCAGCTCAACGCTGCTGTCGGTGAGGCTGCGGCTGTTGTTCATCACGGTGGCCACTTGCTGAGTGCCGTTCTGCAGGCCGGCGACCAGGCCTTCGATTTCTTCGGTGGATTTTTGTGTGCGCTGGGCCAGGCCACGCACTTCGTCGGCGACCACGGCAAAGCCGCGACCGGCTTCACCGGCACGCGCTGCTTCAATCGCGGCGTTGAGTGCCAGCAGGTTGGTTTGCTCGGCCACGGCCTTGATCACGTCCATTACGCTGCCGATCTTGTTGCTCTCTTGCTGCAGGTGCGTCATGGCGTCGGTAGAGCGCGCCACTTCAGCAGCGAGGCGTTCGATCTGGGCGATGGCCTCGGCCACCACTTTGTCGCCCGCGCGGGCTTGGCCGTCGGCGTCGGCAGCGGCCAGCGAGGCTTGCTCGGCGTTGCGTGCGACTTCCTGCACGGTAGCCGTCATTTCGTGCATCGCCGTGGCGACTTGATCGGTCTCGATCTTCTGGCTGTTGACGCCAGCACTGGTCTGCTCGGTTACGGCCGACAGTTCTTCGGCGGCGCTGGCGATCTGGGTCACGCCATCGCGAATACCGCTGATCAACTCACGCAGGGTGGTGCCCATGCGCTGGATGCCTTGTTGCAATACGCCCAACTCGTCACGACGGGTCACCTGGATGTTGTGGCTCAGGTCGCCGGAAGCGATGCGCTCCACCACGGCCAGGGTGTCCTGGATCGGGCGAGTGATCTGACGGGTAATCACCAGTGCAGCAATGATGCCGACCAGTAGGGCAAGCAAGGTGCTGATCAGTTGCAGGCTGCGGGCCTGGGTACTTTCGGCGTCACGGCGATTCAGTTGAATGTCGTACAGCTTGTCGCTGATGGTGACGATATCGGCGCCTTGGGTGGTCATTTCCGCACGGGCACTGACGATGTTGGCGTTGGCCGCCTTGTAACTTTGCACGGCGCTGCGATAGGCGCCGAGCGCGGTTTCCAGCGAGGTCAACGCGCTTTGTTGGCTGGCGCCGAGTGCGGCGCTGAGATTTTTCAAACCACTGATGGCTTTTTCAATCTGTGCGGCGGCGCGGACTTCGGTCTCTGCGCTGGGATTGTAGGTGTAGCCGCGCACTTCATAGCGGCTCAACTGGAACTCTTCCTTGGCGCGCGTGACGGCCTGGTACTGGGTGAAGCGCTCCGGACTGTCGGGCATCTGCTGCACACTGGTTTCCAGCGCGTCGATCTGGGTGTTGGCGATGTCGGCCTTGTCGCCCATGACCTGGCGTGCGGCGTTACCGTTACGGTAGGCCTCGCGCATTTTGTTCAGGGACTGCTGGTACGCGGTGATGACGGCTTTCTGCTCGTTGAGCAGCTTGAGGTTTTCCGGGCTCTTGAAGCTGTCCAGCAGTTTCTGTTGCTGGGCGGCGAAGGCGTCGAGACTGGTCTGTACGTTCTGTGCCACGGCTTCGTCGCCGTTGGCCAGCATGTATTGCAGGCGCACGATGCGCAGCTTGGTCAGCGAGGCATTGAGCTGGGTGATGTCGCTCATCCAGTTGCTGCGGTCGATCAGGCCGCCCAGGCTGGTCCAGCCGGTCAGTGCCAGGATCGACGTGAGGACCAGCACCAGGCCGAAGCCCAGGCCGAGTTTGAGGTTGACGCTGATGTTGCCGAACCAGCTATTCATCGAATGCTCCGCAAGAATGATGTATGTCTGCTGGACGGTGTTGTTGTTTGAGCCAGCCAAAGTGTGTAGGGCTGTATCGGCGCAGGCGGGGGATTCTGAAATGTTTTTAATCCGGGTGCGACAAAGGGTCGCCATCGCCGTAGAGCAATCGATTCCCTGCCGGCCCTCAGAGGCCGGGGACGGGGGGCTCATCATCGGCGGGTCTTGTGTGCTAGTCTGCTGGCCCTTTTAGTTCAGGGCCGCCACGCAAAACAGCGTTTTTCGTAATGGCCCTACAGCGGAGCCTCTTCATGTCCGAAGTTAATCTGTCCACCGACGAAACCCGCGTCAGCTACGGTATCGGCCGTCAGTTGGGCGACCAACTGCGCGACAACCCGCCACCGGGCGTGAGCATCGACGCCATCCTGGCTGGCCTGACCGACGCGTTCGCCGGCAAGCCAAGCCGCGTTGACCAAGAGCAAATGGCGGCCAGCTTCAAAGTTATCCGTGAAATCATGCAAGCCGAAGCGGCTGCCAAGGCTGAAGCCGCGGCTGGCGCTGGCCTGGCGTTCCTGGCTGAAAACGCCAAGCGTGATGGCATCACTACCCTGGCTTCCGGCCTGCAGTTTGAAGTACTGACTGCCGGTACAGGCGCCAAGCCGACCCGTGAAGACCAAGTGCGTACTCACTACCACGGTACCCTGATCGACGGCACTGTGTTCGACAGCTCCTACGAGCGCGGCCAGCCTGCAGAATTCCCGGTTGGCGGCGTGATCGCCGGCTGGACCGAAGCCCTGCAACTGATGAATGCCGGCAGCAAATGGCGTCTGTACGTGCCGAGCGAACTGGCTTACGGCGCTCAAGGCGTTGGCAGCATCCCGCCGCACAGCGTTCTGGTGTTCGACGTCGAGCTGCTCGACGTTCTGTAAGACCTGATAGCACTGGCATCGGCTTTATGTGGGAGCCGGGCTTGCCCGCGATGCAGACGACTCGGTCTGACGCCTTACCGAGTTGAGGCTATCGCAGGCAAGCCAGCTCCCACATAGGGCCTGTGTGTTGGCTCGCTCATGGATGGAACTTGCCATTGACCTCAGTCGTCGGGCGCAACGCTCGGGCATAGCAGAACAGAAACAGATTACGCACCACTTCCTTCAGCACCCCAGGTTCACTGGAACTCAGGCCATTCACGTCCAGATCGCCCTGGTCCTGCAGCTCATTCAGCGCTTCTTCTTCCAACACTGCACAGACTTCACCGGTTTCCCGATGCAGGATTCGCAGGTATGGGTGTGGGCGGTCCAGCCAGGCATCTATCAAATAAGTCATGAGTCGTTCTCCTTGATGGGTTTCAATGAGAATAATTCTTATTCGTAGAATAGCAAGTGCCTATTGGCGGTTTCCTGGTTTTTCTGTGTGGATATTGCGCGTGATCAACGTAGAGGGCGAAACGCCATCCCGCGGCGGGCGCGGGATGGAGGCAGCAGATTCAGACTTTGCGCACAAACTCGGACTTGAGTTTCATCGGGCCGATACCGTCGATCTTGCAATCGATGTCGTGATCACCGTCGCACAGGCGGATGTTTTTGACCTTGGTGCCCACCTTGACCACCAGGGAAGTGCCTTTGACCTTGAGGTCTTTGATCACGGTAATGGTGTCGCCGTCTTGCAGGACGTTGCCTACAGAGTCTTTCTTCACGGTTTCATCACCGGCTGCTTCGGCCTCGCCATTGGCGGACCACTCATGGGCGCATTCCGGGCAGATCAGCTGGGCGCCATCTTCGTAGGTGTATTCGGAATTGCATTTCGGGCAGGGTGGCAACGTGCTCACTAAAGCTCCTTGAAAGTCAGGAATGGCTAAAGTCGCACATTATATAGGGATTTGAAGCGCGAGCGGGTAGTGGTTGGCAATGGGATCTAGATGTGGGATCGGGCTTGCTCGCGAAGGCGGCGGATCAGCTGGATATTTCTCACCGATCCACCGCATTCGCGAGCAAGCCCGCTCCCACACAAGCCCACTGCATCAATCGTCGTCAGTGCGTACGGGCGACCGCGAATTCACTCAGCTCGACCAGCGCATCGCGGTATTCGCTGGCAGGCAGGGCTTCAAGGCACTTGATGGCGCGGGCGACGTAGTCACGCGCCAGTTGCGCGGTGTACTCCAGAGAGCCCGAGGCTTCCACTGCTGCGCGGATGGCCTCCAGGTCTTCGATCCCACCTTTCTGGATCGCCTTGCGCACCAGGGCAGCCTGTTCCGGCGTGCCTTCGCGCATGGTGTAGATCAGCGGCAAGGTCGGCTTGCCCTCGGCCAGGTCGTCACCGACGTTCTTGCCCAGGGTTTCGGCGTCGCCCTTGTAATCGAGCAGGTCGTCCACCAACTGGAACGCCACGCCCAGGTGATCACCAAAGGTACGCAGGGCTTCGGCCTGTTCGGCAGTGGCGCCGCACAGGGCAGCAGCACTGTGAGTGGAGGCTTCGAAGAGCATCGCGGTTTTGCCGCGGATCACTTCCATGTAGGTTTCTTCGGTGGTGCTGGCGTCGCGGATCTTCGACAGCTGCAACACTTCGCCTTCGGCGATGATGCGCGTGGCTTGTGAAAGAATCTTCATCACCGGCATCGAGCCCAGTTCGACCATCATTTCGAACGAGCGCGAGTACAGAAAATCGCCGACCAACACGCTGGGGGCGTTGCCCCACATGGCATTGGCGGTCTCACGGCCACGGCGCATGCCGGACATGTCGACCACGTCGTCATGCAGCAGGGTGGCGGTGTGCAGGAATTCGATGGTGGCGGCCAGCAGGCGCAGGTCATCGCCTTCGCGGCCCAAGGCCTTGCCACACAGCAACACTAATAAAGGACGCAGGCGTTTGCCGCCCGCCGACGTAATATAGTCGCCAATTTTGGAGACCAGCGGCACTTTAGAAGTCAGCTGCTGCTTGATGATGCCGTCGACGGCGCTAAAATCGTCCGCGACCGCGCGGTAGAAAGCTTGGGGTTGCATCAGCGACAGTCGCTCCAGAAGGGTTGCGCGGCATGCTAGGACCCTCACCCCCGGGTGTCAAGGCGCGATAGACGGCCTCTTGCAACGCTCCGTTGCCTTGCGTACAATCGCGCACCCTGAACTTCCTGGGCAGCACCTGCCTTACGCAATTGCATTCGGGACGTCCATCCCATGCAGCCATGCCAGCCAATACCTCTTCTTATAAAGCGCTGGGTGAGCAGGATTATCGGAGAAATACCATGTCGTACGCAGTAATTGTTACTGGTGGCAAGCAATACAAGGTCGCCCCAGGTGAATACCTGAAGATCGAAAAACTGGAAGTCGCCACTGGCGAATCCGTTACCTTTGATCGCGTTCTGTTGGTCGCCAATGGCGATGACGTGAACATCGGCGCTCCAGTTGTTGCTGGCGCTACCGTTGTGGCTGAAGTGATCTCCCAAGGTCGTCACGATAAAGTCCGCATCATCAAGTTCCGTCGTCGTAAGCACCACATGAAGCGTATGGGCCACCGCCAGTGGTACACCGAGATCAAAATCACCGGTATTCAGGCTTAATTTCAGCCTAATTCCTCACTAGGAGAATTGACTCATGGCACACAAAAAAGCTGGTGGTAGTACCCGTAACGGTCGCGACTCAGAAGCCAAACGCCTTGGCGTGAAGATGTATGGCGGCCAGAAAATCATTCCGGGCAACATCATCGTGCGTCAGCGCGGCACCCAATTCCACGCCGGTTACGGTGTTGGCATGGGTAAAGATCACACCCTCTTCGCTAAAATCGAAGGCGTGATCAAGTTTGAAGTAAAAGGCGCTTTCAACCGCCGTTACGTGAGCGTTGTCGCCGCTTAATTGCGCGATCGCTGGAAAAGCCCTGTCTCGCGACGGGGCTTTTTCGTTTGTGGAGTGAGTCTCTTGCAAAGCTGTTTGTAATGAGCTCAGGCGCTGGATACGCGGTCATTGTTTGAGGTCGCTGCGCTCATTTTTGCAAGAGTCTTATGTCTTGGTTTCTTAAGCTCGTCCATGCGACGAGAGGCGTTTTGTTATGAAGTTCGTTGATGAAGTTTCCATCCGAGTAAAAGCAGGCGACGGCGGTAACGGTTGCATGAGTTTCCGTCGCGAAAAATTCATCGAAAACGGTGGCCCCAACGGTGGTGACGGCGGTGACGGCGGTTCTATCTACATGATGGCCGACGAAAACCTCAACACCCTGGTCGACTACCGTTACACCCGGCACTTCGATGCCGAGCGTGGCTCCAACGGCGGCAGCACCGACTGCACCGGTAAAAAAGGCGAAGACCTGGTACTGCGCGTACCGGTCGGCACCACGATCATCGACTCGGCCACCCAGGAAGTGATTGGCGACCTGACCAAGGCCGGCCAGAAACTGATGGTTGTGCAGGGCGGCTGGCACGGTCTGGGTAACACCCGATTCAAGTCCAGTACCAACCGTGCACCACGCCAGACCACGCCGGGCAAGCCGGGCGAGCAGCGAGACCTCAAGCTGGAAATGAAAGTACTGGCAGACGTCGGCCTGTTGGGCCTGCCGAATGCCGGCAAAAGTACCTTCATCCGCTCGGTCTCGGCCGCCAAGCCGAAAGTCGCCGACTACCCGTTCACCACTCTGGTTCCAAACCTGGGCGTGGTCAGCGTGGACCGCTGGAAAAGCTTCGTGATCGCCGACATTCCAGGCTTGATCGAAGGTGCTTCCGATGGCGCCGGCCTGGGGATTCGCTTCCTCAAGCACTTGTCGCGTACCCGTTTGCTGCTGCACCTCGTCGACATGGCGCCGCTGGATGACACCAGCGCACCGGACGCCGCCGAAGTGATCGTCAGCGAACTGACCAAGTTCAGCCCGGCCCTGGCCGAGCGCGATCGTTGGTTGGTACTCAACAAGTGCGACCAGATCCTGGAAGAAGAGCACGAAGAGCGCGTCAAGGAAATCGTCGATCGCCTGGAGTGGGAAGGTCCGGTCTACGTGATCTCGGCCATCGCCAAAGAAGGCACCGAACGCCTGACCCGCGACATCATGCGCTACCTGGAAGACCGCGCCGACCGCCTGGCGGCCGACCCGGTATTCAAGGCCGAACTCGCTGAGCTCGATCAACAGATCGAAGACGAAGCCCGTGCCCAGCTGCAGGCTTTGGATGACCAGCGTGCCCTGCGTCGCAGCGGCGTGAAGTCGGTCCATGACATCGGCGACGATGATTGGGACGAAGAAGACGTAGATGATGAAGACGGTCCGGAAATCATTTACGTGCGCGACTGATTCGTTGCAGTAAACTTAAGCGCCGCTCACTTGAGCGGCGTTTTGGTATCTGGGTATACGAGCAGTCACTAAAGTAGTCACGAATAACGTTATGGGCCGCGCTGGGTCGCGCAGCCCTCAATCTAAGGTTGAAGATGATGCGGAGCAAAGTGACAGGTGCGCAGCGCTGGGTCGTAAAGATCGGAAGTGCGCTGCTGACGGCGGATGGCAAAGGTCTGGATCGCGCAGCCATGAGCGTCTGGGTCGAGCAGATGGTGGCCTTGCATGAGGCCGGTGTCGAGTTGGTGCTGGTGTCGTCCGGGGCTGTGGCCGCCGGCATGAGCCGCCTCGGCTGGACCGCGCGACCCAGCGCGATGCACGAGCTGCAAGCCGCCGCTGCCATTGGCCAGATGGGCCTGGTGCAAGCCTGGGAGTCCAGCTTTGCCGAGCATGGCCGCCACACGGCGCAGATCCTGCTGACCCACGACGACCTGTCCGACCGCAAGCGCTACCTCAACGCCCGCAGCACCCTGCGCGCGTTGGTCGAGCTCAAAGTGATCCCGGTGATCAACGAGAATGACACGGTGGTCACCGACGAAATTCGCTTCGGCGACAACGACACCCTGGCCGCGCTGGTGGCCAACCTGGTGGAGGCCGACCTGCTGGTGATCCTCACCGACCGCGACGGCATGTTCGACGCCGACCCGCGCAACAACCCCGATGCCCAGCTGATCTACGAAGCCCGCGCCGATGACCCGGCGCTGGATGCCGTGGCCGGCAGTGTCGGCGGCGCGCTGGGCCGTGGCGGCATGCAGACCAAGCTGCGTGCTGCACGCCTGGCCGCGCGTTCCGGTGCGCATACCATCATCGTCGGCGGGCGCCTGGAGCGTGTGCTGGACCGTCTCAAGGCCGGTGAGCGCATCGGCACGTTGCTGTCGCCGGAACGCGGCATGCTGGCGGCACGCAAGCAGTGGCTGGCCGGACACCTGCAAACCCGTGGCACGCTGGTGCTGGACGATGGTGCCGTGTCGGCGCTGTCCCAAGGCAACAAGAGCCTGCTGCCAGTGGGCGTCAAATTGGTGCAGGGCAGCTTCCGCCGTGGCGAGATGGTGGTGTGTGTGGCGCCCGACGGTCGTGAGATCGCCCGTGGCCTGGCCAACTACAGCGCCCTTGAAGCGCAGAAAATCATTGGACAATCGTCTGACGCGATTGTCGGACTATTAGGTTACATGGCCGAACCCGAACTGGTTCACCGCGATAACCTGATCCTGGTCTAAATAAAGGGAATACACGATGCGCTTCATGAACGGAGTACTCGGCCTGTTGCTGGCTCTGCCGCTGCTGGCCTCGGCTGAAGAAATTGGCCAGGTGTCGACGGTGTTCAAATTTGTCGGGCCTAACGACCGGATCGTGGTCGAGGCGTTTGATGATCCCAAGGTTGATGGCGTGACCTGCTACCTGTCGCGCGCCAAGACGGGCGGCGTCAAAGGCGGCCTGGGCCTGGCCGAGGACCGCGCCGAAGCCTCGATAGCCTGCCGCCAGGTTGGCCCGATTCATTTCAACGGTGAGCTCAAGGATGGCGACGAAGTGTTCAAGGAACGCACCTCGCTGGTATTTAAGACCATGCAGGTGGTGCGCTTCCTCGACAAGAAGCGCAATACCCTGGTTTACCTCGTCTACAGCGACCGTTTGATCGAAGGCAGCCCGCAAAACGCAGTCACGGCGATTCCGATTTTGCCGTGGCCGACCGCTCAGTAACCGGCGGGCGAGTTTTGTAATCGGCGTCTATGATTGCAGGCTTGCAGTCTGTAATCTCGAACGGCCGCAACGCGAAGAACATGGGATATCTGGAGTTCGTCATGAGTGCTTTCCACGACCTGAAACTCAAAGCTTTGGACGGTCAAGAGCTACCGCTGGCGCCCTTCAAGGGGCAAGTTGTGCTGGTGGTGAATGTGGCCTCCAAATGTGGCTTGACCCCGCAATACGCGGCGTTGGAAAACCTCTATCAGCAGTACAAGGGCCAGGGATTTACCGTATTGGGCCTGCCGTGCAACCAGTTTGCAGGCCAGGAACCGGGCACCGAGGAAGAAATCCAGGCGTTCTGTAACGTGAACTACGGCGTGACCTTCCCATTGGGCAGCAAGCTCGATGTCAACGGCCACGATCGCCACCAGTTGTACCGCTTACTGGCGGGCGAGGGCGCCGAGTTTCCCGGGGATATCACCTGGAACTTCGAGAAGTTCCTGCTCGGCAAGGACGGCCGAGTGCTGGCTCGATTCTCGCCGCGTACCGCGCCAGATGATCCGACGATCGTGCAAGCCATCGAAAAAGCCCTGAGCTGAACGCTGCCAAAGGCTTTTATCGGCAAGCGCGCTCCTTGTCGCGAGCGCTCTTGTCATGACGAGCCGGCTTGTCGTGGCGAGCGGGCTTGCCCCGCGTTGGGCTGCGAAGCAGCCCCAAAACCCACACCGCATTAAGCCGATAACCGCGCTGGCTTCAAACAGGGCCACTGCGCCGCCCAACCCGGGTCAAGCCCGCTCGCCACACGTTTGTGGTGATTCACTCCTGACTTTTACCCCTTAATCACCCAAATCAATAGTGCTTTCACGCGCTGCGCACTGCCCATATTATCCGCATCATAAATACCTCTTCCGCGGAGTGCTCCCATGCCTGTCCAAGCCTTGTTCAAACCTTTCCAGCTCGGTGCACTGCAACTGTCGACCCGCGTGGTCATGGCGCCCATGACCCGTTCGTTTTCGCCGGGTGGCGTGCCCAATGCCAAGGTCATCGAATACTACCGCCGCCGCGCTGCCGCCGGCGTGGGCCTGATCATCACCGAAGGCACCGTGGTCGGTCATCAGGCCTCCAACGGTTACCCGAACGTTCCGCATTTTTACGGTGAGGCCGCGCTGGCCGGCTGGAAAGAAGTGGTCGACGCCGTACACGCCGAAGGCGGCAAGATCGTGCCGCAACTGTGGCACGTGGGCAGCGTGCGCCGTATCGGCACCGAGCCTGACGCCAGCGTACCGGCCTACGGCCCGATGGAAAAACTCAAGGACGGCAATGTGGTCGTCCACGGCATGACCACCCAGGACATCCAGGACGTGATCAATGCCTTCGCCCAAGCCGCCAAGGATGCCCAGCGCATCGGCATGGACGGCGTAGAGATCCACGGCGCCCACGGTTACCTGGTTGATCAGTTCTTCTGGGAAGGCACCAACCAGCGCACCGACGAATACGGTGGCAGTCTGGCCAACCGTTCGCGGTTTGCCATCGAATTGATCCAGGCCACCCGCGCCGCCGTAGGCCCGGACTTCCCGATCATCCTGCGTTTCTCGCAGTGGAAGCAGCAGGACTACACTGCGCGCCTGGTGCAAACACCCGAGGCGCTGGGTGAGTTCCTCAAGCCGTTGTCCGACGCGGGTGTGGATATTTTCCACTGCTCAACCCGTCGTTTCTGGGAGCCGGAATTCGAAGGCTCCGACCTCAACCTGGCCGGCTGGACCCGCCAGCTCACCGGCAAGCCGACCATCACCGTCGGCAGCGTCGGCCTGGACGGTGAGTTCCTGCAGTTTATGGTCAACACCGACAAGGTCGCGCAGCCCGCCAGCCTGGAAATGCTGCTGGAGCGCCTCAACAACGACGAGTTCGACCTGGTCGCTGTGGGCCGTGCCTTGCTGGTGGACCCGGATTGGGCGGTGAAGGTGCGCGAGGGGCGTGAGGGCGACATCCTGCCGTTCAGTCGTGAGGCGTTGACGACCCTGGTGTAAGAGGCGAAAGGGCGGGCACCGGGTGTCCGTCCTTGCACACTCCGCGTAACTGACGTTCGAACTGTTCGATAATCGCCGGCCAGCCCTGGCGGCTCGCATGTTGGCGAGCGTTCAGGCGCATACGGCGCAGGCTCTCTGCATCTTCCAGCAACCAATTGGCGGCATCGCAAAACGCAGCCTCATCCCCCGGCATCGCCAGCACGCCGTTGTAGCCATGGCGGATATGCTGGGTTGCGGCCGCCTGATCGTAGGCCACCACCCCCAATCCCGAGGCCATGGCTTCCAGCACCACGTTGCCGAAGGTTTCGGTCAGGCTGGGGAACAGGAACACATCGCCGGAAGCGTAATGCCGGGCCAGTTCTTCACCGCGCAGGGTGCCGCAGAAAATCGCCTCTGGCAGTTCCTTTTCCAGCATCGTGCGTTGTGGGCCATCGCCGACGATGATCAGTTTCATCTGGCGCAACGGATAGGTGTCTTGCAAGGTTTCAAAGCAGCGCTTGAGCAGCCCCAGGTTTTTCTCCTGCGCCAGTCGACCTACGTGCAGCACAGCGATCTGTTCAGCGTTCAATGCCCAACTTTCCCGCAACGCGTGGTCGCGTTTCGCCGGGTGGAACAACTGGCTGTCGACCCCGCGCGCCAACATTCCCAGACGCTCGAAATTCCGCCGCTCCAGCTCCAGGCGCTGACTGGTGCTGGGGACCAGCGTCAGCGTCGAGCGGTTATGGAACCAGCGCAAATAGTGCGTGACCATGCGGCTGAGCAGGCTCAAACCGTATTGGTTCGAGTACTGCTGGAAGTTGGTGTGAAAGCCACTGACCACGCTGATGCCCAGGCGCCGTGCTGCGCGCAACGCCGACAAGCCCAATGGGCCTTCGGTGGCGATGTAGAGCACGTCGGGACGCTGACGGGTCCAGCGGCGCAGCAACTTATGCATCGACGACTGGCCCCATTGCAGGCCGGGGTAGCCCGGCAGCGGCCAGCCGCGGCACAGCAGCAGCGCGTCATCGCTGGGGCGGCTTTGATCGCTGCCCTGGCGTGGGCGCACCAACTCGACCTGATGGCCGCGCGCGCGCAAACCTTCACACAGGCGGCCAAGGGTATTGGCCACCCCGTTGATCTCTGGCGGGAAGGTTTCGGTGATCAGGGTGATGTGAAGCGAAGCTGTCGTCATGACCCACAGTGTCACCGTGGGCCATGTCGTCATTGTGTCATTGGCATGATGGATTTATGACCGGGTCACTTTCTGCGTCGCCATCGCCTCGGCGCCTTGCTCGCGTACCCAGAACAGCGTGGCCCCGGCCACCGCCGCTGGCATCATCAGCAGGTTGACCACGGGCACCAGCAGCACCAGGTAGACGATGCCGCCGAAGCTCATGCTCTGCCAGCGCTTCTTGCGCAGCCAGGCGAGCATCTCGTTCCAGCCCAGCTTGTGGTTGTCTGCCGGGTAGTCGATGTACTGGATCGCCATCATCCACACGCCGAACAGCAGCCACAACGGCGCGGCGATCAGGTTGACCACCGGAATGAACGACAGGATAAACAGGCCGATGGCGCGTGGCAGGAAGTAGCCCAGCTTGCGCATTTCCCGCGCCAGCGTGCGGGGCACCATCGCCACCAGTTCGCCCCAGCTGAACGGCGGGAAGTCGTCGGTGCCGCGCACCACCACTTCAACTTTCTCTGCGAGAAAGCCGTTGAAGGGCGCCGCGATGATATTCGCCAGCATGGTGAAGGTGAAAAACACCATCAGCACCACCAGCACCACAAACAGCGGCCACAGGATGTAACTGAGGAAACTCAACCAGCCCGGCAGCGTCGGCATCAATGTGTCGACCCACAGGCTGAACTGATGGCCGGCGAAGTAGATCAAACCGACGAACAGCACCAGGTTGATCGCCAGCGGCAGCACTACAAACAGGCGCAGGCCTGGGCTCAATACCAGTTTGAGGCCTTCGCGCAGGTATTGCGGGCCGGAAAGAGCAGGGGCGGGCATGGAGAACTCCGAGCAGAATGACAAACGCGCCGACCTTACCGCCTTTGCATCCTGGGCGAAAGCAGCGACATCAGCGGTAACATCAAAGCACAATGGCGTCGATTAATCGGGTGGCAGGGATAGAGACCACCTATGAGCTGGATTGTTATTCCGTATTTCCTTAATCTTGCCCCCCTCGATACGCTGCACCCATTATTTTTCAGGACCGGCGAGTTCAAGCCTTCCCCAAGTGCTTCGCGGTCCTTTTTTATTCCAGCCGTTCTGTAGTCCGGACGGTCGATAGGAGTGAGTCATGTCTGATACCCGTCATTCGCGAGTGATTATTCTCGGTTCCGGCCCTGCCGGTTACAGCGCTGCCGTTTACGCTGCCCGGGCCAACCTCAAGCCGCTGCTGATCACCGGCATGCAGGCGGGCGGTCAGTTGACCACCACCACTGAAGTCGACAACTGGCCGGGCGACGTCCACGGCCTGACCGGCCCGGTGCTGATGGAGCGGATGAAAGAACACGCCGAGCGCTTTGAAACCGAGATCGTTTTCGACCACATCAACCAGGTCGACTTCTCGAAAAAGCCTTACAGCCTGACCGGCGACAGCGGTGTGTACACCTGTGACGCGCTGATCATCGCCACTGGCGCCAGCGCCCGTTACCTGGGCCTGCCGTCGGAAGAAGCGTTCATGGGCAAAGGCGTATCTGCCTGCGCGACCTGCGACGGTTTCTTCTACCGCAACAAGCCTGTTGCCGTGGTCGGTGGTGGCAACACCGCCGTCGAAGAGGCGCTGTACCTGGCCAACATCGCCAGCACCGTGACCCTGGTTCACCGCCGCGAGACCTTCCGCGCCGAGAAGATCCTGATCGACAAGCTGCACGCCCGTGTCGCTGAAGGCAAGATCATCCTCAAGCTCAACGCCACCCTGGACGAAGTCCTGGGCGACAACATGGGCGTGACCGGCGCTCGCCTGAAAAACAACGATGGCAGCTTCGACGAGCTGAAAGTCGACGGCGTGTTCATCGCGATCGGCCACACCCCGAACACCTCGCTGTTCGAAGGCGTGCTCGAAGCCAAAGACGGTTATCTGGTGGTGCAAGGCGGCCGTGAAGGCAATGCCACCGCGACCAACATCGAAGGCATCTTTGCCGCCGGTGACGTGGCTGACCACGTCTATCGCCAGGCCATCACCTCGGCTGGCGCCGGCTGCATGGCGGCCCTGGACGCCGAGCGTTACCTCGACGGTTTGAAGGACGCTTCGTTCTAAACCCGTTGAAACGAAAAAACCGGCTGCGAGGCCGGTTTTTTATGCGCGCGATGTATGCCGCACTGCAGTCCAGAAGTGTTAACCCAATCACTGTGGGAGCTGGCTTGCCTGCGATAGCGGCGTTGGCTGACACTCCGCTATCGCAGGCAAGCCAGCTCCCACATTAAACCGGGTTATCCAATTGAATCAGCGGCGGGTCAGTGGCTGCTGAGTGAACTTCACACCCGCCAACCCATGCTTGATCAGCGCACGAATATTGCCGTGGTCACTGCCTTCCGGCGTAGCCACCACCGAACGGTAATGCTCACCAAACGCCAGCAGCGCTTCCTGATCGCTCAAGCCTTCCAACAGCGCCAGGCCCAGGGTCTTGCACGACCCTTCGTTCTGCCCGGCGGCGTTTTCCACGCTGCCATTGGTGAAGGCTTGCGGCTGGTAGTCGTAACCGGCAGCGACAAAAGCCAAGGTGTCGGCAAAAACGTGTTCGCCGCTGTTGAGGCTGGCGCGCAGGGTGTTCAAATCAGTCATGGGTTTTTCCTTGGGCAAATGCCGCCTGTTGCTCGGCATTGGCTTCTTTCTGGTATTGGGCTTTCCACTCGGCGTACGGCATGCCGTACACCACTTCACGGGCGTCATCGAGGCTCAGCTCGATGTGGCGCTCGTCGGCCTCGGCCTTGTACCACTTGGACAAGCAGTTACGGCAGAAGCCCGAGAGGTTCATCAGGTCGATGTTCTGTACATCCTTGCGGCTGTCCAGGTGTGCCACCAGCCGGCGGAAGGCGGCGGCTTCGAGTTCGAGGCGTTGTTGATCGTTCATGGTGGTCTCTTTGAGACAGCTTCAAGCGGGCAAGCTTCAAGCTGCAAGTTGGAGTGTGGTCGGCCTTTAGCTTATCGCTTGCCCCTAACGGCTTGCAGCCAGCGTTATCGACACCGACTCGGCAAAGCGCAGCGCGTGAGGCTTGTCCACTTCGACTTCGGCGTACAGCACCGACTCGTTGCTCATCACCAGGTCCAGCAGCTCCTGGGTCAGACGCTCGAGCAGGGCGAAGCGGTTGCCTTCGACGTGGGCGATGATGGCCTTGGTGATGGTGCGGTAGTTCAGCGCATGGTCGATGTCGTTGTCGCGCACGGCTTCCTGGGCGGCATACAGGATGGTCAGGTTGATCAGCACGTCCTGCTTGTTGAGGATTTCGTCCTCGTTGATGCCGATAAAGGTGCGCAGGCACAGGTCCTTGACCCGGATGCGCGCCATGCCTGGTTGAAGTTGTGGCATTGCTACTTGCTCCGTCCAATCAGTTGCAGGAACTCCATGCGCGTGGTGTTCGACTCGCGGAACGCGCCGAGCATCACCGAGGTGTTCATGGTTGAATTCTGTTTTTCCACGCCGCGCATCATCATGCACATGTGCTTGGCTTCGATCACCACCGCCACGCCGGCGGCCTGGGTGACCTGCTGAATCGCGTCGGCGATTTGCCGCGTGAGGTTTTCCTGGATCTGCAGGCGCCGGGCGTACATGTCGACAATGCGCGCCAGCTTCGACAGCCCGAGCACCTTGCCGGTCGGAATATAGGCCACATGGGCCTTGCCGATAAAGGGCAGCAAATGGTGCTCGCACAGCGAGTACAGCTCGATGTCCTTAAGAATCACCATCTCGTCATTGTCGGACGCGAACAGCGCACCGTTGACGATTTCGTCCAGGTTCTGCTCGTAGCCGTGACACAAGTACTGCATGGCCTTGGCAGCGCGCTTGGGGGTGTCGAGCAAGCCTTCGCGTTGCGGGTCTTCGCCCAGGCCTTTGAGAATTTCGCGGTAGTGTTGGGGCAGGGACAAGGTCATACAACATCCTCACAAACGGCTTACTTGATATGCCGCCCGCCGTTGACGGTCAGGGTGGTACCGGTGACATAAGGGTTGTCCAGCAGGTAACGCACGCTCTGGTAGATCACCTCGGGCCCGGGCTCGATGCCCAGTGCCGATTTGGCCAGGACCTTGGCGCGGTAGGCCGCGTCGTCGCCCTCGTTGAACATCACCATCGCCGGCGCAATGCCATTGACCTTGATCAACGGCGCGAACTGCGCAGCAAACGACAACGTGAGGCTGTCGAGCCCGGCCTTGGTGGCGCAATAGGCAATATGCTGGCGGCTGCCTTTGCGCACCACGTCGTCGCTGATATGCACAATGTCGGCAGGTGAAGAGCGTTGCAGCAAGGGTGAACAATGCAGGTTGATCAGGTACGGCGCAAGCATGTGCACGCTGAACATGTCGGTAAATGCGCGGCTTTCGTCGCCGGGCGTTTCCGCGACCCACGCCGAAGCGTTATGGATGATCGCGCGCAGGCTGTTGGTGTGGGTTTGCAGTTGGGCGATGAAGGCCAGAATCCCGGCTTCACTGGAGAAGTCGGCAAACACGCCGACCGCGCCACGCTCGCGCAAGGCCTCAACGCCTGGACGCTCGCTGCGGTAGCTGAAAATAACCGGCTGGCCCTCGTCCAGCAGGCGCTCGGCGCAATGCAGGCCGACACGCTGGCCGGCACCGGTGATCAGGATCGGGGCGTTCGTTGCAGTCATGGGAGGCTCAAGTCGCTGGCAGGTTGAAACTATACCAGCGACCGGCCGCCCCTGTACTCAAGCGGCAGCTTCGGCGACCTTGCGCGGCGGCGGTGTGGGGTGCAGCCAGTTCGCCAGCAGGTGCGTTGACAGTGGAATGAACCAGAAAACCATCAAGGGCGTGAGGGCCAGGGTGCTGACCAGTATGCGTGGGGCCAGGTCCAATTCGTTGAGCAGCGGCCCAAGGACGAAGTTGAACAGCAGCGATACCGGGAAAAACGCCAGCCAGATCGCCACAGCCTGTTTCCAGCGGGGCGGCCGTGCGCCCACGGCGCCGAACCAGCCATCGATGCCACTGACGCGATGCTCGGACGGGTCGGCGAACAGCTCGCTGCCACGGCTCAACCAGGCACTGCGCGAGGCGGAAAACTCCCAGGCATGCAGGGTTTTTTCGTCGGCAAAGCGGAAGATGATTTGAAATTCGTCGTCATTGGGCGGCGGTGCCAGTACACCGGAACCCAGGTAACCGGGGAAGTCAGTGGCCAATTGCTCGCCTTCGCGCAGCCAGGCCATCAATTCTTCATAGCGCCCTTTGGCCACGCGGCGCGCAACCATCAGGGTGACAGGGGAGGTAGACATTGTGTATCTCCAAATAATCAGGTGCGCCGAGCCGGGTAGGCGGCGCACGAAGGTGGCGGCCGGGTAGGCCATCACCTGAAAAACAGGCAAGGATTATTCCTGTTTTGCAAAATTACGCCAGTGACATCGGTCAGAAGGGGGCGGGCCTTGAAAAGGACAAGTAGAAAGGCGTTAAATGGGATCCAAATCTACACGGATGTTTTTGATCCCCGATGCCTGAAATTACTGCTCCTGTTCACGAAATCGCCCATGGCAGCCTTGCCGATTCCAGCGAGCTTTTTCCGATTCGTGAAGTCTCGAGATTGACAGGTGTCAATCCGGTCACCTTGCGAGCCTGGGAGCGACGGTATGGTCTGATTCAGCCCGCGCGCACCGAAAGTGGGCATCGCCTCTACTCCAGGACCGATATTGAGACCGTCAACAGGATCCTCGATTGGATTGAGCGCGGTGTTGCGGTAAGCAAGGTCGGCAAAATCCTCGCACGCGATGATCAGCAAGCCGATGTGGTTCGCGCCGAGCGAGACTCGGTCGAGGACACGCAATGGCAAGCGCGGTTGAGGCAGGCCATCAGTGCTTTCGATGATCGCGGCCTTGAACACGTGTACGGTCAGTTGTCAGCAACCTGTGCGCTGAGTGTGGCGTTTCAAGACATCCTCATGCCCCTTTGGTACGACTTGCTGCGGCATCAAGGCCGTTTCGGCCAAGCCAGCGAGTGGTTATTTTTCGATGCTTTCCTGCGTGAGCAAGCCTGGCTGCGCTTGCAACTGGGCAGCGGCTCGCCCGGGTCCCGGGTCTTGCTGGCGGCGTTGCCCGGCGAATGCCGTAAGTTGGAATTGCTGGTGGCGGCGCTATTGGTCGGTCGGCAGGATCTGCCCATGAAGGTGCTGGAAGTGGGCCAGCCCCTGGACGAACTAACATTGGTCTGTGAAAAAATCCGGCCCCAGGCGCTCGTCATCTTCTCCAACCATTCACACAACCATGAGCTGGCCGAGCGCCTGAGTCGCTTGGCGATGACGCTCGATTGCCCACTGTTTCTGGCGGGCGCCGCATCTGACTTCGCCGAAAAAGACCTGGCAGGTTCCTCGGTCGGTTGCCTGGGCAGCGATGGGCTGGTGATGCAGCGCCGCTTGCAGCAGTTTCTGAGTGGGCAGCTGGATACCTGAACTCAGGCGTGTACGTGCGGATGAACCAGGCGGTGCTGGTGCAGAATGAACTGGCGCAGCCGCTCGATCTCATCGGCATCACTTTGGCTCAAGCGGTAAGCGAATAAGCCGCGGGCCGTTTCCCGCTCCAGCGTGCCGCGCAAGGCAATGCGTTCGTAGCCGGAAGGGCTGAACCACAGGGAAAAGGTTTTCGGCGGTTTGACCCGGCCACGAATCTCAACCAGCACGCCTTTGAATGACACCTCGTGAACCCATAACGCGGCAGGGTTGCCCTTGACGTTTTCCAGTGCCACCGGGGTTTCGAGGGCCAGGCGCCACGGCCGGATCATCGGCCCGTCTTCAAAAATGCTCGGCACACCCAGGCGCAGATGCACTGCGTGAAACTCGTCTTCGACCAGGTGCAGCGGGAACGTGAGTTGCTGGTTATCGAACTGCGCCTGGATGGTGACATGGTCGTGAGCGGCCAGGCGCGTGAGCAAATCCCGAATCTGTGCACCGCCGTTGACCGTCAGGCTCGACCACGCATCCCGCAGGTTGAGCTGCGGGTTGTGTTGCATGTCCTGGATAAAATCCAGTTCGTCCTGCGTCAGTAGCGCGTCGCGGTGCATTGATGTAGCTCAACGATGAGACATTAAAAAGCCATTATCGCTCTAAAGACCGTATTTTTTACACTTTGTTAATTCCGCTCGTCGCTTTGAGCGCCGCCAACTCGCCTTTGAGCTCGGCCACCTGTGCTTCCAGCTGGGCCGCGCGTAGTTGTGCTTTGACCTGCGCGGTGACGTCTTTTTGCACGCCCACAAAATAGGTCTGCTTGTCGGCTTCGTTGTAAACCGTCGACAGCGATAATTCGTTCCAGAACGCAGTGCCGTCCTTGCGGTAATTGCGCAGGATCTCCCGGCACGAACCGCCGTTGTCGAGGGCTTCACGAATCGCTATCAAGGCGGGCTGGTCGCGGTCGCCCGCCTGCAGGAAGCGGCAATCCTGATACAGGATGTCGTCCAGTGCATAACCGGTCATGCGCTCGAAGGCCGGGTTAACGTAGATCAGCGGCTTGTCTTTGCCTTCGCGTTCGGCGACGACGATGCCGTCGTTGGAGGCGTTGATGACCAGTTGCATCAGTTTGGCGTTAATCATAGAGCGGTCCATGGCTTGTTTTTAGAGACTGCAGTGTATGGCATGCCCTGAATGTTGCGCGGCATGCGCCGAAATATTTGCGCCAGCTGCTAACATCCCACGCTTTGGCTCAACTACAGGATCAGATTGATGAAAGTCGCCATCCTTTCCGGCTCGGTCTACGGCACCGCTGAAGAAGTCGCCCGCCACGCCGCCGGCATCCTCAACGCGGCCGGTTTTGAAGCCTGGCACAACCCGCGCGCCACCTTGGCCGATGTGCAGGCCTTTGCTCCCGACGCCTTCCTGGCGGTGACGTCCACCACCGGCATGGGCGAGTTGCCTGACAACCTGCAACCCCTGTATTCGAGCATTCGCGACCAACTCCCCGCCGCCTGGCGCGGGCTGCCCGGTGCCGTCATCGGGTTGGGCGACGCCAGCTACGGCGACACCTTCTGCGGCGGCGGCGAGCAAATGCGCGAGCTGTTCGGCGAGTTGGGTGTGCGTGAAGTGCTGCCGATGCTGCGCCTGGACGCCAGCGAAAGCGTCACCCCGGAAGCCGATGCAGAACCGTGGCTGGCCGAGCTGGTCACTGCACTGCGCGGTTGACCGGGAATTCGCGCAGCAGCGCCAGCCAGGCCTGGGCGGCTTTGGACAAATAAGCGCCCTCACGCCAGATAAAGGCAATGTCCCAGCGTAAAAAGTCGGGCGCCTTGAGTGTCAGGCGCACCACGCCCGGTCGCACCAACCCACGGGCGACCACGCTGGGCAACAGCACCACGCCTTGGCCGGCCGCGACCAGGGCGACGAGAAAGTCCGCCTGGCCGCTGCGGCCGATCTCCTTCGGCGTAAAGCCCAATTGCTGACAGGCCTGCATCAGTCGGTCATTGAGCACAAAACTGCGTTGGTACATCAGGAAGGGCGTGTCCGCCAGTTCCTCCAGGCGCACTTGGGCGTTGTCAGCCAATGGATGATCCATCGGCAGCAAAGCGTCCAGCGGCTCGTCGCAAAAGGGTTGCCAGGCAAAGGCCGGATCACTGGGCATCAGCGTGCCACCCACGTCCAGCTCCCCACTGAGAATCGCCTGCTCGATCGTGCGGCTGCCGCCTTCGAGCAATTGGATGGTGACCTTGGGGTAACGCCTGCGGTACTCGGCAAACAGCCCGGCAAACAGAGTGTCGCCCGCCAACAGCGGCAAGCCCAGGCGCAGCTCGCCACGGGCCAGTTGCTGCATATCATCCAGCTCGCTGAGCAGCTCTGTTTGCAGGCGCAACATGGCCTCGGCGCGCTGCAACACCACCTCGCCGGCGGCCGTCAGGCGAATGTGCGAGCCCGTGCGCTCCAGCAGCGGCGTACCGAGGCTCTGCTCCAACTGTGCCACCTGCTTGCTCACGGCCGATTGGCTGATGTGCAAGGTTTTACCGGCCTGGGTAAAGCCGCCCCGGTGGATCACTTCGACAAAACTGCGCAGCTGTTTGAATTCCATGGGCCTGATTCCAGTTTGGAATAGTTGGCAGTCTAACAATTCGCTGTGGGGATGGGAGGGGCGTCTTTAAACTGAGCGCCTGCGAGGATCAACGCTTATGAACCGTTTCAGCTTCAAACATATCGCCCGCCTGCTGATTGAGCTGGTTGTGCTGCTGGCTATCTATTTTCTGGGCACCCAGCTTGCCGTGTGGGTGGCGTGGCCGATTCCGGGTGGCGTGGTGGGCTTGGGCCTGTTGCTGGCGACATTTGCCACCGGCCTGGTCAAGCCGGCCGCCCTGCAACTGGGCGCCGGGGTGTTGATGGCAGAGATGCTGCTGTTTTTTATCCCCGCGCTGATGAGCCTGCTTGATTACGGCGGCCTGGTGCGCAACGACGGCTGGCGCATCCTGCTGGTGATCGGTTTCAGCACGCTGTCGGTGATGCTGGTGACGGCGTTTACCGTAGAGATGGTCTGCCGCTGGAGCATGCGCCGTGAAGCTTGAGTTGATGCCGGTGTTCTGGCTCGCCCTGACCCTGGGCGCCTATATTTTCAGCCGCTGGATCTATCGCCGCACCGGGCGCTACGTGCTGTCACCCTTGATTCTCGTGCCGGCGCTGCTGCTGGCGGTGGCCGCGCCGATGCACACGGCGTACGCCGAATATGCCGCCGACACCCATTGGCTGATGCTGGTGCTGGGCCCGGTCACCGTGGCGTTTGCGGTGCCGATCTGGCAGCAACGCCGCTTGCTGGCGCGTCATTGGTCGGCGTTGCTGCTGGGCATGGTCGCCGGCAGCGCGGCCTCCATCGGCACCTCGTTCGGGCTGGCCAAGGCGCTGGCATTGGACAGCTCGGTGACGATGTCGCTGTTGCCGCGCTCGATCACCACGCCGTTTGCCATGCCGGTTTCCTCTGACCTGGGCGGTGTACCGGAACTCACCGCTGTGTTTGTGATGTTCACCGGCGTGTTCGGCGCCATGCTCGGCGGCGTGCTGCTCAAGTGGTTACCGTTGCGCACACCCCTGGCGCGTGGCGCGTTGTTTGGTGTGGGCGCCCATGGCGCGGGCGTCAGCCGGGCGCGGGAAGTGGGCGGTGAAGAAGGCTCGGTCGCGGGCCTGGTGATGGTGTTGACGGGCTTGCTCAACCTGTTCGCCGTGCCTTTATTGGCGGCGCTTCTCTGACGCGGCGCCCACTGACTTCAACTATTCTTGTTACTGACTCGTTCGGTCATCAAGCTGGCTGCGAAGGCGACTACTTGCGCGATGGCGTCTGACTAGACTGGCCCTCCACCCAAAAAAACAATAAGAACATGCGCCAAGGAGGTCGTTGCCGTGAGCCTAGCACCCGTTCTATCGCCACAGAATGTCAAAGACCAGGTCAGCGCTGCCGAATGGCAAGCCCGTGTCGACTTGGCCGCCTGTTATCGCCTGGTCGCGCTGCATGGCTGGGATGACCTGATCTTCACGCATATTTCGGCCAAGGTGCCGGGCACCGATGATTTTCTGATCAACCCTTACGGGCTGATGTTTCACGAGATCACGGCGTCGAGCCTGGTCAAGGTCGACCAGGCCGGCAACAAGCTGATGGACAGCCCCTACGAGATCAACCCCGCGGGCTATACCATCCACAGCGCCATCCATGAAGTGCGCCACGACGTGGCATGCGTGATACATACCCACACGCCCGCCGGTGTTGCCGTTTCGGCGCAGAAGCAGGGCGTGTTGCCGATCAGCCAGCAATCGTTGTTCGTGCTCTCAAGCCTGGCCTATCACGCCTACGAAGGCGTGGCGCTGAACCATGAGGAAAAGGCGCGCTTGCAGGCGGACCTGGGTCAAAGCAATTTCCTGATGCTGCACAACCACGGCCTGCTGACCTGCGGCGGTACCATCGCCGACACGTTCCTGATGATGTTTACCTTCCAGCGCGCCTGCGATATCCAGGTGCTGGCGCAAAACGGCGCGGCTGAGTTGATTGCCATCGAACCGCAGATTCTTGCCGGGGCCAAGGCCATGGTGGCAGCGGTCACCAAGAGCGCCCAGGGCATGGGCGGCGCGCTGGCCTGGCCGGCGCTGCTGCGTAAATTGGACCTGCAAGATCCCGGGTATAAAAGCTGATGCCACTCGCCGAAATCCCGCTCAGAGCCTGGCGCAAACGCGCCCAGGAATTCGTCTTTCGTGGTCGCACGATCCGTTACTGGGTGGCCGGGCAGGGCGAACCCCTGCTGTTGATTCACGGCTTCCCCACGGCCAGTTGGGACTGGCACTACCTGTGGCAGCCACTGGCCCAGCGCAACCTGGTGATTGCCTGCGACATGCTGGGGTTCGGCGATTCGGACAAGCCGGTGGATCACGACTATTGCCTGTTGGAACAGGCCGACCTGCAGCAGGCGCTGCTCGACCACCTGCGCGTAGAGCAACCGGTGCATGTGTTGGCCCATGACTACGGCGACAGCGTCGCCCAGGAATTACTCGCCCGTCATTACGAAGGCCGTTTTCAGATGGCCAGTTGCGTATTCCTAAACGGCGGGCTGTTCCCGGAAACCCATCGCCCGGCGCTGGTGCAAAAACTGCTGCTCAGCCCGCTTGGCTGGATGATCGGCCGAGCCTTCGGGCGCAATGCCTTGTCGAACAGCTTCAGCCAGATTTTCGGCCCGAATACGCGGCCCAGTGAAAGCGCGCTGGATGATTTCTGGAGCCTGATCAAGTGCAATGACGGCACGCGCATCCTGCACAAACTGATTGCCTACATTCCCCAGCGCCGCCGCTTGCGGGAGCGCTGGGTGGACGCGTTGCGGCGCGGCGAGGTGCCGTTGCGCGTCATCGACGGCGAAGTCGACCCGATCTCCGGTGTGCATATGGTGGAGCGTTATCACCAGTTGGTGCCGCACGCCGACACGGTGTTGCTGGCCAATATCGGCCACTACCCGCAGATAGAAGCGCCGGTGCTGGTGCTCAAGCATTACCTGGCGTTTCGCGAGCGCCTCGGCCAGCCCGCGCCACGAGTGGCCTATTCCTGAGCCACCTGTTGTGGCGAGCGGGCTTGCCCCGCGTTGGGGCGCGAAGCGGCCCTAAAACCTGCCACCGCGATACACCAGACACTCTGCAGTAACCTTATCGGGGCGGCTTCGCCACCCAACGCGGGGCAAGCCCGCTCGCCACTGAGAGGGCGATGCCCTGCGAAAACCTGGGCCGCACAATCATCCCGCTGCCTTATCGAACACCATTCAGCCTCGGCCGACTTTATTGTGACCAGAGGCTGCGTGCCTGACACTCACTTCATTCCCATTGTCGCCAGCGGAGTTCGGTATGAGTGAGTCAGTGCAGTTCCAGGATAAGGTCGTGATCGTCACCGGTGCCGGCGGCGGGTTGGGCCGGGCGCATGCGCTGCTGTTCGCCCGACACGGGGCCAAGGTGCTGGTCAACGACCTCGGCGGTTCCACCCAGGGCGAGGGCGCCAACGCCTCGGCGGCCGATCGCGTGGTCGCCGAGATCCGCGAAGCAGGTGGCATTGCCGAAGCCAACCATGACTCCGTCACCGACGGTGACAAAATCGTGCAGCACGCGCTCGATGCATTCGGCCGCATCGATGTGGTGGTGAACAACGCCGGCATCCTGCGCGACAAGACGTTCCACAAAATGGACGACGGCGACTGGGACCTGGTGTATCGGGTGCATGTCGAGGGTGCCTACAAAGTGACCCGTGCCGCCTGGCCGCATTTGCGTGAGCAAGGCTATGGTCGGGTGATTTTCACCGCGTCCACTTCGGGCATCTATGGCAACTTCGGCCAATCCAACTACGGCATGGCCAAGCTGGGCTTGTACGGTTTGACCCGCACGCTGGCGCTGGAAGGGCGCAAGAACAATATCCTGGTCAACGCCATCGCCCCCACCGGCGGCACGCGCATGACCGAAGGCCTGATCCCGCCGCAAGTGTTCGACCGCCTCAAGCCGGAGCTGGTCAGCCCGTTGGTGGTGTACCTGGGCAGCGAAGCGTGCCAGGAAACCTCGGGCCTGTTTGAAGTGGGCGGCGGCTGGATCGGCAAGACCCGCTGGGAGCGCAGCCTGGGTGTGGGGTTTGACCCCGAAGCCGGGTTCTCACCCGATGATGTGGCCGCGCATTGGGCGCAGATCTGCGACTTCGAAGGCGCCGCGCACCCCAAGGACAACATCGAGGCATTGAAGGAGATGATGGCCAACTTGCAGAAATTCAGCCTCTGATCGTTGCTGGAACACTATCCAATACTGCGGGGCGCTGATGGCGCCCCGTTTTTGTTCAGGCATAAAAAAGGCCGCTGCAAAGGCAGCGGCCGAAGTAAGACGTTGGATCAAGGAGCGACAAATCAACGTCAGTGAACACGGGTAACAGATTGAATAAATTAGCCAATCCGTCGAAATTCAGCTGTTCTCCCCAGGTTGGGAGCGGGCCGTTTGCCCTGAGAGCGAGGTCAGAATAGTCGGTTGTAACAAATTGAGTAATAGCGGTTCGAGACAAGGACTGTTACCAAATTGGCAACAGTCGCTGCGCATGCCATCCATTGCCCTGATAGCGCGCTATCTACCCCAGTCATGGCCCGGTCAAAACCCCGGCCAGAGCGGCTGCTAATCCTTTCGAGCGACACTGCGAATACCCCTTTGGTGCGCTTATCGCTCCTCGCGGGCGGCAGTAGGGTGGGGCCTTCTGTCACTCACCGGGGAAGACGCATGACAAAAACAACAATGCGCGCCATCTTCACGCCACAGGCGCTCGCCGCGGCGGTTGCACTGGGCTGCTGCGCCCAGGCACAGGCTGTTTCGTTCAACATTGGCGAGATCGAAGGGCAATTCGATTCTTCGCTGTCGGTCGGCGCCAGTTGGGGCATGCGCGATGCCGACAAAAAGCTGGTGGGCATTCCCAATGGCGGCACGGGGCAGGCATCCACCGGGGATGACGGGCGGCTCAACTTCAAGAAGGGCGAAACCTTCTCCAAGATCTTCAAAGGCATTCACGACCTGGAGCTCAAGTACGGCGACAGCGGCGTGTTTGTGCGCGGCAAGTACTGGTACGACTTCGAACTGCAGGACGAAGACCGCGAGTTCAAGCAGATCAGCAATAACCATCGCGACGAAGGCGCGCGGTCGTCCGGCTATGAGCTGCTGGATGCCTTCGTCTATCACAACTATTCGATTGGCGACCTGCCCGGCAACGTGCGCGTCGGCAAGCAAGTCGTCAGCTGGGGCGAAAGTACGTTCATCGGTAACTCGATCAACAGCATCAACCCGATCGACGTGTCGGCCTTTCGTCGCCCCGGCGCCGAAATCAAGGAAGGCCTGATCCCGGTGAACATGCTGTTCGCGTCCCAGAGCCTCACCAACCAGCTGTCGGTGGAAGGTTTCTACCAGTTGAACTGGGAAAACACCGTGGTGGACAACTGCGGCACCTTCTTCGGCAACGACGTGGTCGCTCACGGCTGCAACAACAACTACACCGTCGGCAGCCCGGCGATTGCGCCGCTGCAGCCGGTGGCCGCCGCGTTCGGCCAGGGCTTTCAAGTCACCCGCGAAGGCGTGGTGGTGCAGCGTGCCAAAGACCGCGAAGCCCGTGATGGCGGGCAGTTCGGTGCGGCCTTGCGCTGGCTCGGCGATGACACCGAGTACGGCCTGTACTTCATGAATTACCACAGCCGCACGCCCACCGTGGGCACCATTACCGCCAACACCAACCTGGCCACCATCGGGCGTATCGCGGCCACCGCCAACGCCATTGCGCCCGGCAGCGGCTCGGGCCTGGCCCAGAGCACCATGCTCGGTCGCGGCCAGTACTACCTCGACTACCCGGAAGACATTCGTCTGTACGGCGCCAGTTTCTCCACCACCTTGCCCACCGGCACGGCGTGGACCGGCGAGATCAGCTACCGCCCGAATGCGCCGGTGCAGCTCAACACCACCGACCTGACGCTGGCGCTGGTCAACCCGATTGCCGGCCAGACCGCCTCGCCGATCCGCAGCTCGTTCGGCTCGGATAACTCAGGCTACCGCCGCAAGGAAATCACCCAGATCCAAAGCACCATGACTCAGTTCTTCGATCAGGTACTGGGCGCCGAACGCCTGACGTTGGTGGGCGAGGCGGCCTATGTGCACGTCGGCGGCCTGGAGGCCAAAACCAAACTGCGCTACGGCCGCGACTCGGTGTATGGCGCCTATGGTTTCGGCGGCGATACCGACGGCTTCGTCACCGCCAATTCCTGGGGTTATCGCGCCCGCGCAATCCTGGATTACAACAACGTATTTGCCGGGGTGAACCTCAAGCCCAACCTGTCCTGGTCCCATGACGTCAGCGGCTATGGGCCGAACGGGATATTCAATGAAGGCGCCAAAGCGATCAGCGTCGGTGTGGACGCGGATTACCGCAACACCTACACCGCGAGCCTGAGCTACACCGACTTTTTCGGCGGCGACTACAACACCCTCACCGACCGCGACTTTATCGCCCTCAGCTTCGGCGTGAACTTCTGATCTGGTTTAAGGAAGGACAAGAACCTATGCGTAAGATATTTGCAGTGATGGCCCTGAGTGTGCTGGCCGCCCACGTCATGGCGGCGGTGTCGCCCGAAGAAGCCGCCAAGCTTGGCACCACCCTGACGCCGGTCGGCGCTGAAAAAGCCGGCAACGCCGACGGCTCGATCCCGGCCTGGACCGGCGGCATCCCCAAAAATGCCGGCGCGGTGGACAGCAAGGGGTTTCTGGCCGACCCGTTTGCCAATGAAAAACCGCTGTTCGTGATCACCGCCGCCACGGTCGACAAGTACAAAGACAAGCTTTCCGACGGCCAAGTGGCGATGTTCAAGCGCTACCCCGAAACCTACAAGATCCCGGTGTACCCGACCCACCGCACGGTCAACCTGCCACCGGAGATCTACGAGTCGATCAAGCGCAGCGCGCTCAACGTGCATGCGATCAACGACGGCAATGGCCTGGAGAACTTCACCGGCAACCGCTATTACGCGTTCCCGATTCCGAAGAATGGCGTGGAGGTGTTGTGGAACCACATCACCCGTTACCACGGCGGCAACCTCAAGCGCATCATCACCCAGGCCACCCCGCAAACGAACGGCAGCTACACGCCGATCCGTTTCGAGGAAGAAGTGGCAGTGCCGCAAGCCATCCCGGACATCGACCCGGCCAAGGCGGCCAACGTGCTGAGCTTCTTCAAGCAATCGGTGACCGCCCCGGCACGTCTGGCGGGCAACGTGCTGTTGGTGCACGAGACGCTTGATCAGGTGAAAGAGCCACGCCTGGCCTGGATCTACAACGCCGGCCAGCGCCGGGTTCGCCGCGCGCCGCAAGTCTCCTATGACGGCCCGGGCACCGCCTCCGACGGCCTGCGCACCACCGACAACTTCGACATGTTCTCTGGCGCGCCGGACCGCTACGACTGGAAGCTGGTCGGAAAAAAAGAGGTGTACATCCCCTACAACAGCTACAAGCTCGATTCGCCGACCCTCAAGTACGACGACATCATCAAGGCCGGGCACATCAACCAGGACCTGACCCGTTATGAGCTGCACCGCGTGTGGGAAGTGATCGGCACCGTCAAGCCGAGCGAGCGGCACATCTACGCCAAACGCCACATGTACATCGACGAAGACAGCTGGCAGGTCGCGCTGGTTGATCACTACGACGGCCGTGGCCAACTGTGGCGGGTAGCCGAGGGCCACGCGCAGTTCTACTACGACCATCAGGTGCCGGCCTACACCGTGGAAACGCTGTACGACATCATCGCCGGGCGCTACATCGCGCTGGGGATGAAAAACGAGGAGAAGAGCAGCTTCGTGTTCGGCTTTGCGGCCAAGGCGGCCGATTACACCCCGGCAGCGTTGAGGTCTGAGGGCGTGCGCTGATCTTCAATTGCAATGCGATCACCCTGTGGGAGCCGGCAAGCCAGCTCCCACATTGACCGGGTTCCACTTTATGGTGGAGTGGAATCCCGGGTTTTGTGCATGGCTACCAATCACCCCGCTGAATACTTCTTCAACAACCGCCGACCACAGGACTAGGGTAGGCGCCAGGTTGCATAACAATAAAAAGCAGGATGCAGCAATGACCGCCATGACACGCTGCCTGGACCGTCCTGGATTCATGCCACGGCTCTCCGCTCATCATTTGTTGCGCCCGCGCCTGGCCGGGCCTTTGCTGGCGGCGCCGGTCAGGGTGAAGCTGCTCTGCGCGCCGGGTGGCAGTGGCAAGAGCGCGTTGCTCGCCGAGTGTGCGTTGCAGGCGCCGGCGGAGTGTCAGGTGTATTGGCTGGCGCTCAATGGCGCCGTGCTCAGCCCCGATGATTTTTGCGCGCGGTTGGCGCTACACCTCGGTTTGTCGTTTGTCGACGAAGCCACCTTATTGCTCGACCTCAGCCGCTGGCACAGCCCGGCGTGGATATTTCTCGACGATTTCTGCCGCCTGCCGGCCCCCGAACTGGACGCCTTGCTCGACCGTTTGCTGAGCGCCGCCAGCCCGGCGCTGACTTGGTGGCTGGGCGCCCGGCGGCGCCCGCTGTGCAACTGGCCGCGTCTGCTGCTCGACGATGAGTTGCTGGAATGCAGTGAGTTGATGTTCAACCCGGCGGAAATCCAGCAACTGCTCGGGCCCACGCACACCGTCGACAGCGTGATGCAGTTCAGCGGCGGCTGGTGCGCCGGCGTGCGCATCGCCTTGCTCGGTGACGGGCACCCGGACAAAACCTTGCTCGACTACCTGCAACACGAACTCTTCGGCACCTTGCCCGCCGAGCTGGCGGAGGCCTGGCGTGTGTTGGCGCATATGCCGCGCTTCAACCCGGGCCTGTGTGAGCACTTGTTCGGCTTTGGCGACGGCGATCACTACCTGCGCGACCTGCAAGCGCTGGGCGCATTTATCCAGCCGTGGGAGGACACCACTGATTGGCTGCAAATTTTTGCGCCACTGGCGCAACTGATCCGCGATGAGCCCTGGCCGGCCAAGCGCTCCTGGCATCGTCGCGCCTGCCAATGGTTCACCGCGCAGCAGGACTGGCAGGCCGCCTTTGAACAGGCGCTGCTGGCCGAAGCCTACGAGGTGGCGGTAAGCCTGTTGCAGCACTTCAGTTTTGAAGACTTGTTCCGTCAGCACAACGCCGTGCTGCTGTTGCGTCTGCATGAACAGCATGGCGATGAATTGATGCTTGGCTCGGCGCAACTGGTGGGGTTGGTCACGGCGGCGTTGCTGTTTGCCGGACGCTTCGACCAGGCAGCCTTGTGTATCGATCAATTGGCGCGGTTCGCCCCGCAACCAACGGCGGCGCAACAGCGTTATCTGTTGGCCCGCTGGCAGGCGCAATGGGGTTGGCTGTTGCACTTGAGCGGCGATGCCCAGCGCTCCCGCGAGCATTTTCTCGAAGCGCTGCAAGCCTTGCCCGACAGCGCCTGGACCTCGCGCCTGATGTGCCTTTCGGGCCTGACCCAGCAAGCCCTGCTGCGCGGTGAACTGGACGTGGGCCAGGCCTTGAACCGCGAAGCCCTGTGCCTGGCGCGTGCACAGGGTTCGTTGGTGCTGGAGGCATTGCTGGAGCTGGATCACGCGCAACTGCTGGAACAACGCGGCGCGCCCTATCGGGCACAAAGCCTGTTGGAGCAGGTGCAGGCGATGCTGATGGGGCAGCGGCTCAAGGCCGGCCCGCTGGTGGGGCGGATTGCCCTGCGGCGCGGGCATCTTGCGTTGCGTCAAGGGCAGGATGCGCTGGCCACCGAGTGTTTCGAGGCCGGGTTGGAAATGTGCCTGCACAGCCAGGACAAACGCGTGCTGTACGGGTTTCTCGGCCTGGCGCTGCTGGCAGCGAACCGGGGCGATTACGCCCAGGCGTTCATCCAGCTGCGTGAGGCCGAGCGCTTGATGCAGCAACGCCAGGTACCGGACACGGTGTATCGCGCGGTGCTGCTGTTGGTCAGCGGGCATTTCTGGTTGCAGCAGGGCCGCGCCGAATTGACGCTGGAAGCGGTGCGCCGGGTGCTGCGTCACTTTCGCGGGCCCGGTGCCAAACAGGCGCCGCCAGCCACGCTGGAGTTGATCCCGCGCCTGGAGTATTTGCTGGTGCTGGCCGAAGTGAAGCTGGGCTGTGCCGAGCAGCCGATTGCACGGCTCAATGATTTGCTCGACACCACTCGGCAGCGCGGCATGCTGTGCCTGGAAACCGAGTTGCAACTGGTGCTGGGCGAGGTGGCCTGGCAGCTCGGTGATCCGCTGTTGGCTCGCCGGGCCCTGCAGGCAGGGCTGGCGCTGGCCGGGCGTTGCCAGGTGCAGCAGGCGATTCGCGAGCTGCGGTTGCGCTCGCCAGGGCTATTGAGTGAACTGGGCCTGGAGGCACAGGCGGCGCCCAGCGGCGTGGCGGAAAACCCCCTGAGCCAGCGCGAGCTGCAAGTGCTGGAGTTGATCGCCCTGGGCAACTCCAACCTGGAAATCGCCGACCGGCTGTTTATCTCGTTGCACACCGTCAAGACCCACGCGCGGCGCATCCACAGCAAGCTCGGCGTGGAGCGGCGCACCCAGGCGGTGGCGAAAGCCAAGACATTGGGTTTGATGGCGTAGGCAGCGGGGTCTACATAGCGTTGGAATGACGTCTCACGCTTTCGTGGCGAGCGGGCTTGCCCCGCGTTGGGCTGCGCAACGGCCCTGTAAGGGCATTGAGATTTTCCTGGTGGAGCGTGGTGGCTGTTTTTAGGGCTGCGCAGCGGCCCTGTAAGGGCATTGAGATTTTCCTGGTGGAGGGCGGTGGCTGTTTTAGGGCTGCGCAGCGGCCCTGTAAGGGCATTGAGATTTTCCTGGTGGAGCGTGGCGGCTGTTTTTAGGGCTGCTGCGCAGCCCAACGCGGGGCAAGCCCGCTCGCCACGGGGGCGGGGCGGCTGGAGGGGTTGTGTTTAGGCGTGGAAAGCTTGGCGGTATTCGCTGGGTGTGGCGCCCATGGCTTGGCGAAAGCGATGGGTGAAGTGGCTGGCGCTGGAGAAGCCGCACATCCAGGCGATGTCGCCCAAGGGCAGTGTTCCGGCACGCAGCAGGCTTTGCGCGCGGGCCAAGCGTCGCGCCAACAGGTATTGATGGGGCGGCAGGCCGAAGCTTTGGCGGAACATCCGCGCGAAATGGTATTCGGACAGCGCGCACATCCCGGCCAATTGCCCCAGGCTGATCGGGTCTTCGAGGTGATGGTCGATGTAGTCCACCAACAGCCGGCGCTGATGCGCGGCCAATCCGCCTTTCAAACACAGACCGTCGCGCGCGCCAACCTGGCTGAGCAAGGTGTGGCTGAGCATTTCATGGGCCAGGCTGCTGGTCAGCAGACGCTCGGCGGGCTCGTGCCAGTTGAGGGCGATCAACTGGTGAAAGCGCCGGGCCTGGCTGGCGTCTTCCAGAAAGGTGCTTTCGCGCAATTGCAATTCGCGCGGTTCGCGGTCCAGCAGGGTGACGCAGCCGAGGGCAAATTGCTCCGGGCTGAAGTACACATGGGCCAGGCGAATTTCACCATTGATCACCCAGGCTGACTGATGCTCGGCCGGCAGGATGCAGAGTTTGTCAGGGCCACCTTTGGTGCCGGGCTGATCACGGCGAAAGGTGCCGGTGCCGCCGCCGATGTAGCAGGACAAGGTGTGGTGGGTGGGCGCCTGGTAGTCCTGAGCATCGTGATGGTTGCTCCACAACGCCGCAGACAAGCCGTCACCGAGCTCGGCGCAGGCTTCGAGGCGTGCGTTGGGCGAGCTGTTAAGGGCTTGAAAGACTTGCAGGGATTCCAGCTCTGGCATGGTTGTTCTCTCCGACGCCTTGCATCCTACTCCGCAGCGCGGGCGCTGTGATCCTGCCGCCCGACAAAAGCGCAAGAATGTGCAAGAGCGCGAGCCGGTCTGCGGGCAACACTGTGGCTCAATCGACGGAGCCCGCTATGAACCTTTTCCTGTACTTACTCACCGTGCTGATCTGGGGCACCACCTGGATCGCCCTCAAGTGGCAATTGGGCGTCGTGGCGATTCCCGTGTCGATTGTCTATCGCTTTGGCCTGGCTGCGCTGGTGCTGTTTGCGCTGTTGCTGCTCAGCCGCAAGTTGCAGGTGATGAACCGGCGCGGGCACTTGATTTGCCTCACTCAGGGCGTGTGCCTGTTTTGCGTCAACTTCATGTGCTTTCTGACGGCCAGCCAATGGATTCCCAGCGGCCTGGTGGCGGTGGTGTTTTCCACGGCCACGCTGTGGAATGCCCTCAATGCGCGGGTGTTTTTCGGTCAGCGAGTGGCGCGCAACGTGTTGATGGGCGGCGCGCTTGGATTAATCGGCCTGGGTTTTCTGTTCTGGCCGGAGCTGGTCGGGCACACCGCCAGCCCGCAGACGTTGTTGGGCTTGGGCTTGGCGCTGTTGGGGACGATGTGTTTTTCGGCCGGCAACCTGCTGTCGAGCCTGCAGCAGAAGGCCGGGCTCAAGCCGTTGACCACCAATGCCTGGGGCATGGCCTACGGTTCGGTGATGCTGGCGACCTATTGCGCAGTGCGCGGGATACCGTTCGACATGGATTGGAGCGCGCGTTATGTCGGCGCGCTGTGGTACCTGGTGATTCCGGGGTCGGTGATTGGTTTTACCGCCTACCTCACGCTGGTGGGCCGTATGGGCCCGGAGCGCGCGGCGTATTGCACAGTGCTGTTTCCGGTGGTGGCGCTGAATGTGTCGGCGTTTGCCGAGGGGTATCAGTGGACGGCACCGGCGTTGATGGGGCTGGTGCTGGTGATGCTGGGGAATGTGTTGGTGTTTCGTAAGGTTAAACCGAGCCAGCCTGTGAACCCGATGCTCAAGGCAAAGCAAATCTGATGTGGGCGCTGGCTTGCCGGCGATGGCGGTAAGTGGATGAGCCGGCAGGTACACCGCTATCGCAGGCAAGCCAGCTCCCACATTGGAGCGGGTTGTTCCTGCGTTCGGGCTGGGGTGATCGTTCTATTTGAGACCCAGACGTTTGGCCATGCGGCCGAGGTTGGCGCGGTCGAGGCCCAGTTCGCGGGCGGCGCTGGCCCAGTTGTGCTGGTGGCGCTCCAGGCAGGCGCTGATGACTTGGCGCTGGTAGTGCTCGGTGGCCTGGCGCAGGTCGCCGGTGACAACCGGGGCCACATCGGCCGGTGCTTCGATTGCCGGCGGCGCGCTGATGTCGGGCAGGTCCAGGTCTTGGGCACTCAGGCTCAGGATCTTCGGACGTTCGCGACAGTTTCCCAGGGCTTTGAGTGCGCTGCGTCCGATCAAATGTTCCAGCTCCCGCACATTGCCCGGCCAGTTATAAGCCAGCAGCGCCGCCTGCGCGTCGCTGGTCAGGCGCAGGCTGCCCAGGCCCATGCGTGAACGGTTCTGCTCAAGGAAAAAGCCCGCCAGCAATAACACGTCACGCCCGCGTTCACGCAGCGCCGGTACTTGCAGCGGGTACACGCTCAGGCGGTGATAAAAGTCGGCACGGTAGCGGCCGTTGCGCACCTCTTCGGCCAGGTCGCGGTTGGTGGCGGCGATCAGGCGCACGTCCACTTGATGCTCCTTGTCCGAGCCCAGGCGCTGCAGTTGGCCGCTTTGCAGCACGCGCAACAGCTTGGCCTGCACGGTCAGCGACAACTCGCCCACTTCATCCAGAAACAGCGTGCCGCCATTGGCCAATTCGAATTTGCCGCGGCGCTCGTTCAGCGCACCCGTAAAGGCGCCGCGCACATGGCCGAACAGCTCGCTTTCCACCAGGGTTTCCGGGAGTGCGGCGCAGTTGAGGCTGATCAGCGGTTTGTCTGCACGCGGCGACGCGGTGTGGAGGGCCTGGGCGACCAGTTCCTTGCCGACACCGGTTTCGCCGGTAATCAACACGGTCAGGTCGCTGCCGCCCACCAGCTTGATTTCCTCGACCAGGTGCTTGTGGGCCTTGCTCTGGCCAATCATTTCCTTGTGCTGCTGGCCGCTGGCCTGGCGGTAGATCTCGGCGCGCTGGTGCTCATCGTCGGCGCGCAAGGCCAAGCGCTCGATGCGTTCGGCGACGTTGACGGTGGCCGCCGCCAGGCTGGCGAAGGCTTGCAGGGCGTCGAGTTCGACACGTTCGAAGCGCTCGGTGTCCAGCGCATCAAGGGTCAGCAGGCCCCAGGGTTTGTCGTCGATAAACAGCGGGCAGCCCATGCAGTCGTGCACTTGCAGGTGGCCGTGCAGGCCATCGACCAAACCATCGTAGGGGTCCGGCAGTTCGCTGTCGGCGTCAAAGCGGGTAGGGCCGGGGCTGCTCAGCAACACCGCAAAGCGTGGGTGCTCGCTGACCTTGAAGCGTCGGCCGAGGGTGTCGGCGCTCAAACCGTCCACCGCCAACGGCACCAGCCATTCACCGTCCAGGCGCAACAGCGCGGCGGCATCGCACGGCAGCAGCGCGCGCATGGCCTGCAACAGGCGCCGGTAGCGCTCGCCTTCAGGCAGGTCGCGCGACAAGTCGGCAACCAGAGGCAGCAGGGTAGTGAGCAGCGATTGTGCAGTCATAATGACTCCTTGTAGTCCTTATGACTATAAAACGTAGGAAGTCATATTGACTACACTATATTTAACTCATTGAAAAATAACGGTTTATAAGTTGGCACGAATACTGAGTACCTAAGGGTAATCAGTAAAAAGACCCAGGAGTCTGCCATGCTTAGTGCCCAAGACCGTGCCATCGTCAAATCCACTGTGCCCCTGCTGGAAAGCGGCGGCGAAGCGCTGATCACGCACTTCTACCGCATGATGCTCAGCGAGTACCCGGACGTCCGCCCGCTGTTCAACCAGGCCAATCAGGCCAACGGCGACCAGCCCCGCGCCTTGGCCAATGGCGTGCTGATGTATGCGCGGCATATCGACCAGTTGGACCAGTTAGGCGATCTGGTCGCGAAGATCATTAACAAGCACGTGGCCCTGCAAATCCTGCCGGAGCACTACCCGATTGTGGGGACGTGCCTGCTGCGGGCCATTTCCGAGGTGCTGGGCAGCGAGATTGCCACGCCCGAGGTGCTGAGCGCCTGGGGCGCCGCCTACGGCCAACTGGCCGATATCCTGATTGGCGCCGAAGCCGCCATCTACGACGAAAAGGCCCAGGCCCCGGGCGGCTGGCGCGGTGCGCGGTCGTTCCAGTTGGTCAAGCGCGTGGAGGAGAGCAACGAGATCATTTCGTTCTATTTTGCCCCGGTGGATAACGGCCCGATCTTGGCGGCCGCGCCGGGCCAGTACATCGGCATGAAGCTGATGATCGATGGCGAAGAAGTGCGCCGCAATTATTCCTTGTCGGCCCTGAGCGACGCGGGGCTGTACCGCATCAGCGTCAAGCGCGAGGCCGGTGGGCGGGTCTCCAACTACCTGCATGACCAGATGCACGTCGGCGCAACCCTCGACCTGTTCCCGCCATCGGGCGAATTCACCCTGGTCGCCAGCGACAAACCACTGGTGCTGATCAGCGGCGGGGTGGGCATCACGCCAACGCTGCCGATGCTCGAAGCTGCCCTGGCCACCGAGCGCCCGGTGCACTTTATCCACTGCGCGCGTAACGGCGGCGTGCATGCATTCCGTGACTGGGTCGACGCCCTGGCGGCCAAGCACCCGCAACTCAAGCGCTTCTATTGCTACGCAGAAGACGATGGCGTGAGCCCTGCGGCCGACAAGGTCGGGATACTGAGCCAGGCGCAACTGGCGGCGTGGTTGCCCGAGCAGCGTGACCTCGACGCCTACTTCCTCGGCCCTAAAGGTTTCATGGCAGCGATCAAGCGCCACCTCAAAGCCCTCGGTGTGCCGGAGAACCAGGCGCGCTATGAATTCTTCGGCCCGGCCGCGGCCCTGGAATAAGGTTTAACCGGCGCACCGAAGCGGCACCATCGCGGGCAAGCCCGGCTCCCACATGGAAAGGCAATCCACTGTGGGAGCCGGGCTTGCCCGCGATGGCGTCCGCACGGCCGCAACATTCCTCCCGATTAATCCGCCGTTAACCCCTCTCTGTTTTAACCATCCCCTGTGTGTAAACTTGCGGCCATCAGGCACAACCATAATCAGGCAAAGGGAAACGGGGATGAGTGACGAATTGCGTTTAGGCAGGGAGCGGCGCTTTCTGGTGTTGCTGGGCATCATCTGCCTGGCGCTGATTGGCGGTGCGTTGTACATGCAGGTGGTACTGGGCGAGGCGCCATGCCCGCTGTGCATCCTGCAGCGCTACGCCTTGCTGTTGATCGCGGTGTTCGCGTTCCTCGGTGCCGCCATGCGCCGCAAAGGCGCGGTCACCTTCTTTGAAGGGCTGGTGGTCCTCAGCGCCTTGGGCGGCGTGGCTGCGGCCGGCCATCATGTGTACACGCAGTTTTTCCCTGCGGTCAGCTGTGGCATCGATGTCCTGCAGCCGATTGTCGATGACTTGCCGCTGGCCAAAGTCTTTCCACTGGGCTTTCAGGTCGATGGCTTTTGCAGCACGCCATACCCGCCGATCCTTGGCCTGTCCCTGGCACAGTGGGCGCTGGTAGCGTTTGTGCTGACGGTGATCCTGGTTCCGCTGGGCATCTATCGCAATCGCCAACGCACGGCCTGACCCGGCCCACTGAAACGCCCTGTTCTTGCTTAATCGAAGGACGGGGCGTTTTTGTATGTAGGGTTTTGTGAAAGGGACGTGACGAAGGGCAACTTGAGGTGCGCGCAGCGTGCGACATGTTGTCACACGGACGCTGTCGCAGGACGTTTCTGACGCGCCGCGCCAGCCCATAAATTTGCATAAAACGGCCAAGATGTGCTGTCAGTTCGTCGATTGAGCGGTACCGCGAGCGTCGCACGGTTCGCATCATTCGGTGATGTCCGAATGCCTTGTTTTATGGGGACTTGGATACGTTTTGCATGCCCTTACAAGGTGTAAGGGAAGGGCGCCCTCACGCAATAACACGGCAATTTTTGTGGTTTTTGTTGAGAATCGAACACGATAAGATCCCGAACCTTTGCAAGATTGGTGAAGGATTGTTGCTGGAATCGATAAAAATTATTTCTTTATAAGACATGGTTTATACATCGCTAGCTAACTACAATCGCCCGCACTGAATGTCCGGTGCTGTTCAATATTTGAGCATTGGAGCGGTCGAGGGGCAGATGGATGGCTCTGTGCGACCCCAGGTTCCGGCAGCCTTTCAACTATCCGCACCAAATGGAATTGGTCTGTAACAAGGCCTTTAGCCACGAAATCGAATAAGAACTCACCGCAGGTCCGTGAAACGTCCATGTATGGCGTGCCGGGCAGGCTCTTATTCAATCGAAGAGAAATGCCAACCCTTGGCAGGGTGAAGTGTTGGCGATCAAAACCCAACTGCATTGCGCAAGCTGCTTTAGAGGTCGTGAGATGAGTAAAAACAGGTACCCCCGATTACTAGGCTTTTTGCCGCTGCTTGGCATGTTGTTAATGCTGGGAGGCTGCAAGTGGACCTTGCTCGACCCAAAAGGACAGGTCGGTCTGGATGAACGAAACCTGATCATCACCGCCACCCTGCTGATGCTGCTGGTCGTGGTCCCCGTGATCATCATGACCTTCGCCTTCGCCTGGAAATACCGCGCGTCGAACACCAGCGCTACCTACGCGCCGAAGTGGTCGCACTCCACCAAGATCGAAATCGCAGTGTGGCTGGTGCCGATCCTCATCATCATTGCCCTGGGTTATGTGACCTACAAGTCCACCCACGCACTGGACCCGTACCGTCCGCTGGAATCCGACGTTAAGCCGATCAACATCGAAGTTGTCGCGCTGGACTGGAAGTGGCTGTTCATCTACCCGGACCTGGGTATCGCCACTGTTAACGAAATCCAGTTCCCGGAGCACACTCCGCTGAACTTCAAGATCACCTCCGACGCTGTGATGAACTCGTTCTTCATCCCTGCTCTGGGCGGCCAGATCTACGCGATGGCAGGCATGCAGACCAAGCTGCACCTGATCGCCAACCAGAAAGCTGAAATGGAAGGCATCTCCGCCAACTATAGCGGCGCTGGCTTCACCGGCATGAAATTCAAAGCGATCTCGACGAGCCAGGAAGATTTCGACGCCTGGGTAGCCAAAGTCAAGGCCGCACCTAAACAGCTTGATCAAGCTGAATACGATGCTCTTGCCAAACCAAGCCAGAACAACCCAGCCACTCTGTACTCCGCGTACACGCCGGACCTGTTTCAGAAAATCGTCGACAAGTACGAAGGTATGAAACCAGGCAAGCCGGTCAAGCACGAGAAGAAAGAAGTGGCCGCGGTTGAAGGTTCTGACACGGGCTCGCATTCAACTGCTGGGGCAGAGGAGTAAACGATGTTTGGTAAATTAAGTTGGGATGCGGTCCCGTTCCACGAGCCGATCGTGATGGTGACCATCGCCATGATCGCGCTGGGTGGTCTGGCACTGTTTGCTGCAATCACGTATTTCAAGAAGTGGACCTACCTGTGGACCGAGTGGTTGACCTCTGTCGACCACAAAAAAATCGGTGTCATGTACGTCATCGTTGCCATGGTCATGCTGCTGCGTGGTTTTGCCGACGCCATCATGATGCGTACCCAGTTGGCCATGGCCACCGAGGGTTCGCCTGGCTACCTGCCGCCTGAACACTATGACCAGATCTTCACCGCTCACGGTGTGATCATGATCATCTTCATGGCGATGCCATTCTTCACCGGCTTGATGAACCTTGCCTTGCCGCTGCAGATCGGTGCGCGTGACGTTGCCTATCCGTTCCTGAACTCCTTGAGCTTCTGGCTGCTGGTTTCCGGCGTGGTACTGATCAACCTGTCCCTGGGCGTCGGCGAGTTCGCCAAGACCGGTTGGGTTGCGTATCCGCCGCTGTCGGGCATTCAGTACAGTCCGGGCGTGGGTGTGGACTACTACATCTGGGCGCTACAGTTATCAGGACTCGGGACGACACTGACGGGGGTCAACTTCCTGGCCACCGTCCTGAAAATGCGCGCCCCTGGCATGAAACTGATGGACATGCCGATCTTCACCTGGACCTGCACCTGGGCCAACGTCCTGATCGTGGCTTCGTTCCCGATCCTGGCCGCTACCATGGCGCTGCTGTCGCTTGACCGTTACCTGGATTTCCACATTTTCACCAATGAACTTGGTGGCAATCCGATGATGTACGTGAACCTGTTCTGGGCATGGGGTCACCCTGAGGTGTACATCCTGATCCTGCCAGCGTTCGGTATCTTCTCTGAAGTGATCTCGACCTTTACCGGCAAGCGCCTGTTCGGTCACCACTCGATGGTTTACGCATCGGGCGCGATCTCTGTACTGGGCTTCATGGTGTGGCTGCACCACTTCTTCACCATGGGCTCGGGGGCCAGCGTCAACGCCTTCTTCGGCCTGGCGACGATGCTGATTTCCATCCCGACGGGGGTGAAGCTATTCAACTGGCTATTCACCATCTACCACGGCCGTCTGCGTATCACCAGCCAGGTTCTGTGGACCCTGGGCTTCATGGTGACCTTCGCCATCGGCGGCATGACCGGCGTACTGCTGGCCATCCCGGGTGCTGACTTCGTACTGCACAACAGCCTGTTCGTGATCGCTCACTTCCACAACGTGATCATCGGTGGTGCTGTATTCGGTTACATCGCTGGTTTCAGCTTCTACTTCCCGAAAGCGTTCGGCTTCAAGCTGCACGAAGGCTGGGGCAAGGCTGCATTCTGGTTCTGGATCTCGGGCTTCTTCGTCGCGTTCATGCCGCTCTATGCACTGGGCTTCATGGGCATGACCCGTCGTCTGAACGCCACCACCAACCCTGAGTGGGTGCCGTACCTGTACGTCGCCATGTTCGGTGCGTTGATGATCGCTGCCGGTATCGCCTGCCAGCTGATCCAGCTGTACGTGAGTATTCGTGACCGTAAGCAGAACGCTTGCGAATCCGGCGACCCATGGAATGGCCACACCCTGGAATGGTCGACCTCGTCGCCACCTCCGTTCTACAACTTCGCTGTGATTCCTACTGCGAACACGATCGATGCGTTCACCGAAGCGAAGGAAGACGGTACTGCGTACCAGCAACCCAAGCATTACGAGCCGATCCACATGCCGAACAACACCGCCACTGGCGTGGTGATGGGCGCGCTGTTGACCGTGTTCGGTTTCGCGATGATCTGGCACATCTGGTGGCTGGCAATCGTGGGCCTGGCAGGCACCATCGGTTACTTCATCATTCACGCTGCCCGTGATGATCAAGGCTACATGGTGCCGGTCGAAACGATCGAGCGCATCGAAGCCGAGCAACACGCTCGCCTGGTAGCCGAGAAGAAAATCCCGGCCAACCGTGTAGAAACCTCGTTGGAACAGGCTTAAACCATGTCGAACTTAGTGACCAATGCTGGACACGCCCATGTCGATGACCATGGGCACGATGACCATCACCACGACTCGGGGCCAATGACCGTATTCGGTTTCTGGCTCTACCTGATGACCGACTGCATCTTGTTTGCGTCGATCTTCGCGGTGTACGCGGTACTGGTAAACAACGTAGCGGGTGGCCCGTCGGGCCACGACATCTTCGAACTGCCTTACGTGCTTGGCGAAACCGCCTTGCTGTTGTTCAGTTCGATCACCTACGGCTTCGCCATGCTGGCCTTCTACAAGGGCAGCAAGAAAGGCGTACTGAGCTGGTTGGCACTGACCTTCCTGTTCGGCCTGGGCTTCATCGGCATGGAGATCAACGAGTTCCACCTGCTGATCTCCGAAGGCTACGGCCCGCACCGTTCCGGCTTCCTGTCCGCGTTCTTCACGCTGGTAGGCACCCACGGTCTGCACGTATCTGCCGGCCTGCTGTGGATGGCGGTGATGATGTATCAGGTCAATAAACACGGCCTGACCAACACCAACAAGACTCGCCTGAGCTGCCTGAGCCTGTTCTGGCACTTCCTGGACGTGGTCTGGATCTGCGTCTTCACCGTTGTTTACCTGATGGGGACCCTGTAATGGCTAATGCACACTCCCATGACCATGACAGCCATGATGCGAGCCACGGCAGCGTTAAGTCGTACGCCATCGGCTTCATCCTGTCGGTAATCCTGACGCTCATTCCGTTTGGTCTGGTGATGTACCCGACCCTGCCGAAGTCCATCACGTTGATGATCGTTCTGGCCTTCGCGGTGATTCAGGTTCTGGTTCACCTGGTGTACTTCCTGCACCTGGATCGTTCCAAAGAGCAGCGCGATAACGTGATTGCATTTGTGTTCGCAGGCCTTGTGATCCTGCTGCTGGTTGGTCTGTCGATATGGATCATGTTCAGCATCCACACGTTCATGATGGCGAAGTGAGGTAAGACCCGATGTCGCTTAAGCACTTTATCCAAATCACCAAACCGGGGATCATTTTCGGTAACGTGCTTTCTGTGGCAGGCGGTTTCTTCCTGGCCTCCAAGGGACATGTCGATCTGGCCATCTTCCTGGCTGCAATGATCGGCACCTCCCTGGTGGTAGCTTCCGGTTGTGTATTCAACAACTGCATTGACCGCGACATCGATATCAAGATGGAACGCACCAAGAACCGCGTGCTGGTCCAGGGCCTTATCTCCCTGAAACTGGCACTGCTGTTCGCGACCGTCCTGGGTGTTGCCGGCGTCGTGTTGTTGTACAAGGTGGCCAACCCGTTGGCGGCGCTGTTTGCCGTGATCGGCTTTGTCATCTACGTCGGCCTTTACAGCCTGTACCTCAAGCGCAAGTCGGTTCACGGCACGCTGGTGGGCAGTCTGTCGGGGGCGATGCCGCCGGTGATTGGTTATGTGGCTGTGACCAATAGCTTCGACATGGCCGCGCTGGTGCTGCTGGTGATGTTCAGCCTGTGGCAGATGCCGCACTCTTATGCCATCGCGATTTTCCGCTTCAATGACTACCTGGCTGCGTCGATTCCGGTTCTGCCGGTCAAGCGTGGCATTCAGGTGGCCAAGAAACACATCCTGCTTTACATCCTGGCCTTCCTCGTGGCGACCTTGATGTTGACCTTCAGTGGCTATGCCGGCATGAGCTACCTCGCCGTCGCTGCCGCCATGGGCATGTACTGGTTGTACATGGCCTGGACCGGCTACAAGGCGGTGGATGACACCGTCTGGGCGCGCAAGCTGTTCGTGTTCTCGATCTTCACCATCACCGCGCTCAGCGTGATGATGTCCCTGGATTTCCAGGTACCGAAAGAGCTGTTGCTGACCTACGCACACTGAGTCATCGAGCAGTAAAAAACCCCGCCTTCGCAAGAAGCGCGGGGTTTTTTATGGAGTGGCCTTTAAACTATTCCCGAATTCTACAAATGCAGGAAGCAAACCGATGAGTAAAAAAGCCGTTATCGTATTCAGTGGCGGGCAGGACTCCACGACCTGTCTGATCCAGGCACTGCCGCTGTATGACGAAGTTCACTGCATTACCTTCGACTATGGCCAGCGCCATGTGGCAGAAATCGAGGTCGCCCAGAAGCTTGCCAAGCAGTTGGGCGCTACCGTTCATAAAGTCATGGACGTGTCCCTGCTCAACGAGTTGGCCATCAGCAGCCTGACCCGCGACAACATCCCGGTGCCGACCGTGAACAGTTCAGGCGACAGCCTGCCCAGCACTTTTGTGCCGGGTCGCAATATTCTGTTTCTGACCCTGGCGTCGATCTACGCCTATCAGGTAAAGGCGCAAACCGTCATTACCGGGGTGTGCGAAACCGATTTCTCAGGCTATCCCGATTGCCGCGATGAGTTCGTCAAAGCGCTGAACAAGGCGCTTGAACTGGGCATGGAGTACACGCTGCGCCTGGACACCCCGCTGATGTGGCTGAACAAGGCCGAAACCTGGGCCCTGGCGGATTACCATAACCAGTTGGATCTGGTTCAGCACCAGACCCTGACCTGCTACAACGGCATCCTCGGCAGCGGTTGCGGTAACTGTGATGCATGCAACTTGCGGGCTCGCGGCCTGAATGACTACCTGCAGAACAAGGCCGATGTGATGCACAGCCTCAAGCAGAAGTTGCAGCTGAACTAAATCAGCCCATACCTGCCTCGTCATACTCCTCTGTACGTGCTGTGCGAATCCAACACACGACTACAAGGAGTAGTTCCATGGTCAGCGTAAGTCGTCGGTCACTTCTCGCCTTTGGCGCGGCCTTGCCGGTGCTGGGGCGCCTGGATTGGGCGCTGGCCAGCCCGCCGCCGGCACCCGCTGACAAGGTGCGGCTCAATTACAACGAAAGCCCCTACGGCCCCTCAGGCGCTGCCCGTGAGGCGATGCAGCGTGGGGTGGCCATCTCCGGGCGGTATCCCTATGACAACATGTACGCCTTGGCTGGGCTGTTTGCCCAGCAGCAGGGCATCGACGAAGAACAGGTCGCCGTGTTTGCCGGCTCCATGGCCGCGTTGCGCTATGCCGTGCTGGCGTTTACCAGCCAAACACGCGGGCTGGTGATGGGCACGCCGTCCTACGAAGTACCGCGCCAGGCCGCCGAGTCGTGGAAGGCGCCGGTGCGCGAAGTGAGCCTCAATGCCGAGCATGCGCACGACGTGTCGGCCATGCTTGCTGCCGATCCGCAGGCGGGCATGCTGTACCTGTGCAATCCCAACAACCCTACCGGCACCCTGACGCCAACCGAGGCGATCCGCCAGGCGCTGGCGAACAAGCCCAAAGGCAGCGTGCTGGTGGTGGACGAGGCGTACATCGACTTCTCTGATGCCCCGAGCTGCGTGAGCTGGGTCAAGGACCACGACGATTTGCTGGTGCTGCGCACCTTCTCGAAAATCTACGGCATGGCCGGCGCACGCCTGGGCTTGGCGATTGGCCACCCCGAGCTGCTGGCACGGCTGGCGGTGTTTGGCGGCGACAACGTGCCAGCCGCCTCGACTTTACTCGGGGCCCGGGCGAGCCTGGAAGACGTCAAGCTGCTGCCCCACCGCAAGGCGCTCAACGCGCGGTTACGGGATGAGACCGTGGCGTGGCTGAAGGGGCGGGGGTTTGCCTGCACCGCGTCGCACAGCAACTGCTTCATGATCAACGTGAAGCAACCGGCCCAGCAGGTCATCGAAAAGCTCGCAGCACACAATGTGTTGATCGGGCGGGTCTGGAAAGACTGGCCGCAATGGGTACGGGTGACGGTGGGCAGTCAGCAGGAGATGCAGCGGTTTCGCGAAGTATTTGCCGCGCAGATGGCCTGAGCCTGGGCGCTCGGCAGCGCAAATGGCCACTGCGTGCTGATGGTCGGCTCGGCCCAGGAAGCACTGGACAAGGCCTGTACGGCATGTTTCATTCTTGTCTTTATGTAGAGATATTTCCTACAGTATGGGTCGACTCTGACCAGAGGCTTCGGGATTGAAGCGTTCCCGTCAGAGCATTAGCCTCATACGTTGTCACTCATCAGGGACGATATTCATGCGAAGCGATGGCCAATCCAGCAACACCATGTCCATACAGCCCGCCGATGTGCGCCAATTGCTCGATGCCGAACTGACCCGGCGCGGCCTGGGGCACTTCGAGGTGTATCAGTGTGGGCCGACACTGGATGAAGCAGAGATCATCACCAATTACCCCGACGCGCTGGACCGCTCCGACTCGGCGGACGATTTTTACCAGCGTGGCCAACTGCTGTCCTTGTCCAAGGAGCGGGTCAAACCTTTTTTCTGGAGCGATGAAAACATCCTCGCGCCTGCCGCAGAAGCGGTGCCGGTGCCTGGGCCCTGTGCACCGGTGGGCGAGGGCGCGAGCTTTATCGTGCATGGCAACCGCGGTTTTTACTCGATCCTCAACCTGTGCAGCTTCGGTGAAGACCAACAGTTTCGCGACACGGTGTTGGCCAACAAAAGTGAGCTGCAGATGCTGCTGGTCTCGGTCTACGACGAGGCCCTCGAAAGCTGCGCCACGGTCGCACCTGCGCCGATACAGGAAACGGTACTGACCCCACGAGAAACCGAAGTGTTGTCCTGGACCAGCCTGGGCAAGACCTACAACGAAATAGCCGTCCTGACCTCAATGAGCCCGCGTACCGTCAAGTTTCATATGAAGAATATCTTCAGCAAGCTGGACGTCACCAACGGCAAGTCGGCGATTCGCAAGGCCCTGAACCTGGGGTACATCCGCGAACAGGCCTGATCTACAGGCTTCCCTCCTCATAAACGCGACGCTCGCCGGTGATTTTTCAGCGGCGAGTCTACGCGTGCGCCTCGTCGCAGCCTACCTGTCTAAAAGGGCAGCTTGTTCGCCATCGAGCGGTGCTTTAGTTTTTTTTGCAGCCGATGAGTCTAGCTCAGGCAAAAAAAACAATAGCCGCACCACCTGAAAAAATTCCTTTGCCCAGCAATGAGACGGGTGTTGCAGCGTGCCGCTTAATTATGGAGTGATTATGCTGGTCGATAAAAACAAAGAACCTGCTGGCGAATACGCCGCGGGCATTTCCCGTGAAACCTTCGGAATGCTCAAGCACCTGTGCAAAAAAGATAACTATCACTGGGCCATCGCGTTGGGTAAGGATTACGCAATCATTGCCTTTGCCATCTACCTGTCCTTGGGCATCAGCTACTGGTTCTACCCGGTTTCGCTGTTTCTGATCGGCACCACGCAACGCGCCCTGGCGAATGTGCTGCACGAGTCAGCGCACAAAATGCTGGCCAAGAACCGCGTGATCAATTGGATCTCCGGCACGTTTCTCTCCGGCTACCTGATCTTCCACCTGCATCAGTCCTACAGCACGTCGCACATCAAGAATCACCACGTGCACCTGGGCGATCCGGAAAAAGACCCTGACTACGCCTTCCACCTGCAGTGCGGCCTGTACGACGTCAAGCAAAGTGAACGTGAGTTCTTCCTCAAGAACGTCTTGCTGGCGCTGTCCGGCTACCGGACCGTGCAGTACATCCGGTACATCATCAAAGACCGCGTCAAAGCCCAGGGTGCGGACAAAACCATCCGCAACGAACGCATCATGCTGTGGGCTTACTGGGCGGTGATCTTCGCCGTCGCCGCCTGGTTCGGGGTTGTCGCGCAACTGTTGCTGTTCTGGCTGGTGCCGCTGTTCACCACCGCCGTGGCCGTGGGCTGGATCATCGAGTTGGCCGAGCATTACCCATTGCCGGCTGCTGAGACCGAGAAGCTGCTGCTCACCCGCAATCGCAAGGGCAACGCCCTGGAGAACTTCTTCTTCGGCCGCCATGACGACAACTACCACCTCGTGCACCACCTGCACCCGGCCATTCCTCACTGGAACATGCGCAAGGCTCATGAGCTGCTGATGTCGCACCCGGAATACGCGCGTTGGGACAACCTGTGGGCGGGCATCTTTACCCGTGACCGCCATGGCCGCCACAAGGAAACCATGCTCAGTTACGCGGCCAAGTTTCGTGCTCATAAGATTGCCAACCACACTGATGATTCGAGCTTCGCACGTCGGATGCTGAACCAGGCCTACGGGGTTTAACGCCATGAATGACATCGACAACAGCCTGCTGGCGACCCTGGCCCTGAAAAAACTGGCGGCGAACAAGACGTACCGCGACCTGTTCCTGGCCAGTGACACGCTGCGCGACTTCCTGCGCCCGGCCGCCTTGCGCTACATCATTTCCGAAGACCGCCTGGAGATGCTCGACAAGCTCGCCGCCCTGCAAGGCAAAGGCTATCGCACCGGCGTCGAATACGTCGGTGAAGAGGCCACCACCCTGGCCGAGGTGACCACGGCCACCGACGAATACCTGAAGCTGATCGACCTGATGGCGCTGCACCCCACGCTGGCCGAGCCACCACAGCTGGGTTTTGACCTGTCCAACGTCGGCACGATCATTTCCCGTGAACTGGCGATCGAGAACTGCTCGAAGATCCTTGCCCATGCAGCCGACAAGGAGGTCGGTGTGATCCTAAGCATGGAGCGGTCCCAGTGGACCGACTCGATCCTGGATATCTTCATGCACCTGAGTGCGCGTTTTGCCAACTTGGGTATCACCCTGCAGGCGCAGTTGAACCGTACGCCCGATGACCTGGGGGAAGTCCTCGCAACGGGCTGCAAAGTGCGCCTGGTCAAGGGCGTCTATGCTGAGCCTGCTGCTATTGCCTTGCCGCGCGGTGCGCAACTGAACGAGCGTTACCTGGGGCTGTTGGACCGCATCAACGGCGCCAGCACGAACTACGCGTTCGCCACCCAAGACCCGTTGCTGGTGAAGGAGATTCTCGCCAGTGGGATTGCCAGCCGAGGCGAGCTGGAGATGCTGCACGGCGTGCGCCCCGAGCTGATCAAGGCGGTCAAGGACCAAGGTCAGGTCAAGACGCGTGTTTCAGCGGTCTACGGCACCAACTGGTACCTGCACCTGCTGCACCGCGTGGCCGAGTTCCCACAGAATATTTTTCTGGCGCTGGATGACGTGGCCTCGCCACGGCCTTCCGAAACCGCCAATCACTACTGAAAAGGACATTCTCATGAAGCAGTACGTCGCGTTGGTCGATGTCTATTCGAGCGGTAACTTCCTGCCGCAGTTCTTCCATGAGGCGGGCATCGGCCTGATCCATGTGCAGAGCACGCCGGAACTGATGCCGAGCATGCTGGGGCCGAACCTTTCGGAGTTCGAGCACAACCTGATTTTCAACGGCAACCCCGAAGACGTTGTGCGTCGCCTGCGTGAGTTCAACGTGATTGCCGTGATCGCCGGCCAGGAACCCGGCGTACCGTTCGCAGACTACTTGAGCGAACAGCTGCAACTGCCGTCCTCCAACGGCAGTGCCGGTTCCCGGGCACGTCGCGACAAGTTCGAGATGATCAGCAAAGTGGCCGCCGCCGGCCTGCTGACCGCGCGGCAAATCAAGTCCGCCGACCCTGCCGAGCTGCTGGCCTGGGTGCAGGACGGCCAAGTGTTCCCTTGCGTGATCAAACCGCTGAGCTCGGCTTCAACCGACGGCGTGTCGATCTGCCACAACGTCGACGACGTGAAACGCGCCTGCGAGGAAGTGGTGTCCAACCTGGATATCTTCGGCCTGGCCAATACCGAAATTCTTTGTCAGTCCTACCTCAAGGGCCCGGAGTACATCGTCGACACGGTCAGCCGTGACGGGCAGACCTATGTCTGCGGTATCTGGCGCTATGTGAAGCGCGAGATCAGCGGTGGCAAGAACATCTACGACCGCGACGTGCTGATTGCTCCGGACAGCGCCGAGGCCAACGTGCTGGTGTACTACATCGTGCAAGTGCTCAAGGCGCTGGGAATCAACAACGGCCCGGCCCACTCGGAAGTGATCCTCACCGAGGCCGGCCCTGCGCTGGTGGAAGTAGGCGCACGCTTGAATGGCAACATGGAACCCAGGTTCCATGACATCAGCCTGGGCGGCAACCAGGCGCAGCTCACCTACCTGGCGTACTGCGACGGTGAGGCGTTCAAAGCCGGTTATGCCGGCAAGCGCTACCACAAGCTCAAGGAAGCCTGTGTGATCAATACCGATACCACCTTGCAAGGTGAGGTCACCGGCTTCAATGACGCCGCCATCCACCTGATCGAGGCATTGCCCTCGGTGCATAAACTGAGTGTCAAATACAAGGCCGGCAAGTTGATGAAAAAGACCGTGGACCTGCTCAGCAGCCCGCTGCGCGTGTTCCTGGTATCGGAAAACCAGCGCGATATCGACAAGGACTACGAGCAGATCCGCCAGTACAAAGACAACGTTTACGTGATCCGCTGATGATGGGCACCTATCGCGCGTTACGCGGGCTCAACGGTCGGTTGCAGTCGCTGTTCCTGATTACCCTGGTGTTCCGCATGGGCACCATGGCGTTCCCTTTCTATGCGGCGTACCTGATTCATCAGCACGCCGTGTCGGCGGGCACGGCTGGCTTGCTGGTCGGGGTGTACGGCGCGGGTGCGCTGTTTGTGGACTTGATCATCGGCGCGGTGATCAAGCGGTTTTCCGCCAACCGGGTGATCCTCGGTTCGTTGCTGCTCAATGCCGTGCTGTTGCTGATCATTCCTTCAGTGGACAACACGGCCGCGCTTTTTGTGTTGTCGTTTCTGTGGGGCGCCTGTTACGAGGCGTTCACGCCGGCGACGTTCTCCGAAACCGTCACCCACAGCAGCAGTGAGACGCGCAAAGTGGCGTTCTCCTGCAACCGACTGGCCATCAACATCGGCATGGCCATCGGGCCACTGTTGGGCAGTCTGATTTTCCTCAGCAACGCCGACGCGGTGTTCTACCTCAACGCCGCATTGTCGTTGGTCTCGTTCGTCGCCTGCCTGCGGTTTGGACGCGCGGTTGCGGTGGCGCCGGTGACCACGCTCGCCGGCAAGGGCAATGGCTTGCCGGAGAGCGCGCCGCATGAGCGGTCGCGGTTGCTGGTGATCCTGTTGGCGGCATTGCCGGTGCACATCGCCTACGCGTTGCCGCCGACGTTCCTGTCGGCCTACATCATCAATTACACCGAGTTGCCGGCTTACTACGTCGGCATCATTTTCTTTATCAATGCATTGTTGGTGATTCTGTTCGAGGTGCCGATCAACCAACGCATGTCGCACCTGTCGAGCAGCCGCTCGTTGGTGGCCGGTTTCCTGGTGGCCGGCGTGGGGTTTTTCCTGATGGGGTTCAGTCACATCGGCGCGTTGCTGCTGGTGGCCACTGTGCTCTGGAGCCTGGGCGAAATGATCGTGTTTCCCGGTATCACCCACTACGTCAGCAGTATTTCCAGTCGCCATACCGTGGACCGCAACCTCGGTTACTACTCGGCGGGCGTCAATATCGGGGTCATGATCACCCCGTCGCTGGCGTTCATGTTGGTGTCCCAGCCGTCCTTGCCTTCGCCGTGGCTGCTGGCCGGCACCGTATTGCTGCTGTTCGCGGTGGCGGTGGGCGTGATGAAAAGCTCGACACTTTTGTGGAACAAGGAAGCGTGAAATGAATATCGTGCATTTGAACACTGCCGGTGCCGGCCTGATGTCATCGGCCACCCTGAACGCGATCCAGCGCTTCACGGCCATCGAAGCCCAGATGGGCAGTTATGAGACCGAGCTGGCCTACGACGAGTTGCTCAACGTCGACCTGTATCGGGCGGCAGCCGGGCTCTTGAATGCACAGCCTGCGGACATCGGTTTTTTCAGCAGTGCCACCGAAGCCTGGACCAGCATCCTCGGCAAACTGAAATTTCCCCGTGGTAAGCGCGTGTGGGTGTCGACCTCGGAGTACGCCGCGAACCTGATCTTTTTCAACTACCTCAAGCTGTCGCGCGATATTCGCGTTGAAGTGATCCCAACCACCGCCACCAGCCCGCTGGACCTGGAATGGGTGCGACGTCATCTGGACGACGATGTGTTCCTGGTCAGCGTGTCGCACTTGCCGTCGTGCTGCGGTGTGATCAACCCGGTGGAAGCCCTGGGCGCGCTGCTTAAAGAGACGAACACGCTGTATGTGGTGGATGCGTGCCAGTCGCTGGGGCAGCTGCCGCTGGACGTGCGGGATATCCATTGTGATTTGCTGACCGGCGCGGGCCGCAAGTTTCTCTGTGGGCCACGCGGCAGTGGGATCGCCTACGTGTCGCCACGCCTGCTCAGCCAGTTGTCGTTGAATTTCGCTGACTTGCACGCGGCCAGCACGGATGGCCAGGTTAATCGGATCGAGGTGTCCGGGGCTCGGGTGCTGGAAATTGCAGAAAAAAGCTTTTCGGCGTTGGTGGGGTTGCACACCGCGTTGAGTGAATACACGCAGGTCGCAGCAAAGGTGAGCACCGAGCCCTATGCGCTGCTGGTGCAAGAGCTACGGCGCCTGCCGCAGTTGACGCTGCTGTGCGATCAGTTCCAGCAGACCGGGATTGTCTCGTTCGTGCCGCACAACCTGTCGGCCAAGGCGTTTGTCAGCCAGGCCCGCGAGCTGGGGCTCAACCTGTGGGCGGGCACGGCCGCCCATACGCCGCTGCTGTTAAAGGACCTCGGCGCGACGCATTTCGTGCGCGCCTCGGTGGGCCGGCATGTCACCCAGGCCCAGGTTGAGCAGGCCCTGGTGACCCTGCGCGCACTTATTGCGCAGTGATGGCGTAACCGTCAAAGGCGCTTTGTTGTTGCAGCGCGGTCACGATGCTTTTGCGCGTGACCGGCTGCTCTACGCCGCTGTTGTCGACGAAGGTTTCAGTTTCCAGTTCCGCCTCGTTGCCTTCACCCACGAATGTAAAGCCCAGGAATTCCAGCGCCTCACGGTCAACGTTCAACTTGGAGCGAGGTGTACGCAGTGGCAGGGTGACGCTGATGCCATCCTTGCTGATCACAAACACTTCGGCTTCCTTCTTCGCGCGTGCTGCCTTGCTCTTGCCGGCGCTGGGGTTGCTGATGGCCTGGTGAGACTGGTTCAGCACCTTCAGGGCCAGGCCATAGACCAGTTCCTGGAACTCGGGATCGTCCTTGAAGCTGGACAGAATGCGGCTGATCGAGAACTTGCTGCTGAGGTCCTCCAGGGCGATGTTGTCGGCGGCCTCGGCATCCTTGAGTTGCTTGAGCTGGCCCATCAGGTCGTAGGCCTTGTCGTCGTCGAAGGCGTCGTGGGCCTGGCGGATGGCCACGCGCAATTCGCGGATCTGGTCGCTTTCCTTGGAAGTGTGGAATGCGTCCAGCACCATCTCGCTGATGATCTTGGCCGCAGGCACATGCTGTGAAAGATTGATGGCGTTTTCGTATTCAGCTTTGGACTGCAGGGCTGTTACGGATTCTTCGGTGGAGTGTTCGGTGTAAGAATCGGACATTGAAATTTCACTACTTCAGTAAACGGGACAAAAAAGCGTCGCGCATTTTCAGCGGGGAGGGTGATCAGGTCAAGGCAGCACAATGCCCTTGTCGCGGCGCAACGCCGTCAGCGCCCGCTGCAGCCGCAGGGCGCGTCCACAGAACAGACCAACGGTAAATCCCGACACACCGCCCACCGCCACCAGCATCGCTGGCGTGCTCAAAAACAGCGGCTGCACCGCCTGCTGGTCGCCGAAGTAGTACTTCACCGCGAAGAACAACGTCGCGGCGTATTTCTCCAGCCAACCGCGCCCGGATTTCCCGGACAAGGTCAAAGACTGGCCCAACGGCGGCAAGCCCGCCGACGCGCGCTACTAAGTCAGCTGCTTGAGACAGGCCTCGAGAATATCCAGGCCTTCCTCCAGCACCGCAGGCTCGGTGGTCAGCGGTGCCAGCAGGCGGATGATGTGTCGCGACTTGCCGCTGGGCATCAGCAGCAGCCCCGCGTCCCGCGCCAGGCTCAGCAGTTGGGTCAGTTGCCTGGACGCGGGCGTGCCGTCGGCATTGGCCAGCTCGATGCCGCGCATGGCACCGACGCCGGTCAGGCGGCCCAGATAGGGCACACCTTGCGCACGCCATTGTTCATAACGGCTGACGATGGCTTCGGCCTGGTGTGAACCCCAGGTTTTCAGGTGTGCGTCCGTCATCGCGTCCAGCGTGGCCAACGCGGCCGCGCACGCAATCGGGTTGCCGGAGTAGGTGCCGCCCAGGCCACCTTTGGGCAAGGTGTCGAGCAAGGCTTTGCGCCCGACCACCGCGCCCAATGGCACGCCGCCGGCGATGCTTTTGCCGAGCAGGATCAAGTCCGGTTCAATTCCAAGGTGCGAGAAGGCGAAGCGCTGGCCGGTGCGCCCGAAGCCGGACTGGATTTCGTCGGCAATCAGCAGGATGTTTTTCTCATCACAGAAACGTCGCAAGGCCTGGGCGAATTCGACGTCCAGGGCCAGGAAACCGCCCTCGCCCTGCACGGGTTCGATGATGAAACAGGCCACGTCCTCAACGTCGATTTCCACGCTGAACAGGCGGTCCATGGCCTTGAGTGCTTCGGCACAACTCACGCCGTTATCAACGCTGGGGTAGGGCAGGTGGTACACCGGCCCAGGCAACACACCGACCTTTTGCTTGTAGGGCGCCACCTTGCCATTGAGGTTGAGCGTGGCCAGGGTACGGCCGTGAAAGGCACCGTCAAACGCGATCACCGCCGTGCGGCCGGTGGCGCCGCGCACAATCTTCAAAGCGTTTTCCGCCGCTTCCGCACCGCTGTTGGTGAGCATGCCGCTCACCGGGTAATCCACCGGCATAAACGCGGTAAGACGGTCCATCAGTTCGATGTAGGGCGCGTGAGGTGCGGCGTTGAACGCGTAGTGGGTCAGTTTGGTGGCCTGCTCCCGAATCGCCTCGACCACGCCGGGGTGGCAATGCCCGAGGTTGAGCACGCCGATGCCGCCGACAAAATCGATGTAGCGCTTGCCCGTGGTGTCCCAGACCTCGGCGTTTTTGCCGTGGCTGAGGCTGATGGGGTGGACGATGGAAATCGACTGGCTGATGGTTTCGCGGCTCATGAATCTCGGACTCGGCAATGGCGGGCGTCTTTTTATCTAAGCCGCGCGCCCGGCCTTGCCGCAAACGAAATAAAGTCGCCGGGTCATTATTAAAAGTCGGGATGTGCTTTTAAGTAGTCGACCATCCAGTTCAAGAATGCTTTTACTTTGGGGATCTCGCCGGCGTGTTCGGCGTGCGCGATAAAGTGCGCGCCGGCGCTGGGCATCGTGTAATCCCAAGGCGTCATCAGGCTGCCATTGGCCAACTCTTCGGCCACCAGGTACTGCGGCACCAACGCCACGCCGTAGCCCGACTGCGCTGCGCGAATGCACATGTAGAACGTGTCGAAACGCGGCCCGTGGTAGCTGTTCTGCGAATGCAGGCCTTGTTCCAGAAACCACTCATGCCAGGCTTGCGGGCGTGACGTGCATTGCAGCAAGGTGTGGCGCGAGGAGGCATCGCTGCCCTCGGCGACAAACCCCGGCGCACAGACCGGCACCACGGCCTCGCGAAACAGCTCGATGCACGTCGCCCCCGGCCAGGAGCCCTGGCCGAAGAAAAACGCAATATCGGCCTTGGCCTGCAACACGTCGAAGGGCTCCAGCTCGTTGCGCACATCCAGGTGGATGTTCGGATGTCTGGCCGCAAAATCCTTGAGCTTGGGCACCAGCCAGCGGTCGCCGAAGGTCGGCTGGGTGGCGATGCGCAGCACTTCGGTCTCGCCGCCGTAGGTGAGGATGTACCGGCTGGAAATGTCCACCTGAGTCAAAATCTTGTGGACCTCGGCGAGGTACAGCGAGCCCGCTGGCGACAGGTAGAGACGCTGGCGCACGCGCTCGAACAGGTTGTGGCAGAGCATCTCTTCGAGCTGCGCGACCTGCTTGCTCACGGCACTTTGGGTCAGGTGCAGCTCTTGGGCGGCGCGGGTGAAACTCAGGTGGCGGGCGGCGGCTTCGAAGCACTGCAGGGCCGTCATCGAAGGGGTCAAGCGTTTAGAGATCATGCAGTTCATTCCAAATCGGAAGGAGCCTTTGCCTAAAGGTCGTTTGTGACAGGGGCGTAAAGCCGTCGATACTGCGCGGCCACACTATAAACCGGCGCGGGCTGTGCGGCGCCGAATAATAAAGATCGACAGGGAGTGCTTCGCATGAACAACCTCAAGACCACCTTGGCCGCCCTCACCGCTGCTGCGGTCATGGGCCTGGCGGGCAGTGCTTACGCCGGCGTGACCCTCGACGCAATCCAGAAAAAAGGCTTTATCCAGTGCGGCGTCAGTGACGGTTTGCCGGGCTTCGGCGTGCCGGACGCCACCGGTAAAATGACCGGCATCGATGTAGACGTGTGTCACGCCGTCGCCGCGGCGGTGTTCGGCGACGCCTCAAAAGTGAAGTTCAGCCAGTTGACGGCCAAAGAGCGTTTTACCGCGCTGCAGTCCGGCGAAATCGACCTGATCTCACGCAACACCACCTGGACCAGTTCGCGTGATTCGGGCATGGGCCTGGTGTTCACCGGCGTCACCTATTACGACGGCATCGGTTTTCTGGTCAACAACAAGCTGGGGGTGACCGGCGCCAAGCAACTCGACGGCGCAACCATCTGCATCCAGGCCGGCACCACCACTGAACTCAATGTCTCGGATTACTTTCGCACCAACGGCATGAAGTACACGCCAATCACCTTCGATACCGCCGACGAAAGCGCCAAGGGCCTCGAAGCCGGGCGCTGCGATGTGCTGACCACCGACCAGTCGGGCCTGTACGCGCAGCGCATCAAGATGGCTCACCCGGATGAGTTTGTGGTGCTGCCGGAAGTGATCTCCAAGGAGCCACTCGGGCCGCTGGTGCGCAAGGGCGATGACGAGTGGTTCAGCATCGTCAAATGGACGCTGTTCGCCATGCTCAATGCCGAGGAAATGGGCATCACCTCGCAGAACGTCGAAGCGCAGGCCAAATCCAGCAAGAACCCCGACGTTGCGCGGCTGCTGGGTGCCGACGGCGATTACGGCAAAGATTTGAAACTGCGCAAGGACTGGGTGGTGCAGATCGTCAAGCAAGTGGGCAACTATGACGAAGTGTTCGAGCGCAATATCGGCCAGGGCAGCGTGTTGAAGATCAAGCGCGGGCTCAATGCCTTGTGGAGCAACGGCGGCATCCAGTACGCGCCACCAGTTCGCTGATCACGCCAAGCCAGTGGAGTCGCCGTATTTACTCCGACACCACGTCCTTTCCCGCCGCCTTGGACCGATACAGCGCTTGATCGGCGCGTGCCATCAAGGCGGCAGGGTCCTCACCCATACGACGTTCGACCACACCCAGGCTCAGGGTCACTTTGAAATCACCCACGGCGGGTATTTCGGTGACCTTCTGCCGCACGCTTTCGGCCAGTTGCTTGGCCGAATCGAGGGTGCTTTTGGGCAGCACCACCATAAATTCGTCACCGCCCCAGCGCGCGAGCAAATCACCGGGACGCACACAGGCTTCCAGGTTTTCCACCACCCGAATCAGGGTCTTGTCGCCGACGCCGTGGCCGTGTTGGTCATTGATCGGCTTGAAGTCATCGATATCCATGGCCACCAATGCCAATGGCACGCGGAAGCGCTCGGCACGCTCACACTCCTCCAGCAGCACTTTTTCCAGGCGATAACGGTTGGCGATACGCGTCAGGGCGTCCTGTTCGGCCAGGGAGCGGTTCTCATCCAGCTGCAATTGCAGTTGCTGATTGACCCGAGACAATTCACGGGTGCGTTCGGCCACCAGAGCCTCCAGCGATTGATTACGCTTTTGCAGCTGTTCGATAGAGTTCTTGCGGGTGTGAATATCGCGGTGGGCGCCGACCATGCGGGCTACCGAGCCGTCAGGGTTACGTGCAATGACGTAGCCCCGGTCCTCGATCCACAGGTAGCTGCCGTCTTCTTTTCGGCAGCGGTACTCGGCCTGGTAATGGGGGGCGCGCTGGTTGATGTAGTCATCAAACACGGCCATCACGCGCGGGTAATCCTCGGCGTGGATCACGTTCTCCCAGGTGAACACAGTGTTTTCCAGGGAGTGGCGGGGGTAACCCAGCATCTCGTACCAACCGGGGTTGCGGTAGACGAAGCCGGTATTGGCGTTCCAGTCCCAGATGCCGTCGCTGACCAGTTCCATGACGGCGTGCAACATGTCGGCGTTGAGTTCGGAAAAGTCATTGCGCAGCGGTTTATTGCCGGAGTTATCGCCCATCTTTGCGCTTCCCTGCGTGTGCTGGTTTGTAAGGCCAGTCTTCGTTGACGCCGATACTCCGTGGCTGGCGCTACTGTACATCGGGACTTGCGCGGTTTGAATAGGGCGGGTGTGCTGCTTTAGATGTATGGCTATGAGCCACCTATGCTGGATTTACGTGGACCGGTTTTCACGTCATCACCGGTCATGTATTGGCGTTCGGTAAAAGCCGCACTTCTACCCGCTGGCCCAACGCTCTTGCGGCACTTGCCAGGGTTGCCAGAGTCATGCCGGCATCGTTTTGATCCAGCGCCCGATCCACAGCAGTGCGGCTGGTGTGCATACGTTCTGCCAGCGCTTTCTTGCTGACTTTCTGCGCCTTCATTGCTTGCGCCAACTGCCAGGCGATAACACGCTTCAATGCGGCAGCGGACACTTCTTCTATGAGCCCATCGTCACTTAGAAAATCATCGAAGTTGGAGCCGATATGTTTATTCATGGTGGTCCCTCAAAGCTTGCTTTTACGACGCCTCGCGGTGTTCAGGTCCACTGACGTCGTTTTCTGGCTCTTTTTGATAAAGCCGTGCAGCAACACAATTTCGCGGTCAACTAACGTAAAAATGACCCGTGCAATGTTCTCATTGAGGTCACTTCGTATTTCCCAAAGGCTGTGCTCCAGCTTTCGAACCAGCGGCATTCCCAGCGGCCATCCAATCTGGACTGCTTTGATGTCAATGCCTATGAGTCTGCGTGACTCCCTTGGCAGTTCCAGCAGCCATTCACGCACGGGCTCGTTGCCAGCCTGCGTTCGGAAAAACGCGACGCTCAACATGAGAGGTAAGTCGTTCACAAGAGTGCACCAAAATAGGTTCATACGGCAATCGGCGATTGATGAAGCTTTTCGCGAAGAGCGGTCAGAGCCTGGCACTTTTTTTGTGAGCGATGGATGTCGAAGCTTTGCAGAAAATTACAGCAAAAACAGGTGGTTATGAATTTTCCGCAGAGTGAGTGCGAGCGTGGTTTTGCATGTGTAAGAAAACTTACTCCGGCGCCAGCATCCTCGTCCGAGGCTTTCCATCGGCGTTGTGCTGGTAAATCGCCTCCGGTTGGCCGTGGTCGTTGAAAAACACTTGGCCAATGCCCGCCGAATTCCACAGCCGTTCGCCCGCTTCGGCATGTTCCGGAATATGGGGCACTACCTGCATGGTACGGCGGCGCGTGAACCAGTTGAGCGGTGAGCGCGGTGAATAGAGCCAGCGGTTCAGGCGGTCGAACCATTCCAGCAGGCGTGGGGGGAACTCGTTCTTGATGCCGCTGCTGGTGATCTGCCAGATGCTCGGCCCGCCGTTGCGGTAGCGGATCAGCACTTGGTAGACGAACGAGTAATGCACGTCGCCCGAGAGGATCACGTAGTTACCCGGCGTGCGCGAGTGGCGGAAGATGTTGAGGATTACCTGGGCGGCGCCGCGATGGGCCATCCAGTTTTCGGCGTCTACCAGCAGCGGGTAGCCACACCAACTGAACACCTTCTGCACGGTTTCGATCAGCTTGACGCCAAAGATCGGCGCGGGCGAGACGATGATGGCGCAGGGGTGGTCCAGCAGTTCCTGTTGCAGCTCACTCAAGGCTTCCCAGTCCAGCAGGCCGGAGGGCTGCTTGAGGGTGAACTCGCTGCGCCAGCGGCGGGTACGGGTGTCGAGCACCACCAGGGCCGGTGTGGTGGGCAGGACGTAATGCCAGTGCTGGAATTTCAGCAGCGCCGCCAGCAGGTCATCTTGCAGGCCGGCGTCCAGATGGTTGCCTTTAACCTGGGTGGCCAGTGCCTGGGTTTGGCTCAGCAGCTCAGCGAACACATCCGGCTGGTTGCCCCAACCCTGGCACAGCAGGTAGGCGAGCAGGGCATTGCCGATAATGCGCCTGGAGAACGGGTGGCCGTAGGCGGTTTCTTCCCATTGGGCACTGAGGTTCCAGTCGTCGGTGATGTCGTGATCGTCGAAGATCATCAGCGTCGACAGATGAGCCAAGACCCGTGCGGCGCCCGGCAACCCTTGTCGGAACTGATCAATAGGCACTTGCTCGCGGGCATAACGCTGCTGTTCCTCGACGCTCAGTTGCGGGGTGTGTGGTGTGATCAACTGCCAGGGCGTGGGCGACCACGCCAGCAGGTACATCGCGATCACCTCGGCAAAGCTCACCAGGTGATTGTCGGCCGTGCTGCTGGTGAAAATCGGCTTCTTTACGCCACCAAAAAACCGCTCGCGCAGGGTCTCGTTGCTGTCCAGCGCCGGGAGCAGGTCGGCGCGATGGTAATAGCTGGCGCGATGCCCGTAGAGGCTGGCGCTGTCAGTCACCACCGCACCTTCCAGGTATTCGTCAAACAGGCCCAGTCGCGCGATCAGCGCATGAATCGCGCGCAGCATCGGGCCGGCGACATCGTCGGCGTAGATCTGGTCACCGCTCATCATCAGCAAGGCCGGGCGTTCGGTCGGCGTGTGTGCCTCGGCCAGCAGGCGGTCGACGCACAGCAAGCCGTCGTCGGCTCGGTGGTGCGGTTTGCGGCAGGAACCGTGTACCAACTGGCGGATACGGCTATGCAGCACGAAGTTCGGCTGCCGGGCGTCGGCATACAGCAGGTGCGGCGCCCATTCGGCGATGCCCAGGTTGTCGATCAGCAGGTCATAGCCGATGAGCACGTCCAACGGCAGGGCGTCGTCCAGCCCCACGTCGATCAGGTGGATGAAGGCGTGGCGCCCCACCGGCACGACTTGGCACTGGCCCTGATCCAGGCGGATATCGCGGCTGTGTTCGGCAACGTGCAGCCTCAAGGTCGGCGACAGTTCACGGCTTGCCACCAGCCACAACACCAGGCGGCGAGGCTCCAGCCGCCGTAACAGCGGCCCGGCAAGAACGGCGGGCAGTGTGCCTGCTTCAAGCATAGGGATAAGGACTCTGTGCAGGAAAGGCCGGCAGGTTAACCCAGCGGATGTCAGTGTTTTGTTAAGGGATGGCGGGGCAGGATGGCTTGCCCCGCATTCATAGGCTAGAGCAGATTGCCCTTGCCCAGGCTTTCCAGGTTGCCGGAGCGGTTGTTATTGTCTGGGGTATTTGCGCCGCTCAGGCCTATGGCCGACGCCTGATCGAGGCTTGGCTTCGGCGGTTGTGGGGGCGGCGCGGCGTTGATCAGCTGGATGGTGTTGATGTAGTTCAAGTTAGCGCTGAGAAAAAAATCCATTGGGTGTGCTCGGTAAGGCCAGGGAAGTGTTGTCGCGTTGTGAACGCGCACAGAACTTACAAAGCCTCGGCTGGCGCGGCTATACACGCGTTGAGTCAAAACATGACAAGGCTATCGGCCACCAACCCGTCGCGGCCAGGGTGGTATGTTGCGGGTTTAGCCAGCCGGCCTGATGTGGAGAGCACGCCCGCTCGCCACATCAAGTCCACTTGCCGCTGTCAGGGGTGTGACCCCTCGATCCCCTTGGGCACCGTAAAGCGAAACTCGCTGCCCCGGCCGACTTCACTGTGCGCGTCGATTTGCCCGCCATGGGCCTGAACGATGCCCTGAGTGATGTACAGCCCCAACCCGCTGCCGGTCGGGTTGTTTTCGGTCTGGGTCCAGTAGCGATCAAACACATGCGGTAACTGTTCAGGCGCAATGCCTTCACCGGAATCGCGCACCGAAAACACGATCTCTTCGTCATTGCTCATGGCGCTCACGCCGATGTTTCCCTGGCGCGGGGTGAACTTGATGGCGTTGCCGATCAGGTTCGACAACACCTGGAACAGACGCTCAGGGTCCCCGTTGATCTGCAACCCCGGTTCTGCGTTGAACGACAGTTCAATGCCTTTCTCCATCGCCAGCGGCGCGAGCAGGGCATAGGCTTCTTCAAACATCTGGCTGACGTCCAGCACCACCGGCTTGACCACATAACGGCCCGCCTCGATTTTCGAGGTGTCGAGCAAGTCTTCCAGCAGCACGTTCATGCGCCCTGCGGCCTGTTGCATGGTGTCGATCGCCGAAGAAATACGTCGCGAGGTGTGCGGGCCTTCGGAGCTGAACGCCTTTTGCATCATGCCGCAGAGCATCGAGATAACGGTCATCGGGTTACGCAGGTCGTGGGACACCACGGCCACCAGGTCATCACGCGCGCGTACGGCTTGCTGTTCGCGCAACACTTGACGGGCGAGGTCATTTTCCAGGGCTGAACGGCGCAGGTCGTTGGCAGCAAAACGGTCGCCATGGCTCCATTTGGTGGAGATGCCGGCCATTTCCACTTTCCAGATTTCAAACGAGGTCCGAGGGCGAAGGCGCAAGCCGGCGTCTGACTCTTCCAGATTCAACGGCTTGTCCGGGTTGCCGCTCCAGTTGATGTTCTCTTTCACTTCCGGGCGAAACCACAGCACGCCGTTATCCACAGGCTTCGGCAGGCTCATGGCCAACACGCCACTGGCCACGTGCTGGAACTCGGCGGCCGGCGGATACACCGAGGTCAGGTTGTGGCTGGAAAACACCGGTTCGCCGCTGGCTTGCAGCCATGCGTGCAGCGCGCGAATCTGCTCGGGCTGCGGGCAGTTGCCGTAACGGTGCAACTGTTTGTCCTCGATGATTGCCACGCCGCCCGACAGGGTCAGGTCCATCAGGACTTGCGGCTGCTGGGCCAGGCCGTCGAACACGTTTTGTTCGGATGCTTTCATCGCGCGATCAAGCAGGGCCAGGGCCTCGACCTTTTCGTCGCGTTGGCGGCTCAGGTCCAGGGCTTCCATGGCGCTGATCTGCAACGACAGCACCTGGCCGATGGTTTGGCAGGCCAGGCGCAGGTCATTGGGCACCAGCAGTGGCTCGCGGTTACCGCAACTGATCAGGCCCCAGAGCTTGTCGCCTGCCATCAAGGAGATGCTCATGGACGACAGCACGCCCATGTTCTGCATGTACTGGCAGTGAATCGGCGACACGCTGCGCAGGGTCGCAAAGCTCAGGTCCAGCGGTTGGCCGGTGTCCGGGCGCAGCTTGGGCAGCAACGGCACGGGTTCATAAGCGGCATTCGGGATGATGCGCAGCCAGTTGGTGCGGTACAGCTCGCGAGCTTGCTCGGGGATATCGGACGCCGGAAAGAACAGCCCGTTGAACAGCTCCATGGACGGCGCCGAGGCTTCGGCGATCACCTGGCCATGGCCTTCCTCTTCGAAGCGGTAGATCAGCACTCGGTCGTAGCCGGTCATGGCCTGGATTTCATTCACGCTGATTTCGTACAGCGCTTGCAGGGTTTTCGCTGCCTGCAGGCGTTGCAGCATCTTGCCCAGATCGCTGGTGCGACCATTCAGGGCTCGCGGTTTGAAATCTTCCAGGCGTGGTTCGAATTCCAGCACCAGCACCGCTTGATGGCGGTGCAGCAGGCCTTCGAATTGCGCGCCATTGAAGGTGACATGCAGCGCTGGCGCATCTAAAAACGTGTTGTGTTCAGCCATGGCCTGCACGGCTTGGGCATGTTCGGCGCCGATCAACCTGTGCAGCGGCTGACCCAGCAGCGACTCGGGCGTGTGACCAAACAGGCTGCCGACGTTGGCGCTGACCTGAATGATGTGCAGGTCCGGCTCTGACAACGTCAGCAGCACACCATGGGGCTGTATCGCGCCGGGGGTGCGGATGGGTTCGTCGGCACAGTTGGCAAGCAGCTCTTCAAAATCTTCGGGTTTCATAGCAGTACCTCCTGGCTGACGAGCCAATGCTCGAAGCCGCTGAATGTCGAACAAGCTGCCTGCACTGCGCGCTGTTTGGCGTGCGCATCGAGGGGTTGGCGGCTCAGGTAATCGAGAAAGTCTTTCCAGCGTCGACCGGTCTCGGCGCCGTACACATTGAGAAACGCGCCGCCGTGTTCGGCGTCGATGCCCAGGCGCTGGGCCATTTCCCGGCGCAGCAATTGGCCACCCAGGGTCGCGCCTTCCAGTACATAGAGGGCACCGAGGCAGGCGGCGGAGGTATCGAACAGTGGCAGGCTGGTGCAACGGGGCAGTGCGCTGATGGCGTCGTCAGTCAGGCCAAGGGCGTAAAGATCGTGCAGGAGTGTGGGCGTTTTCACACGCAATGACGTATCGAATCCATCGGGGATCAAACCACTGTCATACAGCGCCGATTCCATTGGCTCATAAAAACCGTAGTACGCCTGAAGCAAGCGCTGGTACCACTCGGCATCCAAACGCTCGGAGAAAAACGGCAGGCGTTTTTCCAGCGCTACATGCAGCAGGGCGGTGCCTGAACGTAACGCTTCCAGCAATGAGGGCGCACTGACGTCAGGGGCCTGTGAATGCATTCAATGAGCTCGAACTGTGGGCCTTCCGGCCATGAATGACGCTGTAAATGGGCGACGATTCTACACAACTCATTGCCATCACCTGTGCGCACTAGGCGAAAAGGCAGACCGGCGGATCAGAAAAGTCACTCCTTGCGTGATTAATGACCACGGAAAAGCACCTCAAGTTCGCTTTTGTGATATCGCGACGATATCAGTGCAGGGACATACCCTGTTGGCTCAGCGCCGTTTGTACGCACTCAACCAGGTGTTCGGCGCTCCATGGCTTGGGTAAAAAACGCACGGAACCGCCCAGCTGCGCCGCCAGCTTGATATTGCCGGAGGTCAGCACCACGGGCACAGACGGCCAGCGATGCGCTACCACCTTGCTCAAGTCATAACCATTGAGCAAACCGGGCATCTGGATATCACTGACAATCAGATCCACGGGGTCGTCGCCGCGCTCCAGGTAAATCATCCCTTCATCCGCCGAAGGAAATGACGTGACGTGCGCCCCGAAATCCTCCAGTACATCCACCATTAACGAGCGAATGATCTCGTCGTCTTCCAGCACTAAAATCGATGGCTGAGCCATGATCCTTACTCCACCATCAGGGTTCAGTAAGGTGGAGTGGGGCGGGCGTGAATAGGTTCGATTGGATATATTCCGGGCGATGGATGGTCGGTTTAGAGCGGGTAGCAGGGCGTTGCCCGCAGCGGCACAGTGCGCTTGCAGGCATAATCGCCTCACCGTTTCCTGATGTGGAGCCTTCATGAAGCACGCTTTATTGACCCTCGCCCTGATTCTCACCACCGCCCCGGCTTTAGCGGCAGGCGATGCCGAAGCGGGCGGCAAGCTTTTCAGCAAGACCTGCGGCGGCTGCCACAGCATCGGCGAAGGCGCGCGCGGCGGCTTCGGCCCGCAGCTTAACGGCATCATCGGCCGCCCTGCCGGCACCACCACGGACTACCAGTACTCCGACGCGATGAAAAACTCCGGCGTGGTCTGGACCCGCGACAAACTCGCCGCCTATATCGAGGCGCCAAAAAAAGTCGTCAGCGGCACGCGCATGATTTTCTGGGGCATCAGCGACCCGGAAAAGATTGAAAACATCCTGGCCTACCTCGAAACCTTCCAGCCCAAATGATCACTCGCGCACGTTCCTGAACAGCATCAACCGCGCACTTTCATGCAGCCCGCGCGTCAGGCCCTGCAGGCGCTGAAACTCTTCGGGGTGCTGCTCGGCCACGTCTTCGCGAGGTGTTGGCGACGCCAGGTCATGCAGGGTTGGTGAACTGCCGTCGTGTTGCATCTGCAACAGGAAGTCCTGGGTCACGCCGCCGATAATCGGGAACGTGCCCTCGTGCAACACCAGTGGCACCACACGTTCGCCTTCCGGTGCCGGCTGCTGGATGTCGCGGCCCATCGCGCCAGTGCGAAAGGGGACGCCCGCCATGCCGGCCACTGTCGGCAACAAATCCGCCAGGCCCACCGCCTCTTCAATCACCCGTGGTTGCAGGCCCGGCGCGTGGATCAGCAACGGCACGTTGTTGCTTTCCAGACCCAGTTGCTCAAAGGCCGGCGGCATGTGCGGGATCTGGCTGATGCGGGTGTTGTGGTCGCCGAAGAACACAAAAATGCTGTTGTCGTACCAGCCGCCGGCCTTGGCGATGTCCATCAGGCGGCCGATGTTGAAGTCCAGCAAACGCACTGCGTTGTACTGCTCGACGCTGCGCGAGCCAGCGGCCTGGGCCTGCTCCAGGGTCACGTCACGGACCTGGAAGCCGTCGTTCTGCTTGGGAATGGTGAACGGGCGATGGTTGCCGGAGGTTTGCACGTAAGCGAAGAACGGCCTGTCCTTGGGCACGGCGCGCAGCAGTTGGTCGCCCTCCTTGAACAGGTCCAGGTCAGAGATGCCCCACACGTCCACCCGCGGTGAACGCCAGTAGCTTTCATCAAACAGCTGCACGCCGTCGATGCTCTGGCGGATCAACGCATTGATATTCGCCCAGCCAGCGTTGCCGTTGATCATGTAGAACTTCTGGTAGCCCTCGAACACGTTGATCAGCGTGTGCTGCCGCGTGATCAGCGGGTTGCGCGTGGCGGTCTCCTGGCGCGTCACATCGGGCACGCCAGTGATGCTCGCCCACACGGTTTTGGCGGTGCCGGTGACGGGCACGTAGAAGTGTTTGAAGAACCAGCTTTGCGTTGCCAACGTGTCCAGGTTCGGCGTGGGGTTCAGCGGGTTGCCGTAGGCACCGACGGCGCTGGTGCCGAGGGATTCAAGCATCACGAAAATCACATTGGGCGGGCGCTCGCCTTGCAGGCGATAAGGTTGCACACCTTGTTCGCGGGTGAAATTCAGTTGTTGGGGATCGGGCTGGTCAACGCCCAGATACTCGGCTATTTGCGGGTAATGCTTGCGCACTGTGGCTTCATCGAATTGCGCTTGGCCGACCTTGAGCGTGTCGTATAAAAACAGCACCGGGTTCAGGCCCACGGCGGCAACCTGGCTGTTGCCGGAAAAAAACGCATCGCTCCAGCGCAGCGGCACCGGGTTTTCCAGGTTGAGGTTGGCCACGCGGCCGAGCAGCGCCAGCAGCACGGCGACAACCCCGACTACGGCCACGGAAGCTACGGCCCATTTGCCGATGACTGTGGGTTCGCGATCCAGGGTCAATCGCTCCAGGCACACCAGCGCCCATACCCACAGCGCCACGGCGGCCAGCCAGCAGGCGGTTATCCACAGCACCGGGTAGGTTTCCCACACCATCTGTTGCGAAATCTGTGCGTCTTGCAGGTAGCGCAACACGGTCGCGTTGATGCGCACGCCGAGGTAGGCGTAGTGGCCGAAGTCGATGATGTACACCAGGCCGACCACGGCCAGGGCCACGACCAGATAGCCGCGCGCCAGCCAGCGCAGGGCGGGCAGGGTGGTGAGGTTCCAGCGTGGGAGCCAGGCCAGCACGGCCAGTGGCAACATGATCAACACGGCCAGGCGCAGGTCGAAACGCAGGCCGATGCCCAAGGTTTCTGCCAGCGCCGGGGTGTTTAAATCCAGACCGGAAAAGCTGATCAAAAACATCAGCCGCAAAGCCGCCAGCAACGCAAACACCAACCCGATCGCGCCCACGCCATAGCGCAGGCGGCGTGATTGCAACACACCCATCATTGACCTCTACTCAATCTCACAAACACCACACAGCAAATGAGGGAACAGGCTTGCCCGCGAAAGCGGTGGTTCAGTGCCAGCGTTGTCGCCTGACACGCCGCCTTCGCGGGCAAGCCCGCTCCCACAGTTTGAGTTGCATTAACCCGGCGACTACGCAGTAGCCCCGGGAGCGGATCGACCCCATTTGATCCTCCTGCCCAATCTCCAAAACGACGCCAATCCAATGTGGGAGCGGGCTTGCCCGCGAAAGCGGTTTATCAGTGCCAGCGTTGTTACCTGACACGCCGCTTTCGCAGGCAAGCCAGCTCCCACAGTTTGGATCGCGTTAACCCGCGACTACGCAGTAGCCCGTCGGGAGCGGATCGCCGTCACTGACCCCTCCCAATTTCCAAAACGACGCCGCTCCAATGTGGGAGCGGGCTTGCCCGCGAAGGCGGTTTATCAGTGCCAGCGTTGTTGCCTGACACGCCGCTTTCGCAGGCAAGCCAGCTCCCACAGTTTGGATTGCGCTAACCAGTGACTATGCAGTAGCCCGCCGGGAGCGGATCGCCATCACTGACCCCTCCCAACCTCCAAACCGACGCCACTCCAATGTGGGAGCGGGCCTGCCCGCGAAAGCGGTGGTTCAGTGCCAGCGTTGTTACCTGACACGCCGCTTTCGCGGGCAAGCCCGCTCCCACAGTTTGAGTTGCATTAACCCGGCGACTACGCAGTAGCCCCAGGAGCGGATCGCCATCGGTGACCCCTCCCAATCTCCAAAACGACGCCACTCCAATGTGGGAGCGGGCTTGCCCGCGAAGGCGGTTTATCAGTGCCAGCGTTGTTACCTGACACGCCGCATTCGCGAGCAAGCCCGTTCCCACAGGTTGAGTTGCATTAACCCGGCGACTACGCAGTAGCCCGCCAGGAGCGGATCGATCAGGTAATCCCAATAGTTCTCCGACGCCTTGAGCCGCAGCGCGAAGGCCAGGGTGCCCACTGCCAGCATCCACACCGCCAACGTGTTGCGCAGCCAGAGCAGCAGTAAGGCCGCCGCGCCCACCAGCACAATCATCGGCCGCGGGTTGAAGCCCCAGCGGTAAGGGTCGTAATACGTCAGGCCCATCGTGGCCGGATACAGCAGCAGGCTCAGCGCGCCAAGCAGCACCAGCAGTTGCACTTGATGTGGGCGATTAACCGGCTGCACCACGCCCAATCGGCACAGCGTCACCCACGCCAGCAACACCAAGGTGCTGATCGCCAGGTCATCGGTAAAGCTGCGCACGTACGCCGCCAACGGCAGTTCATGCACAGGGATAAAACTCAGCACCACCAGCATCGGCAGCAACCACGGCCGCCACGGCGCGGTAAAGCGAAACAGGCTTAAGAGCACAAACCCCAGCAGCACAAAACTCAAATGGGCCTGCCACACAAAAACCATCACAAATGCTCCGCCAGCCAGGCTTCGTTGAAGCTGACATGTTTGATAAAGGTGTTATTCCACGAGTACACCACGTGGTACATGCCGTCCGGGCTGCGGCTGAAATACGGGTACTCGTACTCGAAATCGCAGCCGCGCGGTTTGCACACGCGGTAATCCAGGTTGCTCAGAAAGCGTTGTTCCAGTGGCAGACGCTTGGCGCCGCTGGAGGCGCGAAAGCCCTCGCCGATGATTTCTTTATAGGCCTCGTGGGAGAACGGCTGGCCGAGCGGGTCGGGCGACTGGTCCAGTTCCACCACCGTGCGCCATTGGCTGAACTGGGCGTTGGTCCCGTAGAGGCTGAGCTTGAAGCGACCGTCTTGCAGGTCGTTGAGGGCCACCAGCAAACCGTCATCCTCAGTAGCCACTGCCGCCAGGGATGAATTGGGGTTGGCCGGCTCCAGCGGGTACGGCTCACTCCAGGTTTGCCCGGCATCGATGGTGCGGCTGGCGAGCACGCGGTGATGGGTTTCGCCGGCGTAGCGCAACATCGCCACGGCGCGCTGGCCGTCCTGCGCCACGATGGTCGGCTGCAGGGAGTGCTTGCCACGGCTGATGCGGAATTTGTCGATCACCGCGCCGTCGGGGCTCAAGTACAGGTACTCGGCAAACTTGCCCATGAACTCGTGATACACCGGCAAGCCAATCGAACCGTCGGCGTGAAACACCGGCGCGGCGCGCACCAGCGTGCTGATATTAAAGAACGGTGAGGTCACCAATTGCCGCGGCGCCGACCAGTTTGCGCCGAGATCAGTGGAGACCATCACGTTGATCGCGCTGGTGGCCCAGCCGCCGACCGACACCGACACATAAAACATCCACAGGCGTTTATCCGGCCCCAGCGCAATCACCGGGTTGCCCAGTTTGCGAATGTAGCGCTGCGTGCCGTCGCGGGTACTTTCGCGTGTGGCCAGCACCTGCTCGGCGCCCCATTCACCGCTGCGCGCATCAAACCGAGCGGTGCGCACCTGCACATCGGCGGCGCCTTCGCGGCTGCCGGCAAACCACACGGCCATCAAGTCGCCGCCGGGCAGGGCGGTGACGGAGGAGGCGTGCACAAAGTCGGTGAGTTGCGAGGACACAAAGCGGCTGGTGTATTGCGGCGCCGTCGCGACCTTGGAGGTATTCGGGCTCGCCTGGGCAAACGGCGCCAGCACATGCGGCGGATGGCTTTGCCAGGCGGCGAAAAACACCGCGAGCAGGCTACAGATCAGTAAGGCGGAGCGCATAGAGAACCTGTTGGGAAAAGGATTACTGCGCACGCTCATCCGGCAGGCGCTTCCTGCGACCGGTGAGCATGGATAACGGCAGGTTGTCCTTCACCTGGAGACTTTCATACACGGCGGCCAGCACATGCACGCAGACCAGAGCCAGCAGCACATTGGCGGCGGTTTCGTGGACTTGCAGCGGCCAGTCGGCACCCCATAACGCGTCGACTTCCTGCATCAGGAAACCGCTGGAACCGAGGATCAGCAGCGCCGACAACATCAACAGCATCACCAGCGCGCCGATGGGCGAATGACCGAGGCGGTGCAGCCCTCGCCCGTCCAACACCCGACGCACATGGGCACTGAGTCGCGCAGGCGATGGCCAGAAATCTGACCAACGTGCACTGCGCGGTCCTACGAACCCCCACACCAGTCGCACCAGCAACCAGGCCATGGCGTAGTAGCCCAGCCACACATGCCAGTCGTCGCCCGCTTCGTTAAAGAAGTAGTTGGCGACGAAGACCCCGGCGATAGATAGATGAAACAGCCTTACCAGAGGGTCCCACAGGCGCAGGGATTCGCTTGGCATCAGCCCTTGATCTCAGTCTTCACGGCTTTGCCGGTGACCGGGTCGTGGTAGATCTCGACCTTGCGTTTGTCTTTGTCGAAGCCGTAGATCTCGTAGCAGTTGCCGTCGGTGACCTTGAACTTGCTGATCTCGTACCCTTGCGCCTTGAGCGTGTCCTGGAAGGCTTTTTCGTCTTGCCACTGCGAGCGTTCGGCGGTGGTGCACTGCGGGCCGGCGAGGGCCATGGGGCTGGCGATAATCAGGGACAGCAGGAGAATTTTGCGCATGGAAAAGCTCTCAGCAGATGTGGGAGATTTCACAGTGCAAAACCAACCTTAGCGCAACCTTAGTTGGCAACGCGCCGTAACATCTTTCCCCGAAGGGGCCGCTGCAGAACCGGCATCATTCCGCCGTTTCCTACAGAGATTCCGCAATGCGCCTACTCCTAGTCGAAGATGATCGTGCCCTCGGCCAGGGCATTCGCGTGGCATTGGGCGCAGAAGGCTACACCCTGGATTGGCTGCAGGATGGCCTCAGCGCCCTGCACGCACTGCGCACCGAAAGCTTCGATTTGCTCCTGCTCGACCTCGGTCTGCCGCGCCTCGATGGCCTCGACCTGTTGCAGCAACTGCGCGCCGGGCAGCACGACCTGCCGGTGCTGATCCTCACCGCCCGCGACGGCACCGCTGAACGTATCGCCGGCCTGGACGCTGGCGCCGACGACTACCTGATCAAGCCCTTCGACGTCGAAGAACTCAAAGCCCGCGTGCGCGCCCTGTTGCGCCGCAGCCAGGGCCGCGCGCAGCCGATGCTGGAGCACGCCGGCGTCAGCCTCGACCCGGCTACCCAGCAAGTGCGTTATCAGGATCAAGACATCATCGTCACCCCGATGGAATACCAACTGCTGCACCAACTGATGGTGCGCCCCGGCAAAGTCGTGACCCGCGAGCGCCTGTCCCGCGCGCTGTACGGTTGGCAAGACCGGGTGGAGAGCAACACCCTGGAAGTGCTGATCCATAACCTGCGCAAAAAGTTATCCACCGAGCTGATCCGCACCGTGCGCGGCGTCGGCTATGTGCTGGCGCTCAAACCATGACCTCCGTTCGCGCGCGCATCCTCATTCCGGTGCTGGTGTTTATTTTGCTCGGCGACGCGCTGATCAGCTGGCTGGTGCTGCGCGACAGCCACCATGAAATCGAAGAAGTCTATGACGCCCAACTCGCCCAAAGCGCGCGCCTGCTGCAAGGCGTACTGCGCCAGCGCGACCCAGGCGAAGCGGATTGGGACAGGTTGTATCAAGCCTTCGACCACGCCATGAGCCGCGTCGGCGAAGACGGCGCCGCCCACCCGTATGAAACCCGCCTGACCTTCCAGGTATGGCGCACCGACGGTCAACTCCTCGTGCGCTCCGCCGAGGCGCCCGTGCTGGCTGCGCCGCCGACTACCCTCGGCGCCCACGACATCATGGATAACGGCAACGACTGGTGCGCCTTCCTCCTCGCCGACCCGCAGCAGGGCTTGCTGATTTGGGTGGGCGAGCGCGACGACATTCGCCAGGACCTGATCGAACGCATCGTGCGCCACACCCTCTGGCCCACCCTGATCGGCGTGCCGCTGCTGACCGTGTTGATCTGGCTGACCATCGGCTGGGGTCTCAAACCGTTGCGCGCCATGGTGATGTCAATTCGCGGGCGCAGTACCGACACCTTGCAGCCGCTGCACCTCAAGCCGCTGCCGACTGATCTGGAGCCGATGCAAACCGCGCTTAATCGGTTGTTGGTGCAGATGGACGACCTGCTCGAGCGCGAACGCCGCTTTATCGCCGATGCTGCCCATGAACTGCGCACGCCGCTGGCGATCCTGCGCATTCATGCGCAGAACGCTCAAAGCGCGGTCACCGAAGAACAACGGCGCGAAGCATTGGATTTTCTGTTGAATGGCGTGGACCGCGCCACGCGCATTGGCAGCCAGTTGCTGACCATGGCGCGCATCGAGCCGCAACTGAACAACCCCGTGTGCAAGCCTGTGCAACTGACGGAACTGGTGCGCGAAGAACTGGCTGAGCTGACGCCGCTGGCGATGGAAAAGGGTGTGGAGCTGGTGCTGGAAGGGGAGGAGCAATGTTGGGTACAAACCGAGCCGGTGGCGTTGGCGATTGCTCTGCAAAACCTGGTGACTAACGCGCTTAACTTTTCCCCCGCGGGCAGCGAAGTGAAAGTGGTGATCGGCGCTGACTGCTTGAGCGTGGAAGACCAAGGTCCGGGGATTGATGAAGCGGAAATGGAGCGCTTGTTTGAGCGGTTTTACAGTCGGGATAACGCCAATGGCGCTGGGCTGGGGTTGGCGATTGTGGAGATGATTGTCGGGAAGATCGGATGCAGGCTTACGCTGCACAATCTGGAGCAGGGCGGCCTGCGCGCGCGGCTGGTATTCAACGAAACCTGAAGCAGCCCGGCTCAAATGTGGGAGTTGTCGAGCCCCAGCGAGGCTACGAAGGGATCGCCTCGGTACGCCTGACTGACCGAAGCACTTGCATCGCTGCGCTCCCACGTCCTGTGCGCCTCTAGCAGCAAAAAAATCCGTTTGGTACGCCGCGAAGGCGACGCGGAACAGCGCATGAAAACACTGGGATATTGTGTTGAGGGGCAGGGACCAGGGCCAAGTCGAGCTAAGAGGTCGAGCCGAACAAATGCGGGTGCTGCGCCTGGAAGGACCTGAAGGTCTGGTACTTCCAGCGCTCACCGCCTGGGTCTTCGTCTGTCGTGCTGACCTCGCCGAAGTACCAGTGCTCTGACTCGAAGATATCTCCGTCTTCATTCTCGTGAATGAAGTGAAAGCCGACTTCGTGAAGCCCCGGTGGGATGGTCAGGCTCCATTCTTTGGCCAGGCTTCGGCCAGTGATTCGAGCTTGGCGAAAGTACTCATAGTCGAAAGGTTGAGTGTGGCCCAAGTAGCGAGCTTTATCGGTGTAGACACAGACTCGGCTTGAGAACATGTCCGGAAGCATGACGCAGGCGACAACCCAGCATTCAGGGGCGTCGTCTGGTCGCGCTTTAAGCAGATGGCCTGAGACATTGATCAACTGTTGAGCACAGTGCGCCTGAATTTCCGGTGTGGTTTGTTTGCCCTCAACAAGATTTTCGATGACGGGGATTCTTTCGGTTACGTAGTCAGGTTGAGGCGGTAATTCTTCGTAGAAACAGCCTTCGAAGCTGTCGGCCCAGCGGCTCAGGGCTTTGAGGCGCCTGGGGATGTTGCGGAGTTTTTTGTTTGTTAGTGAAAGTCTGCGCATGGAATCTTATTTTCCCTAAGTGAGGTCACAGTTGGGCATCTTCGTAATCGAGTGCTATGAAATAGTCGCTGTCTGTAAGAGCGATTTCATGAGCGAATAAGGGTTGCACAAGCGATAGCCATTCCCGACGCAGTTCAAACATGCCGTTATTGACTACCTCCTCCTTCGAGAGCCCTAGCGTTGTGACAATGGAGTAGTCCTCTCCCAGATCCTTTGAGTCTTCCGTGCCAACCAACCATTCCGTGGTTTTGTCGAACCAATCTAATCTCACTTTAAGTCCCATATAGCCTCACAAGTATTTAGCGATGTTTCGTTTTTTGTTTGCCGGTTTCAGCTGCTCGCCCGTTATATGACTGAAGGCCCCGATGTGGCTTCCATCACTTGCTCGATAGGCTTCCAGCTCGCCGTGTTGTGAATCCCATTCATAGATTGTCCTCCCTTTTTCATCAATCCAGCGCTCTCTTAACCCGCCGCCTCCTTGTTTTGGAGTTTTAGGCTTCGCCTTTATCAGGTTAGAAAATCCGGTTATTTGTGCCGCTTTAGGCGCTTTGTGGTACTTGTGATCCCCAGCCCGAACGCTAACCACCACATACAGCGGCCGAACCCCCGACTCCACCGGGAACACCAGAATAAAATCCCGATACTGCGGCGGATAAATCGGGTTCACCAGAATCTGCGCGGCTTTCTCCGTCGGCGGGTAAATCCAAATCACCGGCGCTTGCGGCGCAGCCTCCAATGCCGGAATACCCAGCGTATCCCCCGGATCAATCGCAGGCGTCCAGATCAGCTCCACGCCTTCACCCAAGTCCGCCACAAACTGGTCGCCACGGCTTTGGAACTGCACCACATCAATCATCTGCCAATCGGCATGGTTGCCCGTGTAAAACCCATACCCCTTGAGCGTGCCGTCCTCACGCTGCTCCACATGCAAACGCATCTGCGACCGCGCCTGTGGCAGCGAACGCAATTGCTCCTCGCTGTAGAGCGCGCTATCACCCAGTTCCGACGGCCAAGCCAGCGCCACCAAACCGGCCAATAAGCCACCGGCGACAGTGCCAGCAGCGGTGGCTGCGGATTCCACCACCGCCGAGCGCAACGCCAACTGCCCTAAACCAACGGGCAGGGCACTGCCGCTGATCTTGCGCAAAGCAACCGCGCCTCGGCTGTCCACCTCGCGCCCACCCAACAGGCTGAAGTGGCCGTAATCCTTGATCAGCTCCAGCGGTACGTAACCGGTGGGGTCGTTGTAGCGAATGATGCCGTCGGGCAGTTGGCAGGGTTTGGTGAACACACAGCCCGGAAGCTTTACGGGCGTAGGCGCCGGGGCAGGTGCCGAGTTGAATAAGTCTATCGGCGGCGAATAGGGCTCCCGCTTCGGCTGCGGCATCAGGATTCGCCGTTTGAGTTGTTCTTCTTCGGTGATGGGGTACGCGCGTTCTGACATGACGGGCTCACTTCCTTGTGCGAGGGAGTGAGCGTACGAGGGGGGATCAGAGGTTGATGTCGGTGTTGTTCGATGGTGTGCGTGGGAAAAGTCATTCTGTTAGCGACGATAATTAAAAAGGGGGCCAACAGCCCAACCTCCACCGCGTATTCCGCGTCAACTCCGGCGTACCCATCCGCGATGCCCTGGAGCATGCCTCCGAGCTTCTGCACTGTTCCAAAATGCTCGCGTTGGATGCCGCCATGGACAACAGCGCGGATCGCTACGCCTGGGCGGCGCATTATTTGGGGGGGATGGCGAAGGCGGTGGTGGATGATTTGGCCAATGGGATGTTGCCGAATGGGGTGATGGAAGAGGGTGACGCTGTTGGTGTGTAGGCGGGTGAGTTGAGGGTGTGGCGGCTGGCATCTTCGCAGGCAAGCCAGCTCCCACATTGGAGGGTGTACATCCGTTGAATCAGTGTCAGTAAAGAGACCTTGGGACGCCAAGGTCTCTTTTTTGTTTATGTGTATGACGTTTTGCTCGCGGATCTGTATCTAACGGCCTGCTTTTCATCGCCCTACCATGGTGCCCAGCACAACTCTTAAGGAGCGACACCATGCCCGAACTGTCCAGCTGGCTAGCCTACGGCCTGATCTCACTCGGCATGGTACTCACGCCCGGGCCGAACATGATTTACCTCATTTCCCGCTCGATTTGCCAAGGGCGTACGGCCGGGCTGATTTCCCTGGGCGGCGTTGCGTTGGGGTTTGTGGTTTACATGTTGTGCGCGGCATTGGGGATTACCGCGTTGGTGATGGCGGTGCCGTTTGCCTACGACGCGCTGCGGCTCGGCGGGGCGTTGTACCTGGTGTACCTGGCCTGGCAGGCGGTCAAGCCGGGTGGCCGTTCGCCGTTTCAGGTTCGGGATTTACCCGAGGACAGCCCGCGCAAGCTGTTCATGATGGGCTTTGTGACCAACCTGCTGAACCCCAAAGTGGCAGTCATGTACTTGTCGTTGCTGCCGCAGTTTATCGACCCGAACGGGCATGGCAGTGTGTTGACGCAATCGCTGGTGTTGGGCTTTACGCAGATTGCCATCAGCGTGAGCGTCAACTCGGTGATTGCCGTTATGGCAGGCTCTATCGCGGTGTTCTTCGTCACCCGCCCGGGTTGGCAGGTGGCGCAGCGCTGGGTGATGGGCTCGGTGTTGATGGGGTTGGCGGTGCGGATGGCGGTTGAAGGGCGGCGGTAAGTTGCGCGTCACAGGATGGCTTTCAGGTAGTCCTTGAGTGCGTTGAGCGGGGCGTCGAGTGCTTCAAGTGTCGGCGCTTGGCGCACGTCCACCGCGAGCCGTTGCAGCTCACGCCCCATCACCGTGTTTGGGCCGCCCAGGGAGTCGAGTGCTAACGTCAGGCATTCATCAAGTTTGAGTTGAATCGCGGCCAGATCCCCCTGACGTACCAACAACCCAAACACTTCCCGCTCATACCCATCCATGACCAGGTCATCGCGCAGAATCGGGCTCGCGCCTTCGGTCTCGTGCACCAGCTTGAGAGCAAAAAGGGCAACAGCTTCCAGCGTCAATTCCATGGTCCCGGCTCCTTAACGTCTGCGTTCGCCTGTGCCTGCTTACTTTTTTACAGGCGAAAAAAAAGACCTTGAATTTCAAGGTCTTTCTTTAAGATGGTGCCCCGAGGGAGACTCGAACTCCCACTCCTTTCGAAAACGGATTTTGAATCCGCCGCGTCTACCAATTCCGCCATCAGGGCTCAATGGCGGCGAAGTATAGAGATGAGATTACCGTTGGTCAATCACGTTTCATGGTCTATTTTCACTATTTCCGCTAGACTTCCCGGCCCTGCTAGACGAACCCCATCATGCGCGTTGCTGACTTTACTTTTGAGCTCCCTGATTCGCTGATCGCTCGCCACCCTTTGGCCGAGCGTCGCGCCAGTCGACTGCTGACCCTGGACGGGGTGAGCGGTGCCCTCGCACACCGTCAATTCACTGATTTGCTTGAGCATTTGCGCCCAGGCGATCTGATGGTGTTCAACAATACCCGGGTGATTCCGGCACGGCTGTTTGGCCAGAAAGCGTCCGGCGGCAAGCTGGAAATTCTGGTCGAGCGGGTGCTGGACAGCCATCGCGTGCTGGCCCATGTGCGCTCGAGCAAGTCGCCGAAACCGGGTTCGAGCATCCTCATCGATGGCGGTGGCGAGGCCGAGATGGTCGCGCGCCATGACGCGCTGTTTGAGCTCAAGTTTGCCGAAGAGGTGTTGCCGCTGCTGGAACGCGTCGGCCATATGCCGTTGCCTCCTTATATAGACCGCCCCGATGAAGATGCGGACCGCGAGCGCTATCAGACGGTGTACTCGCAGCGCTTGGGTGCGGTTGCCGCGCCGACGGCTGGGCTGCATTTCGACCAGCCGCTGCTGGATGCGATTGCCGCCAAGGGCGTCGAAAGTGCCTATGTGACCCTGCACGTGGGGGCCGGCACGTTTCAGCCGGTGCGTGTGGATAACATCGAAGACCACCATATGCACAGCGAATGGCTCGAAGTCAGCCAGGAAGTGGTGGATGCGGTGGCGGCGTGCAAGGCGCGCGGCGGTCGTGTTGTGGCGGTAGGTACCACCAGCGTGCGGTCGCTGGAGAGTGCGGCGCGTGATGGCGTGCTCAAGCCGTTCAGCGGCGACACCGATATCTTTATTTTCCCGGGCCGGCCGTTTCATGTGGTCGATTGCCTGGTCACCAACTTCCATTTGCCGGAATCCACGCTGTTGATGCTGGTGTCGGCATTTGCCGGTTACCCGGAAACCATGGCCGCTTATCAAGCTGCCATCGCCAACGAGTACCGTTTTTTCAGCTACGGTGATGCGATGTTTATCACCCGAAACCCTGCGCCGACTGCTCCTAAAGAAGCGGGCCCTGAGGAACAACTATGAGTCGTATGTCGTTTGAATTGTTGGCCACGGATGGCAAGGCTCGTCGTGGTCGCCTCACTTTCCCGCGCGGCACCGTCGAAACCCCGGCCTTCATGCCGGTGGGCACCTACGGCACCGTCAAAGGCATGCTGCCGCGTGACATCGTCGCCACCGGCGCCGAGATCATCCTCGGCAACACCTTCCACCTGTGGCTGCGCCCGGGCACGGAAGTGATCAAAAAGCATGGCGACCTGCATGACTTCATGAAGTGGCAGGGCCCGATCCTCACCGACTCCGGTGGTTTCCAGGTGTTCAGCCTGGGCGCCATGCGCAAGATCAAGGAGGAGGGCGTGACCTTCGCCTCGCCGGTCGACGGTTCCAAGGTGTTCATGGGCCCGGAGGAGTCGATGCAGGTGCAGCGCGACCTGGGCTCCGACATCGTGATGATCTTTGACGAATGCACGCCGTACCCGGCGGACGAAGACGTGGCGCGTATCTCTATGGAGCTGTCGTTGCGTTGGGCTCAGCGTTCGAAGAATGCCCATGGCGACAACACCGCGGCGCTGTTCGGTATCGTTCAGGGCGGCATGCACGAAAGCCTGCGCAAGCGCTCGCTGGAAGGCCTGGACAAGATCGGCTTTGACGGCCTGGCCATCGGCGGTTTGTCGGTGGGCGAGCCCAAGCACGAGATGATCAAGGTGCTGGATTACCTGCCGGGCCTGATGCCGGCAGACAAACCTCGTTACCTTATGGGCGTTGGCAAACCGGAAGATCTCGTAGAGGGTGTGCGCCGCGGTGTGGACATGTTCGATTGCGTGATGCCAACCCGTAATGCCCGCAATGGGCATCTGTTCATCGATACAGGCGTGCTGAAGATCCGTAACGCGTTCCATCGCCATGATGATTCGCCGCTGGATCCCACCTGTGACTGCTACACCTGCCAGAACTTCTCGCGCGCTTATCTGCACCATCTGGACAAGTGCGGGGAAATGCTGGGTAGCATGTTGAATACCATCCACAATTTGCGTCACTACCAAGTCCTGATGGCTGGTTTGCGCGAGGCTATTCAACAGGGTACATTGGCCGCCTTCGTCGATGCCTTCTATGCCAAGCGCGGGCTCCCTGTGCCGCCCTTGGACTGAGTTTTCCGACCCTAAGATTCACTATTTGCAACTGGAGTGCTAAATGAGCTTTTTTATCTCTAATGCCATGGCTGACGCCGCTGCGCCTGCCGCTGCCGGCCCTATGGGCGGTGGTTTTGAGTGGATTTTCCTGGTCGGCTTCCTGGTCATCTTCTACCTGATGATCTGGCGTCCACAGGCCAAGCGCGCCAAAGAGCAGAAAAACCTGCTGGGCAGCCTGCAAAAAGGCGACGAAGTTGTGACCACTGGCGGCATCGCCGGCAAGATCACCAAGGTTTCCGATGCTTTCGTGGTTCTGGAAGTCTCCGACACCGTAGAAATGAAGTTCCAGAAGGGCGCCATCGCCGCCACGTTGCCAAAAGGCACGCTCAAAGCGATCTGAGTAACAACCTTTACCAATCGACGGGGCGCGCAAGGCGCCCCGCGTTATAAGCGGGCGGCGTGATGCTGAACAAATACCCTCTGTGGAAATACGTACTGATCCTGGCGGTGCTGGCGATCGGTTTTATTTATTCCGCTCCCAATCTTTATCCTGATGACCCTGCGATCCAGATCACGGGCGCCAGCACTTCGCTGCAAGTCAATCAGGCTGACCTGGAACGCGCGAGCAAAGCGCTCACCGATGCGGGCATTCAGGTTAAAGCGGCAACATTGGCGGCTGATGCGAAGGGCGGCTTGTTGCGCCTGACCAAGGCAGAAGACCAATTACCGGCCAAAGACGTTGTGCGCAAGGTCATGGGTGACGACTACGTTGTCGCGCTGAACCTGGCACAGACCACGCCAAAATGGCTGCGCAGCATTGGCGCGCACCCGATGAAGCTGGGTCTGGACTTGTCCGGTGGTGTGCACTTCCTGTTGGAAGTCGACATGGACAAAGCCCTCGACGCACGCCTGAAAGTCTACGAAGGCGATGTGAAGAGCCTGCTGCGCAAAGAGAAGTTGCGTTATCGCAGCCTGCCGCAGCTCAACGGTGCCATCCAGCTGGGCTTCTCTGACGAAGCGTCCCGCGAACAGGCCCGTGCGCTGATCCGCAAGAACTTCAACGATTTCGACATCGTGCCGGCCGACCTCAATGGTCAACCTGTACTGCGTCTGGCGATGACCCCAGCCAAGCTGGCGGAAATCCGCGAATACTCCATCAAGCAGAACTTGACCACGGTACGTAACCGCGTCAACGAGCTGGGTGTGGCTGAGCCGATTGTTCAGCGTCAAGGCGCCAACCGCATCGTGGTCGAGTTGCCGGGCGTGCAGGACACTGCTGAAGCCAAGCGTATCCTGGGTAAGACCGCTAACTTGGAGTTCCGTCTGGCTGCTGAGCCGGGTGCTTCTCGCGCGACTGCCGAAGAATTCGAGTTCCGTGAAGGTAACCGTCCTCCAGCGTTGATCGAGCGTGGCTTGATCATCACCGGCGACCAGGTCACCGATGCCAAGGCTGGTTTTGGCGAGCACGGCACGCCTGAAGTGAACATTCGTCTGGATGGTCACGGCGGCGAACTGATGAGCCGCGCCACTCGCAGCAACGTTGGTCGCAGCATGGCGGTGATCTTCATCGAGCAGCGTCCGATCACCACCTACACCAAGCAAGTGGTCAACGGCGTCGAGAAAGACGTGCCGGTGCAGACCTTCAAGGAAGAGAAGAAGATCATCAGCCTGGCGACCATCCAGTCGCCACTGGGTGCTCAATTCCGCATCACAGGCCTGAACGGCCAGGGCGAATCGTCCGAGCTGGCACTGCTGCTGCGTGCCGGTGGCCTGGCGGCGCCGATGTACTTCGCTGAAGAGCGCACCATTGGCCCGAGCCTGGGTGCCGACAACATCACCAAGGGTATCGACGCGGCCTTGTGGGGCATGCTGTTCGTGTCGCTGTTCATCATTGCCATCTACCGCTTCTTCGGCATCATTGCCACCGTGGCCCTGGCGGGAAACATGGTCATGCTGCTGGCGCTGATGTCGCTGCTGGGCGCTACACTGACCCTGCCAGGTATCGCCGGTATCGTGCTTACCATGGGTATGGCGGTAGACGCCAACGTACTGATCTTCTCGCGGATTCGTGAAGAGATCGCGGCGGGCATGACCGTACAGCGTGCAATCAACGAAGGCTTCGGCCGGGCATTTACCGCGATTCTCGACTCCAACTTGACCACTTTGCTGGTCGGCGGGATTCTCTTTGCCATGGGCACCGGCCCGGTCAAAGGTTTTGCGGTCACCATGTCCCTCGGTATCTTTACCTCGATGTTCACGGCCATCATGGTGACCCGCGCAATGGTCAACCTGATCTTTGGCGGGCGTGACTTCAAGAAGTTGTGGATTTAAGGGGCTGCCATGTTACGTACAATCAACTTCATGGGCGTTCGCAACATTGCGTTCGGCGTCACTGTGCTCCTTACCGTTCTGGCGCTGTTCAGCTGGTTCCATAAGGGCCTGAACTACGGTCTGGACTTCACCGGCGGTACGCTCATCGAGCTGACCTACGAGAAGCCGGCCGACGTTACCCTGGTGCGCAACGAGCTGGTCAAGGCCGGCTATCACGAAGCCATCGTGCAGAGCTTTGGTGCAACCACCGATCTGCTGGTGCGTATGCCAGGTGAAGACCCGCAACTGGGTCACCAGGTAGCCGAAGCCTTGCAGAAGGTCGGCGGCGACAACCCGGCGTCGGTCAAGCGCGTTGAGTTCGTAGGCCCGCAGGTGGGTGAAGAGCTGCGCGACCAGGGCGGCCTCGGCATGCTGATGGCGCTGGTCGGCATCATGATCTACCTGGCGTTCCGCTTTCAGTGGAAGTTCGGCGTCGGCGCGATTGTGTCGCTGATCCACGACGTGATCGTGACCGTGGGCATCCTCGCGTACTTCCAGATCACCTTCGACCTGACAGTGTTGGCGGCGGTGCTGGCGATCATTGGTTACTCGCTCAACGACACCATCGTGGTATTCGACCGGGTACGTGAAAACTTCCGTGTACTGCGCAAGGCGTCGCTGATCGAGAACATCAACGTCTCGACCACCCAGACCCTGCTGCGGACCATGGCGACATCGATCTCCACGTTGCTGGCGATTGCTGCGCTGATGATCTTCGGTGGCGACAACCTGTGGGGCTTCTCCCTGGCGCTGTTCATCGGCGTTCTGGCGGGCACCTACTCGTCGATCTACATCGCCAACGTGGTGCTGATCTGGCTGAACCTCAACAGCGAAGACTTGATCCCTCCTGCCGCTACCGGCAAGGAGGTCGACGACCGCCCTTGATGGGCGCTTGTTGACACGCTGTTACAAAGAAGGCGCGAGTATTGAACTCGCGCCTTTTTTTTTGCTCCAAGGCTGGGTATAGCGCGGACGTTTCGGTCCGCTTGTGATGGTCAGGAGGTTCACGTGAACAAGTCGTTGCTGGTTGGTGCGGTATTGGGTGCTGTCGGTGTGACTGCCGGGGGTGCTGTTGCCACCTACAGCCTGGTAAAAAGCGGCCCTGAGTATGCGCAAGTGCTGGCGGTGCAGCCGGTGAAAACCCAGATTAAAACCCCGCGCGAGGTCTGCAAGGACGTCGCCGTAACCCGGCAGAAGCCGGTGCAGGATCAGCATCAAATCGTCGGCACCGTGGTGGGTGCGCTGGCCGGTGGCCTGTTGGGCAACCAGGTTGGTGGCGGTAATGGCAAGAAGCTGGCGACTGTAGCCGGTGCGGTGGGTGGCGGTTACGCCGGTAACAAGGTTCAGGAAGGCATGCAGAACCGCGATACCTACACCACCACGCAAACCCGGTGTAACACCGTCAACGACATCAGCGACAAGGTTGTCGGCTATGACGTGCGGTACACCCTGGATGGCAAGGAAGGTTCGGTGCGGATGGACCGTGATCCAGGTGGTCAGATCCCGGTCGACAAGGAAGGGCGCTTGGTGTTGGGCCAGAACCAGCAGTAATCCAAGGCCTGGCATAATTCAAAATGTGGAAGGGGGCTTGTCCCCCGATAGCGGTACATCGGTTAATAAATTTGTGACTGGTCTACTGCAATCGGGGGCAAGCCCCCTCCCACATTTGATCTGTTGTGTTGCTGGTGTTTGAGTTCGCACCAAATGCCAGGCATAAAAAAGCACCCCTCGGGGTGCTTTTTTGTGCTCGCTCGCTTAGCGCTTCAGCGAAGCCGGCAGGTGCGGCTGGATCGCCGTCAGTACTGCCTTGAAGCACTTGGTGTTACCGGCAACGACGTGGCCTTTCTCAAGGAAGTCGTGACCGCCGGTGAAGTCGCTCACCAAGCCGCCAGCCTCTTGAATCAGCAGGGCGCCTGCGGCCATGTCCCACTCGGACAGGCCCGACTCCCAGAACGCATCAAAACGGCCGGCAGCCACATAAGCCAGGTCCAGGCTGGCTGCGCCAGCGCGACGGATACCGGCGGTCTGGCCAACCAGAGCGCGGAACATGCCCAGGTAGTTTTCCAGGTTGTCCATCTGGTCGTCACGGAACGGGAAGCCCGTGCCCAGCAGGGCGCCGTCTAGGCTGGTGCGACCGCTGACACGCAGACGACGGCCATTCAACTGGGCGCCACGGCCACGGCTGGCGGTGAATTCTTCCTGGCGAACCGGGTCCAGAACCACTGCGTGTTCCAGGCGGCCACGGTATTTGCAGGCAATGCTCACGGCAAAGTGTGGGATGCCGCGCAGGAAGTTGGTGGTGCCATCCAGTGGGTCGATGATCCACAGGTAGTCTTCGCCTTCGCCGCTGCCTTTGTGCAAACCGGTTTCTTCGCCGAGGATGCCGTGGGTGGGGTAGGCCTTGCGCAGCGCGTCGATAATTTTCTGTTCGGCGGCGCGATCCACCTCGGACACATAATCCTTGGCGTCTTTTTCGTCGACCTTGATGGTATCCAGGCGCTCGATGGAGCGGAAGATCAATTCACTGGCGCTGCGGGCGGCGCGCAGCGCGATATTCAGCATGGGCTGCATGGATGTGTCACCTAAGGTTGTTAAAGAAAGCCGGGCATTCTAGCAGAAACTTTCTTCAGGTGAAGGACGACGTTAGCTTTCATGGCATAACCTTAGGCTGTTCTGTAAGATTTGCTCCCCTTTCCCGTGTCCGAGAGCGCCTCCCTTGCTGCAAAACATTCGTGTCGTTTTGGTCAATACCAGTCATCCCGGCAACATCGGCGGGGTGGCGCGAGCCATGAAAAACATGGGGCTGACGCGCCTGGTGCTGGTCGAGCCGCGCGTGTTCCCGCACCACGAGGCCGATGCCCGTGCCTCCGGCGCCAACGACATCCTGGAAAAAGCCCAGGTTGTCGCTACCTTGGAAGACGCCTTGGTCGGCTGCAATCTGGTGCTCGGCACCAGCGCCCGCGACCGTCGCATCCCCTGGCCGCTGCTGGATCCGCGCGAGTGCGGCACCAAGGTAGTGGAAGAAGCTGCCGGCGGCGCAGAAATCGCCTTGGTGTTCGGCCGTGAAGACTCCGGCCTCACCAATGAAGAGCTGCAGCGATGTCATTACCACGTGCACATTCCATCAGACCCTGAATTCAGTTCGCTGAACCTCGGGGCGGCGGTGCAGGTTTTGAGTTATGAAGTGCGCATGGCCTGGCTGGCCGCTGAAGGTCAGCCGAGCAAGGTAGAAAAGGATGAAGTTGCATCGACCAAGAGTGGCGAACTGGCCACGATGGACGAGCTGGAGCGATTCTATGAGCACCTGGAGCAAACCCTGGTGGCCATCGAATTCCTTGATCCGGAAAAACCACGGCACTTGATGGCACGCCTGCGTCGCTTGTACGGGCGCAGCTCGGTCAGCCGAGCAGAAATGAATATATTGCGTGGCATCCTCACGGAAACCCAGAAAGCGGCCCGTGGCGAGCTGCTTAAGCGGAAGGATTAAAAATGTTCGAGCGTTTGCGAGAAGATATCCAGAGTGTTTTCCACCGTGACCCGGCGGCGCGCAACGCCTTTGAAGTGCTGACCTGCTACCCGGGTATGCACGCGATCTGGATTCACCGCCTGTCCGGCGCGTTGTGGGGCATGGGCTGGAAATGGCTGGCGCGCGTGGTGTCGAACTTCGGCCGCTGGTTGACCGGGATCGAGATTCACCCAGGCGCCAAGGTGGGGCGTCGCTTCTTTATCGACCATGGCATGGGCATTGTGATTGGCGAGACCGCCGAAATCGGTGATGACGTGACCTTGTACCAAGGCGTGACTCTGGGCGGCACCACCTGGAATAAAGGCAAGCGCCACCCGACGCTGGGTGATGGCGTGGTGGTAGGGGCGGGCGCCAAGGTGCTCGGCCCCTTTACGGTGGGTGCCGGTGCCAAAGTAGGCTCCAACGCCGTGGTGACCAAGGCCGTACCGCCTGGCGCTACCGTCGTGGGCATTCCGGGGCGGATCATCGTCAAGCCGGAAGTCGGCGATGAGCAGGAAGCCAAGCGCAAGGCCATGGCTGAAAAGATCGGCTTCGATGCCTACGGCGTCAGCGAAGACATGCCTGACCCCGTGGCGCGTGCCATTGGGCAGTTGCTTGATCACTTGCAGGCAGTCGACGGCAAGCTGGACGGCATGTGCGGCGCGTTGAAGGAGTTGGGCAGCAGCTATTGTGCGAAAGATCTGCCTGAGCTGCGCGAAGAAGACTTTGCCGAGATCAAGAGCGAAGCTGTCACCAAGGCTGGCTGAGTCTTAAGGTCGGTAAAATCCCCTGTGGGAGCTGGCTTGCCTGCGATAGCGGTCTGCCAGCCACCCTTTGAGCTGCTGATCCACCGCTATCGCAGGCAAGCCAGCTCCCACATCTGATCTCCATTGGTCTTGGCGTGAGGCTTTGGCCCCGTTCCCGCTGTTCGATCCCGCCCCATCCTGCTATGATTCGCGCGCCCTTTTTACGGGTAATCCTGACTAAAGTACTAGGTCTTATAGTTGACTTAAATACTCGGGAATCGCATACTTGCTCCCATTCTGAAACACCTTGGTACTTGTCCATGAGACTGACTACAAAAGGCCGATACGCGGTAACCGCCATGCTTGACCTGGCCTTGCACGCGCAAACTGGGCCGGTGTCCCTGGCCGATATCTCCGAGCGCCAAGGCATTTCCCTGTCCTACCTCGAACAGCTGTTTGCCAAATTGCGCCGTAGCAACTTGGTTTCCAGCGTACGTGGGCCGGGTGGCGGCTACCAACTGTCCCGCGACATGCAGGGCATTCAGGTAGCCCAGGTGATCGACGCGGTGAACGAATCCGTCGATGCCACCAAATGCCAGGGTTTGGGTGACTGCCACGCCGGCGACACCTGCCTGACGCACCACTTGTGGTGTGACTTGAGCCTGCAGATCCATGAGTTTTTGAGTGGTATCAGCTTGGCTGATCTTGTGACTCGCCGTGAGGTGCAAGAAGTAGCCCAGCGTCAGGACCAGCGCCGTTGTAACACCAAGGCGCCGCGTCTGGACAAGATCGAAGCGTCCGCCGTCGAGTGACAGCCGCAGAGCTAACGGCACGCCAGCCAGCCTGATTTAGGAGAAAGTCCATGAAATTGCCGATTTACCTTGATTACTCAGCGACCACCCCGGTTGATCCGCGTGTCGCGCAAAAGATGAGCGAATGCCTGCTGGTTGACGGAAACTTCGGCAACCCGGCCTCCCGTTCCCACGTGTTCGGCTGGAAAGCCGAGGAAGCGGTCGAGAATGCTCGTCGCCAGGTGGCTGACCTGGTGGGCGCCGACCCACGCGAAATTGTCTGGACCTCTGGTGCTACCGAGTCCGACAACCTGGCAATCAAGGGCGCGGCGCATTTCTACGCGACCAAAGGCAAACACCTGATCACCACCAAGATTGAGCACAAGGCTGTCCTCGACACCATGCGCCAACTGGAGCGTGAAGGTTTTGAGGTCACCTACCTCGAGCCAACCACCGACGGCATCGTCACCCCGGCCATGATCGAAGCCGCGCTGCGTGAAGACACCATCCTGGTTTCCGTGATCCACGTGAACAACGAAATCGGCACCATCAACGACATCGCGGCCATCGGCGAGCTGACCCGTTCCAAGGGCATCCTGCTGCATGTCGACGCGGCTCAGTCCACCGGCAAGGTCGACATCGACCTGTCGAAACTGAAAGTCGACCTGATGTCGTTCTCCGCCCACAAGACTTACGGTCCTAAAGGTATCGGCGCGCTGTACGTGAGCCGCAAGCCTCGCGTGCGTATCGAAGCCACCATGCACGGCGGCGGTCACGAGCGCGGCATGCGTTCCGGCACCCTGGCGACCCACCAGATCGTCGGCATGGGGGAGGCCTTCCGTGTAGCCAAAGAAGACATGGCTGCCGAAAACGTGCGCATCAAGGCTTTGAGCGATCGCTTCTACAAGCAGGTCGAGAACCTTGAAGAGCTGTACATCAACGGCAGCATGACCGCCCGTGTACCGCACAACCTGAATTTGAGCTTCAACTACGTCGAAGGCGAGTCGCTGATCATGGCGCTCAAGGACCTGGCGGTTTCGTCCGGTTCGGCCTGCACCTCGGCCTCGCTTGAGCCTTCGTACGTGCTGCGCGCCCTGGGCCGCAACGACGAACTGGCACACAGCTCGATCCGCTTTACGTTCGGCCGTTTCACCACCGAAGAGCAAGTCGACTACGCCGCGCAGAAAGTCTGCGAAGCCGTCAACAAGCTGCGCGTTCTGTCGCCGCTGTGGGACATGTACAAAGACGGTGTCGACATTTCCAAGATCGAGTGGGCGGCACACTAAATATAGAAGCCGCCACCCAAGCTCTGTAGGAACGTGGCGGAAAACGCAGGCGTTTTTACAGGGTTCCAGAGCGGCCCTGATGAGTGAGGATTCAGTACCATGGCTTACAGCGAAAAGGTCATCGACCACTACGAAAACCCGCGCAACGTCGGCAAGATGAACGCGGAAGACCCTGATGTCGGCACTGGCATGGTCGGCGCTCCGGCGTGCGGCGACGTTATGCGCCTGCAGATCAAGGTCAACGACGCTGGCGTTATCGAAGACGCCAAGTTCAAGACCTACGGCTGCGGTTCCGCCATTGCCTCAAGCTCCCTCGCGACCGAGTGGATGAAAGGCAAGACCCTGGATGAGGCTGTCACCATCAGCAACACCCAGCTGGCCGAAGAACTGGCCCTGCCGCCAGTGAAAATTCACTGCTCCGTACTCGCAGAAGACGCCATCAAGGCGGCCGTTCGCGACTACAAGCAGAAGAAAGGCTTGATCTAAGCATTTGGCGACGAGTAAGGAGTCAACGATGGCTATCAGCATGACAGAAGCGGCTGCGCAGCACATTCGCCGCTCCCTGAATGGGCGCGGTAAAGGTGAGGGGATTCGTCTGGGTGTTCGCACCACGGGCTGTTCCGGCCTTGCCTACGTGCTGGAGTTTGTCGACGAGGTGGTCGAAGAGGATCAGGTGTTCGAAAGTCACGGCGAGAAAGTGATCATCGACCCTAAAAGCCTTACCTACCTGGACGGCACCGAGCTCGATTTCGTCAAGGAAGGGTTGAACGAAGGCTTCAAGTTCAACAACCCAAACGTACGCGGTGAATGTGGCTGCGGCGAAAGCTTCAACATCTGAGGCTATCTGTGGGTACTCCTTGTCATTTCGCTTTATTCGAGCTGCAGCCGAGCTTTCGGCTGGACCTCGAGCAGCTTGCCACGCGCTACCGAGAATTGGCGCGTGGCGTGCATCCGGACCGCTTCGCTGACGCTTCCGAGCGTGAGCAACGCCTGGCGCTGGAGAAGTCGGCCAGCCTCAATGAAGCCTATCAGACGCTTAAAAGCCCCCCGAAACGCGCGCGTTACCTGCTCGCGATGAACGGTGGCGAGTTGCCGATTGAAGTCACGGTGCACGACCCGGACTTCCTGATGCAGCAGATGCAGTGGCGCGAAGAACTCGAAGACTTGCAGGACGAAGCCGATGTGGCCGGTGTCGCAGTCTTCAAGCGCCGTCTGAAAATGGCCCAGGATGAGCTCAACGAAAGCTTCGCAGCCTGTTGGGATGATGCAGCGCAACGTGAACAGGCCGAACGCCTGATGCGGCGCATGCAGTTCCTCGACAAGCTCACCTACGAAGTGCGCCAGCTAGAAGAGCGCCTCGACGATTAACCCAGTGCTGCCCGTGCACGCCTGATAGACAGATAAGACCTGATTACCATGGCCCTACTGCAGATCGCCGAACCCGGCCAAAGCCCTCAACCGCACCAGCGTCGCCTGGCGGTCGGGATTGACCTGGGCACCACCAATTCCCTGGTCGCCGCCTTGCGCAGCGGCCTGTCCGAGCCGCTGCCCGACGCCGATGGCCAGGTTATCCTGCCGTCGGCCGTGCGCTATCACGCTGACCATATTGAAGTTGGTGAGTCGGCCAAGCTGGCGGCGTCCTCCGATCCTCTGAACACCGTGCTGTCGGTCAAGCGCTTGATGGGTCGTGGTCTGTCCGACGTCAAGCAATTGGGTGACCAGCTGCCGTATCGCTTTGTCGGCGGCGAATCGCATATGCCATTCATCGACACCGTCCAGGGCCCCAAAAGCCCGGTGGAAGTGTCGGCCGATATCCTCAAGGTGCTGCGCCAGCGCGCGGAAACCACCTTGGGCGGCGAACTGGTCGGCGCGGTGATTACCGTGCCTGCGTATTTTGACGATGCTCAGCGCCAAGCAACCAAGGACGCGGCGAAACTCGCCGGTCTGAACGTGCTTCGCCTGCTCAATGAGCCGACGGCGGCCGCTGTGGCCTATGGGCTGGATCAGCACGCCGAAGGCCTGGTTGCGATTTACGACCTGGGCGGCGGCACCTTTGATATTTCGATCCTGCGCCTGACCGGCGGTGTGTTCGAGGTGCTGGCCACCGGTGGCGATACCGCCCTGGGCGGCGATGACTTCGATCACGCCATTGCCGGCTGGATCATCACCAGCGCCGGTTTGTCTGCCGACCTGGACCCGGGCGAGCAGCGGCATTTGCTGCAAACCGCCTGTGCGGCCAAGGAAGCGCTGACTGACGCCAACTCTGTCGATGTTTCCTACGGTTCCTGGTCGGCTCAGTTGACGCGCGAAGCCTTCGACGCGCTGATCGAGCCAATGGTCGCTCGCAGCCTTAAAGCCTGTCGCCGTGCTGTGCGGGATTCCGGCGTTGAGCTGGAAGACGTGGCTGCCGTGGTCATGGTCGGCGGTTCGACCCGTGTGCCGCGTGTGCGCGAAGCCGTTGCTGAAGCATTTGGTCGCCAGCCGCTGACTGAAATCGATCCGGATCAAGTCGTCGCCATCGGTGCTGCAATCCAGGCCGATACCCTGGCCGGCAACAAGCGCGACGGTGGCGAATTGCTGCTGCTCGACGTGATCCCGTTGTCCCTGGGGCTGGAAACCATGGGCGGCCTGATGGAGAAGGTGATTCCACGCAACACCACCATCCCCGTTGCCCGCGCCCAGGACTTCACCACCTATAAAGATGGCCAGACGGCCATGATGATTCATGTGCTGCAAGGTGAGCGCGAGCTGATCAGCGACTGCCGTTCCCTGGCGCGCTTTGAATTGCGCGGCATTCCGGCGATGGTGGCCGGTGCAGCGAAAATCCGCGTGACCTTCCAGGTTGACGCCGATGGTCTGCTCAGCGTGGCTGCGCGTGAGCTGGGCTCAGGCGTAGAAGCCAGCATCCAGGTCAAGCCGTCCTACGGCCTGACCGACGGCGAAATCGCCAAAATGCTCAAGGACTCGTTCCAGTACGCCGGTGACGACAAAGTCGCCCGTGTACTGCGTGAACAGCAAGTCGATGCGCAGCGCCTGCTTGAGGCCGTGCAAGGCGCTCTCGATGCCGATGGCGAGCGCCTGTTGGACGCCGAAGAGCGCATGGTCATCGACCTGCAGATGCAGGAGCTGGCCGAACTGATGAAAGGCAACGATGGTTACGCCATCGAGCAGCAGACCAAGCGCCTGTCGCAAGTGACTGATGCCTTTGCCGCCCGCCGCATGGATCAGACGGTGAAAGCCGCACTGGCCGGGCGCAACCTGAATGAAATCGAGGAATAATTAATGCCGCAGGTCATTTTTCTGCCACACGCCGAGCATTGCCCGGACGGTATGGTCGTGGAGGCTGAGACCGGCAAGTCCATCCTCGAAGTTGCCCATGACAACCACATCGAGATCGAGAGTGCCTGCGGCGGTGTTTGCGCTTGCACCACCTGCCACTGCGTGATTCGCGAGGGTTTCAACTCGCTTGAAGAGGCGGATGAGCTGGAAGAAGACTTTCTGGACCGCGCGTGGGGCCTTGAAGCGACTTCTCGCCTAAGCTGTCAGGCAAAGGTTGGGACTGAAGACATCACCGTCGAAATTCCGAAGTATTCCCTCAACCATGCGGCCGAAGCACCGCATTGATTCAAGGAAATGTCATGAGCCTGAAATGGGTTGATGTACAAGAAATCGCTATACAACTTGCTGAAGCCCACCCAGAGGTCAATCCTCTGACGGTCAACTTCGTCAAGCTGCGCAATCTGGTGATGGAGCTGCCGGACTTTGACGACATCCCCGACCGTGGTGGCGAAAAGGTTCTGGAGGCGATTCAAGGCCTGTGGATCGAAGAAGCAGACTGAGCCGCCTTATTACGCAGTTAGGCAATACCCAATAACCCGCGTATAATTCGCGGGTTTAATTTTTCGTAAATTACCGTTTCTGGAGTTACACCATGGCTGTTCAACGTACTTTCTCCATCATCAAGCCTGACGCTGTTGCAAAAAACGTCATCGGCGAGATCACCACTCGTTTCGAAAAAGCCGGCCTGAAGGTTGTAGCTTCGAAACTCAAGCAACTGTCCAAAGCTGAAGCTGAAGGCTTCTACGCTGAGCACAGCGCTCGTGGTTTCTTCGGCGACCTGGTTGCCTTCATGATCTCCGGTCCTGTTGTTGTTCAGGTTCTGGAAGGCGAAAACGCTATCGCTCTGAACCGTGAGCTGATGGGCGCTACCAACCCTAAAGAAGCTGCTGCCGGCACCATCCGTGCTGACTTCGCTGAGTCCATCGACGCCAACGCTGTTCACGGTTCGGACTCCGAAGCCGCTGCTGCTCGCGAAATCTCGTACTTTTTCGCTGCTACTGAAGTAACCGCTCGCTAAGCATCGGCTTAAAGAGTGAGGGTGAATCCATGACTACATCGACTGTTAAAACCAACCTGCTGGGTCTGACTCAGCCGGAAATGGAGAAATTCTTCGACTCAATCGGGGAGAAGCGTTTCCGTGCCGGTCAGGTAATGAAGTGGATTCACCACTTTGGCGTCGACGATTTCGACGCCATGACGAACGTCAGCAAGGCCCTGCGCGACAAGCTCAAGGCCATTGCTGAGGTCCGTGGTCCCGAAGTGGTCAGCGAGGACATCTCCAGCGACGGCACCCGTAAGTGGGTGGTGCGCGTGGCGTCCGGCAGCTGCGTCGAGACCGTCTACATTCCCCAGGGCAAGCGCGGCACGTTGTGCGTTTCGTCCCAGGCAGGCTGTGCCCTGGACTGCAGTTTCTGCTCCACCGGCAAGCAAGGCTTCAATAGCAACCTCACTGCCGCCGAAGTCATCGGCCAGGTGTGGATTGCCAACAAATCCTTTGGCAGCGTCCCGGCAACCGTCGACCGTGCCATCACCAACGTGGTGATGATGGGCATGGGTGAGCCGCTGCTGAACTTCGACAACGTTATTGCGGCCATGCATTTGATGATGGACGACCTGGGCTACGGCATTTCCAAGCGCCGTGTGACCCTGTCGACCTCGGGCGTGGTGCCGATGATCGATGAGCTGGCCAAGCACATCGACGTCTCCCTGGCGTTGTCGCTGCACGCACCCAATGACGCATTGCGTAACCAATTGGTGCCGATCAACAAGAAGTATCCGCTTAAGATGCTGCTCGAATCTTGCCAGCGTTACATGGCGACCTTGGGCGAGAAGCGTGTGCTGACCATTGAGTACACCATGCTCAAGGACATCAACGACAAGGTTGAGCACGCCGTCGAGATGATCGAGTTGCTCAAGAACACCCCGTGCAAGATCAACCTGATTCCGTTTAACCCGTTTCCACATTCTGGCTACGAGCGGCCGAGCAACAATGCTATCCGCCGTTTCCAGGATCAACTGCACCAGGCCGGCTACAACGTCACCGTACGCACCACTCGTGGTGAAGACATCGACGCCGCCTGTGGCCAATTGGTAGGGCAGGTGATGGACCGCACCCGCCGTAGCGAACGTTATATCGCCGTGCGCGAACTTAACGCCGCCGAAGATTTGCCGCAAATTGCTGTGAATCGAATCTGAGAGAGGATCTCTATGCCCTTGCGCCTTGCGCTGCTTTTGCTAGTTACCGGCCTCGCGGCCGGTTGTGTTTCATCGGGCCATGACAGCCCTTTGCAGACGGGTAAAGGCCGTGACGAGGCGCGAGTTGCCTATGTGCAACTGGGTTTGGGTTATTTGCGACAAGGCATGAGCGAGCAGGCCAAGGTACCGTTGAAAAAGGCCCTCGAGCTGGACAGCGACGATGCCGACGCGAATGCCGCGCTGGCTTTGGTGTTCCAGGCCCAGGCCGAGCCTGAGTTGGCCGATCAATATTTCCACAAGGCCTTGTCTTCGCGTCCTGCCGACCCTCGGCTGCTGAACAATTACGGCAGCTTCCTGTTCGAGCAGAAACGTTATGACCAGGCTTCCCGTTATTTCCAACAAGCCGCTGCTGACGCCCTCTACCCGGAGCGGTCGCGGGTGTTCGAGAACCTTGGGGTCACCTCGATGCGCCTCGGCCAGCGCGACAGCGCGCGCCAGCAGCTGGAAAAAGCCCTGCATTTGAACAGTCGTCAGCCACGCGCGTTGCTCGAAATGGCTGAGTTGTCTTACGAAGACAGGCATTATGTGCCGGCACGTGACTATTACGAGCGTTTTAGCCTGCTCAGCGGGCAAAATGCACGTAGTCTATTGCTCGGTGTGCGGCTGGCGACGGTTCATGATGAACGCGACACCGCCGCACGTTTTGGCCAGCAACTCGAACGACTCTATCCCGGTACGCCGGAATATCAGCAATACCTGTCGGAGCAATGATGAAAGCGGCGCACCCGGAAGTTGTAGCAGCTAATCGCGTAAACCCAGGCGAGACCTTGCGTCAGGCCCGCGAAAGCAATGGCTGGTCGCTGGCAGAAGTGGCCCTCAAGCTCAATTTGACCACGACTTCCCTGGGCAACCTGGAAGCCGGCGCGTTCGACAAGCTGCCTGGGCATACCTTCGCCCGCGGCTATATCCGCGCTTATGCCAAGTTGCTGGGCATTGACCAGACCGTGCTGGTCCAGGAATTCGACCAATTTACCGGCACCGACTCTCAGGGCAGCAATGTGCATGGCCTGGGTCGCATCGAAGAGCCGGTGCGGGTTTCCCACACGATTTTGCGAATTGTCAGCCTGTTGCTGCTGATTGCCGTGATCGGCGGCGGTTTCGTCTGGTGGCAAGACCAGACCTCCCAGCGCAGCAAGGACCTGACCAGCAACGCCATGGAGCACGTCGAAGTCGAAAGCGCCGACGGTACCACCCAGATTCACCCGCTGGACGAGCCGGAAGACCAGGCCGTTGCCGAAGGGCAAGCCGCGCCAGAAGCACCGGCCACCGCCGAGCAGCCCGCGCCGGAAGCGGGTACTGCAGCGTCGACTGCTGCCGTGCCGACTCCAGCCGTACCGGCGGCCCCGGCCGCGCCAACTGCCCAGGCCCATACCCCAGCAGCTGCCACACAGGCTCCAGCGACCACCGCTTCAACTGCACCGGCAGCGCCGACCGTTGCGCCTGCTGCGCCTGCGTTGGTCGCTGGCGACGGGCATATCCAGATTACCTTCGTCGCTGACTGCTGGACGCAAGTCACCGATGGCAACGGCAAAGTGCTGTTCAGCGGTTTGAAGCGTAAGGGAGATACGCTTGACCAAGGCGGCAAGCCTCCTTTGACGCTGCGTCTGGGCTTTGCCCGTGGCGCGCAAGTGGCCTACAACGGCCAGCCTGTGGACGTAGCGCCGTTCACCAGTGGCGAGACCGCTCGCCTCAAGTTGGGACAATAGTCATGCACGGCGAATCTCCAATCAAACGTCGCGTATCGCGCAAGATCTGGGTCGGCTCAGTGCCGGTGGGTGGCGACGCCCCCATCGCGGTACAGAGCATGACCAACAGCGACACCAATGATGTCGCCGCCACCGTCGCCCAGATCAACCGTCTGGAAGCCGCCGGCGTAGACATCGTGCGGGTTTCCGTGCCGGACATGGATGCTGCCGAAGCCTTCGGCCGCATCAAGCAGCTGGTCAAGGTGCCGCTGGTTGCCGACATTCACTTCGATTACAAAATCGCCTTGCGTGTTGCCGAATTGGGCGTCGATTGCCTGCGCATCAACCCGGGCAACATCGGTCGCGAAGACCGTGTGCGCGCAGTGGTGGATGCTGCCCGTGATCGCGGGATCCCGATCCGCATCGGCGTCAACGCCGGCTCCCTGGAAAAAGACCTGCAAAAGAAATACGGCGAACCGACCCCGGCCGCGCTGGTTGAGTCGGCGCTGCGCCACGTTGAACACCTTGAACGCCTGAATTTCCAGGACTTCAAGGTCAGCGTAAAGGCTTCCGACGTGTTCATGGCGGTAGAAGCCTACCGCCTGCTGGCTAAGGAAATCGTGCAGCCGCTGCACCTGGGTATCACTGAAGCGGGCGGTTTGCGCTCAGGCACAGTGAAATCTGCGGTGGGTCTCGGTATGCTGCTCGCCGAAGGGATTGGCGATACTATCCGCATCTCCCTGGCGGCGGACCCGGTAGAGGAAGTGAAGGTCGGTTACGACATTCTCAAATCCCTGCATTTGCGTTCCCGTGGCATCAACTTCATTGCCTGCCCGAGCTGCTCGCGGCAGAACTTCGACGTGGTGAAAACCATGAACGAACTGGAAGGGCGCCTTGAAGACTTGCTGGTGCCGCTGGATGTTGCGGTGATTGGCTGTGTGGTTAACGGCCCGGGTGAAGCCAAAGAGGCGCACATCGGCCTGACTGGCGGTACACCGAACCTGATTTACATCGACGGCAAGCCGTCGCAGAAGTTGACGAATGACAATCTGGTGGATGAGCTCGAAAGACTGATCCGCGAGAAAGCGGCCGAGAAGGTCGCGGCTGACGCAGCGCTGATCGCGCGCGGCTAAGAACGAATTTAAGGATTAGATGTGAGCAAGTCTCTGCAAGCCATTCGTGGCATGAACGACATCCTGCCGGAGCAGACGCCGTTGTGGCGCTACTTCGAGAGCACGGTCGCGCGCCTGCTGGATAACTACGGTTACAAGCAGATCCGCATGCCGATCGTCGAATTCACCGAGCTGTTCAAGCGCTCCATCGGTGAAGTGACCGACATCGTCGAAAAAGAGATGTACACCTTTGAAGACCGCAACGGCGACTCCCTGACCCTGCGTCCGGAAGGCACCGCTGCGTGCGTGCGCGCCGTGCTCGAGCATGGCATCACGGGTGGCGGCCAGACCCAGAAGCTGTGGTACATCGGCCCGATGTTCCGCCACGAGCGCCCGCAGAAAGGTCGTTACCGCCAGTTCCACCAGATCGGCTGCGAAGTCTTCAACCTGGATGGCCCGGACATCGACGCCGAGCTGATCGTGCTGACCTGGCGCCTGTGGGGCCAACTGGGTATCCGCGACGCGGTCAAACTTGAACTCAACAGTCTGGGCACCAGCGAATCCCGGGGCCGCTATCGCGAAGCCCTGGTCGAGTACCTGTCCGCTCACCTGGACAAGTTGGATGAAGACAGCCAGCGCCGTCTGAAAACCAACCCGTTGCGTGTACTGGATACCAAGAACGCCGACACCCAGGCCGTACTGGTCGATGCGCCGAAAATGGCCGACTACCTGGACGACGAATCGCGCACGCATTTCGAGGGCCTCAAGGCTCGTCTGGATGCGGCCGGTATTCCCTACGTGATCAACCCGAAACTGGTGCGCGGCCTCGATTACTACAGCAAGACCGTCTTCGAGTGGGTCACCGACAAACTCGGCGCCCAGGGCACCGTGTGTGCCGGTGGTCGCTACGACGGCCTGGTTGAGCAAATGGGCGGCAAGCCGACCACGGGCGTGGGCTTTGCCATGGGCATCGAGCGGCTGATCCTGCTGCTCGAAACCCTGGAGCAGGTTCCGGAAGAAATTTCCCGTCAGGTGGACGTGTACCTGTGCGCCTTTGGCGAGGCCGCCGAACTGGCAGCCCTGGCCCTGAGCGAGAAAGTACGCGACCAACTGCCGAACCTGCGCCTGCAGGTCAATGCCGGCGCAGGCAGCTTCAAGAGCCAGTTCAAGAAGGCCGACAAGAGCGGTGCGCTGTATGCACTGATCCTCGGCGATGACGAACTGGCCCAGCAAGTGATAGGTTTCAAACCCCTGCGTGGCCAGGGCGAGCAACAGAACATTGCCTTTGATGCGCTTGCTGCGCACTTGGCCACCTGCGTCGTGCAGGGTTGAAGCTGTCGAACAGCCGAATTTAGCGATTAAGGAGTATTGGGGTGTCGAGTACTGATGATGAGCAGATGGCCGAGTTCAAGGACTGGTGGCAGCGTAACGGCAAGCCCCTGGTTACCGGCGGTCTGCTGGCTTTAGTGGTGGTGTTCGGCTGGCAAGCCTGGCACAAGTATCAGGCCAACCAGTCCCAAGGCGCCTCGGTCCTCTATCAGCAATTGCTGGAAACCACGCTCACGCCGGACGGCAAGCCTGATCCTGCCCAGGTAGCAGGCCTGGCCGGCAAGCTCAAAAGCGAATTCGGCGGTAGCACCTACGCCCAATACGGCAGCCTGTTCGTCGCGAAAGTCGCGGTCGACACTGGCAAGCTGGATGACGCCGCGACCGAGCTGAAGGCCATCGCCGACAAGCCGACCAACCCGACCCTGGGTGAAATCGCACGTCAGCGCCTGGCACAGGTATTGGCGGCACAGAACAAGGCTGACGAAGCACTCAAACTGCTCGACGGCGATGCTGACAAGGCATTTGTGGCCACTCGTGAAGAGCTCAAGGGCGACCTGTTGGTCCAATTGGGTCGTACCGACGAAGCCCATGCTGCGTACCAAAAAGCCAAGGCGGCGCTGTCTGATGAAGCGGCAGTCGGTGGCTTACAAATCAAGCTGGACGACTTGGCCAAAGGGGATGCGTGACGTGATCCGTTGGAAACATGCAGCATTGCTGGCTCTGGCCGTTCTGGCCGCGGGTTGCAGCAGCAACAGTAAAAAAGAACTGCCTCCGGCCGAGCTGACCAGCTTCAAGGAAGAAGTGGTCCTGCAAAAGCAGTGGAGCCGCTCCGTCGGTGATGGCCAGGGCGACCTGTACAACCTGCTGCAGCCGGCAATCGACGGTGAAAACATTGTGGCCACTGACTCCACTGGCGTGATCATGGCCATGGATCGCATGAATGGCGACCTGAAGTGGAAGAAAGACCTCGAGCTGCCGGTTTCCGGTGGCGTGGGTGTCGGCTACGGCATGGTGCTGGTCGGTACGCTCAAAGGCGACGTGGTTGCTCTGGACTCGGCGACGGGCGAAGAGAAATGGCGCGCTCGCGTGACCAGTGAAGTGCTCGCAGCGCCTGCCACCAACGGCGATGTCGTGGTGGTGCAGACCCAGGATGACCGTGTGATTGGCCTGGACGCCGCCACCGGCAACCAGCGTTGGTTGTACGACAGCACCCCTGCGGTGTTGACCCTGCGCGGTACCAGTGGTCCGATTGTGACCAACAACCTGGCCGTTGCAGGCCTGTCGACCGGTAAAGTGGTCGCCCTGGATACCCAGAACGGCGTGCCGGCCTGGGAAACCCGCGTGGCAATCCCTCAAGGTCGTTCCGAACTGGATCGCGTGGTGGACATCGACGGCGGCTTGCTGCTGTCGGGTGAAACCATCTATGTGGCTACCTACCAGGGCCGCGTTGCTGCGCTGGACCTGCAAAGCGGCCGCATCAACTGGCAGCGTGATGCTTCCAGCTATGCCGGTGTCGCCCAAGGGTTTGGCAGCGTCTACGTAAGCCTGGCGTCCGGCACCGTTGAAAGTGTCGACGAGCGCTCCACCACTGCACTGTGGAGCAACGACTCTCTGGCTCGCCGTCAACTGTCGGCCCCGGAAGTGTTCTCCAGCTACGTAGCGGTAGGTGACTTCGAAGGTTACCTGCATCTGCTGAGCCAGGTGGACGGTCGTTTTGTCGGCCGCGAGCGTATCGACAGCGACGGCCTGCGTGCCCGTCCGCTGGTCGTGGGTAACATGCTTTACGTGTATGGCAACAGCGGCAAGCTGGAAGCCCTGACCATCAAGTAAGAACTATGCTTGGGGTAAAACCCAGGCGGCCCCGCTTCGGCGGGGCATGCGGCATTTGAATATGCTGCCCCGAGCACCAGCCGCTGCCTTGCAGCGGCTTTTGTATTTTCTGAAATAACGAAGTGGAGAGCCGCATGGTTCCCGTAATCGCCCTGGTGGGCCGACCTAACGTCGGCAAGTCCACCTTGTTCAACCGCCTGACCAGGACTCGCGACGCCATTGTCGGCGACTTGTCCGGTCTGACCCGTGATCGCCAATACGGTGAGGCAAAGTGGCAAGGGCGCTCCTACATTATTGTCGACACCGGCGGTATCTCCGGTGACGAGCATGGCATGGACGAAAAGATGGCCGAGCAGTCGCTGCTCGCTATCGAAGAAGCCGATGTCGTGTTGTTCCTGGTGGACGCCCGCGCGGGCTACACCGCTGCCGACCAGATGATTGGCGAGCACCTGCGCAAGCGCAACAAGCGTTCCTATTTGATCGCCAACAAGATCGATAACATCGATCCTGAGGCGGCCCGTGCCGAGTTCAGCCCGATGGGCCTGGGCGACGCGATCCCGGTCGCCGGTGCTCACGGTCGCGGTATCACCCAAATGCTGGAAATCGCCCTGCGCGACTTCCCTAAGGATGACGCCGAGGAAGAAGAGGGCGAGGAAGAGATCGTCGCCGAAGGTGAGGAAGCCAAGCGCATTCCTGGCCCGAGCGAAAAAGACGGTATCAAGATCGCCATCATCGGCCGCCCGAACGTTGGCAAGTCGACCCTGGTTAACCGCATGCTCGGTGAAGACCGGGTAATCGTTTATGACCAGCCCGGCACCACCCGCGACAGTATCTACATCCCGTTCGAGCGTAACGACGAGAAGTACACGCTGATCGACACCGCCGGTGTGCGCAAGCGCGGCAAGATCCACGAGGAAGTTGAAAAGTTCTCGGTGGTCAAAACCCTGCAGGCGATCAAAGACGCCAACGTGGTGATCTTCGTGATGGACGCCCGCGAAGGCGTGGTGGACCACGACCTCAACTTGCTGGGCTTTGCCCTGGAAGCCGGTCGCGCCCTGGTGATCGCGATCAACAAGTGGGACGGCATGACGCCGAGCGAGCGCGATTTCGTCAAGATCGAACTGCAGCGTCGCCTGTTCTTTGTTGAGTTCGCCGATATCCACTTCATCTCGGCACTTCACGGCACTGGCGTGGGTAACCTCTACGCGTCCGTACAGAACTCGTTCAAGTCCGCGGTCACCCGCTGGCCGACCAACCGCCTGACCCAGATCCTGGAAGACGCGGTTGGCGAGCACGCGCCGCCGATGGTCAACAACCGCCGGATCAAACTGCGTTACGCCCACTTGGGTGGTGCCAACCCGCCGATTATCGTGATCCACGGTAACCAGATCGAGAAGGTGCCTAAGTCCTATGTGCGTTACCTGGAAAACACCTACCGCCGTGTCTTGAAACTGGTCGGTACGCCGATCCGTATCGAGTTCAAAGGTGGCGAGAACCCATACGAAGGCAACAAGAACACACTGACTGACCGTCAGGTGAACAAGAAGCGTCGTTTGATGACTCACCACAAGAAGGCCGACAAGAAGCGCCGCGACAAGAAATAAGCGCCGCTTCACGTTGTCCGCTACACGCTGCAAGAGAGGGCTCTTTTTGAGCCCTTTTTTGTGCCTGGTGGATTGCTGGCTTGACCTGCTTGCAGCTTGCAGCTTAAAACTTGCAGCTCACCCGAAGGGGGCTCCCATGATCACCAGCAAGCTGCCGAATGTCGGTACGACCATTTTCACCACCATGTCGCAACTCGCTGCCGAGACCGGCGCGCTCAACCTGTCCCAGGGCTTTCCCGATTTCAATGGCCCCAAGGCGTTGCTCGATGCGGTGGGCCAGCACGTTGCCAGCGGGCATAACCAGTATTCACCGATGACCGGCCTGCCGGCCCTGCGCCAGCAAGTGGCGGCCAAGATCGCCCGCAGCTACGGCGCTACGGTTAATCCCGACAGTGAAGTGACCATTACTCCCGGTGCCACTGCCGCGATTTTCTGTGCGATTCAGGCGGTGATCCGCAACGGCGATGAAGTCATCGTGTTCGACCCCTGCTACGACAGCTACGAGCCCTCGGTCGAGCTGGCTGGCGGTCGCTGCGTGCATGTGCAGCTGAGCCTGCAGGGCTTCTCCCTGGACTTTGAAAAGATCAAGGCCGCGCTGTCGCCGCGCACACGCATGATCATCCTCAACACCCCGCACAACCCGACCGGCGCACTGATCAGCCGCGCCGAGCTCGACCAGTTGGCCGAATTGGTCCGCGACCGCGATATCTATCTGGTCAGCGATGAGGTCTATGAACACTTGGTGTTCGACGGCGTGCCCCATGTCAGCGTGTTGGCCCATGAAGAACTGTATCAGCGTGCGTTCGTGGTCAGCTCCTTCGGCAAGACTTACCACGTCACCGGCTGGAAAACCGGCTACGTGGTCGCGCCACCGGCGCTGACCGCTGAACTGCGCAAGGTGCATCAATATGTCAACTTCTGCGGCGTGACCCCTTTGCAGTATGCTTTGGCGGACTTCATGGCCGGACACCCGGAACATGTCGAAGAGTTGCCAGCTTTCTACCAGGCCAAGCGCGACCTGTTCTGCGACTTGCTGGCGCCGTCGCGCTTCAGCTTCACCCGGGTGACCGGTACTTACTTCCAATTGGTGGATTACTCACAGATTCGCCCGGACCTGGATGACGTCGCCATGTCGCTATGGATGACCCGCGAGCACGGCGTGGCGACGATCCCGGTCTCGGTGTTCTACCAGAACCCACCCCAAAGCCAGCGCCTGGTGCGCCTGTGCTTTGCCAAACGCGAGGAGACGCTGCAACAAGCAGCCGAAAAACTATGCGTGATCTGAGTGCATTACCCAACCTGAACATCGCCCTGGTGCAGACCAGTCTGGTGTGGCATGACCGTCAGGCCAACCTGGAACATTTCGAGCTGTTGCTGGAGCAGGCCAAAGGGGCCGATCTGATTGTGCTGCCGGAAATGTTTACCACCGGGTTTTCAATGGAGTCGGAAACCCTGGCTGAACGGGAAAACGGCCCGACCCATCATTGGCTCCAGGCCCAGGCGGCGAAGTACAACGCCGTGATCACTGGCAGTGTGATTATCCAGGCCGCCGATGGCAGCCATCGCAACCGCCTGCTGTGGGCGCGGCCGGACGGCGAGGTGTTGCACTACGACAAGCGCCACTTGTTCCGGATGGCGGGCGAGCACGACCACTACACGCCAGGCGAGCGTCAGGTGCAGTTCGAATTGAAGGGTTGGCGTATTCGGCCGTTGATTTGCTATGACTTGCGCTTTCCGGTGTGGAGCCGTGATGCTCAGGACACAGACTTGCTGCTGTACACCGCCAATTGGCCGGGTGCACGGCGCCTGCACTGGAACCGTTTGCTGCCAGCGCGCGCGATCGAAAACCTGTGCTACGTGGCGGCGGTGAATCGGGTGGGCACGGATGGGAAGGGCTTTGCCTACACCGGAGACAGTCAGGTGCTGGATTTTCAGGGCGAGACCTTGCTGAGTGCAGGGGAGGCGGATGGCGTGTTTCAGGTGTGCCTGGAGGCGGCGGAGCTGGCGGCGTATCGCGAAAAATTTCCGGCGAACCTTGACGCAGATAGGTTTGAGTTTGTCTGAAAGACCGCTTTCGCGAGCAAGCCCGCTCCCACATTTGGAGCGCATTCCCCCTGTAGGAGCGGGCTTGCCCGCGAAGAGGTCATCAGCATCACCACAGATCTAAAGTAAAAAGGCCCCTGAGTGCTCACCCAGGGGCCTTTTGCATTCCTGCGACGCGGCTTACGCCGCTTTCGCTTCCTGCTGGCTCAACGAGCGGTTCAGCGCACTGAACAGCGCCTTGAAGCTGGCTGTGGTGATGTTTTCATCAATGCCCACGCCATGCACCGGACGCTCGCCGTTCACACGCAGCTCAATGTAGGCCGCTGCCTTGGCGTTAGTGCCTGCACCGATGGCATGTTCGTTGTAGTCCATGATCTCTACACCAATCGGCAAGCCTGCCACCAACGCTTCCAAGGCGCCGTTGCCTTTGCCTTTCCAGTGCAGGTTGGTTTCGCCCTGGCCTTTGCCCGAGACTTCCACTTCGACAAAGCTGTTGCCGTTTTCTTCCTGCAGACGATGGCTGACCAGCGCGTACGGCGTGTTGGCTTGCAGGTATTCACGCTGCAGCAAGGCGTAGATCTGTGGCGCGGTCATCTCAAGACCCACGCGGTCGGTTTCAGCCTGGACCACCTGGCTGAATTCGATCTGCATGCGGCGCGGCAAGCTGATGTCGTATTCCTGCTCCAGCAGGTAGGCGATGCCGCCTTTGCCCGACTGGCTGTTCACACGAATCACCGCTTCGTAGCTGCGGCCAATGTCGGCAGGGTCGATCGGCAAGTACGGCACTTCCCACAGCGCGTCGGCCTTCTGCTGGGTGAAGCCCTTGCGGATCGCGTCCTGGTGGGAGCCGGAGAACGCGGTGTGCACCAGGTCGCCAACGTACGGGTGGCGTGGGTGCACCTGGATCTGGTTGCATTCCTCGACGACTTTGCGCACGCCGTCGATGTCGGAGAAGTCCAGTTGTGGGTCGAGACCCTGGGTGTACATATTCAGTGCCACGGTGACGAGGTCGACGTTACCGGTGCGCTCGCCGTTGCCGAACAGGCAGCCTTCGACACGGTCGGCGCCAGCCATCAGGCCCAGCTCGGTGGCGGCTACGCCGGTGCCGCGGTCGTTGTGGGTGTGCAGGCTGATGATCACGCTGTCGCGGCGGTTGATATGACGACCGAACCACTCGATCTGGTCGGCATAGATGTTCGGCGTTGCGCACTCAACGGTGGCGGGCAGGTTGAGGATCATCTTGTGCTCAGGCGTCGGGTTCCACACCTCGATCACCGCGTCACACACTTCCTTGGCGAACTCCAGCTCAGTGGCGCTGAAGGTTTCCGGGGAGTATTCGAAGGTCCACTGGGTTTCCGGCTGCTGGGCGGCGTATTTGACGAACAGCTTGGCGGCGTTGACCGCGATGGCCTTGATGCCGTCCTTGTCCTGGTTGAACACGATGCGGCGGAAGGACGGCGAAGTGGCGTTGTACAAGTGCACGATGGCCTTTTTGGCGCCGCGCAGGGATTCGAAGGTGCGTGCGATCAAGTCTTCACGGCCCTGGGTCAGCACCTGGATGGTGGTGTCCTCGGGGATATGGTTGTCTTCGATCAGGGTGCGCACGAAGTCAAAGTCGGTTTGCGAGGCAGCCGGGAACGAGGCTTCGATTTCCTTCACGCCCACCGCAACCAGGGTCTTCCAGAAACGCAGTTTTTTCGCGGCGTCCATCGGTTCGATCAGCGACTGGTTGCCATCACGCAAGTCGGAACTGCACCAGATCGGCGCTTCGGTGATGGTTTTCGACGGCCAGGTGCGGTCCGGGATATCGATGGTCGGGAACGCACGGTACTTCGAAGACGGGTCTTTGAGCATGCTCATCGGGAAATCCTTTGTTGTAGGGGCCGAGAAAAGGCGGCCTGCCGTAGAACTGTTTTTAGGGATAAAGCAAGAAGACGAGGCAGATCGATTCAGCCTGGCAGTCGTGCGCTGACGAGGCACAGGCTGCGGTGCTGGCGGAGCTGAATGAGGGTGTGAGAGGTTTTCATAAGCTCAACCCTAACCGCCGGGGTGAAAGATGGCAAGCTGTCGAGAAAAATTGAGATAAGTTCTGCTATTGGCGTGGGAAACGAGATCTTATGGCGTGGAATGAGTTGCAGGCTATTTTTAATTGCGCGCCCTTGATCGGGCGCGCAATCGCTTCATTCAGGGCTGGAACGCGCCGATGAAGATCGCCGGGTCGACCCGTGCATCGTTGAGGCTGATGTTCCAATGCATGTGCGGCCCGGTCGCGCGGCCCGTCGAGCCGACCTTGCCCACCACCGCGCCTCGCGCCAGTTGGTCGCCCACCTTCACATCGATCTTCGACATATGGCAGAACATGCTGATAAAGCCCTGGCCATGGTCGACAAAGACGGTGTTGCCGTTGAAGAAGTAGTTGCCGGTGAGGATGACTTTACCGGCCGCCGGGGTCTTGATCGGCGTGCCGGCACCGACGGCGAAGTCGAGGCCCGAATGCGGGTTGCGCTCCTCGCCGTTAAAGAACCGGCGTACGCCAAACTTGCTCGACAGCGGCCCGTTCACGGGTTTATCCAATAGCAGGTTGCTGGGCGTGTTCGGACTGAAACTGCGGTAAGCCTTGAGCTGGACCGCCAGTTCGCCCTCGATGCGCTTGAGCTGTGCCGGGTCCGGATTGACCTGGCTTTTGTTTTTCAGGGTGATGTGCTGCTCGGGGTATTTCTTGAAGCCCACCACGAACGGCAGGGTTTGCCCACCGCTGGTGAGGCGTTGGGTGCCAGGTTTAACCGTCAGAGGAATCCCGACAATTGCCAGCCAGGTGTTCTGTTCCTTGACCACTAACACCGGCCTGTTCTGGTAGGTGGCTTTCGGCGCGGTTGCCGACGTACCCAGATCGACCACTGCGACGCCACCCGGCACCGGCTTGTTCAGCAGCCGAGTGATGTAGCTGTCGGCGTGGGCATTGAAGGTGAGGCACAACAGCATCAGCAGGCTAAATAGACGGGGCATCAATCAGTCCAATAACGAAAGGGTGACGGGCGTCAGGTGGTTATCTTCCACCCGCACCTGCAATTGGCCTTCACCGAGGCGCGCGGTCAGGCGTTGGCCGGTGTGGGTTTGCGCGGCGTTGCGGATCGCCTGGCCACGCTCGTCCAGCAAAATGCTGTAGCCACGGCCCAGGGTCGCCAGTGGGCTGACCACTTGCAGCGTCTGCACCTGGCTTTGCAGTTGCAAGCGACGCGCCTTGAGGCCTTCGCGCATGGCGCGCGGCAGGCGTTCGGCGAGGCTGTCCAGGCGCTGGCGCAGCAGGGCCAGCTGACGGCCGGGGTGCTGGCCGGCGAGGCGGGTTTCCAGGCGGATCAGGCGTTCGCGGCGGGTATTGAGGCTGCGTTCGAAGGCGCGGCGCATGCGCATGTCCAGGTCATCCAGGCGCTGGGCCTGTTGGCGCAGACGTTCGCCGGGGTGACGCAGGCGACGGGCCATGCCTTCCAGGCGCAGGCGCTCATGACTCAGGCGATTGCGCATCAGCATCACCAGGCGGCGGTGCAGGTTTTCGACCTGGCGCACCAAATGGCTGGCATCGGGGGCGAGCAATTCGGCGGCGGCGGAGGGCGTGGGCGCGCGCACGTCGGCCACGAAGTCGCAGATCGACACATCGGTTTCATGGCCGACGGCGCTGACAATCGGCGTCACGCACGCGTCCACCGCACGCGCCACGGCTTCTTCGTTGAAGCACCACAGATCTTCCAGAGAGCCGCCGCCGCGAGCGAGGATCAACGCGTCAAAGCCGCGCGCGTCGGCCAGCTTGAGGGCGCGCACAATCTGCGACACGGCCTCGCGACCTTGCACGGCCGTCGGGATCAGCGTCAATTCAACGTTTGGCGCGCGGCGGCCGAACACGCTGATGATGTCGCGGATCACCGCGCCTGTGGGCGAACTGATGATGCCAATGCGCCGAGGGTGCGCCGGCAGCGGCACCTTGCGTTCGGCACTGAACAGGCCTTCGGCGCTGAGCTTTTCCTTCAACGCATCAAAGGCCAGGCGCAGCGCGCCATCACCGGCGGGCTCTACCGTGTCGAGGATCAATTGATAGTCGCCACGGCCCTCGAACAGCGAGACCTTGCCGCGCACTTTGACCGCCAAGCCATCCTTCAAGGCCTGGCGCACCCGTGCGGCGTTGTTGCGAAACAACGCGCAACGCACTTGGGCGCCGCTGTCCTTGAGGGTGAAATACACATGGCCGGACGCCGGGCGGGCGAGGTTGGAGATCTCGCCTTCGACCCAGATATTGGTGAACACGTCTTCGAGCAACACCCGCGCGCGGCCGTTGAGCTGGCTGACAGTCAGGACTTCGCGGTCCAGGCCCAGACGGGCAAAAGGATCTTTAATCATGGGCGGCAGTTTATAGGCATTCGCGCAAGGTTTGGCAGAATTGCTCGACCAGCGCGCTCGGCGTCTGCGCGCAGGCCAGGGCCACGGTGCTGAGGCAGTCCGGATCAGCCAGGGGCAAAAAGTGCAGGTTGGCGGGTGCGATGTCTTGCATGGATTTTGGTAACAAGGCAATTCCGAAGCCAGCCTGGATCAGTTGCAGCTGCGTGGTTTTGCGTGACATCACCCGTGCAGCCTTGGGGAAAAATCCTGCACGCATGCAGAGTTCGGCTGACAGATAACTCAGGCCTCCGCGCTGAGGATGGGGGATCGAGATAAACACTTCGTCCTTGAGCTGTTCCAGTTCGACAGGTGCATTGCTGCGGGCCAGCGCGTGGTCAGGCGGCACAGCCAGCACCAGCTGTTCGCTGTACAAGGGCACCACCCGGAGACCTTCGCGTTGGCGCAACACCGGCAAGCGCAACAGCCCGACTTCAAGCCGACCTTCGGCGATTTCTTCAAGTTGCGCCTCGGAGGACAATTTGACGATGTCCATCGACACGCCAGGGCAGCGCTCCAGCCAGGTGCTGATGGCTTTCAGCAAGTGCCCGCTCATCGGCACGGTGCTCGAGTGGCTCAGGCGCAACGTGCCCAGCTGGCCATTGCCCACCTGAGTGGCCATTTCGCTGGCCTTGAGCAACTCGCTCAGCAGGTTGCGCGCCCGTGGGTAAAAGGCTTCGCCGGCCGCCGTCAGCCGGGGTTGGCGCGCGGTGCGTTCGAACAGTGGCGTTTGCAGCTGGGTTTCCAGCTCCTTGATCTGTCGGCTCAGGGCCGACTGCGCCACAAACAGGCGTTCGGCGGCGGCGCTGAAGCTGCCGCTGTCGGCGATTTCGACGAAGTAGCGCAGTTGGCGAGTGGAAATCACGCGTCATGCCTTTTCGAGATGAGTGGAGGGCTTTGAAGATATTAGTCGCAACACTCGTCGATGGCTAAAGTGACCGTCATCTCTTTCAAGGAAGTGCCCATGAGCCCGGTTGAGCTGATGAGTCAGTGGTCGTTCAGTGGCGTTGATTGGCTGGTGATCGGCCTCGGCATTGTCATGGCCTACGTCGTGTTTGGTATCGCAGGCTTTGGTACGGCGCTGGTCGCGGGGCCGATCCTGATCGTGTTTATGCCGTTGTCGAAACTTATCCCGCTGCTGGTGTTGCTGGATTTTGTCGCGGCCTTTGGCAACCTGCTGCAATCGCGGCGGGAGGTGAACAAGCCGGAGCTGTTGCGATTGCTGCCGTGCATGGCCATCGGTTGCACGCTTGGGGTGGTGTTTTTGCTCAATCTGCATTCGGACCTGTTGCTGCTGTTGATGGGGCTGTTTATCAGCACCTATGCGATTTACAGCCTGGCGGTAAAGGCGCGGCCGACGCAGCTGGCGGCGGGCTGGTCGATTCCCATGGGCACGGTCGGCGGGTTGTTTGGTGCGTTGTTTGGCAGTGGCGGCTTTTTATATGCGATCTATCTGAACAGTCGTTTGCCCAAGGACGCGGCGCGGGCCACGCAAAGTGCGTTGATCAGTTGCAGCACCGTGGTGCGCTTGAGCCTGTTCCTGATTGCCGGGGTGTACGCGGACTGGCCGCTGTTGCTGTTGGCGCTGTGCCTGTTGCCGGCGATGGCCTTGGGGCTGTGGGTGGGGCGCAGGCTGACGATGCGTATGTCGCGTGAAGCCTTTGTGCGGTTGGTGACGTGGCTGGTGCTGGCGAGCGGCCTTGCGTTGATTGCCCGTTACTTGAGTACTTGACCTGTGGGTATCAGGGATTAAGCTGCCGGGCTCTGGGGTCTTAATCGCGGGCTTGCCCGCGATGGGGCCAGAAGCCACACCGCAGGACTCTCATGAACTCCCAAAGCATCCTTGTCCCGAAAATTTCCACCTTGCCCGTCCACGAACCCCGCGCGCGGGCAATCGTGCGCTGGCTGGTGCGCAAGAACATCATCAAGGAAGAGCTGACCACCTGTGGGCGCACCGGCAATCGCATGGGCTACGCCCTGGCCGACGGCGCCCGTGCCGTGGTGCTGCACCCGGAGGCGCTGCCGTTCAACGAGCCGATCAATGGCCTCGAGATTATCTACAAACGCTGCATCTACACGCCGGCCAAGGGCTTTCTCGAAGAAGCCGGCTGCCCTGAATGCCTCAAGGAAGTCGGCGAGGCACTCTTCGAAAGCCTGGAAGACTGGATGCCCGGCCACACCGACAACTTCACCTGCCCGCTGTGTGGGCATGAAGATGACATCAACGGGTTTCTGTTCCTGCAGGAATGCGGGTTTTCCAACCTGGGGTTCATTTTCAACAATTGGGCAGAGGCGGGTTTCAAGCAGAGCTTTATCGACGAATTTGCCGATTGGTTGGACCAGAAGATGAGCTGGGTCAAAGTCGAGCTTTAACCCTTCTATCAGTATTACCAAGTTTGTCAGAGTTTTACATTGAGCCTGACAGGGTGCATGTATATAATGGCGCGCTTCCATTTTCCCGCTCGGGAGCCCCCGCGATGCTGCGTATCAGCCAAGAAGCTCTGACATTCGACGACATTCTCCTAGTGCCCGGTTATTCCGAGGTACTTCCTAACGAAGTCAGTCTCAAGACCCGCCTAACCCGTGGCATCGAGCTGAATATTCCCCTGGTTTCTGCTGCCATGGACACCGTCACCGAAGCCCGTTTGGCAATCGCCATGGCTCAGGAAGGCGGCATCGGCATCATCCACAAGAACATGACCATCGAGCAGCAAGCTGCCGAAGTGCGCAAGGTCAAGCGTTACGAAGCCGGTGTGGTGAAAGATCCAATCACCATCGAAGCCGACGCCACCGTGCGTGACCTGTTCGACCTGACCCGCCTGCACAACATCTCCGGCGTTCCGGTGCTGCACGATGGCGACCTGGTCGGCATCGTCACGTCCCGCGACGTGCGTTTCGAGAACCGTCTTGAAGTCACCGTCCGCGAAGTGATGACGCCTAAAGAGCGCCTCGTGACTGTCAAGGAAGGCGCCGACAAGAACGATGTGCGCGAGCTGCTGCACAAGCACCGCATCGAACGCGTGCTGATCGTCGACGACAAATTCGCCCTCAAAGGCATGATGACCGTCAACGACATCGAAAAAGCCAAGGCTTACCCGCTGGCCAGCAAGGATGACCAAGGTCGTCTGCGCGTTGGCGCTGCGGTCGGCACCGGTAAAGACACCGGCGATCGCGTTTCGGCCCTGGTCGCTGCCGGCGTTGACGTGGTGGTGGTCGACACTGCCCACGGTCACTCCAAAGGCGTGATCGACCGCGTTCGCTGGGTCAAACAGAATTTCCCTGACGTGCAAGTGATCGGCGGCAACATTGCCACCGGCGCTGCCGCCAAGGCCCTGGCCGAAGCGGGCGCCGACGCCGTCAAGGTCGGCATCGGCCCGGGCTCGATCTGCACCACGCGTATCGTCGCCGGTGTGGGCGTGCCGCAAATCAGCGCCATCGCCAACGTCGCCGCTGCCCTTGAAGGCACCGGCGTACCGTTGATCGCCGACGGCGGCATCCGTTTCTCCGGTGACCTGTCCAAGGCCATCGTCGCCGGTGCTTCCTGCGTGATGATGGGCTCGATGTTTGCCGGTACTGAAGAAGCGCCGGGCGAGATCGAACTGTTTCAGGGTCGTTCGTACAAGGCTTACCGCGGCATGGGTTCGCTGGGCGCCATGTCCCAGGCGCAAGGCTCTTCTGATCGTTACTTCCAGGACTCCTCGGCAGGCGCCGAGAAGCTCGTACCGGAAGGCATCGAAGGCCGTGTGCCGTACAAAGGCACCCTGAGCGCGATCATCCATCAACTGATGGGCGGCCTGCGTTCCTCGATGGGCTACACCGGCAGCGCCGACATCGAAGAAATGCGCACCAAGCCTGAATTTGTACGGATCACCGGCGCCGGCATGGCTGAATCCCATGTCCACGACGTGCAGATCACCAAGGAAGCGCCAAACTACCGCGTAGGTTGAGGCTTCCAGCAAAATGTTAAGTAACCGGGGCTGTTTTATTCAGCCCCGAGTTGTTTCTGAATTACATAGACGAGACTGATCCTCATGGCCCTCGACATTCACGCCCACCGCATTCTGATCCTCGACTTCGGTTCCCAGTACACCCAGCTGATCGCCCGCCGCGTGCGCGAAATCGGTGTGTACTGCGAACTGCACCCGTTCGACATGGATGACGAAGCGATTCGCGAATTCGCCCCTAAGGGCGTCATCCTCGCCGGTGGCCCCGAGTCCGTGCACGAAGCCAACAGCCCGCGCTGCCCGCAAGCCGTATTCGACCTGGGCGTGCCCGTCTTCGGTATCTGCTACGGCATGCAGACCATGGCCGAGCAACTGGGCGGCAAGGTTGAAGGTTCCGAGCTGCGTGAATTCGGTTACGCCCGTGTTGATGTGGTCGGCAAGAGTCGCCTGCTGGACGGCATCGAAGACCACATCGACGCCGACGGCCTGTTCGGCCTCGACGTGTGGATGAGCCACGGTGACAAGGTCACCAAGATGCCGGAAGACTTCCACATCCTGGCCAGCACCCCGAGCTGCCCGATCGCCGGCATGTTCAACGACGAGCGCGGCTACTACGGCGTGCAGTTCCACCCGGAAGTGACCCACACCAAGCAAGGCGGTCGCATCCTGTCGCGCTTCATCCTCGACATCTGCGAGTGTGAAGCCCTGTGGACTCCGTCGAAAATCGCTGAAGACGCCATCGCCCAGGTTCGCGCCCAGGTCGGCACCGACAACGTGCTGCTCGGCCTGTCCGGCGGCGTTGACTCCTCGGTAGTTGCGGCTCTGTTGCACAAAGCCATCGGCGACCAGCTGACCTGCGTGTTCGTCGACAACGGCCTGCTGCGCCTGCACGAAGGCGAGCAAGTGATGGCCATGTTCGCCGAGAACATGGGCGTCAAGGTGATCCGCGCCAACGCGGAAGACCAGTTCCTGAACAACCTGGCCGGCGAGTCCGATCCAGAGAAGAAGCGCAAGATCATCGGCCGCACCTTTATCGACGTATTCGATGCCCAGTCCAACAAACTGGACAACATCAAGTACCTCGCCCAGGGCACCATCTACCCTGACGTGATCGAGTCGGCCGGCGCCAAGAGTGGCAAGGCCCACGTGATCAAGTCCCACCACAACGTGGGTGGCCTGCCTGAGGAAATGAACCTAAAGCTGGTAGAACCGCTGCGCGAGCTGTTCAAAGACGAAGTCCGCCGTCTGGGCCTGGAACTCGGCCTGCCGTACGACATGGTCTACCGCCACCCATTCCCAGGCCCGGGCCTGGGCGTGCGGATTCTTGGTGAAGTGAAGAAGGAATACGCCGACCTGCTGCGTCGCGCCGACCACATCTTCATCGAAGAACTGCGCAAAGCCGACTGGTACCACAAAGTCAGCCAGGCATTCGTGGTGTTCCAGCCGGTGAAATCGGTGGGCGTTGTGGGCGATGGCCGTCGTTATGCGTGGGTTGTTGCACTGCGTGCGGTGGAAACCATCGACTTCATGACCGCCCGTTGGGCACACCTGCCGTACGAACTGCTGGAGACTGTCAGCGGCCGTATCATCAATGAGATCGAAGGTATTTCGCGCGTGACGTATGACGTGTCGAGCAAGCCGCCGGCGACGATTGAGTGGGAATGAGCCCATAGCGAGGCATGAAAAAAACCGGCTTTTGCCGGTTTTTTCATGCCCGCGATAAGGGCTTATTCTTGCTCATTAAAGAGTCGCATTATGTGGGTGGTCCTGGCTTTTGTGCTCGTCGCGGCCATTCCCGTGAGCTTGGTGGGCGTGATCTCTGTGCTCAACACCCGGCCCGAAGCTGTCAACCAGTCCATGGATGGCAGCACCCCACTGGGAAGGTCGATCAGTTGCTCAGCGCCCTCGGCGGCACGACCCAGCAAGTGTCAAAGAAGATGGAAAGCTGCCTGGACCTGTCACGCGCCAGGGTGTCCGCTATTGAAAACGCACCTGAAAGCTTTGAAGGCATTCAGCTGTCGGTGAATCAAACCAGGTGCAAAGCATCTTATTCCTCCCATCGCCGGCATCGGCGTTGGCACTTCTCGGCGGGTGCTTGCCTTGCGATAGCCGTGTCTTGCTTGATCACACTGGCGCTTATCTATCACTGGATCGGGTGAAAATTCGGGCCCAAAAGCCGGCTTTCTTTTCTGAAGCCAACGGTGGATGTGGTTCTGTTGTCTCTCTTGCCGGGTGAGTGCTAGGGCCATCAGGTCTCAAAAGGTCTCCCGGATAATGCTCTTGACCTAGACATGGCGAGTCATCCATTCCAAACGCCTTCACGGCAGCCACCGCTTCTACACACCAACGACCAAAATATGCCCCGCCTTCAAAGTTCTGGTCGCCATAGGTATACCAATAAGGATGCCGATAGCTGACCGCTTGCGGGCCTGATCCGGATTTGGCGCCGGTACGCACTTCCTGGTACCAGTGCTCGACAAAGGCTTTGAGCAGCGGCGGCTGAGAGTCTGCGGGTGCATCCACGGCCTTCAACAAACGACCATACGGCTTGGGATATAGAAGCACGGCTCCTATCTTGCGGTCTGGACTGCGGCTGGCAATGATCCGATCAAGAAGTACGTCTTCGCCATCATTGCCGATCAAGGCCAGCAAGCGATGCCATTGCTCGTCTGGAATGTCGAGTGCGAGTGCCAAGCCGACCAGCCAGAAGCAAATGATGTAGTGGTCGTAGTTGACGCGCCAGTGGTGCCGGGTGAATTGCTGCTCTGCAGTCCACACTGCTGCTCCGAGCCGCTCAGCTTCTTCCCAAGCATCTAACAGACCGGGGAAGTAATACGCCAAGTTAGTAATTGGGCATCCGGCTGAGTATTTGCGCAGAATTTGGTGCCAGTGTTTCTGAGCAAGTGTAAATTGGAATTGGGGCTCGTAATTCTGATCACCTGAGTTGTCATCAGCGGCTACAGATTCTTTTTTTATGTAATCGTCGTTGTACTCAATCCACTCAGACCAGTAGCTTATTTCCCCTAATGGTGCGCGAATCATTTAGCGGCCCTTCCTAATAGTTTTGATGTGGCAACTGGATCAGCTACAAATTTTCCATTTTTTTCCAGGACGCCGACAGTGACATTTCCAAACGGGTCTGTATGGACTAGCCATTTTTCGACACGGCCTGCCTGTAGTGCTTTGTTGATGCTATCAGCAGCTTTTTCATTACCGTTGACAGACTCCAGAATCCGATTGTAGTTAGTAGAGCTACCTTGTAACCAATCATCACTCATCTGCAGCCCATCTCGGGTGGGCTTCAGCTTGGACGAGCCAAATTTGTACTCAACAATCAGGTAGTCGACACCAGGCTTATCTACCTTGTACAAATCGTCAATGCCTGTCTGGCCAATATCGGGAGCCCGGCCAATTTTTTCAGCACCGGGCACCAACGTCTTGATTTGCTCTCCACCCATGATGTCCCCGACGATGCTCTTCTGCGCGTTGGTCATGGCGCGGAAGTCCATCAGCGGGGTGCCGTTAGGGTTGAACTGCCCGCCGCGTGCTACAAGCTTGTCGAATTTGGCGAGGCTCGCCACCTCAGCCATCTTTTCAAGTTGCTGCGCTCCAACCTTGATCCCTGCCTTGGCCAGCGCCACGCCACCTTTCGCAGCCCCGCCGACGCCCGTTGCAATGCTGCCGACCTGCCAGGCGATTTCGCCGATGGCCTTGCCCAATGCTTCGGCGTTTTCGTCGCCGCCGACTTCCAGTGCGGTCTTGATCGTTTCTATCTTAACGTTGAGTTCGTTGACGACGCTGTCGCCAAACTGCTTTCTGGCCTCCGGGTTATTAATCAGTTGGCCAAGTCCGGTAAGCCCTTCGATGGGGTGCGCAACAAATTCGGCGAGGCCCGTGACGTCATTCCAGCCTGACTGGGCCAACCCCTTGCCGATGCCGAACTGGGTCAGAACATCCTGCCTGCCGCTGATGTACGACCATTTGGCAACGACTTTGCCAGCGGCAATCAGGCCTTTTGCTTCGTCGTATTCCTTCTTGAACTGCACGATCTGCTGTGTCGCCAGCCAGTTGTTATCCACCGCCGCACCCGCCGCGGTATTGGCGGTGGTCGGGTCGATGGAGGCGCTGGTCGCTGCCAGGCCGGTCACCAGGCTGACGATCAGGTTGCGCTTGGCTTCGCGTTGTTCTTCGCTTTCGTCGGGGCTGCTTTGTGAGAACAGGCCGGTGAGCAGGCTTGATGCCGCCGCGCCTGCCGCGCCGCTGCCGCAACTTTGGCTGCTGGCGGCGGCACCGGCGCAAGCGACGATGCCGTGCAGGGCCGCGTGCAGTGGCGAGCCTTCGGTGAGCTCGCCTTTGGCCACCAGGTCGCCGATGTAGCCGGCACCCCGTTGCTGCACATAATTGACCACCAGGCCTTGCACAAAGGCAGCGTTGCCCGCGCTGATATTGCCTCCTGCAGCACCGATCAGGGCGGTAGTGATCTGGCGATAGGTACCGCCTGCGCCCCAGTTTTCGGAGATCGCGTTGGCCTGCGCCGAGTACTCCCGCGCCTGGAGCTGCAGTTGCAGGCGCGCAGCGTCACTCATTGGCGTGTCACGATTGTCTGCTTTTGACTGCAGCTCTTTTGCCTGTTGGCGTTTGAGGTCCGCTTCCCTGGCTTTGTTCGCAAGGAAGGTACTGGCTTCGTTGGAGAACGCGCTGACGATCTCAAAACCGGCGCGGATTTCATCTTCGTCGAAGATCGGTTTGAGCGAGTTGCTGCCATCGCGATCACTGGACACATCACGGTTGAGACTGGCGACGGTTTGCTCGGCGCTCTGCCCGGTGCGCTTCTGTTGTTCGGCGTCGTTGGTGATGACGACGGCACCGCCACTGATGCCGCTGCGTGTCACGCTGCTTGCCTTGTCGCTGGCGCTGATGGCGATCGGCATATTGGCGCCGATGTTGTTCTCGTTTTTGGCTAGGTCGGTGCCCGGGTTAACCTTGCCGCCAGTCTGCGCGTTGCCCTTCTGGTCCTTGCCGACTTCGTTGTAGCCGCCGCCCAGGCTCACGGTATTGGCGTCGTAATCCGCCTTGTTCTTGATGTCGCGGCTGGTGAGGCTGGATGTGACCAGGCTGTTTTTGCCGTCCTGCACGGCCTTGTCACTGCTGGCGATCACGCCGCCGACCAAATCGGTGTTGCCCCGCACGTTGATGTCGAAACCGTCATCACCGGCCTTGATGCCTGACTGCTCGGTGACGCTGGCATAGTTGGAGTCGATGTTGGTTGCGCCAAAGTTTGCGCTGGCACCGCTTATCGAGCTCATGCCGTAGCAGAACGGTGGAATACAAAGACTGATGCCGATGCCCAGGCTCTTTTCATCGACTTTATACGTGTTGGTGTCTTGCAGGCTTTCGATATTAAGATCGCCGCCGACGTCGGCGATGACTTTTTTGCCACTGGCCACCGCCCCCTTAAGCTGCGTGTCGCCGCCGGATGACAGCAGCAACTGGTTGCCAGCCTCCACTTTGGTATTGGTATAGGTCAGCTCGTCGCCGTCGGCCTGGCCCCGGTTTCCGGTGGCACCCAGGTCCAGGGTAAAGCCGTTTCTGCTACCGCCCAGCGAGAGGCCGATACCGATGCTGGCGCTGCTGCCTTTGCTGTCGGTGTTTTGCTGGCTGGTGTTGTTGGCGGCGAGCAGGTTGATGTCGCCGTCGGCCATCAGGCTGGCGTCACGCCCGGCCTTGATCTGGCTGCCTTGGACCGTGATGTTGCTGTCTGCACCTGCGCCGGTCGCGCGCAGGCGCACATCTTGACCTGCGGTGATGGTCGAACCGGCGGCGCTGTCGCTTGTCTGGGTGGTTTTGCTTTCGTTCTTCTTGGTGCCCAGCGACAGGCTGATGTTGATACCGCCTGCCGCGCCAGGGTCCATTGCCACCGCCGTGGCGGCGTTGTTACCGCCCAGCAGGACCGTGGCCGCTGCCAGCGCCTTCATGCGCCCGTCATCGGTTTTCTCCGATGCCTGTTTCATCTGCTGGGTGGTCTGGATTGCACTGATGACAGGGTTAGTCACCGTCAGAGTGAACCCGGTCTGTTTGAACAGGGTTTCACGTTCGCGCTTGCTGGTGTTGCGGGCTTCAACGACATCGATGGTTTGCCCGGTGATATCGACGCTGCCTTCGGGCGCGCTCACCTGGCTGCCCACCTGGCGGTAGCCTTTGCCCGCTTCCATCAGCACATCGCCCTTGGTTGACCCCACGGTACTCGCCGCTGCGGTCTGGCTAGTGGTGAGGTCCTTGACCGTTTGCTGCTGGGTGCCGAGGGTGACCGCGATACCGCCGCCGCTGAACAGGCCGCTTTTCTTGACTGACTTGTCGTGACGTTCGCTGCTGCTTTCCGTCGTGGCTTCGATATTGATGTTGTTGTCAGCCGCCAGCACGGTCTGGTTGGTGGACACCACGTTGCTGCCGCTGACGTTTATGTCGCGACCGGCCTGCACATAGGTTTTCTCGGCACTCAGCGTCGAGCCCTGCGCCTGGGTCTGGTTGACGGTGTCGCGTGTGGTAGTGGTCTTGCTGGAGAACAGGCCGTTGCTGCCTTTGAATTTGTGCGCTTCATCGGCGAACTGGGTGTTTTGCGCAGCGGTCAGGTTCACGTCGCGCCCGGCGTCGGCGATGATTGCACCTTGCTGACTGGTGACGCTCGCGCCTCGGGCATTGAGGTCCTGCCCGGCGCTGAGGCGCACATCGCCTTGGCCTTGGATGGTTGAGCCGACTTCGGTCTGGCTGGCGTCTTTGCGCCAGTTGCTGCCGTTCCAGTTAACCGATTGCTGATGGGCTTCGCCAACGGTGGTCAGGTTGATGTTGTTGCCTGCTTGCAGCGAGGTACTGCCGCCGGTACCTGCGTTGACCACCTGAGCGCCGGTCAGGTTGAGGTCTTTACCCGCGTTGACGTCCAGGGTGCCGCCAGCGCCGCTGACGAACAGCCCGGCCACCCGTGACAGGTTGGTGCGGGTGCCTTGGGCACTGCTGCTGTCGCGACTGCTGGACACGACGTTGACGTTTTGCCCGGCGTTGATGGCGAGGCTGTCTGTCGCGCCGATCAGGCCGCCGAGGTTGTCGAGGTTTTCCCGTGCCGTCAGCGAGACCTTGTCAGCCTGGATGCGGCCGCCGAGGTTTTCGATGTTCTGCGCGGTAATCGCCATCACGCTGCGCCCGGCCAGGCTGCCGCTGTTGACCAGATCACCGGCAATGTTCAGGTTCAGGCGTTGCCCGGCAATCAGCGAGCCAGAGCCGTTAAGGTCGCTTTCCTGCACGCGCACATAGACCTGCGGCACCAGCACGTTGCGGGTTTCGCCGCTGGCGAGGGTGACTTTTTTCTGTACCAGCCAGACGATATCGCTGGTCATTTGCGCCATCTGCTCAGGGGACAGCTCGATGCCTGGCACCAGTTGCCATTGATTGGCAAGGGTGACGGCATTGTCGATCAGCGCCCGGTACTGCGCTTCGTCATTGGCATAGCCATCGAGGAAGCGCCGACCGGTGAGTTGTGCAACCTGTTCGCGAATCAGTTTTTGCTCATAGAAGCCATCGCCGAGACGCTGCTGGGTGAGCGCAGGGTCGACTTGCAGGCGCTCCAGCATGTAATCCGAAGACAGCCAAGTGCGATAACTGGCGAAACGCGGGTCGGTTTCGATCAAGTAATTGCTGGTGGTCTGCGGGTTGGTGGTGAACAGGCTGTTGTTCGGCAATTCAAGGGACGGACCGCCGGTGCGAATCTGCTCGGCCACGCCTTGTGCGTTCTGGGTGGTCTGCGCTGCGACCTGAACGATCGGAGCTACTTGAAAGGTACGGGCGGCCGGAGCGCTGACCGTACCGGTGGAAGCGATCTGCTGGCCGACGGCCTGAGTACCGCGTGCGCTGATCTGGGTGCCCGTGCCGCTGACCGCTGTGTTCTGCGCGAAGACGGTAGGTTGCAGGGAGATATCCTGAATCAGCGGGGCAGGGGTATAGGCTGCGGTATTCGCGCCTTGCCGGTCGCGGCCCTTGCGTTGGATGCGGTAGAAGTTGGTGACGCTGCCGCTGTCGACGGTGGTGCGCTGGCCCGACACTTCGGTGTTGGTCAGGCTGGTGACGTCCGCCTGCAACAGTCCGCCGGCGATGATGCGGCTCTTGTCGTTGAGCACGTCGCCGGCGCTGATCTGCATTGTCCCGCCAGACAGGATCTGCGCCGGGGCCGAGGTGGCGATCTGGGTTTCGTTGACGACGCGGGTGTAGTCGTAGCGGTTCCAGTTGTCGCGCTGGCCCTCGGGGGTGACCAGGTAATTCACCTCATCGTGACGTAGGGAGATCTCGTTGGCTTGGTAGCGGTTGGTCGAGCCGGTGAGTTGAAACTCCTGCTCGGGTGTTCGACTGACCTCAACATCGCGCGTGCTGAAATGTTCGTTGGTGTTGCGCACGCTTTGTACGTTCAAAGACAGATCGCCAAGCGCTTCGAGGGTCGCGCTGGCATTGGTCAGTAATTGAGCGCGACCCTCAGCGGTATCGAGCGCGCTCAAGGTCCCGCCAATGGCGAGGTCGCCAGCACTGAAGACCAGCGATTGCTCGCGGTTATTCAGGGTTGCGGTGCCGATATTCAGTGATTCACGGGCTGCTATCGTTGCTGCGGTGCCATTTTCATCGAGGTTGTTCAACGTCGAGGTGGCTATCGCCAGTTGGTCGCCATACAGGCGCGCGGTGCCGAGGTTATTCAGCGTCGCTGCCTGCACGCGGACTTGCTGGCCGTCGATCAGCCCGCGGTTGGTCAGGGTGTCAGCGACGTTCAGACGAACCTGGCCCGCGCTGATTTCGGCGTTGGCGCTGTTGTCGAGCGTCTGCGCGCTGACTAGCAGGGACTTGCCCGCCAGCAAACGCCCGGTGTTGTTGAGCGCCCCGGCGGTGCTCAGATCAACGTTGTTGTTGGCCTGAATCTGCCCGCTCAAATCAAGGCCGCTCTGCAACCTGAAGTTGATGTCACCCAGGCTCAGCGCCCGGCCCGTGCCGCTGTAATACGCGGCGTTGAGCGACAGCAGCTTGCCCGCAATCAGCGTGCCGTCGAGGTTATTCACCGATTGGCGACGCTGCGCGGTATCGCGGTCGCGGATGGTCAGGTCACCGGTCGAAGAGATCAGCCCGCTCTGGTTATTTAGCGTCTGGCTCACGCCCAGCAGCAGGCCTTCATCGGTGCGTAAAGCACCGCTCTGGTTGCTGAGGGTGTTGACCGCCAGGTTCATGCTGCGGCCTTCAAGGCCTAGGTTGGTGCCCTGGGTGGCGCTGTTGTCGAGCACATCGGTGCTCAGGTTCAACGCGCCTGCACTGCGGACCAGCCCACCCTGATTGATGAGGGCCTGACCCAGTGCCAGCTCGACGTCGCCGAGGCTTTGCAACTGGCCGCCACGGTTATCCAGGCGTGCGCCGTCGACGTGTACGGTTTTCTCGCCAATGATTTGGCCGCCGTTGGTGTTGACCACGTCGCTGGCGGTGAGCAACAGATTGCCCTTGGTACTCAAAAAGCCAGTGCTGTTATTGACGCTGGCGCTGCGGATTTCCACGGCATCCTGACCGCTGATGCCTTTGGTGGTGCCGGAGTCGAGGTTATTGAGGGCCTGATTTCCGGTGTCGATAAACAGTTTGCCTGCAGACTGAATCAAGCCCGCCGCGTTACGCAACTCGCCGCTGCGCAGGTCGAGGGTGGCGCGGGCGTCGAGTGTACCGTCGCGGTTGTCGGCCAGAGCGCCGTTGCTGTTGAGGTCCAGTGCCTGACCGCTGATCACACCACTGCGGTTATCCAGGCCCTGAGCTGTAACGGCGATGTCACCCTGGGCTTCCAGACGCCCGCCATTGTTGGTTAGCGCGCCGTTGGTCACGTTGACCGAAAGGCCGGACTGCACCGAGCCAAGCACACCATTGGTGTTGTTGAACTGCCCGGCGATGATCGCCATGCGCTGGGTAGACGCGAGCGTGCCGCCGATGTTGTTCAACTGGCTGAACTGCGCTTGCAGCTCGCCACCGGCGCTGACGGTGCCTTGGGTATTTTCCAGGCGTGCGCCGTTCAGTTGCGCGGTGCCGCTAGCCGCCAGCGTTCCGCCGCTGTTGTCGATCAAATCACTGGCGGTCACCGTCAGCAGGCCGCCGTCGGTTGCAACCACTTTGCCGTTCTGATTATTCAGCGTGCCAACGTTGATCGCCACAGCGCCTGGGCTGCTGACCTGGCCGTTCTGATTGTTGAATTGCTCGCTGACATTGATCTGTAAAGGCTCCAGCCCCGTTTGCAGAATGCGCCCGTAGTGATTGGACAGGGTGCGGGCCTGGAGCGTGAGCTGTTGGCCCTGGGCCAGACCTTCATCCAGCACCACGTCGTCAGCCTTGATCGACACGCTGCCATTACTGGCAATGCTGCCTTTGGTACTGGCGAGTTGGTTGGCCTGAATGCCCAGCGAACCCTTGCCTGCGTGTTCGATGCTGCCGCTGCCGTTGTCGATGCGAGCGGCGCTGATCCGGGTATTGGTCGCGTTTGAGGCAATTCGTCCGCTACGGTTGTCGAGGCTCGCGGTGGCGTTTATCGAGGTGTCGGCGACGCCGGTCTGCACCAGCTCGCCGCCGACGTTGGACAGATCACTGGCGTTCAGTTGCAGGTTGTCGGCGTTGACGCTGGCGCTGTCTGTGCGCAGGGTCTTCGTCGCGCTGGCCGCGAGGGTCTGGCTGGCATCCACGCGGCTGCCACTGAGATTGCTATCGCCGTCGTTGGCGGTCAGGGTGACATTGCGGCCTTGAGTCTGGCTGCCGCTGAGGTCCAGATCATCGGCCTGGATGCTGACATCGCCTGCCGCCAGGTTTTGACCCTGCGCCTTTACGTGGGTGGCGCGCACCGCAAGGTTGCCGCTGCTGCCCAGTTTGCCGTCCACGCCCGCGCCCGCCGCCAGGCTTGAGCCCTGGGTGCTACGAATCGACTTGGCGCTGAGGGTTGTTTGATTCTGGCTGGCAATGGTGCCGCTGTTGTCGATATCTCCGGAGCTGGTGAGGTTCAAATCGCCCTTGGCGTAAAGCGAGCCGCTATTGTCAACGCTTGTGGCCGTGATACGGGTGGCCGTGGTGCCGCTGATTGTGCCCATGTTGTGCAGTTTGCCGTCTGCGCTGACGACCACTTCACCCGCCATGGCGCCAATTTGCCCGGCATTGCGCATGCCGACACCCGATTCGGTCCCCACCAGCACGATCTTCCCGGCGTACATTCCGCCCAGTTGCGCCACGTCGATGGCGACGGCTGGCTTGTCGCCGTCGGCGCCGGCCTGAGGCGTGGCCTGGGTGTTGTCGGCGTTGACCTGATTGCGTCCGGCAGTGACCTTAAGGTCATTGGCCCAGATACCCGCATTGACCTGCACGGTACGGGCAATCAGGTCGGTGTAATCGGCGTCGCGGCTATCAAGACCCTTGCCCTGAATGTTCAGGGTGCCGCCGTTCACGGTGTAGCCGCTGATGCTGCCGTTCTCCAGCTGCACCTGGCCGGTGCTCAGGGTCGCACGGTTGGCGTTGATGAAGCCGCAACCGTCGCAGGTAATGCCGGCCGGGTTGGCGATGACCACCTGGGCGCGTTGCCCGGCGACTTCGACATAGCCGCGTAACTGGCTGGGGTTGCTGGCGTTGACCTCATTGAGGATGACCCGCGCGCTGCCTTTGGCCATCGCTGCGTTGCCTTCTATCCAGCCACCCAGTTGCGTTTGGGTGTTGGCGCCGCTGTTGTTGAGGATGACGCCGCGCGGGTCGACATCGAACTGATTGTAGGTGTTACGCGAAACCCCGGCCGCGCTGGGCGCCTGAATATTCACCTGCGGCGTGCCGTTGGCACTTTGAATCACCGTCGGACGCTGGCCGGCTGCGGCAGCCGGATCGGCCACAATCGTGCCCGCCGCCCACGCCGGTACAGCGCTCCAGGACACCAGCCCGAGCGCGATCATCAATGCAAAACGCATCGGCCCGAGCGTTGCCGTGCAGCCTGCGTCGGCGGTGGTGAGGCTGACGCGAGTGCCCGGCGCCTTGACCTGGCTGGTGACGTTCTCCGCCACCACCATCAACAGCCCGCGTGCCTTGTTGAAAACAATTCGGTACAGGTGCTTGTTCATAGCAATTCCATTTGCGGAGCCGGCCCGCGATACAAAAGTTGAAGTTACGGTGCCGTGGCGACCGGATGAGCGGCAAACCAGGCCCTGGCCTGCTCAGGGATCACACCGATGCCCTGGAATGTCTTGATTTGCAGGCCCCGCTCGTCGCCCCGGTGATACAGCGCGCGACCACATCGGTTGGCGAACAGATGGCGCTGGAGGATTCGGGTGAAGGTGGCCGTATGGCCAAACGGCGCGACCCAGTCGTTGAGCCAGAGGCGCTCGCCGCAATTCCAGTCCGCGTCGCTCAATGTCAGCGGTGATTGCTGCAAATAGCGCTGTTCCGCTGCCTCATCGACGTTAAGCCAGGAGAGGTAGCACACCGGCTTGCCGTGCTCGCTGCCCAGCACGAATTGGCGATGCTTGAGCGCCGGCAGCAGAAGTGTCGGTAAGCTGTGCAGTGGCGCATCCCGGTGAGCGCTGGAATGCATCCACAACCAAGTGACCGAGCCCAGCACCGCCGCCTCGTTCCAAGGCTCGTCGATCAGGCCGGGTGCCGTGATGTCCAGGGTTTCAAAACGCATGGCATTACCCCTCAGAACGACCAGATGACGGTAAAGTCGCTGGTCACGTTCGCGGTCTTGAAGCCATCTGGCTTCTTGAGCGGCGTGCCTACCGACCAGTCATAAGACAGGCCTTTGTAACCACCACGCACACCCACTACAGCCCCCGCCAGTCGTTTACCAATCAGGTACTTACTGGCCTGGCCGCTGACTTCGCCGTAGTCGACACCGGTGTAAAGCTCCTGGCCGGTTTGCCCCAGCGCCAGGCCGACTTCGTTGCGCAGTGTCCAACCGCGATCAGCAGACAGAATGTTTTCTCCGTCAAACCCGCGCACGCTGTAACGTCCGCCAATCGAGAAGCGGTCCTGCGGCACCAACGGTGTCCGGTTCCATTGCGACCGCCAACTGCCGATATAGCGCAGGCGCTGGTCGCTTATGGCGAATGGCACTTGCAGTTGGGCGTCGGCGGTGATGATCTGCGAGCGGGATGTGCCGGCACCAGAGGCTTCTTCGGGGGCCCGCAGCGAGTCATGTGCGCCGGTGCCGCGACGGTAGGCGACGCCGAGGTCCAGAATAGAGGTGCCGATAAATTCCCGGTGATCCAGGCCGAGCTGCCAGCCCGCCATGCGCCGATCCTGGTTGCCGATCTCGGTGTCGTCGATGAAGTTTTCAGAAGATCGTGTCCACAGGCCACCCCACGCCGTGGTTTTGCGCACGGCATCGCGGTAAAGCAGCCGAGACAGGCGCAGATCGTTGGTACGGCTTTCGCCTCGATACTGGTACGTCTGGGTGGCGCCGGCGACCGACTGCTCGTAGTTGTACTCGCTGGTGGTGAACGCCAGTTGCCAGTAACCCATCGGCAGCGAGTAGTGGAGCGTATTGCCTTTGGAGCCGTGTCGGCCGGACTCGCCGCCGCCCAGGTCGTGGTTGAAGCTGGCGTAGAACAAGTCGTTGAGCGACAGCAGGTTGTCCAGCGACAGCGACACATTGCCCTGATACTTGCCTGTGGATTTGCTGCCCGAGTTGTCGAAGGAAAGGCTCACGCGGGCCGGAAACTGCTGTCTCCATTTGATCACCACATCGCTTTCGCCGGGCTTGGCATCAGCTGCCAGGGTGGGGGTGATCTGAATGTCGGCGTCGGCAGTGGGCACGCGCTTGAAGTTTTCCAGCGCCTGTTCGATATCGCGCAGATTAAGCAGGTCGCCGGGGTTGGCAGGCATCGCATTCCACAGGGTGGCGCGACGGCTGGTGCCTTCGGCAAAACGGATTTCGCGGATGCGCCCCGGCACGATTGTCAGCACCAGAATCCCGCTGTTGAGGTCCTGAGCTTCGGCAAGCACGCGGGTGGTGACAAAGCCCGCCTGGATGATCGCATTCTGCATGCGCTTCATCGTCATGTTGATACCCGCGCCACCCAGACAGCGCCCCACGGCGGGGTCGTCCTCGGGGTTGGCGGCCTTCAGCGCCCATTGAAACTTCTCGGATGCGTCGCCAATCAGGCGGATGTCTTTAATGGCGAAGCAGGGCGCTTCTTTCGCCGGAAGACGAGAGCCGCCTTCGTCGAGCGTCGGTGCCTGGAGACGTACATCGGGCCGCGATTCCAATTGATCACGCAGCGCGCGTTCACGCTCCTGCTGACGCAGTAATTCCTCTTCAGGCCCGGCAGCCTGAGCGGCGGCGGCCGTAAAGAGTGTCCACACTGCCAGCGCCGTCAGCGCGAGGTGTTTGGCATTCATCGACGACAAGCGCGCCAGCCTCATGACATATCGGGAGGGGGCTGGCTTGTGCAGTGGGCAGCGTGAGTCCGCGGGCATTTCACATCCTTGTGATCAGAATCAGAGGCGCAATAAGTGCACAGCCTGGAACGGCGGTGGCACTGAATCGAAATAGAATAAGGTCGACGTTTCCACACTTAGAAAAAGAAATTTCCCAGGTGGCTTTGGATAGCTCAGATAGTGGCATGCGCCATAAGTTTCATGGTGGGTAAGTGGTTTGATACAAAGATCAGGAAATGTGACGCCTTCCACATGGCCTGCGGATGTTGAGCCACACGGGTCAGAGAGGTGTGCTCGGCGTCGACGTCCACACGAACTTATCCACAACCCTGGCATCTGCTGAACCGGATGGCCCGCCATGAAGGCGTGTCAGACCGAACCTGCGCGGCAGATGCCCTGCCATCGCGGGCCACCGCGCTCCCACACCGCTTTTGCGTGAGGCCTCAGCGCCGTGCAATGTCAGAAAAGTAAAACTTATCCAGCGTATGCCGCGACTCGGTGTACTCGAACTGGCGGCCGTCCTGCAAAAACGTCTGGTTGCTCACCACGATCACATGGCTCTGACCTTCGAGGTCCAGATGGGTCTGATCGTCCTTGCTGCGCGGCAGGGCCTCGATGGTGCGTTGCGCGTAGCTGATCTGCAGCTGCAGCGTCTGCTCGATAAACGCGTAGATCGACTGTTCGGCGATGTCGCGGTCCAGGCCGGGGATCAGTTCGGCGACGAAGTGGTTGATGTCGAGGATCACCCGTTTGCCGCCGATGCGCCGTACCCGTTTGATGCGCGTGATCAGGGTGCCGGGTTCGGCTTCGATGTGTTGCAGCAGTGAACCTTCCAACGGGATCTGGCTGAATTCGACGACTTCGGTGCGTACGTCATCGCCCAGGTCAGCGTGGGTTTCGTGGAAGCTGACGATGCCGCCCAGTTGAAACTCGATCGGGTTGGGCGACAGCACGAACGTGCCCTTGCCGTGAATTTTTTGCGCGAAACCGCGCTCCTGCAGCTGCTCGATTGCGCGACGCACGGTGCCACGGCTGGCCTGGTAGGCGTCCATCAGTTCGGTTTCGGAGGGAAGGCGCGTGCCGCGTTGCAGGCGTTCGGTGGTGATGTTGGCAAGCAGATCCGTATAGATCTGGTTGTATTTGCTCATGGGGATGGCTCTATGCCCGACTTGATGAGGGTGAACTGCGCGTTCAAGGCAGGAACCTTAGTGGCAGAGGTGGGCTTTGTCCATTGGCCACCTGTGGAATAGAGGAAAAGTCTGACTCCACATTCAGAAAATTAAGCTATTTGTAACTCGTACAGACGAGTTGTTGCTTTAACTCGTACAGACGAGTACTTTTGCCCTCGGCGTGCTGTCAATGACTGCCCCCAAATAAAAAAATCAAAGTGGAAACCAAGCATGAGCCACGACTATTCGACTATTGCCCGCGAGATTCTCGAGCACCTCGGGGGCAGCGACAACCTTGAGCAGGCTGCCCACTGCGTGACCCGCCTGCGCCTGGCGCTCAAGGACCCGAGCCTGGTCAACGGCGGTGCGTTGAACCAGGTCGATCTGGTCAAGGGGTCGTTCTTCACTGGCGGCCTGTTCCAGGTGGTGATCGGCCCCGGCGAAGTGGAAAAGGTCTACGCCGCGCTGCGCGAGCAGACCGGCCTTGCCGCCGCCACCATTGCCGACGTGAAGAAGAAGGGCGCCGACAAGACCAACGCCATGCAGCGCCTGGTGCGCGTATTTTCTGATGTGTTCATGCCGATCCTGCCCGCGTTGATCATCGCCGGCCTGCTGATGGGCGTTAACAACCTGATGGGCGCCAAAGGCATGTTTATCGAGGGCAAGACGCTGCTTGCGGCGTATCCGAACCTGGATGGCCTGTGGAGCCTGATCAACCTGATGGCCAACACCTCGTTCGTGTTCCTGCCGGCGCTGGTGGGCTGGTCGGCGGCCAAGCGGTTTGGCGGCAGTGAAATCCTCGGCATCGTGCTCGGCCTGATGCTGGTGCACCCGGACCTGCTCAATGCCTGGAACTACGGCAAGGCAGTCGCCGGCCTCGACGGCCAGAGCCTGCCGTACTTCGATATTTTCGGTTGGTTCAAGATCGAAAAAGTCGGTTATCAGGGGCAGATCCTGCCGATCCTCATGGCCGCCTATGTGATGAGCGTCATCGAGAAATGGCTGCGCGCGCGAGTACCTAATGCCATCCAGCTGCTGGTGGTGCCGATCACCACGATTGTCGTCACCGGCGTACTGGCCCTGGCGATCATCGGCCCGGTGACCCGTCACCTCGGCATTCTGATCACCGAAGGCGTGGTCACCCTGTTTGACCTGGCGCCGATGGTCGGCGGGGCGATTTTCGGCCTGCTGTACGCGCCGCTGGTGATCACCGGCATGCACCACATGTTCCTCGCCGTGGACCTGCAACTGATCTCCACCCAGGGCGGCACTTTTATCTGGCCGATGATCGTCATGTCCAACCTGGCCCAGGGCAGCGCCGCGCTCGCCGTGTTCTATACGACACGCAATGCGCGGGACAAGAGCATGGCCTCGACCTCGGCGATTTCCGCTTACTTCGGTATCACTGAGCCGGCGATGTTTGGCGTGAACCTGCGCTTCAAGTTTCCGTTCTATGCCGCCTTGCTCGGCTCGGCACTGGGCAGCATTTTCCTGTCGCTGAACAAGGTGCAGGCCTCGGCCATTGGTGTCGGTGGTTTGCCGGCGTTTATCTCAATCCTGCCGCAGTACATCCCGGTTTTTGTCATCGGGATGATCATCGCGATTGTCGTGCCATTTGTACTGACCTGTGCGTTGAGCATGAAGATCGTGCGGCCTGGCTACCGGGTCGCCTGATCGACGGTTCGACAAGCCAACTCCCACATTGATGGGTGAGCACATTCAAGTGTGGGAGCCGGGCTTGCCCGCGATGAGGCCGGCAAGGCCAGCACACAACTCTATTGAAGGAACCCACCATGCAAAACTGGCAGCACTCGGTGATCTACCAGATCTACCCAAAAAGCTTCCACAGCCACGCGGGTAACGCCACCGGTGACCTGCTGGGCATCGTGGACAAGCTCGATTACCTGCAATGGCTGGGCGTGGATTGCCTGTGGATCACTCCATTCCTGCGCTCGCCGCAGCGCGACAACGGCTATGACATCAGCGACTACTACGCCATCGACCCAAGCTACGGGACCATGGCCGACTGCGACCTGCTGATCAGCGAAGCGGCCAAGCGCGGCATCACGCTGATGCTCGACATCGTGGTCAACCACACCTCCATCGAACACGAGTGGTTCCAGCAGGCGCGCAGCAGCCTCGACAACCCGTACCGCGACTTCTATATCTGGCGCGACCAGCCAAACAACTGGGAGTCCAAGTTCGGCGGCTCCGCCTGGGAATACGAAGCGCAAACCGACCAGTACTTCCTGCACCTGTTCGACCACACCCAGGCCGACCTGAATTGGGACAACCCCAAGGTGCGCGCCGAGGTGTTCAAGTTGATGCGCTTCTGGCGTGACAAAGGCGTGGGCGGTTTCCGCCTGGACGTGATCAACCTGATCTCCAAACCCGCCGATTTCCCCGAAGACAACACTGATGGCCGGCGCTTCTACACCGACGGCCCGAACGTGCACCACTACCTGCAGGAAATGCACCGCGAAGTCTTCGAAGGGCATGACCTGATCAACGTCGGCGAGATGTCATCCACCAGCCTGGAACACTGCATTCGCTACTCCAATCCTGAGTCGAAAGAGCTGTCGATGACCTTCAACTTTCATCACTTGAAGGTCGATTACCCGAACCTGCAAAAGTGGGTGAAGGCCGACTTCGACTTTCTGCAGCTCAAGCAGATTTTCTCTGACTGGCAACTGGGCATGCAGGCCGGTGGTGGCTGGAATGCGCTGTTCTGGTGTAACCACGACCAGCCGCGGGTGGTCTCGCGTTTTGGTGACGACGGCGAGCACCGCGTGGTCTCGGCCAAGATGCTCGCCACGGCGCTGCACTTCCTTCAGGGCACGCCGTATGTGTACCAGGGCGAAGAGTTGGGCATGACCAATCCTGGCTTCAACAAGATCGAGCAGTACCGCGATGTCGAGACCCTGAACATCTTCCGGCTCAAGCGCGATGCCGGTGAGTCCGAGGCCGCCAGCATGGCGGCGATCATGCAGAAGTCGCGCGACAACGGCCGCACGCCGATGCAGTGGAGCACTCAAGCCAACGCCGGTTTCAGCAGCGGTGAACCCTGGATCGGTATTCCAGCCAACGCGGCGCAGATCAACGTCGAAAGCCAACGGGATGACCCGGATTCGGTGCTGCATCACTACCGTGCGCTGATTGCGTTGCGTCGGCATGAGCCGCTGATTCAGGCGGGGGTTTATCGCCAACTGCTGCAAGACCACCTCCAGGTCTGGGCCTACCTGCGCGAAGGCCATGGCGAGCGCTTGCTGGTGGTGAACAATTTCTATGGCAAACCCTGCGAAATCCAGCTGCCGCAAGGCGTGATCAACGCCTCAAGCGAGCAACGCCTGCTGATCAGCAACTACCCCGATTGCCCGTTGCGTACGGCCACGGTGGTGTTGCGCCCCTATGAATCATTCGTGCTGCACCTGACCGACTGAAACACCGCGAGTCACCCGTAGGAGCCCACTTGCCGGCGATAGCGCCCTGAACGCGCCAATGCCAGCGAGCCGGCCTCTGCACGCCGCGCGTAAGACAAAAAGTAAGAAAAAAAATAAAAATAAAAGGAGTGCTTCATGAAAACAACAATAAAGCTGGGCCTTATTGCGTCATGCCTTACTGCACCTTTTGCCGCGCAGGCCCTGGAATTTGCCGGTTACTTGCGCAGCGGCGCGGGCACTTCAACGGGCAGTGGCAAGCAGCAGTGCTTCCAGTTGCCGGGGGCGCAAACGAAGTACCGTTTGGGTAACGAATGCGAGCAATACGCCGAACTGGAATTGCGCCAGGACCTGCTGACCCTCGACGACGGCTCGGTGCTCAGCGTCGATGCCATGGCGTCGCTGTACAACAAATACGACCGTGCCCTGAAGTTCCAGGGCGAAGACAACGGCTCGGCGCGCATGCCGCAGATGTATGCGCAGTGGTCCAATTTGCCCAGCCTCAATGGCGGCTCGGTGTGGGCGGGCCGGCGTTACTACAAACGTAACGACATCCACATCTCCGACTTCTACTACTGGAACCAGAGCGCCACCGGCGGCGGCGTCGAGGACGTGCTGATCGGCGACCTCAAATACAGCTACGCCATTTCCCGCAAAGACAACCTGTACCAGAAGGAATACGCCACCCGTCACGACTTCAACGTGGCGGGGTTCAAGACCAACCCCGGCGGTGAACTGGAGTTCGGCTTGAGCTACATCGAAAAAGCCGGTGGTCGTGACGCCAACAGCGGTTGGGCGATCACGGCGCAGCACGTGCAAAAACCTTTCCTGGGCGGCAAAAACAAGTTTGCCTTGCAGTACGGCGAAGGCCCCGGCACGGGCCTGGGCTACACCGGCAACACGGCTTTGGATAACAGCAGTAAAAGCTACCGCGCCGTGGAGTTTTTCGACTGGCAGGTGACCCCGCGTTTTGGCGGGCAGGTCGAGGCGGTGTACCAGAAAGACATCCGTCCTGGCAGCCAGGATCAAACCTGGATGTCCATCGGCGTGCGCCCGGCGTATGCCATCAGCGAGCGGTTCAAACTGGTCACAGAGCTTGGGCATGATCAGGTCGACGCCACCGGTGGCACGCGCAAGCTGAGCAAATTCACCTTCGCCCCGACCTGGTCGCCCAACGGCCCGGAATTCTGGGCGCGGCCGGAAGTGCGCTTGTATTACACCTATGCAACCTGGAACGAAGCGGCCAAGCGCGCGGCGAATGAATTGGCGGCGGGCTCGGCGTTGTCCGACACCGGCGCCTACGGCACAGCGCGGCATGGCTCGAATGTGGGTGTGCAGGTCGAATACTGGTGGAAATAACGCGGGTTTAAGTGAATGAGTTTTATGTGGGAGCTGGCTTGCCTGCGATAGCAACACCTCGGTTTTACTGAGAAACCGAGTCGCCAGCATCGCAGGCAAGCCAGCTCCCACATTGGATAGTCGTTCGCCCTATGATTTTTACAGAACAAAACAGCAGGTGAAGTCATGACCACAACTCAACCCCTGGAACTGCTGGCGCCACTGTCGGGTGTGCTGCTGGCGCTGGATCAGGTGCCCGACCCGGTGTTCGCCAGTCGCATGATCGGCGACGGCCTGTGCATCGATCCCACCTCGCAGACCCTTTGCGCGCCGCTGGCCGGGGTGATCAGCAGTCTCCAGGACAGTGGCCATGCCGTCAGCGTTACCGACGACAACGGCGTTCAGGTGCTGATGCATATCGGCCTGGACACGGTGAACCTGGCAGGCCAGGGCTTCACGCGGCTGGTGCAGGAAGGCCAGCGAGTGGAAGCTGGGCAACCGCTGATTGAATTCGATGCCGATTACGTGGCGCTCACTGCGCGCAGTTTGTTGACCTTGATGCTGGTGGTCAGCGGCGAGCCGTTTACGCTGTTGGCGCCGGACGGCAATTGGGTGGATGTGGGCCAGCCGCTGTTGCGAGTATCACCCGGCGAGGCCACTGCAGCCGTCGCGGAGGAGGAGGGTGATGCGCTGTTCTCCAAGCCGCTGAGCTTGCCCAACGCCAACGGCCTGCACGCCCGCCCTGCGGCGGTGTTTGCCCAGGCGGCCAAGGGTTTTGACGCGAGCATTTACTTGCACAAGCAAACCCAAAGCGCCAACGCAAAATCCCTGGTGGCGATCATGGCGCTGCAAACCGCGCAGGGCGACACCTTGCAGGTCAGTGCGGCGGGTAACGATGCCGACGCGGCGATCAAGGCATTGGTCGCGCTGTTGGCCGAGGGCTGCGGCGAAACGGTCGCGGCACCGACGCAGGTGGTTGAGGCGGTCGCGCCCGTGTCGTCGGCCGCGTTGCTGCGCGGCGTGTGTGCGTCACCGGGTTCGGCATTTGGCCAGGTTGTTCAGGTGGCCGAGCCTGAGCTGAACATCACTGAAAACGGCACCGGCGAAACCGCCGAGCGCGACGCGTTGACGCGTGGCCTGCTGGCGGCAACCGAGGCGTTGCAAACCCTGCAAACCAAGGCGGCCGGCAGCGCCCAGGCCGAGATTTTCAGGGCCCATCAGGAGTTGCTCGAAGACCCGACCCTGCTGGAGCATGCCCACGGCCTGCTGGCCGAAGGCAAAAGCGCCGCCTTTGCCTGGAACAGCGCCACCGTTGCCACCGCTAAGCTGTTCCAGGGCCTGGGCAATGCGCTGCTCGCCGAGCGCGCGGCGGATTTGGCCGATGTCGGCCAGCGCGTGCTGAAGCTGATTCTCGGTATTCAGGACCGCGCATGGGACTTGCCCGAGCAGGCCATCCTGATTGCCGAGCAACTGACGCCGTCGCAAACCGCCAGCCTGGATACCCGCAAGGTGCTGGGGTTTGTCACTGTCGGCGGCGGCGCGACCAGTCATGTGGCGATCCTCGCCCGTGCGCTCGGCCTGCCGGCGATTTGCGGTGTGCCAGGGCACGTGTTGGCACTGGCCAATGGCAAACAAGTCCTGCTCGACGCCGACAAAGGCGAGCTGCACCTGGAGCCAGACCTGGCTGAAATCGAAAAACTGCAGGCGGCCCGTGATCAGCAAGTGCAACGCCGTCAGCGTGAGGTGGCGCAGGCGGCCTTGCCGGCCACGACCCGCGACGGCCATCACGTTGAGGTCACGGCCAACGTCGCTTCATTGCAGGAAGTGGAGCAATCCCTGGCCCTGGGCGGTGAAGGCGTCGGCCTGCTGCGTTCGGAATTCCTCTACCTGGACCGCAACCGCGCACCCAGCCCCGAGGAGCAAGCGGGCACTTACAGCGCCATCGCCCGCGCCTTGGGCACTGAGCGTAATTTGGTGGTGCGCACTCTGGACGTGGGGGGCGACAAGCCGTTGGCCTATGTGCCGATGGAAAGCGAGACCAACCCGTTTTTAGGCTTGCGCGGTATCCGCCTGTGCCTGGAGCGCCCGGAGCTCCTGCGCGAACAGTTTCGCGCGATCCTTGCCAGCGCCGGGTTGGCGCGGCTGCACATCATGTTACCGATGGTCAGCCTGCTGTCGGAGCTGCACTTGGCGCGCAAGATTCTTGAAGAGGAAGCGCTGGCGCTGGGGCTTGAAGCGTTGCCGAAGCTGGGCATCATGATCGAGGTGCCGTCTGCGGCGCTGATGGCCGATGTCTTTGCCCCGCATGTGGACTTTTTCTCCATCGGCACCAATGACCTCACCCAATACACCTTGGCCATGGACCGTGATCACCCACGGCTGGCCAGCCAGGCTGACAGCTTTCACCCCGCGGTGTTGCGCCTGATCGCCACCACCGTCAAGGCCGCGCATGCCCATGGCAAGTGGGTGGGCGTGTGTGGCGCATTGGCCTCCGAAGCGTTGGCTGTACCCATGTTGATCGGGCTTGGCGTGGATGAGTTGTCGGTCAGCGTGCCGCTGATCCCAACCATCAAGGCCACCGTGCGCGAGCTGGACCTGGCCGATTGCCAGATCATTGCCCGCCAGGTGCTGGGCCTGGAAGAAGCCGCGCATGTGCGCGAGGCCCTGCGCCAGTACCACGCGGCTACCGTTGAAACCTCACCTGTCGTGGAGCACTGAGCATGTTCGAGAAATTGCAGCGGGCGTTCTGGAAAGCCCTGACCCCGGATTTGATTGCCGAGACGGTCGCGGCGCCGACGCCGGGTCTGTTGTCGGCCAGCGTGCTGAGTGCGTTGGGTGGCGCGGATAACCTCAAGTCGCAGCAGCGCGTGGCGCTGACGCGGGTGCGTGTGCAACTGCAGGATGCGGCGCGGTTGGATGAGCCGGCGTTAAAGGCGGCGGGTGTGCCGGGGGTGATGGTGTTGGGCGGCGGCGTCGTGCATTTGCTCACCGGTCTTTAAGGCGACCACTCTTCCAATGTGGGAGCGGGCTTGCCCGCGATCGCGGTGTATCAGGTAACGAATAGGTTGACTGGCCGGCCGCCATCGCGGGCAAGCCCGGCTCCCACAGGGTTTTGTGGTGTTTGGGAGAGTGGCTTACAGCTGCGGGTTATCTTCCGGCGGCTTGGTCTTGTCCACGCCCGGCACGTGCAAGTTGCCGTCGACCACCTGGTTGCCTTCCAGCTGCGGCTGGGTCACCCAGGTGAGGATGTCGTAGTAGCGCCGGATGTTCGCCACAAAATGCACCGGCTCACCGCCGCGCGCATAGCCATAGCGGGTTTTGCTGTACCACTGCTTCTGCGCCAGGCGCGGCAGCATCTTCTTCACGTCCAGCCACTTGTTGGGGTTCAGGCCGTCCTTCTTCGCTAGCGTGCGCGCGTCTTCCAGATGGCCGGTGCCGACGTTGTAGGCGGCGAGGGCGAACCAGGTGCGATCCGGCTCGGCGATGCTGTCGTCCAGCTCATCCTTGATCTTGGCCAGGTATTTGGCGCCGCCCATGATGCTTTGCTTGGCGTCCAGGCGGTTGGACACGCCCATCGCCTGGGCGGTGTTCTGGGTCAGCATCATCAGGCCACGCACGCCGGTCTTGGAGGTGACGGCCGGTTGCCACAGTGATTCCTGATAACCGATGGCCGCCAGTAGGCGCCAGTCGACTTTTTCTTCCTTGGCGTAAGTCCGAAAATGCTTCTCGTATTTGGGCAGGCGTTGCTGCAAGTGCTGGGCAAAGGTGTAGGCGCCGACGTAACCGAGCACATCGACGTGCCCGTAATAGCGGTCTTTAAGACGCTGCAGGGTGCCGTTCTTTTCCACCTTGTCCAGGTAGCTGTTGATCTCGTTGAGCAGGCTGTTGTCATCGCCTGCCGCCACGGCCCAGCTTTGGTGGCTGGCATTGCCGAGGTCGAAGGCCACGCGCACGTTGGGGAAGTACACCTGGTTCATCGCGACTTCGTTGGAGTCCACCAGGGTCAGGTCGATTTGCCCCTCGTCCACCATGCGCAGCAGGTCGACCACCTCAACGGCGTCGGACTCTTCATATTCAATCGCGGGATTTTGCTTTTTAAGCGCCGCCAATTGCTCGGCGTGGGTGCTGCCCTTTAGCACCATGATCTTCTTGCCCACCAGGTCGGCTGCGGTGGTGGGGCGCGACTGGCCGTTGCGGTAGATGATCTGCGGCGTCACTTCCAGGTAAGGGTGCGAGAAGCGCACCTGCTGCTCGCGCTGTTCGCTGCTGACCAGACCGGCGGCGGCCAGAACCGGGCCGTTGGGTTTGCCCAACTGGCCGAACAGGTCATCAAGGTTGTCGGCGGTCTCGATTTCCAGCTTCACCCCCAGGTCGTCGGCAAACCGCTTGACCAGTTCGTATTCGAAACCGGTTTCACCGTTGCGGTCCTGGAAATAAGTGGCCGGGCTGTTTCGGGTGATCACCCGCAATACGCCATCCTCCTTGATTCGCTCGAGCGTGCTGGGTTTATCAACACAGGCGCTGAGCATCAGGAAGAGTCCGGTTGCGATCAGCCATTTGGCGCATCGCGGGCGCAAAGCAGTAGGGAAGAACATCTGCGCAGTATACGCAAACGACCCTCAGCGCCATATCTCGACAGCAGGGCACTTGTCTGCTAGCGCCCGCAGAACCGGGCTGCAGCCCGCAGAAACGCGGGTTGGCGAGGGTTTATGACGGTTAAAATAACTGCGCGCCCAGCCCCGGAAAATGCCCCGATACTGTGCAAACCGTGCCAACTGACGTTCGGCAGCGGCCAGCCGTGCCGTTTCGGGTGCCGTTGGCGATGGTTTACGCTAGAATGCACGGCCTCAAAGCACACCCCCTTCCCGAGGCTGTCCCGAAGATGTTGATCCTGCGCGGCGCTCCTGCCCTTTCTGCCTTTCGCCACAGCAAACTCCTTGAGCAACTGAGCCAGAAGGTTCCAGCGGTTACAGGCTTGTATGCTGAATTTGCTCACTTCGCCGACGTGACCGGCGTGTTGACCGCCGACGAACAGCAAGTGCTGGCGCGCCTTCTGAAGTACGGCCCAAGCGTTCCCGTTCAAGAGCCTGACGGCCGCTTGTTCCTGGTTCTGCCGCGGTTCGGCACCATCTCGCCCTGGTCGAGCAAGGCCAGTGATATCGCCCGCAACTGTGGCCTGGAAAAAATCCAGCGCCTGGAGCGCGGTATCGCTTTCTATGTTGCCGGCCAGTTCAGCGACGCCGAAGCCGAGCTGATTGCCAGCAGCCTGCACGACCGCATGACCCAGATCATCGTCAGCCAGCTGGAACACGCTGGCGGCCTGTTCAGCCACGCCGAACCCAAGCCGCTGACTGCGATTGACGTGCTTGGCGGTGGCCGCGCCGCCCTCGAGAAGGCCAACACTGAACTGGGCCTTGCCCTGGCCGAAGACGAGATCGACTACCTGGTCAACGCCTTCAACGGCTTGAAGCGCAACCCGCACGACATCGAACTGATGATGTTTGCGCAGGCCAACTCCGAGCATTGCCGTCACAAGATCTTCAACGCCAGTTGGGACATCGACGGCGAAAGCCAGGAAAAAAGTCTGTTCGGCATGATCAAGAACACCTACGTGATGCACAGCGAAGGCGTTCTGTCGGCTTATAAGGACAACGCCTCGGTGATCGTCGGCTCGGTTGCCGGCCGTTTCTTCCCGGACCCTGAGACCCGCCAGTACGGCGCGGTGCAGGAGCCGGTGCACATCCTGATGAAGGTTGAGACCCACAACCACCCGACCGCAATTGCTCCGTTCCCGGGCGCAGCCACCGGTTCCGGCGGTGAGATCCGCGACGAAGGCGCCACCGGCCGTGGCGCCAAGCCAAAGGCGGGCCTGACCGGTTTCACCGTGTCCAACCTGCAGATCCCAGGCTTCGAACAGCCGTGGGAAGTGCCGTACGGCAAGCCTGAGCGCATCGTGACCGCGCTGGACATCATGATCGAAGGCCCGCTGGGCGGCGCCGCGTTCAACAACGAATTCGGGCGTCCGGCGCTGACCGGTTACTTCCGTACGTTCGAGCAGTCCATCACCACCCCGCGTGGCGATGAAGTGCGCGGCTACCACAAGCCGATCATGTTGGCTGGCGGCATGGGCAACATCCGTGAAGAACACGTCAAGAAAGGCGAGATTCTGGTCGGCTCCAAGCTGATCGTCCTCGGCGGCCCGGCCATGCTGATCGGCCTGGGCGGCGGCGCTGCTTCCTCCATGGCCACCGGCACCAGCTCGGCAGACCTGGATTTTGCTTCCGTACAGCGTGAAAACCCAGAAATGGAACGCCGCTGCCAGGAAGTCATCGACCGTTGCTGGCAGTTGGGTGACAAGAACCCGATCAGCTTCATCCACGACGTCGGCGCCGGCGGTTTGTCCAACGCCTTCCCGGAACTGGTCAACGATGGCGAGCGAGGCGGTCGTTTCGAACTGCGCAACATTCCAAACGACGAGCCGGGCATGGCCCCGCACGAAATCTGGAGTAACGAATCCCAGGAACGCTACGTATTGGCCGTCGGCCCTGAAGACTTCGCGCGCTTCCAGGCCATCTGCGAACGTGAGCGTTGCCCGTTTGCCGTGGTTGGCGAGGCCACTGCCGAGCCGCAACTGACGGTCACCGACAGCCATTTCGGCAACAGCCCGGTGGACATGCCACTCGAAGTGCTGCTGGGCAAAGCCCCGCGCATGCACCGTTCGGCCGTGCGTGAAACCGAGTTGGGCGATGACTTCGACCCAAGCAGTCTCGACCTGACCGACAGCATCGAACGCGTGCTGCACCACCCGGCCGTGGCGAGCAAAAGCTTCCTGATCACCATCGGCGACCGCACCATCACCGGTCTTGTGGCCCGTGACCAAATGGTCGGCCCATGGCAAGTGCCGGTGGCCGACGTTGCCGTCACCGCCACCAGCTTCGACGTGTACACCGGTGAAGCCATGGCCATGGGCGAGCGCACGCCGCTGGCCCTGCTGGACGCGCCGGCGTCGGGCCGCATGGCCATTGGTGAAACCCTCACCAACATCGCCGCCTCCCGCATCGGCAAGCTGTCCGACATCAAACTGTCGGCCAACTGGATGTCCGCGGCCGGTCACCCAGGTGAAGACGCGCGTCTGTACGACACCGTCAAGGCTGTCGGCATGGAGCTGTGCCCTGAGCTGGGTATCACCATTCCGGTGGGCAAGGACTCGATGTCCATGGCCACCCGTTGGAACGAAGACGGCACCGACAAGAGCGTTACTTCGCCGCTGTCGCTGATCGTTACCGGTTTCGCACCGGTCACCGACATTCGCCAGACCCTGACCCCGCAACTGCGCATGGACAAGGGCACCACCGATCTGATCCTGATCGACCTGGGCCGTGGCCAGAACCGCATGGGCGCCTCGATCCTCGCGCAAACCCACGGCAAGCTCGGCAAGCACGCGCCGGACGTGGATGACGCCGAAGACCTGAAAGCCTTCTTCGCCGTGATCCAGGGCCTGAACGCCGACGGCCACCTGCTGGCTTACCACGACCGTTCCGACGGCGGCTTGCTGACCAGCGTTGTAGAAATGGCCTTCGCCGGTCACTGCGGCCTGAACATCGTGCTCGACAGCGTTGCCGAGGCAGCCTGCGAAATCAACGGCATCCTGTTCAACGAAGAGTTGGGCGCCGTGATCCAGGTTCGCCAGGACGCCACTCCGGACGTGCTCGCACAATTCAGCGCCGCCGGCCTGGACGACTGCGTGGCAGTGATCGGTCAGCCGATCAACAACGGTGAAGTCAATATCTCCTTCAATGGCGACACTGTGTTTGCCGGGCAGCGCCGTCTGCTGCAACGCCAGTGGGCCGAGACCAGCTACCAGATCCAACGCCTGCGTGATAACGCCGACTGCGCCGAGCAGGAATTCGACGTGATCCTGGAAGAAGAAAACCCGGGCCTGAGCACCAAGCTCAGCTTCGACGTCAACCAGGACATCGCCGCGCCTTACATCAAAAAAGGCATCCGCCCACAAGTTGCGGTACTGCGTGAGCAGGGCGTCAACGGCCAGGTGGAAATGGCGGCCGCGTTCGACCGCGCCGGCTTTAACGCGATCGACGTGCACATGAGCGACATCCTCGCCGGTCGCGTTGACCTCAACGCGTTCAAAGGCCTCGTCGCCTGCGGTGGTTTCTCCTACGGTGACGTGCTGGGTGCCGGTGAAGGCTGGGCCAAGTCGGCGCTGTTCAACAGCCGTGCGCGTGATGCGTTCCAGGGCTTCTTCGAGCGCAACGACAGTTTCACCCTGGGTGTGTGCAACGGTTGCCAGATGATGTCCAACCTCAGCGAACTGATCCCGGGCAGCGAGTTCTGGCCGCACTTTGTGCGTAACCGTTCCGAGCAGTTCGAAGCCCGTGTCGCCATGGTGCAGGTGCAGGAATCCAACTCGATCTTCCTGCAGGGCATGGCCGGTTCGCGCATGCCAATCGCCATCGCCCACGGTGAAGGCCATGCCGAGTTCGAAAGCGAAGAAGCCCTGCTCGAAGCCGACCTGTCCGGTTGCGTGGCGATGCGTTTTGTCGATAACCACGGCAAGGTCACCGAAAGCTACCCGGCCAACCCGAACGGCTCGCCGCGCGGGATCACCGGCCTTACCAGCCGCGACGGTCGCGTGACCATCATGATGCCGCACCCGGAGCGTGTGTTCCGTGCCGTGCAGAACTCGTGGCGTCCGGAAGAGTGGAACGAAGACGGCGCCTGGATGCGCATGTTCCGCAACGCTCGCGTGTGGGTGAACTGAGGCGGTGTACAAGCTCAGCTTCTTTGTGCCCGACAGCCATGTGGAGACGGTGAAAACCGCCGTCTTCGCAGCCGGCGGCGGGCGCATCGGCGACTACGACAGCTGCGCCTGGCAAGTACTGGGCCAGGGCCAATTCCGCGCATTGGACGGCAGCCAGCCGTTTATTGGGCAGGTGGGCCAGGTTGAAGTGGTCGAAGAATGGAAGGTTGAGCTGGTGGTGGCGGATGCGTTGATCGTGGCCGTTGTGGCTGCGCTCAAGCTGAGCCATCCGTATGAGACACCGGCGTATGAGGTGTGGCAGCTGGCGGATTTTTGATTCGCAGATTGCAGAAACAAGAAACCCGCTGGGCCAGTTTGGTCAGCGGGTTTTTTGTTGTCTGTACGGGCCAATCGCAGGCAAGCCAGCTCCCACATTTGACCGTATTGCCACGTCGGGCACGGATCAACCTGTGGGAGCGGGCTTGCTCGCGAAGGCGTCGGGACAGGCACCTCAGACCTTTCCCACATGCCTTTCAGGTTGTCCCTCGGAACTGGCCTCACTAATCTTCTCGGGTCGCTGCCAATGTGGCGACCGGGACTGCAAGCCCGCCGAAACCTCACCAGTTACTCCTAAGCGCCTTTATAATTGCGGCGTTTTTTCATGGTCGTCATTTATGGTGGCTGTGTGCGGGAGACCTTCGGGTCTACCGAGGTGCTGGTGGGACTCGGTCTTGCAGGCCCGCGCACAGCTGCCACCCATCAACTGCAAGTGATGTTGGTAGTTCCTAAACTCTCACTAGGAAATACACCATGATCAAAGACAGTCCAAATCCTCCATCTGATTCTCAGCCCATCGACCAAATCTTCACCGTACTCCCCAACCTGAACAGCGAAACCCTGCTCGCCAATGCCTCCCAAGACCTGGCATCCGTGCAAGCACTGGCGGGCAATCTGGCGTTTGACATCGACGGCCCGCAGCGTGATGCGGTGCTGGGAATTCATCGGATGCTGGAGGGTATCCAGTTGATGGTGGATCGGGTGTTGGATTTAGCTGAGGTGCCTGAACCGAAGTAATCGGACGCCTGTCGGGCCCAATCGCGGGCAAGCCCGCTCCCACATTTTTGAGCTGTGAATACAGTCAAATGTGGGAGCCGGGCTTGCCCGCGATGAGGCCAGAAAAGCCGCTACAGCGCTAGACCCTGGCGCCGACCTCACGGCCACTGACCAACCGCTCCAGCGCCTCACTCAATCCCGAGGCCTTGTCACCAATCAACAAGTGCCAAACGCCGCTGTCCAGCTGGCTCACGCCCTGGCAACCGAGCGCCGTCAAATCAGCCTCGGACAACACCGAATCATCCCCCAACTCCACCCGCAACCGGGTCATCGCCACGGCGTCCAGCTGCCGGACATTTTCACGGCCACCCAAGGCCTTCAGCCATTTCTCGGCCTCCTGCACATTCACCGCAACCGGCTTATCCACAGGTGCAGCCGCCACCGGCGCGCTGGCAACAAACGACGGCATGGCCAGGCGAATCTCGTCAGCAATGCTGTCGGCCATGGGCCCGACCACCACCTGCAAGCTCCCGCCATTGCCTGGGCGAACCACGGCCATGGCGCCGAGTGCTTTCAAATCCGCGTCCACTGCTTTGTTGCGATCCACCATGTCCAGGCGCAGGCGGGTGGTGCACGCGCCGACACTCAGCAAGTTGGCCGCACCGCCCAGCGCACGGATATACGCACCGGCCCGTTGGTTATCACTCATCGCCTCGGCCTGCACCACCTGGATGTCTTCACGCCCAGGCGTTTTCAGGTTGAAGCGACGGATGCAGTAGTTGAACACGCTGTAGTAGATCACCGCGTACGCCAACCCCACCGGGATCACCCGCCAGCCGTTGGTGGACTTGCCCCAGCCCAGCACCATGTCGATAAAGCCACCGGAGAAGGTAAAACCGAGGTGGATATTCAACAGGTCAGTGACAGCCATCGACAGGCCGGTCAGCACGGCGTGGATCAAGTACAGGAACGGCGCGAGGAACATGAACGCGAACTCAATCGGCTCCGTCACGCCGGTCAAAAACGAGGTCAGCGCCATCGACAGGAAGATCCCGCCCATCACCTTGCGGCGTTCCGGCAGGGCGTTGCGGTACATCGCCAGGCAGGCGGCGGGCAGGCCGAACAGCATCACCGGGAACATGCCGGTCATGAACTGGCCACCTTTGGGGTCGCCGGCGAAGTAGCGGGTCAGGTCGCCGGTGACGACGGCGCCGGTGGTCGGGTCGGTGAAGGTGCCGAACACGAACCACGCCATGTTGTTGAGGATATGGTGCAGGCCGGTGACGATCAGCAGGCGGTTGAACACGCCGAACACAAAAGCGCCAAAGCTGCCGCTTTCCATCAGCAGCACACCGAAGCTGTTGATACCGTGCTGGATCGGCGGCCAGATCAAACCAAAGATCACGCCCAGGGCCACCGCCGAAAACCCGGTGACAATCGGCACAAAGCGTCGCCCGCCGAAGAATGCCAGGTATTCGGGCAACTTGATGTCCTTGAAGCGGTTATACAACCCGCCCGCCATCAAGCCGCTGGCGATACCGGCGAGCATGCCCATGTTGATAGTGGTGTCCATCACCTTGAGCGTGGAGACCATTACCAGGTAACCAATCGCCCCGGCCAGGCCCGCCGTGCCGTTATTGTCGCGGGCAAACCCCACGGCAATACCGATGGCGAAGATCAGCGCGAGGTTGGCGAAGATCGCCTGCCCGGCGTCGTGCATCACGGCGATGTTGAGCAGGTCGGTGTCGCCCAGGCGCAGCAAGAGGCCGGCGATCGGCAGGATCGCGATCGGCAGCATCAGCGCGCGGCCCAGGCGTTGTAAGCCTTCGATAAAATGTTGGTACATGGCGTGTCTCCTTGTTCTTGTTGTTGTCAGCTCAGCGGCCAGTGGTGTTGGCAGGCTTGGCGAACCGCCTTGGCGCTGCTCAGGTCGAGCAGGCCAAGGCTCAGTTGCCGGCATTGAGCCGCGTCCAGGTGACGGACGCGGTCCTTGATTTCTCCGATCTGTGGCGGGCTCACCGACAGCTCGCTGACGCCCAGGCCGACCAGTACTGGCGTGGCCAGCGGATCGGACGCGAGGGCGCCGCAAACGCCGACCCAACGCCCATGCTTGGCCGCGCCCGCGCAGGTTTGCGCGATCAGCCGTAGCAGCGCCGGGTGCAAGGCATCGACCCGCGCGGCGAGGCCGGCGTGGTCGCGGTCCATGGCCAGGGTGTACTGGGACAGGTCATTGGTGCCGATGGAGAGGAAGTCGGCATGTTTGGCCAGCTGTTCGGCCATCAGCGCGGCGGCGGGCACTTCGATCATCACGCCCAGCTCCGGGCGCTGCGTCAGCCCCAGCTCGGCACATAACTCATCCAGGCGCTGGCGGATCTGCAGCAGTTCATCCACTTCGCTGACCATCGGCAGCAGAATGCGGCACCGTGCCAACGGGCTGACTTGCAGCAGCGCGCGCAGTTGCTGGTCGAGCAATTCGGGCCGCACCTGGGCCATGCGGATACCGCGCAGGCCCAACACCGGGTTGGCCTCCACGGGCAGCGGCAGGTAGTCGAGCTGCTTGTCGCCGCCCACGTCGATGGTGCGAATGATCACCGACTTGTCGCCCATGGCATCCAGCACGGCTTGGTAGGCCTGGCGCTGCTCTTGTTCATCCGGCGCGGTGCGCCGATCGACGAAGAGGAACTCGGTGCGCAGCAGGCCGACGCCGTCGGCGCCGTTTTCAAACGCCACGTGGGCCTCGGCGCTGGAGGCGACGTTGGCGGCCACTTCAATGCTGATGCCGTCGCGAGTTTGCGCCGTTTGCTGCGCTTGGGCCTGTTGTTGCGCACGGCGCAGTTTTTGCGCGTCGCGAATCTGGTGCACTTCGGCATGACGCGCCTCGCTGGGCGCAAGTTCCAGGCGCCCATTGACCGCGTCGAGCACCACGCGTTGGCCTTGGGGCACATCAAGCACTTCTGCGCCCAGCGCCACCACGCAGGGCAAGCCTTTGCCGCGAGCTAAAATGGCCACGTGGGACGTGGCGCCGCCTTCGGCCATGCAGATGCCGGCGGCCTGTTGCGCACTCAGTTGCAGCAGGTCGGAGGGCGTCAGCTCATGGGCGCTGACAATCGCCCCGGCAGGCAATTCGAAATGCCAGGTTTCGCCCAGCAGTGCGCGCAGCACGCGTTGCTGCAGGTCGCGCAGATCGTTGGAGCGCTCGGCGAACAGCGGTTTGCCCAACGCCAGCAACACCGCGCATTGCGCCTGGATTGCATCGCGCCAGGCGTGGGTGGCGGCGCTGCCGTGTTCGATGGCAGCGGTGGCCGCGTCCAACAGGGCCGGGTCTTCCAGCAGGGCGAGGTGGGCGGCGAAGATCTCTTCTTCTTCGACGTTTTTGCGTTGGCGGGCATGGTCCAGGGTTGTGCGGATCTCGCCGCGCACTTGCTCAAGGGCCGTGTCCAAACGTTGCAGTTGTTCATCGGCCGAGTGATTGCCAGTGTCGGCCGGCAGTTCGATAGCGCTGAGACGGAACAGCGGCCCGCAGACCAGGCCGGGTGCCGCGCACACGCCTTGCAACACACCGGCTTCGGTGTTCGCCTTGCGCGGGGCGACCGCCACGGGCGCGTGGTGTTCTTCGCCGAGGGCCGCGGACAGCGCCGCCACCAACGCCTGCAACGCCGCCTCGCAATCCTTGCCGCGGCAAGTGACGCGCACTTCATCGCCTTCACCAATTCCCAGCCCCATCAAGCCAATCAGGCTGTCGCACGGCGCGGATTTGCCCGCGAAGTGCAACTGCGCCTGGCTGCTGAAACCCTGGGCGGTTTTGCGGATCAATGCGGCGGGGCGAGCATGCAAACCGCCACGGTGTGTGATGCGCACGCAGGCGCGGACTTCGGTGACCGAGTTATCCACAACCGCCGGCTGGGTGGTCGCTGAGCGCGTGACGATGTGCAGCAACGGCTCACCGACCTTGGTGATTTTTCCTGCTACCGGCCGCAGCTCAAAACGCTCGCCATTGGTCAGAATAATCAGGCTGACCAGGCTTTTGCACTGGCGCGCAATGCGGTCCAGATCAAACTGCACCAGCGCCTGGCCTTTGCTCACCCGCGCGCCTTCCTTGACCAGCAGCGCAAACCCTTCGCCATTGAGTTCCACGGTGTCGATGCCCACGTGCATCAGCACCTCGGCGCCGTTCTCGGCACGAATCGTCAGGGCATGCCCGGTGCGCGCGACATGGATGATCACCCCGTCACAGGGTGCATGCAGGCAATCGTTCAGCGGGTCGGGCGATACCGTCACCCATGGCACCACTGGCGAACACTTCGTCGGGCACCTCGCCCAGGGCGAGCACCGGGCCACTGAGTGGGGCGCTGAGGGTCAATTCATTATTGTTGTTGGACATGGGCACGGTACTCATCAGGAAAACACGACAATCGACTCAGTGAGTGCGGGTAACTTTGCTCAGGTGACGCGGCTGGTCGGGGTCCATGCCCCGGGCTTGCGCCAGGCCGGCGGCCATTACGTAAAAGCTTTGAATCGCCAGGATCGGGTCCAGGCTTGGGTGTTCGGCGCGGCTCAGGGTCAGGTCGCGCTCGGCGATATCGTCTGGCGCAGCCAGCAGCACACGGGCGCCGCGCTGGCGCATGTCGGCGGCCAGGCTCAGCAGCCCGGCCTGCTCGGCGCCGCGTGGGGCGAATATCAGCAGCGGGTAGTGTTCGTCGATCAAGGCCATCGGCCCGTGGCGGACTTCGGCGCTGCTGAAGGCTTCGGCCTGGATCGCCGAGGTTTCCTTGAGCTTGAGCGCGGCTTCCTGGGCGATGGCAAAACCGGCGCCACGGCCGATCACCATCAATTGCTGGCAGCCACGCAGGGCCTCGATAGCGGCGCTCCAATCCTGTTTGGCCGCTGCACGCAGTTCATCGGGCAGCGTGCGGCAGGCCTGCAGCAAGTCGTCTTCCTGGCTCCAGTGGCCAATCAACTGCGCGCTGGCGCTGAGGGTGGCGATGAAGCTTTTGGTCGCGGCCACGCTGTGTTCCGGCCCGGCGCAGAGCGGCAGGTGGAATTCGCAGGCGGCTTCCAGTGGTGAGTCTTCGGCGTTGACCAGCGAAATGCTCAACGCACCGCGTTTGCGCAGCAGGCGCAGGCTGTTGACCAGGTCCGGGCTTTGCCCCGACTGCGAGAAACCGAATGCCACCTGACCGCTGACTTTCAATGGCGCCTGCAACAGGGTCACCACCGACATCGGCAGCGACGCCACCGGAATGCCCACGTGCTGCATGGCCAGGTAGGCAAAGTAGCTGGCGGCGTGGTCCGAACTGCCACGTGCAATGGTCATCGCCACTTGCGGCGGCTGGCGGCGCAGGCGACCGGCGACTTCTTCCAGCAGCGGGTCCAGGCGTTGCAGTTGCGCGGCCACGGCGTCACAGGAGGCCAGGGCCTCTTCAAGCATTTTTGAAGTCAATGGTTTCTCCTTCGACCATTACGTCGGTGAGGTGCAGGGAGCGGTCCAGGCGTACGCAGTCGGCGAAGCTGCCGGGTTGCAGGCGGCCGCGTTCTTCCAGGCCCAGGTAATCCGCAGGAAATTGCGACAGGCGTTGTGAGGCTTCGCTGATGGGCAGGCCGATTTTCACCAGGTTGCGCAGCGCCTGGTCCATGGTCAGCGTGCTGCCGGCCAGCGTTCCATCCGCCAGGCGCACGCCGCCCAGGCATTTGGTCACGGTGTGGCTGCCCAGCTTGTATTCGCCGTCGGGCATGCCAGCGGCGGCGGTGGAATCGGTGACGCAGTACAGGCACGGGATCGAACGCAGGGCCACGCGCATGGCGCCGGGATGCACGTGCAGCAGGTCGGGGATCAGTTCCGCGTATTGGGCGTGGGCCAGGGCGGCGCCGACGATGCCCGGCTCGCGGTGATGCAGCGGGCTCATGGCGTTATACAAATGCGTGAAACTGGTGGCGCCGGCGGCGAGGGCGGCGACGCCTTCTTCATAACTGCCCAATGTGTGGCCGATCTGCATGCGCACGCCGCGTTGGCTGAGGGCGCGGATCAGGCCGTCATGCCCGGCGATTTCCGGGGCGATGGTGATCACCCGGATTGGCGCCAGGCGCAGGTAGGCTTCCACTTCGGCCATCAGCGCGGTGTGGGCGAAGTTGGGTTGGGCGCCGAGTTTGCCCGGATTGATGTAGGGGCCTTCCAGGTGCACGCCGAGTACGCGGGCGCTGCCGCTCGGGCGCTGCTCGCAGAAGGTGCCAAGCTCGCCGAGCACACGGGAGATCTCGTTCACCGGCGCCGTCATGGTGGTGGCCAGCAGCGACGTCGTGCCAAAACGCACGTGGGTGCGGGTGATGGTCTCGAAGGCGTCGACGCCTTCCATGATGTCTTTGCCGCCACCGCCATGCACATGCAGGTCGATGAAACCCGGCAGCAGGTAGGGCAGGTCGTTGTCAGCCGGATCGCACGGCGTGCCTTGGACGGCGACCACTTTGCCGTGTTCGTGCACCAGGCGGCCGCGAATCCAGCCGCTGGGCGTGAGGATGTTGTCTTCGGACATGGGCAGTTCTCTAAATGCGCAGTTCAGCGGAGTAGTCATGGCGGCGCAGCTCTGCGACGAAGTCGTAGTAGTCGTTGCGGCAGTAGGTGTCGGTGATTTCAATCGGCGTGTTGTCGGCGGTGTAACCGACCCGCGTCATCAGCAGCATGGCGGTGCCGGGGGCGATGCCCACCAGCTTGGCGAACTCATCTGAGGCGTTGATCGCCTGGATATGTTGCAGCGCGCGCACGATGGGCTTGCCGATGCTTTCCAGGTACTCGTACAGCGAATTGCCGATGGCCTGCGGATGCGGCAGCACCGAGGCGGGCATGGCGGTCATTTCAATCGCCATCACCGTGTCGTCGGCTTTACGCAGGCGTTTGAGGCGCGCCACTTTGTCGGTCGGCGACAGGCCCAGGCGGATCAGCTCTTCGTGGGTGGGCGGGGTGATGTCGCGTTCCAGCCACTGCGAAGTCGGTACAAAACCTTTGAGCCGCAGCATTTCGCTGAAGCCCGACAGGCGTGACAGCGGTTGTTCCAGGCGCGGCGTGATAAAGGTGCCGGAGCCTTGGCTGCGGCGGATCAGGCCTTGGGCGAACAACACTTCCAGCGCTTTACGTGCGGTCACCCGCGAAATGCTCAGTTGCTCGCTGAGGGCGCGTTCCGACGGCAAGGCCTGCTCGGATTTCCACTGGCCGGCATGGATCGCCGCTTCAAGGTTACGGGCCAGTTGCAGGTACAGCGGCGTGGATTGTTTCTCGTCGGGGCGCAGCGTCTGGATGGGATTCATCTGTGAAGTTTCCGATGCGGTTATTGGAGTGTTGTCGCCCGGTAATGGTCGGAAATTAATACCACTTAAATACCATGTCAATGCGGCCAAAACGGTGCGGAACCCGGTTTCAGGGCGCTTTAAGGGTGCGTGGTATCAAGTGGTATTAGAGAGGTCTTCATAGCGCGCAGAACTGGGCAGCCCGGCGCGGTGAACTGGTATTCACCGGCAGGCGCTGCCAGGGGCAGGAATTATTTTCAGATTATTTTACGAACGGTACGAAATTACGGCCGAATCTCGATCATGGTGCCGTCTTTGACCAGGTTCCAGACTTCGCGCATGTCGACGTTGCGCATGCCGATACAGCCATCGGTCCAGTCGAGGGTGTGGAACCATTGCTCCGGGTATTCCTCGGTGTCGGGCGTGCCGTGGATCATGATCATGCTGCCCGGTCTCACGCCTTCGCGGCGCGCGCGGGCAGAGTCGCTGATATTGGGGTAGGAAATGTGCATGGCCAGGTTGTAGCGGTCGCTGGTCTTGCGCCAGTCGATCCAGTAAAAACCTTCCGGCGTGCGGCGGTCGCCCTCGAACTGCTTGGTGCCCTTGGGGTTTTTGCCCAGCGAGATGCGGTAGGTCTTGAGCGGTTTGCCGTCGTTGATCAGTTGCAACTGGTGCGCCGACTTGAGCACCAGGATTTTCTCGACAGGTTTGCCGCCGAGGATTTCCACCGTGGAGGCCGAGGACAGGGTAACGAACGACAGGCAGATGAAAGCGAGCAACCAACGCATTGAAACGGTTTCCCTTGTTAGACGGTGCTGCCTGAAGGTGTTATTTGGCCGGCCGCGTCATCGGCGGCACCGACTCGCTGCGTACCGGGAACTGTTGTTGCCGGCGGTCAGCGAAGAAGCATTCTAAGGTACGCCCGACCGTGCGGAAAGCCAGCTCTGACCAAGGGATATCGGCTTCATCGAACAGCTTCACCTCAAGGCTTTCGGGCCCTGCGGCAAAGTCCAGGTCGACCAGTTCGGCGCGGTAGAAAATATGCACCTGGCTGATGTGCGGCACGTCGATCAGGGTGTAGATGCTCAGGTTGCGCACGCGGGCGCAGGCTTCTTCCAGGGTTTCGCGCATGGCGGCCTGCTCTACGGTCTCGGCGTTTTCCATAAAGCCTGCGGGCAAGGTCCAGTAACCCAGGCGCGGCTCGATGGCGCGGCGGCACAGCAGCACTTGATCGCCCCACACTGGCACGGTGCCGGCGACGATATTGGGGTTCTGGTAGTGAATGGTCGAGCAGTGATCACACACATAGCGCAGGCGTGTGTCGCCTTCGGGAATGCGCTGGGTAACCGGTTTACCGCACTGGCTGCAGAAGTTCATGCTGGGGTTCCTGGAGAGTGGGCCTATCTTGGCTTGGCGGGCAGGGCCCTGCAAGTTGTCGTTTCGCGACATGTGCCGGGTTTTGGGGTTGGGCACCCGCCCGCTTTGGTGCATGATGCAAGTTAGCCAACAGACCGAGATGACTCATGCTGGACGAGCTACTTCGCCGGGTAAGCAATCACACCCCTCACACACTGGAAACTGACGGGCGTTTCCCCGAGGCCGCCGTGTTGGTGCCGATTACCCGCAGTGACGAACCTGAGCTGATCCTGACCCTGCGCGCCAGCGGCCTGTCGACCCATGGCGGCGAAGTGGCGTTTCCGGGCGGGCGGCGTGACCCCGAAGACCCGGACCTGATTTTTACCGCGCTGCGCGAAGCCGAAGAAGAAATCGGCCTGCCGCCCGGCCTGGTGGAGGTCATCGGCCCGTTGAGCCCACTGATTTCCCTGCACGGTATCCGCGTAACGCCTTATGTTGGGGTTATCCCCGATTACGTCGAATACCTGGCCAATGATGCCGAGATCGCCGCCGTGTTCAGCGTGCCTCTGGAGTTCTTCCGCCAGGACCCACGCGAACATACCCACCGTATCGATTACCAGGGCCGCAGTTGGTATGTGCCCAGCTATCGGTTTGGCGAATACAAAATCTGGGGGCTGACGGCAATCATGATTGTCGAGCTGATCAACCTGCTCTATGACGACGCGCAGATCAGCCTGCACCAGCCACCCAAGAGTTTCATCAATACCTGAGCCATCGCTTGAATGGCACCGCCGTGAGGACACACCATGAAATACCGCCTGGGCGACGCCCGCGTCGAGACTCATCCGCAAAGCTGGGTGGCGCCCAATGCCACGCTGGTCGGCAAGGTCAAGCTGGAGGAGGGCGCCAATGTGTGGTTCAACGCGGTGTTGCGTGGCGATAACGAACTGATCCTGATCGGCAAGAACAGCAACGTTCAGGACGGCAGCGTGATGCACACCGACATGGGCTACCCGCTGACCCTGGGCACCGGCGTGACCATTGGCCATAACGCCATGCTGCACGGCTGCACCGTCGGCGATTACAGCCTGATTGGCATCAACGCGGTGATCCTCAACGGCGCCAAAATTGGCAAGCACTGCATCATCGGCGCTAATTCGTTGATCGGCGAAGGCAAGGAAATTCCCGATGGCTCGCTGGTAATGGGGTCGCCGGGCAAAGTGGTGCGCGAGTTGACCGAGGCGCAAAAGCGCATGCTCGAAGCCAGCGCCGCGCACTATGTTCATAACGCGCAGCGCTATGCGCGGGACTTGGTTGAGCAAGAAGAATGAACCCGATTGAACGCCCTGTTGCCTCGCCCTGCGTGAGTATTTGCGCGCTGGATGACGATGATATTTGCACAGGTTGCCAGCGCAACGTGGATGAGATTACGCGCTGGAGCCGCATGGACAATGCCGAACGCCGGGTGGTATTGGGGTTGTGCCATGAGCGGGCGAAGGCGAGTGGGTTGGTGTGGATGATTCCGGGGAAATCCGGCGCCTGAACCACCGCTATCGCAGGCAAGCCAGCTCCCACAGTGGATATGTGAATACATTCAAAAATGTGGGAGCTGGCTTGTTGTGGCGACCGGGCTTGTTGTGGCAAGCGGGCTTTGGGTGGCGAGCGGGCTTGCCCCGCGTTGGGCTGCGAAGCGGCCCTGAAACTGGCGCCGCGGTTTGCCTGACAAGACGCGGCGTTCTTAGTGGGGCCGCTGCGCAGCCTAACGCGGGGCAAGCCCGCTCGCCACAATGATTGCTGTGCATTACCCTGTGCGGCATTACCCACAGGTCCTTCCCCATGCTCTTCCTGATCGCCTACATCAGCAGCGTCGTGCTGATCAACTTTGCCTTCTCCACCGCCCCGCACCTGGACGTCATCTGGTCCGCCTGGGGTGGACTGGTGTTTATCCTGCGCGACATGGTGCAAACCCGCTTCGGCCATGGCGCGATACTCGCCATGCTGGCGGCGTTGGTGCTGTCGTATATCACCTCCGACCCGTCCATCGCCCTGGCCAGCGCCACGGCATTTGCGGTGTCCGAATGTATTGACTGGCTGGTGTTCAGCATCACCAAGCGCCCACTGCACGATCGCCTGTGGATAAGTTCGGCGCTGAGTATTCCCCTCGATACCTTTATCTTCTTCGGCCTGATCGGCGCGCTGACGCCGGCGGTGGCGGGCACGGCGTTGGTGTCGAAATTCGCCGGGGTCACGGTGGTGTGGCTGATCATGGCCTGGCGCCTGCGCAAACGCGCCGTCGCCAACTGAGGTCAATTCTTGCAGTTCATGTAAAATGCCGGCCTTTCTCCCCATGATCCGCTCCCCTGAGGACCTGAGATGACCCGAATCGGAACTCCATTGTCGCCAACCGCGACCCGCGTTTTGCTGTGTGGCTGCGGTGAGCTGGGCAAGGAAGTGGTAATCGAACTGCAACGCCTGGGCGTTGAAGTGATTGCCGTGGATCGTTACGCCAACGCGCCTGCCATGCAGGTTGCGCACCGTAGCCACGTGATCAACATGCTCGACGGCGCCGCCCTGCGTGCGGTGATCGAGGCGGAAAAACCGCATTTCATCGTGCCGGAAATCGAAGCCATCGCCACCGCCACGCTGGTAGAGCTTGAAGCCGAAGGCTTCACCGTGATTCCGACCGCGCGTGCCACCTCGCTGACCATGAACCGCGAAGGCATCCGTCGCCTGGCCGCCGAAGAGCTGGACCTGCCGACGTCGCCGTACCACTTTGCCGACACCTTCGAGGACTACAGCAAGGCCGTGCAGGACCTGGGCTTCCCGTGTGTGGTCAAGCCGGTGATGAGTTCGTCGGGCAAGGGCCAGAGCCTGCTGCGCAGCGCCGATGACGTGCAGAAAGCCTGGGATTACGCTCAAGAGGGCGGGCGTGCCGGTAAAGGCCGCGTGATCATCGAAGGCTTTATCGACTTCGATTACGAAATCACCCTGCTGACTGTGCGCCACATTGGCGGCACCACCTTCTGTGCGCCGGTCGGCCACCGTCAGGAGAAGGGCGACTACCAGGAATCCTGGCAGCCGCAAGCCATGAGCCCGATTGCCCTGGCAGAATCCGAGCGGGTTGCCAAAGCCGTGACCGAGGCGCTGGGTGGCCGTGGCCTGTTTGGCGTGGAATTGTTCATCAAGGGCGATCAAGTGTGGTTCAGCGAAGTGTCGCCGCGCCCGCATGACACCGGCTTGGTGACCTTGATTTCTCAGGACCTGTCGCAGTTCGCGCTGCACGCGCGCGCGATCCTGGGCCTGCCGATTCCGTTGATCCGCCAGTTCGGGCCTTCGGCCTCGGCGGTGATTCTGGTGGAGGGGCAGTCGACCCAGACCGCGTTCGCCAACCTTGGCGCGGCCTTGAGCGAACCGGACACGGCGTTGCGTCTGTTCGGTAAACCGGAAGTCAATGGTCAGCGCCGGATGGGTGTGGCGTTGGCGCGGGATGAGTCGATCGAGGCGGCGCGGGCCAAGGCGACTCGGGCTTCGAAGGCGGTTGTTGTAGAGCTTTAAAACCGCGTCGCGCCCATCGCAGGCAAGCCAGCTCCCACATTTGAAGGCATTCACAATTCAACATGTGGGAGCGGGCTTGCCTGCGATAGCGGTCTATCAGGCGACCTTGTTCAAGTCGTTATTGCGCGTCTCTTTCAGGCACAGCACAGCAATCAAGCTGAGCAACGCTGCCGCCGACACATACCCGCCGACATAACTCAGCCCGCCCATCGCCACCAGCTTGGTCGCGAAGAACGGTGCGGCCGATGCTCCGACAATCCCGCCCAGGTTGTACGCCGCCGAAGCGCCGGTGTAACGCACGCGGGTGGGGAACAGTTCCGGCAGCATCGCGCCCATTGGGGCGAAGGTCACGCCCATCAGAAACAATTCCAGTGCCAGGAACAGTGCGACGGCCCAGGTCGAGCCGTGGGTGAGCAGCGGCTCCATGGTGAAGCCCGACAGAATCGCAAGAATGGCGCCGACGATCAGTACCGGCTTGCGCCCGTAACGGTCGCTGGCCAAGGCCGCCAGCGGCGTCGCCAGGCCCATGAACAACACCGCAAAGCACAGCAGGCCCAGGAACGTCTCGCGGCTGTAGCCCAGCGTTGCAACGCCGTAACTCAGCGAGAACGCGGTGGTGATGTAGAACAGCGCATAGCACACCACCATCGACGCCGCGCCCAGCAGGACCGGCAGCCAATGCTGGCTGAACAGCTCCACCAGCGGCACTTTCACCGGCGCTTGCTTGGCGACGGCATTGGCGAATACCGGGGTTTCATGCAGTTTGAGGCGGGCATACAGGCCGACCATCACCAGCGCCGCGCTGAGAATGAACGGGATGCGCCAGCCCCAACTGCGGAACTGTTCGTCGTTCAGGCTCATGGCCAGGATCAGGAACAAACCATTGGCCGCGAGAAAGCCAATCGAAGGGCCCAGTTGCGGGAACATGCCGAACCAGGCGCGCTTGCCCTTGGGGGCGTTCTCGGTGGCCAGCAATGCTGCGCCGCCCCATTCGCCGCCAAGCCCCAGGCCCTGGCCGAAGCGCAGCACGCACAACAAGATCGGGGCCCACGCGCCGATGCTGTCATAACCTGGCAGCAAACCGATCAGCGTGGTGCACACGCCCATCAGCAGCAACGACGCCACTAGGGTTGATTTGCGCCCGATACGGTCACCGAAGTGGCCGAACAGCGCCGAACCCAGCGGGCGAGCGATAAAGGCGATGCCGAAGGTCAGGAACGACGCCAGCATCTGCGCGGTGCCGGAGGTCTGCGGGAAGAACACCGGGCCGATCACCAGCGCAGCGGCTGTGGCGTAGATGTAAAAGTCGTAGAACTCGATGGCGGTGCCGACGATGCTCGCGGTTGCGACCCGTGCGGTCGAGTTGAGCGGGGCGGCGGTTGCAGCCTCGGTATAGGTGGTGCTCATTGAGGTATCCCTGACGGTCATTGCGCGTTTGGACGCGGATTATTATTGGTCAAACACCCATGGATCAGGGGCGTAAGCGGGGCGGCTCGGGATGGGAGCAAACACCGGTCAGACACGGTAACGCAGTGCCTGGACGCGCTGAGTGCGGGTAGCACGCGGTCGGGCGGGGCTCTGGTAAGCCGTCCCGATTATAGGAAGGGGTTTGAACAGACAACAAGGGGGCGGGCGAGGATCTCTTGGCTGGAAACCGGATCGATGTGGGAGCTGGCTTGCCTGCGATACAGGCGCCTCGGTACATCAGGAGTACCGAGGTGATGCCATCGCAGGCAAGCCAGCTCCCACAGGGGCAATGTGTTTTGCCAGGAGGTCAGGCGGCGACGGGCACGCGGCTGGTGTGCCAGATCAGCACCTTGCTGACGCGGTTGTCCTCGGTCTCGAGGATTTCCAGGCGATAGCGGCCGATCTTCAGGCACACCGCGCAATCCGGAATGGTCTCCAGCGCTTCGGTCACCAGGCCGTTCAAGGTCTTGGGGCCGTCACTGGGCAGGTGCCAGCCCAGGCTCTTGTTCAGCTCGCGGATCGAAGCCGCGCCGTCGATGATGTAGCGGCCATCGGGCTGCGCTTCGATATGCGGGTTGTCCGCTGCCTGATCACTTTCGAATTCGCCGACGATTTCTTCGAGGATATCTTCCAGAGTGACGATGCCCAGCACTTCGCCGTATTCGTCCACCACCATGCCCAGGCGCCGCTGCTGCTTGTGGAAGTTCAGCAGTTGCAGTTGCAGGGGCGTGCTTTCGGGGACGAAATAGGGCTCGTGGCAGGCAGCGAGCAAGGCCTCTTTGGTCAGGCTGGCGTCGGGCAGCAGGTGTTGGATCTGCCGGGTATTGAGCACGGCTTCGACCTGGTTGATGTCACTGTGGAACACCGGCAGGCGCGTGCGCTGCGAGGTGCGCAGTTGCTCAATGATCTCCTCGACCGAGTCATCCAGGTTGATACCGTCCACTTCGCTGCGCGGCACCAGGATGTCGTTGACCGTGATGTTGTCCAGCGCGTGAATGCCGGGCATGCCGGGCGTACGATTTTCATCGGTCTCGGGCTCGGGTTCATCGTCGTGATCGGGCAGTGGCTCGTCGCTCTTTTTCACCACGCCGGATTTGCGTGCGAACGGGCGCAGCAATAACAGGCTGATGCCATTGAGCAGCCAGGCCAGGGGGTAGAGGATTTTCAGCGGCACACCCAGCAGCGTATTGCCAAAGCCCAGTACGGCTTGCGGGTGGCGAACCGCCAGGGCGCGGGGCAGGTAGTCGGCGAGCACCAGCAGGATCGCGCAGGAGATCAGCCAGCCGAGCCACGGGCCGTTCTGCGCCCAGGCATAGATTGCCAGCAGCGTGCAGAGAATCACCACGGCCGCACGACACAGGCTGTTGCACAGAATCAGGCTGTTACGCGGGAAGTTCAGGCGGGCGGCGGCCTTGTCACCCTGGCGTGTACCGGGGCGCAGGGCCAGCAAGTGCTGTTGTGCGGCTTCGATGGCGGTAAACAGCGCCGCCCATAACACCAGCAAGGCGATTACCGCGAGCATCGGCCCAAGGGGCAAGTTGTCCATGATCGCTGCCCGTCAGATATGCAGGATGTATTCGCGAACCAGCTTGCTGCCGAAATAGGCCAGCATCAGCAGGCAGAAACCGGCCAGGGTCCAGCGGATCGCCTTGTGCCCACGCCAGCCGAGGCGGTTACGCCCCCACAGCAGCACGCTGAACACCACCCAGGCCAGGCACGCCAGTAGGGTTTTGTGCACCAGGTGTTGGGCGAAGAGGTTTTCGACGAACAGCCAGCCGGAAATCAGCGACAGCGACAACAGCGTCCAGCCGGCCCACAGGAAGCCGAACAGCAGGCTTTCCATGGTCTGCAGCGGCGGGAAGTTCTTGATCAGCCCGGACGGGTGCTTGTTTTTAAGCTGGTGGTCCTGCAGCAGCAGGAGCAACGCCTGGAACACCGCAATCGTGAACATGCCGTAAGCCAGGATCGACAGCAGGATGTGGGCGAGAATGCCCGGCTCCTCGTCGATCACTTGCACGGTGCCGGTGGGGGTGAATTGCGCCAGCAGCACCGTCAGCATTCCCAGCGGGAATAGCAGCACCAGCAGGTTTTCCACGGGAATGCGGTAACAGGCCAGCAGCGTCAGGGCGATGACGGCAGCAGCGATCAGACTGGCGGCACTGAAAAAGTCCAGGCCCAGGCCGACCGGCGTCATCAAGTGAGTGAACAGGCTCGCGGCGTGGGCGAGCAGGGCGACGACGCCCAAGCCTACCAGCAGACGTTTATCCGCTTTTGTGCCTTGGGCCAGACGAGTGCCCTGATAGAGAGTCGCAGCGGCGTACAAAATGGCGGCGGCGAGGCTGGGTAGCAAACTGGGTGACAAGGGGACCATAAATCCTGATAGACAAGCCCGAAAGGCGCTGAGTTTGGCACACACCAACGCTGCACGAAAGACTCCCGGGCCAGACAGCGGGTGTGCACAGGCGCAGTCTTCGCTATAATCCGCGACCTGCCCACGCCGCAGGCTCGCCGAGCGCTGTTTTTAACAGCGATTTACCACAGCCTGGGCCGCCATTACCTCGGTCTACAAAGCATTTCGATGAATAGGGCCTGAAAGGATCGCGCATGTTTGAAAACTTGACTGACCGTCTCTCGCAGACGCTGCGCCACGTAACCGGCAAGGCCAAGCTGACCGAGGACAATATTAAAGACACCCTGCGTGAAGTACGCATGGCGTTGCTGGAAGCCGACGTGGCCTTGCCGGTGGTGAAGGACTTCGTCAACTCGGTCAAAGAGCGCGCGGTCGGCACCGAAGTGTCCCGCAGCCTGACCCCGGGCCAGGCCTTTGTGAAGATCGTGCAGGCCGAACTCGAAAGCCTGATGGGCGCGGCCAACGAAGACTTGAACCTCAGCGCCGTGCCACCGGCCGTCGTGCTGATGGCCGGTCTGCAAGGTGCGGGTAAGACCACCACCGCCGGCAAGCTGGCGCGCTTCCTTAAAGAGCGCAAGAAGAAGTCGGTGATGGTGGTGTCGGCCGACGTGTACCGTCCGGCGGCCATCAAGCAGCTGGAAATGCTCGCGGGCGAAGTGGGCGTGACCTTCTTCCCGTCCGACCTGAGCCAGAAGCCGGTCGACATTGCCAACGCGGCTATTAAAGAAGCCAAGCTCAAATTCATCGACGTGGTCATCGTCGATACCGCCGGTCGCCTGCACATCGATGAAGAGATGATGGGCGAGATCAAGGCGCTGCATGCCGCGATCAATCCGGTCGAGACACTGTTCGTGGTCGACGCCATGACCGGCCAGGATGCGGCCAACACCGCCAAGGCCTTTGGTGATGCGCTGCCGTTGACCGGCGTGATCCTGACCAAGGTCGACGGTGATGCCCGTGGCGGTGCTGCGCTGTCGGTACGTGCAATTACCGGCAAGCCGATCAAGTTCATCGGTATGGGCGAGAAGAGCGACGCGCTCGAGCCGTTCCACCCTGAGCGTATCGCCTCGCGTATCCTCGGCATGGGCGACGTGCTCAGCCTGATCGAGCAGGCCGAAGCCACGCTCGACAAGGACAAGGCCGATAAGCTGGCCAAGAAGCTGAAGAAGGGTAAGGGCTTCGACCTCGAAGACTTCCGTGACCAGCTGCAACAGATGAAGAACATGGGCGGCCTCGGCGGCCTGATGGACAAACTGCCGAACATCGGCGGTGTGAACCTGGCGCAAATGGGCAATGCCCAGGGCGCGGCAGAGAAGCAGTTCAAGCAGATGGAAGCCATCATCAACTCCATGACCCCGGCCGAGCGCCGCGACCCTGAGCTGATCAGCGGTTCGCGCAAGCGTCGGATCGCCATGGGCTCCGGCACCCAGGTGCAGGACATCGGTCGCTTGATCAAGCAGCACAAGCAGATGCAGAAGATGATGAAGAAGTTCTCCGCAAAAGGCGGAATGGCCAAGATGATGCGCGGCATGGGCGGTATGTTGCCCGGCGGCGGCATGCCAAAAATGTAAAGAATTCGAGCGGAAGTTCACTTCTGCTCCGACCCACAAGGATGTGGGATCTCCAGCAAACCCGCGGTTAGCGGGAGCTGACTCGCCGTTTTAACCGACGGCTCTATAGCAGATCTGAGTGGCACGCTGACTAGGCGCCAGAAAAAGACATTTGCAAAAGTCCGGATATTCCTTAGAATATGCGGCCTTTCGGGCACCTATGCCCGCTGTGCATTTAGATTTGCAGCACCGACTACAGGAACGATGTTCACATGCTAACAATCCGTCTTGCCCTTGGCGGCTCCAAAAAGCGCCCGTTTTACCACTTGACCGTAACCGACAGCCGCAACCCGCGCGACGGTTCGCACAAGGAACAGGTTGGTTTCTTCAACCCTGTTGCTCGTGGTCAAGAAGTTCGTCTGTCCGTGAACCAAGAGCGCGTAGCCTACTGGCTGAGCGTGGGTGCACAGCCATCCGAGCGCGTTGCAAAACTGTTGAAGGACTCGGCTAAGGCCGCAGCCTGAGCAATATGAACGCGACGCCAGCTGTTGCTGATGATTTGATCGTTATCGGCAAGATTTACTCTGTTCATGGCGTTCGCGGCGAAGTGAAGGTGTATTCCTTTACTGATCCGACTGAAAACCTGTTGCAGTACAAAACCTGGACGCTCAAGCGCGAAGGGAGTGTGAAACAGGTCGAGCTGGTCAGTGGACGCGGGAGCGATAAGTTCCTGGTCGCAAAGCTCAAGGGTCTTGATGATCGTGAAGAAGCGCGTCTTCTGGCCGGTTATGAGATCTGCGTGCCGCGCAACCTGTTCCCTGAATTGACCGACGGCGAGTACTACTGGTACCAGCTGGAAGGTCTGAAGGTTATTGATCAACTCGGGCAATTGCTCGGGAAAATCGATCATCTTCTGGAAACCGGCGCCAATGATGTGATGGTGGTCAAGCCTTGCGCTGGCAGCCTGGATGATCGCGAACGCCTGTTGCCGTATACCGAGCAATGCGTGTTGGCCGTCGACCTGGCAGCGGGCGAGATGAAGGTGGAATGGGACGCGGACTTCTAAGCGTGGCTAATTTGCGCATTGAAGTGATCAGTTTGTTTCCCGAGATGTTCTGCGCCATCAGCGAGTACGGCATCACCAGTCGGGCGGTGAAACAGGGGCTGTTGCAGCTCACCTGTTGGAACCCGCGAGACTACACGACAGATCGACATCACACTGTGGATGATCGCCCATTTGGCGGTGGTCCGGGCATGGTGATGAAGATCAAGCCCCTGGAAGACGCGTTGGTTGAGGCCAAGGCCGCCGCCGGGGAGAAGGCGAAGGTAATTTACCTGTCCCCTCAAGGCCGTCAGCTGAAACAGGCTGCGGTACGCGAACTGGCGAATGAGGAAGCACTGATCCTGATTGCCGGTCGCTATGAAGGCATTGACGAGCGGTTTATTGAAGCTCATGTCGATGAAGAGTGGTCGATTGGGGACTATGTCCTGTCTGGCGGCGAGCTGCCGGCGATGGTCCTGATAGATGCGGTTACACGACTGCTGCCTGGAGCTTTAGGGCATGCGGACTCCGCGGAGGAAGATTCCTTCACGGATGGTTTGCTGGATTGCCCGCACTACACCCGACCGGAGGTGTATGCGGATCAGCGTGTTCCCGACGTATTGCTAAGTGGCAATCACGCACACATCCGGCGTTGGCGTTTACAGCAGTCCCTTGGTCGGACCTATGAACGACGCGCCGATCTTCTGGAAAGCCGCTCGCTTTCTGGAGAAGAGAAGAAGCTGCTCGAGGAATACATCCTCGCGCGGGACGATAGTTAACAACGTATCGATGGTAGGTCCATTGACTTACCTTAGGAGCACAGCATGACTAACAAAATCATCCTTGCACTCGAAGCAGAGCAGATGACCAAAGAGATCCCTACCTTTGCCCCAGGCGACACTATTGTCGTTCAGGTGAAAGTGAAGGAAGGCGACCGTTCGCGTCTGCAAGCGTTCGAAGGCGTGGTAATCGCCAAGCGTAACCGTGGTGTGAACAGTGCTTTCACTGTTCGTAAAATCTCCAACGGTGTTGGCGTAGAGCGTACTTTCCAGACCTACAGCCCGCAAATCGACAGCATGGCCGTTAAGCGTCGCGGTGACGTACGTAAAGCCAAGCTGTACTACCTGCGTGACCTGTCCGGTAAAGCAGCTCGCATCAAGGAAAAACTGGCTTAAGTCCAGCTTCCGATGCAGAAAAAAGCAGCCTACGGGCTGCTTTTTTGTGCCTGAAATTTGTCCCTTGCCGGTACTTGCCCATGACCACCCGCCTCGAAGAAATCCAGCGTCGCACCGACCTGTCCGTGACCCACGTGACCAAGGCCGTATTTCCGCCGACTACCAACCACCACAACACCCTGTTCGGCGGCACTGCCTTGGCCTGGATGGACGAAGTGTCGTTCATTACCGCCACGCGTTTTTGCCGCTTGCCGCTGGTGACGGTCTCCACCGACCGCATTGATTTCAATCACGCGATTCCGGCCGGTTCTATCGTCGAGCTGATCGGCCGCGTCATCAAGGTGGGCAACACCAGTCTCAAGGTTGAAGTCGAAGTGTTCGTCGAGAGCATGAGTGCCGACGGTCGCGAAAAGGCGATCCAAGGCGTGTTCAGCTTTGTCGCGATCGATGCCGACAAGCGCCCGGTGCCGGTGCTGCCAGGGTTTGTTGACTGATCCTGAACCGAGTCGCGGCCATCGCAGGCAAGCCAGCTCCCACATTCGATCGATGTTGATGATGCTATCAGGCAAAACACAAAACCCATGTGGGAGCTGGCTTGCCTGCGATAGGATCTACCAGACACTCCAGTAATCAGCCTGAGCCCCTATGCCCGCCATTGACCATCCTCTGATCGACCGCTTTCTCGACGCCTTGTGGCTGGAAAAAGGCCTGTCGGACAACACCCGCCAGGCCTATCGCAGTGACCTCGCCCTGTTCAATGGCTGGCTGCAGGAAAAAAACCTCGAACTGATCAATGCCGGTCGCGAGCTGATCCTCGATCACCTGGCCTGGCGCCTTGAGCAGAACTACAAGCCGCGTTCCACTGCGCGTTTTCTCTCTGGCGTGCGTGGCTTTTATCGCTACCTGCTGCGGGAAAAGCTCATCGCCGCCGACCCGACGCTGCAAATCGACATGCCGCAACTGGGCCGGCCATTGCCCAAATCCCTGTCGGAAGCCGACGTGGATGCCTTGCTCGCCGCGCCCGACCTCAGCGAAGCCATCGGCCAGCGCGACCGCGCCATGCTCGAAGTGCTCTACGCCTGCGGCCTGCGCGTGACCGAGCTGATCAGTCTGACCCTTGAGCAAGTCAACTTGCGCCAGGGCGTGCTGCGGGTGATGGGCAAGGGCAGCAAGGAACGCCTGGTGCCGATGGGTGAGGAGGCAATCGTGTGGGTCGAGCGCTACATGCGTGATGCCCGCATCGAGTTGCTCGGTGGGCGGCCCAGCGATGTGCTGTTTCCCAGCCTGCGCGGCGAGCAGATGACCCGCCAGACCTTCTGGCACCGTATCAAGCATCAGGCCAAGGTGGCCGGGATCGGCAAGGCGCTTTCGCCGCACACGTTGCGCCATGCGTTCGCCACCCACTTGCTCAACCACGGTGCGGACCTGCGTGTGGTGCAAATGCTGCTGGGGCACAGTGACTTATCCACAACCCAGATCTACACGCATGTTGCGCGGGCACGCTTGCAGGATATGCACGCCAAGCACCACCCGCGCGGATGAAATTGCATCCGAAACGGCCCAATTTACCCACCGCAGTCTGCCCTCCGGCCCAACTGTGGTAGGCTTTGCCGGTTAGCAAAGGGGACGGTCAGACTTTTGTTTGCCTTGTGTGTATGACCCCGTATTTTCAGATCGGTGTTCCACACCCGTCCCTGCATCTGCCTTCAGGAGTTCCCATGCGCTTGACCCAGATTATTGCCGCCGCAGCGATTGCGTTGGTTTCCACTTTTGTTGTCGCCGACGACGCCGCCGAGCAAACGATTCGCAAGAGCCTGGCCAACCTGCAGCTCGACACGCCGATCGAAAGCATCAGTGCCAGCCCGATGGCCGGCCTGTATGAAGTCAAGCTCAAGGGCAGCCGCGTGCTGTACGCCAGTGCCGATGGCCAGTACATCGTTCAGGGCTACCTGTTCCAGTTGAAAGATGGCAAGCCGGTCAACCTGACCGAGAAAGCCGAGCGCCTGGGCGTGTCCAAGCTGATCAACGGCATTCCAGTGGCTGAAACCGTGGTGTACCCGGCCATCGGCGAGACCAAGACCCACATCACCGTGTTCACCGACACCACCTGCCCGTACTGCCACAAGCTGCACGCCGAAGTGCCTGCGCTGAACAAGCTCGGTGTGGAAGTGCGCTACGTAGCGTTCCCGCGCCAGGGCCTGGGCTCGCCGGGTGACGAGCAGTTGCAGGCGGTATGGTGCTCGGCCGACAAGAAAGCCGCGATGGACAAAATGGTCGATGGCAAGGAAATCAAGGCGGCCAAATGCGCCAACCCGGTTTCCAAGCAGTTTGCCTTGGGTCAGTCGATTGGCGTGAACGGTACACCGGCCATCGTTTTGGCTGACGGCCAAGTCATTCCGGGCTACCAGCCGGCGCCACAAGTTGCCAAACTGGCACTGGGTGCGAGTAAGCAGTAATCGTCGAGCCTTTGGCGATCATGCTCCGCCGAACAGTCGGCGGGGCATTAATTGAGAGCCGCAGTTGTGCGGCTGTTTTTCACGGCCGACCTTGAGTCGGCCGTTTCATGGGGAGTTCTTCAGTGAAACCGGTCAAAGTAGGCATCTGTGGGTTAGGGACCGTCGGTGGCGGCACCTTCAACGTACTTCAGCGTAATGCTGAAGAAATTTCCCGCCGTGCAGGGCGTGGGATTGAAGTGGCACAAATTGCCACGCGTACGCCAAAGCCTCAGTTCCAAACGACCGGTATTGCGATTACCAACGATGTCTTCGCCGTGGCAACCAACCCTGAAATCGATATTGTCATCGAGCTGGTTGGCGGCTACACCGTGGCCCGTGATCTGGTGCTGCTGGCCATTGAGAACGGTAAACACGTGGTCACCGCCAACAAGGCGCTGATTGCCGTGCATGGCAACGAGATCTTCGCCAAGGCGCGCGAAAAGGGCGTGATCGTGGCGTTCGAAGCCGCCGTGGCCGGTGGCATCCCGGTGATCAAGGCGATCCGTGAAGGCCTGTCCGCCAACCGCATCAACTGGGTGGCCGGGATCATCAACGGCACCGGTAACTTCATCCTCACCGAAATGCGCGAGAAGGGCCGTACCTTCGAAGACGTGCTGGCCGAAGCCCAAGCCCTGGGTTACGCCGAAGCCGACCCGACTTTCGACGTTGAAGGCATCGACGCCGCGCACAAGCTGACCATCCTGGCGTCCATCGCGTTTGGCGTCCCGCTGCAGTTCGACAAGGCTTACACCGAAGGCATCACCAAGCTGACCACCGCCGACGTGAATTACGCCGAAGCCTTGGGCTACCGCATCAAGCACTTGGGCGTAGCGCGCAGCACCCCGGCCGGTATCGAGCTGCGTGTACACCCGACGCTGATCCCGGCCGATCGCCTGATCGCCAACGTCAACGGCGTGATGAACGCGGTAATGGTCAACGGTGACGCGGCAGGTTCGACCCTGTTCTACGGCGCCGGCGCTGGCATGGAGCCGACCGCTTCGTCGGTGATCGCCGACCTGGTTGACGTGGTTCGCGCCATGACCAGCGACCCGGAGAATCGCGTGCCGCACCTGGCGTTCCAGCCGGATTCGCTGTCGGCCCACCCGATCCTGCCGATCGAAGCCTGCGAAAGCGCCTACTACCTGCGTATCCAGGCCCAGGATCATCCGGGCGTGTTGGCCCAGGTGGCGAGCATCCTGTCGGAGCGCGGCATCAACATCGAGTCGATCATGCAGAAGGAAGTCGAGGAACAAAACGGCCAGGTGCCGATGATCCTGCTGACCCACCGCGTGCTCGAGCAGCACATGAACGATGCCATCCGGGCGCTCGAAGCTCTTCAGGGCGTGGTTGGGCCGGTCGTTCGTATTCGCGTCGAACATCTAAATTAATTCAGCTGCAAGCGCCAAGCTGCAAGCTGCAAGTAAAAGCAGATCCACTGTTACTTGCAGCTTGTTACTTGAAGCTTGAAGCCCAAACCGAAGGTTTGCCCCTATGCGTTACATCAGCACCCGCGGCCAGGCACCGGCCCTGAATTTCGAAGACGTTTTGCTGGCAGGCCTTGCCACGGACGGCGGCCTGTATGTGCCGGAAAACCTGCCACGCTTCACCCAGGAAGAAATCGCCTCGTGGGCCGGCCTGCCGTACCACGAGCTGGCCTTCCGTGTGATGCGCCCGTTTGTCACCGGCAGCATTCCGGATGCGGACTTCAAGAAGATCCTCGAAGAGACCTACGGCGTGTTTTCCCACAGCGCCATCGCGCCATTGCGTCAGCTCAATGGCAACGAATGGGTACTTGAGCTGTTCCACGGCCCGACCCTGGCGTTCAAGGACTTCGCCCTGCAGCTGCTCGGTCGCCTGCTCGATTACGTGTTGGAAAAACGCGGCGAGCGCGTGGTGATCATTGGCGCGACCTCCGGTGATACCGGTTCGGCGGCCATTGAAGGTTGCAAGCACTGTGAAAACGTCGACATCTTCATCCTGCACCCGCACAAGCGCGTGTCGGAAGTGCAGCGTCGCCAGATGACCACCATTTTTGGTGAGAACATCCACAACATCGCCATCGAAGGCAACTTCGATGACTGCCAGGAAATGGTCAAGAACAGCTTCGCCGACCAGAGCTTCCTCAAGGGCACGCGCCTGGTCGCCGTGAACTCGATCAACTGGGCGCGGATCATGGCCCAGATCGTCTACTACTTCCACGCAGCCCTGCAGTTGGGCGGCCCGGCGCGTTCGGTGTCGTTCTCGGTGCCGACCGGCAACTTCGGCGACATTTTCGCCGGTTACCTGGCGCGCAACATGGGCCTGCCGATCAACCAACTGATCGTCGCCACCAACCGCAACGACATCCTGCACCGCTTCATGAGCGGCAACCAGTACGTCAAGGAAACCCTGCACGCCACGCTGTCGCCGTCGATGGACATCATGGTGTCGTCGAACTTCGAACGCCTGCTCTTCGACATGCACGGTCGCAATGGCGCCGCCCTGGCCGAGCTGATGAGCAGCTTCAAGAGCGGTGGCGGTTTCAGCGTTGACCAAGAGCGCTGGACCGAAACGCGCAAGCTGTTCGACTCCCTGGCGGTGGACGACGCACAGACCTGCGAAACCATCGCTGAGGTCTACGCCCAGACCGGCGAGCTGCTGGACCCGCACACCGCTATCGGTGTGAAGGCTGCGCGCGAATGCCGTCGCAGCCTGGATATTCCGATGGTCATTCTGGGTACGGCTCACCCGGTCAAGTTCCCGGAAGCGGTGGAGAAGGCGGGCGTAGGCAAGGCGCTGGAATTGCCGGAGCACTTGGCTGACCTGTTCGAACGCGAAGAGCGTTGCACGGTGCTGGCCAATGACTTGAAGACGGTGCAGGCGTTTGTCAGCCAGCACGGGAACCGTGGCAAGCCGTTGTAAGGCGAGCCGCGTAGACACGAACGCCGCTTTCCCTTCGTTGGGGCAGCGGCGTTTTTTGTTTCGGGAACCTCAAAACGGTCAACCATTGCGTAAGCAGTTATGTGCGGCCGTTTTTTGCCTGTCATGTTGCAAGCGCATGCTGGTTCACGTCACTCCCTGACGACCCCATAAAGACGATAAAGCGAACTTTCCTACGTCATAACCAGTCACTTAGGATAGATGCAGCTCCCGTTGAAACGATTGTTCCCGAACTATTGAGTGGTGATCGAGATGGAAAGTATCAGCCTATTGCTCGAAGAAGCACTGAGCCCTTATCAGGTGACATTGACCACCGCTGGTGTGCAAGACGAGTGCCTGGTGACCGTGAAGAACCCGGCCGGCGCCATCGTTGTGGAGCGTGAAGTCGACCGCGCGCAATTGACCGATAAACGCGTGCTGGTGGATGTGGTGGATTGCCTGCTGCGCGACCTGAAAATCGCCGAAGGGCGTCTGGAACCGTCCGTCATCGCGGCCTTGCGCAGCGCTGCCCAGACCCGCAATGGCGCCCTTGCATGAAGAATTGTTTAACTAGGGAAACTTCCTACAGCATGGCCGGTCAGATTTTGTAACAGCAAGAGCAAACATTGTGCTCCGGTGTTTGTGGCTTGTTGTACTGGTCTTTGTAGGCCACGTTTAACCCCGAAGTGTCTCCCCACTCTTCGGGGTTTCTTTTTGCCTGCGATTTGCCCTGTGATGCCTCAGGGGGTTGGTGAGTCCTGGAAAAAATCAGGGTTGTCACGCAAGTACTGTTCACGCGTGACCGGGTCCAACCACGACGTGTAGGACTGCTGTAGCTGCGCCTGTGGGATGTCGCGTAATACCTGGTCGATACGTGCCATGGCCTGGCGGCCTTGAGGCGTGTCCGAGCAACCGATATGCGTACGCTGATAAGGCGCTGAGCCCTTGATGGGATAAAACACCAGGTCTCGTGCGGCGATGCCCTGTTGCGTGGCGTGATAGCGGATTTCCGGCCAGTAGCCCAGCACCGCCTCCAGCCGCCCAAGACGTTGCATTTGCAGCAGGCTGCCAAGGGCGTCATTGCCGTAATGCAGCGCCAGAATGTGCGGATCGGCGCCTTTTAGCTGTTCATCGATGACGGGGCCGTAACTGCGTTCGGCCGTGGCGCCGATGCGTGCTTTGTGGGCGTCGAGGAAGGCTTGCAGGTCAAATTGTTCATTGACGATAAAGGGCGCCATTGCCGCCTGCTGGCTTCGTCGAATGGCTACGCCGTTGCTCGCCACCGCAAACGCCTGGGCGGAAAACACAATGTACTTCGCGCGTTCCGGCGTCCACAGCAGTAACGGATCGCAGGTCAGGGAGTCAGCGCGCAGCATCTGGATGCCGCGGGCGCGATTGACGTGCATCACGGTGTGTCGGTATTGCGGCAGACGCTCGCTGAGCACTGGCAGCAATTGATCCAATGCCCCTTGGCCTTTCTGTGGGCCCTCGAAGATGATCAGCGGCGGCAGGTCGCGCAGCAACCAGATTATCTTGTCCTCGGCACGCGCGGCGAGCGGCCATACGCCGAACATCGCGCCGACAAAGCACAGGGGAATGGACCAGCGTCTACACGGGCCAGCCATCAGATCGCGCCGCCCTCGCGCAAGCGGGCGATGGCCGCCGTGTCGTAGCCCAATTGGTTAAGCACCTCGCTATTGTGCTCGCCCAACTGCGGCCCGACCCATTCACAACTGCCGGGCGTGTCCGACAGCTTGGGCACGATCCCCGGCATTTTGAACTCCTTGCCGCCCGGCAACTGAGCCTTGAGGAACATTTCCCGCGCCAGAAACTGCGGGTCGCCAAGCATGTCTTCGGCGCTGTAGATGCGGCTGGCGGGCACCTCGGCCTGGTTGAGCTGCTCGACCACTCGGTCCAGAGGCAGCGAATTGACCCAGCGGTCGATCACGCCATACAGCTCGTCACGGCGGCTGTCGCGTCCATCATTGCTCGCCAAGGTCGGATCGTTGGCCAGGTCCTCACGCCCAATCGCCGACATGAAGCGCTTGAAGATCGCATCGCCATTGGCCCCAATCTGCACATGCTTGCCGTCGGCGCTGGTATGGATCGAAGACGGCGTGATGCCGGGCATGATGTTGCCGGTGCGTTCGCGGATAAACCCGAACACATCAAACTCCGGGATCATGCTCTCCATCATCGCGAAGATAGCTTCATACAGCGCCACGTCCACCACCTGGCCAAGCCCGCCGTTGACTTCGCGATGACGCAGCGCCATCAGCGCACCAATCACCGCCCATAAGGCCGCTATCGAATCGCCGATGGAAATCCCGGTGCGTACCGGTGGGCGATCTTCGAAACCGGTGATATAGCGCAAACCGCCCATGGATTCGCCCACCGCGCCGAACCCTGGCTGGTCCTTCATTGGCCCGGTCTGGCCAAAACCTGAAAGCCGTACCATCACCAGCTTCGGGTTCAGGGCATGCAGGGTTTCCCAGCTCAAACCGAGTTTTTCCAGTACCCCGGGGCGAAAGTTTTCGATCAGGATGTCGGCGTCTGCCAGCAATTGTTTGAGAATCGCCAGGCCATCCGGGTGCTTGAGGTTCAGCGTCAGCGACTTCTTGTTGCGCGCCTGCACAAACCACCACAGCGACGTGCCCTCATACAGCTTGCGCCATTTACGCAGTGGGTCGCCGCCATCAGGGGATTCGACCTTGATCACCTCGGCCCCGAATTCGGCACAGATACGTGACGCAAACGGTCCGGCGATCAGGGTGCCCAGTTCGATGACTTTCAGGCCGGCAAGCGGTTTGGCATTAAACGACATGAGGATCCTTAGCAGCGTGGGGCGGTGGTGTGATGCCTTTTAACATAGGCGAGCGGCCCAGGGATAAGGATGATGCAACGCCGTATTCGTTGATTGACCTCGCCATCGGTTAGACTGGCCGCCTTTCCCTGTCTCTAGAAGCCCGTTCATGGCCCAGCCGTCCACGACCTACAAATTCGAACTCAACCTCACCGACCTTGATCGCTCGGTGTATGAGAGCGTCAAACAGACCATCGCCCGCCATCCATCGGAAACCGAAGAGCGCATGACCGTGCGCCTGCTGGCCTACGCCCTCTGGTACAACGAGCAACTGGCGTTCGGTCGTGGCCTGTCAGATGTAGACGAACCAGCCCTGTGGGAAAAAAGCCTGGATGATCGGGTTCTGCACTGGATCGAAGTCGGCCAGCCTGACGCCGACCGCCTGACCTGGTGTTCACGCCGTACCGAGCGCACCAGTTTGCTGGCCTATGGCAGCTTGCGCGTGTGGGAAGGCAAAGTGGTGCCGGTGGCCAACAACCTGAAGAACGTGCACATCGCTGCCGTGCCGCAGGAAGTCCTCGAGACCCTGGCCAAGGACATGCCGCGCGTGATCAAGTGGGACGTGATGATCAGTGAAGGCACGATTTTTGTGACCGACGATCGCGGCCAGCACGAAGTGCAACTGCAATGGCTGGTTGGCGAGCGCGGTTGAAATTGTGGGAGCTGGCTTGCCTGCGATGCAGACACCTCGGTCTTTCAGCTATACCGAGGTGATGCATTCGCGAGCAAGCCCGCTCCCACAAAAGCCGGTTCCTACAGTTGATCCATGTTGCTTTCAGCATTGTTGTTTAACCGTTGTACTAGAAGAGAAGCTTCCGTCGCCCCATGCGTATCGATCCTCGCCCGTTGCCCGCTGTCCTGCCGTTTCTCGGTGAATTGCCACCGCTGTTGACCCGTCTTTACGCCGCACGCGGGGTGCAGTCCGAAGCTGAGCTGGACAAGAGCCTGGCGCGGTTGATTCCCTACCAGCAGCTCAAGGGCATCGACGCGGCGGTGGACCTGCTGGTGACGGCCTTGGAGCAGCGCCAGCGCATCCTCATCGTCGGTGACTTCGACGCCGATGGCGCCACTGCCAGCACGGTGGGCACCCTGGGCCTGCGTTTGCTCGGCGCGGCCCATGTCGACTACCTGGTGCCCAACCGCTTCGAGTACGGCTATGGCCTGACTCCGGAAATCGTTGCGGTGGCGCTGCAGCGCGAGCCGCAGTTGCTGATCACCGTGGACAACGGCATTTCCAGTGTCGAAGGCGTCGCGGCGGCCAAGGCGGCGGGGTTGAAGGTGTTGGTCACCGACCACCACTTGCCGGGTGATGAGCTGCCGGCGGCAGATGCCATCGTCAATCCGAACCAGCCCGGTTGTGAATTTCCCAGCAAGGCGCTGGCCGGCGTAGGCGTGATCTTTTATGTGCTGATGGCCTTGCGCGCGCGACTGCGCAGCCTGGGTTGGTACGCCAACACGCCTCAGCCGAACATCGGCGAGTTGCTCGACCTGGTGGCCCTGGGCAGTGTCGCCGACGTGGTGCCGCTGGACGCCAACAACCGCATCCTGGTGCATCAGGGCCTGGAGCGTATTCGCGCCGGTCGTGCGCGGCCGGGCATCAAGGCGATTCTTGAAGTCGCCAAGCGCGACCATGCGCGCATCACCTCCACCGACCTTGGTTTTATCCTCGGGCCGCGCTTGAACGCCGCCGGGCGCCTGGACGATATGAGCCTGGGCATCGAATGCCTGCTCACCACCGACTTCGCCGCCGCGCGGGAAATGGCGGCGCAGCTGGACGGTATGAACCAGGACCGCAAATCCATCGAACAGGGCATGCAGCGCGAAGCGCTCGCCCAGCTCAAGGACTTGCCCGTGGAATCGATGCCCTACGGTTTGTGCCTGTTCGACCCGGAATGGCACCAAGGCGTGATCGGTATTCTGGCGTCGCGAATGAAGGAGCGGTATTTCCGCCCGACCATCGCCTTCGCCGATGCCGGTGACGGCCTGCTCAAGGGCTCAGGGCGCTCTGTGCAGGGTTTTCACATCCGTGATGCGCTGGCGGTCGTCGCCAGCCAGCATCCCAACCTGATCACCAAATACGGCGGCCACGCGATGGCGGCCGGTTTGACCTTGCCCGAGGCGAATTTCCCCCTGTTTGCCGAAGCCTTTGACGCTGAAGTCCGTCGCCAACTGCGGGAAGAAGACCTGACGGGCCGGCTGCTGTCGGACGGCACCCTGGCGGTGGAAGAGTTTCACCTGGAACTGGCGCGCGCATTGCGGCATGCCGGGCCGTGGGGGCAGCACTTTCCCGAGCCGTTGTTTCACGGTGTGTTTCAGTTGGTCGAGCAGCGCGTGGTCGGTGAGCGGCACCTCAAAGTGGTGCTCAAGAGCGAATGCGGGTCGGTGAAGCTGGACGGCATTGCATTTGGTGTGGACCGTGAGGTCTGGCCTAATCCGACGGTGCGTTGGGTCGAGTTGGCCTACAAGCTGGACGTGAACGAGTTTCGTGGGAATGAAACTGTGCAGTTGATGATTGCGCACATCGAACCGCGCTGAATCTAAACAACACTGCAAAAACAAATGTGGGAGGGGGCTTGCCCCCCTCCCACATTTTAAGCCATGTAATACCTGGAGTTACTCGGCTTTGTCCTTGGCCTGATGCTTCACGATGATATCCACCAGGCGCTGTGCCAGCGCTGGGTAGTTCTCGTCAAAGTGATGCCCGCCTGGCAGCTTCACGGCTTCGCCAACAGCGGTCTTGTCGGTGCAGCCACTCTCGTCGACTTCTTCGGCGCCGTAGATGCACACCACTTTGTCAGCCGGCAGCTTGGCCATTTCCGGGCCCGTCGCGGCTTCTTTGCCGGCGTTGCCCAACCAACCTTCCACTTCGATCTCAAAGCTGCCGGTACGTGCGAACGCCAGCAGGATGATTGCGTCGACGCGCTGCTGTTCGTTTTCCGGCATGCGGTTGTAGATCGCCGGCAGTACGTCGGCGCCGAATGAATAACCGGTCAGCACGAAGCGCTTGGTGCCCCATTTCTGCCGGTAGTGCTGCATCAATTCGGTGAGGTCCTTGGCGCTTTGCTCGGGCGTTTTGTGCTGCCAGTAGTAGCGCAGGGTGTCGATGCCCACGACCGGGTAACCGATCTTGGCCATTTCACCGGCGACGTCACGGTCCAGGTCACGCCAGCCGCCATCACCGGAGAGGAACAGGGTAACGGTGTCCTTGGCTTGACCGGCCGGTACTTCCACCACGGGAATCGCCAGGCCGCCATTGTCCGAACCCACCAGTTGCTTGCGCAGTTCGTTGTTCAGCACTTGCGGGTAGTGGATGTCGTAGTCGCTGATGCTGGTCGTCGCGCGCGGGGTATCGCGTACGAAACTGGCACTTTCATCGTCAGGGTTGTCGTTCCACGCCACCAGCCAATTGCCATGGGCAGAGGTCTTGGGCAGCGGGTCCTTGCAGCCTTCCTGCACCAGGGCGAAGCCGACGGAGATAGCATTGGCCTTGTCGTCGTTCTGTGTGGCCAGCCAGCGCCAGGCGAGTGCTGCGCCAGGGCCGATGCCGCTGACCAGCGTCGCCGGGCCTTTGAGCTGGGCCAGGGCGCTTTGCAGCGCTTGTTCCTGCAGCTTGCAGTCATCCTTTGGCAGGATCACTTGAACGATTTGCGCGGAGCCGCCCTGGCTCAGGGCAATCAGTTGGCTATCGGTCAGGGTTTCATCGGCCATCACGGCCACGGCCACACGGGCTTTTGCCGAGCCGTTAGGCGTCACGCGGGTCATCACCGAACCGTCGGCCTGGGGCAGTTGTTCCAGGGTCGGTTGCGGGGCAGGGCGGTTCCAGTACCAGAAGCCACCCGCCGCGATCAGCGCGAGCAGCACTACAAAGGCCAATACATACCGCCAGGAGCGTCGAATCATCAGCGTTTCACCAATCCAGTCAAGCCGCCCGCAATCAGGGCGGCGGTATCGGCCAGTGCCACCAGCGGATCAAGTCCTGCGGGCACGGCCATATAACGGGGTTCCCAGTCAGGCTGGAACTTGTCTTTAAAGCGGCGCAAACCTTGGAAGTTATACAGTTGCTCGCCACGTCGGAACACCATCGAGCCCAGGCGTTGGGTCAGCGGTGCGCCACGGCGTGGTTGCAGGCCCGACAACGGCACCATGCCCAGGCTGAATCGGGCGTAGTCGTGGTTCTTATAATGTTGAATCAGGCCAACCATCATGAATTCCATGGTCAGCTTCGGCGCGTCCGGGTGCGCACGCATCAGGTCGAGACTGGCCAGGTCATGGTTGTAAGTCTCGAGCAGGTTGGCGAAGGCCACCGGGCGCCCTTCGAAGCGAATAATCGCAATACGAAAGTGCTTGAGGTAGTCGTCGCTGAAACGGCCCAGGGAAAAGCCCTTTTCCCGCACGTTCTTGCCGGTCAGCCAGGCATCGGAGATGACTTTGAGTTCTTCCATCGGCGCCTGGCCCGGTTCGAAGATCTCCAGGGACAGGCCGTCCCGGGTGCCACGGTTCCAGGTGTAGCGCAGGTCCTTCATCTCTTTGCCCTTGGCTTCCAGGTCAAAGCGTTTCAGGTCGACGCGGGCTTCTTCGCCCAGCTTGATCGCGGTCAGGCCGATGTCCATGTAGTACGGCAGGTTCTCGGCGCGTACCTGGTAAAACACCGGGCGCGCGTGATGGATGTCGCACAGGTCACGGAACTGCCAGATCATCTCGGCTCGCGGCTGGGTCGGGCCGATCGGGTCATACAAGGCCACCAGGCTGCGCCCGCGGCGGGCGTACATCAGGAAGGCTTCATCGTTGGGGTGGAACAGCAGCGCCTTGTCGCCGGTCAGCGCCAGGCCTCCGTCGGGCTGTGAGGAGGCCATCAGGATCTTGGTGGCGCGTTCCAGTTCGTCCGGGGTTGGCAGATGAATCACCGGGCGTGCGGTGCGCAGCAGCCAGGTCAGCGAGACGATCACCAACAGCACCGCTGCACCCAGCAGCGAGCGCAGGCCGCGTGGGGCGTTGGCGTCCAGGGTGAACTGCCACCACAGCTGGTGGCTGTACGGCACGTCTTGATAGGCAAACAGCAGCAGCCAGATCGAGGCGCCCAACACACAGACGCTGGCCACCAGGTACAGCGGCGAAAATGGCAGCTCGGTCAGGCGGCTGGCGCGGTAGAACGAGCGCCGGAAGATCGCCAGCAGCACGGCGGTCATGATCATCAGGCTGGCTTCTTCCCAGTCGAAGCCTTTAAGCAGTGAGAGCAGGGCGCCGGTGAGCAGCAACACCATGGTCAGCATCCAGGCGGCCGACAAACGCCGACGCAAGCCCTGGGCGAGCAACAGGCACAGCACGCCGATCAAGCTGGCACCGAAGTGCGAGGCGTCAATCAGGCGGTGGGGAATCAGGAAGCCGATGTTTTCCAGGCGTGAGTCGATTTCCGGCGTTGCGCCGGAAAACAGCAGGACCACGCCGGACAAAAAAACCAGCACGGCCAACACCGGCGCGGCCAGGCCAGAGGCAACCCGCAGGCTTTGCTGCGTCTGGAACAGGCGCTGGGCCTCGTTGACCAGCAGGAACACGCAGGCGATCAGCAGCGGCAGCACCACATAAATCATGCGGTATAGCAGCAGGGCGGCAGCCAATGGCGCGGCGCCAAGCTTGTCGGCAAATGCCGCGAGCAGAATCGCTTCGAACACGCCAACACCGCCTGGCACATGGCTGAGTACGCCGGCGGCCAGGGCCAGCAGGTACACCAGCAGGAAGGGGCCGAACGGCGGCGCTTCCGGCAGCAGCATATAAAGGACGGTGGCGGCAGCGGCTACGTCCAGCGCGGTGATGATCAGTTGCAGGAACGTCAGGCGCCGGCCCGGCAGGCGCAGGGTACGACGCCCCGCCTTGACCAGCAGGTTGTCTGGATAAGGTTGCTCTGGCAGGCGACGGCGATAAATGCCGATGCACAGCGCGGCGGACAGCAGCAGCACTGCACCGGCAATACCACCGAGCACGCCTTGCGACAGGTGCAGGTAGGTCGATGCCGCCGGCAGGTTACTCAGTGTGGCCAGTGCTGCCAGTGGCGGCAGCGCCGTACCAAGGGCCAGGCTGGCGAACACGGTCATGTGCGCCACTTCCGAAGCTCCGATACCGTGGCGTGCATATAAACGGTAACGCACAGACCCGCCGGAGAGCATCGACAAGCCAATGGCGTTGCCGATGGCAAAGGCAGTGAAGCCACCCAGCGCCAGGGTCTTGGCCGGCAGTTTTACCCCGGCATAGCGTGCGCCGGAGAATTCATAACCCAGCAGAATGATGAAACCGGCGATGGCCGCCGCGAACGCACCCAGCAGGGCGGGTCTGGGCACTTCCAGGATCGAGTCGTGGAGCGCATACAGGTCCAGTTCCAGCAGTAAGTGTCGGCAGGCGATCAGGGCGATTGCGAACAGCAACAGGGTAACGGCCAGCCCGATCGGCTGACGGTATTTGCTCAACAGATCCAGCCAACGCAAGCGGGTGGGTGTGATCGGTTGTGTCGCTGTGACGGTGTCTTGTGGTTCAGACGAGTTGGCGCGCATCAATCACCTCGTGGATTGTGCGCGACAGGATGGAGGTATCCAGCCAAGTTACCAATCCCTATGGACAAAATAATTACAAATATTAACGCGTATCGCCGGGTGCGGCGACTGCGGCCATTGGTCGTAGAGGGTAATGCTTGAGCATTCAGCATAGCTTGCAATGAGATGGACTCTACAAACCGTGTACGGTTTCATGAAAGATGCCATGCCATTGTTTCAGAAGAACTTTTTCGTCAGATACAAAAAAGGCCACTCTTTCGAGTAGCCTTTTTTGATGTTTGGTTGCGGGAGCCGGATTTGAACCGACGACCTTCGGGTTATGAGCCCGACGAGCTACCAGACTGCTCCATCCCGCGTCTGTGGGCGGCATTCTACAGCCCAACGCCGAGGTGTCAACCGTTAATGGGTCGATGGGTCAAATTAGTGTGAATTAGCGTCTTTCACCCCGACCACGTGCGGTAAGTACGCGACGGACAAAGATTTTTCTGTCTTACAATTTGCGTACACATGCAAAACAAGCACGCACAAAAAAGGCCACTCTTTCGAGTAGCCTTTTTTGATGTTTGGTTGCGGGAGCCGGATTTGAACCGACGACCTTCGGGTTATGAGCCCGACGAGCTACCAGACTGCTCCATCCCGCGTCTGTGTGTCGGCATTCTACAGAGGAACGCGAGTGTGTCAACCTGTGAATCGAAGAAAAGCGCTTGTGGTTCAATCGGTTAGCTCTCCAAGGCAAGCCTTGGAAGGGCGCGAGGCCAGTGTGGCCGAGGGTTTCAGCTCTATTGGCAGGCGAATTTCGATTGAGAAAATAAATTCATCAGTGAAATTTCCTACCGCTGAAGCGGAAGATTCAAACTACTGGTGCTATATACAGGGGTGAATGCGATACTGGCCGCCCGTTGGATTACACCCTCTGTTTATATGACGCAGCGCAAAATCATCCACGTCGACTGTGATTGCTTCTACGCCGCCATCGAGATGCGCGACGATCCGAGCCTGGCACAAAAGCCCCTCGCGGTCGGCGGCTCGGCGGACAGAAGGGGGGTGATCGCCACCTGCAACTATGAGGCGCGGGCTTATGGGGTGCGTTCGGCCATGTCATCGCGCCACGCCTTGAAGCTGTGCCCGGACCTGACCATCGTCAAGCCGCGCATGGACGCCTATAAGGAAGCGTCGAAAGAAATCCAGACGATCTTTCGCGATTACACCGACCTGATCGAGCCACTGTCGCTGGACGAAGCCTACCTGGACGTCTCTGACAGCCCGCACTTTGGCGGCAGTGCCACCCGCATCGCTCAAGACATTCGTCGCCGGGTCTCCAACCAACTGCACATCACAGTGTCCGCCGGCGTTGCGCCGAACAAGTTTCTGGCCAAGATCGCCAGCGACTGGAAAAAACCCAACGGCCTGTTTGTGATCACCCCGGATCAGGTCGAAGACTTCGTCTCCCAGTTGCCGGTGAACAAGTTGCACGGCGTTGGCAAGGTCACCGCCGATAAGCTGGCGCGCCTGGGGATTGCAGACTGCCTGCAATTGCGTGAGTGGAACAAGCTGGCGCTGGTGCGTGAATTCGGCAGTTTCGGCGAGCGGCTCTGGAGCCTGGCTCGTGGGATTGATGACCGCGTGGTGCAGAACGACAGCCGTCGGCAATCCATCAGTGTGGAAAATACCTACGACGTGGACTTGCCGGATCTCTCAAGTTGCCTGGCGAAACTGCCCGAGCTGATGGAAACCCTGGCCGGGCGCATGGCGCGCATCGACAGCAGCTATCGCGCGGGCAAGCCGTTCGTCAAAGTGAAGTTTCACGACTTCACCCAAACCACTCTGGAGCAGGCAGGGGCAGGGCGAGATCTGGAGAGTTATCAACAGCTGTTGACCCAGGCGTTCAATCGCGGCGGCAAGCCGGTGCGGTTGCTGGGGATTGGGGTGCGGTTGCTGGATCTGAGCAGCGGTAACGAACAGCTGCAGTTTCCCTGGTAAAAACCGGGAGCCAAATGTGGGAGCGGGCTTGCTCGCGAAGGCGCCGTGTCAGTCGATACATTCATCACTGATACATCGCTTTCGCGAGCAAGCCCGCTCCCACATTTAGATCTTTACCTGCCCTGAGGTCCTAGCGTGCCCCAGGGTCCGCCACCAACCGCCCCGCATCCTTGGTCAGCGCCTGCACAAACTCCTGCTGCAACTCGGGATCATTGCGGGTCAGTTCGATCAGGCTCTGTTCCAGCTCACTGGCTTCTTCCTCAAGGCCCAACTCCGACAGGCGCTTGACCCGGTGCACCCACTGGTTGACTTCGTCGTCTTCGAGGTCGTCGTAGATCAGTCCATGGGCTTCCAGCAACTTGCCGCGCAGGGTGTTGCTGATCGCCAGGGAGGAGTCCGAGTGCACGTCGTCCTGGCCATCTTCCACGCTGATCTTCAAGGTCGTGACGCGGTTCAGGTCCTGCTCGGCAAACGGGCTGTCCAACAGGTTCAGGCGCAGCACGCCGTCGCGGTCGGTGGTCAGCTCATGGGTCTGCTTGCCGGCGGTGACCTGTACCGGGCGCTCGCTCCAGGGCAGGCTCGAATACTCCGTGCGCTTGTCACGCTGGACTTCATCGATCCCGGCCAGGTTCTGTTGCGCACGGCCGTGGGATTGCACGTTCATGAACGGGTTGATGCCGTCCACGCCGTAGCTCAGCCAGTCACGCGTCATGCTGGTCGGCAGGTTGCCGAGGGCGAAGATGTTCGCCACGTTGGCCCCCGCGCCAGCCACCAGGGCGACCGCGCCCAAGGGCATCTCGTAGAGTTTGCGCCAGGGTTGGTAGGGGGTATAGCGATCGTAACGGCGGGTGACTTCGAATTCAGTGACCTCAAAGGTCTTTTGCTCGTGAATGCGAACCCGGCGTTGCGGCAGTTCCAGCACTTTGGGTTCACCTACATCGATCTGCAGGCTGTGGTCGAGCAATTTGCGCTCGACCCGCTCCTCGTGCTCACTGCGTTGCGACATCTGGTTGGCGCAGCCGCTGACCAGCAGGGCGCCGCACAAGGCGGCGCCCCCCAGGGCTCTGGTGTTTCGCTTGAACATGACTTCTCTTGATCTGGTTTTCAGCGACGAATACGCGCCTGAAGGAAAGACAGCACGTCAGCCACCGGCAACGATTGGGCTTCGGCTTCGGTCCGGCTCTTGTATTCCAGATTGCCATCGGCCAGGCCGCGGTCACTGACCACGATTCGGTGCGGGATGCCAATCAGTTCCATGTCGGCGAACTTGATGCCGGGACTGGTTTTCTTGTCGCGGTCATCCAGCAGCACTTCAAAGCCGGCGGCCGTCAGTTCGGCATACAGTTTGTCGGTGGCTTCGCGTACTTGCTCGGTTTCGTAGCGCAGCGGTACCAGGGCCACCTGGAATGGGGCCAGGGCGTCACTCCAGATGATGCCTTTCTCGTCGTTGTTCTGTTCGATGGCAGCTGCCACCACACGGGAAACACCAATGCCGTAGCAGCCCATGTCGAGGGTGATCGGCTTGCCGTTCTCGCCCAGCACTTCGCACTTCATCGCCTTGCTGTACTTATTGCCCAGCTGGAAGATGTGCCCGACTTCGATGCCGCGTTTGATTTCCAGGGTGCCCTTGCCATCCGGGCTTGGGTCGCCGGCGACAACGTTACGCAGGTCGGCCACGGTTGGAACTGGCAGGTCACGCTCCCAGTTCACGCCGAAGTAGTGCTTGTCGTCGATGTTGGCGCCAATGCCGAAGTCGCTCATCAGTTCGACCGAACGGTCGATGATGATCGGCAGCGGCAGGTTCAGCGGGCCGAGCGAACCGGCACCGGCGCCAATCGCGTCGCGCAGTTCGGCATCGGTGGCCATGACCAGCGGGCTGGCCACGCCAGGTTGCTGGGCAGCCTTGATTTCGTTGAGCTCGTGGTCGCCACGGATGACCAGGGCGATCAGCTTGCCTTCTTCTTCGGCGCGCACGATCAGGGTCTTGATGGTCTTTTCAATCGGCAGATTGAATTTTTCCACCAGCGCCGCGATGGTCTTGGTCTCTGGGGTGTCCACCAGGCGCAGCTCTTCGCTTGGCGCCGGGCGGGACGTTTCCCGTGGCACGGCTTCGGCTTTCTCGATGTTCGCCGCGTAGTCGGAACCGTTGCTGAAGACGATATCGTCTTCGCCGGACTCGGCCAGTACGTGGAACTCGTGGGAGCCGGCGCCGCCGATGGAGCCGTTGTCCGCTTCAACCGGGCGGAATTTCAGGCCCAGGCGCGTGAACACGTTGCAGTAGGCCTGGTGCATGCGGTCGTAGGTGACCTGCAAGGAGGCCTGGTCGGCGTGGAAGGAGTAGGCGTCCTTCATGATGAATTCACGGCCGCGCATCAAACCGAAGCGTGGGCGGATTTCATCACGGAATTTGGTCTGGATCTGATACAGGTTCAGCGGCAGTTGCTTGTAGCTGCTCAGCTCGTTGCGCATCAGGTCGGTGATCACTTCTTCATGGGTCGGGCCGGCGCAGAAATCGCGGCCATGACGGTCCTTGAAGCGCAGCAATTCAGGGCCGTACTCTTCCCAGCGCCCGGATTCCTGCCACAACTCAGCCGGTTGCGTGCTCGGCATCAACACTTCCAGAGAGCCGGCGGCGTTCATTTCTTCGCGAACGATGGCTTCGACCTTGCGCATCACCTTCAAGCCCATGGGCAGCCAGGTGTACAGGCCCGAGGCCAGTTTGCGGATCATGCCGGCGCGCAGCATCAGCTGGTGGCTGATCACAACCGCGTCGGAAGGCGTTTCTTTCTGTGTGGCGAGCAAATATTGACTGGTACGCATGGTAGGCCGTTGTCGGTTGCTTGGACTTGAAATGACTTGGGATTGTACGGGCGGTTGCTGCCGGAGTACAGGCATGAGGTCGCGGGGTGTTTCTGTGGCGACCGGGCTTGTGTAGAGCTGGCTTGCCTGCGATGCGGTGTATCAGTTACGTCGCGCTGATGCTATCGCAGGCAAGCCAGCTCCCACATTGACCGAGGTGAGTCATTCTTCGGTGGGCGGGCTCAACCGAATCCGTCGATTTTCCTGAAACCAGTGCAGGGCAATCAGGAACAGTGTCGGTACGCCTAGCAGGCAGGTGATCAGGAAGAAGTTGTGATAGCCGAACTTCTCCACCATTACCCCTGAATAACCGCCAATCAGGCGCGGCAGCAACAGCATGATCGAGCTGAGCAGCGCATATTGGGTGGCCGAGAACTTGAGGTTGGTCAGGCTCGACAGGTAGGCGACAAACGCCGAGGTGGCAAGGCCGGAACTGAAGTTGTCCAGCGAGATGGTGAAGATCAGCATCTGCAGGTCGGGGCCCATGTCCGCGAGCATCACGAACAACAGGTTGGTGCCGGCCGAGGCCACGCCGCCGATAAACAGGATCGGCAGGATCCCGAAGCGCACGATCAGCAAGCCGCCCATGCCGGCGCCGAGCAGGGTCATGATCAGGCCGAAAATCTTGCTCACTCCGGCAATCTGGTCCTTGGTGAAGCCCTGGTCGATGTAGAACACGTTGGCCATCACGCCCATCACCGTGTCCGACATGCGATAGGTGGCGATCAGCCCGAGCAGCAGCAAGGCCTGCCAGCGGTAGCGCAGGATAAAGTCGTTGACCGGCGTCAGCACCGGCGCCAGGCCGCGTCGGCCCATGGTCGACAGGCACAGCGTGGTCAGGATGATATAGAGGATGGCGCGCAGGAAGGCGCGGTCTTCCATCAACAGTTCCCACAGGCTGACGCCGTGGAACAGGACGCTGGCAAAGTCGGTGTTGTAGAGCTGGGTGAACATCGCCGGGACGGACACCAGCAACACGATCAGTACAAACACCGAGACCAGCTGATGCACGAAGCTGTAGCGGCCGGCCTGCAACTGCGTGCGCAGTGGCACATTGGGCTCGCGCATGAACAGAGTGGTCAGCAGCGCCGGAATCATCAGCAGGCCGAACAGCACGTAAGTGCCGGTCCATGCCGAGTGCTTATAGTTGAAACCGGTCGAGCCGAAGCCTTCGGCAAAGAACAGTGCACCGGCGGTGGCCAGCAGGGCGGCGATGCGATAACCGGACATATAACTGGCGGCGAGGGCAGCCTGGCGGCTGTCGTCGGCGATTTCCAGGCGATAGGCGTCTACCGCGATGTCTTGGGTGGCCGAGGCGAAGGCGACGATCACAGCAATCGCAATCAGCCACGACAGGTGTTTTTGCGGGTCGCAAAAACCCATGCCGATCAACCCGAGGATCACCAGCGTCTGGGCCAGCACCAGCCAGGAGCGACGTCGTCCGAGTTTGCCGAGCAGCGGCAAACGCCATTGGTCGAGCAGCGGTGACCAGACCCATTTGAAGGCATAGGCCAAGCCGATCAGGCTCGCATAACCGATGGTCTCGCGGGCCACACCGGCCTCGCGCAACCACACTGAAAGCGTCGAGAACACCAACATGTAAGGCAAGCCGGCGGCGAAACCGAGCAACAACAGCACTAACGTCGAGGGGCTGGCATAGGCGGCGAGCGCGGCGCGCCAGGTTTTACGGGGCATGGGCTGGAGTCTGCCTCAGATTTGCGGAAACAAAGCGCGCACTCTAACCGCTGTGCTCTACCGGGCGCCAGCCATGACGCTGAATATCAACGCGATTGTTCAGGATACTGACACCTTCGCTGCGTAAACGCGCACGTTGCTCGTCACCTGAGGCACTGCCCACTGGCAGACTTATCCGACCACCGGCACCCAGCACCCGGTGCCAGGGCAACCGGGTGTCCTCGGGCAACTGGCTCAGCGTGCGCCCGACCCATCGGGCCGCCCGGCCCAGCCCGGCCAGATGCGCCAGTTCGCCGTAACTCACCACGCAGCCTTGGGGCACTTGCGCCAAGGTCAGGTACAACGCCGTACGGCGCATTTCTGCTGGGCTTTGCGCAATATTGGCGGGTTGATTCACTGTGGGCATCGTCAGGGTCTTTGTAAGAAACGTCTGTAATCATGCTGTTGAGAATTGAACTCAATATAAATACTTGAGTCAGTCGTAGCTATCTAACACGATAGCGCCCCTTTTTCGCCAACCCTGAGCCCCGAATACGCTTATGTTGTCCAGAACCCTGCTGTGCCTCGCTGTTTTCAGCGCCTCCACGCCCCTGCTCGCTGACACCGTGTGGTTAAAGAACGGTGACCGCCTGACCGGCAAGATCAAAGTCTTCGACGGTGGCAAGTTGCTGATTCAGACCAGCTACGCAGGGGCCATCCCGGTGGATTGGAAGCAGGTGAAAACCCTGGAAAGTGACCAGGAGCTACTGGTCAAGCAGGACGCGTACAGCGGTGAGAAGGCCAAATCCCTGAAAGCTGCGGATGACGGCAAGGTGGTGCTGGCCAATGGCGAGGCGCCCAAAACCGTGGAACTGGCCAGCATCCAGCAAATCCTCAAGCCCAAGCCGGTCATCGAAGACCTGGTGTGGAAGGGCAATGTCGACCTGGCGCTGGACTACAAGCGTGCCGACAAAGACACCAACGACTACGACGTGGACTTCAAGACCACGGCCCGTCACGGCCAGTGGCGCCATACCGCGCAGGGCGAATACAACCGCGAGTTCCAGGACGACGTCACCACCACCGACAACTGGGCGCTGGAATATGACCTGGACCGTTTCATCACCGAGCATTGGTTCTGGCAAGGCCGCCTGACCTACAAGCGCGACAAGGTTGAAGACTTGTCCCGCCAGCGCACGGTCGGTACCGGTCCTGGCTACCAGTTCTGGGACGATGAGCTGGGCGCGTTCTCCCTCGGTTCGCTGGTTAACCGCACCGATTACGAATATGCCGACGGCGGCAAATCCAATTTCTACTCGCTGGCCATGAAGTGGAACTACAACCGCTACCTGGTGGGCAAGACCGTGGAGTTCTTCACCAACGGCGAGGTGGGCAAGCCGCTTGCCGGGCCGTCCGATTACTCCCTCGATGCGCAAATGGGTCTGCGTTACAAGGTCACCGAATGGGCGTCCCTCAACCTCAAGGCTGAACGCGACATCATCAGTGGCGAATCGCAAAGCAGCCTGAGCAAGACCCGTTACACCGCAGGGTTCGGTGTGGCCTGGTAAGTGCACTCTGGCAACCTGCGCGGATATTGATTACCTTGTGTTGAGATCCATTCCCATATGCTGTGGGCGGCGGAATACCCGAGGAGTCATACGTTGAGCGCGCACGTTGCCAAGAACGCCCGAGAGCTGTTGCTCAAGGAATACCGTGGGGCTCTCTCCACATTGTCCAAAGCCATGCCCGGGTTTCCCTTCGGCTCGGTCGTGCCGTATTGCCTCGACGAGCTGGGCCGCCCGCTGATCCTGATCAGCCGTATCGCCCAGCACACCCATAACTTGCAGAAAGACCCCAAGTGCTCGCTGCTGGTGGGTGAGCGCGAGGCCGATGACGTGCAGGCAGTAGGGCGCCTGACCTACCTGGCTGAAGCCGAGAAACTCGAAGATGCCACCGCCATTGAAGCGGCTGCCGAGCGTTATTACCGTTACTTCCCCGATTCGGCCAACTACCACCAGGCTCACGATTTCGACTTCTGGGTACTTAAGCCGGTGCGTCACCGCTATATAGGCGGGTTTGGTGCGATCCACTGGCTCGACCACCTGACACTGGCCAACCCGTTTGCAGGCAAGGCCGAGCGCAGCATGGTCGAGCACATGAACGCCGACCACATCAAGGCCATTGCCCATTACGTCGCGCTGACCGGCTTGCCGACCTTTGAACCCGCGCAACTGGCCGGCATCGACAGCGAAGGCATGCACCTGCGCATTGGCCAGTCGCTGCATTGGTTGCCGTTCGCGACGCCTTGCAACACTCCGACACAAGTACGCGAAGCCCTGGTTTCATTGGCTCACGCTGAGGTCTGGCCGAAAAAAGAGCCTGCCAACGCTTGAATTCACGAAATGGCGACGTCATCTAAGGTGGACTGGCAAGGCATTCTTGCGTTGAGGAACCATTTGATGCGCCCTTTTTTATTGCTCTTTCTGCTGTTCCCGGTGCTGGAGCTGTTCGTATTCGTTCAAGTCAGCAGTGCAATCGGGTTTTTCCCGGCACTGTTATTGATCATTCTCGGCTCGATGCTCGGCGTTCTGGTGCTGCGCGTCGCCGGCTTGGCCACAGCGTTGCGTGCGCGTGAAAGCCTGAACCGCGGCGAGCTGCCCGCTCAAACCATGCTGGAAGGCCTGATGATGGCCCTGGCCGGTGGCCTGTTGATCCTGCCGGGTTTCATCAGCGACGTAGTCGGCCTGGTGATGTTGCTGCCGGTCACTCGCAAGCTGCTGGCCGGCAAGATGCGTCAGCGCGCCGAAGAAGCGGCGATTCGCCAGCGTGCGTTCGCCGATGACCTGCAACCCCGTGGTGGCCCGGCTCCGCGCCCGCCGTTGGGACGCGAGGGCGATGTGATCGAAGGCGAATTCGAACACCGCGACAGCAAATAACCGCTTTATTGGCACGGCACCTTCGGGTGCCGTGTTGCTTTTGTGCGTCGGCAAGCATAAAAAATTTCCGCCGCGGCCCCTTGTAATAAGCTTATGCGCCCTTATGTAACGGTCACCGCAAGGTTTCTGGTGGCGACACCAGACAGACTTCCGCGTCTTGCTTGGCGAGGCGCGACCGGCACAGCCGGAATACAACCCGCCGGTACCGATACCGGCCGATGAAAAACACAATTAGGAGAGATCGACAATGAGCAAGCTTCGTCCTCTGCACGACCGCGTCGTTATCCGTCGCAGCGAAGAAGAAAAGAAAACCGCTGGCGGTATCGTTCTGCCAGGTTCGGCTGCTGAAAAAGCCAACCACGGTGTGATCGTCGCTGCAGGCCCAGGCAAGACTCTGGAAAACGGTGAAGTGCGTGCGCTGGCCGTTAAAGTCGGTGACAAGGTTGTTTTCGGCCCTTACTCCGGCAGCAACACTGTGAAAGTTGACGGCGAAGACCTGCTGGTAATGGCTGAGAACGAAATTCTCGCTGTACTGGAAGGCTGATTTTCCCGCTCATTTTTCCGTTACTCCAAAGAATTTAAGGAATATCGATCATGGCTGCTAAAGAAGTTAAATTCGGCGATTCCGCCCGCAAAAAAATGCTCACCGGTGTCAACGTCCTGGCTGACGCAGTAAAAGCGACCCTGGGCCCTAAAGGCCGTAACGTGATCATCGAGAAGAGCTTCGGTGCTCCGACCATCACCAAGGACGGCGTTTCGGTAGCAAAAGAAATCGAACTGGAAGACCGTTTCGAGAACATGGGCGCGCAGCTGGTCAAAGACGTTGCCTCCCGTGCCAACGATGACGCAGGCGACGGCACCACCACCGCTACCGTTCTGGCTCAAGCTATCGTCAACGAAGGCTACAAAGCCGTCGCTGCCGGCATGAACCCGATGGACCTCAAGCGCGGCATCGACAAGGCGACCATCGCTGTTGTTGCTGAGCTGAAAAACCTGTCCAAGCCATGCGCTGACACCAAGGCTATCGCTCAGGTCGGTACCATCTCCGCCAACTCCGACAGCTCCATCGGCGACATCATTGCCGAAGCCATGGAAAAAGTCGGTAAAGAAGGCGTGATCACCGTTGAAGAAGGCACTGGCCTGGAAAACGAACTGTCGGTTGTAGAAGGCATGCAGTTCGACCGTGGCTACCTCTCCCCGTACTTCGTCAACAAGCCAGAAACCATGGTTGCCGAGCTGGACAGCCCGCTGATCCTGCTGGTCGACAAAAAGATCTCCAACATCCGCGAAATGCTGCCAGTGCTGGAAGCCGTTGCCAAGGCCGGCCGCCCACTGCTGATCGTTTCCGAAGACGTTGAAGGCGAAGCCCTGGCGACGCTGGTTGTGAACAACATGCGTGGCATCGTTAAAGTCGCAGCCGTGAAGGCTCCAGGCTTCGGCGACCGTCGCAAGGCCATGCTGCAGGACATCGCTGTTCTGACTGGCGGTACCGTTATCTCCGAAGAGATCGGCCTGAGCCTGGAAAGCGCCACCCTGGAAAACCTGGGTAGCGCCAAGCGCGTGACCATCTCCAAGGAAAACACCATCATCGTTGACGGTGCTGGCGTAGACCAGGACATCCAGGCTCGCATCACTCAGATCCGTGCCCAGGTTGCCGAAACTTCCTCGGACTACGACCGTGAAAAACTGCAAGAGCGTCTGGCCAAGCTGTCCGGCGGCGTTGCAGTGATCAAGGTTGGCGCTGGTTCCGAAGTTGAAATGAAAGAGAAGAAAGCCCGCGTTGAAGACGCCCTGCACGCAACCCGTGCAGCCGTTGAAGAAGGCGTGGTACCTGGCGGTGGCGTTGCGCTGATCCGTGCTCTGGAAGCTTTGGTTGACCTTAAAGGCGACAACGCTGACCAGAACGTGGGCATCGCTGTACTGCGTCGCGCCGTTGAAGCGCCACTGCGTCAGATCGCTGCCAACTCCGGCGACGAGCCGAGCGTTGTGGTCAACGAAGTCAAGAACGGCAAAGGTAACTACGGTTACAACGCTGCCACTGGCGTCTACGGCGACATGATCGAAATGGGCATCCTGGACCCTACCAAGGTGACCCGTTCGGCATTGCAGGCAGCGGCCTCCATCGGCGGTCTGATCCTGACCACCGAAGCTGCGATCGCTGATGCACCGAAGAAAGAAGGCTCGGCTGGCGGCGGTATGCCAGACATGGGCGGCATGGGTGGCATGGGCGGCATGATGTAAGCCAGCCTTACCCGGCACCTGAAAAACCCCGCCTGCAGTGATGCAGGCGGGGTTTTTTTATGCGCGGTATTTGCCGCAGGCACGCCGGTCAGCGTGTGCTCACCTGCGGGATGACTTCCTTGGGTGCCTTCCAGCTCAGCAATTGTTGCTTGAAGCCGTAGCTCGCGCCTTGGTAGTAGGTGATTGCGCGCTGGATCAACGGGTCGTCACTGCCCACACGCAACTCCTGGCTCTCACCCAGCGCCTGGTCATGGCGACGCAGGCCCTGGCGCGGGCTGAGGATCGCCAGGTCATTGCCGTCAAACAGCCCAAGGTGTTGGTAGTTGCCGATGACGACACGCGGCGGCAGCGGATTGTCCTGCAACAGGTTGCGGCCGAAGAAGGTCGACTCGTAGCTCAGGTTGATCAGGCCCAGCAAGGTGGGCGCCAGGTCGATCTGGCTGGCCAGTTGCGCGGTTTCACGCGCTTCAATCAGCTTGGGTGCATAGATGAACAGTGGGATCTGGTAGTTGGCGACAGGCAGGTCCTCTTTGCCTGCGCTGCCGGCGGTGTGGTCGGCGACAAACACGAAGATCGTGTTATCGAACCAGGGTTTCTGGCGTGCCGCATTGAGGAACTCGCCGATGGCGTGGTCGGTGTATTTCACCGCGCCGTCACGGCCATTGCCGGACTTGATATCAATGCGCCCTTCCGGATAGGTGTAGGGGCGATGATTGGAGGTTGTCATCAGTTGCAGCAAAAAGGGTTGCTGTTTGGCGTAATCGGCGTCGGCCAGCTTCAGGGTTTGCCGGTAGAGGTCTTCGTCGGCCATGCCCCACGCGTTTTTGAACGAGATTTCTGATTCGGCCACGCTGCTCTGGTCCACTACCCGGTAACCGTTGCCACTGAAAAACGCGTTCATATTGTCGAAGTAACCACGCCCGCCGTAGACAAATACGCTGTCGTAGCCGATGGAGCTGAGGTGCTGGCCGAGGCTGGCGAAACCGCTTTCACGCCCGATACGTTTGACAATCGAGCGGCCTGGCGTAGGGGGAATTGCCAGCGTGATCGCCTCCAGGCCACGGTCTGTACGGGTGCCGGTGGCATAAAAGTTACTGAAGTACAGGCTTTGTTTACGCAAGGCGTCCAGATTGGGCGTGAGGTTGCGCCCATCGCCGTTGCTGCCCATGTACTTGGCGCTGAAGCTTTCGATGGTCACCAGCACGATATTGGGTTTGCGCAATGTGCCGGGGTTGGTGATTGCCCGGCGTATGTCCAGCGGGTCAGTGCCGACGAAGCGCGCATTGGGCTCACTGAGTTCAGCGCGCAATTGCCTGGCGACGACGTCGTCAGGCAGGCTTTTGTAGAACTGTGTGTAATCGAGCTCATTATTTCGGAACGCGGCGAAAAACTGATACGGGCCATTGCTGGCCAATTCATTGTTGTAAGCGTTACCGCCCTGGGCGCGTGGGCTGTCCTGGCTGATCAATTGCAGGCTGAGCCCGGCGACGATCAATAAGCCCAAGGCATTCAGCAGGCGGCCACGCATGGGCGGCAGAGGCGCGCGCATCGCCGCGTTGAACGGCTTGCGCAGGGCCAGGCTCAACACAATCGCCAACATCGCCAGCAAACTGAGCAGCTTGCCGATCGGGTAGGACTCCAACAGGTTGTTCAATACCTCATTGGAGTACACCAGGTAATCGACGGCGATAAAGTTGAAACGCACGCCAAACTCATCCCAGAACAGCCACTCCGCAACCGAGGTGAACAGCATCGCGAACAGGCTGACTGTCAGCACGGCCTGCAGGAACCAGCGATGGCCGCGGCGATGCCACAGCGCGGGCGGGCACAGCAGCAAGTACAGGCCCAGCGGCAGGGCGGCGTAGGTGAGAAAGCCCAGGTCGTAGAGCAAGCCGACGCCAAACACCGGCAGCAGGTTGCCACCGACTTCGTCCAGGTGCGTGAAGAGCAGCACACTGCGGGTGATCAGGAAAATAACCAGCCAGGTGCCGGTGACGAGCGGCAGAAAGCGCATAGGCGCTGTTTTGAGAAACCCCATGTCTATGTTCCTTATATCGATGGGCGGTGATCTTCGGCCTGACACTGTAGTCAGTTTGTGAAGCTATAGTGAAAAACTTGTTGGTTTATCTTATTGGTTGAAAACCTTTATCGACACGGCTCTGAGGTCTATCCCTGAGCCACACTTGGCCTTAAGCTGCGCGAGCCAACACGGCCGTTACCGCGTACGGAGACACTGCCCATGCGAATTTTATTGGTTGAAGACAACCGCGATATTCTGGCCAACCTGGCCGATTACCTGGGGCTAAAGGGCTACACCGTGGACTGTGCGCAGGACGGTTTGTCGGGCCTGCACCTGGCCGCTACCGAGCATTACGACTTGATCGTGCTCGACATCATGCTGCCTGGCATCGATGGCTACACCTTGTGCAAACGCCTGCGTGAAGACGCCCGTCGCGACACGCCGGTGATCATGCTCACCGCCCGCGACCAGTTGGATGACCGGCTGCAGGGCTTCAAGTCCGGCGCCGATGATTACTTGCTCAAGCCGTTCGCCCTGTCGGAGTTGGCCGCCCGCATTGAAGCCGTGCTGCGCCGTGCCCAGGGTGGCGGCCGCCGCGCCCTGCAAGTCGGCGACTTGAACTACGACCTCGATACCCTGGAAGTCACCCGCGAGGGGCGCCTGCTCAAACTCAACCCCGTGGGCCTGAAGTTGCTCGCGGTGTTGATGCAAAAAAGCCCGCATGTGCTGCGTCGCGAAATTCTCGAGGAAGCCTTGTGGGGCGATGACTGCCCGGACAGCGACAGCCTGCGCAGCCACGTCCACCAATTGCGCCAAGTGATCGATAAACCCTTCGCCAAGCCGCTGCTGCAAACCGTGCACGGTGTGGGTTATCGCCTGGCCGAGGGTCGTGATGGAGTTTAAGCAAAGCCTTGCCCAGCGGATCATCATCGCCTTTGCCTTGATGAGTGCGTTGGTGGCAGGGGCGTTCGCCATGGGCATCGTTGCCACCGTGCACCTGGTAGAAGAAAAACTGATTTCGGCGGGCTTGGGCGGCGACCTGCAACGGCTGTTGTTGATGGACAGCGTCGAGGACTGGAGCCACCGGCCGGAGCCCGATCAGCTGTTCTATTTCAGTGGCGGGCGCGGGGATTTCGAGCTGCCCAAGGATTTGCGGCACCTGGAACCCGGCTTTCATGAGGTGTTCCGCGAGGCGCTGTCGTACCACGCCATGGTCGAAGTGGTGGATGGCCGTCGGTATGTCCTGCTGCAGGACCAGAGCGACTTCGAGGAGCGCGAGCGGGTTTTATTTGCCGTGGTGCTGGTGGGCTTCGTGCTCAGCCTGGCGCTGGCGGTGTTCCTCGGTTGGGTGTTGGCGCGCAAAGTGATGGCGCCGGTGGTGCGGCTCGCTCGCCAGGTGCGTCATCGCGACCAGTTGCTGGGTCTGGCGCCACCGCTGGCACCCGACTATGCGGCGGATGAAGTCGGCGAACTGGCCGTGGCCTTCGATGCCACGCTGGGGCGTCTGCGTCAGGCGTTATCACGCGAGCAGTTGTTTACCAGTGACGTCAGCCATGAATTGCGCACGCCTTTGATGGTGCTGGCCAGTTCCTGCGAACTGCTGCTGGAAAACCCGGCGATCGATCAACGCGGCCGCAATCAGGTTGAGCGCATCGCGCGTGCCTGCGAAGAAATGCGCGAGCTGGTGCAGACCTTCCTGATGCTGGCCCGTGCCGAACACGATGAAGCAGCCATGTCGCCGCAGGTAACGCTGCCGCAGGTGGCGGACGATTTGCTCGGCATCTGGCGCGAGCCGATCGAGCGCAAAGGCCTGGCGTTGATCTACCAGCCAGGTAACCCTTCGGACGCGCGCTACAACACCACTTTTCTCCACGCCGTTATGGGCAACCTGTTGCGCAATGCCCTGCATTACACCGAGCAGGGCTTCATCCGCCTGACCCTTGAACCCAGCGGTTTTGTGGTGGAGGACACCGGTGTAGGGATTCCCGAAGACAAGCGTGAGGCGATGTTCGAGCCGTTCGTGCGTGGCAGCGAAAAGCGTGGCGAAGGGCTTGGCCTGGGTTTGTCGCTGGTGCAGCGTATCTGTGAGAACCAGGGGTGGACGGTCAGCCTCAGCACGATGGAACCCAACGGCTGTCGTTTTCACGTGCAGTTGAGTCAGGTCAATCCCTGACACTTGCCCCTGCCGTTATCCTGCCAGACATCCCCGTAAATCGGCGAAGATGGCCCCATGCTATTGCTTGTATCTGTAAAGTCTTGAAATGTATGAGATTGGACAGGACAAGTTTTTCACAACGGGTTGACCTGTTGATCACAGTTCGCTGCATAAGGTTGTAGGCATCAGTTACCGGAGATCCGTTGATGTCTACCCCGATCAAGCTCGATTTTTCTGAAAAGTACGACGATCAGCACGCGCAAAATTATTTGCTCAAGCATCAGGACAATCTGGCTCGCCGGTTGTCCCACAAGCGCGACGAGCAATTGGCGCGGGGTGCGCTGGCCATGGCCGGCGAACCTGGCCTGGTGTTGGACCTGCCGTGCGGCGCCGGGCGCTTCTGGCCGCTGTTGGCTGAGAAACCCAACCGTGTGATTATCGGGGCCGATAATTCAGCGTCGATGCTCAAGGTCGCGACCGTTGCTCAGCCAGCGGACGTGGTGAAACGGGTACGACCCTTGCAGACGTCTGCCTTTGATATCGATTTACCGGATAACTCGGTCGACAGTATTTTCTGCATGCGCTTGCTGCACCACATTGGTGATCCGGCGCACAGGATGACAATACTGCGAGAATTTCAGCGGGTTACCCGCGACAGCGTGATTATTTCGCTGTGGGTGGATGGCAATTTCAAGGCCTGGAAACGCAAACGCGCCGAAGTGAAACGTCGCAACAAAGGTGAGCAAGAAGGTTACCAAAACCGGTTTGTGTTACCGGCTGCTACTGTCGAGGCAGAGTTTGAGCAGGCCGGTTTCCGTGTTCAGGAATCCCTGGACTTCATACCGCTCTACGCCATGTGGCGAGTATATGTATTGCGTAAGAGGTAACAGGATGGCAGTTGAGTGCGTAGTAGGCAGTCATGTAGCTCCCGAGGAACGATTCGATTTTTTCTGGCGCCTGCAGGGCGAGTGGGTTGAAGAACCCAATCGCCGACGTGGCGGTGAAAGTGGTGTGCAACGCGTGATGAGCCCCAACGGCCGCTTGCTTTACAGCAAACGCCAGACCGGTCACATCTATCGCAGCTGGCTTCACCCGTTTGGGCGCCCGACCGTACTGCGTGAGCGTGATGCCCTAAGGGGTTTGCGTTCATTGAATGTACGCGTGCCGGAGCTGGTGTTCTGCGAGGCACGTCGCGACCCTGAACATCAATGGAAAGCGTTGTTGGTGACTGCGTCGCTCGACGGTTTCGACGAAATCGAAAACTGGTACGCCGCCGGTGGTCGTGAGCAATACGGTGAGGCGGTGCATGAGCGCTTGCTCAAGGAATTGGCGGGCACCCTGGCACGTATGCACAAAGGCCGCTGGCAGCATGGCTGCCTGTACATCAAGCACGTGTTCGTACGCGTAACCGGCGAAGGCGACTCGGCCAAAGTCGAAGTGGCGTTGCTGGATTTTGAAAAATGCCGGCAGCGTTTGACCGCTTACCGGGCGGCGTCCCATGACATGCTGCAACTGCGGCGCCATTCGTCGTGGAACGATACCGACTGGAAAAAACTCAGCTACTTTTACGAGACGGCGTTTGGCAGCGCTATCAAGGGTTTAACCAGATGAAGCTAGAAATAGCACGAGGTTTGTTCCTGGTCGGCGCGTTGGGCATTTCAGCCCTGGCGCTGGCTGCGTGGGAGCTGCCTCGGACACAAGTGCTCAGTGCGGTGCAAGGGGGCGGGCAATGTCCGTTACCGCGCATCGCCAAGGCGAATGTGGCGGTCAAGCCTGATCATGAGTTGTTGTTGTTCATGTTCGGGATGTCTCAGGGCATGAGGCCGCAGAGCTGAATAAAGCGTTGAACAGATTCAAACCCCCGAGAAAGGGCCTTGCGATGCGAGGTCCTTTTTTTTGGCTGTTGATTTGGGGCCCGGCACCTGTCCGTTACGCAGTCACGGACAGGTGCCGATTTCAAATCACGTGCAGATGGTTATCCCAAAACCCGGACGGCAGCTCCAACGGCTTAGCCACCAACTGCTTTTGGCGGCAGTCGTAGAAGCGGCAGCGTCCCTGGCCTGAAGTCACCACAAACCCGTCCGCTACCGCACCCACGCCGGCGCAGTCGGGCAAAGGCCCATCCAGGCGCAGTTCGCCGCTGTCCATGTCCCAGATAAAAAAGCGATTGCCCCGTGGCGCCGTCAGCGCGACCAGGCGTAACTCACTGTGCACTGCGACGCTGGCGGTGTAATGCCCCATCGCCTGCAGCTGCTCATCCGCCACCGGGAACGCCACAAACGGCTGCCCCGGTCGCTTGATCGCCAGCAACTCGGACCGTTCCTGAGACGGCCCCATGAACTGCTGCCCCGTGAGAATTGTGCCGTCGCTGGCAATCCCCATATGACGCACGCTGTTCATCTGCTGGGCCAGGGTTTCCTTGCTGATCAACCGGCCATCGCGATGCATCAATACCAGGCTCGGTTCCATCGCATTGAGGTTCATCTCAACCCGGCTTTCAGCCTCGGTGCGAATCCCGCCGTTGGCCACCACCAGGGTTTCTCCGTCGGGCATCCACGAGACCTGGTGCGGCCCGATACCGTGGGTGGACATCTCGCCGCTGTGCACCAGCCGTTCGCCTTCGAACTTATACACACCCAGCAAGCCACGGCCCGGGTCGGACGTGTCGTTCTCGGTGGCATACAACCAGTCGCCGCTCTTGTGGATCACCGCATGCCCATAGAAATGGCGATTGGCATTCGACGTGATGGTCTGCAGCAGCGCGCCATCACGCAGGTTGATCAGGTAACTCTCAGTGCCCGGGCGACGGGCCACAAACAACGCAATTGGCAACGTCGGGTGGTTGATGATGTCGTGGCAACGCTGGCCAACCTGGGTGGCAAACACCTGCTTGCCGTCCAGGTGATAACCCACGGCGTAGTGCTTGCCGTCCGCATCATCCCGTGCGGACAGCAGCAGTGGGCTATTCGAGCCCTTCTGCTTGAACAGCGTCCAACCGCCCAACGTGAGTGCGCTGAGCAGCACGCTGCCCACCGCCAAAGCCTGTCGCCTGAGCATCATCAGTCACCGTCGTTGGCGTTAAAGCCCAGTTGGATGCCCAGCGCTTTGGCCAGCTCACCTTCGTGCAGGCGGTGGACCACGTTGAGGCTGTCGTAAATGTCGTTGAGCTGCTGGCGGCCGGCGTCGTCGGCCAACATTTCATTGAGCGTGCGCTGATTGCTGGCGAACAGCTTCAAAGACGCGGCGTAGGCGGCGTCGATCTTGTCGGCCAACGGCTTCTGCTCCGACGGCAACAAGCCACGCAGGCCTTTGTTGTCGACGCCGGCCCACACGGTCTGGGCCGCAGCCAGGCTGGCTTCCAGGCTTTGCAGGGACGACTGGCTGCGCCACGCATCGGCCTGGAACGGTTGCGGGATGCCCTTGGTCTGGCGACCCATCGGCGTGCCGAGTTTTTTCTTCAGCGTGTCCAGCGCAGTGACTTGCACGCGCAGCAGGTCAGCGATGGCTTCGTGGGAATCGGCGTAGCGCTGGTTGGGGAACTTGGTCATCTGCGCGAGCATGCCGTCGGTGCTGTTCCAGCTTGCCAGGATCTCTTCAGCCAAGGCTTTCTGGCGCTCGCCGATGGCGACCAGCAGCGGGCAGTAACGGGCTTTCTGGGCTTCGTCGGCGACGTCGGTCTTGGCGTCGTAGAGGATGTATTCGTAGGCCGACAGGCCTTGTACCACCACGCTGGACTTGGCCAGGGCGGCGCCGTCGATCTGCGGCTGGGCGGTGACCAGTTGTTCGACTTGGCGGCCGACCAGGTTTTTCTTGTCCGGCCAGAACTGCACTTGCCACGAACGGTTGCCCTCGGCCAGCGGGCCGATCAGCAGCGGTTGCAGCTCGGCCCAGGCTTTTTGCGCGTGGAGGAAGTCGGCGCGGGCGGTCTCCAGGCTTTCTTTGCCCTGGCAGTAGGCGAGGGCGCTGACGGCCAGTTGGCGGTCGGCTTCAACCCAACGGCTGTAGGTCGGCAGGATCACTTGCTTGGCGATGGCCGCCGAGGTCACCGCTTGCGGGTCCTGCGGCGAGCAGGCGCCGAGGGCGAGGGCGGCCAGGCTTGTGAACAACAACTTGGGACGAAACATGTCGAGCTCCCTTCTGTAAGTGCGGCAAAGCTTATAAAGAATTCAGGAACGCCAGCAACGCGGCACGCTGCTCGGCATTAAAGGACAGCACATGCTGCTGCGCCGCGTGTGCTTCACCGCCATGCCACAGCACGGCTTCGAGCAGATTGCGGGCGCGGCCATCATGTAAAAACTGGGTGTGGCCACTGACGGTCTGTGTCAGGCCAATGCCCCACAACGGCGGCGTGCGCCAGTCGCGGCCACCGGCCTTGAATTCGCTGCGGTTGTCGGCAAGGCCTTCGCCCATGTCGTGCAACAGCAGGTCGCTGTAGGGGCGAATCACTTGGTTGGCCAGTTCGGGTTCCGCGGCGCCTGCGGCCGTGGTGAACGTGGGTTTGTGGCAGCCCTGGCAACCGGCCTGGTAGAACAGGTTTTTGCCGGCCAGCACCTGCGGCGTGTTGACGCCACGGCGCACCGGCACGGCGAGGTTGCGGGTGTAGAACAACACCAGGCGCAGGATGTTATCGCTGACTTCCGGCTCGCCATCGGGACCATTGCCGTTGGGGGCCTGTTTGCAGGCGACTTGGGCGTCGGTGCAGTCATCAAAGGGTCTCAGGGACGTGGTGAGGCCCATATCACCAGAAAACGCGTGAACATTTTGTTGATTGAGGTTGGGTTGCCCGGCTTTCCAGCCAAAGCGCCCGAGCACGGTTTTCTGCTGGGCGTCATCCCAGACCCAATTGGCGCGGCCGACGAGGGCTTCTTTGTCGGCCGTTTTCGGGTCGGTGTTGCGCAACACATCGGCGTCGCTGATGGCTTCGAGCAAGCCCAGGCCGATCATGGGCGGGGCGACGCGCGCCGAGAAAAGTGTATCCGGATGCATCGGGCCGTAGCCGAGCTGGGTGATGTGCAGGTCGGGCTTGCGCAGCTCGACCACGGTGCCGTCCTTGAACGTCACGTTGACCGGTGTGTAATCCACGCGCACCTTGCCTTCCGGCGCCACGCCCGGCACGGCCATGTCCTGCAATTGCCCGCCGTAGACCGGCTCGGGCACTACGCCGAGCTGCTCGATGATTTTGGCGTAGGGCGCCGGCTCTGTCATAGGCACGGGAATCGACAGGCGCACCAGCATCGACACCGCATTGGGCGCGTCGGGCAGTGGTGGGTGACCCCGGCCGTCCTTGATGTGGCAGTTCTGGCAGGCGTTGGTATTGAACAGCGGGCCCAGGCCGTCTCGCGCGGTGGTGGTGGACGGCGCGATCACCCACGGGCTGCGAAAGAAGCTGTTGCCGACGCTGAAGTCCAGGCGGCGGGTCGGTGCCAGGTTGGCCGAGGGCAGGGAAAAGGCGTTCTGGTCGCGCTTGTTCACCGTCGTCGCGCCGCCGGCTCGCGCTTCACCAGGTTCGGCTTTGGTGAAACGTGGGGCGTCATCGCAGGCGGTCAGGCTCAAGGCCATCAACGCTGCGGACAGGCGAAAAAGCGAACGGAACATCAAGTTTCCTGAAGCAATGGCCAAAATTAGGCCGCAAAGTCTAACAGGGCGGGGCTCAATGAATAAGAGCAATTATCGTTTGGTCGAATCCGATTCATTCCCGCTAGAATGGCCGCACATTTTTCTCTGGAGGTGGCCAATGCAGGCTCTCGACGCTTTGCTCAACCGTGTTTCCGTGCCGCGTTTGCTGGAACCGGCACCGACCCAGGAGCAGCGCGATGTGCTGTTCGCCGCCGCCATGCGTGCGCCGGACCACGGTCAGTTGCGCCCATGGCGTTTTCTCACCGTCGAAGGCGCGGCCCGCGAGCAGATGGGCACGCTGTTGGCCGAAGCGGCGCGCCTGCAAGACGCCGACGCGCCGCAAGCCGCCATCGATAAAGCCCAGAACGGCCCACTGCGCGCGCCGTTGGTGGTGGTGGTGATTGCCCGCCTGCAAGAACACTTCAAGGTGCCGAAATCCGAGCAACTGCTGGCGGCTGCGTGTGCGGCCCACGGTATTCTGCTGGCGGCTTATGCACAGGGCATTGGTGCCGTGTGGCGCACCGGCGAATTGTCTTACTCGCCTCACGTCGCCAAAGGCCTGGGGCTGACGGCGGATGAGGAAGTGATTGGCTTCCTTTATCTGGGCACGCCGCAGAACCCGCCGCGTGTTGCGCCGAAGGAAGATGTGGCGGCGTTTGTTCAGGCGTGGACTGGCCTTTAAACCTCTGCAGTTCTGCTCTTTGTGGGAGCTGGCTTGCCTGCGATAGCGGTGTGTCAGCCATAAAGGTATGGACTGACCCACCGCCATCGCGGGCAAGCCCGGCTCCCACAGAGACCTCTATCGGTTTCAGCAGTGGTGTTACACCTTGAACTGATCCATCAACTTCATCTGCTGGCTGGCCAAGGCATTCAGTTGACTGCTGATGGCCGCCGACTCGGTGGCCTGGCCAGTGAGGGTTTCAGTCACGGTACGAATTGCCGAAACATTGCGATTGACCTCTTCGGCCACGGCGCTCTGCTGCTCGGCGGCGCTGGCGATTTGCAGGTTCATGTCGCTGATGACTGTGACCGCGTCGCTGATCTTGCCTAGCGCCTGCACGGCCTGATGGATCTGCCCGGCATTGCTCTGGGCCTGATGCTGGCTGGAATGCATGGTTGCCACCACGCCACGGGTGCCGCTCTGGATGCGCTCGATCACCAGGCGAATTTCTTCCACCGAATCCTGTGTGCGTTTGGCCAGGTTGCGCACTTCGTCGGCCACCACCGCAAACCCACGCCCGCTTTCCCCGGCGCGCGCTGCTTCGATGGCGGCGTTGAGGGCCAGCAGGTTGGTCTGCTCGGCAATGCTGCGGATCACTTCCAGCACCGAACCGATCTGCTCGCTGTTCACCGCCAAGGCCTCGACCTCGCTCACTGCCTTGCTGACTTCTTCGGCGAGGGTGGTGATGTCGCGGGTGCTCTGCTCAATGATCGACATGCCCTCACGCGCTGACTGGTCCGCGCCGCGTGCCGCGCTGGCTGCGTTGGACGCGCTGTTGGCCACGTCGTGGGCGGTGGCGCTCATTTCATTGGACGCCGTGGCAACCTGGTCGATTTCGCGGAACTGCACCTGCATGCCTTCGCTGGTCTGGCGCGCGATGGCTGATGACTGATCAGCCGTGCCGCGTGCTTCGGTAATGCTTTGTTTGATCTGCGCGATGGTCGGTTGCAGCTTGTCGAGAAAGCGGTTGAACCAGTTCGCCAGCTCGCCCAGTTCGTCTTTTTTAGCGTAAGTCAGGCGCTGGGTAAGATCGCCTTCGCCGCTGGCGATGTTCTTGAGCATTGCGGCCACGGTGTTGATCGGGCGGGTCACGCCGGTGGCGGTCAGCCAGATCAGCACCAGGCCCAGCAATGCGGCGGCGGCGCCGACCAGCAAGGCCTTGAGCGTGCCGGCTTCCTGGGCGTTGTCGAGGACGCCTTGCAGTTTCAAGGTGTCAGCCAGCATCACGTTCTTGGGCAGTTTGATCACGATGCCCCAGGACTTGGCTTCGGCAATCGGCTTGACCGGGTACACGGCGCGGATCGTGTCGTCTTGCTCGCGGATCGTGCGCGTGTCGTTGGCCAGCAATTGCACAATCTCTTTGCCCTCGGCGCCCAGGATATCGATCAGGTTTTTGCCGACCCGCGCCGGCTCGCCGCTGTAGGCCGCGATCAAGCCGGTGCTGGAGAGAATCTCCAGGTGCGCGGCGCCGTCGAAGAGTTCTTTTTGTGCTGCGTCGGTCACCGCCTGCAGGGTGTTGAGGGCCAGGTCCACGCCGACCACGCCGATGACCTTGCCGTCGACGATCAACGGCAGCGAGAGGGTGGTCATCAGCACCTGCTTGCCGGCCACGTCGTCGGAGTACGGGTCAAGCAGGCAAACAGTGCGCGTGTCCCGTGGGCAGGTGTACCAAATGTTGTAGGGCGTACCGCTGAGATTGAGGGTGGTTTTGGTCAGGTCTTCCTCGACCATCACCGTGTTCAGGCCGTCACCGGCGGCGCGGCTCCAGTAGCTCGAAAAGCGGCCTTTTTCATTCGAGACGCGGGCCTTGTCGTTGACAAACTCGCTGTCCTTGCCATCCAGGCCATTGGGTTCGAACGACAGCCAGATCCCCAGCACCTTGGTGTTGCGCTCAAAGGCGGTCTTGAGGCTCTGGTTGAGTTCTTCACGCAGGGCACCCGCTTCCAGCCCGCGCTTGGCGGCGGTGGTGCGCAGGCCCTTGATCTGGTCGGCCAGTGCGGTGACCACCACCAGGCTTTCGCCAAAGGTTTTCTGCAGCTGTACCGCCTGTTCGCCGGCCTTGGCTTGCAACAGGTTCTGCACACTGTTGGTGAGCATTCGCGAGCTTGAATCGCTGACCAGTCGGTTGTTCTGATCGGCTTCGTAGAGGTTGACGCCGACGACCAGTGCAATCACCCCCAACAGGCAGAGGCCGGACAGCAGCACGATTTTCAAGCGGATAGAGAGGGTGTCGAACATAGGTTCACTCGCGATTGGACTTGTTGACCTGCAAGCAGGGCGAGCCAAGTCCATTCGGCGCTATGTCCGGAACATCGGCGTAACGAGATGTTTCATGAGGGAAAGGCGATGAGCGGTAGGAAAAAGACTACACGCCGCGCTATACGGGGGCTGCAAGCCGTTCCGGGCGTGACCATATCCACAGGTTGCCCAGGCTCATGCCGGCGATTGCCAGGTAGATCGGCCAGCCGTGATCGAGCATCACCAGCATCAAACCCGCGCACAGCAGCATGCTGACGGTGGCGCTGACCTTGGCACGGCGCGCGATGATCTTGCCGTTGCGCCAATTGAACAGGATCGGCCCGAATAGCCGGTGGTTTTCCAGCCAGGCGCTCAGGCGCGGCGAGCTTTTGGTCGCGGCCCAGGCGGCAAGCAGGATGAATTCAGTGGTGGGCAAACCCGGTATGACAATCGCCACCAACCCAATGCCCAGGCTGACGTAGGCCAGCAGGCCGAAGAGGATCTGCGCGATTTTTGAGGTGGATTGGGTTTTGCCGGTCATGCTGAAGCTTATCTGCTGAGGAGGTTACAAATTATTTGAATTGGAATGCGCTCAAATGTGGGAGCTGGCTTGCCTGCGATAGCGGTGGGCCAGGCACCGATGTGTAGACAGGCAGTCCGCCATCGCAGGCAAGCCAGCTCCCACATTGAGCCAGTGTTTATCGGAACATTTACGCCAATTCAGGGGCGCTAGCGTACGCCTGTTCCAGCAGCACGGTGAAGCGCACAAACGCGTCGATTGCACCTTTTTCTACTGCGGCTTCTTCTTCGGCGCTGAACTCAAGGCCGTCGAGGGTACGGGTAAAGCTTTTCCAGCCTTCAGCACGGCCACCGGCCGGCTCGCCGAGGTGGCGGGCGCCGAAGGTTTCGCTCAGGCCCAGGCCCACGGCGCGTTTGATCAGGAACGCGGCGCCCAGCTTGGAGCCTTCGGACACGAACAGCCAGCCCAGGGCTTCGGCCTTGCTCGGGTTCTTGACAGCGCCGGCGACCGGTGCAGGCACTTCGGTGTCCAGGTCGCCGAGGTCCAGCTTGGCGGCTTCGGCGCGGCAGCGTTCAGCCAGGTCGGGGACGATCTTGATCAGCTCAGGGTCGTTGTACAGGGCCACCAGTTCCGATTGGAACAGGTACTGCGCGACCACGAAGCGGGCGAAGTTGGCCTGGGTTTCGAACGGGGCGTGGGCTTTGACCAGCGCATCGAGCTTGGTGTGGGGCGCGTTGGTGATCTGGTTCAGGCGCTGGGAGCGCAGGCTTGGGCGTTCTGCGGTAGGGGAAGCGGTCATCGAAAAAAGTCCTTGAGAAGAGTAGCGCCTGGGTGCCCTAAAGAGAGCTGTTATCAACTAGACGAACAAGAAGACGCGGCACAGTAAAAAATCCTCACCTCGCCGGTGAAATTCCGGCGAGGTGAGGAGGCGGCATTTGGGGTGAAGGGCTATCAGATGTCCCAGATCAGGTTGATCGCGAAGTTGCGGCCGGGCTGGGTCAGGCGGTCGAGGTTGGCGGGCGCTGTCACGCCGGCTTCGCCGACGCCGTCGTAGCTGCGCACGTCATCCCAGTTCCAGTACTTTTTGTCGGTGAGGTTGTAGAGGCCGCCGTTGATGGTCACATCGTCGGTGACTTTGTAGTAACCGGTCAGGTCGACGATGCCGAAGCCTGGCGTTTTGAACGGCGCACTGGTGCTGCCATCCGGTGCGTGGAAGGTGGTGCTGTCGACGCGGTTCTGTTTCTTGACCAGCGTCCAGCTGACCAACGCGCCATATTGCTCTTGCTCGTAGCCCAGGCCGAACACGCCTTTAAGCGGGTTGACGCTGTTGAGCGGCTCGCCGTTGTCGTCGTTGCGGCCGTAGGTGTAACCGACCGAGCCCTGGGTGTAGAGGCCTTGCGGTGCGCCGAATGCGTCGAGGTTCAGGCGGCCCTTGGCTTCAACCCCTTTGATGGTGGCGTGCTTGATGTTGTTGGCTTCGAAGGTTTGTACGTCGCCGCCGGCGACCGAGGCGTCTTCGTCGATAAAATTGCGGTACTTGTTGTAGAACACCGCGATGTCGAAAGAGCCCTCGTCGAAATTGCCGCGAATCCCGGTTTCGATGCCCTTGCTGGTTTCCGGCTTGAGGTTCGGGTTCGGCTCGACGGTGTAGCCCAGGTTAAGGTTTTCAAAGCGACCATAGAGCGCCTTGGCCGATGGCGTGCGGAAGCCCTCGGCGTATTGACCGAACCAGGTGTATTGATCGGTCAGCGCATAGGTCAGGCCGAATTTGGGCGTTACACGGTGCCAGGTTTTTTCTTTGTCGCTGACCGGGTAGGCGCCGGTCGGGTTTACGGTGTTGAGGAATTCCTGGGTCAGCTTGGGTTTGAGCTGGGTGTAGTCATAGCGCACTGCCGGCAGGAAGGTCCATTTGTTCCAGGTGATCTGGTCCTGGGCGAACAGCGAGTAGGTGTTGATGGTCGGGTCCGGGAAGTCGCTGGATTTTTTCACGCTGTCGCTGGCTTGTGGGCTGGGTGCGCCGATGGCTGTGCAACCCGAGCCGACCGCGAGGCAGGAGGCGGAGCCTTCGCGCGAGCCGGTGACTTTCTGCTGTTTGAGTGTGGTGCCATAGGTCACTTGGTGATCGGTTTCACCAATGTTGAAGGCCTTGTCCAGTTGGGCGTCAAAGACCCACTGTTTTTCTTCGTAAAGCGTGTCACGGGTGCGTAATACGCGACGGCCCGCCTGGTAGATTTCGGCGGTGGTCTGGTCGGTCTTGGCGATCTGGTAGTTCAGGCTGGTCTTGATGCGATCGGCAATCGGCGACTCGAGGGCAAAGGTGTTTTCCAGGCCGAAGCGCTCGCGAGTGATGGTGTCGTTGCCGGAGCGGGCGCGGTACAAATTCATTCCTCGACCGCCGATGAACGGGCCGCCCACGGCGTTTTTCAGGTTAACGTCGCGGTCATCCTTGAACTTCTCGTAGGTCAGGCCCAGTCGGTTGTCATCGCCATAGTTCCAGCCCAATTTGGCCAGGATATTGGTGGTGCGTGCATCTTCCGGGTTGGCGCCGGTGCGGGCCAGGCCGGTGGCGTTGTTGCCGTCGTAGGATTCCATTTCATGGCCATTGCGCTGGCTCAAGTGCAGCAAACCGTCGAAGTCCTGCACGCGGCCGGCAACGGTGCCGGAGGTCAGCCAGCTGTCGTCGGCGGAGCTGTAGCCGGTTTTCAGGCGGGCGCCGACGTCCTGGCCGGGCTTGATGATGTCGTCCGGGTCGAGGGTGAAGTAGCTCACTGCGCCGCCGATGGCGCTGCTGCCGTACAAAGCCGAGGCCGGGCCACGCAGGATTTCCACGCGCTTGACGATTTCCGGGTCGACGTAGTTGCGGCGCGTCTTGGCGTAGGGGCCGTTGAAGAAGTTGTCGGGCACTTCGACGCCGTCGACTTGGGTGAGGATGCGGTCGCCGTCGATGCCGCGAATGTTGTAGCCCGCGTTGCTGGCGCGGGTGCCTGCGCCGCCGACTGATACGTTGGGCTCGTAGCGCACCAGTTCACGGATGGTGTTGACGTTCTGGCGGTCCAGTTCCTGGCGATCATGCACAGTGACCGTGCTGGGCACGCTGTTGACGTCCTGTTCGTTACGCGTGGCGCTGATGGTCACCTGTTGCAGGTTGAGCACGCTGCCGGCTGCGCGTTTTTCCAGCACGATATTGTTAGTGCCCAGTTTGCGGTAGCTCAGGTTGGTCCCCACCAACAACCGGTCCAGGGCTTTTTCGGGTGACAGCGGGCCGCGTGCGCCAGGGGACGAGACACCTTGGCCCAGCTCTGCCGGCAGGCCGACTTGCCAGCCGGTCACGGCGGTAAACGCATTCAGCGCCGAGACCAACGGCTGCTGCTCGATGCTGAAATTGTAGTTGCCGTGGCTGCGGGCAACCGGCTCGGCGGCAGTGGCGGCCATGACTGGCGCGCTGGCCAGCAGCATGGCAGCGGTCAGCAACGACAGGACGGGCGAAGAAGACCGGCGATTGAAACGAGAGGACATCGAGAGCGCTCCGGAGTACGAATCTTATAGTTGCGAACCGAATCAAATAGGAATCAGTTGCATTGGCTATAACGAGACGTACCGCCGGTTAACATCGAGTAAAAATAATTCTCATTTAGTTCAGAATGACCAGCGCCGGGTATTCCGAAAGCGTGGCCGAGGTGATGTGCGCCAGCGAGCGCACCACGTCCAAAGGCTGGTCGAGGCGGTAGTTGCCGGTGACGGCTGTGCTGGCGAGCTTGTCGTTGGTGTTGATGATCCAGCCCGGGTAATAGCGGCGCAGCTCGGCCAGCACGTCGCTCATCGGGCAGTTTTCGAACACCAGCCGACCTTGAACCCAGGCCAGGTCCTTGCTCACATCCAGCTTGGCGGGTTGGCCAAAGCCTTTGGGGCCGATGCGGATGCTCTCACCGGCGCGCAGGCGCACACGGGCATCGTCGAAGGTATTGCTCAGGTCGACGTCACCGCGCTGCACTTGCACCTGCGCTTCGCCATTGAGGTAGCGCACGGCGAAGTCGGTGTCGCTTACGCTGGCGCGTACCGGCCCGGCGTCAATCTCCAGGGGCAGGCCGCGGTTGGGCGCAACTTCAAAAAACGCCTCGCCCTGGTACAGGCGGGCGATGCGCTGGTGGTCTTTGATGCTGCTGGAAAACGCCGAGTTGGTGTTCAGCAGTACTTTGGAGCCGTCGTCCAATTGCACGCGCTGGCGTTCACCGACGACGGTGAGGTGGTCGGCTTGCAAGCGCACGGGCAGGTTGCTGAAGCTGAACAGGCCGATCAACAGTACGGCGGCGGTGGCCAAGGGTTTCCAATGCGGTTTTATCCGGCGCCAGGCGCTCGGTTTGCGCGGCGCTGCCAGGGCCACGGCGGCGCTGCGTACCGGCGCGCCGCCCCAGGCGGTTTGGGCTTTGTTGAACGCGTGTACGTGTGCCGGGTCACTGGCCAGCCAGGCATCGAACTGCGCTTGCTGCCCGGGTTGCGGGCACTGCAAGACGATCAGCCAATCAAGGGCCTGGTCCATGGCAGTGTCTTGCAACACCTCATGAGCCAGCTCATGGGGGCGCAGTTTATTCGGGTCTGTCACGGTGTTCCTCGGGTCTTCGCCACGTTCTATTCATCTTTCCTACAGACTGGATCGCCACATCTGTCGGCTGAAGCTTAAGGCTGATCCAGCCGTTCAGCCACTCCTACACAGATGGCCATGATCAATTTCAGTTCCTTTTGCACGGTGCTCAAGGACACTTGCAACTGATCGGCAATCTCTTGGTAACTGCAACCGTGCAGGCGGCTGAGGATGAATATCTGCTGTTGGCGAGCGCTCAGCTGGCCGAGGCTGATGCTCAGGTGTTCGAGCAATTGCTCGGCCTGGGTGGCGTCTTCGGGCGTGCTGATGGGCGCCGCGACACTTTGCAGCACGTCCAGCGGGACATCTTCCTGCAGCGTGCGGGCTTGAATGCGCCGCGAACGCAGGTGGTCCAGCGCCAGGTTGCGGGCAGTCTGGTAGACGAAGGGTTCGAGGTGGTCGATCGGCCGCTCACTGAGGGCCCGGGTGACGCGCAGGTAGGTTTCCTGCAACAGGTCCTCGGCGGTGCTGTGGTTATTCACCATCCGCTGCAAGGTGCGAAGCAGAATCACCCGTTGGGTGATAAAGACTTGGTTGAAGCGAGATTGGCTCACAGTGCTACCAGATCGATTTGCAGTTAATGATAATGCTTATCATCAACGGAAATGGCAAGTGGCTATTGCTGTGAGCCTGCACCGATCAAATGTGGGCGAGTGCTTTTGTGGGAGCCGGGCTTGCCCGCGATGCAGGCACCTCGGTATTTGAGTCAAACCGAGGTGATGCTATCGCAGGCAAGCCAGCTCCCACACAAACCGGGCTTACTCGGCGTTGCACAGCGCCAGGCAGTTATCCAGCATCCGGTTGGAGAAACCCCACTCGTTGTCGTACCAGGCCAGCACTTTCAGCAATTTGCCGCTGACCTTGGTGTGATTGGCATCGAAAATCGACGACAGCGGGTTATGGTTGAAGTCACTGGAAACCAGCGGCAGGGTGTTATAGCCGAGGATTTTCGAGTGCTGGCTGGCTTCTTTGAGCAGCGCGTTGACCTGCTCGGCGGTGGCTTCTTTCTTCAGCTCCACGGTCAGGTCGACCAGCGACACGTTGATCACCGGTACACGCACCGCCATGCCGGTCAGCTTGCCCGCCAGTTCCGGCAGCACCAGGCCTACCGCTTCAGCGGCGCCAGTCTTGCTTGGGATCATGTTCTGGGTGGCCGAGCGCGCGCGGTACGGGTCGGTGTGGTAGACGTCGGTCAGGTTCTGGTCGTTGGTGTAGGCGTGAATGGTGGTCATCAAGCCGTTCTCGATGCCCAGCTCGCGGTGCAGCACCTGAGCCACAGGCGCCAGGCAGTTGGTGGTGCAGGAAGCGTTGGAGATGATCTGGTGCGATTGGCGCAAAATGTCATGGTTCACCCCGTACACCACCGTGGCGTCTGCGCCTTTGGCGGGGGCCGAGATGATTACCTTGCGCGCGCCGGCGGTAATATGAGCGGCCGCCTTGTCACGGTCGGTGAACAGACCGGTGCATTCGAACACCACGTCGATCTTGTGCGCAGCCCACGGCAGGTCAGCGGGGTTGCGAATGGCACTGACGGCAATCCGGTCACCATTGACGGTCAGGCTTTCCTGATCGTGGGCAACCTCTGCTTCGAAAGTACCGTGTACGGTGTCGTATTTGAGCAGGTGGGCATTGATCGAACTGTCGCCCAAATCATTGATGGCGACGATCTGCAAATCCTGGCGGTAGCCTTGGGTATACAGTGCGCGCAGGACATTACGGCCGATACGGCCAAAACCATTGATTGCGATACGAAGAGTCATTGGAAAGTGCCTGTCGTCGATTTGTTGTAAGAATTACAAGATTATTCGCATAAAAATAGAAAACAAGCCTTTTTAGTGGCAATATTTTGTTCAATCTACAACGAGTGACCTGAATCAACTGGTCCGATGATACAAACGACACCCTGCCATCCCATGAGCTGCGGGCGTTTGATCAGCATAGGAACGAGGGTCGCCACATCCGTTAGCCTGGAGTTCTACACATGCATCCCCGCGTAATTGAGGTCACCGAACGGCTTATCGCCCGCAGTCGTGCAACCCGCGAGGCTTACCTTGCGCTCATTCGCGGCGCCGCCAGCGACGGCCCGATGCGCGGTAAGCTGCAATGCGCCAACTTCGCCCACGGCGTGGCGGGCTGCGGCACTGAAGATAAAAATAGTCTGCGCATGATGAACGCCGCCAATGTGGCGATTGTTTCCTCATATAACGACATGCTCTCGGCGCACCAGCCGTACGAGCATTTCCCTGAACAGATCAAAAAGGCCCTGCGCGAAGTCGGCTCGGTCGGCCAGTTTGCCGGCGGCACGCCTGCCATGTGCGATGGCGTGACCCAAGGCGAACCCGGCATGGAGCTGAGCCTGCTCAGCCGTGAAGTCATTGCCATGTCGACGGCGGTAGCGCTGTCCCACAACATGTTCGACGCCGCGCTGATGCTGGGCATCTGCGACAAGATCGTCCCCGGCCTGATGATGGGCGCGCTGCGCTACGGCCACCTGCCGATGATCTTTGTGCCAGGCGGCCCGATGCCCTCGGGCATCTCCAACAAGCAGAAGGCTGACGTGCGCCAGCGCTACGCCGAAGGCAAGGCCACCCGCGAAGAGCTGCTGGAATCGGAGATGAAGTCCTACCACAGCCCCGGCACCTGCACCTTCTACGGCACCGCCAACACCAACCAGCTGCTGATGGAAGTGATGGGCCTGCACTTGCCGGGCGCCTCGTTCGTCAACCCGTACACGCCGCTGCGTGATGCGCTGACCCGCGAAGCCGCGCACCAGGTCACGCGCCTGACCAAAGCCAATGGCAACTTCACGCCGATCGGCGAGATCGTCGACGAAAAATCCATCGTCAACTCCATCGTCGCGCTCAACGCCACCGGCGGTTCCACCAACCACACCCTGCACATGCCGGCCATCGCCATGTCGGCGGGCATCATCCTCACCTGGCAGGACATGGCCGACCTCTCCGAGGTGGTGCCGACCCTGTCCCACGTGTATCCAAACGGCAAGGCCGACATCAACCACTTCCAGGCGGCGGGTGGCATGTCGTTCCTGATCCGCGAACTGCTCGAAGCCGGCCTGCTCCACGAAGACGTCAACACCGTGGCCGGCAAGGGCCTGAGCCGTTACACCCAGGAGCCGTTCCTGGTCGACGGCGAGCTGATCTGGCGCGATGGCCCGATCGAAAGCCTCGACGAAACCATCCTGCGCCCCGTGGCCCGTGCGTTCTCGCCGGAAGGCGGCTTGCGCGTGATGGAAGGCAACCTCGGCCGTGGTGTGATGAAAGTCTCCGCCGTTGCCCCGGAGCACCAGATCGTCGAAGCGCCGGCCGTGGTGTTCCAGGATCAACAGGACTTGGCCGACGCCTTCAAGGCCGGTGAGTTGGAAAAAGACTTTGTCGCGGTGATGCGCTTCCAGGGCCCGCGCTCCAACGGCATGCCGGAATTGCACAAGATGACGCCGTTCCTGGGTGTATTGCAGGACCGTGGCTTCAAAGTAGCGTTGGTAACAGACGGGCGTATGTCCGGTGCGTCGGGTAAGATCCCTGCCGCGATTCACGTCAACCCCGAAGCTCAGAGCGGCGGGCCGCTGGCGCGGGTCAAAGATGGCGATATCATTCGCGTCGATGGCGTCAACGGCACCTTGGAGCTTAAGGTGGACGCCGAAGAATTTGCAGCGCGCACGCCTGCCACGGGCCTGTTGGGCAATAACGTGGGGGCCGGTCGCGAGCTGTTTGCATTTATGCGCTTGGCCGCAAGCTCCGCAGAGCAGGGCGCCAGCGCCTTTACCTCTGCCTTGGAGACGCTTAAGTGAAGCTTGCGCTGGTCGGTGACATCGGTGGTACCAACGCCCGTTTTGCGTTGTGGCGGGATCAGGAGCTGCACTCGATCCGCGTGCATGCCACCGCGGATCACCACAGCCCTGAGGAGGCCATCAAGGTCTACCTCCAGGAAGAAGGCCTGGAAATCGGGGACATCGGCGCGGTATGCCTGTCGGTGGCCGGACCAGTGAGTGGCGATGAATTTAAATTCACCAACAATCACTGGCGCCTGAGCAAAGCTGCATTCTGTAAAACCTTGCAGGTGGATGAGCTGCTGTTGGTCAATGATTTCACGGCCATGGCCCTGGGCATGACTCGCCTCAAGCCCGACGAATTTCGCGTGGTCTGCGAAGGCACGCCGGAACCGCTGCGCCCGGCGGTGGTGATCGGGCCGGGCACCGGCCTTGGCGTCGGCACCTTGCTGGACCTGGGCGAAGGCCGATATACGGCGCTGCCGGGGGAGGGCGGCCACGTCGACCTGCCGCTGAGCAGCCCGCGTGAAACCCAGCTGTGGCAGCATATCTACACCGAGATCGGGCACGTCAGTGCCGAAACCGCCCTGAGCGGTGGCGGCCTGCCACGGGTGTACCGCGCGATTTGCGCGGTCGACGGGCACACGCCGGTGCTGGACACGCCCGAAGCCATTACGGCAGCCGGCCTGGCCGGGGACCCGGTGGCGATCGAAGTGTTGAACCAGTTCAGCATCTGGCTGGGCCGCGTGGCCGGCAACAACGTGCTGACCACCGGTGGACGCGGTGGCGTGTATATCGTGGGCGGGGTCATCCCACGCTTTGCCGACTTCTTTATCAACAGCGGTTTTGCCAAGAGCTTCAGCGACAAAGGCTGCATGAGCGATTATTTCAAAGGCATTCCGGTGTGGTTGGTGACCGCGCCGTATTCCGGGTTGACCGGGGCGGGTGTGGCACTTGAGCAGGCTTTTGCATAGGCAGTGATGCCGTCATCGCAGGCAAGCCCGCTCCCACATTCAACCGCATTCATCCAGTTGGAATGAGTTTAAATGTGGGAGCGGGCTTGCCCGCGATAGGGCCTCAAGGGCAACAGATGACTCAAGCTTGGCCATAACAACAAGGAGGACCCCGTGAGCGTAATCAGTAAATCGATTCTCCTCGTCGACGACGACCAGGAAATCCGCGAATTGCTGCAGACCTACCTCAGCCGCGCCGGCTTCCAGGTGCGTGGCGTGCCGGATGGTGCAGGGTTTCGCCAGGCGATGAACGAGGCGCCGTGCGATCTGGTCATCCTCGATGTGATGTTGCCCGACGAAGACGGTTTCAGCCTTTGCCGCTGGATTCGCCAGCACCCGCGCCAGGCGCAGGTGCCGATCATCATGCTCACTGCCAGTTCCGACGAAACCGACCGCGTGATCGGTCTGGAGCTGGGCGCCGACGACTACATCGGCAAGCCCTTCAGCCCGCGCGAGCTGCAAGCGCGAATCAAAGCCCTGTTGCGCCGCGCCCAGTTCGGCCAGGAGCGCAGCAGCGGCGGCGATGTGTGGGTGTTTGATGAATGGCGACTGGACATGATCAGCCATCGCCTGTTTCACGTGGACGGCGAAGAGGTAATTCTTTCCGGCGCCGATTTTGCCCTGCTCAAACTGTTTCTCGATCACCCGCAGCAAATTCTCGACCGCGACACCATCGGCAACGCCACCCGTGGCCGCGACCTGATGCCGCTGGACCGTATCGTCGACATGGCCGTGAGCCGCTTGCGCCAACGCCTGCGCGATACCGAAAAACCCCCACGGCTGATCCGCACCGTGCGCGGCAGCGGTTATCAACTGGCAGCCAGCGTGGTTGCCGGCAATGCCCACTGAGCATTTAAGCGAACGCCGCCGCCGTTTCCCGGTGCCGCGCTCGCTGCTGGGGCGGATGTTGCTGCTGACCTTGCTCGCGGTACTGTTCGCCCAGGCGCTGTCCAGCGTGATCTGGGTCTCGCAATTGCGCGCCACCCAGCTCGAAGGCCTGGTCACGAGCGCCCGCAGCCTGGCGCACTCGATGACGGCCAGCGTGAGTTATTTCCGCTCGTTGCCAGTGGCCTACCGCCCGCTGGTGCTGGACCAGTTGCGCAGCATGGGCGGCACACGTTTTGTGGTGACCCTCAACGACCGACCTCTGGATATGCAGATATTGCCGCAGACCCCGCGCAAGCTGGCGGTGCTGCAAGCGGTAGACGAAGTCTTGCGCCAGACCCTGGGCGGCGACGTGCATATCTCGGTGGAGTTCGTCAGTGCCGAAGACCTGCGCATTTTCAACGCTGGCCTGAAGCTCGATGAACTGCCGCGGTCCTGGGCGCATTACGCGTTGACCCTGGAACCGGTGAATCCGCCGGTGCTGGTCACGCAGATCCAGCTGGCGCCGGGCGAATGGCTGTACATCGCCTCGTTGTTGCCCGAGCCCTACACCAGCCTTGAAGAACAGGGCCTGCCTTCGCAGCAGGTGTGGTTTATCGTGCTGACCAGCGGTTTTCTATTGTTGTTTATCGGCCTGCTGGTGCACTGGCAAAGCCGACCGCTCAAGCGTCTGGCGCGGGCGGCGCGTGATATGTCCCTGGGCGCGGATGTCGAGCCGGTGGCCGAAGGCGGCGGCAGCGAAGTGGTGGAAGTGGGCCGTGCGTTCAACGCCATGCGCGAACGCATCAGCCGTTACCTGACCGAGCGCAGCCAATTGTTCAGCGCGATTTCCCACGATTTGCGCACGCCGATCACCCGCTTGCGCCTGCGCGTGGAACTGCTCGAAGACGAGAACCTGCAAGCCAAGTTCGGTCGCGACCTGGATGAATTGGAGTTGCTGGTGAAGGGCGCGCTGCAATGCGTGAAAGACACTGACATCCACGAAAACATCGAGCCGGTCGACCTTAATCACGTCCTTGATTGCCTGGTGGAGCCGTACCTGGCGCCCAACGGCAATGGTCGCATCACCCAGGATGGCCGCGCCCTGGCGCCGTATGCAGGCAAGCCGCTGGCGCTCAAGCGCTGCATCGGTAACCTGATCGACAACGCGTTGAAGTACGGGCAGAACGCGCATCTGCACATTGAAGACGATGGCGCGGAATTTATCCTGCACGTCGACGACGAAGGCCCCGGCGTGCCGGAGCAGCGGCTGGAGCAAGTGTTTGAACCGCACTTTCGGTTGGCCGGGCAGCAGCAGGGTTATGGCTTGGGGTTGGGCATTGCGCGCAACATCGCCCACAGCCATGGCGGTGAGGTGAGTTTGCAGAATTTGCGCGAGGGTGGTTTGCGCGTCACTTTGCAGCTGCCCCGGACCTTGGACTAAAGAACACCAAGGTTCAAATGTGGGAGCTGGCTTGCCTGCGATAGCGGTGGGCCAGGCAGCTAATGTTTGACTGATACACCGCCATCGCAGGCAAGCCAGCTCCCACAATGATACTTGTGGTGGGTCAGATACTTTGGCGCATTCTCGCCAGGTCCCGCAGCGGCGGCGCCCCAAACAGCCGGCTGTACTCGCGGCTGAACTGCGACGGGCTTTCATACCCCACCCGATACCCCGCCGCCGAGGCTTCCAGCCCTTCGGCAATCATCAAACGCCGCGCTTCCTGCAGGCGCAACTGCTTCTGGTATTGCAGCGGGCTCATCGCGGTAATCGCCTTGAAGCGGTGGTGCAACGTCGAGACGCTGAGGTTCACTTCGCGGGCCAGGTCATCAATACGCAGCGGCTGTTCATAGTTGCCGTTCAGCCACTTGATGGCCTGGCTCACCCGATGGCTCTGACTGTTGGCCACGGCGATTTCATACAGCCGGTAACCCTGCGGCCCACGCAGCAAGCGGTAAAGAATCTCGCGGTTGATCAACGGCGCCAGCATCGCGATGTCTTTGGGCGTATCCAGCAGGCGCGCCAGGCGCAGCACGGCGTCAAGCAATTGAGTGTCGATGCGGTCGACGTACATGCCGCGTGAGGTCGGGCGCGAGGGCACGCCCATCGGGCCGGCCTCGGCGATCAGCGCCGTCAGTTGCGCCGGGTCGATATTGATGCGCACCGACAGGTTGGGATCTTCCGGCGTGGCATCGATGATCCGCCCGGCCACCGGCATCGCCACGGAGAACACCAGGTAGTTGAGCGGGTCGTAGGCGAAGATTTCGTCAGCCAGGCGTACTTCCTTGCTGCCGCTGGCGAGGATGCACAGCGCAGGTTCCACCAGCACCGGCATGAAGTCGCGCGGCGTGTTGTGGCGGTTGAGGAACAACGAGGTGATCGCCGTGCCGTAGGAGCCATCTTCCCAGGTATGCCGGTGCACGATGCTGGCGAGTTCGGCGCGCTGTTTTTCCGTCTCGGCATCGAGAGGAATGGACTTATGTTCCGACGACATGACGTGTCCTCTACAAGCTTTTTGATGGGATCAGCTTAGCGGCGGCTTTTGAGAAAGTGTTACGTCGATCCTGCACAATCCTTGCCTGATCCTGCGATAAGTCGCGAATCAGGCAAGTGCAGTGCCTGTCATCTGCCTGAAACACTGAACATGGCCATAGAATAAACCCCCGGGGCCAAACGTCTTATCTACGCCTCTGGCAGGATTGTGCAATAAGCCGGCAGGAATTGACTAACCGCGCCCGCACCCGCGCCGTTATCTTTGATCCTGTGGCAGCACGCCCTCACAGTGCTTGTCGAGCATCACTTCTCAACGGGAGAGTCGAACATGTCCACCCCCATTCCCGCGAGCCATATGGCCTTTATCCGTGCCCGTACCGGGTGCAGCACCGAACTCGGTGCACGCTTGAGCAGTTTGATCGAACCGGGCCGTCAGGCTCAGGGTTGCCTGCAATTCTCGTTGCAGCATTCCCAAGTGGATCCCGATGTGTGGCTGATCTGCGGCTTCTGGAGCAGCGAGCAGGCGATGAGCGCCTACTTCAACTCGCCTGCCTTGATGGTCTTTACCGAGCTGTTGAACGACATGGTGGTACGCAGCATGGACTTCCAGACCTTTACTGATGCATCCGCGGCGCATGCCTACGGCGAGTACCTGCAACTGGCCGGTTGAGAAGGTTAGAATGGCCGACTTTTCCATTGGCCAGGACCTGCAACATGGCACGTAAAGAGTTTGCCCACCACGAAGCCGTTTCCGCCTTGGTGCGTGAAGAAGAGGGTGGCTACAGCGCCGCCATCGCCGTCAAGGCACTGGATGGCATGGGCGCCCCCAAGTTTCACAAGATCCTTGAAGGCCACACGTTCAAGACCGCTGACGACGCCGACGATGCGGCTGCCGCGCAATTGGAGCAGTTGGTCGACGTGGACGAAGAAGGGCAATTGACCTGGTCACCTGCCGCTGACTAATCAACACCACCGATCCAAATGTGGGAGCGGGTTTGCTCGCGAATGCGCAGTGTCAGTCACCGAAAATATTGACTGATCCACCGCCTTCGCGAGCAAGCCCGCTCCCACATTTTTTTGCCTTTCACTCAGCGCTGAGTGGCGCCTGGGCGATACATCTTGAACAGTGCCTGCGGCTCCAGCTGGAAGTAATCCGCCGGGCCACCGCCGCGCAAGATCGGCTCCGCGGCGGCCGTGTCATAGATCCCATCCTTGAGCAGCCACTTGGCAATGTGCACCGCGACCACCTCGCCAAGCACCAGCCAGCTCGGCACCAACTCTTTGTCGGCGCGCTGCAACTGAATAATCTGCGTCACCTTGCATTCGAACGACACCGGGCTTTCGCCCACGCGCGGCACGCCGACAATTTTCGAGGCGACTGGCGTCAGGCCGGACAGCTCGAACTCGTTGACCTCTGGCGATACCGCCGCGCAACTCTGGTTCATCTGCTCGGCCAACGGGCGAGTGGCCAGGTTCCACACAAACTCGCCGGTCTGTTCGATGTTGTTCAGGCTGTCTTTGCGCCCGACGCTGGAAAACCCAATGATCGGCGGAATGTAATTGAACGCATTGAAAAAGCTGTAGGGCGCCAGGTTCAGGCGGCCTTCGCGGTCGTGGGAAGAAATCCAGCCAATCGGCCGTGGCCCGACGATGGCATTGAACGGGTCATGGGGCAGGCCGTGGCCATTGGCGGGTTCGTAGAAGTGGATATCGTCAGACATGGGCCGGGGTTCCTGCTGCGGGGGGCTGTGAGGTAGCCATAGTGCAATCCATGACGGCGAATTTCCATTGGCCGGATGGAATTTTCATTGATTGCCCACCTATTTTTCACAGCGTCCCGTTCAGTCTGCGCGCCAGGTCGACACCCCCTATACGTCGGCCCAATGCACGACTGAGCTTCGGAGCCTTGCGCACAATGAACAAACTTCCTCAGATCACCCTGGCGTTCTGGGTCATGAAAATCTGTGCAACCACCCTGGGCGAAACCGCCGGGGATTTGTTGTCGATGACCCTGAATGTCGGCTACGCCATCAGTTCGATGATCTTGATCAGCGTGTTTCTCGTCACCCTGATGACACAGCTCTGGTCGAAAACCTACAACCCAGTGTTGTACTGGATCGTGATTCTGTCCACGAGTACCGCCGGCACCACGATGTCGGATTTCATGGACCGCACCTTGGGCCTCGGGTACGCCACCGGCTCGATGATCCTGATCGTGATCCTGATGATCATCTTCGCGTTGTGGCACCTCAGCGGTGATTCGCTGAACGTGAACAAGGTCCAGACCTTTCGAGGCGAGCTGTTTTACTGGATGGCGATCCTGTTCTCCAACACCTTGGGCACCGCGTTGGGTGACTTCCTGGCGGACGACTCCGGGTTGGGTTTTGCCGGTGGCGCCTTGCTGATCGGCTCGGCCATTGCGGTGGTGGTAGCACTTAAATATTTCACCCAGATTTCTTCGGTGCTGTTGTTCTGGGTGGCGTTTGTGCTGACTCGGCCGTTCGGTGCGACCCTGGGCGATTTCCTCACCAAGCCCCATGAAAAGGGCGGGCTGGATTTCGGCACTATCGGTTCATCGGCGGTGTTGGCGGGCGTGTTGGTGGTAATGATTGCCGCGGCGTCGTATGCGCAGCGCCGGTACGGGCGCCGGCATCCCGTAGAGCTGACCTGACGCTGTTTATGAAACGCTGAAGACCAAAATGTGGAAGCGGGCTTGCTCGCGAATGCGGTGGATCAGTCAGAGCAACAACGACTGACACTGCGCTTTCGCGAGCAAGCCCGCTCCCACACTGTTTAGTCCGTGGTAATCCGCGAATGCTTGCGGGTGTCTTTCATGGTCACGTAGACCACCAGCGACACCGCAATACAGGCCGTCACATACCAGTAGTAGCCGGTTTCCATGCCAATGCTCTTAAACCACAGCGCGATGTATTCAGCCGTACCGCCGAAGATCGACACGGTCAGCGCATACGGCAGGCCCACGCCCAAGGCACGGATTTCCGTAGGGAACAGCTCGGCCTTCACCACCGCATTGATCGAGGTATAGCCGCTGACGATGATCAGTGCCGCCATGATCAGGAAAAACGCGCCCCACCAGGTCTGGATGGTGTGCAGGGTGGTGAGGATCGGCACGGTAAACAAGGTGCCGAGGATACCGAAGGCGATCAGGATCGGCCGGCGGCCAACCTTGTCCGACAGCCCGCCGACAATAGGTTGCAGGCACATGAACAGAAACAGCGTGGCCGCCGAAATGGTGGTGGAGTCGGAAATGCTCATGCCCACCGTGTTCACCAGGTATTTCTGCATGTAGGTGGTGTAGGTGTAGAACGCCAGGGTGCCGCCCATGGTCAGGCCGACCACGGTCATCAGTTCCTTGGGGTGGCGCATCAAGGTGCGCATGGCGCTTTCCTTGGCCTTTTCCTTTTTGGTGAACGACTCGGTTTCTTCCATGCCACGACGAAGATACAGCGCGACCACTGCGCACAGGGCGCCGATGGCGAACGGGATGCGCCAGCCCCAGTCGTACAGTTGTTCGGTGGTGAGCACCTGTTGCAGCACGATCAGTACTGCCAGCGCGATGAGTTGGCCGGAGATCAGCGTCACGTATTGGAAGCTGGAGAAGAAGCCGCGACGTTCCTTGGTCGCCATTTCGCTCAAGTAAGTGGCCGAGGTACCGTACTCGCCACCCACCGACAGACCTTGCAGCAGGCGGGCGAACACCAGCAGGATCGGTGCGCCGACGCCGATGGTTTCATAACCCGGGCTCAGGGCGATGATCAGTGAGCCGAAGCACATCAACAGCACCGAAGCCATCAAGGCCGCTTTGCGACCGGCACGGTCGGCGTACAGCCCCATCAGCCAGCCACCGATCGGGCGCATCAGGAAGCCCACGGCGAAGATCGCGGCGGTGTTCAGCAGTTGGGCGGTGGTGTCGCCTTTCGGAAAGAAGGCCTTGGCGAAGTACAGCGAGAAGGCGGCGTAGACGTACCAGTCGTACCACTCGACCATGTTGCCGACCGAACCGCTGAAAATCGATTTGATCCGGCTGGAAGTACTGCGTTCTTTTGCCGGCGCAGCCGCCGACCCCAGAGGCAGGGAGTTGGAGTTATCCATTGAAGGATCCTTCATCTAGTTGTTTTTATGGAGCGTGCTTGAGCACTGCCTGGCTGGGGCTATAGCAGGAGCTGTGCCAGGTGGGTGAAGGCCCGGAATAGAAGGGTTACAAGATTTTATTGAGCGGAAATTTGCTGATGATTTTCAGGTGATGAGCGGAAATCCGCTTATGGCTGCTGTCCTTATCGGGGGCAAGCCCCCTCCCACATTTTGATTTGTGAACACGCTCAAGTGTGGGAGGGGGCTTGCCCCCGATAGCGGCCTGCCAGTCAACACAACGATTGGCCTAGAGAAACATCTCCCGCACCAACCCATGCCGCTGCATTTTTTCATTCAAGGTTCTGCGCGGCAGTTGCAACTCCGCCAGCACCGCCTTGATATCGCCTTTATGCCGGGTCAACGCGGCCTTCAAGCAATGAGCCTCGAACGCCTCCTGCTGCGCCGCCAGGGATTGCCCGGCCTCGACGCCTTCCGGTTCCGGGTCGCCAAGCCCCAGCACTTGGCGCTCGGCGACGTTGGCCAGTTCACGCACATTACCCGGCCAATCATGGCTGAGCAGGCGCCCCAGTTGCGCGCCGCTCAAGGGCTCGGCGCTGCGGCCCAGGCGCTCGGCGGCGCTGTGGGCAAAGTGGTCGAACAGTAGCGGAATGTCTTCACGGCGCTCGCGCAATGGCGGCAGGCGCAGTTGTGCGACGTTCAGGCGATAGGCCAGGTCTTCGCGAAAACGCCCCGCTCGCGCCTCTTCCAGCAGGTCCGGCTTGGTGGCGGCAATGATGCGCAAGTCCACGTGAATGCTCTGGTTGGAGCCCAGTCGCTCAAGCTTTTGTTCCTGCAATACGCGCAGCAACTTCACCTGCTGAGCCAGCGGCATGCTTTCGATTTCATCCAGGAACAGCGTGCCGCCATGGGCATATTCCAGCTTGCCAATACGCTTGCCTTGGGCTCCGGTGAACGCGCCACTTTCGTGGCCGAACAATTCGGCCTCAAACAGCTGCTCGGGGATGGCGGCGCAGTTGAGCGCTACAAACGGCTTTTTTGCGCGCGGGCCAAAATCGTGCAGGCAGCGCGCGACCAGCTCTTTACCGCTGCCGGTCTCGCCACGGATCAACACATTGACCGGCAGGTTCGCCAGGTCGAGCACCTGACGTCGCAGGTTCTGCAAGCCTCGGGACACGCCCAGCAGGCTCGATTCGAGCTGCGCGCGATGGTCGGCCTGTTGATGCAGACGACGGTTTTCCAGGATCAGCCCGCGTTTGTCCAGGGCGCGGCGCAGGCTGTTGAGCAAGGCGTCGGGGCTGAAGGGCTTTTCCAGAAAGTCATAGGCGCCGTCGCGCATCGCTTCCACCGCCATCGGCACATCGCCGTGGCCGGTGAGCAGAATCACCGGCAAATCGGCATCCCGGCTTTGTACTTCTGCCAGCAATTCCAGGCCGCTGAGCCCGGGCATGCGCACATCGCTCAAGATCACCCCGGCAAAGTCCCTGGGCAGGTGCGCCAGGCATTCCTCGGCGCGGCTGAACAACTGCACATCAAACCCTGACAGGCTCAACCATTGTTCGACGGCCGTGCGAATGCTGGCTTCGTCATCGACCATAATCACGGCGTTCAGCATAGGTCGGGCGTCTCCAGCGCAATCGGTAAGGTCAAGGTGAATATTGCGCCGTCGCCACGGTTGCCGGCGAGCAGGCGCCCGCCCAGTTCATGCACGATAGCGTAGGACACCGCCAGCCCTAGGCCGAGGCCGTCTCCGACGGGTTTGGTGGTAAAGAACGGGTCGAACACGCTGCTCAAGTGTTCTTCTGCAATGCCGCCGCCGCTGTCGCTGACGGTCAGTCGCCATAACTGCTGGTCGGCGTGCAGGCGGATCTCCAGGCGTTTGCGTGGCTTGTCGGCCATCGCATCCAAGGCGTTGCGCAGCAGGTTGATCAACACCTGTTCCAGGCGGATGGCATCACCGCGGACCCAGGCGGGGCGGGTCAGGTCCAGCACCACGCCGATGGCTTCCTCGCGCAGGCGCGCGTCGAGCAAGTGCAGGGATTGGTCGACGACGGTGGCCAGGTCGAGCTTTTCGCGCAAGCCGCTGGGGCTTTTGCGCGCGAAGGTCTTGAGGTGGCCGGTGAGTGCGGCCATGCGCGTGAGCATGTCGTCCAGCGGTGTGAGCGCTTGGTAGGCGTCGTCCACGCGGCCGTGGTCCAGCAGCAGGCGCAGGGTCGCCAACTGCATGCGTTGGGCGGTCAGCGGCTGGTTGATTTCATGGGCGAGTGCGGCGGACATCTGGCCCAGTGCCGCCAGTTTGGCCGATTGCACCAAGCCATCCTGGGCCGTGCGCAGCGCCTGGGTGCGCTCCTCCACAAGCTGTTCCAACTCCTCGCGGCTGCGATGGCGCAGGCGGGCCAGGCGCCAGCGTTGGGTCAGAAACAGCACCAGAAACACCAGCGCCAGCCACGAGCCTGCAGCGGCGAGGCCGGCGTTGCGCTGATCCTCAAAGGCGAACTGCGGTTTGCGCAGCAGGTGCAGGGTCCAGCCTTCGGCCTTCAGTGGCAGGGATTCCCAGATGTAGTTGGCATTGCCGTCAGGGCCATTGACGCGCATCAGGTGGCTGTTTTCGTCGAAGCGCTGCAGCGTCTGGGTTTGCAGCGGCTGCAATTGCTTTTTATCGTATTGGCGCGTGGCCTTGAGTTCGGCAAGGTCGCTGGCCGACAGCGGCCGCAGGTTGCGATAACGCCAGCCCGGCTGGTTGGCGATAAACACGATGCCGCGCGCGTCGCTGACCAGCAGCAGGTCATTGCCCTGGGCCCACTCACGTTCAAGTTCGGGGAATTCGAGCTTCACGACCATGGCGCCGAGAAACTGCTCGTGTTCATCGACCACCGCGCTGGAGAGGAAGTAACCCGGAACGCCGGTGGTTACCCCAACCGCATAAAAACGCCCGGTGCCTTGGCTTAAGGTCTGGCTGAAATAGGGGCGAAACGCGTAGTTATGGCCGACATAACTGCTCGGCAAGTTCCAGTTACTGGCGGCCACGGCCAGGCCGTTGCGGTCCATCAGTTCCAGGGTTGAGGACTGTGCTGCGCCGTTGATGCGCTCCAGTTTGCGGTTGAGCAGGTCTTGGGTGGTGGCGTCGAGCGGGCCTTTCAAGGCGCTGATCATTTCCGAATCCAGCGCCAGTACGGCGGGCAGGGCGCGGTAGCGTTCGATCAGGGTGTGCAGGGAATTGCCATAGAGCGTGAGCTGTTGATTGGCGCGGGCGGCGTCATCCACCAAGGCTTGGCGTTCGGCATGGCGAGTGGCCAAGGCAGCGGCCAGCACCGCTCCGGCGATGATCAACAGGGAATAGAAGGTCAGGCGCAGGGGGCGTGGGATCGCGATCATACGGTGATGAACAGGCACGGTAAGGGGTGAGCACCATAGCATGCACGCCGTTCAGTTTGTGGCGAGCGGGCTTGTTGTGGCGAGCGGGCTTGCCCCGCGTATGGGGGGCGAAGCCGCCCTAAAAACTGCCCCCGCGATATGCCTGGCACACTGCGGTGGCCTTATTGGGGCGGCTTCGCCACCCAACGCGGGGCAAGCCCGCTCGCCACAACCAATCCCTCTAGCCACAACATGCCCTCCAGCCGCAACAGACTCCACTGGCCCGAAGGAATGAGTCGGCCATAAAAAAGGCGACTGGGCCATGGGCCGCAGTCGCCTTTATCCTCGCAGTGAAGTGCTTACTGCACTTCTACCGCCAGGCTTTCACTGATCTTTTTCTGCCAGATGGCAGGACCGGTGATGTGTACGGATTCGCCCTTGCTGTCCACCGCCACGGTGACCGGCATGTCCTTGACGTCAAACTCGTAGATCGCTTCCATGCCCAGTTCGGCGAACGCGACTACGCGCGACTTCTTGATGGCTTGCGCCACCAGGTACGCCGCACCGCCCACAGCCATCAAGTACACGGCTTTGTGGTCCTTGATCGCTTCGATGGCGGTCGGGCCGCGCTCGGATTTGCCGATCATGCCCAGCAGGCCGGTCTGCTCGAGGATCTGACGGGTGAACTTGTCCATCCGCGTGGCGGTGGTCGGGCCGGCTGGGCCAACCACTTCTTCGCGCACCGGATCAACCGGGCCGACGTAGTAGATGAAGCGACCCTTGAGGTCTACCGGCAGGGTTTCGCCCTTGTTCAGCATCTCGACCATGCGCTTGTGCGCCGCGTCGCGGCCAGTGAGCATCTTGCCGTTGAGCAACACGGTTTCGCCTGGCTTCCAGCTTTGCACTTCTTCCGGGGTCAGCGTGTCGAGGTTGACGCGGCGGGCCGATGGGCCGGCTTCCCAGACGATTTCCGGGTAGGCGTCCAGCGATGGCGCTTCCAGCGACGCCGGGCCCGAACCGTCGAGCACGAAGTGTGCGTGACGGGTGGCGGCGCAGTTGGGGATCATGCACACCGGCAGCGAGGCGGCGTGGGTCGGGTAGTCCATGATTTTCACGTCGAGCACGGTGGTCAGGCCACCCAGGCCCTGGGCGCCGATGCCCAGTTGGTTGACCTTCTCGAACAGCTCCAGACGCATCTCTTCGATACGGTTCTGCGGGCCGCGCTTTTTCAGCTCGTGGATGTCGATGGACTCCATCAACACTTCCTTGGCCATCACTGCGGCTTTCTCGGCGGTGCCGCCGATGCCGATGCCCAGCATGCCCGGTGGGCACCAGCCGGCGCCCATGGTCGGAACGGTCTTGAGCACCCAGTCGACGATCGAGTCGGACGGGTTGAGCATGGCCATTTTCGACTTGTTCTCGGAACCGCCGCCCTTGGCTGCCACGTCCACTTCCACGGTGTTACCCGGGACGATGGAGTAGTGGATCACGGCCGGGGTGTTGTCCTTGGTGTTTTTACGCGCACCTGCCGGGTCGGCGAGGATCGATGCACGCAGGACGTTTTCCGGCAGGTTGTAGGCGCGACGCACGCCCTCGTTGATCATGTCGTCCAGGCCCATGGTGGCGCCATCCCAACGTACGTCCATGCCCACGCGCACGAACACGGTGACGATACCGGTGTCCTGGCAGATCGGGCGATGGCCGGTGGCGCACATGCGCGAGTTGATCAGGATCTGCGCAATGGAGTCACGGGCTGCCGGCGATTCTTCGCGCAGGTAGGCTTCGTGCATCGCCTGGATGAAGTCAACGGGGTGGTAGTAGGAAATGAATTGCAGGGCGTCGGCAACGCTCTGAATCAGGTCGTCTTGCTTGATCACGGTCATGAGTCGCGCTCCTCTATAAGGGAACATTCAATAAAGGTGGCTCAGTGGGGTACATCGGTCGGCTGAGTCCACCTTTCCAAGGCACGCCGTAGGTGCAGGCGCGACGCTAAAAAGGCGCGGCAGTATAACCCGGCGCGGTGGCCGATACACCCGACTATGGTCAAACTGTCGCAGGCATGATTCCCTGTGCGCGCCCCTTCTGATTGAGACCTTATATGCCTGAACTGCACGTCGGCGAACGCCACTGGTCGGTAGCCACCGGCAGCAACTTGCTGGATGCCCTGAATTTGGCGGGTGTGGCCGTGCCTTACAGTTGCCGGGCGGGCAGTTGCCATGCGTGCCTGGTGCGCTGCCATGGTGCGGTCGAGGACAAACAACCCGACGCCTTGAGCCCGGCGCAACGTCAGCAGGGGTGGCGTTTGGCGTGCCAATGCCAGGTTGTCGGGGACGTGCAAGTCGAAACGTTCGACCCGCTGCGTGACGGTTTGCCCGCCAAGGTAGTGGGCGTCGACTGGTTGAATGCGAGTGTGTTGCGCCTGCGCTTGCAACCGGAACGTGGCCTGCGTTATCGCGCCGGGCAGCATCTGGTGGTGTGGGCGGGACAGGTGGCGCGGCCCTATTCGCTGGCGAGCTTGCCCCAGGAAGATCCGTTCCTGGAGTTTCACCTCGATTGCCGTCAGCCCGGTGAATTCATAAATATTGCCCGCCAGTTGCAAGTGGGAGACGACCTGCGCCTGGGCGAGTTGAGGGGCGGGGCGCTGCAATACGATCCCGACTGGCATTCGCGGCCGCTATGGCTGTTGGCCGCCGGCACCGGGCTTGGGCCGTTGTGGGGCGTGCTGCGCGAGGCGTTGCGCCAGGATCATCAGGGCGCTATCCGTGTGATTCACCTGGCTCATGATGCCGACGCGCATTACCTGGCCGAGCCCCTGGCGCAGTTGGCTTTGCAGCATCCAAACGTCACCGTGGAGCTGTGGACTGCGGCTGAGTTGACCCAGGCATTGGCGCAACTGCGGCTTGTTTCGCGGCAAACTCTGGCCTTACTCTGCGGGCACCCTGTCAGCGTCGAGGCGTTTTCCAAACGCTTGTTCCTGGCCGGTCTGCCGCGCAATCAACTGCTGGCCGATGTGTTTGTGCCCCGTGGTTGAGCGCTGATTTCTACAGCCGCGAGATCCACCATGACCGACGCCATCCTGCTGCAACGCGAACGCGGGCTGCTGACCTTGCAGCTCAACCGCCCGGACAAGAAAAACGCCCTGACCCGCGCCATGTACACGCAATTGGCTCACGCGTTGGAGCAGGCCGATGCGGACCCAGACATCCGTGCCGTGCTGATTCAGGGCAGCCGTGAGTGTTTTACCGCCGGTAATGACATCGGCGATTTCCTCGAACAGCCGCCCAGCGACCTCGACAGCCCGCCGTTTCACTTTATGAAAAGCCTGCTCAATTGCCGCAAGCCAGTGATCGCCGCTGTGGCCGGCGCGGCAGTGGGCATCGGCACGACCCTGCTGCTGCACTGCGACCTGGTCTATATCAGCCGCGATGCGCGCTTGCGCATGCCATTCGTCAACCTTGGGCTGTGTCCGGAGTTTGGCTCAAGCCTGATCCTGCCGCGATTGCTCGGGCATGCCAAGGCGGCTGAGCTGTTGCTGCTGGGCGAGGGATTCACTGGTGAGCAGGCGGCCGCGTGGGGCATTGCCACGCAGGCGTTGAGCAGCGGTGAAGCGGCGCTGGCCAAGGCGCGGGAAGTGGCTGAACGCTTTGAAACCCTGGCGCCGGGGGCAGTGCAAGTCAGCAAACATTTGATGAAAAGTGTAGATCGCGAGCAGTTGCGCCAAGTGATTGAAGAGGAGGGGGCGTTGTTTACGCAGCGGTTGAAATCGCCGGAGGCGATTGCGGCGTTGTCGGCTTTTGTCACCAGGCGCTAGATTTTTGTCGATTGTTCTGACGTCTTCGCGAGCAAGCTCGCTCCCACATTCGAGCGCGTTTCTTCAGGGTGTGTGCGGTCAAATGTGGGAGCGGGCTTGCTCGCGAAGAGGCCAGTGAAGCCAACACCACCACCAGCCTCAAATGCAAAAAGCCCCGCCATTCACATGGCGGGGCTTTTGTTTTTCAGCCTGTCACTCAGACCATTGGGTCGCCAACGTGCAGGATCTTCATGCCGTTGGTGCCACCGATGGTGTGGTAGCTGTCGCCCTTGGTCAGGATGACCCAGTCGCCTTTCTCCACAACGCCGCGCTTGATCAGCTCGTCGATGGCAGCCTGGCTGACTTCATGCGGCGGCAACGAGGCCGGGTCGAACGGTACGGTGTACACGCCACGGAACATGGCCGCACGGGCCTGGGTTTCGCGGTGCGGGGAGAACGCGTAGATCGGCACCGAGGAACGGATGCGCGACATGATCAACGGCGTGTAGCCACTTTCGGTCAAGGCGATGATCGCTTTAACGCCCGGGAAGTGGTTGGCAGTGTACATGGCTGCCAGGGCGATGCTCTGGTCGCAGCTTTCGAACACTTTGCCGATGCGGTGGCTGGAGGTCTTGCTGGTCGGGTGCTTTTCGGCACCGACGCAGATCCGCGCCATGGCTTGTACGGCTTCCAACGGGTACGGGCCGGCAGCACTTTCAGCCGAGAGCATCACGGCGTCGGTGTAGTCGAGCACGGCGTTGGCTACGTCGGACACTTCGGCGCGGGTTGGCATCGGGTTCTGGATCATCGACTCCATCATCTGGGTCGCCACGATCACCGCTTTGTTATGGCGGCGGGCGTGCAGGATGATCTTTTTCTGGATGCCGATCAGCTCGGCGTCACCGATTTCCACGCCCAGGTCGCCACGCGCAACCATCACAGCGTCGGAAGCCTTGATCAGGCCGTCGAGGGTTTCGTCATCGGCAACGGCTTCGGCGCGTTCGATCTTCGCTACCAGCCAGGCAGTACCGCCGGCTTCGTCGCGCAGTTTACGGGCGTATTCCATATCGGCAGCGTCGCGCGGGAAAGACACGGCGAGGTAGTCCACTTCTATTTCGGCGGCGAGCTTGATGTCGGCCTTGTCTTTTTCAGTCAGCGCCGGCGCCGTCAGGCCACCGCCGCGACGGTTGATGCCTTTGTGGTCGGACAGCGGGCCACCGATGATCACGGTGCAGTGCAGTTCGGTCGGGGTGGCGGTGTCGACGCGCATGACCACGCGGCCATCGTCCAGCAGCAGCTCGTCACCGACGCCGCAGTCCTTGACCAGATCCGGGTAGTCGATCCCCACGACTTGCTGGTTGCCTTCGGTCAGCGAATGGCTGGTGGAGAAGGTGAACTTGTCACCGATCTTCAGCTCGATACGCTTGTTGGCGAATTTGGCGATACGGATTTTCGGGCCTTGCAGGTCACCCAGCAGCGCCACGAAGCGGCCGTGCTTGGCGGCCAGGTCACGCACCAGCTTGGCGCGAGCCTTGTGCTCGTCCGGGGTGCCGTGGGAGAAGTTCAGACGGGCAACGTCCAAACCAGCCAGAATCAGCTGTTCGAGGACTTCCGGCGAGTTACTGGCCGGGCCAAGGGTGGCGACGATTTTGGTACGACGGACGGACATGCACAGACTCCTGAGTTCAAGCGCTGGAGAAGGCTACTATGCTCTTTCGTTGTAGTCATTGTTCGTTTGCACTACTTATCGACGATTGGCTTGTTTTTGCAGCGGTTGAATAGACGAACATCCTTGAAGATTTTCGACGAGGGGTCGATACACTGCTCAAGACAGGAGAACCCCCATGCGAATTTTGCTCGTTGCTGCCCTGGCCGTCAGTGTTGTCGGCTGTACCCGCTGGTCGATGGACCACCATTTGAACAACGCTTACCGTGCCTATGGGGTGGGTGATTGCGAGCGCGTCACGCTGGAATTGTCCCAGGTTGACCGCGAGAGCCGCACCCGTCGCTACGTGCAACCGGAGGTCTCGATGTTGCGCGGCCAATGCCTGGAGCGGCAGAAATTGTTCGTGGATGCCGTCCAGACCTACCAATTCATCATCAGCCAGTACCCGACAAGTGAGTACGCCTACCGTGCGCGAGCCAGGCTCGACACCCTGCAGCAGTTGGGGCATTACCCCGGCGCCAGTGCTGCACAGACACGGCCGGCGTCGTTGTAATGATATTTGTCATGCTATAGCTGGCCCGTCGCCAGTCTTGAGCTATCCTTTGGGTGTTCGTTTGTACAAGTTTCTATTCGAACGAATGCGAGGCCCGGATTCGGCAGTTGTTTAGTGACCATAGCGACGTCTGTTGGCACACCGAGATCCAGGGAGAGCGAGCCATTGGCTCGTTCCGAATCACTGGACCGGCCAGGGCATGGCCATTGGATGGCGATCTCACATGTTTACCCACCGACGGATCGAGCGGCACCAGCTACCTTGCTTCCTGCAGGTATTCAACCGTGTTACCGATAAACCTATCGGTTTTCTGGGCAACGCGTCCGAAAGTGGGCTGATGTTGATCAGCCAGTTGCCCATGATGGTCGACGTGGATTTCGAGTTGCGTCTGAAAATTCCTGGCCCGACCGGCGAGTGCCAGGCAATTGACCTGACCGCGACCTGCTTGTGGAGCCATGAAGACATCAACCCGCAGCACTACGACTCGGGGTTCAGCGTGATCGAGGCGGGCGAAGAGTACAGCCAGCTGATCAGCGCCTTGTTGAATTACTTCAGCTTCGATCCGTTACAGGCATCCGCTTAGGCATTGAACGTGTTGGCCCGGGTTGGATCGTTAGCCCGGCCTTGGAAATGTGTTTGTGTCAGCACGCGTTTAGAACACTCCGGCTTTTTTCCAACCCAGATAACGCGTGACGAGCGCGGCCCCCAACGCTGATGGCGGCGTGTCCAGTACGGATAACCCATGGGCGCTCAACCGGTCATGGAGTTCGTTGCGTGCATTGAGGTAGTCGACCGTCCCGCAATAAGCCAATGCTTCGGGCAGGGTTTGCACCGGGGCCTGGCGCAAATCATCGAGTACTTCCTCCCGCAGGCTGGCCACCAGTACCCGATGCTGTCGGCTGATGCGCTTGACCGCTGTCAGCAGAGCTTCATCGTCCTCATCGCGCAGATTGGTGACCACGATCACCAGCGCCCGGCGTTTTTGCCGGGCCAGCAGTTGGCTGGCCGCAGCTTGATAGTCGGCCGTGCGGCGGGTGGTATTCAGGTCGTACACCGCATTGAGCAGCAGGTTCAGCTGGCCGCTGCCCTTGACCGGCGCCAGGTAACGCGGCGTGTCACTGGCAAAGGTGCTCAGCCCCACGGCATCGCCCTGACGCAGCGCGACATAACTGAGCAACAGGCAGGCGTTGAGTGCATGGTCGAAATGTGACAAATCGCCGTCCTGACTGCGCATGCGTCGACCGCAATCGAGCATGAACACAATCTGCTGGTCGCGCTCGTCCTGGTATTCACGGGCGATGGGTGTGCGTTGTCGTGCGGTGGCCTTCCAATCGATCTGGCGCAGGCTGTCACCCTCGCGAAATTCGCGCAGTTGGTGGAATTCCAGCCCCAGGCCCCTTCGCTGGCGTTGGCGCACGCCGAGTTGGCTGAGCCAGTTATCCACACCGAGCAACTGTGCGCCGTATAAGTGAGCGAAATCCGGGTAGACGCGAGTCGTATCGCTGACCTCGACAAATTGCCGTGCCGACCATAGCCCAATGGGGCTGGGCAGATGAATTTCACAGCGGCTGAAGCTGAAGTGTCCACGGCGCAAAGGCCGCAGGCGGTAGCCCAGTTCGCTGTGTTCACCGGGGCGCAGTTCAATGCTTTGGGGCAGGTTTTCCATGCTCAAGCCGTCAGGAACATGATCGAACACCTTCACTGTGATTGGTTGCGAGTGATCGTGCGTCAGGGTCAGGCGCACTTCCCCCCAGCGTCCGAGTGCCAGGCTGCCCGGCATTTGCCGTTGTACTTGCACACCGGGGCGACGCTTCAGGCGCACGGAATCCAGCAGCGCCAGCAGCAACAGCGCCAGTAACAAGCCCCAGGCTATCGAGTGCAGCGTGTCGGGCACTTTAAGCTGCAGCGCCGTTGCGGCGCCGAGCAGGATGTTCAGGCCCAGCAGCACGCTCAGCCAGCTGAGCAACAGGCGGGTCGGCTTCATGGACGAGTCACTGCCGGGGCGCCGCGATCTGGTCCAGCAGTTGCTGGAGCACTTGGTCTACCTCGAGCCCGTCGATGTCCAGTTCCGGCGCAATGCGCACCCGGTGACGCAATACAGCCAGCGCGCACCCCTTGATATCGTCAGGGGTGACGAATTCACCGCCACGCAACAAAGCGCGTGCCCGTGCCCCGCGAACCAGGGCGATGGAGGCCCGAGGGCCGGCGCCGATGGCCAGCCCAGGCCACGTGCGGGTGGCTCGCGCCAGGCGCACGGCGTAGTCGAGGACTTGCTCATCCAGCGCCAGTTCGCTCGCAACCTGCTGCAGGTGCAACACGTCCTGGGCCTGCAGCACTGTACGTAGCGGGTGCACATCGAGCATGTCTGCCCGGGACGAGCGAGTCACTTCGCGCACCATCTCCAGTTCTTGCCGAGCATCGGGGTAGTCCATGCGCACCTTGAGCATGAAACGGTCGAGTTCGGCTTCGGGCAGGGGGTAAGTACCTTCCTGTTCGATAGGGTTCTGGGTCGCCAGCACCATGAAGGGCTGACCGATAGGCAGCGCCTCGCCTTCGAGAGTGACTTGGCGCTCCTGCATGGCTTCAAGCAAGGCGGCTTGAGTCTTGGCCGGAGCGCGGTTGATTTCATCGGCCAGCAGCAAGTGAGTGAACAGCGGCCCCTTGCGCAGCTTGAACTGCTCGGTGTGCAGGTCATACACGGCGTGGCCGGTGACATCGCTGGGCATCAGGTCCGGTGTGAACTGGATACGCGCGAAATCGCCACCAAAGCAACGTGCCAGGGCACGCACCAGCAACGTCTTGCCCAGGCCGGGTACGCCTTCGAGCAGGACATGTCCGCCAGCGATCAGCGCGGTCAGTACGTCGTCGATCACCTGATCCTGGCCAATCACCGCCTTGCGCAGTTCAACGCGCAGGGCCTGTGCCTGCTGGCTGGCGTGTTGAAGGCTTTCGGCGGTAGGGGCAGTGGCTGCAGGGAGTTCGCTCATAGGGCATTCCTGAGGGTTTGCAGGCATGCCACCTGACGGCTGAAATCGGCGCTGGTGAGCCGTTTTGCCGGGAGTGGGCCTAGGGCCTGACTGATGATGTGGGAGGGTTGGCGCGTCAGGCGTTCGAGTACCTGCCACTGTTGAGCGGTGTCGAGGTGTTCAAAGCCAGGGTGACGTCGGCGGGCAGCGCGCTGAATGTCACGCTGCAGGGCGTGCAAGAGCGTGCCCTGGCCGGTGCGACGCAGCAGGAAATCGGCGCTGGCCCTCAAATGCTCCTGCAACTGCCGACGTGCCCTGGGCGCAGGCGCCTGGATCGGGCCCTGGCGCATGCCGGTCTGCCAGAGTGCCAGGGCAATCAGCGCCAGGAGTGCCACCAAGGCTTGGGGGAAATAGCGCATCAACAGGGTCAACAGGCTGTCTACGTCGCTGTTGAACAACAAGGTCACGTCAGTACCTTGGTTGAGGTACCACAGCAGCCAGGCGTTATCGTGTTGGCCGATGCCCGGGGTTTTCCACAGCTCGCTGTCGGTCACCACGGTTACGGTGCCGTGCCCGAAATTGCGTTGCATGAGGTGGCTGGATTTGGCGCTGTTGGCTGAAAACTGTGCCAGGTGTTTGGGATCGGTGAGGTTGAAGTCGGTATCGAAACTGAAGTACGCCGGGGCGGTTTCATTGTCGACGTAGAGTTTGGTCAGGTCCGGCGTTTTCTTTTTGCGCGTCGTGGCTGGTTCATCGAAGGTTTCGCTCAATGTCTGGTGGATGTTCAACCGATCAAGCAGCAGGTCGCCGCTTTTACCTGTCTCTTCATCCCACAGCGCTTCGGCGACCACCAGCAAATGGCCACCGGACTTCGCCCACTCCAGCAGTTGATCCACTTGGCGTGGGGTCATGTTGGCGCGATCACCCAACAGCAGAAGGCTGTGGCCTTTTGGCTGGAGGTGAGCGAGGTGTTCAAGGCTATTGGCATGCTCGACGCTCAGGCCTTGCTGGCGCAGAAAGTACTCGGCCGCCAGATAGGGATTCTCCCGCGCTTGGGGCGATGGGCCGCGATCAACCACTTCGTCATAAGGGACCGCTTTGTGCCAGGCATAAAATGCACCGGCCCCCAGCAGGCACGCCAGCAGTACACCTGCCCACAGTAATGGGCGGTTCATTGCCCGGCGTCCGACTTGAACAACGCACGCCAGTCGCTGCAGAGCTTTTGCTGGGCGGCGAGCGGGGGCAGCCGGTGGCCGTAGGCCAGGTTCTGCCAGTGGCGTGTCAGCTCATCACTGAACACCAGCAGCTGTGGTTGTTGTAATTGGTGAACACGCTCCAGGACCTGGCCTTCGGTGTCGGCGGTTTTCAGTGGCATGTTGTAGTCATGCAACAGGTGGCTGAGCAGGCCTCGGTACAGAAGGCTGAGGGCTTGCCGTGGTTGTGTGGGCCATAAGTGTTCGGCAGTGCTGGCGATGTCGTCGGGCAAAGTGTCTATGCCCAGTTCCAGGCCGAATAACTGCGTTGGAACGGGCTTGGTAACCCTGGGTTGACTGATTGCGCGCCGACTGACAAAAGCCTGCAACCCGTCGCGGTAGTGCCAACCGAGCAACGCGAGGCCTCCAATCAACAGGCTCCACAGGAGTATTTCCAATCCCTGGCCTAGGTGTTTGAAGGTGTTGCTGTTGAGGTGATCGAGCAGTGCCTGTAGCCATCCGGGTAATTTGCCATCACCGTGCGCGGTGCCTTTGGCCGCAGGCTGGTCTTCGCCGAAGCGATAGCGGGTGACGGTTTCCGGGTTCTTGAACGGGGGGAGGGCCAGCAGGGTCTTGATGGATTGACTCGCAGCCGGGGTGCTCAGTTGCTTTGGGCTACTGGACTCATCCGCCATGACCTGTGGGCTGGCCTGCAGCATCAGTCCGACCGCCAACAGCAGTAGCGTCGCCACGCTGCCCAGGCGCTGGCGTAAACGCCGGAATACCAGTTCCAGGTCCCAGGCCTCCAGCACGGTACGGCGGTTGAGGTATAGGCTGAAACCGCAGGCGACGTAGATAGGCTCCCAGAACACCAATATCAGCGCATAGAACGCGTTGCCCAGATGCTCCAGCCACAGCCCTTGCGAACTGGTGGCGAGCACTAGTCGTTGCCAGTCCCAATCCCGTTCAAGTTGTTCAGGAATGAAGAGGTAGAACAGCGCCATGCAGCCAAACCACAGGCCGATTTCCAGGTGCATGCCAATGATTGTCAGCCAGCGCGCAGCCCCTGCGTTGCGTTGTAACAGCACGCCGAGGCGGTGTTGACGCGCCTGGCCACCCAGGCCTTCGAGTTGGCTCACTGGCAGCACGAAACTGCGGCTCAGGCTCAGACGCCGCCAGGTCAGGCTGACCAGCAGCTGGCTTTTCAGCAGTCGCGGCCAATGACGCACGGCTTGTTTGGCGCTGGGTGTTTCACCAAACAGTGCCTTGGACAGGATGTACAACGGCAGCCGATCGAACGCCGGCTTGAGCCACCAGAACAGAAAAACAGCGGCAAAGGGAGACTCCCATAACACCACGGTGAGCAACGCAAATACCGGCAAGCTCACCAGCGCCCAACTGCTCATCAACAGCCAGCGATGCTCCCTGGCCATCAACACGCCAAGGTCCATGGCCTCCCAGGCAGTGCGGGGGCGAATTACCACGCTGGCGTCACTCAGGCGCATGGTGAACCCGCCCTGCAAGAATCAGGTAAGCGGCCACCAGCAGCCAAAGCGCGGCGCCCACCAGGTATTTGATCCAAGGTGTGATAGCGGTGGTGGAAGACCAATACGCCTCTATCAACGCAGCGATCAGCAGGAACACCATCACACCGCAGAGCATCTGCACGCTTTTGCGCGCCGCCAACCGCAGGGATTCGCTGCGAGCGAGCGGTCCCGGAGCGATCAGCGACCACCCCAGTTGCAAACCCGCAGCGCCGGCCAGGGCGATGGCGGTCAGCTCGAATGCACCGTGGCCGATGACAAACGACCAGAAGGTCTGGCCATAGCCAATTTCGGTGAGATGGCCGCAGATTGCGCCGATGATCAAGCCGTTGAAAATCAGAAAAAACACGCTGCCAAGACCAAACAGTAACCCGGCTGCAAAGGTCTGGAAGGCGATGCCGATGTTGTGCATCACGTAGTAGCCGAACATCATCCAGTTTTCGCTGGAGGCTCGCTCGGCGGCGCGCCCAAGGCGGCTGGCAGCGGGGTCGTACATGCTTTGCATCTCGGCGACCTGCTGGGCGCTGACGATGCTGTAGATCAGGTCGGGAAACAGGTAAACCAGCAGGGCTATTCCCAGCAGGCTGCCGAAAAACAACAGGCCGGCGATTAACACGAAGCGCCATTGCTCTCGTACCAGGCGCGGGAAGTCGGCCAGGACGAAGCTCAGAACCTTCGCTCCCAATTGACTGCGATGGCGATAGAGCTGCTGGTGGCCGCGCAGGGCCAATTGCTGCAGCGGATCTACCAGATAACTGCTGTAGCCACGCGCCTGTGCCAGCGCGAGGTGCTGGCACAGGCGTCGATAGTGATGGGGGAAGTCCGCCACGTCGCTGGCCTTGGCCTTGCCTTGCTCCAACTGTGTCAGTTGCGCCGCAAAGGCTTGCCACTGGGGCTGGTGACGGCTTTCGAACAGGCTCTGCTTCATGTCGGCCCCAACAAGCCACGGGCCACACCATTGAGTTGCTCTACGGCGCGTACAGGGGACACTTGCAGAGGGGCCGCGAGGATGGATGCCAGTTCATGCACCCGTTCGGTAGAGAGTTCGCCCTGGCGTTCGGCGAAGCCGAGAATGGCGCGCTGCTCGCTCAGGTCAAGGGCGAAGGGCAGGCGCAACGCAGCCGCTTGGGGTATCCGGGGGCGGGCCAGTGATTGTTCGCGGTAGATCACCAGGGTGCCGGCGGCGAGGTCGCCGAGCCGTTTGAAATGAGGGTGTTGCAGGCAACTGATGGCGCCGAGGAAGTAGCCGAAGGGCAGCATGTCGACAAAGCGCAGCAGGTTGCGGATCAGCGAGGCGGACCAGCCGACAGGCGTGCCATCGTCCTGTACGACCCGCAGGCCCATGACCTGCTTGCCTGGAGAGCAGCCTTGATTGAGCACTTCGAACAAGACCATGTACCACCAGCTGACCAGAAACAGCAGCAATGAACCCAGGCCAATACCAATATTGCCCAACAGGGCCAGCGGCACGAGCAGGATGCCCATGACCAAGCCACGCAAGCCCAGGTCGAAAGCAAAGGCCAGTACCCGCGGCGGCAGGCCTGCCGGGCGCAAGGGCAGATCTATGCCTTCAGGGGTCTCGATCTGGTAGCGGGTATCCAAAGGGTTTTTCGGCATTGCGATCCCTGGCAGTGCGAAGCGGCTAAGAGACACGGATGCTAGCAGTGTCGCCGGTGGAAGCAACCATTCAAGGTTTTGCTGGATATTTGTACAGCCAAGGTATCACTGGCCCCGGACGGCCAACAGCGCCTAGACTTTGCCGGTCTTCAGCACAGGAATAACCCGTGACCTCCATTTTCTGGTACGACTATGAAACCACCGGCATCAATCCGCGCAGCGATCGCCCGCTTCAGGTTGCCGGTATTCGTACCGACCTCGAACTCAACGAGATCGGCCCGCCGGTCAATCTTTATTGCCAGCTCAGCGACGATATCCTGCCTCATCCGGCCGCCTGCGCGATCACCGGCATCACCCCTGACATTCTGGCGGACAAAGGCCTGGCCGAAGCCGACTTCATGACCCGAGTGCATGCCGAACTGGCCGCACCGGGCACTTGCGGTGCCGGTTACAACACGTTGCGTTTTGACGATGAAATGACGCGCTACAGTTTGTATCGCAATTTTTTCGACCCTTACGCCCGTGAATGGCAGGGCGGCAACAGTCGCTGGGATTTGATCGATGTGGTGCGCACGGCCTACGCACTTCGCCCGGAAGGGATCGTCTGGCCAGAGCAGGATGGGCGCGTCACCCTCAAGCTTGAGCGTTTGACCGCCGCCAACGGAATCGATCATGGCCAGGCCCACGACGCCTTGTCGGACGTGCGAGCCACGATCGCCCTGGCGCGTCTGGTCCGCGAGAAACAGCCCAAGTTGTATGAGTGGCTGTTTCAACTGCGCAGCAAGCAGCGGGTGATGGATCAGGTACGCCTGCTGCAACCGATGGTCCATATATCCGGGCGCTTTTCCGCCGAGCGTCACTACTTGGGCGTGGTGCTGCCGCTGGCCTGGCACCCGCGCAATCGCAATGCATTGATCGTCTGTGACCTTGGGCTGGACCCGCAGGGGTTGCTGGATCTGGACGCCGATACCTTGCGCCAGCGCCTCTACACGCGCCGTGGCGACCTGGCGGAAGGCGAACTGCCAGTGCCGCTCAAGTTAGTGCATATCAACCGCTGCCCGGTCGTTGCCCCATTGAACGTGCTGCGGGCGCAGGACCGCGAGCGACTTCAATTGGATATGGACACGTGCCAGGCACGTGCACTGCGACTAACTGACGCACACGAAGTTTGGCGCGATAAGTTGGCGGCTATTTATGCCGAGGAAGATTTTGCGCCGAGTGCGGATCCCGAGCAGCAGCTCTATGACGGTTTTATTGGTGATCGCGATCGTCGTTTATGCGAACAAGTCCGGGCAGCCGAGCCTTTACATCTGGCCCATCAGCAGTGGCCATTTGATGATCATCGTTTGCCGGAATTATTATTCCGCTACCGCGCGCGTAACTTTCCTGACACCTTGAACAACGAGGAGCAACAGCGCTGGAAACTTTTCTGTCAGCAAAGGTTGTCGAGTTCGGAGTGGGGCGCGCCGACTACCCTGTTGGCATTTAAACAGGCGCGCGAGGAGTTGGCTGTTAGTGCTACATCGTTTCAGTGTCAGGTGCTGGATCAATGGCAGGAGTATGCCGACTCTTTAGCCGCCCGGCTGAACCTGTAGTCAGGCATTGGAGAATATTCGGACAATAAAAAACGCCAGCAAGCTGGCGTTTTTTATTGTGTCGCTTATCAGGCGAGAGCCCGACCAGGCTTAGCCCAGCAGGGTAGCCCAGCCTTCAACCACGTCGCCGCCCCACTTGGCTTTCCACTCTTTCAGGGTCTTGTGGTTGCCACCTTTGGTTTCAATCACTTCACCGTTGTGTGGGTTCTTGTATTGCTTGACCTTGCGAGCGCGCTTGGTGCCGGTAGTTTTCACAGCGCCGCGGGGTGCTTTAACTTTCGACTCTGGATCCAGCAGCGCGATGATGTCACGCAGGGATTTGGAGTATTCACCCATCAGGGTGCGCAGTTTGCCTTCGAATTCCAGCTCGGTTTGCAGCTTGTCGTCTTGGGACAGATTCTTCAAACGGGCTTGCAGCTCTTTGATAGCTTCTTCGGTGGCACGGTATTCGTTGATCAGAGACATGTGGACTACCTTATGTAGAGCGCGGATTGGCAGGAGAGTGGCCCAATAATAGTCAGGCACTAACCCCAAGTAAACATTTAAGGATGCATTTATGTGAATTACTTTGAATGTTTGTAGCGCTGCTACGCAATCGAGTTAATTAGTAGGTGGTAGACGTAAAGATAATCTCGTTTATTTTCCGACAATTGCCCGTGCATCACGTTGGACACGCATATAGCGTTGGTAAAACCTTACGCTATTAAGGGCTGTAGCCTGAGGGTGGGGGCAGAATAAGCCGTAAGGAATACTGCAGTTTTTCTGCGCAATCGCTAGAATGGCCGCCTTTGCGAAGTTCTGGAGTTTCCCCCTAATGCGCACTTTTCGGCTGGTGATTGCTTGCCCGGACCGGGTTGGCATCGTTGCCAAAGTCAGTAACTTTCTGGCCTCCCACAACGGCTGGATCACCGAGGCGAGCCATCACTCGGACGATCTCAGCGGTTGGTTTTTCATGCGTCACGAAATTCGTGCCGACACGCTGCCCTTTGGTCTTGAAGCTTTTCGTGAGGCGTTTGCGCCGATCGCCGAAGAGTTTTCGATGACCTGGCACATCACCGACACCGAGCAGAAAAAACGTGTCGTGCTGATGGCCAGCCGCGAGTCCCATTGCCTGGCCGACCTGCTGCACCGCTGGCACAGCGATGAGCTGGACTGCGAGATCGCTTGCGTAATCTCCAACCATGACGACCTGCGCAGCATGGTCGAATGGCATGGCATCCCGTACTACCACGTGCCGGTCAACCCGCAGGACAAGGAGCCGGCCTTTGCCGAAGTTTCCCGCCTGGTCAAGCAGCACGAAGCGGATGTGGTGGTGCTGGCGCGCTACATGCAGATTCTGCCGCCGGAACTGTGCCGTGAATACGCTGGCAAGGTGATCAACATTCACCACAGCTTCCTGCCGTCGTTTGTGGGTGCCAAGCCGTACCACCAGGCCTCCCTGCGTGGCGTGAAGCTGATTGGCGCAACGTGCCACTACGTCACCGAAGAGTTGGACGCCGGCCCGATCATCGAGCAGGACGTGGTGCGCGTCAGCCACAGCGACAGCATTGAAGACATGGTGCGTTTCGGCCGTGACGTCGAGAAGATGGTGCTGGCCCGTGGCCTGCGTTATCACTTGGAAGATCGCGTGCTCGTGCACGGCAACAAGACCGTAGTGTTCTGATACAGGTCTTGAAGAAGCACAGGCCTGGGCGTTAAATCGTCCCAGGCCTTTTTTTTGCTGCTATTGGGGATTGATCAATGAGCGATCCACTCGACAAAGCCACCTCCCAAGCCCCGGCGACGCTGGGGGAGGGGTGTTTAAGTCGATATGACCCGGATGACCTGGATGCTGAGGACGGCACCGAGTTTCCGGGTGCCGCTGAGTTGTGGGAGCGCGAACAGGCCAAATCCGAGCCTCCGGAAAAATAACGGCCCGCCGCTCTAAAAAAACGGCGGGCACTGGGCTCAGATTCGGAAACTGCCCACCAACTGTTTCAAACGAGCGGCCTGTTGTTCCAGGTCGGTGCAGGCGCGCAGGGTGGATTGCAGGTTTTCCACGCCTTCCTGGTTGAGGGTATTGATCTCGGTAATGTCCATGTTGATCGACTCCACCACCGAGGTTTGCTCCTCGGTGGCGGTGGCCACTGACTGGTTCATGCCGTCGATCTCGCCAATGCGCTGGGTCACGCTGTTCAAGCGCTCGCCGGCCAGGTTGGCGATTTCCACGCTGTCCTGGCTGTGGCGCTGGCTTTCACTCATGGTGCTGACCGAGTCGCGCGCGCCGACTTGCAGTTCCTCAATCATCTTCTGCACTTGCTGCGCCGACTCCTGAGTGCGATGGGCCAGGTTGCGCACCTCATCGGCCACGACCGCAAACCCGCGCCCGGCTTCCCCGGCACGCGCCGCTTCGATGGCGGCGTTCAGTGCCAGCAAGTTGGTTTGCTGGGAGATGCTGGTGATCACCTCCAGAATTTGCCCGATGTTCACAGTCTTGCTGTTCAGCGCTTCTATATTGCTGCTCGAAGCACTGATCATCGCTGACAGTTGGGTCATTGCCTTGATATTGCGATCCACCACCTGTTGGCCGTCTTCGGCCAAGTGCCGCGCATCGCTGGCCTGGCTGGAGGCTTGTGCGGCGTTGCGCGCGATTTCCTGGGCGGCGGCGCCCAGTTCGTTGATGGCGGCGGCGACGCTGTTGGTGCGGTTGGCCTGCTCGTCGGAGTTGACCATCGAGGAATTGGAGGCACTGACCACGCGCAAAGCCACTTCGTTGACCTGTTCGGTGGCTGAGGACACTTCGCGGATCGAGGTATGAATCCGCTCCACGAAGCGGTTGAAGGCAATGCCCAGCGTGCCGAACTCATCGTTGTTCTGGATGGTCAGGCGGCGAGTCAAGTCGCCCTCGCCATCGGCGATGTCCTGCATCGCGCGGGTCATTACGTGCAGGGGTTGCAACAGCACGCGGATGAGCATGCCCAGCAGCGCAATGATGATCACCACCGCGATGATCGTGGCGATGATCGCCGAATTGCGGAACTCGCTGAGCATGGCGAACGACTTGTCTTTATCCACCGAAATGCCCAGGTACCAGTTCACCGAGGGCAGGCCCTTGATCGGTGTAAAGGTCACGATGTTGTCTTTACCGTTGGCTTGAACTTCACTGAAGTCAGTACTGATCTTCGGCGTGTGATTGGGGTACATGTCGGCCAGGGTCTTCATCACCAGGTTTTTGTCCGGGTGCACGAGCACTTTGCCATCGGCACTGACCAGGAACGCATAACCCATGCCGCCGAAGTTCAGCGCGCCAATGTTATCCACCAGCGTTTGCAGGCTTAGGTCGCCGCCAACCACGCCGATGCTCTGGCCAGTTGTGGTGGTGCTGGGGGTGGCGACCGAAATGATCAGTTTCCCGGTGGCGGCATCAATGTAGGGTTCAGTCAGGGTTGAACCATTGCTGGACTGGGCGCCCTTGTACCAAGGGCGCACCCTTGGGTCGAAGCCATCGGGCATCTTGGTGTCGGGGCGGATGGTGAAGGCGCCTTTGCTGTCGCCCACGTAGGTGGCCATGAACGAGGACGTCAGGGCTTTCTGTTCCAGCAGGCCGGCGACCACGGCGGGCTCGGGGTTGATGGCGATGTTCTGTGCTGCGTTTTCCACCAGCGCTATGCGTCCGGTGAGCCAGGTTTGAATATTGCTGGCGGTGACGTCGCCCATTTCATGCAGGTAATTATTGAGGTCGTCGCGAATCGCGTTGCGTTGCAGGTAGTCGTTGTAGAGGGTAAACAATGCGAAGGCGGCGATGACGATAAGGGCGGCTGCAAGCAGGATTTTGTGGCTGAAGCGCAGGTTTTTATTCATGGCTTGAAGGGTCCGCTAAGGTCTTGGTATCCGAAGCGCGTCCTCATGGGATGCGCAAAATGGCAGCGTCAAAAAAGGTGTGGTACTTCTGGTGATGGCTCTGTGAGTCCCTGTAGGAGCCATCCGACCTGTTTTTAGACTTTGTGGGTCTTACAATTATCTGTATCGACCTTGCGGCACTAAAGATTAACCAAAGGTGACGAAATGCCTGACTCCTCGCAACTCCTTATTGGCGCCGGCCCGGACGGCCAGCCCATCGCCCAGGCCATGCGCCTGGCCAACCGTCACGGCCTGATTGCCGGCGCCACGGGCACAGGCAAGACCGTGACCTTGCAGCGCCTGGCGGAAGCGTTCAGTGATGCGGGTGTGGCCGTGTTCGCCGCTGATATCAAAGGCGATCTGTGCGGTCTGGGGGCTGCCGCGAACCCTCAAGGTAAAGTGGCTGAGCGCATCGCGGGCATGCCCTTCCTTAATTACACGGCGAAGGCTTATCCGGTAACGCTGTGGGATATCCACGGGCAGTCGGGTCATCCGCTTCGCACGACCATCAGCGAAATGGGACCTTTATTGCTCGGCAGCCTGTTGGAACTCACCGACAGCCAGCAGTCGGCACTCTATGCCACCTTCAAAGTGGCGGACCGCGAAGGCCTGCTGCTGCTCGACCTCAAAGACCTCAAGGCGTTGCTCAACCATCTGCGCTATCACCCGCAACTGCTGGGTGACGATGCCGCGCTGATGACCACCGGCTCCAGCCAGGCGCTGTTGCGGCGCTTGGCGGTGCTTGAACAACAGGGCGCTGAAGCCTTGTTTGGTGAGCCGGCCCTGCAGCTTGAAGATATTTTGCAGCCGGCCAGCGACGGCCGCGGGCGAATCCATCTGCTCGACGCCAGCCGGCTGGTGCACGAGGCGCCCAAGGTGTATGCGACTTTCCTGCTGTGGCTGCTGGCCGAACTGTTCGAGCAGTTGCCGGAGCGCGGGGATGCCGACAAACCGTTGCTCGCGCTGTTTTTCGATGAGGCGCATTTGTTGTTTGCCGACACGCCCAAGGCTCTGCAGGACCGACTGGAGCAAGTGGTGCGCCTGATCCGCTCCAAGGGTGTCGGTGTGTACTTTGTCACGCAATCCCCCGCTGATTTGCCTGACACGGTCCTGGCGCAACTTGGTTTGCGTATTCAGCACGGCTTGCGGGCGTTCACCACGAAAGAGCAGAAATCCCTGCGCGCGGTAGCGGATGGCTTTCGGGCCAACCCGGCGTTCGACACCTTGTCGGTGCTCACAGAGCTGGGCACCGGTGAGGCACTGGTGGGCACCTTGCAGGAAAAGGGCACGCCGGAAGTGGTCCAACGCGTGCTGGTAGCGCCGCCGCAATCGCGCATCGGGCCGCTCAGCGAAGCCGAACGCGCCGCGCTGATTGCCAACTCGCCGTTGCTGGGGCGCTATGACAAGCCGATTGATCGAGAGTCGGCCTATGAAGTGTTGATGGCGCGCAAGGAGCTCGGGCCGACTGAGGCAGCCACGCCTGCTGCCGAAGAACCGAGCTTTACCGACAAGGCCGGGGCGTTTTTGGGCACCACGGCCGGCAAGGCACTCAAGTCAGCCATGCAGCAGGCCGCCAATCAGATGGGCCGGCAGTTGGTGCGGGGTTTGTTGGGCTCGTTGCTGGGCGGCAGCAAGCGTAAGTAGCTATTCAGATTTGGGCTTGGCGTGCGCGGCCAATCGCTCCAGTGCTGCGCGCAAGCCCGGATCGCTGATCCCGTCGGCCGTTGCCTGAATGGTTTCGGCCGCATTTATCGACAGGTTGATGGTGTGCCCCACCGCGCCTTGCTGCACGGTCGGCGGCTGCACCTTGAACTGGATACGGGTCAAACTGGCAAATTCATCAAAGGCCATCAATTGTCGCTGCAGGCGTTTTTGCTGATAGCGCAAACGGGTCGCCCAATGACCGTCGGTGACAATTAACAGCAAATTTCCTTCGCGCCAGGACGCCACATGGCAATGTTCACGTGCGGCAGGTTGTAGCTGGCTTTCGACCAGGCGTTGCAAATGGCCCAAGCGTTGCGCATGGCCGAAGATGGCTTTCAACGGCTTGGCTTCGCGGAGCAACACGCTGGGCGCGCGGGCTGTAAGAGGGCGAAATGCCATGTTTAGACACCTTAAGTAACAGAGCCGCCATCTTAGCAGAAAGCGCCTGTGTGCCCCCCAGCCAATGCGTCACGCAGCGCTTTGCTCGTAAAATCAATAGGTAACTTCTGCGCCTGATGGGTTGAAGTTCCAGCAAAAGCCCTTATTTTAAACAGGCCCTCTCACAGCGCCATGCCAGCATCGGGGAATAACGCCACTTTCCTCACCCACGATTCCGGGTAGAATGCGCGTTCGCATGCGGCCGTGAGGGCTGCTCGGGCCACTCACGGTGCGCCCTCCATCCCTATGTGTGGAAGAACCTGCCGATATGTTTGCGCCTTTGTTAAAGAAACTTTTTGGAAGCAAGAATGAGCGCGAAGTTAAACGCATGCTCAAGACGGTGCAGCTGGTCAATGCTTTCGAAGAGCAGATGGTTGCCCTTTCGGACGAGCAATTGCGCGCCAAGACCCAAGAGTTCAAGGCCCGCATAGCCAAAGGTGAAACCCTCGACAAGCTGCTTCCCGAAGCCTTTGCGGTCGCCCGTGAAGCCGGTAAGCGTGTCATGGGCATGCGCCACTTCGACGTGCAGTTGATCGGCGGCATGACCTTGCATGAAGGCATGATTGCCGAAATGCGCACTGGTGAAGGCAAGACCCTGGTGGCAACCCTGGGTGTTTACCTCAACGCACTGTCCGGCAAGGGCGTGCACGTTGTGACGGTGAACGACTACCTGGCTCGCCGGGACGCCAACTGGATGCGCCCGCTGTATGAATTCCTCGGCCTGACCGTTGGCGTGGTAACGCCGTTCCAGCCGCCGGAAGAGAAGCGCGCCGCGTACGCGGCCGACATCACCTACGGCACCAACAACGAATTCGGTTTCGATTACCTGCGCGACAACATGGCGTTCAGCATGGAAGAAAAATTCCAGCGCGAACTCAATTTTGCCGTGATCGACGAAGTCGACTCCATCCTCATCGACGAAGCCCGTACCCCGCTGATCATCTCCGGCCAGGCCGAAGACAGCTCGCGCCTGTACACCGAGATCAACAAGTTGATCCCGCGTCTGGAGCAGCACATCGAGGAAGTGGAAGGCGTGGTGACCAAAGAAGGTCACTTCTCCATCGACGAGAAGACCCGTCAGGTCGAGCTCAACGAAGCCGGTCACCAGTTCGTCGAAGAGATGCTGACCCAGATCGGCGAGCTGGCTGAAGGCGAAAGCCTGTACTCGGCCCACAACCTGGGCCTGTTGACCCACGTGTATGCCGGCCTGCGCGCCCACAAGCTGTTCCATCGCAACGTCGAATACATCGTCCAGGACGGCCAGGTCGTACTGGTTGACGAACACACCGGCCGTACCATGCCGGGTCGTCGTCTGTCCGAAGGCCTGCACCAGGCCATCGAAGCCAAGGAAGGGCTCAACATCCAGGCTGAAAGCCAGACGTTGGCCTCCACGACCTTCCAGAACTACTTCCGTCTGTACAACAAACTGTCCGGCATGACCGGTACGGCCGACACCGAAGCGTTCGAGTTCCACCAGATCTACAACCTGGCCGTGATGGTGATTCCACCGAACAAGCCGCTGGCGCGTAAAGACTACAACGACCTGGTGTTCCTGACGGCCGAAGAGAAATACGCGGCAATCATCAACGACATCAAGGACGGCATGGCCCAGGGTCGTCCGATCCTGGTGGGTACTGCCACCATCGAGACTTCCGAGCACGTGTCCAACCTGCTCAACAAGGAAGGCATCGAGCACAAAGTCCTCAACGCCAAGTTCCACGAAAAAGAAGCCGAGATCATCGCCCAGGCCGGTCGCCCAGGCGCACTGACCATTGCCACCAACATGGCCGGTCGTGGTACCGACATCCTGTTGGGCGGTAACTGGGAAGTGGAAGTCGCGGCGCTCGAAAACCCGAGCCCTGAGCAGATCGCTCAGATCAAGGCCGACTGGCAGAAACGTCACCAGGCCGTGCTGGAATCCGGCGGCCTGCAGGTGATTGCCTCCGAGCGTCACGAATCGCGCCGTATCGACAACCAGCTGCGTGGTCGTGCCGGTCGTCAGGGTGACGCCGGTTCTAGCCGTTTCTATCTGTCGCTGGAAGACAGCCTGATGCGCATCTTCGCCTCCGATCGGGTGAAGAACTTCATGAAGGCCCTGGGCATGCAGTCCGGTGAAGCGATCGAGCACCGCATGGTGACCAACGCCATCGAGAAGGCTCAGCGCAAGGTAGAAGGCCGTAACTTCGACATTCGTAAGCAACTGCTCGAGTTCGATGACGTCAACAACGAACAGCGTAAAGTGATTTATCACATGCGTAACACGTTGCTGGCCGCCGACAACATTGGCGAGACCATTGCCGATTTCCGTCAGGACGTGCTCAACGCCACTGTCAGCGCGCATATCCCGCCACAGTCCCTGCCTGAGCAGTGGGATGTTGCCGGTCTGGAAGCGGCGTTGAAGAGCGATTTCGGTGTGGACCTGCCGGTTCAGCAGTGGCTGGACGAAGACGATCACCTGTACGAAGAAACCCTGCGCGAGAAGCTGATGACCGAGCTGCTGGCCGCGTACAACGAGAAAGAAGAGCAGGCGAGTGCCGAAGCGCTGCGCACCTTCGAGAAACAAATCGTACTGCGTGTGCTGGACGACCTGTGGAAAGACCACCTGTCGACCATGGACCACTTGCGTCACGGTATCCACTTGCGTGGTTACGCCCAGAAGAACCCGAAGCAAGAGTACAAGCGCGAGTCGTTCACGCTGTTCTCCGAGCTGCTGGATTCGATCAAGCGCGATTCGATTCGCGTGCTGTCCCACGTTCAGGTGCGTCGCGAAGACCCGATCGAGGAAGAAGCTCGCCTGCGCCAGGAAGCCGAAGCATTGGCTGCGCGCATGCAGTTCCAGCACGACGAAGCACCGGGTCTGGAAGCGCCTGAGGTGTTGGGCGAAGAGGTCGATGTGGCCTTGGCGCAAACTCCGGTTCGCAATGATCAGAAGCTGGGCCGCAACGAACTGTGCTGGTGTGGTTCGGGCAAGAAGTTCAAACACTGCCACGGCGAAATCAACTAAGATTTTTGCCTGACGCTGCAACACCCCGCGCCGCGACCGGCATCAGCCGTCGCGGCGTTTTGCCATTAATTCCCACCGTCGATAGCGACGGCACAGACATCACCTATTTTTAAGGAGCGCATTCATGGCTGTTGGTCTTGGTCCTTTGCCCACATTGCACCCGGTTGCCGGTTTTGAACTCGGTATCGCTTCGGCCGGCATCAAGCGCCCCGGGCGCAAGGATGTGGTGGTGATGCGCTGTGCCGAAGGTTCGACTGTCGCCGGTGTATTCACCCTCAATGCGTTCTGCGCCGCGCCGGTAATCCTGGCCAAACAACGCGTGGCCGGTTCGATTCGCTACCTGCTGACCAACACCGGTAACGCCAACGCCGGCACCGGCGAGCCTGGCCTGGTGGCCGCTGCCCGCACCTGCGCCAAGCTGGCCCAATTGACTGGCGTGGACGCCAGCCAAGTGCTGCCTTACTCCACCGGCGTAATCGGTGAGCCATTGCCGGTAGAAAAAATCGAAGGTGCCCTGCAAGCCGCGCTGGATGACTTGTCTGTGGATAACTGGGCTGCCGCTGCCACGGGCATCATGACCACCGATACATTGCCAAAAGGCGCGAGCCGTCAGTTCGTACACGACGGCGTGACCATCACCGTGACCGGCATCAGCAAAGGCGCGGGCATGATCCGCCCGAACATGGCCACCATGCTCGGCTACATCGCCACCGACGCCAAAGTCTCCCGCGACGTGCTGCAACGCTTGATGCTGGACGGCGCCAACAAATCGTTCAACCGCATCACCATCGATGGCGATACCTCGACCAACGACTGCTGCATGTTGATTGCGACCGGCCAGGCCAACCTGCCGGAAATCACCTCTACCGAAGGCCCGCTGTTCGCCGCGTTGAAGCAGGCGGTGTTCGAGGTGTGCATGGACGTGGCCCAGGCCATCGTGCGTGACGGCGAAGGCGCGACCAAGTTCGTAACCGTTGAAGTCAACGGCGGCGCCAACCACCAGGAATGCCTGGACGTTGGCTACACCGTGGCCCACTCGCCGCTGATCAAGACTGCCTTGTTTGCCTCTGACCCGAACTGGGGCCGCATCCTCGCCGCCGTTGGCCGTGCCGGCGTGCCTGACCTGGACGTGAGCAAGATCGACGTGTTCCTTGGCGAGGTGTGCATTGCCAGCCGTGGCGCCCGCGCCGAAACCTACACCGAAGCCCAGGGCTCGGCAGTGATGCAGCAGGAAGAAATCACCATCCGCATCGAACTGGGTCGCGGTGAGTGCAGCGAAACGATCTGGACCACTGACCTGTCCCACGAGTACGTGAAGATCAATGCGGAATACCGCACCTGACAGCCAAGAGGATAAGCGCGGTGAAACGAGTGCATGTAGCAGCAGCGGTGATCCGCGGTGTCGATGGCAGGATCCTGCTGGCGCGCCGCGCCGATACCCAGCATCAGGGCGGCCTCTGGGAATTTCCCGGTGGCAAGGTGGAGGCCGATGAATCGGTTGCTGCCGCCTTGTCCCGCGAATTGCAGGAAGAACTGGGCATCCAGGTCACCACGGCACGCCCGCTGATCAAGGTGCAGCATGACTACCCGGACAAGCAGGTGTTGCTGGATGTCTGGGAAGTCTCGGCCTTTACCGGCGAGCCCCACGGTGCCGAAGGGCAGCCGTTGGAATGGGTGGCTCCGCGAGACTTGATCAACTATGCGTTCCCGGCGGCGAATGCGCCGATCGTGGCGGCGGCGCGGCTGCCAGCTGAGTACCTGATTACCCCAGGCGAGCTGGAAACCCCGACCTTGCTGCGTGGTATTCAGAAGGCGATTGCCGGGGGCATCAAGCTGGTTCAGCTGCGTGCGCCCAATGGTTACGACCCTAAATACCGTGACCTGGCAGTGGACGCCGTTGGCCTGTGTGCCGGCAAGGCGCAATTGATGCTCAAGGGCCCGTTTGAGTGGCTGGGGGATTTTCCGGCGGCCGGCTGGCACATGACGTCGGCGCAGTTGCGTAAATACGCGAGCAAGGGACGCCCACTGCCGAAGGATCGCTGGTTGGCGGCTTCCTGCCACAACGCTGAAGAACTGGCGCTGGCGGAAATGATGGACGTGGATTTTGTCACGCTGTCACCGGTGCAGCCGACCCAAACGCACCCGGATGCTCAGCCATTGGGTTGGGAGCAGGCGGCCGAGTTGATCAGTGGGTTCAGCAAGCCGGTGTTTTTGCTCGGCGGCGTAGGGCCGGCAGAGCGGGAGCAGGCGTGGGCCGCTGGGGCTCAGGGTGTGGCAGGTATTCGGGCGTTTTGGCCGCAGGTTTAATGTTGTTCTGACGGGCCTCTTCGCGAGCAAGCCCGCTCCCACAGTCGACCGGGTTCCAATGTTGGAATGCAGTCAACTGTGGGAGCGGGCTTGCGCGCGAAGGGGCCAGATCAGTCACCCCAAAAACTCAGTGTGGCTTAGCCGCCGCCTGCCACAACACCTCAGCCACACCCTGGCGCTTGGCAATCACCCGTGCCGCCACAAACAACAAATCCGACAACCGATTGATGTACGCCAACCCCACGCCTTCCAACGGTTCAATCGCATTCAAATGCTGACACCGCCGCTCCGCACTGCGCGCCAGGCTGCGGCACACGTGGGCTTGGGCGATCAGCGCGGAACCACCGGGCAAGATGAAGTTTTCCAGCGGCCCGACTTCCTCATTCCAGCGGTCAATCGCCGCTTCCAGCCGATCAACTTCGGCCGCATTCAATGCCTTGTACACCGGCATCGCCAGCTCACCACCCAAGTCGAACAACCGATGCTGGCAAGGGGTAAGCACCTCAATCACGTCGTTCAGTTGCGGATGCTTGCCGCTCTGCTCTTCAAGGCTGGCCAGCAGTAAACCCAACTGGCTGTTGAGCGTGTCCACCTCGCCGATGGCTTCCACGCGCGGGTGGTCCTTGGGCACGCGACGGCCGTCGCCCAGGCCGGTCTCGCCTGTGTCGCCGGTTCGGGTGTAGATCTTCGACAGGCGAAAGCCCATGGTTATTGCTCCAGTTGAGTCAGGTCAAAGGGTGGCATTTGGCTGCCGGCCAGCGGCAGGCGCAGGGTGAAGCAGGTGCCTTGGCCGAGGGTGGAGTGCACTTCCATCTGGCCTTTGTGGTTATTGGTGACGATGAAATACGACACCGACAGCCCCAGCCCGGTGCCTTGGCCGATTTCCTTGGTGGTGAAGAACGGCTCGAACGTGCGTTTGCGCACGTTTTCGCTCATGCCGATGCCATTGTCTTCCACCTGGATCTCCGCCCAGGGCGGGTTGAGGCGGGTACGTAAAATAATGCGCCCGGGCTCGCGGTCGTCTTCACGCAGGTGAATGGCCTGGGCGGCGTTTTTCAACAGGTTGAGCAGTACCTGTTCCAGTTCGTTGGCGGTGCCGGGCACCGGGCCGAGCTGCGGGTCGAACTGGCGGATGATTGCCTGGCCCTTGAAGTCGAAGCCGATCGTCAGGTCGAAGTCATTGCCGGCAATTTCCACCGCCTGGTCGATCAGTGCTGGCAAATCGCAAGGCGCCATTTGCCGATTGCTGCGGCGGCTGAAACTGAGCATATGCGTGACGATCTTCGCCGCGCGTGCGCCGGCTTGCTGGATGCCATCGAGCAATTGCGGGACTTCGCGGCCCTGCAGGTAGCGGTTGACCACCTCCAGTTCGATGCCCGCCTGTTCCGCGTGTTCCAGGTTTTTCGGCAGGTCGGGGGACAGGCGGCGGCGGATGTTCTGCACGTTGTGCAGGATCGCCCCGAGCGGGTTGTTGATTTCGTGGGCCATGCCCGCGGCCAGGCCGCCGACGGAGAGCATTTTCTCCGACTGCACCATCATTTCTTCCAGGGACAAGCGCTGGGTGATGTCGTCGATACGGATCACCACGCCGCGCCCGGCGCCGCCCATCAAGGGGTAAAAGGTCAGGGCGTAATGCTTGGCCTCGTCATCCTTTATCCAGGTGACGCGCTCAATGCGTTCAACCGTGTGTTGCTCAACCGTGGCCTTGATTTGCGGCAGGTAGGGCTTGAGCGGCTGGAACGCGAGGAAGATCGGCTGGTTCAGCGCTTCGTCCAGGCGCGTGCCGGAAAGCGCAGTGGCTTCCTGGTTCCACTGGGTGACGTAGAGTTGTTCGTCCAGGGCGATCAGCGCAGAAGGCATCGAGTCGATAATGCTGTTCAGGTAATTCTGGAAACCCGTGAGTTTTTTCTCGATCTTGCTGCGAACCTGCACTTCGAGTTCCAGCTTGCGGTTGGTGTGGCGCGTCTCTTCGGCCAGGCCCTGGGCTTGGGCGTAGGCGGCCTGGGAGTCGTCCCGCGCTCGCTTGAGCTGATGCTCGCGGGCTTCAATGCGCGACAGCATGGTGTTGAACGCTTCGGCCAGGCTGCCGATTTCATCATGGTTGCCGCGCCCGGCACGCAGGGCGTAGTTTTCTTCGCGGGTCACCTGGCGCGAGAGTTCTTCGAGTTCGTGAATCGGGCGGGTGATCAAGCGTTTGATCTGCCGGGCGATGACCAGCCAGAGCAACACGCTGAAAATCAGGATGCCCAGGCTGGCTGTCAGCGTGCCGGTATAGAACGCCACGGGTAGCTCGCTGCTGGCCACCAACAGTAAATGCCCCGGAGGCTGGCCGGCGCGGGGCAGGGTGATGACCTGGTTGCTGCGAAATTCGGTGACGCGCCAGGCCTCGATATGCCGGTAGTTGTCCGGCAGGTGCAGGCGGTTGCCATGTTGCATTTGGGCCAGGCGGGTGCCTTCGCCGTCATATAACGCGGCGGCGCGTAATGGCGAGTAACTGGTCAACTCGCTGAGCAGGGCGTCGGCCTTGGCCGGGGATTCGAGGGCTTCGGCGGCGAGGGCGGGATTGGACACCAGGCGACCGATGGCCTGCAACGCCTGCGGGGCCATGCTTTCCTGGGAGATCCAGTAAGCGGCGCTGATAAACGTCAGATTGGCCACCAACAACACGGTGGTCAACAACACCAGCAGGGCGGCCAGCAGTTTCTGCCCTACCGGTAGATTTTCAAGACGCTGGCGCAGTGGCATCAGGGTTTTCCCAGGTGATAGACAGGTAGGCAGGGTAGCGCGTGCCTCAGTCGGTGGCCAATCCGCGTGCGCGTAAGTGGTCGATCAGCCGCGCTTGCAGCTGTTGCAGATGCGGCAGCACCAACTGATGGCGGGCCGCCGCCAGGCAAGCGTAGCCCAGCAGGTAGCTGATTTCGGTGCGCCGGGCGTTGGCCACGTCCTGATACATGGAGGAGTAGTTTGCCGCCGTCGCGTGGATGACGCGTTCTACTTCGCTGTGCAGCGCCTCGGCGGCGGCCGGTTGACCGCAGCACTCGAGCAACTCGGTCAATTCGGCGCACAAGGTCGCGACTTCACATTGATGCGCTTGCAGGTCGCCGTTGCGGCATTGGTACAGCACGGTCAGTGGGTTGATGGCGCAATTGAGGGCCAGCTTGCGCCACAGGCGGGTGAGAATATCGGTGCTCCATTCGTGGGGAATGCCGGCGGCGTGCAGGTCGTCCAGCCACAGCGGTGGCGTCGGGTGGCCCGCGTCCCCCAGCCAGGTGTAGCCATGACCGGCGAAGACCACGCGCCAATCGCCGTCGCGGAACGCGCCTTCGGTGCTGGAGGCAAAGATGCAACGGGCTTGCGGCAGCTGCGCGGCCACGGCGTCCTGGCTGCCCAGGCCGTTTTGCAACAGGATCAGTTCGGCGTCCGGTACCAGCCGGTGTTGCAGCTGTGCGATGGCGGTTTCGGCGTCGTAGGCTTTGCACGCCACCAGTAGACGATGAATGGGTTCTTGGCTGTGGGGCGTTTCGCCGATCACTGGGTAGGTGTGTGCTACGCCATGCTCTACCAGCGTCAGGCCTTTTGCCTGCCGGTAGCTGGAAAGGCGCGCCTCATCCCGCAGGATCAGCCGCACGGGCACGCCCGCGCGCGACAGGCGTGTGGCCCACAGTGTGCCCAGGCTGCCGGCGCCGAGAATGTGCCAGGTAGTCGACATGAGTTTGTGCTCCGTAGGGTCGCTCACAGTGAACAGGGCGAAAGAACCGCTATAATGCCTCGGCATTTTAGCTTGGGCGCGCTCCATCTCTACTGAGCCCGCCCCTTATATTGGAGAAATGACATGCCTTCGTTCGACGTGGTATCCGAACTGGACAAACACGAAGTCACCAACGCCGTCGAGAACGCCGTCAAGGAACTGGACCGTCGCTATGACTTGAAAGGCAAGGGCAGCTTCGAGTTCAAGGAAAAGGAACTGACCGTCAACCTGACCGCTGAAGCCGATTTCCAGCTGGAAGCGATGATCGAGATTCTCAAGCTGGCCCTGGTCAAGCGCAAGATCGACGTGCAGTGCCTTGAAGTCAAGGACGCCTACGCCTCCGGCAAGCTGATGAAGCAGGAAGCCGTGCTCAAGGAAGGCATCGACAAAGAGCTGGCAAAGAAGATCGTCGCCCACATCAAGGATGCCAAGCTGAAAGTCCAGGCCGCCATCCAGGGTGAACAGGTTCGCGTGACCGGCAAGAAGCGTGACGATCTGCAAGAGGCAATCGCTGCCCTGCGCGCCAAGACCTTCGACATGCCACTGCAGTTCAATAACTTCCGCGACTGATGGCACTTCGCGGAACCTGTGGGTGTTTTTGACGTCCCACGCCCCAGACTCTGTGCCTACACTTGAGCCCCACGGGGCTCATTTGCGTTTTATGGCAGTCAATCAAGCCGCACATCCGCGCAACAGGAGAAGATAGATGGATTTGAACGCTGAAATGGATCACCTGATCAAGACCTCGCAGTCCTGGATCCCGATGATTATGGAATACGGCAGCCGGGTGTTGCTGGCAGTGATAACCCTGGCCATTGGCTGGTGGCTGATTAACGTATTTACCCACCGCGTGGGGCGCTTGCTGGCCATCCGCAATGCGGACCTGGCGCTGCAGCACTTCATCACCAGCCTTGCCAACATCGCATTGAAAGTCATGCTGATTGTCAGCGTGGCCTCGATGATCGGCGTGGCAACCACCTCGTTCGTCGCCGCCATCGGTGCGGCTACCCTGGCCATCGGCCTGGCGTTGCAAGGCAGCCTGGCCAACTTCGCCGGCGGCGTGCTGATTCTGCTGTTCCGCCCATTCCGCATCGGTGACTGGATCGAGGCCCAGGGCACATCCGGGACCGTCGACAGTATTCAGATCTTCCACACCGTGCTGCGTACCGGCGACAACAAAACCGTGATTGTGCCTAACGGCATCCTGTCCAACGGCATCATCACCAACACCAACCGTCAGCCGACCCGCAAGGTGGTGTTTGACGTGGGTGTCGACTATGAAGCCGACCTGCAGAAGGCTCGCGAAGTGCTGTTGGAGCTGGCAAAAGACCCGCGTGTATTGGCAGATCCTGCGGCAGTTGCTGTGGTGTCGACCTTGGGTGACAGTTCGATCACCGTGTCTTTGCGCTGCTGGACCAAGACGTCAGATTACTGGGACGTGGTGTTCATGCTTAATGAACTGGCGCGTGATCGTTTGAAAGGCGCGGGCATTGATATTCCGTTTCCACAGCGCGTTATTCGAGTAATGCAGGAACCGGCTGCGAAATAACTAAGCGCAACGTATCGAACTTGGCCGAATGGTCAGGTTCGATGCGCGCAGTTAATCTCGTTAGTTAGCTTGCTAGTTATTTTTCAGAGAAATAAAACTGCAATAAAAAAGCCGCTCCCTTGCAAACAGGGGAGCGGCTTTTTATTTAAGGCCGAGGCCTTAAGCCATCGTTGTAATCAAACTGGCAATTACAAGATGTTCAACGGGTATTGCGCGATCAGACGCAGTTCGTCGATAGACGCCGAACCGTAGTACACGCCATCAGACGAACGATAGGTCGCTTGACGCACGCGCAGGCTCAGGTCTTTTGCTGGACCGCTCTGAATCACGTACTTGGCTTCGATGTCACGTTCCCACTCTTTGCCGTTGGAGGTCTCTGCGGTGTTAGCGCCGGTACCTTTAACGTAGCGAGTCATGAAGCTCAGGCCTGGCACGCCGAAGGTGGCCATGTTCAGGTCATAACGAGCCTGGAACGATTTCTCGTCTTCTGCGTTGAAGTCGGAACGGGCGATGGAGTTGGCCAGGAAAATCGTGCCGCCGCCGTCTACGCCGTAGCCGTAGTCACCGTCACCGCTGACTTTTTGGTAGGCCAGGGTGAACGTGTGAGCCTGGATGGTGTACGCGCCTTGCAAGCTGTAGGCACGGTTGTCCAGTTTGGTGGTGCCGTCTTTTTCTGCGCGTTGCAGGCCGGCGCCGTCGCTCTTGGTGCTGTAGATGTTGAAGTCAACGGCTAGGGACTGTTCGTTGCTCAGCGCGTGAGTCCAGTTCAGGTTGGCGTAGGTTTTCTTCCAGTAGTCTTCAGTCTTCGCGTAGTAAAGGCTGGCGCTGACTTCTGGAGTCAGGGCGTACACACCACCGATGAAGTCGGTTTTGGTCAGGCCCAGGCTGTCACGGTAAGTCTGTGCTTGTGCCACGCTGGAGGTGAAGTGACCACCTTCGAGTTTCAGGCCCTTGATCTCGTTGCTGGTGATCGAGATACCTTGCGGCAGCTCTGGCAGCAAGCGGCTGTCATCGGAGGCGAAGACCGGCGCGGTGGTGTACTGGTCGCCGACTTTGAGCACGGTGTCGGAGATGCGGAACTTAACAGCGCCGCCGCCTTTGGAGTAGTCGTCTTGCGAACGACCGTCTGCACCGGTAGGGAACAGGCCAGTGCCCGAACGACCCTTGCCGCTGTCGAGTTTCACGCCCAGCAGGCCGATCACATCAACACCGACGCCGATGGTGCCTTGGGTGTAGCCCGACTGGAACAGGCCGTTGAAGCCCAGGCCGGTTTCGTCTACACGGCTTTTGCCGGTGTCGTTGTTACGGAAGTCGCGGCTGAAGTTCAGCAAACGAGTGTTGATGCTGAAAGTACTGTCTTCAACAAAGCCCTTGGAATCGTCCTGGGCGGACGCCATTGCGAACTGCGAGGTGCCTGCTGAAACAGCCAGGGCGATCATGCTCCACTTCATCACGCGCATCGTGATTTGCTCCTTTGGTTTTAGGAAGAGTACTGCCGTCCCACCTGTATTTTTATCTGGGCGGCTCTTTCTTTTTTGTGTCGGCGCAAAGTTATATCACGCGGACCCTATTGACGATACTTACCCATCTATCCTTTCAGCTTCTTTACGAGGCTGTCGTAAATTGCTATTTCCATGTCGCAAATTCACAGCCCGACTGTAACCAGGCTGACAACTTAAGTGCTGTTTTCAGACCGCTTTCGAAGTTTGAAATCTTCCGTGATACGCACTCAATCGCTTGTGTTTTTATCGCGAAACACCTGCTTCCAAACGGGTGCCGTTGCCGACGATAGTGGGGTGAATGCAACAAGCGTGCACAAAGCGGTAACCAAATGTCATTTTTTCGTGAAAAACGTTACGGGAGTGTAAAAACCGCATAAGCACGGGCTTTTTACGCCGTTTGGTTTGGGCTTGACGCCCAGGCGTTACACCTCTGAAGGGCTGCATAAATCCTGTACCAGGTAAAAACGTTACCGGTTGACCCTCATGAGTGGGTAATCGGCGGATCCCTTTGAGGCACGGGTGGGTCATTTTGGTGCATTCCGTCGAGGCCCGATTCAGCGTAGCTCAAATATTCGCTTGCCTCTAAAGGGGGCACGTTTTTTATCCGCATGCATCGAGGCTTTGCGCATTCGCCGTGAAGCGTTGCGCATTCAAAGGTATGCTGGGCACCTGAAATTGACCTGCCAAACGGAGTGCCCGCGTGTTCGCCTTAGACCAACGCCTGCAACAAGACACACTGGCTATTGGGGACTTCCCGCTCTGCCGCCTGCTGCTGTCCAATGACTCGAATTACCCGTGGTTCATCCTGGTGCCGCGCATTGACGGTATCAGTGAAGTGTTTCAGCTGGATGTCGCCGATCAGCAAACCTTGTGGCAGGAAACAACCGCCCTGGCGGCGTTGTTGAACGAAGGGTGGGCAGCCGACAAGATGAACATTGGTGCGCTGGGTAATGTGGTCAGCCAGTTGCACGTGCACGTGATCGTGCGCAAGCGTGATGATGCCGCCTGGCCTGCACCGGTCTGGGGCAAGCATCCGGCCCGGCCGTACACCGAAGAGCAAGTAACGGCGATACGCGCCCGCCTGCGCGCTTTATTGCCTGCCGGCTTCATCTTTAGCCAGGACTGAATTATGGATCTGCAAGAACGCGTCACCGACCTGGAAAGCCGCCTGGCCTTTCAGGACGACACCATCGAGACCCTCAATGACATTCTGGTCACCCAGCAGCGGGCGGTAGAGCGCCTGCAGTTGCAGATGACGGCGCTGCTCAAGCGTCAGGAAGAAATGGGTGGCCAGTTCGAGTCATCCGAAGAAGAAGCGCCGCCGCCACATTATTAAGGCGCGCATAAAAAAACCGCGACCCAGCAGGGCTGGATCGCGGTTTTTTTACGCCGAGAAAAGTATCAGCGACGCGGCAATGCCGCGATCACGTCTTCGGCTTGCAGGCCTTTGTCACGGTTCATGACGGAGAACTCCACGCGCTGGCCTTCGACCAGAACGCGGTGGCCTTCGCCACGGATGGCCCGGAAGTGGACGAAGATATCGTCGCCCGAATCGCGGGAAATAAAGCCGAAGCCTTTGGAGGTGTTGAACCACTTCACGGTACCGGTATCCCGGTTGGTCATGTCGTAGTTTTGCGTCGCGGCCGCTGGGGACGAACGGTAGAAGCTGATGGCCAGGTGAAGAACGATAGCGACCACAGCAATCACCAGGCTGAGCAGGATAGCCGGGTGGCCGCCGACTTCAGGCATAGGTGCCAGGAGGGTGAGGGTTTGAACGACAACGGTCAGTACCAGCAGCGCGCTGACCAGGTTTTGCAGTTGATGACGTGTGCCTTTGTTCCAGTACGGGATCACCGGTGCCAGCGTCAGGTTAAGAAGGCCGAACAAGGCCAGGTACAGAGCGTCGTGTTGTTCCAGGTAGGGAGGGCTTCCCTGTTGCAAGCTCGGTATAAAGGACAGCAGCAACGCTGCAACGCCCGTTAGCAGGTGGACGATTTTCAACATTTTGATTAACTCACGTTAAGAAGGATCACAAGGAAGAGCTGACGGGCACGGTTCGCTTCTGAACAATGGGAGGCGTTGGGCACGTGCACGGGTATCAGCCTATGTGGTGTGCCGCGCAAATTAACGGCAACCACACGCCGTCTATTTAACAGCAAAGGCTGTGCCTACTCAAATCAAGCATTTCGGGGTGTTGCAGGCGCGATGGCATTTCTGCTTCAAACACTTGTCCTAGACAGGTGCGGACTTTTTCGGCGGCATTTTGGGCGTTTTCCTACTTGAGGCTGAGGCCTGCGCGCCGCCGATTGAACTGGGGCTGCTGGGTGAGCAAGCCTGTCATGCAGAGGGGCGATTTGCCGCACGCCAGTTGCGTGTGTCGGGCTGCACACGGCCTGCACTCTTGCTAGAGTGGTCCTGCACCTGATCAATGAATGCTCGTCAATTGAAGGGGAAAAACATGGCAATCGATATTGGTATCAGTGAAGAAGATCGTAAATCCATCGTCGATGGGCTTTCACGGCTGCTGTCCGATACCTATGTACTGTATTTGAAGACCCACAACTTCCATTGGAACGTCACCGGCCCCATGTTTCGTACGCTGCACTTGATGTTTGAAGAGCAGTACAACGAACTCGCGCTGGCGGTGGACTCCATTGCCGAGCGTATCCGTGCCCTGGGCTTTCCGGCGCCGGGTGCCTATTCGATCTACGCCCGTCTGTCTTCGATCAAGGAAGAAGAGGGTGTGCCCAGCGCAGAAGAGATGATCAAGCAATTGGTGGCGGGCCAGGAAGCTGTGACCCGCACCGCGCGCGGTATCTTCCCGTTGCTCGATAAGGTCAGCGATGAGCCGACCGCCGATCTGCTGACCCAGCGTATGCAAGTCCACGAAAAAACGGCGTGGATGCTGCGATCCCTGCTCGAAAACCAGTAACGCTCCAGCCCCAAAAGCAAACCGAGTGGTGCCGTCCTGGCGCCGCTCGCTTGTTTCTCTGCGCTTCCTGGCGTTGTCCTACGACTATCGACTCCGCGTCTTCTGGCTGCCTCGCACGTCCTGCTGTTTTATAGGGCCACTGTCCGATGGGAGAAACCCATGGGCTGCTGTTTGGCAATGGAGTGTCAGGTGTATGTCACGCGGAGTGGGTAGTGGAGTGATGGAAACCTGTGGTTTTCATAAGATAAAAGTCGATCCTTTTGCTAAAGGGTTCGATATGGGACTGGCCAAGCCATTGTCCCGGTCGGTCAGACTCAACGGGTTTTCCACGTGCCTGCGGCTCGAGCAGATCTATTGGAATATCCTCACGGAGATAGCCAGGCTCAATGCCTGCTCAGTCAGCGCATTGCTGTCTTATGTCGATCGGGAAGTGCATTTGCGTTACGGAGGAGTGAAGAACTTCAGTGGCTTGGTCAGGGTGGTGTGCGTGGTTCACGTATTAAAAGGCAGTACGGCGTCGCACCACCCTGACTAGCCAGGCGGCACCGGGCCGGCCCGCTGCCCGGGCGGGCAAGGCCTGGGGCAGAAAGCCGGCTGCGCTGCTTCGATTTACCAGATATAATCCCGCGCTTTGCTGCGCGTGCCGGGTCTTTACCCACAGGGCGGGTGCAGCGCAGTAATGATCTGATCGCCGAGACATCTCCATGCCCATGTACGATTATCAATGTGCTTCCTGTGGTCATCAGTTGGAAGCCATTCAGAAAATCAGCGCAGCGCCGCTGGTCGATTGCCCTGCCTGCCAGGCACCTGAGCTGAAGAAGATGTTGTCCATGCCGGGCTTTCGCCTGAGCGGCGGTGGCTGGTACGAGACCGACTTCAAGACCGGCGCCAAGAAGAATCTGGCGGGCGGCGACAAAGCAGACTGAGTTGAACTCTACGCGCAGGCTCCTGCATTATCCGTCCCCTGCTTAACTGTACGGTGACGAGGCGAGCCTCCACCGAAATTCGAATTACGAGAAGTGAAACCACTATCATGATGCGCAGCCACTATTGCGGCCAACTGAACGAGACCCTGGATGGTCAGGAAATCACCCTGTGCGGATGGGTTCACCGTCGCCGTGACCACGGCGGGGTGATCTTCCTCGATATCCGTGATCGTGATGGTCTGGCCCAGGTGGTGTTCGATCCGGACCGCGCTGAAAGCTTCGCCGCCGCCGACCGTGTGCGCAGCGAATACGTTGTGAAAATCACCGGCAAGGTTCGCCTGCGTCCGGCCGGTGCCGTGAACGCGAACATGGCGTCCGGCGCGATTGAAGTGCTGGGTTACGAGCTGGAAGTGCTGAACGAGTCGGAAACCCCGCCGTTCCCGCTCAACGAATACTCCGACGTCGGCGAAGAAACTCGCCTGCGCTACCGCTTCCTGGACCTGCGTCGTCCGGAAATGGCCGAGAAGCTGCGCCTGCGTTCGCGCATGACCACCAGCATCCGCCGCTTCCTCGACGAAAACGGCTTCCTCGACGTCGAAACGCCGATCCTCACCCGGGCCACCCCGGAAGGCGCGCGTGACTACCTGGTGCCGAGCCGTACCCACGCCGGTTCCTTCTTCGCCTTGCCGCAATCGCCGCAACTGTTCAAGCAACTGCTGATGGTGGCCGGGTTCGACCGTTACTACCAGATCGCCAAGTGCTTCCGCGACGAAGACCTGCGCGCCGACCGCCAGCCGGAATTCACCCAGATCGACATCGAGACCAGCTTCCTCGATGAAAAAGAGATCATGGGCCTGACCGAACAAATGATCCGCAACCTGTTCAAGGAAGTGCTGGACCTGGAATTCGGCGAGTTCCCGCACATGACCTTCGAAGAAGCCATGCGCCGCTACGGTTCCGACAAGCCAGACCTGCGTATCCCGCTGGAACTGGTGGACGTGGCCGACCAGCTCAAGGAAGTCGACTTCAAGGTGTTCAGCGGCCCGGCCAACGACCCTAAATGCCGCATCGCCGCCCTGCGCGTGCCTGGCGGCGCGAGCATGCCGCGCAAGCAGATCGACGACTACACCAAGTTCGTCGGCATCTACGGTGCCAAGGGCCTGGCGTACATCAAGGTCAACGAGCGCGCCAATGGCGTTGACGGCCTGCAATCGCCGATCGTGAAGAACATTCCGCTGGACAACCTGAACGCGATCCTCGATCGCGTCGGTGCGGTTGACGGCGACATCGTGTTCTTCGGCGCCGACAAAGCCAAGATCGTCAGCGAAGCCCTGGGCGCGCTGCGGATCAAGCTGGGCCACGACCTGGACCTGCTGACCTGCAAGTGGGCACCGATGTGGGTCGTCGACTTCCCGATGTTCGAAGAGAACGACGACGGCAGTTTCAGCGCCTTGCACCACCCGTTCACTGCACCGAAGTGCTCGCCTGAAGAGTTGGAAGCCAACCCGGCAGGCGCGTTGTCGCGTGCCTACGACATGGTTTTGAACGGCACCGAACTGGGTGGCGGTTCGATCCGTATCCACCGCAAAGAGATGCAGCAAGCGGTGTTCCGCCTGTTGGGCATCAACGAAGCGGAACAGGAAGAGAAATTCGGCTTCCTGCTCGATGCCCTGAAGTACGGCGCTCCGCCGCACGGCGGCCTGGCATTCGGTCTGGACCGTCTGGTAATGCTGATGACCGGCGCCCAGTCGATCCGTGAAGTGATCGCCTTCCCGAAAACCCAGAGTGCTGCGGACGTAATGACCCAGGCTCCGGGCGTGGTGGATGCCAAGGCGCTGCGCGAGTTGCACATCCGTCTGCGCGAGACGCCAAAGGCTGAGTAAGGCTGCTGCGTGAAAGCGCACTGAGGTTTACGCAGTCTAAAAAGGCGCATCTTCGGATGCGCCTTTGCGTTACAAGGGTTGTGCTTTCAAGAGGAAAATCCTGCCTGGGGCGGGATTGATAAGGTTTCTAGAGAATTTCGGAGTTGTGTTATGGCTGGCCATTCCAAGTGGGCGAACATCAAGCACCGCAAAGAGCGTCAGGATGCCAAGAAAGGCAAGATTTTCACCAAGTGGATTCGCGAGCTGACCGTTGCTGCCCGCCAAGGCGGTGGTGACCCGGGCTCCAACCCGCGTCTGCGCCTGGCGCTGGACAAGGCTTTGGGCGCGAACATGAGCCGCGACATCATCGACCGCGCCGTGGCCCGTGGTGCCGGCGCCGCCGACACCGACGACATGGTCGAGCTGAGCTACGAAGGCTACGGCCCGGGCGGCGTGGCGGTGATGGTCGAGTGCATGACCGACAACCGCAACCGTACTGCGGCAGCCGTGCGCCATGCGTTCAGCAAATGCGGCGGCAACCTGGGCACCGACGGTTCGGTGGCCTACCTGTTCGAGCGCAAAGGGCAGATCACCTTTGCGCCGGGTACGGATGAAGACGCGCTGATGGAAGCTGCGATGGAGGCTGACGCCGACGACGTGGTGACCAACGAAGACGGCTCCATCGACGTGTTCACTTCCTTCGCCGGCTTCTATGCGGTGCGCAACGCCCTGGAAGCGGCAGGTTTCAAAGGCACCGACGCGGAAATCGTGATGCTGCCGACCACCAGCGCCGAACTGGACCTGGACGGCGCGCAGAAGGTGCTGAAGATGCTGGATATGCTGGAAGACCTGGATGACGTGCAGAACGTGTACTCGAACGCCGACATCCCGGAAGACGTGGCTGCACAGCTGGTCTGAAGGATGATGTAGATCAAACTGTGGGAGCTGGCTTGCCTGCGACAGCGTCACCTCGGTTTAGCAGAAGCACCGAGGTGTTTGCATCGCAGGCAAGCCAGCTCCCACAGTTGATCGATGTTGGCCGCAAATATTGTGTTTTACCCAACCCGCAGGCGTTATGACTTTAATCCTAGGTATCGACCCCGGTTCGCGCATCACCGGTTTTGGCGTGGTGCAACAGACCCCGCGCGGCTGCGTCTACGTCGCCTCGGGCTGCATTCGCACCGGTGCGGGCGAGTTGGCCGAGCGCCTGCAGATTGTCTATCGCGGCGTGCGTGAAGTGATCCAGACCTACGGGCCGGTGACCATGGGCATCGAAAAAGTCTTCATGGCCAAAAATGCCGACTCCGCGCTCAAGCTTGGCCAGGCCCGTGGCGCGGCGATTGTCGCCGGTGCGGAGGAGGGCATGGAAATCGCCGAGTACACCGCCACCCAGGTCAAACAGGCCGTGGTCGGCACTGGTGCGGCGAATAAGGAACAGGTGCAGATGATGGTCATGCACATGCTCAAGCTCACCTCAAAGCCACAAATCGACGCCTCCGACGCCCTGGCCATTGCCATTTGCCATGCGCACACGCGCTCAAGCTTGCTGCCGCACGGCCTGGGCACGGCACGCAGTCGTGGCGGCCGGCTGCGTCTCTGATAGCATCAGCGCAATCGTTATTTCCGGTCAGGCCTCAATCTGACCCCAAGCTTTAAGGATCTGAACCGTGATTGGACGCTTGCGCGGCACCCTGGCTGAGAAACAGCCGCCGCACCTGATTCTGGATGTCAATGGGTTGGGGTATGAGCTGGAAGTGCCCATGACTACCCTGTATCGCCTACCGTCGGTCGGCGAGCCGCTGACCCTGCACACCCATTTGGTGGTACGGGAAGACGCGCAATTGCTCTACGGTTTCATTGGCAAGCGCGACCGCGACTTTTTCCGCGAGCTGATCCGCTTGAATGGCGTGGGGCCAAAGCTTGCGCTGGCGTTGATGTCGAGCTTGGAAGTTGATGAGCTGGTGCGCGCGGTGTCGGCCCAGGACACCTCGGCGTTGACCAAGGTGCCGGGTGTCGGCAAGAAAACCGCTGAGCGTCTGCTGGTGGAACTCAAGGACCGCTTCAAGGCCTGGGAAGTGGTACCGAGCATGTTTGCCCTGGTGCCGAACCAGCCGGACATGCCGGCAGGCCAGGTCGCCAGCGCCGAGAGCGACGCGGTCAGCGCGTTGATCTCCCTGGGCTACAAGCCGCAGGAAGCGAGCAAAGCCGTATCGGCCATCAAGGACAAGAACCTGAGCAGCGAAGACATGATCCGCCGAGCCCTGAAGGGAATGATTTAAGTGATTGAAGCTGATCGTCTGATCGCGGCCACTGGCCCGCGCGACCGTGAAGAAGTCCAGGACCGGGCCATCCGCCCGCTGAGCCTGGCTGAATACATCGGCCAACCCACCGTGCGCGAGCAAATGGAGTTGTTTATCCAGGCCGCGCGCGGGCGCAGCGAGTCCCTGGACCACACCTTGATCTTCGGCCCGCCGGGGCTGGGTAAAACCACGCTGGCGAACATCATCGCCCAGGAAATGGGCGTGTCGATCAAGTCCACCTCCGGCCCGGTGCTGGAGCGTCCGGGTGATCTGGCGGCCTTGCTGACCAACCTTGAACCGCACGATGTGCTGTTTATCGACGAGATTCACCGGTTGTCGCCCATCGTCGAAGAAGTGCTGTACCCGGCCATGGAAGATTTTCAGCTCGACATCATGATCGGCGAGGGCCCGGCGGCCCGCTCGATCAAACTCGACCTGCCGCCGTTCACCCTGGTGGGCGCGACCACCCGCGCGGGCATGCTGACCAACCCGCTGCGAGACCGTTTCGGGATTGTTCAACGTCTAGAGTTCTATAGCACCGCAGACCTGGCGACGATTGTCAGTCGTTCGGCGAGCATCCTGGGCTTGCCGCTCGACCCGGAAGGCGCGTTTGAAATCGCCCGTCGAGCGCGAGGCACGCCGCGGATCGCCAACCGTTTGCTGCGACGTGTGCGCGATTTTGCTGAAGTGCGCGCCAAGGGGCACATCACCAAGGCCGTGGCCGATTTAGCGTTGAACCTGCTGGATGTGGACGAACATGGCTTCGATCATCAGGATCGACGTCTACTCTTGACCATGATCGAGAAGTTCGACGGCGGCCCGGTGGGTGTGGACAGCCTGGCGGCGGCGATCAGCGAGGAGCGTCATACCATTGAGGATGTGCTGGAACCGTACCTGATCCAGCAGGGTTACATCATGCGCACGCCAAGGGGGCGGGTGGTGACGCGTCATGCTTATCTGCACTTCGGGTTAAACATTCCGTCACGATTGGGCGAGATGCCTGTAGTAGACGAATTCCTGGATGCAGTGGACGATTAAAAAGCTCACGTCAGTCGATTTATCTGAGGTTTGTGCTGTCCTAGTGGCTGGTAGCGTCATTCAGTTGCTGCAAATGTTTCAGAGAATGAAAAAACAGTTGCCCAGCCGGATTGGCAACCTGAGGAGTAAGCACTAGAGTATGCGCGCGCAAAACGGGGATCAGTCGTTCGCACATCGCTGTCGCGTTTATTACGAGGACACCGATGCCGGCGGCATCGTTTATTACGTCAACTACCTCAAGTTCATGGAGCGGGCTCGAACCGAGCGGCTACGGGAGCTGGGCTTTGCCCAATCCCAGCTGGCAGGGGAGGACCTGTTATTCGTCGTGCATTCCAGCGAGGCGCGTTACCACGCACCGGCGCGATTGGACGACGAGTTACTGGTCAGCGCTGAAGTAATCGAATTGAACCGTGTCAGCCTGCGCTTTAAACAGCAGGTCAGGCGGGCAACGGATGCAACGCTGCTCTGTGAGGGGCAGTTCCTGGTGGCCTGTGTGCGCACCAATAGTTTGAAACCCCGGGCCATTCCCGAAGCTCTACGTGCGGCCTTTGCCGGCGTAAGCGGCGCGGGTAAACAATCAAAGCAGGAGATTTAGCGTGGAACCTACCGTCGTCGACCATTCCTCCATGTGGAGCCTGGTCAGCAATGCCAGTGTCGTGGTTCAACTGGTGATGCTGGTCCTGGTAGCCGCATCGGTTACCTCTTGGGTCATGATTTTTCAGCGCAGCAATTTGCTGCGTGCCGGTCGACGTGCCCTGGAGAGCTTCGAAGAGCGCTTCTGGTCGGGTATCGACCTGTCCAAGCTGTACCGTCAGGCCGGCAGCAACCCGGACCCGGATTCGGGCGTCGAGCAGATCTTCCGCGCCGGCTTCAAGGAATTCTCCCGCCTGCGCCAGCAACCGGGCGTTGACCCGGAAGCGGTCATGGAAGGCGTGGCCCGTGCCATGCGCGTCGCGATTTCCCGCGAAGAAGAGAAGCTGGAGCAGAGCCTGCCGTTTCTCGCCACCGTCGGTTCCGTGAGCCCGTATATCGGCCTGTTCGGTACGGTGTGGGGCATCATGAACTCCTTCCGTGGCCTGGCTCAGGCCCAGCAAGCGACCCTGGCCACCGTGGCCCCGGGTATCGCCGAAGCCCTGGTCGCCACCGCGATTGGCCTGTTCGCTGCTATCCCCGCAGTAATTGCCTACAACCGTTTTGCCGCGCGCGGCGAGACCTTGATCAGCCGTTACTACACCTTCGCCGATGAATTCCAGGCGATCCTGCACCGTAAAGTGCACACCAGCGAAGAATAAGCAGGTAATTCCCAATGGCTTTAATCGCTCGAGCTCGCAAAAAGCGCAAGCCGGTCGCCGAGATGAACGTAGTGCCTTACATCGACGTGATGTTGGTGCTGCTGGTCATCTTCATGGTGACCGCGCCGATGCTCAATCAGGGCGTGAAGGTTGATCTGCCCAAGGTTTCCAGCGAAGCCTTGCCGCAAGACAACAACACTCAGGTCCTGACCATTTCGATCAAGGCTGACAAGACCTATTACTGGAACCTTGGCAGCGAAGTCGACACCCAGAAACAGCAGGACAAGGCCATGACCTTGCCGCAGATGACCGATGCCGTGACCAAGATCATCCGGGCCGGCAACGAAGGCGGCAAGCACACCCAGGTGTTCATTCGCGGCGATAAAGTGGTCGACTATGGTTCCGTCATGGGCGCCATGGGTGGGCTGCAGAAGGCCGGCGTGGGTAACGTTGGCTTGATTACCGAGGCGCCCTGATGCAGCAACAGCGAGAGCCGTCCGCCTCGGAAAGCTACTTCTGGCCTAGCGTCTGGGCAATTGCCCTGCACGTCCTGGTGTTTGGCATGCTGTTCGTCAGCTTTGCCATGACCCCGGACCTGCCGCCAGCCAAGCCGATCGTGCAGGCGACCCTGTATCAGCTGAAATCGAAAAGTCAGGCCACCACCCAGACCAATCAGAAGATTGCGGGTGAGGCCCAGAAGTCGGCTGCGCGCCAGACTGAAGTCGAACAGATGGAACAGAAGAAGGTCGAGCAGGAAGCGGTGAAGGCTGCTGCGGAACAAAAGAAAGAAGAGGCGGCTCAAAAGGCCGAGGAATCGAAAAAGGCTGACGAAGCCAAGAAAGCTGACGAGGCGAAAAAGGCTGATGAAGCCAAGAAAGCCGACAAAGCTGCCGAAGCTAAAAAAGCCGAAGAGAAACAATTGGCTGATATAGCTAAGAAGAAGTCTGAAGAAGAAGCCAAAAAAGCTGCTGAAGAAGAGGCCAAGAAAAAGGCCGCTGAAGAAGCCAAGAAAAAGATAGTCGAAGACGCGAAGAAGAAAGCCGCCGAAGACGCCAAGAAAAAAGCTGAAGCAGACGAGGCGAAGAAGAAAGTCGCCGACGACGCGAAGAAGAAAGCTGCCGCCGACGCCAGCAAGAAAAAGGCCCAGGAAGCAGCACGTAAATCCGCCGAAGAGAAAAAGGCCCAGGCCTTGGCAGATTTGCTTTCCGACACGCCGCAGCGTCAGCAAGCCTTGGCCGATGAACGTGGTGATGAAGTCGCGGGCAGTTTCGACGACCTGATTCGGGCACGGGCAGCGGAAGGCTGGACACGTCCACCTTCGGCACGCAAAGGCATGACAGTAGTGCTGCAGATCGGCATGTTGCCGGACGGTACGGTGACTTCGGTCAGCGTGGCCAAGTCCAGTGGTGACGGTTCGTTCGACAGTTCGGCGGTTGCCGCGGTCAAGAACATTGGCCGGTTGACCGAGATGCAGGGAATGAAACCAAGCGACTTCGCTCCCTATCGTTCATTCAAGATGACATTCACACCTGAGGATCTAGCCTTGTGAGAAACCTTCTTCGAGGAATGCTTGTCGTTATTTGCTGTATGGCAGGGATAGCGGCGGCGGATGAAAAGAACATTCTGGTTACCAGCGGTAGCGATCGGGCCACCCCGATTGCCGTAGTACCGTTCGGCTGGCAGGGCGGCAGCGTGCTGCCGGACGACATGGCCCAGATCGTCAGTGACGACCTGCGCAACTCCGGTTACTACGCGCCGATTCCGAAAGGCAACATGATCAGCCAGCCTAACCAGGCCAGCGAAGTTGTGTTCCGTGACTGGAAGGCAGTGGGCGCCCAGTACCTGATGGTCGGCAACATCACGCCGGCCGGCGGTCGCCTGCAGATCCAGTACACGTTGTTCAACGTGGCCACCGAGCAGCAGGTCTTGACCGGCAGCGTTTCGGGCACCGCCGAACAACTGCGGGACATGGCGCACTACATCTCCGACCAGTCGTTTGAAAAGCTCACCGGTATCAAGGGTGCGTTCTCGACGCGTCTGCTGTATGTAACGGCTGAGCGTTTCTCTGTAGACAACACTCGTTACACCTTGCAGCGTTCGGACTACGACGGTGCACGCGCTGTGACCTTGCTGCAATCGCGTGAGCCAATCCTGTCGCCGCGCTTTGCGCCGGACGGCAAGCGTATTGCCTACGTATCGTTCGAGCAGCGTCGTCCACGTATCTTCGTTCAGCACATCGATACCGGTCGTCGCGAGCAGATCACCAACTTTGAAGGCCTCAACGGTGCGCCAGCCTGGTCGCCGGATGGTTCGCGCCTGGCGTTCGTACTGTCCAAAGACGGCAACCCTGATATCTACGTGATGAACATGGCTTCGCGCCAGATCAGCCGTGTTACCAGCGGCCCGGGCATCAACACCGAACCGTTCTGGGGTAAGGATGGTTCGACCATCTACTTCACCTCCGACCGTGGCGGCAAGCCTCAAATCTACAAAACAAGCGTAGGTGGCGGTGGCGCAGAACGCGTGACCTTTATTGGTAACTACAATGCCAACCCTAAGCTTTCGGCTGATGAAAAGACGTTGGTGATGATTCACCGTCAGGATGGTTTCACTAATTTCCGGGTTGCGGCCCAGGATTTGCAGCGCGGAACCGTAAAAATCCTCACAGATACCAACCTTGATGAGTCAGCTACTGTTGCGCCCAACGGCACCATGGTAATCTACGCCACCCGCCAGCAGGGCCGGGGAGTCTTGATGCTCGTGTCCATTAATGGACGCGTAAGGCTCCCGCTTCCTACCGCTCAAGGCGAAGTCAGAGAACCGTCCTGGTCCCCTTACCTGAACTGACGCGGCGCTACAAAAAGAAGTACTTAACACACTGGGGTTCATTAGGAGTTTCACGATGGAAATGCTGAAGTTTGGTAAGTTTGCTGCTCTGGCTCTGGCTCTGTCCGTAGCCGTTGGTTGCTCGTCTAAAGGCGGCGACAATGCCGGTGAAGGCGCAGCTGTTGATCCAAACGCTGGTTACGGCGCTAACACTGGTGCAGTTGACGGCTCCCTGAGCGAAGAAGCTGCTCTGCGCGCTATCACCACTTTCTACTTCGAATACGACAGTTCGGACCTGAAGCCAGAAGCCATGCGCGCTCTGGACGTTCACGCGAAGGACCTGAAAGCTAACGGCGCTCGCGTTGTTCTGGAAGGTAACACTGACGAACGTGGTACTCGTGAGTACAACATGGCACTGGGCGAGCGTCGTGCGAAAGCCGTTCAGCGCTACCTGGTACTGCAAGGTGTTGCTCCAGGCCAACTGGAACTGGTTTCCTACGGTAAAGAGCGTCCAGTTGCTACTGGCCACGACGAGCAGTCCTGGGCTCAAAACCGTCGCGTCGAACTGCGTAAGTAATTCGTCATGCGAACGTGCCGTCGTGCTCTAACTGTATTGGCTCTCAGCCTCGCACCGCTTGCGGTGTGGGCTGCGGTTCCTGTGGAAGATAGCAACTCTGGCTATAACAATAGCGGGAGCAGTTATCCGCCAGCGGGTTATGGCACGAACGGCGCCTATGCTGGGGGAGCGGCTACGTCTGCTCCCTCGGCACAGGGCGAGCTGTTCAACCAGCTGCAACGCATGCAGGATCAATTGTCGCAGCAACAAGGCACGATTGAAGTTCTGCAGAATCAAGTGAACCAGCTTAAGCAAGAAGGCCTGGAGCGTTACCAGGATCTTGACCGACGCATTGGAGCCGGCGTTACACCTGCCGTCACTCCTGATAATTCTTCTGCCGGTGGCGCACCAAGCGCAGCCGGTGGTGCAGCAGCGGGGGCCGCGGCGGCAAGCCAAGCCCCTGCCGCCAGCAGCGAACCGGGTGATCCGGCGAAGGAAAAGCTGTATTACGATGCAGCCTTCGACCTGATCAAAGCCAAGGATTTCGATAAGGCCAGCCAGGCCTTTACCGCATTCCTGCGCAAATACCCGAACAGCCAATACGCGGGCAATGCCCAGTACTGGTTGGGCGAGGTCAACTTGGCCAAGGGTGATTTGCAAGGTGCAGGCCAGGCTTTTGCCAAGGTCAGCCAGCTTTACCCAAAGCACGCCAAGGTGCCTGATTCGCTGTACAAACTCGCTGACGTAGAACGCCGCCTGGGTCACACCGACAAGGTCAAAGGCATTCTGCAGCAGGTGGTTGCCCAGTATCCGGGTACCTCCGCTGCCCAGTTGGCCCAGCGGGACCTGCAGCGTTTGTAAGCGATGCTTCCCGTTTAGAAGAAACCCGCGCCTGGCGCGGGTTTTTTCGTTAGAATCCACGCCCTTTTATGAAACACGCTTCCTGGGGTTTACGCGTTTGCGCAATTCCTTGAAGTGCCTGACGGAGGCGGACAGCCTGTTTAGCTGTTACGCCCGTGGCGACTATGCAAGACACATTACGTATTACCGAAGTTTTTTACTCGTTACAGGGTGAAACGCGCACTGCTGGCCTGCCTACTGTATTTGTACGGCTGACCGGCTGCCCCTTGCGTTGCCAATACTGTGACAGCGCCTACGCCTTCAGCGGCGGCACCGTGCGCACCCTGGACGACATCATCGAACAGGTTGCCGGCTTCAAGCCGCGCTACGTCTGTGTGACGGGCGGCGAACCCCTGGCCCAGCCCAATGCCATCCCGCTGCTCAAGCGGCTGTGTGACGCCGGTTACGAGGTTTCACTCGAAACCAGCGGCGCCCTGGACATCTCGGCCGTGGATCCGCGCGTCAGCCGTGTGGTCGACCTCAAGACCCCTGGCTCCAAAGAGGCGCACCGCAACCTGTACGCCAACATGGACCTGCTGACCGCCAACGATCAGGTCAAGTTCGTGATCTGTTCCCGCGACGATTATGACTGGGCGGCTTCCAAGCTGATCCAGTACGGGCTGGACCGTCGTGCAGGCGAGGTGCTGTTCTCTCCAAGCCATCACGACCTGAACGCTCGCGACCTGGCTGACTGGGTGGTGGCGGACAACCTGCCGGTGCGCCTGCAGTTGCAGCTGCACAAATACCTGTGGAATGACGAGCCGGGGCGCTGATATGGCTGATCACAAGCGTGCAGTTATCCTGCTTTCCGGCGGTCTGGACTCCGCCACCCTGGTGGCCATGGTCCGCGCCCAAGGCTTCAGCTGCTACACCCTGAGTTTCGACTACGGCCAGCGCCACCGCGCCGAGCTGAACGCCGCCGCGCGCGTGGCCCGTGACATGGGCGTGGTCGAACACAAGGTGATCGGCCTCAACCTCAATGGCATCGGCGGGTCCGCGCTCACCGACAGCAGCATTGACATGCCCGAGGCGCCCAGTGAAGGCATTCCGCTGACCTACGTGCCAGCGCGCAACACCGTGTTTCTGTCCCTGGCCCTGGGTTGGGCTGAAGTATTGAATGCTCGCGACATCTTCATCGGCGTCAACGCGCTGGACTACAACGGCTATCCGGACTGCCGGCCAGCGTACGTCGAGTCGTTCGAGCGCATGGCCAACCTGGCCACCAAGGCCGGCGTAGAGGGGCAGGGCTTCCGTATTCAGGCGCCGCTGCAGAACATGACCAAGGCGGACATTGTGAAGACTGGTGTAGGACTTGGCGTCGATTACACGCTGACTGTTTCCTGCTATCAGGCAGACGATGACGGCCGTGCATGTGGGAAATGCGACGCCTGCCGACTGCGCGCAGAAGGCTTCCAAGCGGCCGGAATTACTGACCCTACGCGTTATTTCTGATTTATTTAAAATAAGGTGTTGAATAATCCTTAGAAATCAGTATTATACGCGCCACCACACAGCGGGTCGTTAGCTCAGTTGGTAGAGCAGTTGGCTTTTAACCAATTGGTCGTAGGTTCGAATCCCACACGACCCACCATTTTTGGCGGTTTAGAAAATCCGGAAGGCCCACGCAAGTGAGGATTTCCGGGTTTTTTTTTGCCTGTGATTTGGGCCTTGCGACGCCAGGCTCTACTGCGCGTCCTTGACGTACAGACTTATCGCGACCTGTGCATCGAACAATACGTAAACTCAGCCCGCTCGGACTGAGCCCGCCACCAAGCCCCAATGCTTTGCCACGCCGAGCGGTTACCCAAACCGCCCGGTAATGTAGTCCTCTGTCTGCTTCATCTTCGGCGTGGTAAAGATCTGGTCGGTCTTGCCGTACTCAATCAATTCCCCCATGAACATGAACGCGGTGTTGTCCGACACCCGTGCGGCCTGCTGCATGTTGTGGGTCACGATGATCACCGTGTACTGCGTCTTCAACTCCGTAATCAATTGCTCGATGCGCCCGGTGGAAATGGGGTCGAGCGCTGAGGTCGGCTCGTCCAGCAGCAACACTTGCGGGCGCAGCGCGATGGTGCGTGCGATGCACAATCGCTGTTGCTGGCCACCGGAGAGGCTCTGTGCGCTCTGGTTGAGTTTGTCTTTCACCTCATCCCACAGGGCGCCGCCGCGCAGGGCTTGTTCGACGCGATCGTTCATTTCACGGCGGGAAAGCTTTTCGTGGTGGCGCACGGCGTAGGCGATGTTGTCGTAGATCGACATCGGAAACGGCACCGGCTTTTGGAACACCATGCCCACGTGGCTGCGCAGGCGATTCATCGAGTAGCCGGGAGCGAGGATGTTTTCGCCATTGAGCAGCACTTCGCCACGGGCTTCCTGCTTGGGGTACATCGAGTAGATGCGGTTGAACACGCGCAGCAAGGTGGATTTGCCGCAGCCTGAAGGGCCGATGATGGCGGTGATGCGTTTTTCCGGGATATCGATGTCGATGGCGTTCAGCGAACGTTGGTTGTTGTAGAAAAACTCCAACCCGCGCACCTGGATTTTGGTTTTTTCGTGAGCAATGCCGGTAACGTCCATCAGTGAGACCTATTGCGTAAAAGAATCAGGCGGGATGTCAGGCTCAGCACCAGCACGAACAGCGTCAGCACCAGTGCACCCGCCCAGGCGAGCGCGTGCCAGTCATCGAACGGGCTCATGGCGTACTGGAAAATAACCACGGGTACGCTGGCAATCGGCTTGAGCAGGTTGCTGCTCCAGAACTGATTGCCGAAGGCGGTGAACAGCAAGGGTGCGGTTTCCCCGGTGATCCGCGCCAGAGCGAGCAGGATGCCGGTGACGACGCCGGCCTTGGCCGCTCTCAACACAATCTGCAGCGTCAGCTTCCATTGCGGTACACCCAATGCCAGGGCTGCTTCGCGCATGGTCGAAGGTTGCAGTTGGAGCATTTCATCGGTGGTGCGCACCACTACCGGGATCACCAACAGCGCCAGGGCCAGGGCACCGGCGATGGCGGAAAACCCGACCTGATGGTTGGTCAGCAGGTTCAGCGGCAGGATGACGCCGGTGTAGATAAACAGGCCCAGCACAATCGACGGCGCCGACAGCAGGATGTCGTTGATAAACCGCACCGTGGTGCCCAGGCGCGAGTGGCGGGCGAACTCCGCCAGCCAGATTCCCGCCATCAGCCCGATGGGCGTGCCGATCAACAGCGCGATGCCGGACATCAGCGCGCTGCCGTAAAACGCGTTGGCCAGCCCGCCTTCGGTGCCGGGTGGCGGAGTCATCTGGGTAAACAGGCGCAGGTTGAGCGCCTGGAACCCATTGATCAGGGTAGTCAGCAGTATCCACGCCAGCCACAGCAAGCCAAAGGCGGTAGCGCCGCAACTGAGGAACATGGCCACGGCGTTTTTAAGCGCGCGCTGGCGGTACAGGCGTTCGTGAGTGTTCATAACCCTTCCTTACGCGACAGGCGCATCAGCATCAGGCGCGCCAGTGCCAGCACCACGAATGTCACGATAAACAGCAAGAAGCCCAAGGCGATCAGCGCGGAGCGATGCAGGTCGGTGTACGCCTCGCTGAATTCGTTGGCGATGACGGACGCGATCGAGCTGCTGGGCATCAACAGGGACGCGGAAAACTGTTGCGCGTTACCCAGTACGAAGGTCACGGCCATGGTCTCGCCGAGGGCGCGGCCCAAGCCGAGAAAGATCCCGCCTACGACGGCCGAGCGGGTGTAGGGCAAGACGATGTCCCACACCACTTCCCAGGTAGTACTGCCAAGCGCGTAGGCCGATTCCTTCAACGGCGTGGGCACACTGCGAAACACCTCATGCATCACCGAGGTGATAAACGGCATGATCATCACCGCCAGCACGATGCCGGCAGTGAGCATGCCAATTCCCAGCGGCGGGCCCTGGAACAGCGAGCCAACAAAGGGCAGGGCGCCCAGGTAGTCATTGATCACGGGCGAGAGGTGTTCGGCCATGAACGGCCCGAACACGAACAGGCCCCACATGCCGTAGATGATCGAGGGGATACCGGCGAGCAGTTCAATCGCCGACGCGACCGGCATCTTCAGCCAGGGCGGCGCGACTTCGGTAAGAAAAATCGCAATGCCAAAGCTCACCGGCACCGCAATCAGCAAGGCCAGAAACGAGGTGACCAAGGTGCCGTAGATCGGCACCACAGCACCAAAATGGTTGTTCACTGCATCCCATTCGGTGCTGGTGATAAAGCTCCAGCCAAAGGTCTTGAACGCCAGGCCGCCGCCCCACAGGGTCGAGGCCGCAATGGCACCCAGCAGCACCAACACCAGCATGGCTGCGCCGAACATCGAGCGTTTGAACCACAAATCGTGGCGTTGATCGCGGGTGGCACGGCGGTCGCCCGCGGTGGCGCCTGCGTGAGTACTCATAACCAGCGGGTGGACGGTGTCGTTCATATCAGATGTGCTCACCGCCTTCCTCAATCACTGAGCAAGGCGGTTGTAGGGCGAATCAGTTGGCGAAGTCAGACTTCCAGTAACCTTCGATGCGCGACACCAGGGAGTCCGGCAGGGCTACATAGTCCAGCGCTGCTGCCTGTTGCTGGCCTTTTTCCAGCGACCATTTGAAGAAGCTGAACGCCGCCTGGCTTTGCTCGGCATTCTTGGGCTGCTTGTACATGATGATCCAGGTGGTCGCCGTGATCGGCCACGCGCCTTCGCCTGGGGCGTTGGTCATGATCAGGTTGAAGTCCTTGGCGTTGGCCCAGTCGGCGGTGTCCGCGGCTGCCTGGAACGCTTTGGCGTCAGGTTTGACGAATTTGCCCGACGCATTCTTCAACTGGGTGTAGGTCATCTTGTTCTGCAGGGCGTAGGCGTATTCCACAAAGCCAATAGAGTTCTTGATCTGCTTCACGTAGGCCGAAACGCCTTCGTTGCCTTTGCCGCCCACACCCACCGGCCACGGCACAGTGGTGCCGAAACCGATCTTGGTTTTCCAGCTGTCGCTGACTTTGGCCAGGTAGTTGGTGAAGTTGTACGAGGTGCCTGAACCGTCGGAGCGGTGCACCACGGTGATGTTTGCCACCGGCAGGTTCAAGCCCGGGTTGAGCGCGGCGATGGCCGGGTCGTTCCAGGCCTTGATGTCACCAAGGAAGATCTTCGCCAGTACGTCGCCGTCGAGCTTCAACTGGCCCGGCGCAATACCTTCCACGTTCATCACCGGCACGATGCCGCCGATCACGCTGGGAAACTGGCCCAGGCCGCCGGCCTTGAGCTCGTCGGCGGACAGCGGGGCGTCGGAGGCGCCGAAGTCCACGGTGGCGGCCTTGATTTGGGCGATACCGCCGCCGGAGCCGATCGACTGGTAGTTGATGCGGTTGCTGGAGTTCTTGCTGTAGTCCTGCGACCACTTCGACAGCACCGGGTAGACGAAGCTGGAACCGGCACCGGTAACGTCAGTGGCGTGGGCCACGCCGCTCAGGCACAGGGCGGCGAACAGAACAGACAGACTTTTTTTAGTCGGCAACATCACGACAACACCTCAAGGGAAGGGTTAAGTGGGATAGGTCCACCTGTCTAAGACGTGACGATTTAATTCCTGAGATATGTCTGTTTAATGACGGTTTGGCTTTATGAAGAAACATTTAGAAATGTTTGCGCCGGTGAACGCGGACTTGCCCTCGTCCAGCTTCAATGTCGCGGTGTCGGCACGGGTTAAGGGTTGGTTTTGCGGGTTTTGGTTGCAGTGCCGGGGTGCGGGATGGTTTTTGATTGTTGCAGAGGAACTGCTTAATCGAAGTGTTTAGAGACGGGGCCGGTGCGGCCCCGTCTCAGGCTTAGCTTTGTGCGGTGAGGTTCAGGCGACTCTTGACGACTTTTTGCAAGAGCACGGCCAATGCTTCGGTGGAGTAGGGCTTTTGCAACAGCACAAAGCGCTGGGCCTCTTCCTTGGCGATACGTGCGAATTCGTCGTTGTAACCCGTGGTGAGCACCACCGGCAGCCACGGGTAGAGGGCTTCGAGCGCATCGAGCAATTCCAGTCCGCTCATGCCCGGCATGGAAATGTCGGAGAACACCACCTGGAAGCTTTCCGGGTTCGGCGCAAGGGCCTCGAGCGCGCTGTTGGCGTCCGCGACCCAAAGCACTTTGAAACCCATCTGTTCCAGGGTCTGCGAGGTGTAGAGGCCGACGTCGGGATTGTCCTCAACCATCAGCACGCACAGGTCAGAGGCGATGGGTACGTCGTGACTGTCCTGGATGACGGGCATCAAACCGGCTTCGACCTTGGGCAGGTACAACATAAACTGGCTGCCTTTGCCGCACTCGCTTCGCACCAGGATTTCACCGCCCGACTGCTTGGCAAAGCCATACACCTGCGACAAGCCCAGCCCGGTGCCCTGGCCGATGGCCTTGGTGGTGTAGAAGGGTTCGAAGATCGCGTCGAGCTTCTCCGGAGCAATGCCCGATCCGGTGTCGCTCAACTCAATCGTCACGTACTCGGCGACTCGCACCGGGTGGGCACGCACTGAAGGCAGCCACGTAGCGGTTGCCACCCTGATCGCCAATTGGCCGTTGCCGGCCATGGCATCCCGGGCATTGACCACCATATTCACCAGGGCGGTGTCGAATTGGCTTTCATCGGCGTTGATAAAGCAGGGTTCCTGCGGCACCTCGATGGTGACCTTGACGCGTGAGCCGGTCAGGCTGTCCATCATTTCGCCCACGCGCAACACGCTGTCGCCGACGTTGAAAACCTCCGGACGCAGCGCCTGGCGGCGCGCGAAGGTCAGCAGTTGGGCGGTCAGGCGCGCGGCGCGGTCCACGGTGCTGGCGATGGCTTCCACGTACTTGATGCGCCGCACTTCGCTCAAAGAAGGCGTCTTGAGCAAGTCAGCGCAAGACTTGATCACCGTCAGCAGGTTATTGAAATCGTGTGCGACGCCACCGGTGAGTTGGCCGATTGCTTCAAGCTTCTGCGACTGACGCAGGGCGTCTTCCGACAGACGCAGGGCTTCCTTGGCTTCTTCTTCGGCCTGGATATCCCGGCCCACCGCGTGGATGTAGTCGCTGTCGGGCACGGCGGTCCAGGCGATCATGCGGTAGCTGCCGTCCTGGTGACGGTAGCGGTTCTTGAAATTGGGAAAATTCTTGCCGTCCCCCAGGCGGCTGACCGCCGAGGAGGAGACCGCGAGGTCTTCCGGGTGCACCAAGTCCAGCAGCTGGCTGCCCACCAAGTCGTGTTCGGTGTGGCCGAGCATGCGTGTCCAGGCCGGGTTCACCGCGGAGATAACGCCGTCAAGCTGGGCGACCAGCATCAGGTCCGGCGACAGGCGCCAGATACGATCGCGATCGCGGGTGCGCTCCATCACCCTTTGCTCAAGGGATTCGTTGAGTGTGCGCAGGGACTCTTCGGCTTCACGCAGGGCAGTGATATCACGCGAGACACAGAGGATTTGTTCCGGCCGGCCGTCACGGTCGAGGATCGGGCTGACCTGCACATGCCACCATTTCAGGTTGCCGGCCAGCGTCTCGGCGGGGCCGATGAAACTTGCGCTTTCACCGTTTTTGGCGGCCTGTACGGCAGCCTTGGCATCCGCGTTTCCCTTGTCCTGCCAGAAGTCGGGCCAGGGGCAGCCGCGAATCGCGTTGAAGTCACTGACTTCCATGATTTTCATGCCGCCTTCGCTCATGAAGGTGAGGCGGGCGTCGAGGTCCAGAACCTTGATGCAATCGTTGATGCTGGCCAGAACGCGCTCGGTGAACGCTTCGCTTCTGCCCAAGCCGGTGGCGGCCAGCTCGCTTGGCTCTGAGCCGATCCCGACAGTGGTATTCATTTGAGTTTGGCCGAGTGGGAGTAAATGGGCCGTATCATGTCATTACGATACCTATCTCACCAGCGACTTCCTCCCGTACGGTGCTGACTTTGCTCTGGCAAAGCATTGGTGTTGACGTTTAGGCGGTGGATACTCGCGACACGTTGGCCAGACACACTCGATGCAATCGCAGGCAACCAGCGCGCACGTTGGATTGGGTTGAGCTTACGAGAGCGGGCTGCCCTGGCGTTACGGGCAGTTAAAACCAGGCGGTCACGATCAGGTTAAAAGGTCATAAAAAGACGCCGAAAAACGGGCAAAGTCTTTGAAAACTCTAGAATTGTCCGACAATCGTGTGCATGAAAAACTCTTCATAAACCCTCGGCTCGAACGTTGGTAGTTTTCCCGGCGCTGACCAATAATTCGAGTCCTAATAATGAATAACAAAACTCTTAAAAGCGCTTTGGCGCTTTGCGTTTCGCTTGCCTCTACACAGCTGCTCGCCGGTGGCTTCGCCCTCAATGAACAAAGCATCAGTTCAATGGGCACAGGCTACGCCGGGCGTTCTTCCTCGGCCGACGACGCCAGCACGGTGTTCGGCAACCCGGCCGGCATGTCGCGCCTCAAGCACAATGAAGTCAGCATCGGGGCGACCTACCTGGATGCCAAAACCAATATCAAGGACGCCAGCTCCAGCCAGGGCGGCGTCGATAACCCTGGCACCAACAAGGGCGACATGGTCCCCGGCATTGCCGTGCCGATGGGTTACCTGGTTACGCCGATCGATGAACACTGGGCGTTTGGCCTGGGCATCTACGCACCGTTTGGCTTGGTGACCGACTATGAGCACAGCTTCCAGGGCAATGGTTTTGGGAGTAAGAGCAAGATTGAAGTCCTCACCGTGCAGCCGACCGTCAGCTACGCGTTCAACGACAAAGTGTCGGTAGGTTTCGGCCCGACCTTCAACAAAATCAGCGGCGAGCTTGACTCCAAGGTACCGGCGTTCGGGCTGGGTACGGAAACGGCCAAGATCAAGGGCGACGACACCGCGATGGGCTTTAACGCCGGTATCCTGGTGCAGGCGCTGGACAGTACCCGCGTCGGCCTCACCTACCATTCGCAAGTGGTGTATCACTTGAGTGGTCATACCGACGCCTCGGGCGTGCTCTCCGACCTGTTGGACGGCGGGGCACAGAAGTACGACGCCAAGCTGAATGTCACCACGCCGTCTTCCGTGGACCTTTCCGTTACTCACCAGCTGACCGATGCCTTGACCCTTTACGTGGGCAGCACCTATACCCGCTGGAGCCAGTTGAAGAAGATCACGGTGAACAATTCCGGCGTGTCCGAACTGACGGCTGAGCTGGCTGGCCTGGGTTCCATCACCGAGCAGGAGCACTGGCACGACACGTGGTCCCATGCAATCGGCCTGTCGTATCAGCTCAACAAACAACTGGTGCTGCGCACCGGCTTCTCGGTGGACCAGACGCCGACCAACAACACCGACCGTTCCGTACGGATTCCTACGGGCGACCGTACCGTGTTCAGCCTGGGTGCCGGCTGGACGCCGGTGGATAACCTGACCTTTGACGTGGCCTATTCCTACCTGAAGGAAGAGCCGATCAAGATTCGCGACAACAACCCTCAGTTGGCGCTGACCTACGACGCCAAATATGAAAACAGCGCCAATGGTTTCGGGGGCTCGGTGACTTACCGCTTCTGACGTGCGCCATACCGCAAAGAGCCAGTTTTTTGGCATGGCTCTTTGCCTTCCATTTAGGTATCAGTGCTATTAATCCCGGCGCGTCTTGGTTAGATTGAACGCTACTCAGCTTTTAAGACACGGACTGTCATGACCACGCTAACGCCTGTTATAGCGACCAATCCCCTCATTGTTCGGGCTGCGACCAGCACGCCGCCGGCCACCTCGGCGAACACCCTCGATGTCTCACCGACGCGGCCTTCTTCAGTGGTCAGCCTTGGCAATCCGGCAGCCGATGTCGTCGATACTTACTCTCGAAACGGTTTGTTGCCCGGCCAGGAAAGCGTGCGGACCTGGGAAAACAACAGCGATGATTCGATCACCTGGGTCATCAACGCCAACTTCCACTCGGTCACTACGGCCAGCCGCTACAGTGGGCTGGGCGCTGCGTTGGTGGACCAATTCACCAAAGGTGGCGGTGCCGCTATTTCCCAGTCGCTGCTCAACACCACCGCTGACCGCGCCGGCGACACCGATGCAATCAAGGCGGACCAGACGCTGCTGCACAGCAAGGCCGACAACCAAGTCAGCCTCAGCATCAAGACTGCCAGCGGCAAGACGGTGACGTTCAGCCTGTCCAGCCAGAAAGATGGCCTGGGCGTACAGGCCACTGTAGAAGGCGGGGAGTTGACCGCCGATGAACTCAAGGCCGTCGGCCAGTTGGGCAGCGCATTCCAGGCCTCGGTCGACGGGCTGACCGCCGTGCCGCCGAAACTCGACTTGAGCAGGCTGACTCAGTTCGACGCCAAGCTGCTGTCGTCGGTGGACCTCAATGCCAAAGTGAAGGCCTCGAACGATGAGGACATTACCCTGGCCTTTCATGCCGACAGCGAGAGCCGTACCACGCGCATGAGTGGCCCGGCGGGTCAGATTGACCTCACGGTGGACCTGAGAAACGCGGCGATCCTCGGCAATGCCAAGCAGCAGGCCAAGGCGCTGCAAACCTACCTAGCGCAGTTCGACCGCGTCGAGCGGCGCGGCAGTGCCAACGCGGACCTGATGGCCATGTTCAAGGACGCGTTCAGCGCCATGAACAGCAACTATCCGCCCGGGGCTGGCGCTGCGAACCCGCTGACTCATAACCCGACCGACAAAGGCTTGCTGACGGGCCTGGCTGACTTCAAGGCCTCGATCAAACAGGCGGCGGGCGCGCCCAATTCGATGCGTCGGTCGGAAGTTGAGGGCTTTTCCTACAGCGTGTCGCAGAATACCCAGGTCAATGGCCGCAGCACGGGCGACCGCAGCGTCACCCAGAACCAGCAATCGCTGCTGTCGGCCAGCTTCCATAAAGGCCTCGACGGTGGCAAACCGCCGGTTTTTGACGGCTCTCGCGAATCGCAGAATTACCTGTATGTGCAAGTGCAGGACAAGGCCAGCAGCACCGCAACCTTCGCCTATAAAGACGGCCGACTGACGAATGCGTCCGTTACCCAATCGGCTTCCCAGAACACCCACACGCAGAAATACGTGATGGGCAACCGGGTGCAAGACAGCGTGGTGCCGAAGGAAGCCTCAACCAGGCGCGACTACCTGGCGCTGCTTGAGCACGCCGCCCAGGCGAGCAAAAAGTACAAGGATGCCTTTGAGCAGTCACCCTTGAAGGATGCCTTGGCCAACATGCATGACTCGATCCTGTTGCAGAACGATCCGGATGTGCTGATGCGCTGACGTTCGGCGTGGTCAAAGCGGGAAGGCCCAGTCATGAGCCTTCCCGTTTTTTTGCCCGACCAGCGCGCCTGCGCAGGCCAGATTAGGCTTTTGAATCGATTCGATATTCTGTAGCCTTGCGCAGCTTCACCCGTGCTTGATGAACACAATCACTTCGTCCGGCGGCGCCCGAAAGGCTCCAGAGCCGGTGGTACACTCGACTTTCGCGCAACTGCGCCTGCAGGTCTTGCGAACATGACGCAAATTTCCGAACGCCTACTGGTTCAAGCTCACCTCGACGCCAAGCAGCCCAAGGCGCTCAGCGCCGAAGAAGAGGCAAGCCTGCGTGCCGCCATCGCCGCCGAGCTCAAGGCTCAGGACGCGGTGCTGGTCGCCCACTTCTACTGCGACCCGGTGATTCAGGCCCTGGCCGAAGAAACCGGCGGCTGTGTCTCCGACTCCCTGGAAATGGCCCGCTTCGGCGCAGCCCACCCGGCCAAGACCGTACTGGTCGCCGGTGTGCGTTTCATGGGCGAGACCGCCAAAATCCTTACACCCGAAAAACGCATCCTCATGCCCACCCTGGAAGCCACCTGCTCCCTGGACCTTGGCTGCCCGGTGGAGGAGTTTTCGGCGTTCTGCGATCAGCATCCCGAGCGCACGGTGGTGGTGTATGCCAACACGTCGGCGGCGGTCAAGGCGCGGGCCGATTGGGTCGTTACCTCAAGCTGCGCACTGGAAATCGTCGAAAGCCTGATGGACAACGGCGAGACGATTATCTGGGGGCCGGACAAGCACCTGGGCACCTACATTCAGCGCCAGACCGGCGCCGACATGTTGCTGTGGGATGGCGCGTGCATCGTCCATGAGGAGTTCAAGTCCAAGCAGCTCGAGGACATGAAGGCGCTGTACCCGGACGCTGCGATTCTGGTGCATCCGGAGTCGCCGACGTCGGTGATCGAACTGGCGGACGCCGTGGGTTCCACCAGCCAATTGATCGCAGCGGCCCAGCGCCTGCCGAACAAGACGTTTATCGTCGCCACCGACCGCGGCATTTTCTACAAGATGCAGCAGCTGTGCCCGGACAAGGTCTTCATCGAGGCACCGACTGCCGGCAACGGCGCGGCCTGCCGCAGTTGCGCGCATTGCCCGTGGATGGCGATGAATACACTGGAACGCACGCTGCAGTGCCTGCGTGAGGGCAGCAACGAGATCTTCGTCGAGCCGTCGGTGATTCCGCAGGCGGTGCGGCCGCTCAAGCGCATGCTCGACTTCACCCAGGCGGCGCGCCTCAAGCTTGCCGGCAACGCTTAATTTAATTGTAAACACGGTTAAAAATGTGGGAGCTGGCTTGCCTGCGATAGCATCACCCTGGTCTGACTGATAGACCGAGGTGCCTGCATCGCAGGCAAGCCAGCTCCCACAGTTGTTTTGTGTCGTTTGGAATTACTTCTTCTGCTTCGGGACACGCACCAGCTGCGTATCCGAATAGATGTCATGCCAGCTGCGTTTTTGCTTATCAAACAGCGACCAGATAAACCCCAGCCCTACGCACAACCACGACGCAATCGACACCACAAACCGCAACAGCGCCTGCCACAGGCTGATCCGCGAGCCGTCGGCGTTCTGCACGCGCACGCCCCACACCTGCATGCCCAGGGTCTGGCCGGAATAGGTCCAGAACTTGGCGAAAAAACCAAATAACACAAAGAACAGAATCGTCGACAGCAACGGGTCACCGTCCAGTGCGCCAGACTCGGTGAGCGCGCGCATCTTCGCCTCGCCGATAAAGGCCATCCACACCAGCTTGTAGATGAACGCTGTGACGATCAGCAAGGCAGTGCACAGGAGAAAGTCATAAAACATCGCTGCCAGGCGACGGCCCAGGCCAACGGCGGGAAACTCGCCTTGGGGGCTCAGCAGGGGTTTGGACATGGCAGTCTCTCTAGAGAAAAAAGCCATTTTACGAGCAAACGCACATAAAAAAGCCCCTGATGTCACCATCAGGGGCTTTTTGTCGCAGCAAGGATCAGCCTTCTGCTTGTACTTCGTCAGCCTGCATGCCTTTCTGGCCTTGCACGGCGATGAACGTCACTTTCTGGCCTTCTTTGAGGCTCTTGAAGCCGTTGCCCTGAATAGCGCGGAAGTGCACGAACAGATCCGGACCGCTTTCTGGAGTGATAAAACCAAACCCTTTCTCGTCGTTAAACCACTTGACGGTACCGCTCTGACGATCAGCCATTTTCTTATTTCCTTGACGCAAAAAATTAATGACAGCCCCTTTCACATGAAAGAGTACTGGGCTGAGTTGCAGGAAAGTAAGAGACGTCGAACGGGTTGTAGCAAACTTTGGCTACTGCCCAGGTCCAGGTTCAAAGCGACCCATGCAAACACAGTGGGCAAACTCTACGCCAACTAATAGAGAAAAAACAAGCCCCGCCAAAAGCCCAGCGTTTGCTCGGCTTCATGACTGTTTGATGATTAATGTCGATCCCACTTATTCGATAGAGTTGATCACTTGTTATAGGTTGTTAGCTATTACATTGACTATCGTCAGTGCACTGTTTTATGGCGGTTGCGTTACAGTTTAGTGCACGTTAACGCACCCGCGTTACTTATAGGAACAGTCAATCAGCCACGGAAGTAACGTTGTGGCACAAATGGCATTTTACTTACACGTAATGGCACCTTTTTCCCACGTACCAACGCAGACACTTCGGTGTCCAGTGCGATGAATGCGCTGTCCAGGTAACCCATGGCAAGCGGGCCACCCAACGTAGGGCCAAAGCCGCCGCTGCACACGCTGCCGATCACGGTGCCCTGCGCATCGACGATCTCTGCACCTTCACGCACCGGGGTACGTTCCTGTGGCAGCAGGCCGACACGCTTGCGGCTCACACCGGCTTGTTGCTGGGTGAAAATCCGGTCGGCGCCGGGGAAGCCACCGGCACGCGCGCCATCGGCACGGCGAGCCTTGGAGATGGCCCACAACAGGCTGGCCTCAATCGGCGTGGTGTCGGTGTTCATGTCGTGGCCGTAGAGGCACAGGCCGGCTTCCAGGCGCAGCGAGTCACGGGCGCCCAGGCCGATGGCCTGCACTTCGGCCTCGGCCAGCAGGCTGCGCGCCAGGCTCTCGGCGTTGGCGGCGGGCACGGAGATTTCAAACCCGTCTTCGCCGGTGTAGCCGGAGCGGCTGACATAGCAGTCCACGCCCAGCAGGCGCAGGGTAGCGAACTGCATGAACGTCATCTTGGTCACTTCCGGCGCCAGGCGCGCCAGTACCTTCACCGCCGCCGGGCCTTGCAGGGCCAGCAGGGCGCGTTCTTCAAACAGCGGCTCGATCGTGCACTGCTCGCCAATGTGTGTGCGCAGGTGCGCCAGGTCCTGGTCCTTGCAGGCGGCGTTGACCACCAGGAACAGTTCGTCGTTACCCAGGTTGGCCACCATCAGGTCGTCGAGAATGCCGCCTTGATCGTTGGTGAACATCGCGTAACGCTGCATGCCCACCGGCAGGTCGATGATGTCGACCGGCACCAGGGTTTCCAGGGCCTTGGCGGCATTCGCGCCGGTCAGGCGAATCTGGCCCATGTGCGACACGTCAAACAACCCGGCCTGTTCACGGGTGTGCAGGTGTTCTTTCATCACGCCCAATGGGTATTGCACCGGCATGTCGTAGCCGGCGAAGGGCACCATGCGCGCGCCCAGCTCAAGGTGCAGCGCATGCAGTGGAGTTTTCAACAGGGTTTGGGTGGACATATTCAGCTCCTGAAAAACGTGCGGACGCGCTGTTAGGCGTCAGCACTCGATAATGTTGACCGCCAAACCGCCACGGGCGGTTTCCTTGTATTTGCTTTTCATGTCGGCGCCGGTCTGGCGCATGGTGCGGATGACTTTATCCAGCGAGACGAAATGCTGCCCGTCACCGCGCAAGGCCATGCGCACCGCATTGATCGCCTTGACCGAGCCCATCGCATTGCGCTCGATGCACGGCACCTGCACCAACCCGCCAATCGGGTCGCAAGTCAGGCCGAGGTTGTGTTCCATGCCGATCTCGGCGGCGTTCTCCACTTGGGACACGCTGCCGCCCAGCACTTCACACAGTGCGCCGGCTGCCATCGAACAGGCCACGCCGACCTCGCCCTGGCAGCCGACTTCGGCGCCCGAGATCGAGGCGTTTTCCTTGTACAAAATCCCGATGGCGGCGGCGGTGAGCAAAAAGCGCACCACGCCGTCTTCATTGGCGCCGGGGATAAAGCGCATGTAGTAATGCAAAACCGCCGGCACAATCCCGGCCGCGCCGTTGGTGGGCGCCGTGACCACGCGGCCGCCGTTGGCGTTTTCTTCGTTGACCGCCAGCGCGTACAGGTTGACCCAGTCGAGCACCGACAACGGGTCGCGCAGCGCCGACTCGGGGTTCTTGCACAGCTGGCGATGCAACGCGGCCGCGCGGCGCTTGACCTTCAAACCGCCGGGCAAGATGCCTTCATTGCGACAACCGGCATCCACACAGTCCTGCATGACCTGCCAGATGTTCAGCAAGCCAGCGCGGGTTTCCGCTTCAGGGCGCCAGGCACTTTCATTGGTCAGCATCACCTGGCTGATCGACAGCCCATAGGTGGCGCAATGCCCAAGCAAGTCCTTGGCATGCTTGAAAGGGAAGGTCAGCGGCGTGGTGTCTTCGACAATCCGGTCGGCGCCGGCCGCGTCTTCGTCCACCACAAACCCGCCACCGACCGAGTAGTACTCGCGGCTGCGGATCTGGATGCCGGCGGCGTCGAAGGCACGGAAAATCATGCCGTTGGGATGGTAGGCCAGCGGTTTGCGAATCATCGCCAGGTGTTCTTTCTCGTTGAACGCAATGCTGTGTTCGCCGAGCAGGTTCAAGCGGCCGTCGCTGCGCATCTGCGCCAGGCGTGCAGCCACGGTTTCAGTGTTCACGGTGTCCGGGTGTTCGCCTTCCAGGCCCAGCAACACGGCCTTGTCGCTGCCATGGCCTTTGCCGGTGGCGCCGAGGGAGCCATAGAGTTCCACCTTGATGCCGGTGGTGGCGCTCAACAGGTTGTCGCGCTTGAGGCCTTCGACAAAGCGGGCGGCGGCGCGCATCGGGCCAACGGTGTGGGAACTGGAGGGGCCGATGCCAATCTTGAACAGGTCGAACACGCTAAGGGACATGGTTGTTCTCCGGTTTCTTATTATTTTCTGGGTGTACTCGGCCTGACTGTGGAAGAGATCCATGTGGGAGCTGGCTTGCCTGCGATGCAGACACCTGGGTCTATCAGGTAGACCCAGGTGATGCCATCGCAGGCAAGCCAGCTCCCACACTTGACCCTGTTCCGTCAGTCAGGGTTACGCGTAGCTCTCAATCGACGGGCACGCACACACCAGATTGCGGTCGCCAAACACGTTGTCGACCCGGCCAACCGGCGGCCAGTACTTGCCTTCAATCAACGACGCAACCGGGTACACCGCCTGTTCACGGCTGTACGGGTGGGTCCATTCGCCGACGATTTCAGCGGCCGTGTGCGGCGCGTTTTTCAACGGGTTGTCGTCCTTGTCCAGCGTGCCGTTTTCCACCGCGCGGATTTCTTCGCGGATGGCAATCATCGCGTCACAGAAGCGGTCCAGTTCTTCCTTGGATTCACTTTCGGTCGGCTCGATCATCAAGGTGCCGGCCACCGGGAACGACATGGTCGGCGCATGGAAACCAAAATCGATCAGGCGCTTGGCCACGTCGTCCACGCTGATGCCGCTGCTGTCTTTCAATGGGCGCAGGTCCAGGATGCACTCGTGTGCCACCAGGCCATTGCTGCCGGTGTAGAGCACCGGGTAGTGCTCTTCGAGGCGACGGGAAATGTAGTTGGCATTCAGGATCGCCAGCTGGGACGCACGCTTGAGGCCCGCGCCGCCCATCATGCTGATGTACATCCAGGTGATCGGCAGGATGCTCGCGCTGCCGAACGGCGCCGCGCACACCGCGCCTTCCTTGCGTTCCATGGCCGCGTGGCCAGGCAGGAATGGCGTGAGGTGCGATTTGACGCCAATCGGGCCAACGCCCGGGCCGCCACCGCCGTGCGGGATGCAGAAGGTTTTGTGCAGGTTCAGGTGAGACACGTCGCCACCGAACTTGCCCGGTGCGCACAGGCCCACCATCGCGTTCATGTTGGCGCCGTCGATGTACACTTGGCCGCCGTTGTCGTGAATGATGCCGCAGATTTCGCGGATGCCTTCTTCGAACACGCCGTGGGTGGACGGGTAGGTGATCATCAGCGCCGCGAGGTGCTCGCGGTGCTCGATGGCCTTGGCGCGCAGGTCTTCGATGTCGACGTTGCCGCGTGCATCGCAGGCGGTCACGACCACGCGCATACCGGCCATGTTGGCGGTCGCGGGGTTGGTGCCGTGGGCCGACGAAGGGATCAGGCAGATGTCGCGGCGCTCTTCGCCACGGCTCTGGTGATAGGCACGAATGGCCAAGAGGCCAGCGTATTCACCTTGGGAACCGGCGTTCGGCTGCAGCGAGATGGCATCGTAACCGGTGGCCGCGCAGAGCATGGCTTCCAGCTCGGACGTCAGCTGCAGGTAGCCAGCGCTTTGCTCGGCCGGGGCGAATGGGTGCAGGGCACCGAACTCGGCCCAGGTCACCGGGATCATTTCGCTGGCGGCGTTGAGCTTCATGGTGCACGAGCCCAGCGGGATCATGGTGCGGTCCAGCGCCAGGTCCTTGTCGGCCAGCTTGCGCAGGTAGCGCATCAGCTCGGTTTCGGAGTGGTAGCGGTTGAACACCGGGTGGCTGAGGATCGGCGATTGGCGCAGCAGCGCGGCCGGCAGGGTGCCTTGGACGTTGGCGTCGAATTCCGGCAGGGCTTTGCTGTCGGCGAAGATCGACCACAAGGCTTCGATATCCGCCTGGGTGGTGGTTTCGTCGACCGACAGGCCCAGACGCTCAGCATCCACCACACGCAGGTTGATGCGCTGGGCGCGCGCCTTGTCGTGCAGGGCCGCGGTGTTGGCGCCGGTGTTCAGGGTCAGGGTGTCGAAGAAGTGTGTTTGCTCAACCTTCAGGCCCAGCGCGCTCAGGCCTTTGGCCAGGATCGCGGTCAGGTGATGAATGCGGTTGGCGATCTGGGTCAGTCCTTTGGGGCCGTGGTACACGGCGTACATGCTGGCGATGTTGGCCAGCAGCACTTGGGCGGTACAGATGTTGCTGGTGGCCTTCTCGCGGCGGATATGTTGCTCGCGGGTCTGCATAGCCAGGCGCAGGGCCGGCTTGCCGAAACGGTCGACGGACACACCGACCAGACGGCCCGGCATGTCGCGCTTGAACGCGTCCTTGGTGGAGAAATACGCCGCGTGCGGGCCACCAAAGCCCAGCGGCACGCCGAAGCGTTGTGCGCTGCCGATGGCCACGTCGGCGCCGAACTCGCCCGGAGGCGTCAGCAAGGTCAGGGCCAGCAGGTCGGCGGCGACCGCGACCAACGCATTGGCGGCGTGGAAACGCTCGGTCAGTTCGCGGTAATCAAACACGTCACCGTTGCTGGCCGGGTATTGCAGCAGGGCGCCGAAGAATGCGCTGACGTCGGTCAGTTCACGCTCGTCGCCCACCACCACGTCGATGCCCAGCGGCTCGGCACGGGTGCGCAGCACGTCGAGGGTTTGCGGGTGGCTGTGGATCGAGGCGAAGAAGGCGTTGCTGCTTTTGTTCTTGCTCAGGCGCTTGCAGAAGGTCATGGCTTCGGCGGCGGCGGTGGCTTCGTCGAGCAAGGACGCGTTGGCGATCGGCAGGCCGGTGAGGTCGCTGATCAGGGTCTGGAAGTTCAGCAGCGCTTCGAGACGGCCTTGGGAAATCTCGGGCTGATACGGCGTGTAGGCGGTGTACCAGGCCGGGTTTTCCAGCAAGTTGCGCAGGATCGGCGACGGCGTGTGGCAGTTGTAGTAGCCCTGGCCGATGTAGGTCTTGAACAGTTGGTTCTGGCTGGCGATGGCCTTGATCTTGGCCAGGGCCTGGGCTTCGCTCAAGCCGTCTTCCAGGCCGAGCACGCTGGTGCCCTTGATGCTTTCCGGGATCACGCTGGCGCTCAGGGCTTCGAGCGAGTCAAAGCCCAGCTTTGCGAGCATTTGCTGCTCGTCTTCCTGGCGTGGGCCGATATGACGGGCGATGAATTCGTTGGCGGTGCTGAGATTGATCGTCATGGCGCGCTCCTCAGGCTTGGGCGTTGGCTTTGATCAGGCGGTCGTACGCATCCTGATCCAACAGCTTAGCCACTGCATCGGCATCGGCGGGTTTGAAGCGGAAGAACCAGCCTTCGCCCATCGGGTCTTCGTTGACCAGTTCCGGGCTGTCGCTGAGTTTGTCGTTTACGTCGAGGACTTCGCCGTCCAGCGGCATGTACACGCCGCTCGCTGCCTTGACCGACTCAACGGTGGAGGCTTCTGCGCCCTTGGCGTAGGCCTGCAACTCCGGCAGTTGCACGAAAACCACATCACCCAGCGCGTTCTGCGCGAAAGCGGTGATGCCCACGGTGACGCTGCCATCGGCTTCGGCGCGCAGCCATTCGTGATCTTCAGTGAAACGCAACTCGCTCATGGAAACTCCTCAGGGCCAGATTCGTCTGGTGGACGGGATTGGAATAATGAGGAGTTACTTAGCAATATCGCGGCCAATGTTATTAATTCGTTAGAAATCAACGGGTTAATAAAATCAGCGTGGAAGTGGAAAGATTTGCCTGTAGCGATTTCGCTACAGCTGGGCCGGTGAAAAAAAGCCTATGTGGATCAAAGCCTTGCATGGCGCGCAAAAAACAGGGTTGTAGCGATATCGTTACGCTGTAGCGCTTTCAGTACAGTGGATGTCGTTCTCAGACCCGATTTGGCGAGTCATGCAATCCCTGTGGGAGCTGGCTTGCCTGCGATAGCGGTCTATCAGTCACTAACGCGTTGGCTGACCCACCGCTGTCGCAGGCAAGCCAGCTCCCACCTTTGAACCGCGTTTATTCAGTCAGGGTTTGTTTGGGATGCCGTACTTGCGCAGGCGATGGGCAATCGCCGTGTGCGAAGTCTGCAGGCGGCTCGCCAGTTGGCGGGTCGAGGGGTAACTGGCGTAGAGCTTTTCCAGCAGGCTGCGCTCAAAGTCTTCCACTGCCTGTTCCAGGCTGTCGACTTCACCGTCGCTCTGGCGCGCCACCGAGGTGCCGGCGATGTCCAGGTCGCCGATGTCCACCAAACTGCTTTCGCAAATCGCGGCGGCGCGGAAGATCACGTTTTGCAGCTGCCGCACGTTGCCCGGCCAGCGGTTGCCCAACAGCGCCGGATAGGTGCCTGGCGCCAGGCGGCACACCGGGCGCTGGATCTGCGCGCAGGCCTGCTGCATGAAGTAGCGGGCGAGCAGCAAGATGTCCTGGCCGCGCTCGCGCAACGGCGGCACTTCGACGTTGAGCACATTGAGGCGGTAGAACAGGTCTTCACGAAAGGTGCCTTCGCTGACCATCTTTTCCAAGTCGCGGTGGGTAGCGCTGAGGATGCGCACATTGACCTTTACTTCGCGGTCGCCGCCAACGCGCCGGAAGCTGCCGTCGTTGAGAAAACGCAGCAGCTTGGCCTGCAAATACGGTGACATCTCGCCGATTTCATCCAGAAAAACCGTGCCTTGGTTGGCCAGTTCCATCAGCCCCGGCTTACCGCCGCGCTGCGCGCCGGTAAAGGCGCCGGGGGCGTAGCCGAACAGTTCACTCTCGGCGAGGTTTTCCGGCAGCGCCGCGCAGTTCAAGGCCAAAAACGGCGCACTGTGACGCGCGCTGATGGCGTGGCAGGCCCGCGCGACCAGCTCTTTGCCGGTGCCGGTTTCGCCTTGGATCAACAGCGGCGCATCGAGTGCGGCGACGCGCTGCGCACGCGCCTTGAGGGTGCGGATCACCGGTGATTCGCCCAACAACGCATCAAAACCTTCGGCATGGTCATGGTGCAGCGCCGACAGTTGTTCGCCGATGCGGTTGGGCTGGTACAGCGTCAGCAGGGCGCCGGCGTCGGTGATCGGCGTGGCGTCCAGCAAAAAGGTCTGGCCGTTGACGCTGATTTCGCGCAGCGGCAGGCGAAAGCCGTGTTCCAGCAAGGTCTCCAGCAGCGCCGCATCGTTGAACAGCTCGCTGATGCTTTCCCCCGCCGGCTCGCGGCCGTACAGGGCGATCAGCGCCGGGTTGGCCAGCAGGATCTTGCCGGCACTGTCCAGCGCCAGCACCGGGTCGGTCATGGCGGCCAGCAGGGCGTCGAGTTGCAGGTGGCGGCGTTGGCCGGGGAGGATGTCCACCACCGTGACCGCCTGTACGCCGTGCACGCTGAACAGCGCGTCGCGCAGTTCTTCGAGCACCTCGGCGCTCAACGTCGGCGCGTCGATGTAGACGTTGGGCGGCACCATCTCCACCGCATCCAGGTTGAGATTGCGCCCACCGAGCAGGGCCAGGACTTCCTGGGTAATGCCGACGCGGTCGATGAAGCTGACGTGGATACGCATGGGGCGGTTAACGATTCTGGGGAGCGTGAGGCGGCAAGTATGCCTTGGAGCGGATGGAGATCAAAATGTGGGAGCTGGCTTGCCTGCGATGGCGACCTGTCAGTCGATACGTGCAGCGACTGATCCACCGCTATCGCAGGCAAGCCAGCTCCCACACTTGATCTGTTTTGGCTGTGGGAGCGGGGTTATTCCAGGTGCTCGGGCTTGATCGGATCGCCCGCCTTCACATCCAACTGATGCCGTACATCCTCAAACATCAAGTCGTACTGCTTGTGCATTTGGCCGTTAAGCGTCGCAATCTTCGGCATGCCATATTTCTGCGCGATGTTCATCGCATGCCGGGCGAAATCAAAGGCCTGGTCCTTGGGCAAAAAGAATTCCTCCTTGAGGTCCTTGCCCTGCACCGAGCCGTGCAGTTTGAAGAGCATTCCTTTGCCTTCCTTTGGGTCCTGGCTGACTTCGTAGTCGATGCACAGGTTGTAGCTGTAATCATCCTTGTTGAGCGCGTGACGTTCGACGTGCAGGTGACCGGGTTCAAAGGTGGCCATAGGCGTTTCTCCTCTACTTCACAGGTAGGTGATGCCAGATGTTGCCGTGCTGATGCGTGTGCCGGCGCTGCCCTGGACGATGGCTTCGATGTCCGAGAGTGAACCGATGACGGCGGTTTTTCCAGTCTGGCGGGCGAACTCGCAGGCGGCTTGTACCTTGGGGCCCATGGAGCCGGCGGCGAAACCGAGTTTTTCCATGTCGTCGGGGTGGGCTTGGCCGATGGCTTTCTGGGTCGGCTTACCGAAGTCGATAAAGGCGGCGTTGACGTCGGTGGCGATCACCAGCAAATCGGCGTCCAGTTGCGCGGCCAGCAGGGATGAACACAGGTCTTTGTCGATCACCGCCTCAATGCCGCGCAGCTTGCCGTCCTCGCCATACATCGTCGGGATGCCGCCGCCACCGGCGCAGATCACGATGGCGCTTTTTTCCAGCAGCCACTTGATCGGGCGGATTTCAAAGATGCGTTTGGGGCGCGGGCTGGCGACCACACGACGATACTTATCGCCGTCCGGGGCGATGGCCCAGCCTTTTTCGGCGGCGAGTTTCTCGGCTTCGGCTTTGGCGTACACCGGGCCGATGGGTTTGGTCGGGTTTTTGAAGGCCGGGTCGTTGACGTCCACTTCCACCTGGGTCAGCAAGGTGGCGAACGGCACTTCGAAGTCCAGCAGGTTGCCCAATTCCTGTTCGATGATGTAGCCGATCATGCCTTCGGTTTCGGCGCCCAGCACGTCCAGTGGGTAGGGCGACACGCTGGTGTAGGCCGCCGCCTGCAACGACAGCAGGCCGACTTGCGGGCCATTGCCGTGCGCGATCACCAACTCGTTGCCAGGGTGGATCTTGGCGATCTGTTCGGTGGCGATTCGGATGTTGGCGCGTTGGTTGTCCGCGGTCATGGGTTCACCACGGCGGAGCAGGGCGTTGCCGCCCAGGGCTACGACGATGCGCATAAAGAATGTCCTTCTAGAATTCAGCAGGGTCTTTGAGCGAAGCGCAATTCATGTGGGAGCCGGGCTTGCCCGCGATGGCATCACCCTGATGTTCCTGAGAAACCGAGGTGTCCGCATCGCAGGCAAGCCAGCTCCCACATTGATCGAGTTCCCACTCAAGATTTAGATATCCGCCAACGCCGACACCAGAATCGCCTTGATGGTGTGCATGCGGTTTTCCGCTTGCTCAAAGGCGATGTTGGCCGGCGACTCGAACACCTCTTCGGTCACTTCCACGCCATTGGCCAGGTTCGGGTAGCGCGCGGCAATGTCCTTGCCCACCTTGGTTTCGCTGTTATGAAACGCCGGCAGACAGTGCATGAACTTCACGCGCGGGTTGCCCGAGGCCTTCATCATTTTGGCGTTGACCTGGTACGGCAGCAGTTGCTCGATACGCTCGTCCCACGCTTCCACCGGCTCGCCCATCGACACCCAGATATCGGTGTGGATGAAGTCCACGCCTTTGACCGCCTCTTTCGGGTCTTCGGTGATGGTGATACGCGCGCCGCTTTCTTCGGCAAACGCCTGGCACTGCTTGATGAAATCCTCGTGTGGCCACAGGGCTTTCGGCGCGCCGATGCGCACGTCCATGCCCAGCTTGGCGCCGATCATCAGCAACGAATTGCCCATGTTGTAACGCGCATCCCCCAAGTAGGCGTAGCTGATGTCATGCAGCGGCTTGTCGCTGTGTTCGCGCATGGTCAGGGTGTCGGCGATCATTTGGGTCGGGTGGAATTCGGCGGTCAGGCCGTTGAACACCGGCACACCGGCGAACTTGGCCAGCTCTTCGACGATTTCCTGTTCAAAGCCACGGTACTCGATGGCGTCGAACATGCGGCCCAGGACGCGGGCGGTGTCTTTCATGCTTTCTTTGTGGCCGATCTGCGACGACACCGGGTCGATGTAGGTGACGTGGGCGCCTTGGTCGTGAGCCGCCACTTCGAACGCGCAACGGGTGCGGGTCGAGGTTTTTTCGAAGATCAGCGCGATATTTTTGCCCTGCAGGTGTGGGCGCTCGGTGCCGGTGTATTTGGCGCGCTTGAGGTCGCGGGACAGGTCCAGCAGGTAGTGCAGCTCGCGGGTGGTGTGGTGCATCAGCGAGAGCAGGCTGCGATTGCGCATATTAAAAGCCATGGTGGATCTCCTTCTGTTTAGGTTATCCCCTTGGCCGGCGCCTCATGAGCGGCGGCCAAGGTTTGAAAGTTAGTAGTCGATTGGGTCGCGGATGATCGGGCAGGTCATGCAGTGGCCGCCGCCACGGCCGCGACCGAGTTCACCGGCGCTGATGGTGATGACCTCAACACCGGCCTTGCGCAGCAGGGTGTTGGTGTAGGTGTTGCGGTCGTAGCCGATCACCACGCCGGGCTCCACGGCCACCACGTTGTTGCCGTCGTCCCACTGCTCGCGCTCGGCGGCGAAGCTGTTGCCGCCGGTCTCGACCACACGCAGCGCCTTGAGGTTGAGGGCTGCGGCGACGGTTTCGAGGAAGTTGGTTTTCTCCCGCTGGATATCGATGCCGTGTGGCTTGCTTTCATCCGGGCGCAGGGTGAAAGGGATGATCTGGTTGACCACTTCCGGGAAGACGGTGACCAGGTCGCGGTCGCAGAAGCTGAACACCGTGTCCAGGTGCATCGCCGCTCGGGATTTGGGCAGGCCGGCAACGATCACGCGTTCCACGGCTTTGTTTTTGAACAGGTTGCGCGCCAGTTGGCCGATGGCCTGGTGGGACGAGCGTTCACCCATGCCGATCAACACCACGCCATTGCCAATCGGCATGACGTCGCCACCTTCCAGCGTGGCGGCTCCATGCTCCTGGTCGGGGTCGCCGTACCAGATCTGAAAGTCGGCGTTGGTGAACTCGGGATGGAATTTGTAGATGGCCGAGGTCAGCAGGGTTTCCTGGCGTCGCGCTGGCCAGTACATCGGGTTCAGCGTCACGCCGCCGTAGATCCAGCAGGTGGTGTCGCGGGTGAACTGGGTGTTGGGCAGCGGCGGCAGAATGAAGCTTGCGTGGCCGAGGAAGTCGCGGAACATCTCGATGGTCTTGCCACCGAAGCTGCTCGGCAGGTCATCGGCCGACACGCCACCAATCAGGTACTCGCTGATTTTGCGCGGCTCAAGGCTGCGCAGCCAGGAACTGACTTCATCGACCAGGCCCAGGCCCACTGTGTTTGGGGTGATCTTGCGTTCCAGAATCCAGTCCAGCGCTTCGGGGATGGCAACGATGTCGGTCAGCAGGTTGTGCATTTCCAGCACATCGATATCCCGCTCGCGCATCTTGGTGACGAAGTCGAAGTGGTCGCGCTTGGCCTGGGCCACCCACAGCACGTCATCGAACAGCAGTTCATCGCAGTTATTGGGGGTCAGCCGCTGGTGGGCCAAACCTGGGGAGCACACCATGACTTTACGCAGTTTGCCGGCTTCGGAATGTACGCCGTACTTCACTTTTTCCGTGGTCATTACAGATCCTCCAGTAGAAAACACTTACAGAGTCAGGAAGCCGTCGTAGAGGCCGTAGGCAGCCACCAGGGCGCCCACGACGACTGCGGCGAAAATCAGCTTCTCGACGTTGGTGAAAATCGGTTTGCCCAGTTCATGCTTGGCCTTGGCGAACAGAATCACGCCAGGGGCATAGAGCAGGGCGGACAGCAGCAGGTATTTGACGCCGCCGGCGTAGAGCAGCCAGACCGCGTAGATCAGCGCGATGGCGCCGATGAACAGGTCTTTCTTGCGCTCGCGCAGGGCGTTTTCGTAGGTCTCGCCGCGCACCGCCAGCAGCAGCGCGTAGGCCGCTGACCACAGGTAAGGCACCAGGATCATCGAGGTGGCGAGGTAGATCAGCGAGAGGTAAGTGCTGGCCGAGAACAGCGTGATCACCAGGAAGATCTGCACCATGGCATTGGTCAGCCACAGGGCGTTGGCCGGCACGTGGTTGGCGTTTTCCTTGCGCAGAAACGCCGGCATGGTGTGGTCTTTGGCGGCGGCGAACATGATCTCCGCACACAGCAGCACCCACGACAGCAGGGCGCCCAGCAGCGAAATGATCAAGCCGACACTGATCAGCACCGCGCCCCAGTGACCGACCACATGCTCAAGCACGGCGGCCATCGACGGGTTCTGCAGCTTGGCCAGTTCCGGCTGAGTCATGATCCCCAAAGACAGTACGTTCACCAGCATCAGGAACAGCAGCACGGTGATAAAGCCAATCACCGTGGCCTTGCCGACGTCGGAGCGTTTTTCCGCCCGCGACGAGAAGATGCTCGCGCCCTCAATGCCGATGAACACCCAGACGGTGACCAGCATCATGTTGCGCACCTGATTCATCACACTGCCCAGGTCCGGGTTTTTCACGCCCCAGATGTCAGCGGTGAAAATGTCCAGCTTGAACGCGAACAGTGCGATCAACACAAACAGCACCAGCGGCACGACCTTGGCGACGGTGGTCACCAGGTTGATAAACGCCGCTTCCTTGATCCCGCGCAGCACCAGAAAGTGCACGGCCCACAGCAACACCGACGCGCCAATCACCGCGGCCGGGGTGTTGCCTTCGCCAAAGATCGGAAAGAAGTACCCGAGGGTGCTGAACAGCAACACGAAGTAACCGACGTTGCCCAGCCACGCGCTGATCCAGTAACCCCAGGCCGACGAGAAACCCATGTAATCGCCGAAACCGGCCTTGGCGTAGGCATATACGCCGCCGTCGAGGTCGGGCTTGCGGTTGGCCAGGGTCTGGAACACGAAGGCGAGGGTCAGCATGCCGATGGCGGTAATTACCCAACCAATCAACACCGCACCTACATCGGCGCTGGCAGCCATGTTTTGCGGCAGTGAGAAGATCCCGCCGCCAATCATTGAGCCCACGACCAGCGCAACCAGCGCGCCTAGTCGAAGTTTTCCGGGAGATTCAGACATTGCATGACTCCAATGCAGGAGAAGAGAGACCACAGAATAATTCCGTGCGCTAATCAAACAGCTGACTCAGATCACTTCATTGGCACATTCCATTGTGAATTAATGACTTAGGGTTAAGATCCCCGGGCGATAGTGTTCCTCGCAAAGTCGCGTCCCAGAGCGGCTCTGCGTTGTGGTTAATTATTTAGTGCGTTCAGGCGGACTTTTGAAGCTAGCCCCTTTTGCTGAATGTGCAAACTTTTTCGGGACGGGCTGCCAAATAACCGAGGGCTGGCAAAGTGCCTGCCTATTTAAATTCTAAATAAACCTAAACTATATAAACTGTCATGCCATTACGTTATGAGCTTGACGGTTTTATCGCTGTCTTTAATAAACGCTACACTCGCTGAATTAATTAGTTGAGTGCACGGTCGTCAGCTCAATTGTTAGTTATTCAGGAGTGTTCATGTCGCAACCGGCCCAAAAACTCAAACTCAGTGCGCTGATCGCGCTGGTGGTGGGCTCAATGATTGGCGGGGGGATTTTCTCCTTGCCGCAGAACATGGCGGCGCGCGCTGAAGTGGGCGCCATATTGATTGGCTGGGCGATCACCGCCGTGGGCATGCTGACGTTGGCCTTCGTGTTCCAGACCCTGGCCAACCGCAAGCCCGAACTGGATTCCGGGGTGTATGCCTACGCCAAGGCCGGTTTTGGCGACTACATGGGGTTCTCGTCGGCCTGGGGTTACTGGATCAGTGCGTGGATGGGCAATGTCGGTTACTTCGTGTTGCTGTTCAGCACCCTCGGCTACTTTTTCCCGGTGTTCGGCCAGGGCAATACGCCGGTCGCCATCGCCTGCGCCTCGCTGTTGTTGTGGGCCGTGCATGTCCTGGTGATGCGCGGGATCAAGGAGGCGGCCTTCATCAACCAGATCACCACCGTGGCGAAGATCGTGCCGCTGCTGATGTTTATCGTGATCGCCGGCGTGGCGTTCAAGGCGGATATCTTCACCCGTGACATCTGGGGCCTGGGCAACCCGCAAGTCGGCAGCGTGGTTGATCAGGTGCGCAACATGATGCTGGTCACCGTGTTTGTGTTCATCGGCATCGAAGGCGCCAGCGTGTATTCGGCGCGGGCCGAGAAACGCTCGGACGTCGGCCGGGCCACGGTGATCGGCTTTCTTGGGGTCTTGGCACTGCTGGTGCTGGTGAATGTGTTGTCCTTGGGAATCATGAGCCAGCCGGAATTGGCGCAGTTGCAAAACCCGTCCCTGGCGGGCGTGCTGGAACATATCGTCGGCCCTTGGGGCGCGATGGCGATCAGCATTGGCCTGGCCGTGTCCTTGCTTGGCGCCTTGCTGTCCTGGGCGCTGCTGTGCGCGGAAATTCTTTATGCCACTGCCCATGACAAGACCATGCCGGCCTTTCTGAAAAAGGAAAACGCCAACCAGGTGCCGGTTAACGCACTGTGGCTGACCAATGTGATGATCCAGATCTTTCTGGTGATCACGCTGTTTTCCCACAGCACCTACACCACACTGATCTACCTGGCCTCGTCGATGATTCTGGTGCCGTACCTGTGGTCGGCGGCCTATGCGGTGCTGTTGAGTGCACGTGGCGAAACCTACGAAGGCGCCCGCCGCCAGCGCATGAAAGATTTGCTGGTAGGCCTGATTGCCCTGGCGTATGCCGTGTGGCTGCTTTATGCCGGCGGCTTGAAATACTTGCTGTTGTCGGCACTGCTGTATGCGCCCGGTGTGATTCTGTTCGCCCTGGCCAAGCGCGAGCAGGGCCAGCGGTTGTTCACCTCTGTGGAAAAAGGCATTTTCAGCTGCGTTGTCGCCGGCGCAGGGTTGGCTGCATATGGCTTGTATGGCGGGGGATTGTCGTTGTGAGACTGGCGTATCAGCCGCCCTATGACTGGGCGGCGATGCTGGGCTTTTTGTCCCTGCGTGCGATCACTGGGCTGGAAAGTGTCGAGGCGGGTGTGTATCGACGCAGCATCAGTGTTAACGGTTGCCACGGCTGGATCAGTGTTACGCCGGGCGCGGGCAACTGGTTGGACGTTGGCGTGGAGGTTTCTGACGCGACGGCGCTTGCTGAGATCGCGCAGCGCTTGAGAGCCATGTTCGACCTGGACGCCCAGCCCGGGTTGATCAATGCGCAATTGGCCGCCGACCCATTGATGGCGCAACTGGTTGCGGCGCGTCCGGGCCTTCGCGTGCCGGGCGCGTGGGACGGTCTGGAACTGGCGATTCGCGCTGTGTTGGGCCAGCAGATCACAGTGGTGGCAGCCATTCGCCTGGCGGGCAAACTGGTGGCGCAGTATGGCCAGCCACTGGCAACCCCACACGCGGGTATCACCCACCTGTTCCCGACGCCGGAGGTGTTGGCGCAGGCGGATCTGGCGACGTTGGGCATGCCCAAGGCGCGGGGCCGCACGTTGTCCGGTGTGGCTCAGGCGTTGCTGGATGACCCGCAGTTGTTTGAGCCCAAAGCCAGTCTCAACGACGGCGTGGCCCGGCTGGTGGCCTTGTCGGGGATTGGTGACTGGACCGCGCAGTACATCGCCATGCGTCAGTTGCGTGAGCCGGATGCGTTTGCGTCGGGGGATATTGGGTTGATCAACGCGTTGGCGGCGTTGGAAGGCGGGCCGGTTTCGGCGCGCCAGTTGTGGGTGCGGGCTGAGGCGTGGCGGCCGTGGAGGGCGTATGCGGCGCAGCATTTGTGGGCGTCGCTGCAACGGGCGGATTGATGGCGTCTACTAGGGCCCCTTCGCGGGCAAGCCCGCTCCCACATGGGGAATGCATTTCAAATGTGGGAGCGGGCTTGCCCGCGAAGGCGGTCTTCAGGTCACCACTGAGCCCGGTGCGAGCCCAATTCCCCCGCCGGCAAATCCCACTGCAACGGCGTGCCGCTGAGGGTGACCGGTGCCAGCAACCGATGGGCCTGACCCCATGCCGTCTGTTCCACCACCAACCCCTGGTCACTCGGCTCTTCAGCCCGTAACGCCGGTTGCTCCGGCACCTGTCCGGCTTCCACCAGCAACTTCGCCGTGCGCGCCAATGACAACCGCGCCGAGCCGCCACGCCCGGATTTCAAGCGTTCGCTTAGCGCCTGGATCGCGCTGGCTGCCATCAAATACCCGGTGGCGTGATCCAGCGCCTGCAACGGCAGCGGCACCGGTTTATCCGACTGCTTCCAGGCCATGCCCGCGTCGGCAATCCCGCTGCTCATCTGCACCAGGCTGTCGAAGCCGCGGCGATTGCGCCACGGGCCGCTCCAGCCGTAGGCATTGAGGCTCACGTCGATCAGGCCGGGGGCGAGGGTCTGCAGTTCTGCGGCGGTGTAACCCAGTTGTTCAAGGGCATCGGCGCGGTAACCGTGAAACAGAATGTCGGCGTCCTTGAGCAGGTCTTCAAACACCTGTCGGCCTTCGGGGCTCTTCAAGTCGAGGCGTGCGCAGCGTTTACCCAGGGTCATTTCCGGCACCACGCCGGGCTCGTTCCAGCCCGGGGAGTCGATGCGCAGCACGTCGGCGCCGAGCCCGGCGAGGAAGCGACTGGCCACGGGGCCGGCCAATACACGTGTCAGGTCCAGTACCTTGATGCCCGCCAGCGGGCGCGCCATCGAGCCGAGCCAGGGTTTGTCGGTGAGGGTGTCGAAGGTCTGGCGCTGCACCAACTTCTCGGCATTCACCGCCAACCCTTGAGGATGGGTTTGCCAGGCCTGCCACGTACGCATCTGCGCTGCACAGCCGCCGACATCGACGATCGCCTGTTCCAGCTCGGCAGCGTTCCACGTTGCAACTTTTGCGGCCATTTCGGCGCGGTCATTGACCTTGCCCAAGACCTGCTCGGCGGCGGCGCGATGATGCGGGGCGTTGGTGTGCAGGCGAATCCAGCCATCGGCGCAGGCATAGTCGCCGGCGACCGGGTCCCACAGCGGCGGCGTTTCCCAGCCCACGGGGCGAATCGAGGACGAAAACCAGAAGGAGGCGAGGCGACGGTCCACACTGACACTGGGCAAACGCCCGGTCTGTTGGTGGATAAGGTGAGCCACGGCCTGGCCGGCTGCGCCAAGGCTGGCGCTGGCCAGTTCGGTGACGGCGAAGGTCGAGGGCAGGGCGCCAGCCTCCGTGAAGGTCAGCGGGGTTTGCGGCAGATCGAGTGCGGCTTGGATGGGAGTCAGCAGGTCAGTCATCAAAGGCCCTCCATTAGAGAAGGGCCACTATAGAAGATCCTCACACCGGTGTGACAACTCCCGGTTCCAGCGGCAGGTCGATGCTGGCGATGAAACCTCCGTCGGGGTGATTGGCCAGGATCAGGCTGCCGCCATGGCGTTCCGCTGCGCGCCGGGCAATCGCCAGACCCAGGCCGTGGCCTTGGGCAGCCTGGCCGGGCGCGCGGTAAAACGGTTCGCCCAATTGGCTGAGGTGTTCGGCTTCGACGCCGGGGCCGTGGTCACGCACGCTGATCAGAATGCGCTCGCCGTGGTGCCGGGCGTGCAACTCGATCGGTTGTCCCTGTGGGTTGAAGCGCTGGGCGTTGCGCAGCAGGTTATCCACGGCGCGCTCGATCATGGTCGGCCAGCCCTTGAGCGCCAGCTCGGGCTCGGCGGTCAGTTGCACCACTTGGTCGGGAGCACCGAGCTGGGCGTCCTTTTGCAGGCTCTTGAGCAGCGGGTTGAGGTCGACTTCTTCGGCGCTCGCGTTGTCGGCATCGACGCGGGCCAAGACCAGGATTTCGCTGATCAGGGCTTCCAGGCGATCACACTCGCGGGTCAGGCGTGGCCAGAGTCGTTCGCGTTCTTCGGGGCTGGCGCGTTCGGCCAAGGCCAAGGCAATGCGCAGCCGGGCGAGCGGCGAGCGCAACTCGTGGGACACGTCGCGCAGTAACTGGCGCTGGCTGCCGATCAAGCTTTGCAAACGCGCGCCCATGCGGTTGAAATCAGTGGCCAGCACGCCGAACTCATCGCGGCGGTTGGCCAATTTCGCGAGGCTGTTTTGCTGATAGGTGGCCTGGCCGAGGTCATGCACCGCGCCGCGCAGGCGGCTGAGCGGGCGGGTGATGGACAGCGTCACCAGCAGGCTGAACAGGGTCAGCACCACCAGCGCAATCGCCAGCGCGCTCAACGGCCACGTCAGGCTGTTTCGGTGCCATTCGTCCAGTTCCGGGTGCGGGATGCGGTAGATCAGCAGGTAGGTGTCGCCGGTTTTTTCACTGGTGTACTCGGCGGTCAGGCGGCGCCACGGCAGGTGGCCGTCCTGGTTGTCATTTTGCCGGGCCTCGAAGGCGGCGGCGCGCCGGGGGAACGTACCGCGCACCACCGGCTCGCCGCTCTCATTGAGCACTTGCACGTCGATGTGGTACTGGCGTTTGCGTTGTTGCAGCAAATCCTGAGCGGCGTCCTCGCCCTGGGCTTCGTAGAGTTGCGTCCACTCCTGCGGCAGGTTGTTGAGGCCGGGGTGGCGGCTGAGAATCCAGGCGTCCTGGTTGAGCATGTGCCCAAGCAGGATCGACAGCCCGGCAACCAAGGCGATGGCCAGCCAGAAACTGGCCAGGATGCGCCAGAACAATGAACGCACAGGAAACCCTCAAGCAGGAAAAGCCCAGCGGCGCGAGCCACTGGGCTGGGGTGGTAAAGCTAGAGCATTATTGCGCTTTTTTCGGCTGCTGGGCTTTCCAGGCCTGGAATTCCTTCCACTCGGCGCGGCGCTCGGCTTGTTTCTTGACGATCTCGTCGAATTTCTTCTGTTGATCGGGCTTGAGCACGGCGCGGATGTCGGCCTGGGTTTTCTGCTTGGCGGCCGCCATTTCGTTTTTCATGGCTTGCTGGTCAGCGGCTGGCAGTTTGTCCAGGTACTTGCGCACGATCTCTTTGCGGCCGTGCCATTGTTCGCCCATCAGCTTGCCGATTTGCTCGCGCTGTTCGCGGCTCAGGTCGAGTTGGCTGAACGGGCCGCCTTTGCCACGCGGACCGTGTTCACCACCGGGGCCCGGGCCACCCATCATGTGGCCTTCAGGGCCGCCCATCGGGCCTGGGCCTTCTGGCGCGGCGGCCATGGCAACGGTTGGCAGGGCAGCGGCGAACATCAAAGCGATAAGGGTCTTGCGCATGGTGATTCTCCTGTCTCTATTCCGGTGAGTCCGGATGTGAGTAGGTTACTCAGATCAAGGTCAGCGGCGGTCAGGTGTGGGTAAAGCTTGGGTAAAGAGGGGTTTGGTGGGGGCTGACAAAACTTGGGGCGGGGTGGGGTTGGGTACATATCCGTTGCTGCGGTAACGGCGGCTGGCGGTTCCGCTCTTACAGCGGGTCACTTTTGGCAAACGCCCCAAAAGTAACCAAAAGGTCTTTGCCCCACCACTCGGTGCCTCGCCTAGGCTCGGCATTCCCTCACTCCGGCTTGAATCCGTGGGCCGCCGCGACGGGCCATCCATGGCCCAACGCGGCTAACCCGGCGTCCTGCCGGGTTACCCACGGATTCAAGCCTGCGTTCGGCCAGCGTGGTTGACGGGGCCTGTCAGATCAAAAGCAAGATCAAGAGCACGGCGGCCTGAAAGCCGACCTGAGTGGTAGAAGCAAAAGCGGATCAAAAGCACAGCAACACCACATCTGTCTGATGCACAGAGATCCAAATGTGGGAGCGGGCTTGCCCGCGAATGCGGTGTGTCAGTCAGCTCATGTGTCACTGGCACACCGCCTTCGCGAGCAAGCCCGCTCCCACAATTTCACTGAGTTCAACCGCCAGCACCGCACTGCTTTTGCTTTTCTGTGGGAGCTGGCTTGCCTGCGATGCATGCACCTCGGTGTATCAGGCATAGCCAGTAGATGCCATCGCAGGCAAGCCAGCTCCCACATTTGATTGAGTTCAGCTTCCAAAATCAGGTCGGCTGTCAGGCCGCCTCGGTTTTGCTTCTACCACTCAGGTCGGCTACTAGGCCGCCGTGCTTTGCTTTTGATTTTGATCTTAGGCGCCCCGTTAAACCACGCTGGCCGAACGCAGGTTTTGGAGCGTGGGTAAACCGGCAGGACGCCGGTTTAGCCGTGTTGGGCCATGGATGGCCCATCGCGGCGGCCCACGCTCCAAAGCCTGCGTGAGGGCACACCGAGCCTAGGCGAGGTGCCGAGTGGTGGGGCAAGAGCCTTTTGGTTACTTTTGGGCTCTTTTCAAAAGTGACCCGCCGTAAGGGCGGAACCCAAAGCGGCCATCACCCAAATAACGGATATACACCCACCCCAAAAGCCCAACCCCCATACCACTCAGAGGCTGTAATAATACCCGCGACTACGCAACGCCATGATCCGCGGTCGGCCATCCGGGTGTGGGCCGATCTTTTTACGCAAGTTGCTCACGTGCATATCCAGGCTGCGATCGTAGAGGGTCAACTTACGCCCCAGCGCGATCTGCGCCAGCTCCTGCTTATCCAGCGGCTCACCCGGCTGGCGCAGCAAGGCTTCAAGCAGGCGACTCTCAGACACGGTGAGAGCAAATTCCTGCTCATCGATGGTCACCACCCCACGCACCGGGCTGAAGCACAGGTCGCCCAGTTCCAGCTGAGTAGACACCGCCGCCGGATGACTGCGGCGCAATACGGCGCGCAAGCGGGCAGTCAGTTCGCGCGGGTCGCAGGGCTTGGCCAGGTAATCGTCGGCGCCCAGCTCCAGGCCGAGGATGCGATCCAGCGGCTCGCCCCGTGCCGAAAGCATCAGCACCGGCAATTCCGGATGGTCGTTGCGCAATTGCTTGAGCAGCTCCAGGCCGCTGCCATCGGGCAGCATCACATCGAGCACCACCGCCGCAGGGGCGCTGTCGGCCAAGGCTTTACGCGCGCTCAAGCCGTCGTGGCAGGCACGCACCTGGAAACCTTCCTGGCTCAGCCAACTGGTCAGCAGCTCACAGAGCTCCTGGTCATCATCTATCAGTAACAGCTCGCTCATGACTCACTCAATTTAGCCATTGTCGACGGCGACGGTGCCCACCGCTGGCGAAGATCCCGCACAGCAGGGCGATCAGTGCGACGGCCCCGCCGGTGACAAACCACTGTTGTTGCTCGGTCAGCCAGCGGGTCAAGGCGCCGCCTTGTGATTCTTTGAGTTGCTGGGCCAGGCGTTGGTTCTCTTGGCGCAAGCGATTCAGTTGGGCACTTTCGCGGGCAGTGTCTGCGCTTTGCAGTTGCTTGCTCAGTTCTTCACGCAGCCGTTCGCTTTCTTTCAAACGTTGCTGCAACTCGGTGATCTGGCTGGCGGCACTCACGGACAGGGGCGTGGAACTGCCGGTGTTCGAGGTTTCTTCAGCGTGGGCCGTAGCCCCGATCGTTAACACTGCCAACAGACACAACTGAGGTAAGCGCATCGGAACTCCTGATTCCACACGAATATTCAGAACGTTGTCGGCAGGTTACCGAGAATAATGAGCCATTAGGAGCGCGCCGAACCGATTAGGTTCGGCCCGGCTTTATTAAACAAAGCGGGTTCAAGGCAGGACTTGCTTGAACGGCTTGATCACCACATCGGCGTAGACGCCTGCTGCTACATACGGGTCGGCCTTGGCCCAGGCTTGGGCGTCGGCCAACGAGGCGAACTCGGCGACGATCAGGCTGCCGGTGAAGCCGGCGTCGCCCGGGTCGTTGCTGTCCACGGCCGGGTGTGGGCCGGCCAGCACGATGCGGCCTTCGGCTTGCAGCTGTTTCAGGCGTTCGACGTGGGCCGGGCGCACGGACAGGCGTTTTTCCAGCGAGTTGGCGACGTCGGTAGCAATGATGGCGTAGAGCATGTCAGTCCTCGGTTTTCGGCGTGGTAGGGGCGGTGTCATGCAGGTGGCGCGACAGGTAGATACCCTGGCCGATCAGGAACAATACGGTCATGCCCAGGCTGCCGAAGACCTTGAAGTCGACCCAGTAGGCCTGGAAGGTAAAGGCCACGAACAGGTTGGCGGCGCCGCAGAACAGGAAAAACACGATCCAGGCCACGTTCAAGCGTGTCCACACCGGGTCCGGCAGGGTCAGTGCATGGCCCATGATGCGCTTGATCAGCAGGCGATCACCGATGAAGTGGCTGCCGATAAAGACCAGGGCGAACAGCCAGTTCACCACCGGGGCTTTCCATTTAAGGAAGGTTTCGCTGTGAAAGGCCAGGGTCAGGCCACCGAATACCAGGCAGGCAATCAGGGTCAGCCATTGGCTTTTTTCCAGTTTGCGCTGGGAGATGAAGATGGCGCCGTAGACCACGATCGAGCTGATGATCAGCACGGCGGTGGCGCTGTAGATGCCCCCGAATGTCAGCTCGTGACCGGCGATATCAATGACCCTGGGGTCGAGTTTGGTAACGATGAAAAACAGCAACAGCGGGATGAAGTCGATGAATTGTTTCACAGTAAGAGCCAGAAGCTGGATGTGGCGGCATAATAACAAACATCCTTGGTTGCGATAGCGCCAGCTGACTTGAGGTTACACACCCCCGTGAATGTTGATTTGCACTGCCACAGCACGGCCTCCGACGGCGCCCTGGCGCCCGCGGTTCTGGTTGCGCGTGCGTTTGAAAAAGGCGTGCGAGTCCTGTCTTTGACCGACCACGACACCCTCGAAGGCCTCGACGAAGCCCGTACGACCGCGCATGCGCTGGGCATGCAGCTGGTCAATGGCGTGGAATTGTCCTGCACCTGGGGCGGCGCCACCATTCATGTGCTCGGTTACGGTTTTGATCAGAACGCCGCGCCGTTGGTCGAGGCCATTGCCCAATTGCACGATGGCCGCTGGCTGCGGTCCGAAGAAATAAGCCGCAAGCTCAGCCTTAAAGGCATGCCCAACGGCCTGGAAGGCGCCCGCGCCATCCAGCAGGAACTGGGCGACAGCGGCAACGCACCGGCCCGTCCGCACTTTGCCGACTGGATGGTGCGTGAAGGTTTTGTAAAGGATCGCGCCGAGGCGTTCCGCAAATGGCTGGGCGCCGGCAAGTTGGGTGACGTCAAGCAACACTGGCCGACCCTGGAAGACACCGTCGGCACGCTGCGGGCCGCTGGGGCTTGGGTCAGCCTGGCGCATCCGTGGCATTACGATTTCACCCGCAGCAAGCGCCGCAAGCTGATTGCCGACTATATTGGAGCGGGCGGCCACGCTATCGAAGTGGTTAACGGGCACCAACCCGCCGATCAGGTGGGCAGCCTGGCGATACTTGCTCGCGAATTTGGTCTGCTGGTCAGCGCCGGCAGTGACTTTCATGGCCCAGGCGGCTGGTCCGAGATTGGCGAGTATCGCCAAGTACCGGAAGATCTGCCGCTGTTGTGGGGGCGATTCAAGCATGACCCCATTATTGCCACCGTCTGAACAGGTAGAACACGTGAGTCAATTCTTCCAGATTCATCCGGAAAACCCTCAAGCGCGCCTGATTAAACAGGCCGTGGAGATCATCCGCGCCGGCGGCGTGGTGATCTACCCAACCGACTCGTCCTACGCCATTGGTTGCCAGATCGGCGACAAGAACGCGGTTGAACGGGTCAGACGCCTGCGTGACCTGGACAAGAATCACAACTTCGCACTGATTTGCAGCGACCTGTCCCAGCTTGGGCTGTTTGCGAAGGTCGACACCGGCACCTTCCGCCTTCTTAAGGCCCATACGCCTGGGCCCTACACCTTTATCCTCAACGCCACCCGCGAAGTGCCGCGCCTGTTGCTGCACCCGAAAAAGCGCACCATCGGCCTGCGTGTGCCGGAGCACCCGATTGCCCTGGCGTTGCTGGCTGAGCTGGGCGAGCCGCTGATGAGTGTGTCGTTGATCCTGCCCGGTGAAGAAGAGCCGCTGTACGACCCTTACGAAATGCGCCGCCTGCTGGAAAAACACGTCGACTTGATCATCGACGGCGGCTACGGCGGCAACAAGGCCTCCACCGTGATCAACCTGGCCGACGGCGAGCCGGAAGTGGTGCGTGTGGGTTGCGGCGATCCGACGCCGTTCATGGTCGAGGCCTGAATGTCGGTCGTCGAAACCGTCGACAGCCAGGCCGGCGCCCAGCAGGAACTGCCCTTTGCCATGGTCTATGGCCAGGCGGTCCTGGAAATGCCGCTGGACCTGTACATCCCGCCGGACGCCCTGGAAGTGTTCCTTGAAGCCTTCGAAGGCCCGCTGGACTTGCTGCTGTACCTGATCCGCAAGCAGAACATCAATATCCTCGACATCCCGGTGGCGGAAATCACCCGCCAGTACATGGGGTATGTCGAGCTGATGCAAACCGTGCGCCTGGAGCTGGCCGCCGAGTACCTGGTGATGGCCGCGATGCTCGCCGAGATCAAATCGCGCATGCTGTTGCCGCGCTCGGAGACCGTCGAAGCCGAAGAGGATGACCCGCGCGCCGAGCTGATCCGCCGCCTGCAAGAGTACGAACGTTTCAAGGCCGCCGCCGAAGGCATCGACAACCTGAGCCGTGTGGGCCGCGATGTGGTGGTGCCCAAGCTCGACGCCCCGGAAGCCCGGGCGCGCAAGCTGTTGCCGGATGTGAGCCTGGAAGAATTGCTGATGTCCATGGCCGAAGTGCTGCGCCGGGGCGACATGTTTGAAAGCCACCAGGTCAGTCGCGAGGCGCTGTCGACCCGCGAGCGCATGAGCGATGTGCTCGAACGCCTCAAGGGCGGCGGGTTTGTACCCTTTGTCGAGTTGTTCACCAAAGAAGAAGGGCGCCTGGGGGTGGTGGTGACCTTTATGGCGATCCTTGAGCTGGTCAAGGAATCCTTGGTCGAGCTGGTCCAGAATGAGCCTTTTGCGGCTATCCACGTGCGGGCGCGAGCCGAATAACGAGCTGAATCGATGAATTTGACTGAACCCCGCGAACTGGCGCCGCTGCTGGAAGCCTTTCTCCTGGCCTCGGGTAAACCGCAATCCCTTGAGCGCCTGTTCGAGCTCTTTGAAGAGGCCGAGCGCCCTGAGCCACCGGTGTTCAAGAAGGCATTGGAGATCCTGCGCAAGTCCTGCGATGGCCGCGCCTTTGAGCTGCGCGAAGTGGCGTCGGGTTATCGCCTGCAGATCCGTGAGAAGTTTTCCCCTTGGGTCGGCCGTCTGTGGGAAGAGCGCCCGCAGCGTTATTCGCGAGCGATGCTTGAGACCATGGCGCTGATCGCCTATCGCCAGCCGATCACCCGGGGTGAAATCGAAGACGTGCGCGGTGTGGCGGTCAACAGCCATATCGTCAAGACGCTGCTGGAGCGCGAGTGGATCCGCATCGTCGGCTACCGCGACGTGCCCGGCAAACCGGCGATGTTTGCCACCACCAAGGTGTTCCTCGACCACTTCAATCTGAAAAACCTGGATGACCTGCCGCCGCTCGCCGAACTGCGCGAGATGGAGGCCGAGCCGGTATTGGATTTCGACGACGCACCGGTTCCCGCCAGCCTGCAGGAACTCGCCGACGCCACGGCCGAGCCGGAAGAGCCGAAGGACGAGACCAGTTTCCATACCTTGTTGCTCGAATTGGACGACATGGAGCAGGGGATCAAGACCGATTTCGACGACTTGCTGCGTGACGGTGCGAGTGAACCGCAAACCCAGGTGAACGGTGAAACCGTGCCCGAGGTCGAAGTTGAACCGGAACCGGAACCGGAAGCCGAGCCCGAGGAAGACATCCTTGGCGTGGCTGAAGCCCGCGAGAAACTCCTGGCTGCCGTCGCTGCCCTCGAACAACCGCCGTTGAGCGACGAGGAAGACGAAGCCCGGGCCCTGGCCGAAGCCATCGAAAACGAACGCCGCCAACTCGAAGACTGACGCAACTCGATGTGGGAGGGGGCTTGCCCCCGATAGCAGTGCCCCAGTGACAAAAATGTAGGCTGAGACACTGCATCGGGGGCAAGCCCCCTCCCACATTGGATCTGCATTGTCTGGGTTGTCTGGGAGAAAACATGAGCGCCAGCAAAGACCCGTGCATCAGCATCTGCAAATTCAGCGACGATATCTGCGTCGGCTGTGGCCGCAGCAAGCGCGAAATCCGCGCCTGGAAGAAACTCGACAAGGTCGACAAACGCACAGTGCTGGCCGAAGCCGAGCTGCGCCTGTTGGCCCTGGGCGCCACCGGTCGGCGGAAAAGCAAATGACTGCGGCTTAATCGACTAGTCTGTGATGCGCAATGCGCGCCATGCGCGTATGATTCGCGACCCTTTGCCGAGCTATTCGGCCAAAGCCCCGCTTTCAACACTCTTCAGGCCACGCCTGAATCGACCCACCGGGAGGTGCTTAAGATGAACGACCAAGACCAGAACGACAGCCAGGAAATCGGCCCAGCAGGCGAAAAACTGCAAAAGGTGCTGGCGCGTATCGGCGTGGGCTCGCGCCGCGACGTCGAAGCCTGGATCACCCAGAAGCGCATCAAGGTCAACGGCGTTGAAGCCACCCTTGGCCAGCGCGTCGACCTGCACGATGCAATCACCATTGATGGCAAGGTCATCAAGCGTGAAGAGGCCGCCGAATCGGTGCGCCGCGTCATCATGTACAACAAGCCCGACGGCGAGATCTGCACCCGTGACGACCCGGAAGGCCGTCCGACCGTGTTCGACAAGATGCCCAAGCCTAAAGAAGGCCGCTGGATCAACATCGGCCGTCTGGACATCAACACCACCGGTTTGCTGATGTTCACCACCGACGGCGAGCTGGCCAACCGCCTGATGCACCCGTCCTACGAGATGGACCGTGAATACGCCGTGCGTGTACGCGGTGAAGTCGATGACGAGATGATCGAGCGCTTGAAAGCCGGCGTCGTCCTTGAGGACGGCCCGGCCAAGTTCACCGACATCAAGCAGGCGCCAGGTGGCGAAGGTTTCAACCATTGGTACCACTGCGTGGTGATGGAAGGCCGTAACCGTGAAGTGCGTCGCCTGTGGGAATCCCAGGGCCTGGTGGTCAGCCGCCTGAAACGCGTGCGTTTCGGCCCGGTGTTCTTGAACTCCGACCTGCCGATGGGCCGCTGGCGCGAAATGAGCCAGTACGAAGTCGATATCCTCAGCGCTGAGGTCGGCCTGACGCCGGTTGCCATGCCGCAGATGAACGCCAAGAGCAAAGACAAGCTTGAGCGTATGCAGCGTAAATCGTCGCGTCCTGTGGCCCGTACCGAACGTGTTGCCCGCACCCTGCGCCCGGCGCTGAATGCACCGGCCACCGGCGGTCGCATCTCGCGTGAGCCGCACATCGAAGGCGAGCGTCGCCCAACCGCTCCGTCCCGCCAGGAAGGCGAGCGTGCCCCTCGCACCCCGCGTCCTGCGCGTGGCGGCGAAGCACCAAGCGGCGGCCGCGGCAACCGTGGTGAAGGCCGTGGTGCTCCGGCATCCGACAGCGCCAGCACCAAGCGTCCAGCCAAGCCGGCAGCGAACAAGCGTCCTGGGCCGAAACTGGTCGCGGACGAGCCGTCGGGCAAGCGCCGTGGCGCCCCGGCCGGTTCCGGCCAGCGTCCTGGTTTTGGTCGCAAGAAGCCGCAGTGATGTAAGGGCTGCACAAAAAAACGCCAACCCTCGGGTTGGCGTTTTTTTTGCTCTCAATTTGATCACCCAATCCAATGTGGGAGCTGGCTTGCCTGCGATGCAGGCACCTCGGTATTTCTGACAGACCGCAGTGATGCTATCGCAGGCAAGCCAGCTCCCACATTGGTCTTCAGCGCCCTAAAGCTGGTGCATGGCTAACCGGCGGCATCGCCAGCAAGCCGGCTGCTACACGGTGGCCGAGTGCTCAGAACGCAAACCTTCCATCAAACACCGGCTTGTCATCCAGCGCCAACACGCCGCTGGCAAAGATCAAATCCAGGTGATGGCTGCCTTTCTGCCCGCCGCCCAAGCCCAGGTGCAAGCCGCAATGGCGCTCCTCGAACCCGGCATTGCGCGCATACAAATCCTTGACCCCTTCATTGGTGCCAATCCCCAGCTCTTCCACGCGACGGTTGGACGGGTTGGCATTCAAGTACTTGTTGAAATCGTCCGCCAGGCCCGGCACATCACTGGCCACGCTGCAAATGGTCGAGTTCTCGATCCACAGCTCCAGCGGTGATTGCAGTACGCCGTATTTGCGCGCAAACGGGATGGTGCTGAGGAAGGTGCCGACAAACCGCACCTGGCCGTTGATGGCCTCGCTGTGCGTGGCGATCTCGCCCGGCGCCAGGTCATGGTTGCCGACGCCATTGATATTGGTCCACTTCTTGATGCTGCTCATCGGCGCTTCCAGGCGCGAGCCGTGTTTGTCGGTAAAGCTCAGCACGTTGGCCTGGGACATGCGCCGGATCAGCGTGGCATTGAGGTCGGCGATGCGTTGCGGCTCGACGCTGAAGGTGTCGTAGAAATAGTCGCCGTAATCCTTGAACAGCAGGGATTTCTTCCAGTGCTCGGCCATCACCCCCTGCAGGGCGCGGATAAAGTCCGGGCCTTCGGCGCGTGGGTTGGGCAGGGTCGAGGAATCGTAGAGAAACAGATACAGGTCAGAGGTTTCGATGGCCTGGGCCAGTGTGTCGCTGGCGGCCAGGTCCAGGCGCTGCAACTGGAAATTGAAGCGGGCGGCGCTGCCGTGGGTGATCGCCTGGGCAATGGCGTCGTAGCGCTCGGTGTGGCCCAGCAGCACGGTTGGGCGGCTCAGGCCGTTGAGGGCCGGGTGATGCGCAAGGTAGTAGAGAAAATGTTCGACGGCGCGGGCCTTGTCCATGACGTATGTCCTTCTGTGCCTGGGGTAAGGGGGCAGGTGCCGTGCACAACACCTGCCGGTTGCCTGCCGGGTGTTAGAAAGGCCACATCGCGGTGCCAAAAGGCACAACGGCATCAGCTTGCATCATTTCAACGGCGGCCTCATGGGTCGGCGCTTCAAACCAATCGTCGAGTTGCAGTTCGGTTTCCAGGTCTTTTTCCAGTGCTTGCATGGTGTATCTCCTAGAGGACGTTGTTTGAGAACGGCTTGCCAACGGGCTTCGCTGGCAAGTGAAAGAACCTAGGAGAGTGTGTTTCAGAATGCAAAATATTTATTGACACGGTCTCATTTGGATTTTTTCTTCTGTTTTTTCGCGGTGGTTTTTTATTTAGCAAAAACAACGGACTGGCGAAGCTAATTTGTAGGATTTTTCATACTGACATTTTTCCGTTTTCTGACGGATCAAGCGCGCCTGTAACGCTTATTTTCCGGGCTGTAACGATTAATTTACGATAAAGGCGCGCCGTCATTGAGCGACCCGGCGCTGTAAGGAATGCCTGACAGATTGTCACAGGCGCTCCCCAGTGGCGGCCCGAAGCTGTCGAGCGGTGTACAATGCGCCGCGTTTTACTGTGACTCCCTTGCGTACCTACGCAAAAGGCCAAGACCTCAGGGTTTATCCACCCTGATCACTCCGCCTGGCCACGAGCCGGACGGGTTCGATTTCGTCACAGATAAAAACAAACAGGTGACGCATGACCGTTAGAAAGACGCTGTACTCCTGGTGCCTGCGCTGGGGTTTGAGCGGCGCTGCTTGAGTCGAGATTCAAGGCAGCAACGTGCATTCAACATCATCAAACCTTGCGTGAGACCCTTTTCATGAGTGGACCCCATTCCTCTTCAGGCGAGCTGAAACGCGGCCTGAAAAATCGGCATATCCAGTTGATCGCCCTCGGTGGCGCCATCGGCACCGGCCTGTTCCTGGGCTCGGCCGGGGTGCTTAAATCAGCCGGGCCGTCGATGATCCTGGGCTATGCCATCTGCGGCTTCATCGCCTTCATGATCATGCGCCAGCTCGGCGAAATGATCGTCGAAGAGCCGGTCGCCGGTTCCTTCAGCCACTTTGCCCATAAGTACTGGGGCGGTTTTGCCGGCTTCCTGTCGGGCTGGAACTGCTGGATTCTGTACATTCTGGTGGGCATGTCGGAGCTGACGGCGGTTGGCAAATACGTGCACTACTGGTGGCCGGAGATCCCGACCTGGGTCTCGGCGGCGGCGTTCTTCGTGCTGATCAATATGATCAACCTGGCCAACGTCAAAGTCTTTGGTGAGGCCGAGTTCTGGTTTGCCATCATCAAGGTGGTGGCCATCGTCGGCATGATCGCCCTGGGCAGCTACCTGCTGGTCAGCGGCAGTGGCGGGCCGCAAGCCTCGGTGAGCAACCTGTGGGACCACGGCGGTTTCTTCCCGCATGGCGTCAGCGGTTTGGTGATGGCCATGGCGATCATCATGTTCTCGTTCGGCGGCCTGGAAATGCTCGGTTTTACTGCGGCCGAAGCCGACCAGCCGCGCACCGTGATCCCCAAAGCGATCAATCAGGTGATCTACCGCATTCTGATTTTCTACATCGGCGCGCTGGTGGTGCTGTTGTCGCTGACGCCGTGGGACAGCTTGCTGGCAACCCTCAACGCGTCCGGCGATGCCTACAGCGGCAGCCCGTTCGTGCAGGTGTTTTCGATGCTGGGCAGCAACACTGCCGCGCACATCCTCAACTTCGTGGTGCTGACCGCAGCGCTGTCGGTGTACAACAGCGGCACCTACTGCAACAGCCGCATGCTGCTGGGCATGGCTGAGCAGGGCGATGCGCCCAAAGCCCTGGCGAAGATCGACAAGCGTGGCGTACCGGTGCGTTCGATCCTCGCGTCGGCGGCGGTCACCCTGGTGGCGGTGCTGATGAATTACCTGATCCCGCAACACGCGCTCGAGCTGCTGATGTCGCTGGTCGTGGCCACGCTGGTGATCAACTGGGCGATGATCAGCTTCTCGCACGTGAAATTCCGCCAGCACATGGACCGCACCGGCCAGGTGCCGCTGTTCAAAGCGCTGTGGTACCCGTACGGCAACTACATTTGCCTGGCGTTCGTGGCGTTTATCCTGGTGATCATGCTGATGATTCCGGGCATTCAGGTCTCGGTGTACGCGATTCCGGTATGGGTGGCGTTCATGGGGCTGTGCTACTGGATCAAGAACAAGCGTAGCGCTGAAGCGGCGTTGACCACGGCGAGTGCGGCGTTGAAGTAAGCCGTCTTGCCTCAACAGAAAACCCGGCGCCTTGCCGGGTTTTTTGTCGGCGCCGACAGGGTAGACTCGCGCCTTCTTTTTCATCGACCCTTGCCCGGAGGCTTCATGCAGCACATCGATATCGACGGCGGCAGCTTGCAGCGCGATGAGGTGCAAGACCTGATCGACCAGCACCGCGGGCCGTTGCGCTTGATGGGCGTCGATTTGAGCGGGGCAGACCTGTCGCGGAGGGTGCTGGAGCATTGGGTGTTCGAGCGCTGCACACTGGCGCAAACGTCCTTTCTCGGTGCGCGCCTGGAAGGCACGCAGTGGAAAAGTTGCCGGGCCGGGCACGCCGTGTTCGAGGCGGCCAACCTGCTCGAGGCGCAATTCATCAGCTGCGACCTGAACAACACCCGTTGGCAGCGCAGCAAGTTGTCCCAAGCCCATTTCACGCAGTGCAAACTGACCGGCGCCAACTTCACCCATTGCGCGTCCCTGGGGTTGGGCTTCAGCGAGACCTTGCTCAACAGTGCGTTCTTGTCCGGCCTGTCGTTTGCCCGAACCGTGCTCAATAATCTGGATTTTTCCGACAGCGACTTGTCGGATGCAGACTTTCGCAAGGCCGAACTTGTCGACTGCAGCCTCGCTCACGCCCGCATCAACGGTGCCAATTTTGCCGGCGCTGACTTGCGGGGCGCGGATTTGAGCGGCTTTCGCCTCAATGATGCCAAACTGTTCAAAGGCGCCGTGATTTCCAAAGCCCAGGCGTCGATGTTGTTATCCGAGTTGGGCTTGTCCGTTGCCTAAGGTTTTTGAGTGATGCTGGTAATTTCCAACAACGTGCACCTGCCCGATGCCGAGATCGAGCTGACCGCCATTCGCGCCCAGGGCGCCGGTGGGCAGAACGTCAACAAGGTATCGAGCGCGGTGCACCTGCGGTTTGATATTCCGGCATCGTCGTTGCCGGACTTTTACAAGGAACGGCTGCTGGCGCTGCGCGACAGCCGTATCACCAGTGAAGGCGTGCTGGTGCTCAAGGCCCAGCAATACCGGACCCAGGAACAGAATCGCGCGGATGCGCTGGAGCGCCTGGTGGAGTTGATCCTCAGCGCTACCAAGGTCGAGAAGAAGCGCCGCCCGACCAAGCCCACCCTGGGCTCGAAAAAGCGCCGCCTGGAATCCAAGACCAAGCGCGGCAGCATCAAGGCCGGGCGCGGTAAGGTCGACTTTTAAGCGTCGCGCGCCTCGCGGGCCTTGGGCGCTTGCCGGTACAGGTACAGGCTCAGTAGCAAGCCACCGGCGGCGGCGAGCGCAGCGAACAGGAAGATTGAGGCAAAGCCGAACCCCGCCGCCACCGCACCTGCCAGCGGGCCGGTGATGCCCAACGACAAGTCGATAAACAGCGAATAAGCCCCCACCGCCGAGCCCCGGCTGGAGGCCGGCACCAGGTTGACCGCCTCTACCCCCAGCGCCGGAAACACCAGGGAAAAGCCGAACCCGCTCAACGCCGCACCGGCCAGGGCGAGGTGGGCGTCAGGTGCCAGCCACAGCAACAGCAACCCGAGGATTTCCACGGACAGGCAGGCAATCGCCACGCGAAAGCCGCCGATCCGGTTGATCAAATTGCCGAACAGCAGGCGCGCGCCGATGAAGCTGGCGCCGAACAGGCTCAATGCCCACACGGCGTTGTCCCAGTGCTGGGTGGTGTAATACAGGGTAATAAAGGTGGCGATCGTGCCAAAGCCGATCGAGCCCAGGGCCAACGCGCAGCCGTGGGGCAGCACGCGGCCCAGCACATTCATGAACGGTAGGCGCACACCGGCCACAATCGGCGCCGCGACTTTGTTCCAGGCCAGAAACACGCCGAGCACCGCCAGCAGAATGATGCTGACGCCCATGCTCCACAATCCGAAATGGCTGACCAGCAGCACCCCAAGCGGTGCGCCGATGGCCAGTGCGCCGTAACTGGCGATGCCGTTCCATGAAATGACTTTGGCGGTGTTGGCCGCGCCGACCCGGCCAATGCCCCAGCCGATCGCGCCCGAACCCACCAGGCTTTCGGCGCTGCCGAGCACCAGTCGGCCGATGAGCAGGCTGATCAGGCTGACGGCCGGCAGGCTGGAAAACCACGCGGCCAGCAACATGAACACGCCACTCAGGCCGCAGCCCGCCAGGCCGATCAACACCGCGCGCTTGCTGCCCAGGTTGTCGATGATTTTGCCGGCATACGGGCGGCTCAGCAGCGTGGCCAGGTACTGCACGCTGATCACCAGGCCGGCAATCACCGCGCCGTAGCCCAGTTCACTGTGGACATAGCCCGGCAACACGGCCAGGGGAATGCCGATATTGAGGTAACCGATAAAGGTGAACAGCACGATGGAAACGACTTGCAGCGTGACCGCCATGGGGCGCTGGGTATCTGGCATGGGAGAGGTCCACTGTCGCAGCAGGTAAAGATAGGCTGCTAATGATACCGGCGCTTACGCCTCGCGGGGCGGCAAAACGTAAAAACTTCAGATTACCGACAGATCAGGGTTTGGCAGGCGTCAGCATTTGCGTGGTCACCAGGGCGGCCAGGGCGTTTTCCTGGGTGCCGAAGCGCTTGAGCAGGAGCGCCTGTTTTTCAGGGCTGAGGCGGTTCCACACGTCGATCATTTGCAGGGCTGCGTCGAGTACAGCGGCGTCAGGGGTGTCGGGGAGGGTATCAGTCATGGCGGGCATCTCGGGGTGATTCAGGCAGTGTGGAAAGCGCTCAAAGGTGCGCTTTCCACACGGTCTGGTACGGCGTCAGTCCTGGCTTTTGCTGTCGACTGGTTGTGCTTCTTTGGTCTCAGGCCGGTTGTCGCTGGCCTGCTGCGGTGTTGGCTGCTCTGTTGGGTGCAGGCTTGGGAAGGGGAGATTAGGTATCTCGTGCATCGTCGTCGCTCCTCGCAAGGTCTGTTTAATCAATCGCAGTGTGATTGCGCGCTCTCAAAAAGCCTTGGCAGGATACAGCACTGAAAATGACAAAAAGAATTTTATGTCGACGTATGTACGAATTTTCATTGTTTAGGCAAGTGACAAGAGGTCACACCTTCAAGGACGCCCCTTAAAAGGCGCCCTGTTCAAAAAGGCGCCCTGTTTAAAAAGGGACCTTGCCCAAGATCATGTCGCGGTACATCACAAAGTCGCCCAAGAGGCTGTAGAGCGGGTGTTGAAACGTCGCCGGGCGGTTCTTTTCGAAGAAGAAGTGGCCGATCCAGGCGAAGCTGTAACCGGCGATGGGCAAAGCCAGCAGCAGCCCCACCGAACCTTTGCCGATGGCGTACGCCAGGATGCCAATCACCAGTGTGGTGCCGATGAAGTGCAAACGCCGGCATGTGCTATTGCCGTGTTCACTCAGGTAGTAAGGATAGAACTCGGCGAAGCTATTGAATTGTTTGACGTTTTCCACGTTGGCCGGCCCTTGGGTGGTTGTACCGCCTAACAGATGTTCGGCGGGGAGCTTATTTGAGTCTAGAGTGATCAGTGGTAACAGCCAGTGACAATAGATGCCACTTTAGTATCCTTGGCTTCCTGGCTGCCGTTAAGCCTGCTTTTTTAAGAAGACGCCATGAGCGAACGAACAACTTCTGCAAGCTGGGCGATGGGGATAGTCAAGGCGTTGGAAATGGACGGCCTGGACTGCCGTATGCTGTTCAAGCAATTGGGCCTGGACTACGCCGCCCTCAGTGACCCTGACGCGCGTTTTCCTCAGGACTCGATGACGCGGCTTTGGCAACGGGCAGTTGAGCTCTCGGGCAACCCGGCGATCGGCCTGAACATGGGCAAGGTCGTTCGCCCGGCGTCGTTTCATGTGGCCGGTTATGCGCTGATGTCCAGCAACACGTTGGCCGAGGGCTTTATGCGCCTGGTGCGTTATCAGCGCATCATCGCCGAAAGCGCCGACTTGAGCTTCCGACTCTTACCTGAAGGCTACGCGCTGATTCTGACAGTGCACGGCGACCACTTGCCACCGACCCGCCAGAGCGCCGAAGCCTCGCTGGCCAGTGCGTTGGCATTGTGCGGCTGGCTGACCGGCCGCACTTTGCAACCGCGCAAAGTGGTGCTGCAAGGCGATCAACCGGCGGACCTGACGCCTTACAAACAAGCCTTCCATGCGCCCCTGGAATTCAATGCACCTTATGACGCGCTGATTTTTGAGCAGGCCGACATGGACGCGCCGTTGCCCACGGCGAACGAAGCCATGGCGTTGCTGCATGATCGGTTTGCCGGTGAATACCTCGCGCGCTTTTCCGAGAGCCGCGTGACCCACAAGGCGCGGCAAGTGCTGTGCCGTCTGCTGCCCCAGGGCGAACCCAAACGCGAAGTGGTCGCCCAGACCTTGCACCTGTCCCAGCGCACCTTGCAGCGGCGCTTGCAGGAGGAGGGCACCAGTTTCCAGACATTGCTCGACGACACCCGCCGCGAACTCGCTGAGCAGTACCTGGCGCAGCCCAGCATGACCCTGCTGGAGATTGCCTACCTGTTGGGGTTTGCCGACCCGAGCAATTTTTTCCGCGCGTTCCGCCGTTGGTTCGATGCCACGCCCGGCGAATACCGGGCGCGGCTGCTCGAAGCGTCGACGGTCAGTGCCGCCAAAACGCCGGAATGCACAGAACAAAGACTGTAATGATCTCCAGTCGGCCCAGCAGCATGCCGAACGACAGGATCCACTTGGCCGCATCCGGCAGGCTGGCGAAGTTACCGGCCGGGCCGATGGTTTCGCCCAGGCCCGGGCCCACGCCGGAAACGGTGCTGGCCGCGCCAGTCAATGCGGTCATCCAGTCCAGCCCCAGCAGCGACAATGCCAGGGCAATGGCGCAGATGGTGATGGCGAAGAAGAACGAAAAGGTCAGAATCGAACGCACGATCTCTTCGTCGAGGCGGTGGCCGTTGTACTTCTGCTTGATCACCGCGCGCGGGTGAATCAGCTGGTTCAGGTTGGCCTTGAGCAGGATATAGGCGACCTGGAAACGGAAGATCTTGATCCCGCCCGCCGTGGAGCCCGAGCAGCCGCCAACAAAGCCCAGGTAGAAGAACAGCATCAGTGAGAAGTTGCCCCAGATGCTGTAGTCCCCGAGTGCAAAACCGGTCGTCGTCACCACCGACGTGACGTTCACCGCCACATGACGCAGCGCATCGAACCACGGCAGGTCGGTGGTCCACCAGTACCAGGTGCCCAGTACCAGCCAGGTCACCAGCAGCAACCCGAGCAAGCCTTGCACCTGTTGATCCTTGATCAGCGCCCGACGGTTGCCGCGCAAGGTGGCGACATACAGGGTGAACGGCAAGCTGCCGAGGATCATCACCACCACGGCGACCCAGTGCACCGCCGGTTGTTTCCAGTGGGCCAGGGACTCATCGGAGGTGGAAAACCCGCCGGTGGAAATGGCCGACATCGCGTGGTTGATCGCATCAAACAGCCCCATCCCGGCCCACCAGAACGCCAGGCTGCCGAGGATGGTGATGCCCACGTACGCGGCCACAATCAGGCGCGCCACCATGTGCGAGCGCGGCATGACTTTTTCAGAGCGATCCGAGGATTCGGTCTGGAACAGGCGCATGCCACCAATGCGCAGCAGTGGCAGGATCGCCACCGCCATGCCGATAAAGCCGATGCCGCCAAGCCAGTGCAGCAGCGAGCGCCACATCAGGATGCCCGGTGACATGCTGTCCAGCCCGCTCAAGACGGTGGAGCCGGTGGCGGTAATGCCCGACATGCTTTCGAAGAAGGAGTCGGTATAGCTGATGTGCTGGGTCAGTAAAAACGGCAGCGCGGCGAACACGCAGACCACCAGCCAACTGCTGACGGTCAGCAGGTACATGTCTCGGGGGCGCAGGTGCACGTGTTCGGGGCGGCCAGGAATGACCAGCGCCAGGCCAGCGAGAAAGGTGATCAGGCTGGCCCACAGGAACGAGGGCAGGTCGCTGGTGCGTTCGAAAATCACCAGGGTGGCCATCGGGATGACCATGGCGATCGCGAGGGTGATCAGGAAGATGCCGATGATGAAACCGATGATGCGTAAGGTCGGCAACGCCATGAAGAAAGCTCGGGTGTTGGGAGAGTGGCGCCATTCTACCCGCGGTGCAGGGCTTGTAAACCGGGCTGTCCGAGGCGACTCGGTTCACACATGTGGGAGCTGGCTTGCCTGCGATGGCGATGTATCTTTCAGCCACTGCGTTGCCTGACCCACCGCCATCGCAGGCAAGCCAGCTCCCACAGGGTTATGGGGTGGTCGGGAGCGGGCATAAAAAAGGCGACCCGAAGGTCGCCTCATTCAACGCGGCGCGGATCAGAACTCGTGATCAGCGTTATCCGGGTTCAAGTCGCTGATACCCAGCTTGCCCGCCGCGGCCTCTATCGAACCGGTCTGTTTGACCAGCGCGGCGATGGCGTCGCGCACGATCTGGTTGCCCGCGTCGTTACCCGCGGCGATCAGTTGGTCGTAGTGCTCGCCCTTGTTGGCGTGGTCAACCATGACCTGGATCTTCGCTTCGGTCGACGCCAGGTCAGCCTTGAGCGCGGTGTCGGCGGCCGGATCAGCTTTGGCCACCAGGGACGACAAGCTCGGCCCCGTCATCTTGGTGCCGTCAGTGCGGGTGTACTCGCCCAGGTAGACGTTACGAATACCCTTGGCGTCGTAGAAATGCGAGTTGTGGGTGTTGTCGCTGAAGCAGTCTTGCTCGTCTTCCGGCGAGTTGGCTTCCAGGGACACCTTCATGCGCTCACCGGCCAGCTCGCCGAGGGACAGGCTGCCCATGCCGAACAACATTTTGCGCAGGCCGTCGGTGGCCGGTTCGGCCTCCAGGGTGGCGCGGTAGTTGTCTTCGACGTTGGGTTTCCAGTTGCCGACCATTTCTTCCAGGTCGCTGACCAGCAACTGAGTCACCGCGCGCAGGTAGGTGCGACGACGCTCGTTGTTGCCGCCGGTGGCACCGTCACCGGTCATGTAGTCCGACGCAGGGCGGTTGCCCGCGCCTGGGCCGGTGCCGTTGAGGTCCTGGCCCCACAGCAGGAATTCGATGGCGTGGTAGCCGGTGGCGACGTTGGCCTCGGAACCGCCCAGCTCATTGAGGCTGGCGAGTTTTTCCGGGGTGATTTCTTTCACGTCGACCTTGTCTTCGCCCACCTGGATCTCGGTGTTGGCGATGATGTTGGCGTTGGCGCCTGGGTTACCCAGGGCGTGCTCGTAGGATTTGTCGACGTAGTCGATCAGGCCTTCGTCCAGCGGCCAGGCGTTAACTTGGCCTTCCCAGTCGTCGATGATGGTGTTGCCGAAGCGGAACACTTCACTCTGCAGGTACGGTACGCGCGCGGCGATCCAGGCGGTACGGGCCGCTTTGAGGGTGTCGTCGTTCGGGTTGGCGAGGAAGGTGTCGATTGCGGTTTGCAGGGTTTTTGCGGTGGATTCGGCATCGCTGTACACCGCGAACACCATGTCAGCGTAGTGCGCGACCACGGCCTTGGCGGCCGCTTCGTCGACCTGGCCTGCCGGGGTGGCAGCCGCTGGAGCGGTGGTGCTGGCAGCCGGGGTCGGCGCTTGGGGCGCGGCGGCCTTGTCTTTACCTTCGCCGCAACCGGCGAGAGAAATGGCAATGGCCAGCAGACTGGCGGTGGCCAGGGGCATACGAATCATGGCGAACATCCTGCTTCGGTTGTTGATGGGGCGCGCGGGGAGCGCAAAAACTGCGACATAATGCGAAAGATTTGCATTTTGTGTAAAGGTTTATACGAGGGAAATATTTAGTATTGTTTTCAGCGTTCAGAGAATCGCCGCGTTGTCGCGCTCGGACTGTTTCAGATACGCCGCCAACTCCCGGGCCGGCAGCGGTTTGCTGTAGTGATAGCCCTGGCCCTCGTGGCACCCCTCGGAAATGATGTAGGCCTCCTGTTCGGCGGTTTCCACGCCTTCGGCGATCACCTGCATGCCCAGGCTTTTGCCCAGTTGGATAATGGCGCGCACGATGGTTGCGTCGTCGTCGTCATCGAGCAGGTCCTGGACGAAGCTCTTGTCGATCTTGATCTTGTCCAGCGGCAGGCTTTTCAGGTAGCTGAGGGACGAATAGCCGGTGCCGAAGTCATCAATCGCGATCAGCGCCCCGGAACGGCGCAGGCTCAGCAAGTGCTGGGCGGCGGTGCTGATGTCTTCCATCAGGCCGGTCTCGGTCACTTCCAGTTCAAGGCTGCGCGGCGGCAGGCGGTAAATCTGCATGAGGTTGTTGACCACCCGCGGCAGCTCGGTGTGGTGCAACTGCACGGTGGACAGGTTGACCGCCATGCGCAGGGTGGTGAAGCCCAGGTCATGCCATTCGCGCAATTGCCGGCAGGCCTGGTCGAGTACCCATTCGCCAATTGGAATAATGGTGCCGTTCTGTTCGGCCAACGGGATGAACAAATCGGGCGGCACCAGGCCGTGTTCCGGATGCTGCCAGCGGATCAAGGCTTCCACGCCCACCACGCGGTGGTCGCGGTAGCTGATCTGCGGTTGGTAGACCAGGTGAAACTGGTCGCGGCTGAGGGCGTCGCGCAGGTCTTTTTCCAGCTCGCGGCGCCGGCGCATTTCACTGTCGACGCTGGCGATATAGAACTGATAGCGGTTGCGCGAGCGGCTCTTGGCCAGGGTCATGGTCTGTTCGGCTTTTTGCAGCAGCTTCTCGGTGCTGTCGCCGTCTTCCGGGAACAACGTGATACCGATGGTCGCGCGCAGGCGAATCTGCTCATGCTCGAGGGCAAATTCGGCTTCCAGGTCATCCAGGATGCTTTGTGCCAGTTCGGCGGCTTCGTAAGGTTGGTCGATATCCGCCTGCACCAGCGCGAACTGATCGCCGCCCAGCCGGGCCAGGGCGCCGAGGCGGCCACTGTGGGCGCGCAAGCGATCGGCCAGGGCCAGCAGCAGTTTGTCACCGGCCTGATAAGTGAACTGTTCGTTGACGCTTTTGAAGTCATCCAGGCCTACGCACAACACCGCAACGCGGCGCTGTCGGCGGCCGGCGTCGATCAGGATCTTGTCCAGTTGCTCCTGCAGTTTCTGGCGATTGGGCAGGCCGGTGAGGAAGTCGTATTGGGCCATGCGCAGCAGGCTCGATTCTGCCTCGTGCCGCAGGTGAGTATTGCGTTCGATGGATTCGAGCAACTCGTTGGCGGTGTTGATCCACAGCCCCAGCTCGTTGCGTTCGTGGCCCTTGATTTGGGGGATCTTGTGTTCGCTGGGCCGGTCCGGGTTGATCGACGTCAGGTGCTCGATAATCCGTGACAACGGCTTGGTCAGCAGCCAGTGATAAACCAGGTACAACACCAGCCCCATGGCCAGCGCGCGCAGTACGCCGGAAATAAAGATGATCACCGAGCTGACCAGAAAACCTTTGCCATAGGTAGCCGTGTCCAGGGTGATGCTCAGGTCACCGTAATACTCGCTGTAGGGGCCTTTGCCGACCAATGAGGTGGTGAAGGTGCGCTCCTGGCCAAGAATCAGGTCGGTCAGCCAGCGGGTGGGCGATTGCTGTAATGCGCGGCTTTTTTCCGCGAGCATGGTTTCGTTGGGATGGCCGATGGAGGCCATGCGCACGGCATCGTCCTGAAACAGGCCTTCGATTACCTGCATGCCCATCTCGCGGTCCAGGCTGTAGACGGCCTGTGTGGAGGGGTCGCGAAACATGTCGAGGATGCGCTGGGCATCGCCGGCCACGGCCTGGCGCGTCTTGTAGGCATCGAAAACGATCTGCGCCACGCTCAGCGCCACGCCCACGATCAATGCCGACAGCAGCACCACCCGTAGCAACTTCACCGACAAGCTGTTTTTGAGTTCCAGCTTCAAAGGGGCATTCCTTGTTCCATGCGGGTGGCCTCAATATGCCATGAGTATTGGCAATCTCGTGATGGCAGTCAAAGGAACATTAGGGCATCGGCAGGTTTGACAAGGAACTTGAGAGGGGCACCGGGGCGAGGCGGACATGGATCCGCCTGCCTTGAGCAATTCCCGTGGGCGCAGCGGATGCGCTGGGAACTGACGCTTTTTTACGCGACGTTGATGTTGACGGTGCTGTTGGTGGATTCGTTGTTTGAAAAATTCACACGTTCCTTGTTGTGCATGTCTTCATGCGCAATCTTGTTTTGATCACCTTCACCTTGCTTGTTGCCAGATTGCGACTGAGCCATTTGACCGGCTGCTTTGGCGAGCTCGGTCACAGCTTTGAGGCCCTCTTGGGCCAAACCGGCAACCATAGGGAGCATGGATGTTATTGCGCCGATGGTCATAGTAATTTCTCCGACAGGTACGAGAGGCGAATTCCTCACACTGTCTACGTGGCAAGATCCGCGCACCGAGTTCCAGCCACCAGAGCACAATTCACTGCCCATAAAAAAGCCCGGCACGATGGCCGGGCTCTCTTTACCGCAAGCGTTGCTTAGGCAGTGAAGGTCTTGCCTTCGAACTGCTCAGCCACGAACTTCCAGTTGACCAGGTTCCAGAACGCTTCCACATACTTTGGACGCACGTTGCGGTAGTCGATGTAGTAAGCGTGTTCCCAGACGTCGCAGGTCAGCAGCGGGGTGTCGCCGCTGGTCAGCGGGTTGCCGGCGCCGATGGTGCTGGCCAGGGCCAGGGAACCGTCAGCCTTTTTCACCAGCCAGCCCCAACCGGAACCGAAGGTGCCGACGGACGTCTTGGTGAACTCTTCTTTGAACTTGTCGAACGAACCGAAAGCGGCGTTGATAGCCTCAGCCAGTGCGCCGGTAGGTTGGCCGCCGGCGTTTGGCGCCAGGCAGTTCCAGTAGAAAGTGTGGTTCCAGACCTGAGCGGCGTTGTTGAAGATGCCGCCCGAAGAAGACTTGACGATTTCTTCCAGGGTCTTGCCTTCGAACTCGGTGCCTGGCACCAGGTTGTTCAGGTTCACGACATAGGTGTTGTGGTGCTTGTCGTGGTGGTATTCCAAGGTTTCCTTGGAAATGTGCGGCTGCAGGGCATCGTGTGCGTAGGGCAGCGGCGGCAATTCGAAAGCCATGATGATTCTCCTAATCAGGTCAGTTGCGGTGAGCGCAAGGCCGATCACGGGCGGCCAAACAAGCGCCGGGGAGTTTGTACTCTTTGCGGCGCAGGGTCCGGATCATAGCACCGGGGGTGCGGCAAAACCACGCAACAACTGTGTGGGATAGAGGTTCCAGAGCGTTTTGGAATATTCATCAAGCACTGATCAATTGATACGCCACGCTGAACATCATCGCCGCCACCAGAAAGTCCAACAGCCGCCATGTAGCGGGGCGCGCGAGCCAGGGTGCCAGCCACGCAGCGCCCAATGCCAGTGTGGCAAACCACAGGAATGACGCGCTGGCGGCACCGGCTACATAGGCGCCGGGTTCAGTTTGTTGAGCGCCCAACGAGCCAATCAACAGCACGGTGTCCAGGTACACATGCGGGTTGAGCAGTGTCACCGCCAGGGCGCTGAGTAACACCGCGCGCAGCGAACGCACCTTGAGGTTTTCGCCTTGTTCCAGACTTTGCCTGGAACACGCCCGGCGCAGCGCCAGGGTGCCATACCACAGCAGGAATGCCGCACCACCCCAGCGGGCGATTGCCAGCAGCAGCGGGTTCTGCGCCAGCACCGTAGCCAGGCCGAATACCCCGGCAGCTACAAGTATTGCATCGCACACGATGCACAGCGCGGCCACCGGCAAATGGTGTTCACGGCGCAGGCTTTGCGCCAACACGAACGCATTCTGGGTGCCGATCGCCATGATCAGGCCGAGGGCCACCAGCAGCCCGTTCACGTAGCTTTGCCACATAAGAGTTACTCCGCGTTTGCTGCCAATTGGCGCAATACATCCATGGCCCGCTCAGCATCGCTGCGGCCGACAAACAGGTGGTCGTGGTAGTAACCGGCGATCACGTTGCAGCTGATGCCGGCTTGGCCCAGCGCGCTGGCAAAGGCCGCGGTTAAACCCACGGCTTCCAGGGCGGAGTGCACGTTCAAGGTGATCCACGCAGCCACATAGTCAAACGCCAGCCCGGCGTGCTCTGCCTGTTGGCGCTCTAGAATCAGCGTCAGCCCTTCCTGTTCGCGAAAGCTGCCGATCACGTCGCACCCTTGCGGCACGCGCTGATCGGGCAGGGTGCAGAACACATAATCGCCGTCATTGAGGTGCGGGCTCATGCTGCGCAGCAGGGTTGCCAGGGCGGTTTCACCGGCCATGTGAGAATTCCTTGATAGAGAAAGAAGCAATGCTGGTCATTCTCACGGGCTACGTTGTATAAGAAAAACCAATATTGCTGATCGCTCATTAGAGAAACTGATGTTCGACTATAAATTGCTGTCCGCATTGGCCGCGGTGGTGGAACAGGCCGGCTTTGAACGCGGCGCCCAGGTGCTGGGGCTTTCGCAGTCGGCGATTTCTCAACGCATCAAGTTGCTTGAGGCGCGCATCGGTCAGCCGGTGTTGGTGCGGGCCTCGCCGCCGACGCCCACCGACATCGGCCGGCGCCTGCTCAACCACGTGCAACAAGTGCGCTTGCTGGAGCGCGACCTGCAAAGCCAGGTGCCGGCGCTGGACGAGGAGGGCATGCCCGAGCGTTTGCGCATCGCGCTGAATGCCGACAGCCTTGCCACCTGGTGGGCCGAGGCGGTCAGCGACTTTTGCGCCGAGCAGCATTTGCTGCTGGACCTGGTGGTGGAAGACCAGACCGTTGGCCTCAAGCGCATGCGCGCCGGTGAAGTGGCGGCCTGTATTTGCGCCAGCGAGCGCCCCGTGGCTGGGGCGCGCAGCCTGTTGCTCGGCGCCATGCGTTATCGCGCGTTGGCCAGCCCTGCGTTTATTGCGCGGCATTTCCCTGAGGGCGTGCGCGCCGATCAACTGGCGCGAACACCGGCGCTGGTGTTCGGTCCGGATGATTTCCTGCAACACCGTTACCTGGCGTCCCTGGGAGTAGATGGCGGTTTCGAGCACCATCTATGCCCGTCGTCCGAAGGCTTTATCCGTTTGACCGAAGCCGGCCTGGGCTGGGGGCTGGTACCCGAATTACAGGTGCGCGACCAACTGCAAACCGGCGTATTGGTCGAGTTGTTGCCAGATAAGCCCATTGACGTGCCGTTGTACTGGCATCATTGGCGCAGTGGCGGGCAACTGTTGGGCTTGTTGACCGACCATTTGGCCCAGGCATGTGGCCAATGGTTGGTGCCCTATCAGCAGTAACAAGCGTCAAGCTGCAAGCTGCAAGAGAAAAGCTTGCGGATCGTTTTTAACTTGTGGCTTGAAGCTTGACGCTGGCAGCTGCATCCGTAGGAGGCTACATGAAGATTCTGGTCACCGGCGCAAGCGGCTTCATCGGCGGGCGCTTTGCGCGGTTCGCTCTGGAGCAAGGCCTGGACGTGCGGGTCAACGGGCGGCGCGCCGAAGGTGTGGAACACCTGATACGGCGCGGTGCCGAGTTTATCCAGGGTGATTTGAATGATGCCGACCTTGTGCGCGATCTGTGCCGAGACGTCGAAGCCGTGGTGCATTGCGCCGGCGCCGTCGGGCTGTGGGGCAAGTATCAGGACTTCCATCAAGGCAATGTGCTGGTCACTGAAAACGTCGTCGAAGCCTGCCTCAAGCAGCGCGTCGGCCGGCTGGTGCACCTGTCGTCGCCGTCGATCTACTTCGACGGGCGTGATCATCTGGGGCTGACCGAAGAGCAAGTGCCAAAGCGCTTCAAGCACCCGTATGCCGCTACCAAATACCTGGCGGAACAGAAGGTGTTCGGCGCCCAGGAGTTCGGCCTGGAAGTGCTGGCCTTGCGCCCGCGCTTTGTCACGGGGGCCGGTGACATGAGCATTTTTCCGCGCCTGTTGAAAATGCAGCGCAAGAACCGCCTGGCCATCGTCGGCGATGGCCTGAACAAGGTCGATTTCACCAGCGTGCACAACCTCAACGAAGCGTTGCTCAGCAGTTTGCTGGCGACCGGCTCGGCGCTGGGCAAGGCCTACAACATCAGCAACGGCGCGCCTGTGCCGGTGTGGGACGTGGTCAACTACGTGATGCGCCAGATGGACATGCCGCAGGTCACGCGTTATCGGTCTTACGGCTTGTCCTACAGCGTGGCGGCGTTGAACGAGGCATTCTGCGCGATGTGGCCGGGGCGTCCGGAGCCAGCGTTGTCGCGCCTGGGCATGCAGGTGATGAACAAAGATTTCACCCTCGACATCAGCCGCGCGAGGCATTATCTCGACTACGAGCCCAAGGTCAGCCTGTGGACCGCCCTCGACGAATTCTGCAGTTGGTGGAAAGCTCAGGATCCGGGGCTCAAGTAGGTTCACAAGCGGCAATACATCGGGAACCGAATGTGCGGTTCCGGGTCGATCAGTGCGGCGCGAACGCGGTTTATACTGCCGTCGCTCGGCTTTTCAGGTAGCCATCTCACCGATTCAGGGTTGATTCATGCGTAACGATGCTAAAGACGATTTCGACAACGTTCCCAGCCTGCGGGCAGACATCGGGGACGATGATGATTTCGAGCCGACACCTGCTACCTCCGTGCGCTCGCGCAATACGCCGGTGGTCAAGGTCAAGAGCGCCACGACCGGCCCGTTGTGGGCACTGGTGGGCGCGCTGCTGATCGCCTTTGCGGGCCTTGCCTGGTGGAGCTTTCAGCAGATTTCCCTGATGGGCCAGCAGTTGGTTGCCACGCAAGAAAGCTTTGCGCGCATCAGTGAAGAAGCGGCGGGGCGTTTGCAGGACATATCCGGCAAGGTGGTCGCCAGCGAAGCCAACGTGAACAACGGCAGCGAAGCGCTCAAGTTGCAAATCAAGCAGCTGGAAGCGCAGTTGCAGGAGCAAGGCAAGCAGCAGGTCGGCGTTGCCGGCCAGGCGAGCGAGCTGGACCAGCGCCTGGCGCAAATGACCGCCAGCACGACCGACCTGGCCAATGCGAATGCCAAGTTACAGGGCCAGGTGCAGGCGTTGACCGACGCGGTGGCAACGCTCAAGGCGGCGCAAAGCGAAATCAAAGACCTGTCTGCCGACGTGGCTGCCCTGAAAAAACAGGGCAACCCGAGCGCGGCGATTGCGCGCCTGGAGCAGGACCTGGTGGTACTCAAAAGCGCCCAGGACAACCAGCCCGCCAACAGCGATGCGCCGACCAATAAAGAGTTCGACGTGTTCCGTATCCAGACCACGCGCAACATCACCACGTTGCAGAGCCAGGTGCAGAACCTGCAGCAACAGCTCAACGAGCCGGCGAAAGTCAGGCCTCTAGGAGGGCAGTGATAGTCGGTGTGAGCCGGTTTCAAACTGTGAGAGCTGGCTTGCCTGCGATAGCGGTCTGCCAGCTCATGCTTTGTAACTGACCCACCGCTGTCGCAGGCAAACCAGCTCCCACAATCAGATGGGGGCCAGAGTTGGGCGCAGGGCTCGCGTCTGGATTGTCACCGGCTGGTGACATTTCCAGTCCCCTTCGTTACTTGCCCTCATGTCACCCTTGTTTAGACTCCGGTCATCCCATAAAAAATAATAAGGGCCACCCATGACCATGCAACCACTGCCTGCCAGTAGTTGGCTGAACGCACCTGCCCATCACAGCTGGCTCGCCACCGAAGGCCAGCGCCTGCTGGCATTCGCCAAGGCCTCGCGCCTGCCTGACGGTTTTGGCAACCTCGATGATCAAGGCCAATTGCCGGCCGATGCCCACGCCGAAACCATGAACACCGCCCGCATGACCCACAGCTTCGCCATGGCCCACGCCATGGGCCTGCCCGGTTATGTCGACCTGGTGGCGCACGGCGTCGCGGCCCTGAGTGGCCCATTGCGTGATAGCGAGCACGGCGGTTGGTTCGCCGCGGCCCACGCCGTCGATGGCAACCGTGGCAAGGCCGCTTACCTGCATGCTTTCGTTGCCCTCGCCGCGAGTTCGGCGGTGGCAGTGGGCGCGCCCGGTGCTCAGAATCTGTTGAACGACGCCGTGCACATCATCGACCAGTTCTTTTGGAGCGAGGCGGAGGGCGCCATGCTCGAGTCCTTTGCCCAGGACTGGACCGGTGTGGAGGCTTATCGCGGCGCCAACAGCAACATGCACGCTACCGAAGCGTTTCTGGCGCTGGCCGATGTCACCGCAGACACGCGCTGGCTGGACCGCGCACTGCGTATTGTCGAGCGCGTTATTCACACCTGCGCCGCCGGCAACCAGTTCATGGTCATCGAGCATTTCGACGCCCGGTGGCAACCGCTGCTGGGCTACAACGAAGACAATCCCGCCGACGGCTTTCGCCCTTATGGCATCACCCCCGGCCACGGTTTTGAGTGGGCGCGGCTGCTGCTGCACCTGGAGGCCGCCCGCCTGCAAGCCGGGCTGACGACTCCGGACTGGCTGGTCACCGATGCCAAGGGCTTGTTCGCCAGTGCCTGCGAATACGCCTGGGCCGTGGACGGCGCGCCCGGCATTGTCTACACGCTCGATTGGAACCACCGCCCGGTGGTGCGCGAGCGCCTGCACTGGACCCATGCCGAAGCCAGCGCCGCTGCCCAAGCGTTGCTCAAACGCACCGCAGAGCTGCATTACGAAACCTGGTATCGGCGGTTTTGGGAGTTTTGCGAAAACTACTTTATCGACCGTATCCAGGGCAGCTGGCACCACGAGCTGAGTCCGCACAACCAGCCCAGCAGCAAGATTTGGGGCGGCAAGCCAGACCTTTATCACGCCTGGCAAGCGGTGGTGCTGCCTGCGCTACCCTTGTCACCCAGCATGACCAGCGCTTTGGCACAGGGTTGTTATGTCACCAAATGGTGACATTTGTACGTCCCTTTGTTACCTGCGCCTTGAAAATCCCTGTTTAAACTCCGTGCAGCGCAAGCTCTAGACTTGCATGCATAACAACAAGAAAAGGTACTCAGATGAACGCGATTAATCGCCTCGCCGTAGCTATTTCCATTGCCTCGTTGTTTCCCCTCAGTGCATTTGCCGCCGACTCGAAAGGGACGGTTGAAGTTGTGCATTGGTGGACCTCGGGCGGTGAAAAAGCGGCTGTAGATGTCCTGAAGGCCCAAGTTGAGAAAGACGGCTTCACCTGGAAAGACGGTGCTGTCGCAGGCGGCGGTGGTGCCACGGCCATGACCGTGCTGAAAAGCCGCGCAGTTGCCGGCAACCCGCCTGGCGTTGCCCAGATCAAAGGCCCCGACATCCAGGAATGGGCGTCCACTGGCTTGCTCGACACCGACGTGCTCAAAGACGTCGCCAAAGAAGAAAAGTGGGACTCCCTGCTCGACAAGAAAGTCTCCGATACCGTGAAGTACGAAGGTAACTACGTTGCCGTACCGGTCAACATCCACCGCGTCAACTGGCTGTGGATCAACCCGGAAGTCTTCAAGAAAGCCGGTATCACCAAGAACCCGACCACCCTCGAAGAATTCTACGCAGCCGGCGACAAGCTCAAAGCCGCGGGCTTCATTCCGCTCGCCCACGGTGGCCAGCCTTGGCAGGACAGCACCGTGTTCGAAGCGGTCGTACTGTCGGTGATGGGTGCCGACGGCTACAAGAAAGCCCTGGTTGACCTGGACAATGGCGCGCTGACCGGTCCTGAAATGGTCAAGGCCCTGACTGAGCTGAAGAAAGTCGCGACCTACATGGACGTCGACGGCAAAGGCCAGGACTGGAACCTGGAAGCAGGCAAGGTCATCAACGGCAAGGCCGGCATGCAGATCATGGGTGACTGGGCCAAGTCCGAGTGGACCGCCGCCAAGAAAGTCGCCGGTAAGGATTACGAGTGCGTAGCCTTCCCGGGCACCGACAAAGCCTTCACCTACAACATCGACTCCCTGGCGGTGTTCAAGCAGAAAGACAAAGGCACTGCTGCCGGTCAGCAGGACATCGCCAAAGTCGTGCTGGGTGAAAACTTCCAGAAAGTCTTCAGCATCAACAAGGGCTCGATCCCTGTGCGCACCGACATGCTCAACGAAATGGACAAGCTCGGTTTCGACTCCTGCGCCCAGACCGCTGCCAAAGACTTCCTGGCTGACGCCAAGACGGGCGGCCTGCAGCCAAGCATGGCGCACAACATGGCCACCACCCTGGCCGTGCAAGGTGCGTTCTTTGATGTCGTGACCAACTACATCAACGACCCGAAAGCCGACCCGGCCGACACCGCCAAGAAACTCGGCGCTGCGATCAAGTCTGCGAAGTAACGGTTAGCACGGCTGATCCTTGTGAGGGGAAACCCCCTGACCCCTCACAAGGTTTGTTCCTGTAGTCCTTTTTCCCTGTACTGGATTTTCCCATGAGTTCTGTTGCTGTGTTCAGCAAGGCCTCGCCGTTCGATGCACTGCAGCGCTGGCTCCCTAAACTGGTGCTGGCGCCCAGCATGTTCATCGTGCTGGTGGGCTTTTATGGCTACATCCTGTGGACGTTCGTGCTGTCGTTCACCACATCCACCTTCCTGCCGAGTTACAAATGGGCCGGCCTTGCGCAATACGCGCGGTTGTTCGACAACGACCGCTGGTGGGTAGCGAGCAAGAACCTGGCTGTTTTTGGCGGGATGTTTATCGGTATCACCCTGGTGATTGGCGTGACCCTGGCGATCTTCCTCGACCAGAAAATCCGCCGCGAAGGTTTTATCCGCACCATTTACCTGTACCCGATGGCGCTCTCGATGATCGTCACCGGTACCGCCTGGAAATGGCTGCTCAACCCGGGCATGGGCCTGGACAAACTTCTGCGTGACTGGGGCTGGGAAGGCTTCCGTCTCGACTGGCTGATCGACCCCGACCGCGTCGTGTACTGCCTGGTGATTGCCGCCGTGTGGCAAGCCTCCGGTTTCATCATGGCGATGTTCCTCGCCGGCCTGCGCGGCGTTGATCAGTCGATCATCCGTGCCGCGCAGATCGACGGCGCGAGCCTGCCGCGCATCTACTGGAGCGTGGTGCTGCCCAGCCTGCGTCCGGTGTTCTTCAGTGCGGTAATGATCCTGGCGCACATTGCCATCAAGAGCTTCGACCTGGTCGCGGCAATGACCGCCGGCGGCCCGGGCTACTCCTCCGACCTGCCTGCGATGTTCATGTACTCGTTCACCTTCAGTCGTGGCCAGATGGGCATGGGCTCGGCCAGTGCAATCCTGATGCTCGGCGCGATCCTCGCGATCATCGTGCCTTACCTGTACTCCGAGCTGAGGACCAAGCGTAATGACTAGTCTCGCTTCCAAACCGACCATCAGCCTGAGTCGCGTCGCGATCTACGCGGTGCTGATCCTCGCGGTGCTGCTGTACCTGGTGCCGCTGGTGGTGATGCTGCTGACCAGCTTCAAAACCCCGGAAGACATCAGCACCGGCAACCTGCTGAGCTGGCCGACCGTGGTCACCGGCATCGGCTGGGTCAAGGCCTGGGCCACTGTAGATGGCTACTTCTGGAACTCGATCAAGATCACCGTTCCGGCCGTACTCATCTCCACCGCCATCGGCGCGCTGAACGGCTACGTGCTGTCGTTCTGGCGCTTCAAAGGCTCGCAGTTGTTCTTCGGCCTGCTGTTGTTCGGCTGCTTCCTGCCGTTCCAGACCGTACTGCTGCCGGCCTCGTTCACCCTCGGCAAAATGGGCCTGGCCAGCACCACCACCGGCCTGGTGTTTGTGCACGTGGTCTACGGGTTGGCGTTTACTACACTGTTCTTCCGTAACTACTACGTGAGCATTCCGGATGCGCTGATCAAGGCGGCACGGCTGGACGGTGCGGGTTTTTTCACCATCTTCCGTCAGATCATTCTGCCGATGTCGACGCCGATCATCATGGTCTGCCTGATCTGGCAGTTCACCCAGATCTGGAACGACTTCCTGTTCGGTGTGGTGTTCTCCAGCGGCGACTCGCAGCCCATCACGGTGGCGCTGAACAACCTGGTCAACACCAGCACCGGGGCCAAGGAATATAACGTGGATATGGCGGCGGCGATGATCGCCGGGCTGCCGACCCTGCTGGTCTATGTGATCGCAGGCAAGTATTTCGTGCGCGGCCTCACGGCCGGCGCGGTCAAGGGGTAATCATGGCTACGCTTGAACTTCGCAATGTAAACAAGACCTATGGCGCCGGCCTGCCCGACACCTTGAAGAACATCGAACTGTCGATCAGGGAAGGCGAATTCCTGATCCTGGTCGGCCCTTCGGGTTGCGGTAAATCAACGCTGATGAACTGCATCGCCGGGCTTGAAACCATCACCGGCGGCGCGATCATGATCGGTGATAAAGACGTCAGCGGCATGAGCCCCAAGGATCGCGACATCGCCATGGTGTTCCAGTCCTACGCGCTGTACCCGACCATGAGCGTGCGCGAGAACATCGAGTTCGGCCTGAAGATTCGCAAAATGAGCCAGGCCGATATCGACACCGAAGTGGCGCGCGTGGCCAAGCTGCTGCAGATCGAACACTTGCTCAACCGTAAACCGGGACAACTGTCCGGTGGCCAGCAACAGCGTGTGGCCATGGGCCGTGCCCTGGCACGTCGGCCGAAGATCTATCTGTTCGACGAACCGCTGTCCAACCTCGACGCCAAGCTGCGCGTCGAGATGCGCACCGAAATGAAACTGATGCACCAGCGTCTGAAAACCACCACCGTCTACGTCACCCACGATCAGATCGAAGCGATGACCCTGGGCGACAAAGTGGCGGTGATGAAGGACGGCATCATCCAGCAGTTCGGCACGCCAAAAGAGATCTACAACAACCCGGCCAACCAATTTGTGGCGAGCTTCATTGGTTCGCCGCCGATGAACTTCGTGCCGCTGCGCCTGCAACGCAAGGACGGTCGTCTGGTGGCGCTGCTCGACAGCGGCCAGGCGCGCTGCGAGCTGGCGCTTAACGTGTCGGACGCCGGCCTCGAAGACCGCGACGTGATCCTGGGCCTGCGCCCGGAGCAGATCATGCTGGCGGCAGGCGAGGGCGACAGCGCATCGAGCATTCGTGCCGAAGTCCAGGTCACCGAGCCGACCGGTCCGGACACCCTGGTGTTCGTGCAACTGAACGACACCAAGGTCTGCTGCCGCCTGGCGCCCGACGTGGCGCCGCAGGTGGGCGAGACCCTGACCCTGCAATTCGATCCAGCCAAGGTGCTGCTGTTTGACGCCAACACCGGCGAGCGCCTGGGCACTGCCGCTTCATTGCCAGCACAGGACCGTGCGGATAATGTGGCCCAATTCAAGGGACGCTGAGTGTTGCGCCTGAATGGATAACTTGTTGTTTTGGTTAAAAAAAGTAACCCGCGTTAGATAAAAACAGTTTAATAACAATAAAGACGAGGATGTAGGGATGAAAAAGCAACACAACAACACCCGGCTGATCTGCCAACTGTCAGCGGCAGCAGCCCTGGTATTGTCCGCCAGTGCGATGGCGGACGATGCTTTCAGTGCCGATTCCAAGTGGATGACCGGCGATTGGGGCGGCGAGCGTACCAAGCTGATCGAGCAAGGTATCGATATCAAGGCTGATTACGTTGGGGAAGTCGGTGGCAACCTGAGCGGTGGCTACAACAACGACAAAACTGCCCGTTACGCTGACCAGTTCGGTCTGGGCGTAGCACTGGATCTGCAAAAGCTGTGGGGCTGGGATAACACCCAGGCCAAGATCCAACTGACCAACCGGAACGGCGCAAACATCTCCAATGACCGCATTGGTGACCCGCGTGCCGGCACCTTGAGTTCGTCTCAAGAAGTTGATGGCCGAGGCCACATGGTGCGTCTGACCCAGTTCTGGATTCAGCACCAGATGTTCGACAACAAGTTGGACGTGAAGCTCGGTTACTTCGGTGAAGGCGAAGACTTCAACACCTTCCCGTGCGACTTCCAGAACCTGTCGTTCTGCGGCTCGCAAGTGGGTAACTACGTCAACACCTGGTACAACTGGCCTGTCAGCCAGGCAGCGATCCGCGTGAAGTACAACATCACGCCTGAGCTGTATGCGCAAATCGGTGCGTACAACCAGAACCCATCGCAGCTGGAGCACGGCAACGGCTTCAAACTCAGCGGCAGCGGCACCAAGGGCACCGTATTGCCGGTGGAATTGGTCTGGTCGCCGAAGGTCAATGGCCTGCCGGGCGAATACCGTGTGGGTTACTACAAGAGCACCGCTGACGCTACCGACGTACGTGAAGACGTCAACGGTAACGATGCGGGCACCACCGGTGCGGCGTTCCGCGTGCGCAGCAGCAAAAGCGGCTACTGGGGCGTTCTGCAACAGCAACTCACCACGCACAATGGCGATGCTTCGCGCGGCCTGAACATTGCGGCCAACGTGACCTTCCACGACAAAGACACCAACCTGGTCGACAACTACCAGTCGCTGATGCTTGTGTATAAAGGGCCATTCGACGCACGTACCAAAGATGACGTCGGTATCGGTGTTTCCCGCATCCATGCCAACAGTGACGTGAAGAAAAACGCTGAGTTGCTCAACGCGGCCGGTGGCTTCACCGACTACGACCAGTCCGGTTACGCACCGCTGCGTAACACCGAGTACAACGTCGAACTCAACTACGGCATCCACGTCACCAACTGGCTGACCGTGCGTCCTAACCTGCAATACATCGCCAACCCAGGTGGTGTGAAACAAGTCGACAACGCGGTAGTAGCGGGCCTGAAAATTCAGTCTACGTTCTAACGCTGTTGCGATAAGCTCCTTCTCTCTGTGCGCATTTTGCGGATAGCCATGGCTATCCGCTTTTTTTTGGATTGCACTGTGAAGAACTTCGGGACCGTGGCACATGCATGAGCATCCGCTGCAACGCTTTTTCAAATCCCTGCGCGAGCGTCCGGTGTTCGCCTGGGAACGCTTTCAGATGCGCGACGTGTTGGTCATCGACCATCCGTTGTGCCAGGCAGTGTTCAGCCGTCAGGGCGCGCAATTGCTGCACTTTCAACCGCGTGGCCAGAAACCCTGGCTGTGGTGCGCAGCCAAGTGGCCGCAAGTCGGCGCCATCCGAGGCGGCGTGCCGGTGTGCTGGCCGTGGTATGGGCGTCATCCGAGCGAAAACGCGTGGCCTTCCCATGGGTGGGCGCGGCTGATCGACTGGAAGCTGCTCGACAGCAGCACCGACGACGACGGTGTGCGCCTGCACTGGCAATTGCAGCTGTGCGACTGGCAGGTCGACCTGCATGCACACCTGGGTGAAACCCTGGAACTGCGCCTGTGCACCGAGCATCAGGACGAGTTGCCGTGCCAATTGAGCCATGCTTTGCACGCCTATTGGCGTATTGGTCATGTGGATGAGATAGCGCTGTCTGGGCTTGATGGCGCGCAAGGTTACGACCAGCTCAATCGCCAGGCTTGCCAGCAGGAAGGCGAGCTGCGCGTGGATGGCGGGTGCCAGCGGGTGTTCCAGCACGAGGGCGAATTGCACCTCAAGGACCATGCCTGGCAGCGCGAATTGTGCATCGACACCGGCGACAGCGCCGACACCGTGGTGTGGCACCCGGGCAGCCGGCCGTTGTTGGGCGTGAGCTTTAACGAGGCGTCAGGGTTTGTGTGCGTGGAGTCGGCGATGGCCGGTGCGAGCTTGGCACCGGGGGAGAGGGCGCATTTGAGTTTGCAGGCCAGGGCAGGGGCTTAGTGGTGCGGCTGATGGCCTCATCGGGGGCAAGCCCCCTCCCACATTTGAAGGTATTCACAAATCAAACTGTGGGAGGGGGCTTGCCCCCGATGAGGCCAGTGAAGCCAGCACACAGGCTGGCTTAGTTGAACTCATCCCCCACCGGATACCGGCTGTCATTCAGGCTCTCTTTGATCTTGCGCAAATGCGGCTGGAAATCCACCCCGCGGCGCAAGGTCATGCCGGTCGCCAGTACATCCAGCACGGTGAGCTGGATGATCCGCGAGGTCATCGGCATGTAGATGTCCGTGTCTTCGGGCAGCGGAATGTTCAGGCTTACCGTACTGGCCTTGGCCAGTGGCGAGTTCTCGGCGGTCACGCCCAGCACTGACGCACCGTTTTCCCGGGCGATGCGCGCCACTTCCACCAACTCACGGGTACGCCCGGTGTAGGAAATAATCACGAACAGCTCGCCCGTATGCGCCACAGACGCGATCATGCGCTGCATCAGCACGTCGGCATGCGCGGTCACGGCCAGGTTGAAGCGAAAAAATTTGTGCAGCGCATCCATGGCCACCGGGGCCGAAGCGCCAAGGCCGAAGAAGTGGATCTGCCGCGCCTGGATCAACAGGTCCACGGCCTTGCTGATCAGGGCCGGGTCCAGGGCCTGGCAGGCGCTGTCCAGCGAGGCAATGGCGCTGCCAAAGATCTTCTGCGTGTAGGCCTCAGGGTTATCATCGGCTTCCACGGCGCGGCTGACATACGCCGCGCCACTGGCCAAACTTTGCGCCAGCTGCAATTTAAGTTCAGGGTAACCGCTGACGCCGAACGAACGGCAGAAACGGTTGACCGTCGGTTCACTGACCGAGGCGGCTTGGGCGAGGGCGGCGATAGAGAAGCGGGTCGCCTGCTGCGGGTTGAGCAGGATAACCTCGGCGACTTTTTTCTCGGCCTTGTTCAATTCTTCGAGGCGGTTCCGGATCTGTTCCAGAAGATTTCGCACGCGGTCCATTCAGTCTTTCCTTCGGGCGACGATGCAAATTAAGGGCGGTAACCAATCGACGAGTGGTTCTTTGCGGTGGCCTATCCTACTGAGGGTAGCTGAACACCACCACTCGGAATGCGTATTTCGGGAAAATGTTGTGGTTATTACTACATTTTTCCTTGAGTGATGCCTTGAAAAAAGGTATTTGTAGCTTAACTTGATAAAAGAACAAACATCATGCCTTCGATAACCGTAGAACCCTGCACCTTTGCCCTGTTTGGCGCGTTGGGTGATCTGGCGCTGCGCAAGTTATTTCCTGCTCTCTATCAACTCGATGGCGCGGGCCTCCTGCACGACGACACGCGCATCCTGGCCCTGGCCCGTGAGGCCGGCTCCGAACAGCAGCACATGGCCCACATCGAGAAAGAACTGCGTAAGTACGTCGGCAAGGAACTTGATGAAGCCGTGGCCACACGCTTCCTCGCGCGCCTGGCCTATGTGCATGTCGATTTCATGAAAGCCGACGATTACGTCGGCCTGGCCGAGAAGGTCGGTAGCGACCAACGCTTGATCGCCTATTTCGCCACCCCGGCGGCTGTTTACGGGGCGATCTGCGAAAACCTGGCCAAGGTCGGCCTGGCGGAAAACACCCGCGTCGTGCTTGAAAAACCCATCGGTTCGGACCTGGAGTCCTCGCGCAAGGTCAACGACGCCGTGGCGCAGTTTTTCCCGGAAAACCGCACCTACCGTATCGACCACTACCTGGGCAAAGAGACGGTCCAGAACCTGATCGCGTTGCGTTTTGCCAACAGCCTGTTCGAAACCCAGTGGAACCAGCACTACATTTCCCACGTGGAAATCACCGTGGCCGAGCAGGTCGGTATCGAAGGCCGCTGGGGTTACTTCGACAAGGCCGGCCAGCTGCGCGACATGATCCAGAACCACCTGTTGCAACTGCTTTGCCTGATCGCCATGGACCCGCCGGCCGACCTGTCCGCCGACAGCATCCGTGACGAGAAGGTCAAGGTGCTCAAGGCGCTGGCGCCGATCAGCCCGGAAGGCCTGACCACCCAAGTGGTGCGCGGCCAGTACATCGCCGGCTACAGCGCCGGCAAGCCGGTGCCGGGTTACCTGGAAGAAGAGAATTCCAACACCCAGAGCGACACCGAAACGTTTGTCGCCCTGCGTGCCGATATCCGTAACTGGCGTTGGGCCGGGGTGCCGTTCTACCTGCGTACCGGCAAGCGCATGCCGCAAAAGCTGTCGCAGATCGTCATCCACTTCAAGGAACCGTCCCACTACATCTTCGCCCCCGAGCAGCGCCTGCAGATCAGCAACAAACTGATCATCCGCCTGCAACCGGACGAAGGTATTTCCTTGCGTGTGATGACCAAGGAGCAGGGCCTGGACAAAGGCATGCAACTGCGCAGTGGCCCGCTGCAACTGAATTTTTCCGACACCTATCGCAGCACCCGTATTCCGGATGCCTACGAGCGGTTGTTGCTGGAAGTGATGCGCGGCAATCAGAACCTGTTTGTTCGCAAAGATGAAATCGAAGCCGCGTGGAAGTGGTGTGACCAGTTGATCGCCGGGTGGAAAAAATCCGGTGATGCGCCCAAGCCGTACGCGGCGGGCTCCTGGGGGCCGATGAGCTCAATTGCACTGATCACGCGGGATGGGAGGTCATGGTATGGCGATATCTGAATTGAAACTGCCTCAGGGCGTAACTGCTCATGAGTACCGCACGCCTGTATTGCTGGCCGATGGCCTGGCCAATGACGTGGCCGAGCAACTGCGCGCGGCCATCAGTGCCCGTGGCGAGGCGACCCTGGTGGTGTCTGGCGGCCGCAGCCCTGTGGCGTTTTTCCAGAACCTGGCCAAACAGGGGCTGGACTGGTCCAAGGTCACCATCACGCTGGCCGACGAACGTTGGGTGCCGGTGGAGCACGCCGACAGCAATGCCGGCCTGCTGAAGAAATACTTGCTGCAAGGTCCGGCGGCCAAGGCCAAGTTCCTCAGCCTGTATCACGTTGCCGCCACGCTTGAAGATGCCGCCGAATTGGCCGATCGCCAGTTGGCAGAGTTGCCCGCCATCGACGTGCTGGTACTCGGCATGGGCGATGACGGCCACACCGCGTCGCTGTTCCCCAACAGCCCGAACCTGGCTGAAGCACTCAAGGCCGACGGTACCCGCCGTTGCTGGCCGATGCTTGCGCCGACCGTGCCGCACCAGCGCCTGACCATGAGTCGCGCGTTGCTGGCCACGGCCCACTACACCGTGCTGTCGATTTCCGGCAGCGCAAAATTGACCACCTTGAGCGCCGCGCTGGCCAGTGATGACGTTGCTGCCATGCCGATACGCGCGTTTTTGCAACCTACTTTAGAGATTTACTGGTGCCCATGAGCCAAGGATCAGCCGCTATGAAAAGCCCTCAACCGACCGTGTCCATGGCGGATAAAGTTGCCTTGATCGACAGCCTCTGCGCCAAGGCGCGGATCCTGCCGGTGATCACCATCGCCCGCGAACAGGACATTCTGCCGCTGGCCGATGCCCTGGCAGCTGGCGGTTTGACCGCATTGGAAGTGACCTTGCGTTCCGAGTTCGGCCTCAAGGCGATTCAAGTGCTGCGCGAGCAACGCCCTGAATTGTGCACCGGTGCCGGCACCGTGCTCGACCGTCACATGCTCGAAGCCGCCGAAGTGGCCGGCTCGCAGTTTATCGTCACGCCAGGCATTACCCGTGACCTGCTGGAAGCCTCGGTGCACAGCCCGATCCCGTTGCTGCCAGGCATCAGCAATGCCTCCGGCATCATGGAAGGCTATGGCCTGGGTTATCGCCGCTTCAAGCTGTTCCCGGCAGAAGTGAGTGGCGGCGTTGCTGCGATCAAGGCGCTGGGTGGTCCGTTCGGCGAAGTGAAATTCTGCCCAACCGGCGGCGTTGGCCCGGCCAACATCAAAAACTACATGGCGTTGAAAAACGTGATGTGCGTGGGCGGTAGCTGGATGCTTGATCCGGAATGGATCAAGAACGGCGACTGGGCCCGCATCCAGGAAGTCACCGCACAGGCGCTGGCGCTGCTGGATTGAGCTGATTTACCGAATCGTTGTTGCTGTGCTTAACGGCATTTTTGCGGCGCACTTGGTCGGTGTGCCGCTTTTTTTTGCCTGTAGAAAACCTCAAATCTAACGCTGAGCAATGTGGGAGCGGGCTTGCTCGCGAATGCGCTGGCTCAGTTGGCCTATTCGTCGACTGACCCAGCCTATTCGCGAGCAAGCCCGCTCCCACATTTCAGTCCGCGCTTAGCTCGGTTATTGCTTTGACCAAGGCATCGATGTCCGCCGCGGAAGTCACCAACCCCGGCGTCACCCGAATGCAGCTGCCAAAGGCCGCGCCGACACGGGTGGTGGTAAACAGGTCGTAGTCCTTGAGCAACCGATCCGCCATCACCTGCTGATCACGTCCGGTGAACTTGAACCCCGTGATCCCGCAATACAGCCGTGGGTCATCCGGCGTCAGCACTTCGATGTCCGGCAACTGACGCACCGGGTTCACCCACAGATCCCGCAGGTAATTGACCCGTGCGCCCTTGGCCGCCGAGCCACCCAGTGCACGGTGCTCTTCCAGCACCAGCGGCAAGGTCATCAGCGCCGGGAAATTCGGCGTGCTGTAGGGCGTACGCGCGCGAACATCGGTGGCCGGGTAATGACACTCGCCCATGTCCGGGTCGATATCGGCCAGGCGCTCCGGGGCGATGTACAGAAAGCCCAGGGTCAGCGGCGCGCCGATCCATTTGTGCAAATTGAAGCCGGCGAACTGGATGCCCAGTTGGGCGGGGTTGAATTCGATCTGGCCCAGGGCGTGGGCGCCATCGAGGATCACATCCACGCCGTGCTCACGTGCGGCGTTGGCAATCGCCTCGACGGGCATTACCAGTCCGGTGCGGTGGGTCACGTGGGTCAGGGCCATCAACTTGAGGCGCGGGTACTGCACAAACGCAGTGCGATAAGTCTGCACCAGGCTGTCGAAACTGGCCGGGTGAGGGTGGGATAACTCGATCACCTCCACACCGCGATAGCCCGCCAGCCAGCGCATCGCGCCTTTGACCGTGTCGTACTCCAGGTCGCTGATCAGCACTTGGTCGCCCGGTTGCAGGTTGTTGTAGTTGCGGATCAGTGACTGCAAAGCCTCTGTGGCATTGCGGGTGAACGCAATCGACTCCGGGTCGGCGTCGATCAGTCCGGCCAGTTGGCGGCGCACCTCGTCGTTTTCACCCTGCTCAAAGCGCTGGCGCACATACAGCGAGTTGCTGCGGTTGATAAACGCGACGTGCTCCAGGTACTGCGCCCGTACCGCGTGGCTCATACGCCCGAAGTAGCCGTTTTCCAGATTGATCGGGCCAGGTTCCAGCTCATAGCGCTGGGCAATGGCCTGCCAGTGACGTTCGTTATCTGCATTCCTTGGCATGGCGAGGCTCTCAGTGGCGGGGGGCAGGTTTGCCGTGCTTTACGCGCAGCGGTTCCAATAGTTCGGACAGGCCGTTGTGGTCGATTTCCTGCATCAACGCCAGCAAGCCGCCCAACTCGCCGTGAGGGAAACCCTCACGGGCGAACCAGTTCAGGTAGGGGCCGGGCAAGTCGGCGATGATCCGTCCCTTGTATTTGCCGAAGGGCATTTCGCGGGTGATCAGCAATTCAAGTTTTTCGGGGTTCATGGTCTTCAAGCGTTCAAGTCGAGACCTTGGAAAATACAGGCATTCTGCATGAAGGCCAAATGACAGATCATGCAAATAACTCGCATACAGATGGTTCAATAATTTTTATCTTGTTGAAAAATAAGGAAAAAGTTGTTTTTTAAAACTTGGCACGGGCGCTGCAATCATTAATACACGTTTCTTAACCCGCACAAGGAATTGAAAAATGACTGATATCAACAAAGAATCGATCTCTGTACTTAACGACCTGATCGAGACCAGCAAAGACGGCCAGAAAGGCTTCGCAACTTGTGCTGAAGACATCAAGCACCCAGAGCTCAAAGCGCTCTTCCAGAAACGTGCCGCCGATTGCGCCAGCGCTGCCGCTGAGCTGCAAACCGCTGTGAAAGCCCTGGGTGGCGATCCGGAAAATTCCGGTTCGGTTGCCGGCGCACTGCACCGTGGTTGGGTCGACGTGAAATCGATGGTTACCGGCAAAGACGAAGAAGCCGTGCTGAACGAAGCCGAGCGCGGTGAAGACCACGCACTGAAGGCTTACAAAGAAGCGATCGAGAAGATCAACAAGCACAACCTGCTGGGTATTCGTGACCTGGTTGAGCGTCAGTTCCATGGCGCCCAACGTAACCACGACCAGGTGAAAGCCCTGCGTAACCAGGCTCGCGCTCAGTCTTGAGTCGCGCCTGATTAGAAAAAGCCCCGCTGATGCGGGGCTTTTTTATGGGCGATTTTTATACCCAGGCATCAGCCGATGCTGATCGGCGGCAGTTCGGTCAATGTCACCACCTGCTGCTTGCGGGGTGCGAGGATTTCCGCCTCACCGTCCACTACCAGCTCATCACGCTGGTTGAACACGCGAGTGGCGATGCGCACGCGAAACTTGGGCAGCTTCTCGAGGATTTCCAGACGCACGGTCAAGGTGTCGCCGATTTTCACTGGCTTCTGGAAGCTCATCTGCTGGCCGATATAGATAGTGCCCGGCCCGGGCAGCTCGCAGGCAACGGCCGCGCTGATCAGGGCGCCGCTGAACATGCCGTGGGCGATACGCTCCTTGAACATGGTCGCCTTGGCGTACTCGGCATCCAGGTGCACCGGGTTGTGGTCGCCGGACATCGCGGCAAACAACTGGATATCACGCTCTTCGACTGTCTTGCTGTAGCTGGCGGTCTGACCGACTTCGAGGGCTTCGTACGGGGTGTTGGTAACCTGAGTCATCTCGGGGTGCATCCTGTGGCTAATCGGTAATTAAACAGTATGATTTTAAGCGTTTGATTTTAAACGAAAAATTATTCGCAGCGGGTCGGCCTGCGCAAGGTCAGAGCCTGTTGCAACCACGCCAGTACATCCGCTGTGACTTCATCACGGTTGGTTTCGTTGAACACTTCATGACGCGCCTGCGGGTAGATATTCAATTGCAGGTGCTGACAGCCGGCCTCACGCAACGCATGGGCCAGGCTTTTGAGACGCTTGCCTTCACTCACCGGATCACATTCGCCGCCCATCACCAGGATCGGCAGGCCCGGATCGATCTGCGCGAGATTGGACGCTTTGCTGATTTGCTGCAAGCCGCCCAGCAGGTCGATCCACAACTGGTTGGTGCAGCGAAAGCCGCAAAGCGGGTCGGTGATGTACTGGTCGACCTCGACCGGGTCGCGACTGAGCCAATCAAACGCCGTTCGGTTGGGCTTGAAGGCTTTATTGAACGAGCCGAACGACAGGAACTCGATCAGCGCACTGCGCCCGCGCAAACCCTGGCGTGCCCGTTCGATACGAGCAATCACCGCCGCCGCGCGGTACAGCGCAATCGGCTGGAAATTCGAACCGCTGAGAATCGCGCCATTCAGGCTGGCGCTGTGGTGCAGCAGGTAGGCCTGGGCGATGTAGCTGCCCATGCTGTGGCCCAGCAGAATAATGGGCAGCCCCGGTTGCTGCTGGCCGATGTGCTGGTTGAGGCTGGCCAGGTCGCCCACCACTTTGTTCCAGCCGTCCTTTTCGGCGTACAGCCCCAGCGTGCCTTCATCGGCGGTGCGGCCATGACCGCGCTGGTCCAGCGCATACAGGCCGTAACCGGCACCGCACAGGGCTTGGGCCAGGCGTGCATATCGACCACTGTGCTCGGCCATGCCGTGGGACAGCATGATAATTGCCCGGGTCTCGCCTTCCGGCAGCCATTGATTGACGTACAGGCGGCTGCGGTCATTCGCGGTCAGCCAGAAGGTGCTGTGGTTCATGGCGCTTCCTTTGCTCAGGGTCGTTGCAGTGTATAGCTCATCCTCGGGCTTGCGTCTGATCAGTGCAGGCCCTTGTAGGAAGATTCACGCAATTAATGACGCTCTTTCCTGTATTTGCCTGTTTGGCCATAGCTGCTAACGTCCCCAAAGCTCCGCTTTTTATAGCAGCACGTTTTTTATCGCTGCAGCGGTCGGACACACTCAGGTAAGAGGACAAGAATAATGCAACCTGATTTCTGGAATGACAAACGCGCCGCGGGCGTTCCCAGCGACATCGATCTCACCACGTACAAGTCGGTGATCGAAGTCTTCGAACGTTCCTGCAAGGCCTTTGCCGACCGTCCGGCGTTCAGCAACATGGGCATCACCCTGACCTACGCCGAGCTTGAGCGGCAGAGTGCAGCGTTCGCCGGTTACCTGCAGCAACACACCGACCTCAAGCCGGGCGAGCGTATCGCGGTGCAGTTGCCCAACGTGCTGCATTACCCGATTGCCGTGTTCGGCGCACTGCGCGCCGGGCTGATCGTGGTCAACACCAACCCGTTGTACACCCCGCGCGAGATGCGTCACCAGTTCAAGGATGCCGGCGTGCGTGCGCTGGTGTACCTCAACCTGTTTGGTGCGAGGGTGCAGGAGGTGTGCGCTGACACCGAGATCGACTACCTGATCGAAGCCAAAATGGGCGACTTCATGCCGGCCGCCAAGGGCTGGTTGATCAACACCGTGGTCGACAAAGTCAAGAAAATGGTCCCGGCCTACCACCTGCCACGGGCGGTGTCGTTTAAACGCGCGTTGCGCATGGGCGCGGGGCAAGGGGTGATCCGGCATCCGGTCACGCTGGATGACATCGCCGTGCTGCAATACACCGGCGGCACCACTGGCCTGGCCAAGGGCGCGATGCTCACTCACGGCAACCTGGTTGCGAATATGCAGCAGGTCCGGGCGTGCATGTCCCAGGTCACCGACGATGGCCAGCCGCTGGTAAAGGAAGGGCAGGAGGTGATGATCGCGCCGCTGCCGCTGTACCACATCTATGCCTTCACGGCGAACTGCATGTGCATGATGGTGACCGGCAACCACAACGTGCTGATCACCAACCCGCGCGACATCGGCGGGTTCATCAAAGAGCTGAAAAAGTGGCGGTTCTCCTGCCTGCTGGGGCTCAACACCCTGTTTGTGGCACTGCTGGACCACCCCGACTTCAAGACCCTGGATTTCTCCCACCTCAAGATCACCAACTCCGGCGGCACCGCCCTGATCAAGGCCACGGCCGAGCGCTGGAAGGCGGTGACCGGGTGTTCCATCGGCGAAGGCTACGGCCTGACTGAAACCTCACCCGTGGCCAGCACCAACCCGTACGGCAGCCAATCGCGCCTGGGCACGGTGGGGATTCCAGTGCCGGGTACAGCGATGAAGGTGATCGACGATGACGGGCACGAGCTGCCATTGGGTGAGCGCGGCGAACTGTGCATCAAGGGCCCGCAGGTGATGAAGGGTTACTGGCAGCAGCCGGCCGCTACCGCCGAGGCGCTGGACGCCGACGGTTGGTTCAAGACGGGTGACATTGCGGTGATCGACAACGATGGCTTCGTCAGCATTGTTGATCGCAAGAAAGACCTGATCATCGTTTCGGGCTTCAACGTTTACCCCAACGAGATCGAAGACGTGGTGATGGCCCACCCGGCGGTGGCCAACTGCGCGGTCATCGGCGTGCCGGATGACCGCACCGGGGAGGCGGTGAAGCTGTTTGTCGTGGCGCGTACCCAAGGCGTGAGCCTTGAAGAACTGAAGGCGTACTGCAAGACCAATTTCACCGGGTACAAAGTGCCCAAGCATATTGTGTTGCGCGACTCGCTGCCGATGACGCCGGTAGGCAAGATTTTGCGCAGGGAGCTTCGCGACATCGCCTGACCCTGCTTGAAATCCACTCAAAATGTGGGAGGGGGCTTTCCCCCGATGGCGGTGTATCAGTCAGCAGATGTGTTGGCTGAAACACCGCCATCGGCGGCAAGCCTCCTCCCCCATTGTTATTTACTGCCCTGAAAACCCTATTCCAGAGCCTTTTGCTGGGATATTTCATCGCTGCTTAAAGTGTGACCAAATATTGTAGGACAGTCATGTTTATGACCGTAGGGGCCCCTTTTGGCTCTAGGCGGCCCTTGGCAAAGCTGCTACTCTCGGCGCGCTTTGTGACTTCTCGGCCTGCTTGAAAGCGCCAGACTCACCTTTAAAAAAACACACACCAATAATAATCGCATCAAATGCGATGATGAATTCGCGTCGCTGAGGAGTGGGCTTCCATGAACGAAGACTTTTGGAAGGATAAGTACCCCGCCGGGATTGCTGCAGACATCAATCCAGACGAGTATCCAAATATTCAGGCGGTACTGAAACAGTCCTGCCAGCGCTTCGCCGACAAGCCGGCTTTCAGCAACCTGGGCAAAACAATCACCTACGGTGAACTGTACGAATTGTCCGGTGCTTTCGCCGCTTACCTGCAACAACATACCGACTTGAAGCCTGGCGATCGCATCGCCGTGCAACTGCCCAATGTCCTGCAATACCCGGTTGCGGTGTTCGGCGCCATCCGTGCCGGCCTGATCGTGGTCAACACCAACCCGCTGTATACCGCGCGGGAAATGGAACACCAATTCAATGATTCCGGGGCCAAGGCCCTGGTCTGCCTGGCGAACATGGCGCACCTGGCTGAAAAAGTCGTGCCCAAGACCGCCGTCAAACACGTGATCGTCACCGAAGTCGCCGACCTGTTGTCGCCGTTCAAGCGCCTGCTGATCAACAGCGTCATCAAGTACGTGAAGAAAATGGTCCCGGCCTATCACTTGCCCAAGGCGATCAAGTTCAACGACGTGCTGGCCAAGGGGCACGGCCAAGCGGTCAATGATGCCAGCCCGGCCAGCAGCGATGTTGCCGTGCTGCAATACACCGGCGGCACCACCGGCGTGGCCAAGGGCGCGATGCTCACCCACCGCAACCTGGTCGCCAACATGCTGCAGTGCAAAGCGCTGATGGGCTCCAACCTCAACGAAGGTTGCGAAATCCTGATCACGCCGCTGCCGCTGTACCACATCTATGCCTTCACCTTTCATTGCATGGCGATGATGCTGATCGGCAACCACAACATCCTGATCAGCAACCCGCGCGACTTGCCGGCGATGGTCAAGGAACTGTCGAAGTGGAAGTTCAGCGGCTTTGTCGGCCTCAACACGTTGTTCGTGGCGCTGTGCAACAACGAAGGCTTCCGCAAGCTGGACTTCTCTGCGCTGAAAGTCACCCTGTCCGGCGGCATGGCGCTGCAACTGGCTGCGGCCGAACGTTGGAAAGACGTGACCGGTTGCAACATCTGCGAAGGCTACGGCATGACCGAAACCAGCCCGGTGGCGACGGTCAATCCGATTCAGAACATTCAGATCGGCACCATCGGCATTCCGGTGCCATCGACCGTGTGCAAAGTTATCACCGATGACGGCGTCGAGCTGGCCCTCGGTGAAATCGGCGAACTGTGCGTCAAAGGCCCGCAAGTGATGAAGGGCTACTGGCAGCGCGAAGACGCCACCGCCGAAATCCTCGACAGCGAAGGCTGGTTGAAGACCGGTGACATCGCGATCATCCAGCCTGACGGCTACATGCGCATCGTCGACCGCAAGAAAGACATGATTCTGGTCTCCGGCTTCAACGTCTATCCCAACGAGCTGGAAGACGTGCTGGCAACCTTGCCGGGCGTGCTGCAGTGCGCGGCCATCGGCGTGCCGGATGAAAAATCCGGTGAGCACATCAAGATCTTCATCGTGGTCAAGCCCGGTGCCACCCTGACCAAAGACCAGGTGATGGAGCACATGCGCGCCAATGTCACCGGCTACAAGGTGCCCAAGGCCGTTGAGTTCCGTGATGCGTTGCCGACCACCAACGTGGGCAAGATCCTGCGACGTGAGTTGCGTGATGAAGAGCTGAAGAAGCTCGGCCTGAAAAAGTAACCCAATAAAAAACCCCGCAATTGCGGGGTTTTTTTATGGCCTGTTGCTGGCGAAACACTATCCCTGTGGGAGCTGGCTTGCCTGCGATAGCGGCGTAACTGTCAATGTAATGTGACTGACCTACCGCTATCGCAGGCAAGCCAGCTCCCACACTGTTTCACCGAGTGCTTACACCGCAAACTGCGCGAAGCTCACACCCGCACCCGCCGGGCGCACATCGGTGAGGAACGAGTCCTTGTCCGCGCTCAGCTCCAGAGTGATCTCAGGGCTGCGCTTGCCTGCATTGCGCACCACCAGGCCTTCAAGTTTTTCACGCAAAAATGCTGTCGGCACCTTCAGGTGCAGCAACTGGTCGGACTCGGCGTTGTGCATCAACAGGTGAATCCACTCGTACTGGCCCACGGCAATACGGCCTACCGGCAGGTCGAACCACCAGATGTTGCGTTTGCGGTCCAGGTCGGTGAAGTGGCAGTTGTTGAGGCCGAGTACGGCACCGCCCAGTTCCTGGTTTCTGCGGGCGATAGCCTGTGCTTTATTGAGTTTCATAACCTTCCTACGGGATCTGTTATTCAGCGTTATAGCCTGAATGTGCGGGGCATTCTCGTGGGTTGGCTACAAAACATAAAGCCAAACCTGCAGGCGGCGATGAAATGCCGGTCGAAAAATAATTGAAACTCTGCCGAACAGCCTCGGGTCAATCTCTACGTAATGACCAAAAACCTCGATTGTTCCAGGAGAAATACCATGAGCAGCACATCGGATAAGGCAAAAGGTTTGGCTAACGAAGCCGTCGGCAACGTCAAGCAAGGTGTTGGCAAAGTGACTGGCAACGACAAGCTGCGCGCCGAAGGCGTGGTTCAAGAAAAGAAAGGCGAAGTGCAGAAAGCGGTGGGCGACACCAAAGATGCGGTAAAAAAAGCCACCAAGTAAGTCTGAATCGCTGGCTGTATGCGTGCAGCCCGACGGCCATCCACGGATGGCCGTTTTTATGTCAGATGCTGCAACTAAAATCTGGTAATTGTTTCAAAGTCGCCAAGTAGGCTACTTTTGATGTAGAAAACGGCCCCTGAGTCGCCCACGACCTCACCCTTTTGCGGCGAAAGGAGACGCTATGATTTTTCCGGTATTACAAGGTTTACCCCTGCATAAGGTGCTGGTGCGCACCGTCAAGGAATTCGTCGATGACGAAATGCCCACCTATGCCTCGGCACTGGCCTACCAGATGCTGTTCTCGTTGTTTCCCTTCCTGCTGTTCCTCATCGCCCTGATCGGTTTCCTGCACCTGCCGGACTTCTTCACCTGGCTGCGCATGCAATCGGAACTGGTGCTGCCGCCCCAGGCGCTGGAGCAGGTCAACCCGGTGATCGACCAGTTGCAGCAGTCCAAGGGTGGCTTGCTCTCCGTGGGTATCGTGATCGCCCTGTGGACCGCCTCCGCCGGTGTACGGCTGATGATGAGCGCGATGAACGCCGCCTACGATGTGGTCGAAGGCCGTCCGATCTGGAAGCGCTTCCCGCTCTCGGTGTTCTACACCGTCGGCATCGCCGGCATGCTGCTCGCCGCCGCCGCCTTGATGGTGCTTGGCCCGCAGGTGATGGAGTGGCTCGCCGGGCAGATCGGCATGCAGGAATTCGTTGTGACCTTGTGGACCATCCTGCGCTGGCCGCTGATCGTGATTTTGCTGATGTTCGCCGTGGCCCTCATGTATTACGTGATGCCCGATGTGGAGCAGAAATTCCGCTTCATCACGCCAGGCTCGGTGCTCGCCGTGGTGGTGTGGATCGTTGCTTCCCTGGGCTTTGGCTACTACGTTAAAACCTTCGCCGACTACAACGCCATGTATGGCAGTATCGGTGCGATCATCGTCCTGCTCCTGTACTTCTATATTTCCGCCGCGGTGCTGCTGCTGGGCGCGGAGATGAATGCCGTGATCGAACACATGTCGACTGAAGGCAAGGACCCGGGAGAAAAAGAGTTCGATGAACCCGCCGAACACGTTTCTGACACGGATGAAAAACAGCACGTCTCAGGCCTAGGCCGGGACCACTCCAAGCCCACACCCATTGAGCCTGATCGATGATCCGTGAAATCCTGAAAATGGGCGATGAGCGCCTGCTGCGTATTGCACCGCCGGTTCCGCCGGAAATGTTCGACAGCCCCGAGCTTTGGCAGTTGATTGACGACATGTTCCAGACCATGGAGCACGTCGGCGGCGTTGGCCTGGCCGCACCGCAGATCGGCGTCGATCTGCAACTGGTGATCTTTGGTTTCGAGGCCAGCGAGCGTTACCCGGATGCGCCACCGGTGCCGCAGACCATCCTGATCAACCCGTTGATCACCCCGCTCAGCCCGGTGGTGGAAGAGGGCTATGAAGGTTGCCTGTCCGTGCCCGGCCTGCGTGGTGCGGTAGACCGTTATCAGCAGATTCGCTACGAGGGTTTCGACCCTAAGGGCGAGCCGATCACACGCATCGCCGAGGGTTTCCATGCGCGCGTGGTGCAGCATGAATGCGATCACCTGATCGGCCGGTTGTATCCCTCGCGGATTACCGACTTCAGCAAGTTCGGGTTTATCGAAGTGATGTTTCCGGACATGGATCCGAAGGCTGACGAGTAGTACTCAGGCACTGAGATAAAAAATGTGGGAGCTGGCTTGCCTGCGATGGCGGTGGGTCAGCCAACATCACTGTGGCGCTCACGCCGCCATCGCAGGCAAGCCAGCTCCCACCTTGGTTTTGTGTTCGGAGCTGGTTATTTAGCCGGTTTCACAAACCGCAACGTCATCCGATCCGACTCGCCAATCGCCACATACCTGGCTTTGTCCTGCTCACCCAACTTCAATGCCGGCGGCAAGGTCCATACCCCACCGGGGTAATCCTTGGTGTCCTTCGGGTTGGCATTCACCTCGCTTTGCCCCGCCAGCTTGAACCCGGCGTCCGTTGCCAGCTTCACCACCTGCGCGGTGGTCAGGTAACCACTGTCCTTGATCGCTTCCAGATCCGCCCCGTCCTTGGCCCGATGATCTTCCACCCCCAGCACCCCACCGGGCTTGAGCACCGTGTAGAACGCGCTGAAGGTGGCCGGCGCGGTGCCCGCGTCAACCCAGTTATGCACATTGCGAAAGGTCAGTACGGCATCGGCCGAAACAGGCTTACCGAACACCGGCGCCTTGGGATCGAACTCGACTACCGCGGCCTTGGCATAACGCGCAGGGTCGGCGGCGAATTTCTTTTTCAGGTTCTGTTCGGACGTCGCGGCGTAAGCACTGCTGCTCGCAGCCTGCACGGCGGCCACGTAATGCCCATGGTCCTTGAGCAACGGCGCCAGCACCTCGCTGTACCAGCCGCCGCCCGGGGTGATTTCGATCACCGTCTGCTGGGCGCCCAGGCCAAAGAATTCCAACGTTTGCTGCGGATGACGGTAAACATCGCGCGCGCTGTTGACCGGGTCGCGCCAGCTGCCGGCGAGCACGCTGGCGTACTGCTTGGCGGTAATCGGTGCGTCGGCTGCCTGGCTGAGCGTTGGAACGAGCAGGGCGGTGAGGGACAAAGCTGCAAGCGTCGTTTTCATGATCATCCTGTAAGGGGCCACTGTGCCGTCGAGGCTAGCATGGGCCCTCTGCCGGGCGATCACACATTATCCGAGGTGCACCTCACCCTTGGTTATAAGCCCCATGGCGATCATGGGTTTATTGCGTTTGTAGCGCACCAGCCGCTCGCTGAGCGATTGTGGCAGCACCGTGTCCTGAGTGAAGCCCATGCGCTGGTACACACCTTCCAGATCCGGATGGCACAGCAGCCAGACTGTGCCTTCCACCTCGGCCACAGCCTGCAGAATCAGCCGCGCCGCCAACCCGTTGCCGCGATACGCGGGGTCCACAAACACCCCGGTCAGCCACTGCCCACCCACCACCGGGCTCAGGCACAACCCAGCCACGATTTCGCCGTCACGCGCCACCCATAAACGCCCACCTTTGATGGCTTTCATCGACGAATCATGGCTACGGTAAAACTTGTTGAGCAGCGGCCACAGGGGCGCTGCCAGCGGTTCGAGGTGCAGTTCGGGCATGGTCTTCAAGCGAGCAATATCAAGGGCCGGGGATTATAAGCGCCTTCTGCCCGGCAATAGGTGGTATACCCACTGTTACATCCCCTTCAGTTGAGCATGCATCATGGCCAAAGGTATGGATTCAAAGAAAGCCGCGAAGAAGAAACCGGCAAAAACTGCCGATGAAAAACGCGCCGACAAAAAAGCCAAGAAGTCCGACACAGGCCTGTTCGGTCACTGAGTTACAAGCTTAGAACCAAACGGTCTGCAAGATTTTCGAGCCTCAATGCACAGAGCAGGAAACACCTGCTCTGAGCTGCCGATGGCCAACTACCTTGATCTGACCCAGCGCCGGGAAATCGAAGCCCTGGTGCACCGTTTTACCGCCCGAACCGAATGGCCGACCTGGCTGTTGCTGATCGGCGTGTACACAGGCTGGTTCGCCGTGATGCTCGCCAGTCAATGGCTGGGCCTGTGGCTGAGCACCCTGCTGCTGATCCCGTTGGTGACGCTGTGGCTGTCGGTGCAACACGAATTACTGCACGGCCATCCCACCCGCTCGCTTCTTGTGAACAAATTGCTCGGCTATGCGCCATTTGCCGTGTGGTATCCCTACACGCTGTACCGCGAAAGCCATTTGTTGCACCACAACGATGAAGACCTGACGCTGCCGGGCATCGACCCGGAAAGCCGCTACCTCAACCAGTCGCAATGGGACAACAGCTCGTTGCTCAAACGCCGCGTGCATTGGTTGACCAAAACCGTGCTCGGCCGGTTCCTGCTCGCGGCGCCGTTGGCAATTGGCCGACTGGCGCGTCATGAGCTTCAACGCTTGCCCCACGTGTGGCCGATGTGGCTGGCTCACGGCGTGGTGACCCTATTGATGCTGAGCTTAATCGCCCACTGCAGCGCACTGCCGGTGTGGCATTACCTGCTGCTGGTCAGCGTGCCGGCCTTGTCGCTGGCGTCGATCCGTTCCTACTATGAGCACCGTCCACACCGGCAGCCGGAACAGCGCACCGTCCTCAACGAAGCGGCCTGGCCCTGGACCTGGCTGTTCCTCAACAACAACCTGCACCTGGTGCACCATGACTTGCCGAAACTGCCCTGGTACTTGCTGCCCACCGTCTACCGCGCCCGCCGCGAACAATGGGTGGCGCGCAGCGGCGGGTTTGTGGTGCAGGGCTATGGCCAGTTGATCAGCCGCCACGGCCTCAAGGCCATCGACAGCCCCCGGCACCCTTTTGCCTGAGAGACGCCCATGCGTGATCACTACGCCGAACTGCTGATGTACGTCGCCCCCGAAGCGGTGCAGCGCGCCAACCAGCAGTGGTTGGCGCGGATAGTCGAGCGTCTGAACCTGAGCCGCCGCAACGCCGACCACCTCGACCTGCACGGCCTGTGGCTGGCGCCCGAACTGCTCGTCACGCAAACCTGCGGCTATCCGCTGATGACCCAACTGCGCGGCCAGGTGCGCGTGATCGGTCGCCCACGCTACGAGTTGGCCCACAGCAGCCAGGGCGCACATTGCAGCCTGCTGCTCACCCGCGACGACAACCCGCGCACCGCGCTGGCGGACTTCTACCACAGCCGTGGCGTGATCAACGGCCATGACTCCAACAGCGGCATGAACCTGCTGCGCGAACGCCTCGCGCCGTTGCAGCGCGGCGGCCGTTTCTTTGCCAGCGTCGGCATCAGCGGCGCCCACCGTGAAAGTCTGCGCTGGCTGCGCGAAAACCTTGCCGACCTCGCCGCCATCGACAGCGTCACCTACGACTACCTGGCGCGTTTCGCCCCGCAGGAAGTGGCGGGGCTGCGCATCGTCACCCGCAGCGCGCCGAGCCCGACCTTGCCTTACATCGGGCCGCTCACGCTGAGCGATGAACGCGTGGCGCAGATCCGCGAGGCGATGAACCTGGCGTTGCAGGATTTACCGCAGGTGGTCGACACGCTGGGTATCCAGCAAGTGCTGCCCGCCCGCGAAGACGACTACCGCGTGCTGTTGGATTACCAGCAACAGGCGGTCAACGCGGGTTATTCGAAGCTTCAATAAGGTTATATAAAAATACCTTTTAAATATTATTAAAGAATAAGCAGCCTTGCTAGGATCGCTCCACCGGAACACCGGACATAACGCGCAACCTACTCAGATGGAGCCACTATGTCCGGCGCCGACACTTCTCACAGCGATTACGTGGGCGGATTGTTCCGCAGTCATTACGACTGGCTGTGCAGCCGTTTGCACCGCCATCTCGATTCGCGTGCCCACGCCGAAGACATCGCCGCCGACACCTTCGTCCAACTGCTGAGTTCGCCAGGCGTGGTGCCGATACGCCAGCCCCGCGCCTTGCTCACCACCATCGCCCAGCGCCTGATGTACCAGCTGTGGCGCCGGCGCGATCTGGAGCGCGCGTATCTCGATGCCCTGGACAACGACGAAGCCTGCACCGCGCCGTCTCCCGAAGACCTGGCGCACATGCTCGAAGCCTTGCAGGCCATCGACCAGTTGCTCGACGGCTTGCCGGCCAAGGTCAAGGCGACGTTCCTGCTGTCGCAACTCAATGGCCTGACGTATCCCGAGATCGCCGCCGAACTGGGGATTTCCCAACGCTCGGTCAGCGACTACATGGCCCGCGCGCTCAACCGTTGCCTGCCACTCGCTGCCGGCCTTGAAGTGCATTTCGACCGTGCCGGCTTCGGCCCGGTGCGGGTCAGTTCGGCCGGCGCCACGGCGTGGATCGATGGCTTGCTGCAAGTGCGCGACCGCCCGTTGGCGGAAGTCATCGACGCGTTGCGGCCCTATCACCGTGGCGTGTTGCGCCTGGACCCGTCAGTCGCCGGCTTGCGCGTCAGCGGCCTTTATCGGCTGGACAACCCGCAGCAAATCCTCGACACCCTGGCGCGCACCTTGCCGATCCACATCACCCGCCGCACCGGGTTGTGGGTAACCGTCAATGCGGCCTGAAGGCTTCACTCAGTGACCCTGCCCACTTTGAATGCGTTGTGAATCGAATCTCCAAGAGGCTACTCATGAAAACACTAAAAAACCTGCTCGGTGGTTCGCTGCTGGCACTGACCGTCCTGGCCCACCCGGCCCACGCCGCCGACGCCGTCAAACCGATCCACTTCGGCGACATCACCTGGGAAAGCGGCAGCCTGATCACCGAAGTGCTGCGCCTGATCGTCGAAAAAGGCTACGGCCTGCCCACCGACACCTTGCCCGGCAGCACCGTGAGCCTGGAGGCCGCGCTGGCCAAGGACGACATTCAAGTGATCGGCGAAGAGTGGGCCGGGCGCAGTCCGGCGTGGGTCAAGGCCGAAGGCGAAGGCAAAGTGTTCGGCCTGGGCGACACGGTCAAAGGCGCCACCGAAGGCTGGTGGGTGCCGGAATACGTGATCAAGGGCGACGCCGAGCGCGGCATCAAACCCCTGGCGCCGGACCTCAAGTCGGTCGCTGATCTTGCGCGCTACAAGGACGTGTTCCGCGACCCCGAAGACCCAAGCAAAGGCCGCTTTCTCAACAGCCCCACCGGCTGGACCTCGGAAATCGTCAACAGCCAGAAGCTCAAGGCGTATGCCCTGACTGACACCTTCGTCAACTTCCGCACCGGCTCCGGCGCGGCGCTGGATGCCGAAGTGGCGTCGTCGATCCGCCGCGGCAAACCGGTGTTGTTCTACTACTGGTCGCCCACCCCGCTGCTGGGGCGTTTCAAGCTGATCAAACTGGAAGAACCGCCGTTCAACGCCGAGGCCTGGAAAACCCTGGCCGACGCCAATAACCCGCACCCCATCGGCACCCGTTCGATGCCGGCGCACCTGGCGATTGGCGTGTCGGCGCCGTTCAAGGCGCAGTACCCGCAACTGGTCACGTTCTTTGAAAAAGTCGACCTGCCGATCGACCTGCTCAACGGCATCCTTGCGCAGATGAGCGAGAAACGTGAACAGCCACGCCAGGTCGCGCTGGCGTTCCTCAAAGAGCAGCCGAACGTCTGGCAGCAATGGGTGCCGGCGGATGTCGCGGCCAAGCTCAAGGGAGCCCTCTGATGCTCAAAGCCCTCGCTGTTGTGGTTCTTTCGCTGGTGGCCAGCCATGTGCTCGCCGCCGAACCTTCCACGTTGCGCATCGGCTACCAGAAAAGCTCGGTGAGCATGGTGCTGGCCCGCGAGCACAAGTTGTTTGAAGACGCGCTGCCCGGCACCCAGGTGCAATGGATCGAATTCCTTGGCGGCCCGCCGCTGATCGAAGCACTGAACGGCGGCAGCCTGGACATCGGCAACATCGGCGACATCCCGCCGATCTTCGCCCAGGCCGCCGGCATTGATTTGCAGTACTTCGCAGTCGAGCCGAACGAGGGCAAGACCGAAGCGGTGTTGGTGCCCAAAGCCAGCACAATTCAGAGCGTGGCCGAGCTCAAGGGCAAGCGCGTGGCGCTGCTCAAGGGTTCCAGCGCACACAACCTGTTCCTCAAGAGCCTGCTGCGCGCCGGTTTGCAGTGGAAGGATGTCGACGTGGTGTACCTGTCGCCGTCCGATGGCCGTGCCGCGTTTGAACAAGGCAAGGTCGACGCCTGGGTAGTGTGGGACCCGTATTACTCCGCGGCCGTGGTCGACGGTTCCGCCCGCGTGCTGGGCGATGGCCAAGGCCTCAACCCGGCGGGCAGTTTCTTTGTGGTCAGCAGCCCGTTTGCCAAGCAGCACCCGCAAGCGGTTGGCACGATTATCAACACCCTGGCCAAGGCCCAGCGCCTGTCCCTGGACCAACCCGAGCAAAGCATTGCGCTGATGGCCAAGACCCTGGGCCTGCCACCGGCGGTGGTTAAAAGCTACTTCGAACACCGCTCACCTGCGCCGATTCGTCCGCTGGAAGCCGTCGACATCGCCAACCAGCAACGCACTGCCGACCTGTTTTTTGCCAATGGCCTGATCCCGAAGAAGGTCGATGTGCAGCAGATCGTGTTCAAGGCCCCCTGAATCCTGCGGCCAGCAAGCCTCCTGTGAGCGACCGGGCTTCCCGTGGCGAGCGGGGCTGTTGTGGCGAGCGGGCTTGCCCCGCGTTGGGCTGCGCAGCAGCCCCAAAACCATTCACCGCAGTATGTCAGGGGACGCGCGCAGGTCTGGAATGGGGCCGCTTCGCAGCCCAACGCGGGGCAAGCCCGCTCGCCACAACAAGCCCGCTCGCCACAGGAGGCCCACTTGCCACAGAAAGCCCGCTCGGCACAACCAGCTCTAAAACCTCCCATCAGTGAGCAGACCATGCAACCGATCTACATCGACTTTCTCAACGGCCTGGACATCGACGCGCTCAACCTGTCCAACGAGGAAATCCTCACTGCCATCCAGGCCAGCCTGGCGCTTCAGGGCCGTGGCGAGGCGGTGATCGAGCCGCGCACTCACCTGATTCCTGGCGGCGGCATCAACGGTCACTTCAACGTGTTGCGCGGCGTGCTCGGCGGCGACATCGGTTACGCCGGGGTCAAGGTGGTGGGCGACTTTGTCGATAACTACCGCAAGGGCCTGCCGTCGGAGTTGGCGATCCTCAACCTGCTGGACCCGGCCACCGGCATTCCCAAAGCCATCCTCGACGCCTCGGCAATCACTGACATGCGCACCGGCGCCGTCACCGCCATCGGCGCCAAATACCTCGCCCGGCCCGACAGCAAAGTGCTGGCGCATATCGGCGCGCGCGGCACCGCGTATTGGAATGTGCGGCTGCTCGACCATCTGTTCGATTTCGAGGAAATCCGCGTGCATTCGCGCCGCAGCGAAAGCCGCGAAGCCTTCGCCCAACGCCTGCGCCAGGACTTGGGCAAGCCGGTAATTGTCACCGACGACTGGGAGTCCGCCGTGCGTGGCGCCGACATCGTGGTCGAGGCCTCGCGCCTGGATCAGCCCGAGCCGTTGTTGCGCACCGACTGGATCAAACCCGGCGCCTTCGTCGTGCCCTACGGCACCATGAGCGCGGTGCAATTGTCGCTGACCGACATCATGAGCAAATTGGTGGTGGACGATTGGGGCCAGTGCAAAGGCGGGATGTTTGGCGCACTGCGCGCGCATGTCGATGCCGGCAAACTCAGTGCCGACACCCTGCACGCCGAGCTTGGGCAGATTGTCGCCGGCTTGAAAACCGGCCGTGAAAACCCGGAAGAAACCATCCTGTTCTGGCACCGTGGCCTGAGCCTCAGCGACATCGCCCTGGGCCATGCACTGCTGGAAAAAGCCCAGCGATTGGGCATCGGCCAGCGGCTGCGCTGGGCATGATCAGCTTCGATCCCCAAGGCCTGGCGTTGGCAGATCTGCTCGCCATTGCCCGGCACGACACACCGGCGCAGTTCAGCGCGCAAGCGCGCCAACGGATCGACGAAGGCCACCGCCTGCTGCTGAAACTGGCGGCCGAGGGCACGCCGATTTATGGCGTAACCACCGGGCTCGGTGCCGCGGTGGACACGCCGGTGGCCGATCGGGTGGAAGACTACGCCGGGCAGGCGCTGGCGGTGGTCGACAAGACCCGCCGGTAGACCTGCGTGGTGTATCGCGATTGGGGCAGGGCACGCGGCGGGTCCATGACGCGGTGCGCAGCCAAGTGGCGCATCTGGATCAGGACCGGTCGGGCTCGGTGGATGTGCTGGCGTTGAGTGCGTTCATCACCAATGGCAGCTTGAAACCCTTTCTTTGAAACGAAGCACACCAACTGTGGGAGCGGGCTTGCTCGCGAAGGCGGTGTATCAGCTGATGCATGTGCTGACTGACCCACCGCATTCGCGAGCAAGCCCGCTCCCACAGGGTTGATTGCATTTCAGGTCATGGATTTTCGGCAGCCAAGGCCTCGATCACAGCCTGGCGCTCACCCACTCTGTGTTGAAACGCCGCCAACGCCGGCCACTGTTGCAAATCAATAGCGTGGACACCCGCCCAACGCAGCACCACAAACAAATACACGTCCGCCACCGAATACTGCTCGCCCAGCAGGTAATCCTGACGCTCCAGTGTCTGCACCAGAATCGCAAAGCGCTTGAACAGCGTGGCCACAAACATCGCCCGCACTTCGCCTTGAATGGCCGGGTTGAAGAAAATCGCCAACCCGCCATGAATCTCGCTGGCGATAAAGTTCAGCCATTCCTGCAACCGCACGCGTTGCCAACTGCCATTGGCCGGGGCGAGCAGGGCGGCGGGTTTGAGGTCGGCCAGGTATTGCAGGATGGCACTGGCTTCGGTCAGCACATCGCCGTTGTCCAGTTGCAGCGCCGCCACGTAGCCCTTGGGGTTGATCTGCAGGAAGTCTTCGCCGTCGCCGAAGGTTTTAGCCTGGTTGTTCACCTGCACCAGCTCGAACGGCAGCGCCAATTCGCGCAGCACGATATGCGGGGCGAGCGAACAGGCGTTGGGGGAAAAATACAGTTTCATCAAAGGCGACTCCGTTGGGTTTGCGCCAGTCTCGCGGGCGTGGCACCGTGCGTAAAATTAAACCTGCAAACCCCATCCATAAGGACAGCTACTGCCATGATGAACCTGATGCACTGGCGCCTGCTGGTGGCCGTCGCCGACCACGGCAGCATCACGGCGGCTGCCGAACAGGTGGGCATGACGCAGTCCGCCGCCAGCCAGGCCATGGCGTCCATGGAGGCGACGCTGGGCGCGCAACTGTTTACCCGTGAACCGCGCAAGACGTTGCCCACAGCGCTTGGGCTCAATGTGATCGCGCAGGCGCGGGTGATGATGGGCGCGTTGCAGGCCATTCGCACCACGGTGGATGAAGCGCGCCCACTGCTGCGTGGGAACATTCGCATCGCCAGTTTTCCGAAGGTGCTGGCGACTTTTCTCGCGCCGTTGCTGCAGCGTTTCCGCCAGTTGAACCCGGGTATCGAGGTCACCACCCTGGAAGTGACCGACAGCGAAGTGCACACCTTGCTCGACGCGGGCCTGATCGATTTGGGCGTGGTGCTCAACCCCAAGCCCGAGCGCAACGCCACGGTATTGGGTCGCGACCTGTGGATGGCAGTGCTGCCATCCCATCATGCACTGGCGCAGCGCGCGGAGGATGCCAGCGTGGCGCTCGAAGCCTTGCTCGAACAACCCTTCGTACTGGCCACCGGCGGCTGTACCGCGAATGCCCGCAGCCTGGCGGCCGACGCCGGTTTGCGCCTGCGCGATATCCGCGTGGAAGTACGTGAATGGAGCAGCGCCTACAGCCTGGTGCGCGAGGGCGTCGGTGTCACGCTGGTGCCGGAAATGGCCTTGCCGGCGCAGCGCACTGGCCTGCGCGTGATGCCGCTGACGGTGCCGTTGTACCGTG
>NZ_CP173217.1:0-120000 GCF_044875395.1 Pseudomonas sp. HT11 | reverse complement strand
CCACCACCCTCTACCATACTCTAGTCAGTCAGTTTTGAATGCAGTTCCCAGGTTGAGCCCGGGGATTTCACATCCAACTTAACAAACCACCTACGCGCGCTTTACGCCCAGTAATTCCGATTAACGCTTGCACCCTCTGTATTACCGCGGCTGCTGGCACAGAGTTAGCCGGTGCTTATTCTGTCGGTAACGTCAAAACACTAACGTATTAGGTTAATGCCCTTCCTCCCAACTTAAAGTGCTTTACAATCCGAAGACCTTCTTCACACACGCGGCATGGCTGGATCAGGCTTTCGCCCATTGTCCAATATTCCCCACTGCTGCCTCCCGTAGGAGTCTGGACCGTGTCTCAGTTCCAGTGTGACTGATCATCCTCTCAGACCAGTTACGGATCGTAGCCTTGGTGAGCCATTACCTCACCAACTAGCTAATCCGACCTAGGCTCATCTGATAGCGCAAGGCCCGAAGGTCCCCTGCTTTCTCCCGTAGGACGTATGCGGTATTAGCGTCCGTTTCCGAACGTTATCCCCCACTACCAGGCAGATTCCTAGGCATTACTCACCCGTCCGCCGCTCTCAAGAGAAGCAAGCTTCTCTCTACCGCTCGACTTGCATGTGTTAGGCCTGCCGCCAGCGTTCAATCTGAGCCATGATCAAACTCTTCAGTTCAAACATCTTTGGGTTTTTAAGAAACCCTAAACTTGGCTCAGCAATCGTTGGTTACATCTTTGATTTCTCGCGGAGTAACTTGTGATGCTGATAATCTTGTTGACTATCAGTCTGACTCCACAAGCACCCACACGAATTGCTTGATTCAGTTGTTAAAGAGCGGTTGGTTAAGATCTTTCGTCTCAACCGAGGCGCGCATTCTACAGCAGCCTCATTTGCTGTCAAGTGATTATTTTCAGAAGTTTTCGAAGATTTCTTCAACAACTTCAACCACTTGCGCTTCCGATCTCTCGTTAGCGGGAGGCGAATTCTACAGCGTTACACGCTGCTGTCAACACCTCTTTTTCTCCGCTTTCGATCGAGAAGATCGAAACGTTAATAGAGCCAAACAACACTGCCCTACCAACTCCTTCTGGGCTTCGATGAACTGAAGCAGCTCGCTGTCGAATCTCGCGTAACTCTTTGTTTATCAAGGAGTTTTCCGTTTCGACTGCGCCGGAAGTGGGGCGAATTATAGACTTCCAGAATCTGCCGTCAACCCTTAATTTTGCTTTTCTATCAATTAGTTAGGATTGATTAAAAAACAACCGACATTGAGCCCTTCACACACTCTATATAGAGGGAAACGCTCATATAACCCCCGCCTCCTTTAAAGCAGCTACACTCGCCGGCCCCAGCCCAAGCACACCTTGCAGCACCTGAACCGTGTGCTCTCCCAATAGAGGAGGCGCGCTACGGTACTCCACCGGCGTCTTGGACAGCCTTATCGGACTCGCTACCTGAGGCACCATCCCCGCCAACGCATGCGGCAATGCCATCGCCAACCCCCGCGCCTTGACCTGTGGGTCGGCGAACACCTGTGCCAAGTCATTGATAGGCCCGCACGGCACACCCACTCGCTCCAGCTGCGATACCCACTCAGCGGTGGTCTTGAAGACGGTAGCCTGGCGAATCAACGGAATCAGCTCCGCGCGATTAGCCACCCGCAGCTTATTAGTAGCAAAGCGCGGATCCTCTGCCCATTGAGGCTGCCCCGCCACCTCAGCGAACTTGCGAAACTGCCCGTCGTTACCCACCGTGAGGATGAAGTCACCATCAGCCGTGGGGAAATCCTGATAAGGCACGATATTGGGGTGAGCATTGCCCAAACGCTTTGGCGAACCTCCCGTCGTGAGGTAATTCATCGCCTGGTTAGCCAGGCATGCCACCTGCACATCCAATAACGCCATATCAATGTGCTGCCCGCCACCGTCATGATCGCGATGGGCCAGCGCTGCCAGAATGGCCACCGTCGAGTAGAGCCCGGTCAGGATGTCGGTCAACGCCACGCCCACCTTCACAGGCCCAGCCCCTTCATCACCCTCTGGCCGACCGGTCAGGCTCATAAGGCCACCCAGCCCCTGGATCATGAAGTCATAACCGGCGCGTGTCGCATAAGGCCCCGTCTGACCAAAGCCCGTGATCGAGCAATAGATCAACTCGGGATTGATCTCCTTCAGCGATTCATAGTCCAGCCCATATGCCGCCAGACCACCCACCTTGAAGTTCTCGATCAGGATGTCGGACTTGGCCGCCAGGTCACGCACCAGCTTCTGCCCCTCCGGTCGCGTGAAGTCGATAGTCACCGACTCCTTGTTACGGTTGGCCGACAAGTAATACGCCGCTTCACTGGTGTTCTCGCCAAAGGCATCCTTAAGAAAGGGCGGCCCCCATGCACGCGTGTCGTCGCCATTACCAGGCCGCTCGACCTTGATCACTTCAGCCCCAAGGTCCGCAAGGATCTGCCCGGACCAGGGGCCCGCCAGCACTCGCGATAAATCCAGTACCCGCAGATGTGAAAGCGCGCCCATACCGTGCTCCTATTAATAGAACGCCTGAAGACCGGTTTGCGCACGCCCAAGAATCAGGGCATGCACGTCGTGCGTTCCTTCATAGGTGTTGACCACCTCCAGGTTGACCAGGTGGCGCGCCACCCCAAACTCATCGGAAATACCGTTGCCACCCAACATGTCACGCGCCATACGGGCGATATCCAGGGACTTGCCGCACGAGTTGCGCTTCATGATCGAAGTGATCTCAACCGCCGCCGTTCCTTCATCCTTCATGCGCCCCAGACGCAGGCACCCTTGCAGCGCCAGCGTGATCTCGGTCTGCATATCGGCCAGCTTCTTCTGGATCAATTGGGTTGCCGCCAATGGACGCCCGAACTGATGACGATCCAGGGTGTACTGGCGAGCGGTATGCCAGCAGAACTCGGCGGCACCCAGCGCGCCCCAGGAGATGCCGTAGCGCGCCGAGTTAAGGCAGGTGAAAGGCCCTTTCAAACCACGCACATCCGGGAAAATGTTTTCTTCCGGCACAAAGACGTTATCCATGACAATTTCACCGGTAATGGAAGCCCGCAGGCCGACCTTGCCGTGAATCGCCGGAGCGCTCAGACCTTTCCAACCCTTCTCAAGGACAAAACCGCGGATATCCCCGGCATCGTCCTTGCCCCACACCACAAACACATCGGCGATCGGGCTATTGGTGATCCACATCTTGGCGCCAGTCAGGCTATAGCCGCCGTCTACCTTGCGCGCCCGCGTAATCATCGCACCCGGGTCAGAACCATGGTTAGGCTCGGTCAGGCCGAAGCAGCCGATCCATTCCCCGGATGCCAACTTCGGCAGGTACTTCTGCTTCTGCGCCTCGGTACCAAATTCGTTGATGGGCACCATGACCAGTGACGACTGCACACTCATCATCGAGCGATAGCCAGAGTCGACACGCTCGACCTCACGGGCGATCAGCCCATAACTGACGTAATTCAAGCCACTGCCACCGTACTGCTCAGGGATCATCGCGCCGAGCAGGCCGGTTTCGCCCATCTCGCGAAAGATCGCCGGGTCGGTCTTTTCATGGCGGAAGGCTTCGAGCACACGCGGCGCCAGCTTGTCCTGGGCGAACTGCTCAGCACTGTCACGCACCATGCGCTCTTCTTCGGTGAGCTGTTGATCCAGCAGCAGCGGATCGATCCAGTTGAAGCTTGCCTTACCAGCCATGAATAAGCCCTCGCGGAAAAAATCAGAAGTCGTGGGTGCAGCCTAGGCTGGGCAGACGCAGAGGGCAAACGAGGTTTCTGCATAGGGTTGTGCTAATTTCTCACTCCGAAACGACTGAGAAGGGCGCAGACGCGCTTTATAAGTGAGTACTCCGTACATGCGCAGAAAAATTCCCAGTACGACTGCTCTGGTCAGCTTTGAGGCTGCGGCCCGCCACGAGAGCTTTACCAAGGCGGCGCACGAGCTTTCCATCACCCAAGGCGCCATCTGTCGACAGATCGCCAGCCTTGAGGAGTTTTTGAGTGTCGAGCTATTTCGGCGCTCCCGGCGCGGGGTAAAACTGACGGAAGCGGGCCTGTCCTATAGCCGGCGCGTCGCCATGCAACTGGACGCCGTAGAGCGCGACACCTTGTCAGTAATGGGACAGCAGGGCGCCAACGTCATTGAATTGGCCGTGGTGCCAACCTTCGGTACCCAATGGTTGATCCCTCGCCTCAAAGATTTTCAACGACACCACCCAGAGGTGACCGTCAATCTCACCAACCGGACGCGCCCCTTTCTATTTGCCGATACCGAATTCGATGCGGCGATCTACTTCGGCGATGCCGACTGGTCCGGCACCGAGTCTCACCGTCTGATGGGGGAAAATCCGCTCCCGGTGTGCAGCCCGCGCTTGTTGGGTGACCGTGACCACTTCAGCCCTCAGCAGATCGCGAAATTGCCGCTACTGCAGCAAACCACTCGGCCATACGCCTGGCGCCAATGGTTCAGCGCGCAACAACTGAACATACCCCGTGACATGACAGGCCCTCGTTACGAGCTATTCTCGATGTTGTCTCAAGCCGCCATGCATGACATGGGCATTGCGCTGATTCCGCCATTCCTTATCCAGCGCGAGCTTGAGGAGAAGCAATTAGTGATCGCAAGCCCCGAAGCCCTCAGCAGTTCGAAGGCGTATTACCTGATGATTCCCGAACGAAAAGTCGAATCCGCCTCACTGCACGCCTTCAGAGACTGGTTAATTGATCAATCACAGCGTTATAGCCCCAATGTTTAAAGGCTCTACGCTAGTTACTGACCCTGTAGTCAAGATATTCCAAATCCTACAGATGTACGGATATGTCGCATTTACGCAGACTGTACTTGCCAGCCAGAAATCAAGCTCAAAGCTATGATCCACATGGCTTGCAGCGACCATATGCGGCCAATGCCCGCCCATTCACAGCGACGATTGGAAAAAGTCTCAAAAAAGCCTGAACCCCTCTAAACACCTGTATTTAAAACGGTTATTAGGGTGCATTGCGACAATCAGTCACAGGGTGACTTGTAGTTAATTTTTCGTCACCCGTCATAATCCCTTGATGGCCGTAAAGTTCGCCTGCAAAATGCCGCGCCCCGCTGTCATTTCGGCGGGATCGTGCTGATCGGCCGCCCCAGTTGCGCCACTCGCGGTGCACTGGCCTTTTTACAAAAAGATCAAAAGCAAAAAGATCATGCAGGAGATTTGACGTGCACATTGGTGTTCCTCTCGAAACCCAGACCGGCGAAACGCGGGTGGCTGCCACCCCGGAAACCATCAAGAAGCTGATCGGCCAGGGCCATAAGGTCACTGTTCAAAGCGGTGCAGGCATTAAAGCCAGTGTCGTGGACAGCGCCTATGAAACCGCAGGCGCAACCATTGGCAGTGCCGAGGATGCGTTGGGTGCCGAGCTGATTCTCAAGGTGGTTGCCCCCAGCGACAGCGAACTGGCGCTGATCAAAAGCGGCACCGTGTTGGTGGGCATGCTCAACCCGTTCAGCAACGAAACCATCGCCAAGCTTGCCGAGCGCGGCATTACGGCCTTCGCCCTTGAAGCTGCACCGCGCACCTCGCGGGCCCAGAGCCTTGACGTGCTGTCATCGCAAGCGAACATCGCCGGCTATAAGGCGGTATTGCTGGCAGCCCATCACTACCCACGCTTCATGCCAATGCTGATGACTGCCGCCGGCACCGTCAAAGCCGCGCGCGTGCTGATCCTCGGCGCCGGCGTTGCAGGCTTGCAGGCCATTGCCACGGCGAAACGCCTGGGTGCAGTGATCGAAGCGTCCGACGTGCGCCCGGCAGTAAAAGAGCAGATCGAATCCCTGGGTGCCAAGTTCGTCGACGTGCCCTACGAAACCGATGAAGAACGCGAATGCGCCGTCGGCGTCGGCGGTTATGCGCGCCCCATGCCTTCCAGCTGGATGCAACGCCAGGCCCTGGCCGTGCACGAACGCGCCAAGCAAGCCGACATTGTTATCACCACCGCACTGATCCCGGGCCGCAAGGCACCGACGCTGTTGAGTGCTGAAACCGTCGCACAAATGAAACCCGGCTCTGTGGTCATCGACCTCGCCGCAGCCCAGGGCGGCAACTGCCCGCTGACGGTCGCCGATCAGGTGATCGTGGAAAACGGAGTGACCATCTGCGGCCCGACCAACCTGGCCGGCGCAGTCGCTGCTGATGCTTCTGCTCTGTATGCGCGCAACCTGCTGGACTTCCTGAAGCTGGTCTTCACCAAGGAAGGGCAGTTTGAAATCAACCTCGAAGACGACATCGTCGCCGCGTGCCTGATGTGCCGCGACGGCCAAGTCATCCGTAAAAACGCCTAAGCAGGGATTCAGACGATGGAAGAGCTTATCTCCCCCGGTATCTACAACCTGATCATCTTTGTGCTGGCGATTTACGTCGGTTACCACGTGGTTTGGAACGTCACACCCGCGTTGCACACGCCATTGATGGCCGTGACCAACGCGATCTCGGCGATTGTGATCGTCGGCGCCATGCTGGCGGCGGCCCTTACCGTTACACCCTTGGGCAAGACCATGGGCACCCTGGCCGTGGCTCTGGCGGCAGTCAACGTGTTCGGCGGCTTCCTGGTAACGCGCAGGATGCTCGAGATGTTCAAGAAAAAAGCCCCGAAAGTAAAAGAAGAGGCGCCGAAGTAATGAGCATGAATCTTGTAACGACACTCTACCTGATCGCGTCGATCTGCTTTATCCAGGCCCTCAAAGGCTTGTCACACCCCACCACGTCGCGACGCGGCAACCTGTTCGGCATGCTCGGCATGGCGCTGGCGGTGCTTACCACCGTGGGCCTGATCTATAAGCTGGGCGCTGAGCTGGCCACTGCTGGCATTGGTTACGTGATTGTCGGCCTGTTGATCGGCGGCACCGCCGGTTCAATCATGGCCAAGCGCGTAGAAATGACCAAGATGCCTGAGCTGGTGGCATTCATGCACAGCATGATCGGCCTGGCCGCGGTGTTTATCGCCATCGCCGCCGTGGTCGAGCCGCAATCCCTGGGCATCGTCAAACACTTGGGCGACTCGATCCCTGCCGGTAACCGCCTGGAACTGTTCCTCGGCGCGGCCATCGGTGCCATCACCTTCTCCGGTTCGGTGATCGCGTTCGGCAAGCTGTCGGGCAAGTACAAGTTCCGCCTGTTCCAAGGCGCGCCGGTACAGTTCGGCGGCCAGCACAAGCTGAACCTGGTGCTGGGCCTTGCAACCCTGGGTCTGGGCCTGGCGTTCATGTTCACTGGCAACCTCAGCGCCTTCGCATTGATGCTGGCCCTGGCGTTCGTGCTTGGCGTGCTGATCATCATCCCGATTGGCGGCGCCGACATGCCGGTCGTCGTGTCGATGCTCAACAGCTACTCCGGCTGGGCAGCGGCGGGTATCGGCTTCTCGCTGAACAACTCGATGCTGATCATCGCCGGCTCGCTGGTGGGTTCCAGCGGCGCGATCCTGTCGTACATCATGTGCAAGGCGATGAATCGCTCGTTCTTTAATGTACTGCTCGGCGGCTTTGGCAACACAGCCGATGCGGCGGGCCCTGCGGGCTCGAAAGAAGCGCGCCCGGTCAAATCCGGCTCTGCCGACGACGCCACTTTCCTGCTGACCAATGCCGACACCGTGATCATCGTGCCGGGCTATGGCTTGGCGGTGGCACGTGCGCAACATGCGCTTAAAGAGCTGACCGAGAAGCTGACCCACCGCGGCGTGACCGTGAAGTATGCGATCCACCCGGTGGCGGGCCGTATGCCTGGTCATATGAACGTGCTGCTGGCCGAGGCCGAAGTGCCTTATGACCAGGTGTTCGAGATGGAAGACATCAACTCCGAGTTCGGCCAGGCCGACGTGGTGCTGGTGCTGGGCGCGAACGACGTGGTCAACCCGGCCGCCAAGAACGACCCTAATTCGCCGATCGCCGGCATGCCGATCCTTGAGGCGTTCAAGGCCAAGACCATCATCGTCAACAAGCGCTCGATGGCCAGCGGCTACGCGGGCCTGGACAACGAATTGTTCTACCTGGACAAGACCATGATGGTCTTCGGTGATGCCAAGAAGGTCATCGAAGACATGGTCAAAGCCGTCGAATAACACTGCGCCAGCGCAATACCCGAAACCCTGGCCTGCAGTAGGCTGGGGTTTTTTATTGCTGGATTAAAACCGACCAAAGGCTCTAAATCGCCGCCTGGCATTCGACCATGGTAGCGGGCCGAAATTTTTTGAAATCACTACACTGCCCACCTTGCTTCCGTAGCCTGAGATAACAATTCATGTACCGTGATCGTATCCGCTTGCCTTCGTTGTTGAACAAGGTCATGAGCGCGGCAGACGCCGCCGCACTGATCGAGGACGGCATGACCGTCGGCATGAGCGGCTTCACCCGCGCCGGTGAAGCCAAGGCCGTCCCTCACGCCCTGGCCGAACGCGCCAAGACTTCGCCGCTGAAAATCACCTTGATGACCGGCGCCAGCCTGGGCAATGACCTGGACAAGCAACTGACAGAAGCAGGCGTGCTGTCCCGACGCATGCCATTTCAGGTCGACAGCACCCTGCGCAAGGCGATCAATGCCGGCGAGGTGATGTTCATCGACCAGCATTTGTCCGAAACCGTCGAACAACTGCGCAACAACCAGCTCAAGCTGCCGGATATTGCCGTGATCGAAGCCGTCGCGATCACCGAGCAAGGCCATATTGTGCCGACCACCTCTGTGGGTAACTCGGCGAGCTTTGCGATTTTCGCCAAGCACGTGATCGTAGAGATCAACCTGGCGCACAACCCGAACCTGGAAGGGTTGCACGACATCTATATTCCCACCTACCGGCCGACGCGCACGCCGATCCCGCTGGTCAAGGTCGACGACCGCATCGGTAGCACTGCAATTCCGATCCCGCCGGAAAAGATTGTCGCCATCGTAATCACCAACCAGTCTGATTCCGCATCCACTGTGACGCCGCCGGACGCCGATACCCAAGGCATCGCCAATCACCTGATCAATTTCCTCAAGCAGGAAGTGGACGCCGGTCGCATGACCAACAAGCTCGGCCCGTTGCAGGCCGGGATTGGCAACATCGCCAACGCCGTGATGTGCGGTTTGATCGAATCGCCGTTCGAAGACCTGACGATGTATTCGGAAGTCCTGCAGGATTCGACCTTCGACCTGATCGATGCGGGCAAGCTGAGTTTCGCCTCCGGCAGCTCGATTACCTTGTCGGAACGGCGCAACGCCGACGTGTTCGGCAACCTGGAGCACTACAAGGACAAGCTGGTGCTGCGCCCACAGGAAATCTCCAACCACCCTGAGGTGGTGCGGCGCCTGGGTATTATCGGCATCAATACCGCGCTGGAATTCGACATCTACGGCAACGTCAATTCCACCCATGTATGTGGCACGCGGATGATGAACGGTATTGGCGGCTCCGGGGACTTCGCGCGCAATGCGCACCTGGCCATCTTCGTGACCAAGTCGATCGCCAAGGGCGGCGCCATTTCCAGCGTCGTGCCGATGGTCAGCCATGTGGACCACACTGAGCATGATGTCGACATTCTGGTCACCGAAGTGGGCCTTGCCGACTTGCGCGGTCTGGCGCCACGGGAACGGGCTCGGGTAATCATCGACAACTGTGTGCACCCGGCGTACCGCGATGCGCTGAACAGCTACTTCAATGCGGCCTGTGCTATCGGCGGGCATACCCCGCATATCCTGCGCGAGGCACTGAGCTGGCACATTAACCTGGAAGAAACCGGGCACATGCTCAAGGCGTGATTGATACAGATTCGAGCTGATGCTCATACAGTTGCATCAGCTCGAATGCATCAGAATCAGATCTGCAAAAAACTGTACTGCTGTACCGGTCATTTCCCGCCGTATATTCCTACATACATCATCGAAATTGCCAATTTCGCACTGTTTCAGTGCGGACAGGTACAGTTGCCCCATTTCCGTACAGTACAGCGGGTATAAACAGTTAACTGGCCCTTCACAATACAGGTGAACTGTATCTACAGAGTCTTGCGTCGGAGGAGGATCATTGGCATCAGTTAAACCACTACCTAATCCCGCCACAAGCGGAAGGATGTCATCATGGAACGTACACTCAGTTCCGATCTGTTCTTCGAAGAAAAAGCTGTAAACACCCAGGCTTCCCTGCCTTTGCGCGTTCTCGCCAACCTGATGTTGTGGCAGCGCCGCATCTCCAGCCGCCATCAACTGGCTCGTCTGGATTCGCGTCTGCTGGCTGACGCCGGTATCAGCGAAGCTCAACGCTACGAAGAGCTGAGCAAGCCGTTCTGGCGCTAATTGGCGCCCGCTGGCCCTGACCCGCCGGGTCCACCGCCAGCATCCAGATTTGTCAAAGCAAAGCCCGCCCCGGGTAACCGGAGGCGGGCTTTGCTGTTTCTGGGATTCAGCTTTTAGATCGCAAACAGATGAGCTGCTTCGTAACCAGTACAGTTTAAAAAACACTACAGTTAAGCAGTACAATTTAGACTTGGTGTATCTGTATTGGTGTCAGGGACACGCCCAACATGGAGTTCCACTACCTCATAAAAGGCCATCCCCATGCGAGCCTCGTCCAGTAAACAACTGATTATTCGTACCGCCAGTGCCCTGGCTCGATGGGCGAAACAGGCCCATGAGCGCCAACAACTGGCACAACTCGACGCTCGCGAGCTGTCCGACGCTGGCATCAGCCAGGGCGACCGAATCGCCGAGCTGTCCAAACCGTTCTGGCGCGACTAAAACGGTGGGGGCTTTCCGAATAGATAAACGGCAGCTTAAGATCGCGTCATCACGTGGCGAACCTTGTAGAACCGACGTCTGATGCTCAATTGCAACAACGTCGGTTTCACAGTGGCCGCTTTGCGCCGCTTTATTTGTTCATCTACAGGAGTCATTCCATGTCCCGTCTTCGCCTGCTGAGTGCTGCAGCCCTGTTGGCCGTGGCTGCCAATGCCAACGCAAGCAGCCTTATCGTGACCACCGATTCGATCGTCGGCGCGCTGAAAGCCACCTCCGATGCCAGCTCGGATGCCACGTCCTCCCTGCGTGACAACAAGGTCGTCCAGGCCGCTCGCGATGACGCCGCCAGCTTTGTGGCCAGCGAAGGCGCCATCCGTGGCGTGAAGCTGGAGAGCGCCTTGGCCCAGATCCGCCAACAAGCCCCCCAACTGAATGCGGCGAGTGACACGCAGCTCGCTCAAGCGATCCTGGCTATCTGACGCAGATCGACAAAGAAGGGCGCCAGCTGCTACCTCATGTGTCAGCGCTGGCTCTCGCCCGGGCGTTGCGCTAGCCTTGGCGCTCGCTTTCAGTTGTCGAGTCTTATGGTTTTTTCATACCGCCTGTTGATCGTTCCCGTATTATTTTCCGTCTGCTGGTCACCCTTGGCTTCGGCCTTTGATGTGTCCACCCAGAGCACCGTCATCAGTGCGTACGCCACCAGCAAGGTGACGTCAGCGCCCTTTGACAGAAAGTTGGTAATGGCCGCCCAGGATGACGCTGCCGCTTTTATCGCCACTGACGGCCAATGGCGGGGCGCTCGTCTGGAATCCGCGCTGGATTATCTGCGCCGCACCCAGCCAAAACTTCATGCAAGCGACCTTGAACTGGCGCAAGCAATTCTCGTCCAATAATCATCTTTGTATTTTGGAGTTATTTCATGCGTAGCCCGCTGATCGCCGCCGCTCTCGGCCTGCTGTTGTTGGCCGATGTTGCCCACGCGCAAACCTTGAAGGCCACCAGTAACATCGTCGTGCGTGCCTCGGCCCGCACCATCGACTTCACCTCGGACACCACCACCTCCATACGCGACTCCAAAGTTGTGCGCGAAGCCCACGACGATGCCGCCAGTTTCGTCGCCACCAATGGCGAGATCCGTGGCGCCCAATTGGAAGCCGCCTTCGACACCCTGCGAACCCGCGTGCCGGAAGCTCGCGATGCCAGTGACCAGACGCTCGCCGAAGCCATCCTCGCTCTGTGAGGCGCCTGGTCGCCTGGCTATTGGCCGGGACTGTACTGCTCTGTGCAGGCGCAGCCCAGGCCAGCCTGCAACTGCGGCTCAAGACCGATGGCTTGAGCCCGGCCGAACAGCAGGCCAGCCAGGCATTGCTTGATGAAGCGATGCGCGCTTTGCCGCCGCGCTTTGTCGAGCAACTGGACCGACGTATCGATGTCGGCTGGACCGACAAAATGCCTGAAAACGCCTATGGTCAGGCCTCACTGGTGTCTGAGCTTGATCTGAATCAGAACCTGCTCGCCAGCCTGACCGACGGCAGCGCCGCCACCCAAAAAACCAATCGCCCACACGGCACTGTGCGCCGCGAAATGCTCGCCACCGTGCTGCATGAGCTGACCCACATCTATGACCGTGCGCGCCTGTGGTCCAAAGACGACCGCACGCTCATCCAGCGCTGCAGCCGCCAAAACAACATCACCGGCCTGATCGGCCTGCCCGATCAATGCCGTGGCCAGAATGATCGCCGCTTTACCTTGAGTGACGACCCGCGCCTGTTGGACCTCGCCGGCTGGCCGCAATACGTGGGCCGTCGCGGCGAACGTGAACAACACAACCACCAGGTTGCCCGTAGCCCGGACATCTATGAAACCACCAGCCCGCTGGAGTTCGTGGCAGTCAACATGGAGTACTTCCTCCTCGACCCGAGCTACGCCTGCCGTCGCCCCGCGCTGTTTCGCTATTACAAGGAACACTTCGGCTGGGCGCCGCCTGCGCAAGACACCTGCGCCAAAACCTACGCATTCCTGAACGCAGGCAACGATTTCGCCAAGACGCCTCTGGGCCAGATCGATCCGGAGCGCGTGTACGAAATCGACTACCTGCTGGCCGAAGCCAACCAGAACCTGGTCAGCCGCTGGGGCCATAGCATGTTGCGCCTGGTGATCTGCGCACCCGGTCGCCCGCGCGGCCCGGATTGCCGCCTAGACCTGGACCAACACCTGGTCCTGTCCTACCGCGCCTTTGTCGGTGACGTACAGCTGTCGAGCTGGGATGGCCTGGTGGGCAAATACCCGTCACGCCTGTTCGTGCTGCCACTGGCCCAAGTCATCGACGAATACACCAAGACCGAGCTGCGCGGGCTGGCCTCCGTACCGCTGAAACTCACCCGCCAAGAGATCAACGACACCGTCGAGCATGCCGCCGAAATGCATTGGAGCTACGACGGCAACTACTTCTTCATCTCCAACAACTGCGCGGTCGAAAGCCTGAAACTCCTGCGCAGTGGCAGCGCCAACCCACAGCTGACCGGGCTCGACAACATCACCCCCAACGGTCTGCTGGAAGTGCTCAGTGCACGCGGCCTGGCCGACACCAGCGTCCTCAAGGATAAACGCGAGGCATTGCGCCGGGGTTATCACTTCGACTCGTTCCGCGAGCGTTACCAGGCGATGTTCGATGTCCTGCGCAAACACTTGCCGATCAAGCAGACCGAGGTCGAAGACTGGCTGTCGCTCAGCGCAGAAGAGCGCCGCCAATGGTTCAGCCAGGCCGACCTGCGCACCAGCGCCGCGCTGTTGCTGCTGGAACAGGCCAGCTATCGCAAACAGCTGATGCTGGCCCAGGATGAAGTCAAACAACGCTACCTCGGTGCCCGCGAGCTGAAAAACGGCGGCATGGAAAAAGCCAACAACACACTGCAACAGATCCTCGCCAACAGCGGCTTCCTCAGCCGCCCGGCGGAACTACTGGGCAGTAGTGGCTACGGCCTGCCACAACCTTCGGAATCCAAACGCCTGGAATCCGAAAGCGCCGAGCGCCAGAAGCAGCTGCAATCGTTGACCGGCGATCTGGATAAAGAGGTGAGGGTGCTGCTCGAGCCTTCCCGCGCCGCCGAAATTGCCGCGTGTGAAGCCAATCTCAAACAGGTGGGCGAGCACCTGCGCGCGCTGCACAAAGCGGCGGGGGGCCTGGAGCTTCCATAATTCGCCCCACACAAGCTGACTCGCCCTACAGAAGAAACAGAAAAACCTCTCATCACCTGATTACACAGCGAAAGCTGGCTGAAAGCTTCCACGTCTAGGATCGCCCCCACTGTCGGCAACAGACCGGCTGTTAACAACAACAATGGTGATTCCCGATGTCCGCTCGTCCTTGCCCTTTCGCTCCAACTCCACCCGTACGCCACGTGCCTTTCGTACTGCGCTGACCCCAAACCGGTTCGCCATTCCCTAGCCGCGCTACGCCTGGAGTATTCCTATGCTGACTTTCCTTGGCTTTGCCATGGTCATCACGTTCATGTTCCTGATCATGACCAAGCGCCTTTCCGCGCTGATTGCCTTGATCATCGTGCCCATCCTGTTCGCCCTGTTTGGTGGCTTTGCACCCGAGATCGGGCCGATGATGCTTGCGGGCATCACCAAGCTTGCGCCGACCGGCGTGATGCTGATGTTCGCCATTCTCTACTTTGCCCTGATGATCGACTCCGGCCTGTTCGACCCGGCCGTGCGCAAGATCCTCAAGATGGTCAAGGGCGACCCGCTGAAAGTGTCGGTCGGTACCGCCGTGCTGGCGCTGGTGGTGTCCCTCGACGGTGACGGCGCTACCACCTACATGATCTGCGTCGCCGCCATGCTGCCGCTGTACCAGCGCATCGGCATGAGCCCACGGATCATGGCCGGCCTGATCATCCTCGCCGGTGGCGTGATGAACATGACGCCATGGGGCGGCCCGACCGCCCGCGCCGCCAGTGCGCTGCACGTAGACCCCTCGGATATTTTCGTACCGATGATCCCGGCCATGGCCGCCGGCGTCGTAGCAATCCTGGCGATTGCTTATATGTACGGCAAACGCGAACGAGCGCGCCTGGGCGAACTGCACCTGCAGGGTGACGAGATCGACCACAGCGAGATCAGCGTGTCGCAGTTCCCGGATGCTCGCCGTCCGAAGCTGATCTGGTTCAACGGCGCCCTGACCTTTGCCCTGATGTGCACCCTGATCGCCGGCTTGTTGCCGCTGCCAGTGCTGTTCATGGTGGCGTTCAGCATCGCGATGATCGTCAACTACCCGTGTCTGCAACAGCAGAAGGACCGCGTCGCTGCCCACGCAGGCAGCGTACTGGCGGTGGTGGGGCTGATCTTCGCCGCCGGTATTTTCACCGGCATCCTGTCGGGCACCGGCATGGTCGACGCCATGTCCAAAAGCCTGCTGGCGGTCATCCCTGAAGCCATGGGCCCTTACCTGGCGGTGATCACCGCGCTGGTGAGCATGCCGTTTACTTTCTTCATGTCCAACGACGCGTTTTACTACGGCGTACTGCCGGTACTCGCCGAAGCCGCCAGCCACTATGGCATCACCGCCGTGGAAATGGCCCGCGCGTCTATCGTCGGCCAACCCGTGCATTTGCTCAGCCCGCTGGTCCCTTCGACCTACCTGCTGGTAGCCCTGGCCGGTATCGAATTTGGCGATCACCAACGCTTTACCCTCAAGTGGGCAGTGCTGGTGTGCCTGTGCATAATGTTCGCCGCTTTGCTGATGGGGATTTTTCCGCTGTTCAGCACTCTATAATCGTACCCACTCACCCGCGCGGCGCTGCAGCTTGCGCGGTTTAACATTTGCTCAAAGGAATACACATGGAATGGCTGACCAATCCGGAAATCTGGATTGCCTTCTTCACCCTGACGGCCCTCGAGATCGTCCTGGGCATCGATAACATCATCATGATTTCGATCCTGGTCAGCCGCATGCCCAAGCATATGCAGGCGCGCACCCGGATCTTCGGCCTGGCCCTGGCCATGGTCACGCGAATCCTGTTGCTGCTGTCGATCACCTGGGTCATGCAACTGACCGCCGACCTGTTCGTGGTCTTCGGCCAAGGCATTTCCGGCCGCGACCTGATCCTGTTCTTCGGTGGCCTGTTCCTGCTGTGGAAAAGCTCCCAGGAGATGTACCACGCGCTGGAAGGCGAAGACGAAACCCACGATGAGCCAAAAGGCGCCGGCGGCAAGTTCATCTACACCATCATTCAAATCGCCATCATCGACATCGTGTTCTCGCTGGACTCGGTGATCACTGCGGTCGGCATGGTTTCTCACGTGCCGGTGATGGTGGCGGCGATCGTGGTGGCCGTTCTGGTGATGATGCTGGCTGCCGGCACCATCAGCGAATTCATCGACAAGCACCCGTCGCTGAAGATGCTCGCGCTGTCGTTCCTGCTGGTGGTGGGTACGGTGCTGATTGCCGAATCCTTCGACGTGCACGTGCCAAAGGGCTACGTCTACTTCGCCATGGCGTTCTCGCTGGCGGTGGAGGCGATCAATATCAAGATGCGCACCGCTATCGCGAAAAAGAAGAAACAGCAGGATCCAGTGAAACTGCGCAAGGACATTCCGGGTCAATAACACTGACCCGCTGCTGAAAAAGGGGCTTTCGAGCCCCTTTTTTTCATCTGCAAAAAACTGATTTCATGACAGTTTTATTTCAAACACGACTTTAGCTATGCGATGCTGGCGCGCAGCCCATTCGCCAACTACAGCTTAAGTAGACGTAGAGCGGCACGCGGCAATTCTTATTTGCTCTTTTTGAGCTAACCCACACGGGGGGCCGAGCATGCTGACCTTGCTCAATCTGCTTTCCGCCGTGACCCTGCTTATCTGGGGCACGCATATCGTCCGTACCGGCATCTTGCGGGTCTACGGCTCCAACTTGCGCCAAGTCATCGGGCAGAACATGTCAAAGCGCTGGCTGGCGTTTGTCGCCGGTATCCTGGTGACGGCCATGGTGCAAAGCAGTAACGCCACGGCGATGCTGGTGACATCCTTTGTCGGCCAGGGCCTGATGGGGCTCACGCCTGCCTTGGCGACCATGCTCGGTGCCGACGTCGGTACAGCGTTGATGGCGCGCGTGCTGACCTTTGACTTGTCCTGGCTGTCGCCGCTGCTGATTTTTCTCGGGGTGATTTTCTTCCTGTCGCGCAAACAGACGCGAGCAGGGCAGATGGGCCGCGTCGGCATCGGCCTGGGCCTGATCATTCTGGCACTGCAACTGATTGTCGAAGCCGCTGGGCCCATCACCCACGCCCAAGGCGTCAAAGTGCTGTTCGCCTCGCTGACCGGCGACATCCTGCTGGATGCCTTGGTCGGTGCATTGTTCGCGATGATTTCCTACTCCAGCCTGGCTGCCGTGCTGCTCACGGCAACCCTGGCCGGGGCGGGCGTGATCGGCCTGCACGTGGCCATCGGCCTGGTGATCGGCGCCAACATCGGCAGTGGCGTGCTGGCGTTTCTCAGCACCAGCATGCAGAACGCGGCCGGTCGACAAGTGGCACTGGGCAGCCTGCTGTACAAACTGATCGGCTTACTGCTGATCATCCCGGTGCTCGACCCGCTCGTAGGCTGGATGGACGGCCTGGACTACAGCGCCCAAGGCATGGTCATTACCTTCCACCTGCTCTACAACGTCAGCCGCTGCCTCATCCTGCTGCCGACGATCGGCCCAATGGCGCGCTTGTGCGCCTGGTTGCTGCCGGAACAAGCCGAGACCAACGGCAAAGCCAAACCGCGCCACCTCGACCTTGCCGCGCTCGACACCCCAAGCCTGGCATTGGCCAACGCCGCGCGCGAAACCCTGCGCCTGGGCGACCTGATCGACAACATGCTCACCGCAATGCTCGAAGTGTTGCGCGGTAAGCAAACCGCCATCACTCAGGAAATGCGCAGCCTCAGTGACGACGTTGAAGCCTTGTACAGCGCGATCAAGCTTTACCTGGCGCAAATGCCGCGTGAAGACCTCAGCGAACAGGACAGCCGTCGTTGGGCCGAGATCATCGAGCTGTCGATCAACCTAAAACTGGCTGGCGACCTGATCGAGCGCATGCTGCGCAAAGTCCAGCAGCAGAAAACCTCGCAACGCCGGCAGTTCTCCGAAGTAGGCCTGGAGGAGTTGGCCGGCCTGCACACCCAGCTGATTGCCAACCTGCGTCTGGGCCTGTCGGTGTTCCTCAGTGCCGACCCGGAAAGCGCCCGCCAACTGCTGCGCGAGAAGCGCCGCTTCCGCGCTCAGGAACGCCGCCTGGCTCACGCCCACGTCAGCCGTCTGCAACGCAAAATCGTACAGAGCCTGGAAACCAGTTCCCTGCACCTTGAGCTGATTGCCGACATGAAACGCCTCAACTCGCTGTTCTGCAGCAGCGCCTACGTCGTGCTCGAAACGTCCGACACCGGCGCGCTCTCGGCCGAAGATATCGCCGACATCACCCATTCACCCTGAACGTACGACGGTGAGTGAAGTCAGTTAACAGTGGACCTCACTCGCCAGGAAGCTGTTATGCGTCGCCTGCTATTCGCCTGCCTGCTCATGGGCTCGGCACATACCTTTGCCTTTGACCGCCTGCAAGTCGAGGGCTACACCTTGCCCAACGGCCTGCAGCTGCTGCTCAAACCGGGCACCGAGCGCGGGCACGTGGCTATCCGCCTGGTGGTAGGCGTAGGCCTGGATGACTTCCCTTGTGAAGAAAAAGAGCTGCCGCACCTGCTCGAACACTTGTTGTTCAGTGGCATCGACGGCGGCGGCGAAGGCGACCTCGAAGAGCGCATGCAGGCCTTGGGCGGCGACTGGAACGCCTACACCAGCAACGCCGACACCACTTTCGTGATTGAAGCGCCCGCGCAAAACCAGCGCAAAGTGCTGGATTTGCTCTTGGCCATCATCACTCGCACAGAACTGACCGACGCCAACATCTCTGCGGCCAAGCGCGTGGTCGAACGCGAAGACGGCGGGCATTACTCGCACCTGCAACGCCTGCTCGACCGCCAGGACCTTGGCCACACCGCCAGCAACCAATTGGCCGTTGAGCTAGGGCTCAAGTGCGCTGAGCGCGCCGAGGTCGACCACTTGACCCGCGATCAATTGCAAGCGCTGCGCAAAAACTGGTACGCGCCCAACAACATGACCCTGATCATCGTCGGCGACCTCGACAAACTGCTGCCGGCCTACCTGGAACGCACCTACGGCCAACTTGATCCCATCGAGCCGAGCGAGCATTTGCCGCTTCCGGAAATCCAGCACGCCGCCGCCAGCCATCGCGACCTGATCCACGGCTGGATCGGTGACAGCGCCAAACTGCACTGGCTGTTCCCGGAACCGGTACTCGACAACCAGCATGATGAAACCTATGACCTGCTCAAGGACTACCTCGACTGGGCGCTGTACCGCCAACTGCGCCTCAAGCACGGTTTGTCCTACGGCCCGTGGAGCGAGCGTGAAGTGCTCGGCGGTGTCGGTTTCCTGAGCCTGAATGCCGACCTTGAGCGTGAAAACCTGCCGCAGGCCGAACAGGTGCTGCAAGCGCTCAAGGCGCAACTGCTCAAGGACGGCCTCGACGCGGCCACCTTCGCCCGCCTGCAGCAAGCTGCTATCGCGCGCCAGGCGTGGGCCGTGCAGGGCAACAGTGCGCTGGCCGATTACTACTGGAGTGCATCCGGCGACTACGCCGACGGCCACTTCAGCGATCCGGTCAAACGCATCAAGGCCGTCAACCTGAAACAGGCCAACCAGGCCATGCGCCAAGTGTTTGACCAGGCGGGCTATTGGCGTATCGAAAAACCGCTGTTGAGCTACGACAGCCTGACCTGGATCGGCGCGGGCGTGCTCGGGCTGATCGCCATTGTGTTGGGCGGCCTGCGGCTTTATCGCAAACGGATCGCGTAATGAGGCACCGAACACAGGACTAAGACGTTATTCTGTCTGGGTTTTTTCCTACACACATTGTGGATCGCTCATGCCAAAGCTGCCGCCCCTTATCCAGCGCATTCTCGTCCTGATCAAGCGCTACCCTGGGGTCATCGCACTCGGCGGCTTTATCTCGGGTGTGTGCAGCTTCATGCTGGTGGATCGCCAGCAGGGCATGGCCAGCTGGATCGCCGTGATCATGCTGGTGAGCTGGCTGTGGCTGATGCTGGAAAACAGCTTCACCCAGCTGTTCGCCAAGGTCTTCAAACGCGAAATCCCCGAACCCCTGCTGCGCTACGCCACCCAGATGATCCACCAGGAAAGTCTGTTTTTTGTGTTGCCCTTCTTTTTCGTCACCACCACCTGGAACAGCGGCCAGTCGGTTTTCACCGGCCTGCTCGGCGCGGCGGCACTGGTGTCGATCACAGACCCGCTGTACTACAAATGGCTGGCGCCGAAACGCTCGCTGTTCCTGGCGCTGCACACACTGACCTTGTTCGCTGCGCTGCTCACCGCGCTGCCGATCATCCTGCACCTGACCACCGCCGAAAGTTACAAATTGGCGCTGGGTGTGGCCATGGCGCTGTCGATCCCGAGCCTGGCGGTCAGCTTGCCGCTGCGCAGCTTCAAAGGTTGGGCGATGCTGCTGGGGGTGACGGCCGCCATTGGCTGTGCCGGCTGGTTCCTGCGCACGTGGGTGCCGCCGGCCACGCTGTGGATGACCGAAGTGGCGATCAGCACCCAACTGCAGGACCGTACGCCCGGAGATGACCTCAAGGAAGTCACCGCCGCCCAACTGCGCAGTGGCGGGCTGTACGCCTACACCGCGATCAACGCGCCGCGCGGGTTGGATGAGCGGATTTACCATGTGTGGAAATTCAACGGCAAAGAGGTCGACCGCATTGCCCTGGATATCCACGGCGGGCGGGACGAAGGCTACCGCGCCTGGACGCACAAGCAGAACTTCCCCGCCGACGCGGTAGGCCGCTGGCAAGTGCGGGTGCTGACGGAGGACGGCCAGGTCATTGGCGTGCTGCGATTCAAAGTCACTGACACAGCACAAACGGACACGCCAAAGTAGGCCGTATCGTGCTATTACGTAGGAATTCTGGATAGCCAAACAAGCTCGGAGCTTATGACCACCAGTACCACGGCGGGCGCCGCCCATCTCGACACGACTACCGCTCCTCCGTTACTCAGGATTACGGGGGACTGGACGCTTGCCCACTACGCAAACCTCAAGAAGCTGTCGGACACACTCGACGGCCAATACGACGCCGGCGCACGCATCGACCTCAATGGCTTGGGCGCCCTGGATACCGCCGGCGCGTCGCTGCTGGTAGAGCTGCTGGGGCCGCACCGTATCGAGCAATCGGCCGAACAGACCGATTGCAGCCTGTCCGCCGCCGACCGCGCGTTGCTGAAGACCGTCTACCGCTCGCTGAATGATTTTTGTGTGCCGGACAAAGCCCCGGAAGAGGCCGCCGGCATCCAGGTGCTGGCGCGCATCGGCCGCGCGGTGGACACCGTGTGGCAAGACAGCAAGAAGCTGCTCGGCTTTATCGGCCTGATCCTGGAAACCTTTGCCCGCGGCATTTTGCGCCCCAAGCGCTGGCGCCTTACGCCCATGGTCGCGCATATCGAACAGACCGGCCTCGACGCCGCCCCCATCGTGGCCTTGCTGACCTTCTTGGTCGGCGCAGTGGTGGCATTTCTCGGCGCTACGGTGCTCAAGAGTTTCGGCGCGACCATTTTTACCGTGGACTTGGTGGCGTTCTCTTTCCTGCGTGAATTTGGCGTGCTGCTCACTGCGATCCTGATCGCCGGCCGCACCGCCAGCGCCTTCACGGCGCAAATCGGCTCGATGAAGGCCAACGAAGAAATCGACGCCATCCGCACCCTGGGCCTGGACCCGATGGAGCTGCTGGTGTTGCCGCGCGTGATGGCGCTGCTGGTGTCGCTGCCGATGCTGACCTTTCTGGCGATGCTCTCGGGGATTGTCGGCGGCGGCGTGGTGTGTGCGGTGGCACTGGATATTTCACCGGCGATGTTTCTCTCGCTGCTGCAATCGGACATCGGTGTACAACATTTTCTGGTGGGCATGGTGAAAGCGCCGATCTTTGCCTTCCTGATCGCCGCCATTGGCTGCCTCGAAGGCTTCAAGGTCAGCGGCAGCGCCGAATCGGTCGGTGCCCACACCACCTCCAGCGTGGTGCAATCGATTTTTGTGGTGATCGTGCTGGACGCAGTTGCCGCGCTGTTCTTTATGGAGATGGGCTGGTGAGTCGTCTACACCGTGCGCCCACCGAGGCGGTGATCGAAGTGCGGGGCCTGTGCAACCGCTTTGGCAGCCAGAGCGTGCACGAGAACCTCAATCTGGATTTGTACAAGGGCGAGATCCTCGCGGTGGTGGGCGGTTCCGGCAGCGGCAAGTCGGTGTTGCTGCGCAGCATCGTCGGCCTGCGCCGCCCCAGCGAAGGCGAGGTGCGGGTGTTCGGCAAGAACCTGCCGAGCCTGCCGGAACAGCAACGCTCACTGGTGGAGCGACGCTTTGGCGTGCTGTTTCAGAAGGGCGCGCTGTTTTCCTCGCTGACCGTCACCGAAAACGTCGCCCTGCCGCTAATCGAGCACGCGGGCCTCAGCCGCGCCGACGCCGAGCACTTGGCCGCGGTCAAGCTTGCCCTGGCGGGGTTGCCGCTGTCGGCGGCCGACAAGTACCCGGCGTCACTCTCCGGCGGCATGATCAAGCGTGCGGCTCTGGCCCGAGCCTTGGCGCTGGACCCGGACATCCTGTTTCTCGACGAACCCACCGCCGGCCTCGACCCGATTGGCGCGGCGCAATTCGACCAACTGATCCTGACCTTGCGCGATGCGCTGGGGCTGAGCGTGTTCCTGGTCACCCACGACCTCGACACGCTGTACACCATCACCGACCGTGTGGCGGTGCTGGCGCAGAAGAAAGTGCTGGTGGCCGATGCCATTGATGTCGTCTCGGAAACGAACGACCCCTGGATTCACGAATATTTCCACGGCCCCCGCGGCCGCGCGGCATTGGATGCCGCTCAATCGCTCAACGAGGTATGACATGGAAACCCGAGCCCATCATGTGATGATCGGTCTGTTCAGCGTAATCGTGGTGGTCGGCGCGATGCTGTTTGGCCTGTGGCTGGCCAAGTCCAGCGTCGACAGTGCCTTCCAGGATTATGAAGTGGTGTTCAACGAGGCGGTCAGCGGCCTGTCGCAAGGCAGCTCGGTGCAGTACAGCGGGATCAAGGTGGGTGACGTCACCAGCCTGCGCCTGGACCCCAACGACCCGCGCCGCGTACTGGCACGTATCCGCCTGGCCGGGCAGACGCCGATCAAGGAAGACACGCAGGCCAAGCTGGCCCTGACCGGCATCACCGGCACCTCGATCATCCAGCTCAGCGGCGGCACCCCGCAAAGCCCGGAACTCAAGGGCAAGGACGGCAACCTGCCGGAAATCATCGCCTCGCCATCGCCGATCGCGCGCCTGCTCAATAACAGCAACGACCTGATGACCAGCATCAACCTGCTGCTGCACAACGCCAACCACATGTTCTCCCGGGAGAACGTCGAGCGCCTGAGCAACACCCTGGACAACCTGCAACAAACCACTGGCGCCATCGCCGAGCAACGCGGTGACATCAAGGTGGTGATGCAGCAATTGATGCAGGTGAGCAAACAGGCGACGGCCGCCCTGGAGCAAACCACCGTGCTGATGCGCAACGCCAACGGCCTGCTGAACGATCAAGGCAAGCAAGCCTTCGGCAGCGCCGAGCAGGCAATGAGATCGCTCGAACAAAGCACCGCAACCATCAACACCTTGCTGACCAATAACAAGGACTCGGTGAACAGCGGCATGCAGGGCCTCAATGAACTGGCGCCGGCCGTGCGCGAACTGCGCGAAACCCTGGGTTCGCTGCGCGCCATCTCCCGCCGCCTGGAAGCCAACCCCAGCGGCTACCTGCTGGGCAGCGACAAGAATAAGGAGTTCACGCCATGAAGCGCGCTTATCAACTGATCGCCCCTGTGGCCCTGGTGCTGGTCAGCGCCTGCTCGATCCTGCCCAAGCCCGACCCTTCGGACGTGTACCGCCTGGCTTCGGCCCAGACGACCACCCAAGGCGCGCCGGTGAGCTGGTCGCTGCGCGTGAGCAAGCCGCAGAGCAGCGAGTTTCTCGACAGCCCGCGCATTGCCGTGGTGCCCAACGGTGACCTGATCAGCAGCTATGCGAACTCACGCTGGAGCGACCCGACGCCCGTGTTGCTGCGCAACCGGTTCATGGACGGTTTCCAGCGCGATGGGCGGGTGACGCTGTTGAGTACCGACGAGACCAACTTGCAGGCCGACTACGAGCTGGGCGGGCAATTGCAGGCGTTTCAGAGCGAGTACCACGGCAGTGCTGTAGAGGTAGTCGTCCGACTGGACGCAAGGCTGGTGCGGGGGAGTGATCAGCGCATTATTGCCAGCCGGCGGTTTGAGGTGAAGCAGCCGGTGGGTGCCACCCAGGTGCCGGCGGTGGTGGCCGCGTTTGGGCGGGCGGGGGATCAGTTGAATAAGCAGGTGGTGGATTGGGTGGTACAGCAGGGCAATGCGGCACCGAAAGGCTAAGGGCCTCATCGCAGGCAAGCCAGCTCCCACATTTTTGAATGTATTTACACATCAACATGTGGGAGCTGGCTTGCCTGCGATAGCCATTTAAGCCTTAACCGAAGAACCAGTAGCACACCGAAATCGCCGCCACGACACCGGCAAACTCCGCCAGCAACGCACACCCCACCGCATGCCGCGCCCGCTGGATCCCCACCGAGCCGAAGTACACCGCCAACACGTAGAAGGTGGTTTCCGTACTGCCCTGAATCGTCGCCGCCACCAACGCCGGGAAACTGTCCACGCCTTTGGTTTGCATGGTCTCGATCAGCAGCGCCCGCGCGGCACTGCCGGAGAAGGGCTTGACCATGGCGGTCGGCAACGCGTCGACAAAACGCGTGTCCAAACCCGTCCAGGCCACCAGGTGGCGAATGCCTTCAAGGCCAAAGTCCAAGGCTCCCGAGGCGCGTAACACGCCCACCGCGCACAGCATCGCCACCAGATACGGCAGCAGGTTCTTGGCAACGTCGAAACCCTCTTTGGCGCCTTCGACGAACGCCTCGTACACCTTGACCTTGCGCAGCGCACCAATCAGCAAAAACAGCATGATCAACCCGAACAGCGTCAGGTTGCCAAGGATCGATGACAAACCGGCCAGCGCCGTGGCGGACAAGGTCGCCAGCAACGCCATAAAGCCACCGAGGATCAATGCGCCGGGAATCAGGTAGGCCAGCACCACCGGGTCCCACAGCCGCAGGCGCTGCATCACCGCCACCGACAATAGGCCGACCAGGGTCGAGGCGCTGGTTGCCAGCAGGATCGGCAGAAACACCAGCGTCGGGTCCGCTGCGCCTTGCTGGGCGCGGTACATGAAGATGGTCACCGGCAACAGCGTCAGCGACGACGCGTTAAGCACCAGGAACAGAATCTGCGCGTTACTGGCGGTGTTGGGGATCGGGTTGAGCTCCTGCAGCGCCTTCATGGCTTTCAGGCCAATCGGCGTGGCAGCGTTGTCCAGCCCAAGGCCATTGGCGGCGAAGTTGAGGGTGATCAAGCCGATAGCGGGGTGGCCGGCCGGCACTTCCGGCATCAGGCGGCGAAACAGCGGGCCAAGGGCCTTGGCCAACCAGTCGACGATCCCGGCTTTTTCGGCGATGCGCAAAAAGCCCAGCCATAAGGTCAGGGTGCCGAACAGCAGCACCATGACTTCCACCGACAATTTGGCCATGGCGAAAATGCTTTCCACCATCGCCGCAAAAATCCCGGCATTACTGCCAATCAGCCATTGCGCCAGTGCTGACACCATTGCCACGACAAAGAAGCCAAGCCACAGGCCATTGAGCATCTGTTGAATCCCCCGAAAGATGGGGCGAATGATAGCGGGGCTGGCAGAAACGACAAACCCCGGAATTTTCCGGGGTTTGTGTTCACGCCGCGGGCTATCAGCCGCGAGTGGCTTGGGGGGTTGGCAAGGCCTGTTTGCTGCGCCAGTGCGGCAGGGAGTTCCAGTAGCGCTCGCCTTTGGCGTCGTCGTACATGCCTTCCCAACGGGAGATGACCAATACGGCCAAGGCGTTGCCGATCACGTTGAGTGCGGTACGCGCCATGTCCATCACACGGTCGACACCGGCGATGAACGCCAGGCCTTCCAGCGGAATGCCCACGCTGCCCAGGGTAGCCAGCAATACGACGAAGGACACACCCGGTACGCCGGCGATGCCTTTGGAGGTCACCATCAGGGTCAGCACCAGCATCAGCTGCTGGCCGATCGACAGGTCAATGCCGTACAGCTGGGCGATGAAGATCGCCGCGATGCTCTGATACAGGGTCGAACCGTCGAGGTTGAACGAGTAGCCGGTCGGTACCACGAAGCTGCAGATGGCCTTCGGCGCGCCGTAGGCTTCCATCTTCTCGATGACGCGCGGCAGCACGGTTTCGGAACTGGCGGTGGAGTAGGCCAGCACCAGCTCATCCTTGAAGATGCGCATCAGCTTGATCACCGAGAAGCCGAACAGGCGAGCGATCAGGCCCAGCACCACGAAGGCGAAGAACAGAATGGCGACGTAAACCAGAATCACCAGCTTGGCCAGCGGCAGCAGCGAGGCGAAGCCGAAGTTGGCGACGGTCACCGCGATCAACGCGAATACGCCGATCGGGGCGTACTTCATGATCATGTGGGTGACTTTGAACATGCTCTCGGAAACGCCCTGGAACATAGTGACCAGAGGCTCACGCAGTTCCGGCTTGAGGCTCGACAGGCCGAGGCCGAACAGCACCGAGAAGAAGATGATCGGCAGCATGTCGCCACGGGCGACGGCAGCGAAGATGTTCGAGGGAATCAGGTTGAGGATGGTCTCGATGAACGCATGCTCATGCTGCACTTCGGCAGCGGTGGCGGTGTATTTGGAGATATCGACGGTACCCAGGGTACTCATGTCGATGCCAGCGCCTGGGTGGAACAGGTTGGCCAGCAACAGACCAACCACAATGGCGATGGTGGTGACCACTTCGAAGTAAAGGATGGTTTTGACGCCGATGCGACCGAGCTTCTTCGCGTCACCCACGCCGGCGATGCCGACGATCAGCGAGGAAATCACAATCGGGATCACGATCATCTTGATCAGGCGGATAAAGATATCGCCCGCCGGCTGCAACACATTGCTGATCCACCAGGCTTTTTCAGCACTGAAATGGTTGAGCACTGCACCGATTGCGATCCCCAGCACCAAACCGATGAGGATCTGCCAGGCGAGGCTTAGCTTTGCCTTCTTCATGTCATTACCCTTACTTCAAGTGGACTTAAGGCACATGCGCCATCTGGAACGCTCGGAAGCGAAAAAGTGTGTGCATCTGCCTCCGTAGAAGGTCACCGCAGCGTGGCCGAAATGGCTTACTGGCAGGCGAAAAAAGGCGCAACTATTCCCATGCAAGGGGGCGACGTCTAATGCCGTAAACGCCTACCCTATGCCGAATCGGCATGGCTTTTTTTGAAAATAGTTGTCTGAACGGTCAGTTCGATTCCGCCATTCCGTCCGGTGAATATGCCGTGAACCGGCCACGAGCGGCTCGCTCAGAGAGGTTGGACGTCTGTGAGTCATCGGCAAAAATGCCTGGAATTAGATGGGGTTGGCGTCCGAAGAGTCCTATAGCGCGAGCATAATTTTCTAGATAGAAGGTCGCACCGACACACAAAGTAACGCTTGGGAGGAGGCGAGATAGAAAATAGCGACTATGGGCGACATACAAGAGGATTAATGCGCGATAAGCCCGCCGCAAGTTCAGCAAGCTTGAGGACTTGTGAACTTGCGTCGCAGCTTTTCGCCTGACCCGGCCCTTGCGCAGGTACTCCCTGTACCCGTAGGTCACGCCGATCCGAATCGATCAGAGCAACCCGGCCCCCTGGTCATGCACCACCCTTGGCGAGTGGTGCAGACAGAAAGAAGCAAAGGGCTTCTTTCTATGGACGCCGGCTCCGTTGACGACAGATGCGTCAGACGGAACCTAGTACCAATTCGGATCTTTCTTAAGCTGTTCCATCAGCAGTTGTTTCATGCCTTCGTTCGGCTTACCGATAAAACGGTAATCGGCGTGCCGCGTCGGGGATTTGTCTGCCGGCAAACCGGCCGGGACTTCCACCAACATGGCGTAGGCGTCTTCCTTGTCGTAGCTGAAGGCGACGATCAGGCGCTTGTTCAGGCAGGTGTCTGCAGTCTCGCAGAGTGGCCCGACCAGGTACTTATCGCCATCTTCTTCCACGGCATTCATTTGTTCGGCCGTACCGGACAGGTTCATCACCCATTCCGGCAGGCGTTGTTCTTTCTTCACCACGCTTTGCCAGGTTTCGCGGTACTGCTTGTCCGCACTGAGCAATTCGTTAGCCCGGGATTGACCGTCATTGGCGGCCATCGCCAGGCCGCTACCGCCCAGAATCAGGGCGGCAGCACAGGCTTTGATAAACAAAGTGGTCATATTCAGCCTCGGCCGCGACGACCAAAGAAGAACGAAGCGATGAACATCACCAGGAAGACCACAAACAGAATTTTTGCGATACCCGTGGCGGTGCCCGCGATACCACCGAAGCCCAGGACTGCAGCCACAATGGCGATGATCAGAAATGTGATTGCCCAACTCAACATGGTGATTCTCCTTACGCTTTTATAGGGGTAACAGCGGTAGTGCCGTGCAGCCGCTCAACACAAGCGGCTTTTTGTTGCCTAGAACACCCAACGTTCTTGAGCAGGCAACTCGCCAAGAGTCGAATCCTGGTCTGCCACTCTCAATTGTGGGGCGGTAACGTCGGCAGCCACGCTGCTGACGGAACTGAAATGGTGCTGGGTCATCACCGGACGTTCGAATTGCAGGGTTTGTTGCTGACTCTGCTGCCAATGCTGGAATTGCTGGCCCGCAATCAACGTGACCATCAAGGCCAGGCTGGCAAACAGACCTTGCTGCAAGCGCAGTGGCGATACACGCAATTGGCTGAGGCTTTGGCGAGTCATGCTGCATTTCTCCCGCATTCTGATTATTCGGTCATGACACTGTTGAGAGGGATATTGCAGGGCGCGTGCCAGTTTTTTTACAAAATAAAACTCAATAAAATCAATGAGTTAATAATACATCCCGGATCGATAGCCCAGCATCCTGCACGATGCCCCTATCCAGGCCGTGCGAAATGCACGATGGTCAGTGGTCGGGTCAGGGGATCGAAAAGAGAAATAGCATTGCCGAAGTGGCTACGAGGCATGAAAAGGCCAGCAAATCGCGCGTTTGTAGGAGGTTGTGCAGATACCTGCGCGAAGACGGCTTTTATCGATCAGAATAAACCATGCAACTTGCCCGATTATTCCGGGACTAAACACCATCATTCATAGTTAAGGGGAGCGCGGGACAGATGGAATCAGCCAAGGAACTTCAAGGCCGCATTCTTTTAGTGGATGACGAATCCGCGATCCTTCGCACCTTCCGTTACTGCCTGGAAGATGAAGGCTACACCGTAGCCACCGCCAACAGCGCCGCGCAGGCGGATGCACTGATGCAGCGCCAGGTGTTCGACCTGTGCTTCCTGGACCTGCGCCTGGGCGAGGATAATGGCCTGGACGTGTTGGCGCAGATGCGCATCCAGGCGCCGTGGATGCGCGTGGTGATTGTGACCGCACACTCCGCCGTGGATACCGCAGTCGACGCCATCCAGGCTGGCGCCGCCGACTACCTGGTCAAGCCATGCAGCCCAGACCAACTGCGCCTCGCTACGGCCAAGCAATTGGAAGTGCGCCAACTCTCCGCTCGCCTCGAAGCCCTGGAAGGCGAAGTTCGCCAGCCCAAGGACGGCCTCGATTCCCACAGCCCGGCCATGATGGTAGTGCTGGAAACCGCGCGCCAAGTCGCGGGCACCGACGCCAACATTTTGATCCTCGGCGAGTCAGGCACGGGCAAGGGTGAATTGGCGCGCGCCATTCACGGCTGGAGCAAGCGCTCGAAGAAGTCCTGCGTGACCATCAACTGCCCGTCGCTGACGGCAGAGCTGATGGAAAGCGAACTGTTCGGTCACAGCCGTGGCGCCTTTACCGGCGCCAGCGAAAGCACCTTGGGCCGAGTCAACCAGGCGGATGGCGGCACGCTGTTTCTCGACGAGATCGGCGATTTTCCCCTCACCTTGCAACCAAAGTTGCTGCGCTTCATTCAGGACAAGGAATATGAACGCGTGGGTGACCCGGTCACCCGACGCGCTGATGTACGCATTCTCGCGGCGACCAACCTGAACCTGGAAGACATGGTGCGCGAAGGCCGCTTCCGTGAAGACTTGCTCTACCGCCTGAATGTCATCACCTTGCACTTGCCACCGTTGCGTGAGCGCAGTGAAGACATTCTGACCTTGGCCGACCGCTTCCTGGCGCGCTTCGTCAAAGAATATGCCCGACCGGCACGCGGCTTCAGCGATGAAGCGCGCGAAGCACTGCTCAATTACCGCTGGCCGGGGAATATCCGAGAACTGCGAAACGTTGTGGAGCGAGCCAGCATCATCTGCCCCCAGGAAAAGGTTGAAATCAGCCACCTCGGGATGGCCGAGCAGCCGACCAACAATGCGCCGCGCATTGGGGCAGCGCTGAGTCTGGATGAGCTGGAGAAAGCCCACATCGGCGCGGTACTCGCCACCAGTGACACGCTGGACCAGGCGGCCCGCACTCTCGGTATCGACGCGTCGACCCTGTACCGCAAACGTAAACAGTACAACCTGTGAGCTGTACCCTATGAAGCTAGCGATGAAACTGCGCACTCGTTTGTTCCTGAGTATCTCAGCGCTGATCACCGTCGCCCTGCTGGGACTGGTTCTGGGACTGGTCAGTGTCATGCAAATGGCCAAGAGCCAGGAGTCGCTGATCCGCAGCAACTTCATCACGCTGGACCTTGGCCTCAAGCTGCGTCAGACCTTGGGCGACCAGTTGATCCTGATGCTGCAGGAGCAACCGGACCCCGAGGTACTGAAAACCTCAAAAGAGCAGTATTTCGCCTTGCTGGATGAGGGCATCGCCCATGAACAGCAAGACGGCAAGCTCAGCGGGTTCAGCCAGGCACGCGTTGACTACCTGAACTTCCTCAAGGCATTTGATGAAGCCCAGCAAAGCTCACTGGCAAATAGCAAAAACCCGAAGCTGACCGAAACCTTTAACGCCTTGCGTAATGGCCTGATCGCCGAGCACAAGCACGCGCTGGATAATATCAACGAGAGTGAACACAAATCCCGCGACCGGGCGCTGTTGATTGCCGGTCTTCTGGGCCTGGTCGGGCTGGCAGTGTTGATCATCGGCTTCATTACGGCACACGGTATCGCCCGACGCTTTGGTGGCCCCATCGAAGCCTTGGCCAAAGCCGCCGACAAGATCGGGCAGGGTGATTTCGAAGTGACACTGCCCATCTCGTCGGCCGCGGAAATGAACCAGCTGACCCGCCGCTTCGGCATCATGGCCGAAGCGTTGCGCCAGCATCAGGCAACCAATGTCGACGAACTGCTGGCCGGCCAGCAGCGTCTGCAAGCGGTGCTCGACAGCATCGACGATGGCCTGCTGATGATCGACCGCCAAGGCCGCCTCGAACACCTCAACCCTGTGGCACAGCGCCAGCTGGGCTGGGACGAGGCACGCTTGGGGCAGGGCTTGGGCGAAGCATTGGGTCGCCCGGAAATGGATGAGCAACTGCAACTGGTGCTGCGCGGCGGCAACCTGGAGCGGGCACCTGAGGATTTGGAAGTGGAGGTCGAGGGCGAATTGCGCCTGCTGACCTACAGCCTGACGCCAGTCAGTCATACCCAAGGGCATATTCTTGGGGCGGTGATGGTGCTGCACGACGTGACCGAGCAGCGCGCTTTCGAGCGCGTGCGGAGCGAATTCGTCTTGCGGGCCTCCCACGAACTGCGCACGCCCGTCACCGGCATGCACATGGCCTTCGGGCTGTTTCGTGAGCGTGCGAAGTTTCCCGCAGAATCCCGTGAAGCGGACCTGCTGGATACGGTTAATGAAGAAATGCAGCGCTTGATGCAGCTGATCAACGACTTGCTCAACTTCTCGCGCTACCAGAACGGCCTGCAAAAACTCACGCTAGGACCGTGCGATGTCACCGACCTGCTGGAACACGCACGGGCACGCTTTACTGAGCTGGCAAATGCTCAGCACGTCGAATTGCTGGTCGAAGCCCAATCCGGGTTGCCCAGGCTGTACGCAGACCAGGCCCAGCTTGAGCGCGTACTCGACAACCTTTTAGGCAACGCATTGCGCCATACCGCCGATGGCGGGCAAATTCGCCTGCAGGCGCGCCGGCATGGCGAGCGGGTGATTATCAGCGTCGAGGATAACGGCGAAGGTATCGCCTATGGCCAGCAGGGACGCATCTTCGAACCTTTCGTGCAGGTTGGACGCAAGAAAGGCGGCGCCGGCCTGGGGCTGGCGCTGTGCAAGGAAATCGTGCAACTGCACGGCGGGCGCATGGGCGTCTACTCGAGGCCGGGGCAGGGCACGCAGTTCTACATGGCGCTGCCGCTTTAGCGCCTAACTCCGGTTCAATGCGCGCAGGATCGCGGCGCTTTCGGCATCCGGCGTGCCATCAAACAGCGACGGCCGGAAATGCATCTGGAACGCCGCGATCACGTGCCGCGTGGCAACATCCAGCTCGCCGGTCTGTGGTGTCTGATAGCCCAACCGTGCCAACTCTTCCTGGAACCAGGTGATGCTCGGCAGGCTGGCGGCGTACTGCATCTGGAATCGAGCGACCGCCTGCGCATTCGGCCAGGCTCCCAGCCCTTCAGCCGCCAAGCGCTTCCACGGGAACAACGGGCCCGGATCGAGCTTGCGCAACGGCGCGATATCGCTATGACCAATGATGTTTTTGGGGTCGATGCCATTTCGCTTGCTGATGTCCTTGAGCAACACCACCAACGACTGCACTTGCGCCTCGGAATACGGGTACCAGACGCGGCCAGTCGGCGTGTCGCGATAACCCGGGTTGACGATCTCGATACCAATGGAGCTGGAGTTGAGCCAGGTGCGGCCCATCCACTCGCTTTCCCCGGCGTGCCAGGCACGCTGGCTCTCATCCACCAGCTTATAGATGGTGCCTGAAGCATCATCGCCGATCAGGTAATGACTGCTGACCTGGCCATGCGTCAATAGCGCCAGGGAGCGTTCAAGGTTGGTGGAGGTGTAATGGACGACAACGAATTGCACACGATTGTCGTGATTGAGCGAAGGATGGTTGGTGTTCAGGCGAGGGCCGCTCGCGCAGCCGGCGAGCAGGAGCAGTACGAAGGCGAAGTAAAAGGATTTCATGGCAGAAGACATTACGCTGAAGACGATAATGCAACAGTGTAACGTACGGATTGTGCTTGAGCGGTCAAATTACAAAATGGAACATCTTTTACGCCGCCTGCACCTGATTACGTCCCGCGGCCTTCGCTCGATAAAGTGCTTCGTCGGCACGCTTTAGCGCCAAGTCACTGCGCTCACCCGGCTGGAACTGCGCCACGCCCATGGACACCGTAATCGTCACCGGCTCGCCCTTGAAATGGAAAGGGCACGCTTCGATGGCCGCGCGCAGCACCTCGCCCACGCCCAACGCATCCGCCAAGGCGGAGTCAGGCATCAGCAACACAAACTCTTCACCGCCAAACCGCGCAATAAAGTCAGTCGGGCGCAGGTACTTGCGCAGCACATTGGCGATGATCTTCAACACTTTGTCGCCCGCCAAGTGCCCATAGCCGTCGTTGACGCGCTTGAAGTGATCAAGGTCCAGCATGGCCAGCGACAGGCTGTTGCCGCGCTGGTGCCAGGCGTTGACTTCGTGGTCCAGACGCTCGCTCCAGGCCGCCCGGTTGGGCAGGCCGGTGAGCGGATCGATCAACGCCTTCTGGCGCTGGACTTCCAGATGCTCGCGATACCCCTGCGCTTCCTGTTCCATATTCGCCACCCGCTCAGCCAGCCCCTTGAGGCGCGCCGCCACTTCCTGCTCTCGCTGATCACGCTGCTGCTGATGTTGATCCATGGTGCCGAGCAGGCCTTCAAGGTGGCTCTCCAGCACGTGCTTGAGGCTGTCCAGGTCGGCCGCCTCCTGCACGCTGCTTTGCAGACCGTCGACTTGCTCGCGAATCTGCGTGTCCAGCTCGCGCGCGGCCGAGCGGCTGTCAGCGTGGCCATCACTGGCCACTTGCAGATGGCCCTGGAACGCTTCGAGGCGCTCATTGAGCTGTTTGAGGTAAGCCTCGAACTCGTGCTGGCCGCTGTCGGTGATCGCCAGCATCAACACCGCCAGGTCATCGAGAATCGGCAACAGTTCGTACCAGTTCAAGCCATGAGCCAGGCGCTCGCGCATGGCTTCAGCCTGAGGACGGTGACGCTCGGGCAGTGACAGGTCTTCCAGCAGGCCAAGCAAGGTGTCTTCGATGTGCTTGGCAACCGAGCTGTACGAAGGCTCCGGCGAGTCCGGCAGTGCGTAGACGCCATCCGATTCCAACGCATCCGGGTCAGGCTCGGGACTTTCCAGCACAGGCGGGAGAGACAAGCTGCCAATGGCGGTTTCGTTCGGAGTGTCGACCTCGACCTGCGCTTCTTCGATAAAGGCGGCAAGTGCGCTTTCTGGAGCGGTTTCTTCAACCAGCGCCTCCACTGCTTCAGGTTCAGGTACCTCGGCGGGCAGAACGACAGGCTCCTCTGCAGCCGGCGCCTCGAAGACAAAGGTTTCGCCGGCAACCTCCGCTACTTTGACAGGCACAACGTGTTCGGGTTGTGACGCTGCCGGCGTTTGCGGCAGTGGCGCAAAGGCGCGCAAGGCTTGTGTCAGTTCTTCGGATTGCTCCGGCTCCTGAGGCTCAGGGGCGGGCTTGGGCGCAGCGGATTTTGGCGCAGCCGGCGCGGGTACAGCTTCAACCACCGGCGCTTCATTCGAACCCTCTTTCGCGCCAAACAGGCGTTGCAGCAAACCCGGCCCAGGGCGCGGGGTTTCGCCATCCGGGTCCAGGTTATTCAGTGCCTGACCTTGCAGACTGCTCAGCTCGCTGAGCAACAAAGGAATCTCGCGTGCCTGGCCGACTCGACCATCGAGTTGCTTGGCAAAGGTTTTCAGCGGGCGTGCCACTTCACGCGGCAGCGGCAGTTTTTGCAGCTGCGCAACCAGGGCCGTGAGCGCAGTGCTGATCTGGTCAACCCGGGTTTCGCGGCGCTGTTCCGAATCCAGCACCGCCTTTTCAAGGCGCGGCAGCAGGGCCGCGAGGGCGGCGTCCATGTCGTCGGTACGCACGACGTCGCGCATCTCTTTCATGCACTGGTCAACCGCGCGATCGGTGCCCTCAGCCGCCAGCGTGCTGCGCACCAGGCCTCGACGTAACAGGTCGAGACGGGCAGCCCAGCGACGTTCGAGCTTGTCTTGCTGCTCGACGCTTTTCAGGTATTTCTCTTTCCAGCGCTGAGAGTCGTCGCTCATGCAAGGGGTCCGCGAGGGCCTGGGCTCAACGCGGGTAATGCATCAGCCGTAAGCGAACCCGGCAGACGAATCTCTACCGCGACCGGCAGGTGATCGGAGATGGGCTGCGCCAGTACTTGCACACTTTCGAGTGTGAGTGTCGGACTGAGCAGGATGTGGTCGAGACAGCGTTGCGGGCGCCAACTGGGGAACGTGGCTTCGACTTGCGGCGCCAGTAACCCGAGGTCCCGCAACGGGGAATTCTGCAGCAGGTCGTTGGCATGGGTGTTCATGTCACCCATCAGTACCTGGTGCTTGTAGTTGCCAATTAATTCACGAATGTAGGCGAGCTGCAGGTTGCGCGTACGCCCCCCGAGCGCCAGGTGCATCATCACCACCACCAAGGCTTCGGGGCCTTCGCCGAAACGCACGAGGATCGCCCCGCGCCCTTTGGGGCCTGGCAAGGGGTGATCTTCGATGGCGGTCGGTTTCAAGCGGCTGAGCACACCGTTGCTGTGCTGCGCCAGACGCCCGAGGTTGCGGTTGAGTTGCTGATACCAGTACGGGAACGCGCCGAGCTGCGCGAGGTGTTCCACCTGGTTGATGTAACCGGAGCGTATGCTGCCGCCGTCAGCTTCCTGCAGGGCGACCAAATCGAAGTCGTTCAGCAGGTTGCCGATTTTTTGCAGGTTAACGGCACGCCCATTGTGGGGCAGCAAATGCTGCCAGCCACGGGTGAGGTAGTGCCGATACTTTTCGGTGCTGATGCCCACCTGAATATTGAAGCTGAGCAAGCGCAGGCGGCTATCTGCCGGAAGGCCTGTGGATTCCAGGTGATGCTCGTTGACCTTCGCATCATGCAGGCCAACGACACGTTCAGTACCCCAGCGGCGCATGGTAGGCCCCTTACTTGGCTGCGCGCTCTTTGGCGATCAGTTGGTCGGCAACGTTCAGCGCTTGCTCTTCGCCACCGGCACTGCCGATGTCGAAACGGTATTTACCGCTGACGATCAGCGTAGGTACGCCTTGTACGCCGTACTTCTGGGCAAGCTCTTTGTATTGGGCCATCTTGCCCTTCACAGCGAACGAGTTGAACGTTTCAAGGAATTTGGTTTTATCGACGCCCTGAGTGGCGACGAAATCAGCCATGTCTTCAGGTTTGACCAGGCGCTTGCCTTCTTTCTGAATGGCATTGAACACCGCTGCGTGCACTTTGTGCTCTACACCCATGGTGTCCAGCGTGATGAAGAGTTGACCATGAGCATCCCATGGGCCGCCGAACAGCGCTGGGACGCGTTTGAAATTCACATCCTCAGGCAGCTTCTCGACCCATGGATTGATGACCGGCTCAAAAGCATAGCAATGCGGGCAGCCATACCAGAACAGCTCCACGACTTCGATCTTGCCTGGCACCGAAACCGGCACCGGGTTGGCCAATTCAACGTAGGTTTTACCGGCTTCAAGCGGCACATTATCGGCAGCTTGTGCGGTGATGCCGAAGAGGCTGGCAGTGACGAGAGCGGCGCTGAGGATCAGATTACGCATGCTTTACTCCTGGACAAATAAAGTCGCCTCACGCGACCTTTAGGTGTGACAGGTCTACGCGGGCATGAGTTCGTTAGTGTAACGGCACCGGCCACAAAAAAGGGCGGCCTAAGCCACCCTTTTTATGCTTGCATCGATGGATTAATCGAGCGTTAACGTCCTGCCCGGATCAGTGCAGGCCCTGGATGTAGCTGGACAGTGCCTCGATGTCTTTATCCGACAGCTTGGCCGCAATATCAGTCATCATTTTGTTACCCGCGTCGCCATCGATATAGCGAACCTTCTCGCGAAAATCCTTCAATTGCTTGGCCGTGTACTGAGCATGTTGACCACTCAGGTGAGGGAAGCCCGCCGCTGCGACACCGCCGCCGTCCGGAATGTGGCAAGCCTTGCACGCCGGCATGCCGCCGATAGGCTGGTCTTCGGCGAGCTTGCCACCGCGGAACAACGCTTGGCCTTTTTCGACCAGTTTCGGGTCGGCAGCTCCCACACTGCCTTTCTGGCTGGCAAAATACGCCGCGATGTCCGCCAGGTCTTGATCGCTGAGGTTGGTCAGCAAGCCGGTCATTTCCAGCACCGTGCGCTTGCCGTCCTTGATGTCGTGCATCTGCTTGGTCAGGTAACGTTCACCCTGGCCGGCGAGTTTGGGGAAGTTCGGTGCCGGGCTATTGCCATCCGGTCCATGGCAAGCACCACACACGGCGGCTTTCGCCTGACCCGCTGTAGCGTCGCCTGCAGCATGGGCAACACCGGTGATGCCCAAGGTCAACAGCAGACTCACGATCAGTTTGTTCATCAGCTAATCCAACTACGGCTAAGGGTTTAAGAGTTATCTACCGGGTTTACTCACCATCAATTCAATGATGGCCTGGTAATCCTCAGTACTGCAGTCCATGCACAAACCACGCGGCGGCATTGCCTTGAAACCCTGGGTCACGTGTTGCACCAACGTGCCCATGCCCTTAGCCAGTCTTGGCTGCCAGGCTGCCTGGTCACCCCGTTTGGGGCGTTAGGCAGCTGGCCGGCATGGCAAGCTACGCAAACTCGGTTGTACACCGCCTCCGGATCCTGTGTAGCCTGAGCGCCGTAAAGCGGCATCAGGACACCAAAAGCGAGCAACCATCGGGTCATACATCGACCTTTTCAGGGTTTGAGAGCGTTTTGCGTTCTAATGCGCAATGAAGGTCTTTCGCTCCCGTGAACCTCATCCTTCGCTGGGACAAAGCACACACAAAATCTGCGGCATTATATACTGGCGCTACTGAAACGGAAACGACACCGCTTGCCGCACCCTTTTTCGGCACCGCCCACATCGGAAATCTCATGCAACTCAAGAATCCCATCCTCGGCCTGTGCCAACAGTCCACGTTTATGCTCAGCGCCGCCAAAGTAGACCAATGCCCCGATGACGAAGGCTTTGAAGTCGCCTTTGCCGGTCGTTCCAACGCCGGCAAGTCCAGCGCGTTGAACACCCTGACCCATGCCAGCCTGGCACGCACCTCGAAAACCCCGGGCCGCACGCAACTTCTCAATTTCTTCAAGCTAGACGATGATCGGCGTCTGGTCGACCTGCCGGGCTACGGTTACGCAAAAGTACCTATCCCGTTGAAGCTGCACTGGCAGCGTCACCTGGAGGCTTACCTGGGTGGCCGGGAGAGTTTGAAGGGTTTGATTTTGATGATGGACATCCGTCATCCAATGACCGACTTCGACCTGCTGATGCTCGATTGGGCCGTCGCCAGCGGCATGCCGATGCATATCCTGCTGACCAAGGCAGACAAACTGACCTACGGCGCAGCCAAGAACACCCTGCTCAAAGTGCAGTCCGAGATCCGTAAGGGTTGGGGTGATGCGATCACCATCCAGCTGTTCTCGGCGCCCAAGCGCATGGGCCTGGAAGACGCCTACACTGTGTTGGCCGGTTGGATGGAATTGGCGGACAAGGGCGCGCAAGACGCGGAATAACTTTTCTGCAGGCAAAAAAAACCCCGGACTTCGTATGGGGAGGGGAAGTTCGGGGTCCAAGTTCCGGACCGCTAGGGCGGGGTCCAGATATCTGCCAACACTTAACACAACATAGGAGCATTGAAGGGCTTCACCACCCATTCAGTAACTCTGAGTAGCAGTTCACAGGTTAAGTTCCGGCAGGTTAAAAAAACTATTGGAAATAACTGACACCGTTTTCCGATCTAAAGCGCTCTGCCACCACCCCGGCAGTGGCAGAGCCGCGAAATCAGTGCGCCTCGTCCCAGTTATCGCCCACGCCTACGTCCACCACCAACGGTACATCCAGCTTGGCCGCTGCGCTCATGTACTCGCGGACCTTCTCGCTGACGTGCGCAACCAAGTCCTCGCGCACCTCAAGCACCAGTTCATCGTGCACTTGCAGGATGACCTTGGCATCCAGGCCCGACTCCGTCAGCCAGTTATCCACCAACACCATGGCCTTCTTGATGATGTCCGCCGCGGTGCCCTGCATCGGCGCGTTGATCGCCGTGCGCTCTGCAGCTGCTCGCTCCTGAGGCTTGTTGGAATTGATATCCGGCAAGTACAGCCGACGCCCGAAGAAGGTTTCTACATAGCCTTGATCGGCCGCTTGAGCACGCGTGCGCTCCATGTACTCGCGAACGCCAGGGTAGCGCGCGAAATACACGTCGATATACGCCTTGGCGGTCTTGGTATCGACGCCGATATCCTTGCCCAGCTTCTGCGCGCCCATGCCGTAGATCAGGCCAAAGTTGATCGCCTTGGCACTGCGACGCTGGTTGGAACTGACCTCAGCCAACTCAACCTTGAACACCTCGGCCGCTGTAGCGGTGTGCACGTCCAAGTCGTTACGGAACGCATTCATCAAGCCCTCATCCTTGGACAAGTGCGCCATGATCCGCAGCTCGATCTGCGAATAGTCCGCCGCCAGCAGCTTGTAGCCCTTGGGCGCGACAAACGCCTGACGAATCCGCCGCCCTTCAGCGGTGCGCACCGGAATGTTCTGCAGGTTCGGATCGCTCGAAGACAAGCGCCCGGTCGCCGCCACAGCCTGATGATAAGAGGTGTGAATACGCCCGGTACGCGGGTTGATCTGCTCGGGCAGTCGGTCGGTGTAGGTGCTTTTCAGCTTACTCATGCTGCGGTACTGCATCAGCACTTTGGGCAGCAGAAAATCGTCTTCAGCCAACTTTGCCAGCACTTCCTCGGCCGTGGACGCCTGCCCCTTGCCTGTCTTTTTCAACACCGGCAGCCCAAGCTTCTCGTAGAGAATCGCCCCGAGCTGTTTGGGCGAACCCAGGTTGAATTCTTCACCGGCGATCTCGAACGCCTGGCGCTCCAGCTCAACCATCTTGTTACCCAGCTCGATGCTCTGGATGCCCAACAGGTCCTTATCCACGAATGCGCCCTGGCGCTCGATACGCGCCAGCACCGGCACCAACGGGATTTCGATATCCGTCAGCACACTGGCCAGGCTCGGTATGGCTGACAGCTGTGCATGCAACGCCTGGTGCAGGCGCAGGGTTATATCCGCATCTTCAGCCGCGTACGGGCCGGCCTGCTCAAGCGCGATCTGGTCGAATGTCAGTTGCTTGACGCCTCTGCCGGCGATGTCCTGGAAGCTGACAGTGTCGTAGTCCAGGTACTTCTTGGCCAGGCTGTCCATGTCGTGCCGGGTCGCGGTGGAATTCAACACGTAGGATTCAAGCATGGTGTCGAAGGCGATGCCGCGCACGGTGATGCCGTGCGCAGGGTCACCACCGATGGCGCAATTGGCCAGGATGTTCATGTCGAACTTGGCGTGCTGGCCGACCTTGAGTTTGGTCGGGTCTTCGAGCAGCGGCTTCAACGCCAACAGAACCGTGTCGCGATCCAACTGCTCGGGCGCACCGACATAGGAATGGGTCAACGGGATGTAGGCGGCTTCATGCGGCTGCACGGCGAAGGAAACCCCAACCAACTGCGCTTTTTGCGCGTCGATCCCGGTGGTTTCGGTATCGAATGCGAACAGCTTGGCGTCGTTGAGCTTCTTCAGCCAGCTATCGAAAGTCGCCTGGTCCAGGATGGTCGTGTAGGACGCCTCCACCGGCGCGGCCGCTACTACCTCAGCCACGGCTTCGGCAGACGGCGCCGCCTCGGTCGAAGCCTTGAGCTCGACACGCTTGGCGTCGCGCTGAATCTCATCAATCCAGCTCCTGAACTCCAGCAGCGTGTACAGCTCCAGCAGCTTTTCGCGGTCAGGCTCGATCAGGTGCAGATCTTCCAGGCCTACATCCAGCGGTACGTCGATTTTGATCGTCGCCAGTTGATAGGACAGGAACGCCATCTCCTTGTGCTCTTCCAGCTTGGCCGGCAGGTTCTTGGCCCCGCGAATCGGCAGGGTCGGCACGATATCCAGCTGTTCATAAAGCTCTTTGAGGCCGCCATTCACGCCTACGAGCAAGCCGGACGCAGTCTTCGGGCCAATGCCCGGAACGCCCGGGATGTTGTCGGACGAATCGCCCATCAGCGCCAGGTAATCGATGATCTGCTCGGGAGCGACACCGAATTTCTCCTTCACGCCCTCAATGTCCATCGCGCTACCGGTCATGGTGTTGACCAAGGTAATGTGCCCGTCGACCAACTGCGCCATGTCCTTGTCGCCGGTAGAAATTACTACCGGGCGGTCCGCCGCCGCACTGCTGCGGGCCAAAGTGCCGATGACGTCATCGGCCTCGACGCCTTCGACGCACAGCAGCGGGAAGCCCAGCGCGATGACGCTTTGGTGCAGCGGCTCGATTTGCAGGCGCATGTCATCGGGCATGCTCGGGCGGTTGGCCTTGTATTCGGCGAACATTTCATCGCGAAAGGTCCCACCCTTGGCGTCGAAAACAACGGCAAACGGGCTGTCCGGGTACTGCCTGCGCAGGCTTTTGAGCATGTTCAACACGCCCTTGACCGCACCGGTCGGCAGGCCTTTGGAAGTGGTCAGCGGTGGCAGCGCGTGAAAGGCGCGGTACAGATAAGAAGAACCGTCCACCAGGACGAGGGGGGCTTGGCTCATGAGCAGGATCAACCTTTTCGGCGGGTCAGGCGCTAGAATAGCCGGACCAATGACGACAAAGGGACAAGGTTATCATGCGTACAGTAAATCGCCTGTTGTTGACCGGCTTGATTGCGTTCTTGCCGCTGGCCGCCACGGCAGCTGACAGCGCACCCTCGGCAGACCCGGAAGTCACGATCCGCACCGAAGGTGACAGAACCATCCAGGAGTACCGCCAAAACGGTTTCCTGTACGCGATCAAGGTCACCGTAAAGGGCGCGCCGCCGTATTTCCTGGTGCGCGCGGACGGAACCGATGCGAACTTCATCCGTTCTGACCAGCCGGATATGCTGATTCCGTCATGGAAGATCTTCGAATGGAAATGATTTCTTAACTTAAATTGGCGCCGCCCCTCGCGGCGCCCGTACTGGCAGTTTTAACCATGTCTGTGTTCACCCCGCTGGCTCGGCCCGAGCTGGAAACCTTTCTCGCCCCTTACGGGCTCGGCCGCCTGCTTGATTTCCAGGGGATTGCCGCCGGTAGCGAAAACACCAACTTCTTTGTCAGCCTGGAACAGGGCGAATTCGTCCTGACCCTGGTTGAGCGCGGCCCAGTCGCAGAAATGCCGTTTTTCATCGAACTGCTCGACGTGCTCCATGACGCTGACTTGCCGGTGCCCTATGCGCTGCGCACCACCGACGGCGTGGCCTTGCGCGAATTGAAGGGCAAACCGGCGCTGCTGCAACCACGCCTGGCCGGCAAACATATCAAGGAAGCCAACGCGCAGCATTGCGCCCAGGTTGGCGACCTGCTCGGCCATTTGCACTTGGCCACTCAGGGCGAGAAAGTGCTGGAGCGCAAGACTGATCGCGGGCTGGACTGGATGCTCACCGAAGGTGCGCAGCTGATCTCGCACCTTAACGACGCGCAGCAGCGCCTGCTGCAAGACGCGCTGAGCGAGATCAAAGCCCACAAGGCTCACATTCTCGCGCTGCCACGCGCCAACGTTCACGCCGATCTGTTCCGCGATAACGCGATGTTCGAAGGCACACACCTGACCGGTCTGATCGACTTTTACAACGCTTGCTCAGGCCCGATGCTGTACGACGTGGCGATCGCCTTGAATGACTGGTGTTCGGACGCCGAGGGCGCGATTGATGGGCAACGCGCCCGTGCACTGCTAGGTGCGTATGCGGCTCTGCGGCCATTCACGGCCAAGGAAGCGGAGTTGTGGCCAACGATGCTGCGGGTAGCGTGTGTGCGCTTCTGGCTGTCACGCCTGATCGCCGCGGAGTCGTTTGCCGGGCAGGATGTATTGATTCATGACCCTGCGGAGTTCGAGCATCGGCTGGCGCAGCGTCAGCAGGTCACGCTCCATCTGCCGTTCGCACTCTAAAAACCTGCTCGGTCAAAAAATGTGGGAGCTGGCTTGCCTGCGATAGCGATGTCGACTGACACAACGCCATCGCAGGCAAGCCAGCTCCCACAGTAGTTCTGTGTTGGTTGTTATAACGATTCCAGGCACCCAGCCAAGTCATTCCCCAACTTCTCCAGCACCTGCTCGTAACCCTGCGCTGTGGCCGGGGTGTAACCGCCCAACGCATCCAACTCCGCCAACTTCACCGGCAACCCCGCCACCAACGTCTCAGCCAAGCGCGGACGCAACGGCGGCTCGCTGAACACACAGGTCTTGCCGACTTCCTGCAACCGCGTACGCATTGCTGCCACGTGCTGGGCGCCGGGCTGCACTTCGGCGGCCACGCTGAACACGCCAGTGTGCTTGAGCCCGTAAGCGTCTTCGAAGTAATCAAAGGCCTCGTGGAATACGAAGTAAGGCTTGTCGCCCACACTCGCCAAGCGCGCCTTCAAACGGGCATCCAACGCATCCAGACGCTCATCGAATGCCTGCACGTTGCTCTGATACCGCGCAGCATTGGCCGGGTCGGCAGTGCTCAGGTCAGCCGCCATGCGCGCAGCGATCACGCGCGCGTTGACCGTCGAGAGCCACAAGTGCGCATCCAGGCTGCCTGGGCGGTGATCGTGATCATGTTCGTCAGCATCATCGGCGTGCGAGTGGCTATCTTCGGCGAAACGACGCAACTTCATCCCCGGCAGGTCTTGAACCGCCACGGTCGGCAGGCTACGCCCCTTAAGCACGCGCGGCAGGAAGCTTTCCATGTCCGGGCCGATCCAATAAAGCAGGTCCACCGACTGCACGCGCCGTACGTCGGATGGACGCAGGGCGTAGTTGTGCGGCGATGCGCCGGGCGGCAACAACACCTCCGGAATGGCCACACCGTCCTGCACAGCCGCGGCAATCAACTGCAACGGCTTGATGCTCGTCAGCACCTTGACCTCGGCCTGAGCGGCCCCAGCAATGAACAAACTGGTGACAAATACGACAAAAACGGGAAAAAGTCGGGACACGATGACCACTCAATGACGTAGGAACGGGTAACATAATAACGTCTCTATCAAATGTCTGTCGCCGCTCATGCCTAAAACACCCATTGCCAGCCGCCCCCACGACCACTCTCACTGCGTGCACACCGCGCTGTCGGAGGCCGATACGCTGTGCGCTCAGAAGGGCCTGCGCCTGACCGCGCTGCGTCGTCGGGTGCTGGAACTGGTGTGGCAAAGCCACAAGCCGCTGGGCGCCTACGACATTCTTGGCGTGCTCAGCGAGCAGGACGGCCGCCGCGCCGCGCCGCCAACGGTGTACCGCGCGCTGGATTTCCTGCTGGAAAACGGCCTGGTGCACCGCATCGCCTCGCTCAATGCCTTTGTTGGCTGCAACCACCCGGAACACGCGCATCAGGGCCAGTTCCTGATCTGCCGCGAGTGCCATGCGGCCATCGAGCTTGAACAAAAAAGCATCAGCGACGCCATCATCAAAAGCTCGGCCGAAGTCGGCTTCAGGGTCGAAGGGCAAACGGTCGAAGTGGTCGGGCTCTGCTCGGGTTGCCAGGGGGCTTGATGAGCAATGCGTTAATCCGCCTCGAAGGGGTTGGTGTCACGTTCGCCGGGCAAAACGTGCTGGATAACATCGGGCTGAGCGTCGAGCCGGGCCAGATCGTCACGCTTATCGGCCCCAATGGCGCCGGCAAGACCACGCTGGTGCGCGCAGTACTCGGTTTGTTGAAGCCGGACAGTGGCAGCGTATGGCGCAAGCCCAAGCTACGCGTCGGTTACATGCCGCAAAAATTGCACGTCGACCCGACACTGCCGCTGTCCGTGCTGCGCTTTTTGCGCCTGGTGCCCGGTGTAGACCGCGCCCGCGCGCAGGCTGCGCTCAAGGAGGTCGGTGCCGAACAGGTGATCGACAGCCCGGTGCAAAGCATCTCCGGCGGCGAAATGCAGCGCGTGCTGCTGGCCCGCGCCTTGCTGCGCGAGCCTGAACTGCTGGTGCTCGATGAACCCGTGCAAGGCGTTGACGTTGCCGGCCAGGCCGAGCTGTACAGCCTGATTACCCGCCTGCGTGACCGCCACGGCTGTGGCGTGTTGATGGTCTCACACGACCTGCACCTGGTCATGAGCACCACCGATCAGGTGGTGTGCCTCAACCGCCACGTTTGCTGCTCCGGCCACCCGGAACAGGTCAGTAGCGACCCGGCGTTTGTCGAGCTGTTCGGCAAGAATGCCCCGAGCCTGGCGATCTACCACCACCATCACGACCACGCCCATGATTTGCACGGCGCCGTGGTTGACGATCCCGCCACCCCTCACACACATGTTCATGGAGATAGCTGCAAGCATGGCTGATTTTCTGCTCTACGCCCTGCTGGCAGGCTTGGCTCTGGCGCTGGTGGCGGGCCCGTTGGGCTCGTTTGTGGTCTGGCGGCGCATGGCCTATTTTGGCGACACGTTGTCGCATGCCGCGCTGCTGGGCGTGGCCATGGGCTTTTTGCTGGACGTGAGCCCGACCATCGCCGTCACCGTGGGCTGCCTGCTGCTGGCGGTGCTGCTGGTGACCCTGCAACAGCGCCAACCGCTGGCCTCCGACACACTGCTGGGGATCCTGGCGCCGAGCACCCTGTCCCTGGGCCTGGTGGTGCTGAGCTTCATGCATGAAGTGCGCATCGACCTGATGGCCTACCTGTTCGGCGACCTGCTGGCGATCAGCCCTACAGACCTTGCGTGGATCCTCGGTGGCAGCGCCGCCGTGCTGCTCTTGCTGGTGGCTCTGTGGCGCCCGTTGCTGGCGATCACCGTGCATGAAGAGCTGGCCACGGTGGAAGGTTTGCCCGTGCCCGCCCTGCGCATGACCCTGATGCTGTTGATCGCGGTGGTGATTGCTGTCGCGATGAAGATTGTCGGCGTATTGTTGATCACCTCGCTGCTGATCATTCCCGCAGCCGCCGCCCAACGCCATGCGCGCTCACCCGAGCAAATGGCGATCGGCGCCAGCCTGTTGGGCATGCTTGCAGTGTGCGGGGGCCTGGCGCTGTCGTGGTTCAAGGACACGCCAGCCGGCCCGTCGATTGTCGTCACGGCGGCCGCCCTCTTTCTGCTGAGTTTTGTCCTGCCCCGTCGAGGGGTGTAGACTTGCTCGCTTTTTGCGCAACTAGAGAGTCGCAGGAATGAAGCTGTTCAACGCCCGTTATCTGCTCCTTGCCGCATTTTCCCTGCTGCTGGGCGCCTGTCAAAGTACGCCGCCCGCCGCCCCCGAGGTACCGGACGCACGCGCTGCGGCTATCGCGCAGCTGGAGCAAAACCTGGCCAGCAGCGAGCTTGCCACTGCCGAAGACGAATTGGCCGCGTTACAGGCCCAGTCGCCCAACGACCCGGCCCTTGAGCCTTACCAGCGTCAATTGGCCGAAGCCTACTTGCAGCGCAGCCAGATTGTGCTGCAAAAAGGCGATGTCAACGCTGCCGCCACGGCCCTGAGCCGTGCACGTGCGCTGATGCCCAAGGCCCCGGCACTGACCGGTGGCGTCAACAGCGCCATCAGCCATGCGCGCAAAGCCGAGCTGGATAAAGCCGAAGCCGCCTTGAAAGCCGCTGAAGCCAAGCCGCCTGCCAAGGTCATCGACCCGGCCGCTGAAAGCACCACTGTGGCGCTGAACCTCGTCGATATCGAAGAACTTCGCCATCAACTGGACGCTATCGCTACCGACGTGGTGAACTACCAGTGCGACGTGACCATCCAGGCGCCGCGCACGCAGGACTACCCATGGCTGGCCACATTGCTGACCAAACGGGTGAAGCGAATTGATTCGGGGTATGACCTGAAGATTCACCGGCAGATTGTGAAACACATTCCGGCGCAGGTAGTGCTGATTCCGCGCAAGGCGCAATAAAAAGCATCGCGGGCAAGCCCGCTCCCACATTTTGAACTGTGAATACATTCAAATGTGGGAGCGGGCTTGCCCGCGATGGCGATCTAACAAACAGCCGATAACTTAAGCCGGAATAGCCTTAGCCTTCGGCTCACGATCCCAAACCCGGTGCTGTGCAATCGCGGCAAAGAACGCCTTGAACGCTTTCGCATCCGACCCCACGATCAGCCCCGCATCCACTTCAAGCTTCAGTAGATCCAGCAACGGCTTGGCATCATTGGCAACCGTGATCGCCTTCAGGTGCTTGTACGCCTCCAGCAGGAAGTGCAACGCCACACCATCCCCGCTCAATGCCTGCACCGACTTGGCGCCGCCCGGTACGAACACCGCGTCAAAGGCAATCGACGGCATGCCTTCCATCGACGCATCCACCTTCAGGCTCTTGCCATCGGCGGTGGTCACCGGCGCCGAAGTTGGCCCCAGCAGCTTGGCGTGTGCACCTTCAGCTTCCAGCGCTTTCTTCAACGCAGCAATTGCCGCGCCGTCCACGCCGTTAGCCGCGAGGATCGCAACTTTGCGCGTTTTGATATCGCCCGACAGCAGGTTCACCTGGCTCAACGCCGGCGACTCTTTGAGCGACGACTCACGCGGCGGCACGGTGCCTTTGGTTGGCGCCGGCAAACCGAGGTTCTGTGCTACGCGCTTGGCCAGCTCCAGGTCGATATTGGCCAGAATCTCGTTGACCTGACGGGCGCGGATAAACTCACGCTCCACCTTGCCCAACTCGAAGCTGTACGCCGCGATGATATGCTCTTTCTCGTGGTGGCTCATGCTGTGGAAAAACAGCGTGGCTTGCGAGAAGTGATCGCCAAACGACTCGCTGCGCTCACGCACTTTGTTGGCGTCGACACGTTCGTAATAGGTCTCGAAACCGCCATCCTGCGCAGCCGGTGGCGTTTCTTTCGGCCAGCCGCCGTCAATCGAGTTCGGCTCGTAGGCCGCGCGGCCTTTGTCGATCACGGTGCGATGCTGAGCGTCGCGCTGGCCGTTATGGAACGGCGTGACCGGCCGATTGATCGGCAGCTCATGGAAGTTCGGGCCACCGAGACGGCTGATCTGAGTATCCGTGTAGGAAAACAGACGGCCTTGCAGCAGTGGGTCGTTGGTGAAGTCGATACCCGGCACGATATGGCCCGGGCAAAAAGCCACCTGTTCAACCTCAGCGAAGAAGTTATCCGGGTTACGGTTAAGCACCATCTTGCCCAGCGGCGTAATCGGCACCAATTCTTCAGGGATGATCTTGGTCGGATCGAGCAGGTCGAAGTCGAACTTGTGCTCGTCTTCTTCCGCAACGATTTGCACGCCCAATTCCCACTCAGGGTAGTCGCCGCTTTCAATCGCTTCCCACAGGTCGCGACGGTGGTAATCGGTATCTTTACCGGCAAGCTTTTGCGCTTCGTCCCACACCAGCGAGCAGGTGCCCACTTTTGGATGCCAGTGGAATTTCACAAAGCTCGACTTACCTTCGGTGTTGATCAAGCGGAAGGTGTGAATGCCGAAGCCCTGCATGGCGCGCAGGCTTTTGGGGATGGCACGGTCGGACATGGCCCACAGCACCATGTGCGCGGATTCTGGCTGCAGCGAGACGAAATCCCAGAACGTGTCGTGGGCAGAGCCGCCGGTGGGAATCTCGTTATGCGGCTCAGGTTTGACCGCGTGCACGAAGTCAGGAAACTTGATCGCGTCCTGAATAAAGAACACCGGCATGTTGTTGCCCACCAGGTCGAAGTTACCTTCGTCGGTGAAGAACTTCACAGCAAAACCACGCACGTCACGCACCGTATCGCCCGAGCCACGCGGGCCCTGCACGGTGGAGAACCGCACAAACACCGGGGTTTTATGCTCGGGGTTGCGCAGGAAACCGGCCTTGCTCAGCGCCGAATGGTTCTCATAGGTCTGGAAATAGCCGTGGGCGCCAGTGCCGCGAGCATGCACGATGCGCTCCGGGATACGCTCATGGTCAAAGTGCGTGATTTTTTCACGCATGATGAAGTCTTCCAGCAGCGATGGGCCACGGGCGCCGACTTTCAGGGTGTTCTGGTTGTCAGAAATCTTTACGCCTTGATTGGTGCGCAGCGCCTGGCCGGTTGCGTCGGAACGGAACTCTTCCAGGGCCTGCAGCTTGGCGTTGGTGTTGCCACGGTCCAGGGTATCGGTGCCCGCGAGTTCACTCTTCGGCGGGGTAGCTGGCTTCTTGGTACTCATCAGTCAAAACTCCTTATTCAAATTGGCCAGAGCGGTCCCCGGCTCGTTTGAGCAAACCCCCAGGCACGGCACCTGGGAAATTGAGTTGCTTAAGTAGTGACTGACACGGATTTGCACCGTTCCTTTTTTATGACCTTTGATCGCGTTATTGCCAAATCGCTGGTTGAATGCGAAATAAATGCTAAGAAACACTATACGGACAGGCTAAAATGCGCGCCCGGCTAACCGCTGATCCCTTTTCCATGCGCCCCACAAGGTTCGCTACGTGATCGAGTTTCATAACGTCCATAAAACCTACCGCGTCGCCGGTAAGGAAATCCCCGCGCTGCACCCCACCAGCCTGCGTGTCGAAAACGGCCAGGTGTTCGGCCTGATTGGCCACTCCGGTGCGGGAAAAAGTACCCTGTTGCGTCTGATCAACCGCCTGGAGCAACCCAGCGGTGGCCAGATCAATGTCGACGGCGAAGAAGTCACCGCCCTGGACGCCAATGGCCTGCGCCGTTTTCGCCAGCAAGTCGGGATGATCTTCCAGCACTTCAACCTGCTTGCCTCCAAGACCGTCGCCGACAACGTAGCGCTGCCGCTGACGCTGGCTGGCGAACTGTCGCGCAAGGAAATCGACCAGCGCGTGGCTGAGCTGCTCGCCCGTGTCGGCTTGTCGGACCACGCCAAGAAATACCCGGCGCAGTTGTCCGGTGGCCAGAAGCAGCGCGTCGGTATTGCCCGCGCCCTGGCAACCAAGCCAAAAATTCTGCTGTGCGACGAAGCCACCAGCGCCCTCGACCCGCAAACAACCGCCTCGGTGCTGCAACTGCTGGCTGAGATCAACCGCGAGTTGAAGCTGACCATCGTGCTGATCACCCACGAGATGGACGTGATCCGCCGCGTATGCGACCAAGTGGCGGTGATGGATGCTGGCGTGATCGTCGAGCAAGGTTCGGTGGCCGATGTGTTCCTGCACCCCAAGCACCCGACCACCAAGCGCTTCGTGCAAGAAGCGGATCAGGTCGACGAAAGCGAGCAGCGCGATGACTTTGCTCACGTGCCAGGCCGTATCGTGCGTCTGACGTTCCAGGGCGAAGCAACCTACGCGCCGCTGCTGGGTACCGTCGCCCGCGAAACCGGCGTGGACTACAGCATCCTCGCCGGTCGTATTGACCGCATCAAAGACATTCCCTACGGCCAACTGACCCTCGCCGTCACCGGCGGGGACATGGACGCCGCTTTCGCCCGCTTTACCGCGGCAGACGTCCACATGGAGGTTCTGCGCTAATGGAAATCCTGTTGAGTTTCTTCGCCAATATCGACTGGTCCGAGATCTGGCTCGCCACCGGCGACACCATGACCATGCTGCTCGGTTCGCTGTTCTTTACCATCCTGCTCGGCCTGCCACTGGGTGTGCTGCTGTTTCTGACCAGCCCGCGCCAACTGTTCGAACAAAAAGGCCTGTACGCGCTGCTGTCGCTGATCGTGAACATCCTGCGTTCGCTGCCGTTCATCATCCTGCTGATTGTGATGATCCCGTTCACCATACTGATCACCGGCACCTCGCTGGGCGTGGCCGGTGCGATTCCGCCACTGGTCGTAGGCGCGACGCCGTTCTTCGCGCGCCTGGTGGAAACCGCCCTGCGTGAAGTGGACCGCGGCATCATCGAAGCCACGCAGTCCATGGGCGCCAGCACGCGTCAGATCATCATCAATGCACTGCTGCCCGAAGCGCGCCCCGGTATTTTCGCTGCGATTACGGTGACGGCCATTACACTGGTTTCCTACACGGCCATGGCCGGTGTTGTCGGCGCCGGCGGCTTGGGCGACCTGGCGATCCGCTTTGGTTACCAGCGGTTTCAGACTGACGTGATGGTTGTCACTGTGGTGATGCTGCTGATCCTGGTGCAAATTCTGCAAACCGTCGGCGATAAGCTGGTGGTGCACTTTTCTCGAAAATAACGGCCGTGGCCGGCCCCCGCCGGCGCATGCCCGAACAAGGAGCTTGCTGGATGAAAAAACTACTGGTTGCTTTCGCTGCCGTTGCCGCGTTTTCCGCCCACGCTGCCGAGCCCCTCACGGTCGCCGCGTCGCCAGTGCCGCACGCGGAAATCCTGGAGTTTGTGAAGCCCGCACTCGCCAAAGAAGGCGTGGACCTGCAGGTCAAAGTCTTCACCGACTACGTGCAGCCGAACGTACAAGTGGCTGAAAAGCGCCTGGACGCCAACTTCTTCCAGCACCAGCCGTACCTGGATGAGTTCAACAAGGCCAAGGGCACTCACCTGGTGAGCGTCGGTGCCGTGCACCTGGAGCCTTTGGGCGCCTACTCCAGCAAGTACAAAAAACTCGAAGACCTGCCGGATGGCGCCAATGTCGTGATCCCGAACGACGCCACCAACGGTGGCCGCGCGTTGCTGCTGCTGGCCAAGCACAACCTGATCACCCTGAAGGACCCGACCAACATCCTGTCGACCATCAAGGACATCTCCGGTAACCCGAAAAACCTCAAATTCCGCGAACTGGAAGCCGCCACACTGCCGCGCGTGCTGACCCAGGTCGACCTGGCGCTGATCAACACCAACTACGCCCTGGAAGCCAAACTGGACCCATCCAAGGACGCCCTGGTGATCGAAGGCAACGACTCGCCTTACGTGAACATTCTGGTGACCCGCGAAGACAACAAAGACTCGGACGCCGTGAAGAAGCTGGTTGCAGCCCTGCACACGCCGGAAGTGAAAGCGTTCATTCTTGAGAAGTACAAAGGCGCGATTCTGCCGGCGTTCTGATCTGCCCCGATCTTCAAAACTCTGAAGATCAAAAATGTGGGAGCGGGCTTGCTCGCGAAGGCGCTGTGTCAGTCACCGAATTTATCGACTGAACCACCGCCTTCGGGGGCAAGCCCCCTCCCACATTTGTTTTGTGTTGTTTGGAAGATCAAGCAGCACACTTGCCTGCTTACGCGTTGTTCAAACCTTGCACAAAACTCCTGTGGGAGCGGGCTTGCTCGCGAAGGCGCTGTGTCAGTCACCGAATTTATCGACTGGCCCACCGCCTTCGGGGGCAAGCCCCCTCCCACATTTGTTTTGTGTTGCTTGAAAGATCAGGCCGGCGCACTTACCTGCTTACGCATTGCTCAAACCTTGCACAAAACCCCTGTGGGAGCGGGCTTGCTCGCGAAGGCGCAGTGTCAGTCACCGAATTTATCGACTGAACCACCGCCTTCGCGGGCAAGCCCCCTCCCACATTTGGTTTTGTGTTGTTTGGAAGATCAGGCCGGCGCACTTGCCTGCTTACGCGTTGTTCAAACCTTGCACAAAACTCCTGTGGGAGCGGGCTTGCTCGCGAAGGCGCAGTGTCAGTCACCGAATTTATCGACTGAACCACCGTCTTCGGGGGCAAGCCCCCTCCCACATTTGTTTTTGTGTTGTTTGGAAGATCAGGCCGGCGCACTTACCCGCTACGCGTTGTTCAAACCTTGCACAAAGCACTGTGGGAGCTGGCTTGCCTGCGAGGGCGGTGGGTCAGTCAGCCTATCAGCCTCCGATCCACCGCCCTCGCAGGCACGCCAGCTCCCACATGTATGGTGCGGTGCCTGCTATTTACGCTGCAGCAATCCCGGTAACTGCGCCACCAGCTTTTGATTGTTCAGCGGCGCACGAATAAACCCGCGCTGCGTGCCGTCCGGCCCGATCAGCGCCAGGTTGCCGCTGTGGTCGACGGTGTAGTTGGGCTTGCTGGTATCCGCTGGAATAAACGGGATGCTCACCGCATTCGAGACCTTCTGCACATCGTCCACATTCGCGCCGGTCAGGCCTTCGAATTGCGGGTCGAAGTAGCCCAGGTATTGCTTGAGCTGAGCCGGCGTGTCGCGGTTCGGGTCGACGCTGACCAGAATCACCTGCAACTTATCCACCGCCTCTTTGGGCAGCTCGCTCTTGATCTGGCGCAGTTGGGCGAGGGTGGTGGGGCAGATGTCGGGGCAGAAGGTGTAGCCGAAAAACAGCAGGCTCCATTTGCCTTTCAACTCGTTGACCACCACCGGCTGGCCGTTCTGGTCTGTCATGGTCACTGGCGGCAGCTGGCGGCTTTGCGGCAGCAGGATGATGCCCGCGTCGATCAGCGCAGTAGGGTCGCCCTGGCCTTTGCCGCTGAGCACTTTGTTGACGGTCAGGCCCATGATCAACGCGACGATGGCCACAAGGATAAAGACGGTTTTTTGAGTTCGAGTCATAGGTTCAACAGTAAGTAGTGGTCTACGAGCAGGGCGATAAACAGCACAAACAGGTACCAGATAGAGTACTTGAAGGTGTTGATCGCCGCGTGCGGCTGGCTGCCACGGTACAGCACCCAGGCCCATTGCAGAAAGCGTGCGCCCAACACCAGCGCACACGCCAGGTACAGCAGGCCACTCATGTGAATCACATACGGCATCAGGCTCACCGCCAGCAGGGCGAAGGTGTAGAGCAGGATGTGCACCTTCGTGTAGTGCTCGCCGTGGGTGACCGGCAGCATCGGGATGTCGGCCTTGGCGTATTCCTCCTTGCGGTGAATGGCCAGGGCCCAGAAGTGCGGCGGGGTCCAGGCGAAGATGATCAACACCAGCAGTAGCGGCTCGGCGCTGACATGCCCGGTCACCGCAACCCAGCCCAACAGCGGCGGCGCCGCGCCGGCGAGGCCGCCGATGACGATGTTTTGTGGCGTTGCGCGCTTGAGGAAGCCGGTGTAGATCACCGCGTAGCCGAGCAGCGAAGCCAGCGTCAACCAGGCCGCCAATGGATTGGTGAACGCCAGCAGCAAGGCCAAGCCTGCAACAGCCAGAAACAAAGCAAAGGCCAATGCCGCCACTGGCGACACCCGCCCTTCGGCCATCGGCCGTTTGTGCGTGCGCGCCATCACCGCATCGATGCGCCGATCCACCACATGGTTGACTGCTGCCGCACCACCGGCACACAGCGCAATGCCCAGGTTGCCAAAAATCAGCACCGCCCATGGCACCCCGGCGCGGGTGGCGAGGAACATGCCCACCAAGGAGGTGATGAGCATCAGCACCACCACCTTTGGCTTGGTCAGCTCCAGGTAATCTCGCCAGATCGCCTGATCGCGGCGCGCGTCGATCAAGGTCGCCATGGCGTCTCTCCTTTAAGGGTGATGAGGCCCGAAACGTATTTGCGCGGAATGAAGCGCCAGCCGAACGGCAGCTGATGGCGCACCCGGACCAGGCTGGTGCGCGCGTGGTAATTGACCAGCACCAACGTCAGCAGCAACGCTGCGCCGCCTGCGTTATGGCCGACCGCCACCGGCAGCGGCAGGCCGAACGCCACATTGCTCACGCCCAGGCTGATTTGCACCGCCAGGGCGATCAGCAACAAGCCCGCCAGTCGCGTCATACCCACTGCGCGCAATTGCCAGGCCAGCCCCAACAGCACCAGTGTCACCAGCATCGCGCCAAGGCGATGGGTCAGGTGGATAGCGGTACGCGCTTCGCTGTCGAGCTGGCCACCGAGGTAATTGGGGCCGATGTGCTGAGTGAGATGAAAGCCGTTGGCAAAGTCCGCCGCCGGCCACCACTGGCCATGGCACGTGGGCAGGTCGATACAGGCCACCGCCGCATAGTTGGAACTCACCCAGCCGCCCAGCGCAATCTGGCCGATCACCAGCACCAACCCGGCGGTCGCCCAATATTGCAGGCGCTTGGGCACGATCAACGCGGGCAGCACGCCGGACAGTCGCAGGGTCAGCAGAAACAATAAGCTCAAGGTGGCAAAACCGCCGAGCAGATGGCCGGTTACAACTTGCGGCCACAGCTTCAATGTCACCGTCCACATGCCAAACGCGGCCTGGGCGAACACCACCGCCAGCACAAACAGCGGCAGTTTCACCGGCTGGCCTGGATCACGCCGATGGCTCCACGAGCGCGCCGCCAACAGCACGATGAGCAACCCCAAGGTGCCGGCAAAGTAGCGATGGGTCATCTCGGCCCACCCCTTGTCGGCCTGCACCGGCGTATCAGGGAAGTGCAGCTCGGCGTGCGCCAGTTGGGCTTCGCTCTGCGGCACGCTGATAAAACCGTAACAGCCGGGCCAGTCCGGGCAACCGAGGCCGGCATGGGTCAGGCGCGTATAGGCGCCGAGCAGCACGACGATCAGCGCGAGCAAGGTGGCAAACAACGCGAGGCGAAATCCAGGTTTGGCCATGACGATGCCCTTATCCGATGTTCGACAGTTTCAGCAGCAAGCGCAGGTCGTTGAGCAGGTCCTTGCCCTTGACCTTGGCGTCGTAGCGCAGGACCAGATTGCCGTGCGGGTCGACGATCCACAGTTGCGCATCGCCGGGTGCGGCGGCGTCCTTGGTGAAGGTCGACAGGTCCAGCGGATAGCGTTGCAGTTGCGGGTATTCGGCTTTGAGCTTGGCCTCGTAGGCGCTGCTCACTGGCTGCGCGCTGGCCAAGGCATGGCTGGCGCGCGAGGCATCACGGCCCAGGCTGATTTGCAGTTGGCGCGCCAGGTACACCAACTGCTGGCACTCAACGGCGCAGGCGGTGGGCGCGGTGACCAGCAGTTGCCAGCGATCTTCATCGGCCTGCACGCCAATGTCGGCGCGGGTCTGGCCGTTGCCGATCAGCTCGCCGTGGTAGCTGCGGCTGTCCGGCACCCAGAACTGCAGCTTGTACATGAACGTGGCCAACGCCATCGGGCCGATCACCATCATCAGGATCAGGATCAGCTGCCAGCGGCCTTTGCGCCGGTCGGGCGCCTCAGACGTGCTGGGTGGATTCATGGCCGTTCCCATGGGGTTTCTCCTTGTTGTTGTGCCATCCGAGGTAGAGGTAAAGCGCCAGCAGCGCCAACGCCATGGCGAACCACTGCACGGCGTACCCCAAATGTTTTTCCGGGCCCATGGCGACCACCGGCCACGTGGTGTCGTACGTGCCCGGGCCGGGTTCGGCGCGCAGTTCGTAGGCAAAACCGTCACGGCCCAACTCACTCCACAGTGCGTCAGGGTGCAGCGCGGTGAGCAAGCGCGGCCATTGCGTGGTGGCTGGGTCGGCGTGCAGTTGGAAGGTTTCGCCGGGGGCGACGTAGACCCAGGCGTCGAGATTCAACGGTTGATCGGGTGTGGTGAAGACCGGTGGCGTGCGCCGGTCCGGCCACGGCAGCCAGCCGCGATTGAGCAACAGCCACTGGCCGCTGGCCTGATCATGAAAGGGTTGCAGCAACTCGACGCCGGCCTTGCCGTCGCGCATGCGGTTGTCGAGCAACACGTTGTGATCGGCGTCGAACTGGCCGCGCAGGCGCACGCGGCGAAATGCGGGGTCGGGCATCTCATTGAGCTGAACACTGCTGATGGGATCGGCCACACGCCGCTCGGCGTAACTGTCCACCAGCAACTGTTTTTCATGGCCGCGCGCCAGTTGCCAGAACCCCAGGCCCACCATCAACGGCAGCAGCACCAGCACCACCAGCGTGGGTGCGAGCCCTGGGCGAAAGTCTTTTATGGCGCTGGCTATACTTGTTTTCATTGCCCGCCCATCCGAAGGGAACCTGACCATGCTCAAAGCAGCCATTGCCCTGATGCTGATCGCGACTGTCGTGAGCCTGTTCAGTGGTTTGTTCTTTCTGGTCAAGGACGAGGGCAACTCCAACCGCCTCGTCACTGCCTTGACCGTGCGTGTCGTACTGGCCGCGATCACCGTGGGCTTGATCGCCTGGGGCTTTTTCAGCGGCCAGCTGGTGTCTCATGCGCCGTGGTAAGGCGCCTCACAGCACATACACGAAGAAGAACAGGCCGATCCACACCACATCCACAAAGTGCCAATACCAGCTGGCTGCCTCGAAACCAAACTGGTGCTCGGCATTGAAATGCCCGCGCAGGATGCGCATCAGCATCACGAACAGAATGATGGTGCCGATGGTTACGTGAGCGCCGTGAAAGCCTGTGAGCATGAAGAAGGTCGCGCCGTACACGCCCGAGCCGAGGGTCAGGCCCAGTTCTTTGTAGGCGTGCATGTACTCCTCGGCCTGGAAGGCCAGGAACGCCCAGCCCAGCAGCACGGTCAGCGCCAGCCAGATTTTCAGTGCGCCGCGGTGGCCCTTGCGCAAGGCATGGTGGGCGAGGGTGATGGTCACGCTGGAGCTGACCAGCAAGATCGTATTGATCAGCGGCAAGCCCCAGGGGCTGATGGTGCCCTCCGGTGGCGGGTACATTTTTGGGTCAGGGTTGTTGAGCAGCGGCCAGGTGAACTGAAAATTCGGCCACAGCATGTGCGCGATGCCCTTGTGCCCTTCACCGCCCAGCCATGGCCCCGACATGTGCCGCACATAAAACAGGGCGCCAAAGAACGCGACGAAGAACATCACCTCGGAAAAGATGAACCAGGTCATGCCCCAGCGAAACGAGCGGTCCATCTGCGGGCTGTACAAACCGGCGCGGCTTTCCTTGATCACCGCGCCAAACCAGCCGAACAGCATGTAGGCCAGCAATAGCCCACCGACGAAAAAGATCCACGGCCCGTGGGATTCCGGGCGCGCCGCCTTCAGATCGTTAAACCACACAGCCAAACCGTACACGGTGGTGAGCATGCCCAGGGTGGCAATTATTGGCCATTTGCTTTGCGCTGGTACGTAGTACGTATCATGAGACGACATGTATTCGCTCTCCTGATTGAGGGGGCAAACAGTAGCTAGCCGCCGGTATGGACGGCCACCGGCGGTTGGCGCGCAGTGATGTCAAACAGCGTGTACGCGAGGGTCAAATGCTTCACATCCTTGGGCATGTCGCGGTCGACGATAAAACGCACCGGCATTTCAATGCGCTGGCCGGGCTGCAGCACTTGCTGGGTGAAGCAAAAGCACTCGGTCTTGTGGAAGTACATCGCCGCTTCGGCCGGGGAAATGCTCGGCACTGCCTGGGCTTTCATGACCTTGTCGGTGGGGTTGTAGGCGACGAACAGCATCTCGGTGACCGCACCGGGGTTGACCACCACTTCGTCAGCCTTGGAGTGAAACTCCCAGACCATGTCGATGGCATTGGTCGACAGGAACTGCACTCGCACCTGGCGCGTGGGGTCGACGACTTGCTCACCTTCGTACTGCCCGGCGGTCTTGCCGTTGATGCCGAACGCCTTGCACATCACGTCGTAAATCGGCACCAGGGCGAAGCCGAAGACGAACATCGCCACCACCAGAATCAGCAGGCGGGTGACCAGGCGCTTGATGGGGATGGACTCAAGCATGGCGATCACCCCGCTTTTGACTTTCTGTGGGAGCTGGCTTGCCTGCGATGGGGGTCTGGCAGTTGATAGATTCGGTGACTGACACACCGCTATCGCAGGCAAGCCAGCTCCCACAGGAGAGCGAGGTAGCCTGGGCCAGGGTATTCACTTGACCTCCGGCGGCGTGGTGAACGTGTGATACGGCGCGGGCGAGGGGATGCTCCATTCCAAACCTTCGGCACCATCCCACGGCTTGGCCGGCGCCGGCGGGCCGCCGCGGATGCACTTGATGACGATAAACAGGAAGAAGATCTGCGTGGCGCCAAACATGAAGGCGCCAATCGAGGAGACCATGTTGAAGTCGGCGAACTGCAGGTTGTAGTCCGGCACCCGGCGCGGCATGCCGGCCAGTCCCACGAAGTGCATCGGGAAAAACGCCATGTTCATGCCGATGAAGGACAGCCAGAAGTGCAGCTTGCCCAGGGTTTCGTCGTACATGTGCCCAGTCCATTTGGGCAGCCAGTAGTACGCCGAGGCGAAGATGCCGAAGATCGCGCCAGGTACCAGTACGTAATGGAAATGCGCCACCACAAAGTAGGTGTCGTGGTACTGGAAGTCCGCTGGGGCAATCGCCAGCATCAGGCCGGAGAAGCCGCCAATGGTGAACAGGATCACGAAGGCCACGGCAAACAGCATCGGCGTCTCGAAGGTCAGCGAGCCTTGCCACATGGTGCTGACCCAGTTGAACACCTTCACGCCCGTCGGCACGGCGATCAGCAGCGTGGCGTACATGAAGAACAGCTCGCCCACCAGCGGAATGCCCACCACGAACATGTGGTGCGCCCACACAATGAACGACAGGAACGCGATGCTCGCCGTGGCGTAGACCATAGAGGTGTAGCCGAACAGCGGCTTGCGCGAGAAGGTCGGGATGATCGAGCTGACGGCGCCGAAGGCCGGCAGGATCATGATGTACACCTCGGGGTGGCCGAAGAACCAGAACACGTGCTGGAACAGCACCGGGTCACCGCCACCGGCGGCACTGAAGAAGCTGGTGCCGAAGTGGATGTCCATCAGCATCATGGTCACGCAGCCGGCCAGCACCGGCATCACCGCGATCAACAGGAACGCGGTGATCAGCCAGGTCCAGACAAACAGCGGCATCTTCATCAGGGTCATGCCAGGGGCGCGCAGGTTGAGAATGGTCGCGACCACGTTGATCGCGCCCATGATCGAACTGATGCCCATCAGGTGGATGGCAAAAATAAAGAACGTCACACTTTCCGGCGCGTAGGTGGTGGACAGCGGGGCGTAGAAGGTCCAGCCGAAATTCGGCCCGCCGCCGGGTGTGAACAACGTGGAAACCAGCAACAGGAACGCCGCTGGCAGCAGCCAGAAACTGAAGTTGTTCATGCGCGGCAGGGCCATGTCCGGCGCGCCGATCATCAGCGGGATCATCCAGTTGGCCAGGCCGACAAAGGCCGGCATCACCGCGCCGAACACCATGATCAGGCCGTGCATGGTGGTCATCTGGTTGAAGAACGCCGGCTGCACGATCTGCAGGCCGGGCTGGAACAGCTCGGCGCGGATCACCATGGCGAACGAGCCGCCGAGCAGGAACATGGTGAAGGCGAACCACAGGTACATCGTGCCGATGTCTTTGTGGTTGGTGGTCAGCACCCAGCGCATCAGGCCTTTGGCGGGGCCATGGGCATGGTCGGCGTGACCATGGTCATCGATCACAGTGCTCATGGCCGTTCTCCTGCAAAGGAATGGGCTGTGCGGTTCAGGGCATACGCAGTTGAGGCCGTCATTTGCTTTCCGCCTGTTTCAAAGCCAGCACGTCTTTGGGCGTGACCATGTCGCCTTTGTTGTTGCCCCAGGCGTTGCGTTCGTAGGTCACCACGGCGGCGATGTCCACCTCCGACAGCTGTTTGCCGAAGGCGGCCATGGCGGTGCCAGGCTTGCCGAAATACACGCGGTGCAGGTGATCTTCCTTAGGCCCGGTGGCGATCGGCGAGCCTTTGAGCGCCGGGAACATCGGCGGCAGGCCTTGGCCCTCAGCCTGGTGACAGGCCACGCAGGTGGTGTGGTAAACCTTGTCGCCACGCGCCACCAGCTCTTCAAGCGTCCACTCTTTGGAGGTCAGCTCCTTGAGCTTGGCCGCTTCTGCCTTGCGCTCGCCGAGCCAAGTGTCGTAGTCGGCCTGGGATTTGACCTCGACCACAATCGGCATGAAGCCGTGGTCCTTGCCGCACAATTCAGCGCACTGGCCACGGTAGATGCCGGGCTTCTCGATGCGCGTCCAGGCCTCGTTGACGAAGCCGGGAATAGCGTCGCGCTTGACCGCAAAGGCCGGCACCCACCACGAATGGATCACGTCGGCGGCAGTCACCAGAAAGCGCACTTTGGCGCCTACCGGCAGCACCAAAGGCTGGTCGACTTCGAGCAGATAGTGCTCGCCCTTGGTGGCCTGGTTATGGATCTGCTCGGCAGGGGTGGCCAGGTTGCTGAAGAATTCCACGTCCTGGCCCAGGTATTTGTAATGCCACTTCCACTGGTAACCGGTGACCTGGATATCGATATCCGACTCGGTGCTGTCGTAGATGTTGATCAGGGTCTTGGTCGCCGGAATGGCCATCGCTACCAGGATCAGCAACGGCACTACGGTCCAGAGGATTTCCACGGTCGTGCTCTCGTGAAATTTGGCAGCCACCTGGCCCGTGGACCGGCGGTGCAGGATCATCGACCAGAACATCGCGCCAAACACGACAATGCCGATCACCACACAAATCCAGAAGATGGTCATGTGCAGGTCAAACACGGCGTGACTGACTTCAGTAGCCCCTGGCGCCATATTCGTTGTCCAGGCGGCGTGCGCCTGGCCGAATACCGACCACAACAGTAGGCCCATCCAAACGTGTGGATGTCGCGTCATTGCGGGTTCCCCTTTATGTTTCTTGTTATCCCGCCGGTTTGCACCTGCGGCGAAGGGAGCGGCTTCCATACTGCTTACAACCGCCAAGCCTTGCCTGCTTCATGCAGTTGGGCGTCATCAGCTAATTGCGTACAAAATCGAGTATAGACAGCCGGGGCAACCCCGCAATGTGTAGGGGCAAATGAGCACAAACAGACGGGCGGGCCCAATAAATACGGGGGCGCAAACGTTTATCCGACGAACGATGGCGATTCGATATAACGCATGCGCATAACCATGAAATAATTATGACAAACGCGTCTTAGGCCCTCGTATAAACGAGCTACCTTGTTCTTTCCCTTTTCCTACGCCTGTTTCAATGGAGCTTTCATGAACACCGCCGCATTGCGCGAGCAGATTTCCCGTGCCCATCAACACGAAGCCAGCACTGGCCAGCTTTCCCAGCAACTGGAAAAACAATTGCCGCACCTGCATTCGGCCATCTCCCTGGCTGACGGTGATCGCAACATTGTCATGACCCGTTTTGTTACCGCCTACATCGAGCTTGTCCCTGACTTGCTGGAAGCCGCCAATGACGTGGCGCGCGAAGCTGGCATCGAAAGCCAGATCAAACCGGTACTGAAAATCGCCGAGCATTTCTTCCTGCAACCGCCCGCGATTCTTGCCGGCCACGAAGGCCTCGACGGCCTGCTGGACGAGGCCTACCTGGCCCATCGCCTGGTAGAAGAAGTCAACGATCTGTACATCACGCACTTCGGTCAGCCGTTGATTCCGGCGGACACCACCGTGGCCAACTTGATCGCTCATCAGTTGATCGGCGAAGCATTTGCCAACCAGTTGGACGAAGCCGTGCATTTGGCGGTGGATGAAATGCTCAACGAAGACAGCTTTGCGCTGGAGTCGGTCGAAGCTTACCGCGAGACGCTCAAGAGCCCGAACACGGAAGCGGCGTGGAAGCGCTGGCCGTGCCTGTCGCGGCAGCTGGGGGTTGAGTTGGCGTTGGATCAGCCGGCTTAACTCTTCAATATGATGCAAAACCCATGTGGGAGCGGGCTTGCTCGCGAAAGCGGTGTATCAGTCGACATTGCTTTGACTGATACACCGCTTTCGCGAGCAAGCCCGCTCCCACATTTTTGATTGGGTTCCGTCAGCTAGTGGACGGCGCCGAACCTATCCCCACCGTCGTGCGCACCCGGCCTTCCAGCCGGCGCTTCAACCCACGCGCCTCGATCACCAGTTGCGAGCCCTTGGCCGCATTGGCCCGGCCCCATTCCTCCAGCAACTCCAGGCAGGAATGGTCGATGTAACTCAAGTTGCTCAGCGGCACATGCAACGTGGTCCCTGCGGGCACCGTCGACAGCACTTGGGTCAGTGCCGGCACTTTCAGGAAGGTCGCCGCACCGGTCAGGCGCAACTCCATCTCACCGTCCTGGGGCAGGTCGATCAGGCTGATTTTCAGTCGCGACGCCTTGAAGGCCAACTTGACCAACGTCAGCCCGAAGCCCACCAGCACACCGGTCAGCAAGTCGGTAAAGATGATCGCCAGCGCCGTCGCGGCATAGGTGAACATCGGCATCCGCCCGTATCGGCCCAATGCGCGAAATGCTTTCACGTCCACCAGCTTGATCCCGGTGTACACCAGCACGCCCGCCAGGCTCGCCACCGGGATGCTTTGCAGCACGCTCGACAGCAGCAGCACGAACCCCAGCAGCCATACACCGTGGAACATCGCCGACAAGCGCGTGGTCGCACCGGCCTGCACATTGGCCGAGCTGCGCACGATTACGCCGGTCATCGGCAGCGCGCCGACCAGGCCACAAAGCATGTTGCCTACACCTTGAGCGGACAATTCCTTGTCGAAATCCGAGCGCTGGCCGCTGTGCATGCGGTCAACCGCAGCAGCCGACAGCAGGGTTTCGGCGCTGGCGATAAAGGCCACGGCGAACGCGGCGATCAACAGTTGCGGATCGGCCAGGTTCAGCAAGTCGCTGGGGCGTAGCCAGTCGATGGCATCGGCAAGGTTTTCCGGGACTTCCACACGCTTGACCTGCAACGCCAGCACCAGGCTGGTGACCGTCGCCAAGCCCACGCCCAACAAGGCGCCTGGCACAAACCGCAGTTTTTGCGGGCGCAATTTATCCCACAGGTACATCACCAGCATCGTCGACAGCCCCAGCAAACCCGCTTGCCAGCCAAGGCCTGCGCCCAGGGTTGGTATCGCCTCAACCACCGCGGCCGGGAAGCCCGCCAGGTTATCCAGCCCGGAAGGCTTGGGCGCGCCGTCGAGCATCACATGGACCTGCGAGAGCACAATCAGCACGCCGATCCCCGCCAGCATGCCGTACACCACCGCCGGCGCCGTGACGCGAAACCAGCAGCCCAGACGCAATCGCCCGGCCACCAATTGCAGGAACCCCGCCAGCAACAGGATGGGGCCGAGCATCATCATGCCGTGCTGGCGCACCAGTTCGAACACCAACACTGCCAAACCTGCGGCGGGCCCGCTGACCTGCAGCGGCGATCCAGCCAGCCAACCCACCACCAGGCCACCGATGATCCCGGTGATCAGCCCTTTGGCCGGCGGCATGCCAGACGCAATCGCGATGCCCATGCACAAGGGCAGGGCGACCAGAAACACAACCACGGACGCGAGCAGCTCCCGAGGCAATACAGCTTTCAATTGAGCAGCACGCATATTGACTCTCCCAAGGCATTCGCCGGGCGCGGCAATGCCTGGCTGCATCCATGGCAGCCACCGCATTACCCGGCAGGGAAGTGTTTTAGAAGCGCGCTTTAGGCGTCGCGCAAGGGATTGGTCCGTCGCCGCTCAGCGGTCGAAATGCCGCTTGATCTGCATCGTAGGCTCGGATTTCGCTGGTCTCGATGTTGTAGATCCAGCCATGGATAAACAAATGACCATTGGCCATGCGTGAGGCCACGGAAGGGTGGGTGCGCAAATGCTGCAACTGGGCGATGACGTTTTCTTCGGTCAGCACCTTCATGCTTTCGCCTTCATTGGCGCAGTCGCAGTTGTCCTCAACCATCGACTTGGCGACCTCGGCATGACGCAGCCAAGCCCGGACTGTCGGCATTTTTTCCAGGCTCTGGGGGTTGAGTACCGCGCGCATGGCGCCGCAGTCGGAATGCCCGCACACGATAATGTGCTGCACGCCCAGAGCGAGAACCGCGTACTCGATGGCCGTGGAAACGCCGCCGTTCATCTGTCCGTAGGGTGGCACCACGTTGCCGACGTTACGCGTGACGAACAGGTCGCCAGGGGAGCTTTGGGTGATCAGCTCGGGCACGATCCGCGAATCGGCACAGGTGATAAACATCGCCCGTGGGCTCTGGGCCGTGGCGAGTTTTTTGAAGAGTTCTTCCTGCTGGGGGAAGACGTCGTGATGGAAATGCAAAAAGCCGTCAACGATGTGCTTTAGCGCTGCATCGGCGGACTCGGCCACCTGAGGGGCTGAAGCCGACGCAGCCAACGGCTGTTTATCCTTGTCACTCATGATTCATCCTCTTGATTAATGCAGGGAGAGTGTTCAGGTCATTTCGACGCTGGGCCAGTGGATTAGTTGTAAAACGCTGAAGACCAAGGTTCCGACCCACCAGTCACTCGCAGAACAAGGTAACCGCCGAAACTTAACTCAAACTGAATGAACCGCTCTAGATCGCGGGTTTCATTGATGTCAAAACGCGACTACTCCTACAGGCATGTCGCGCCCCTCTTGGTCAGTTTACAACAATGCCATCTGCCTGCCCGGTGGGCAGAACGCCGTGCAATCCAGATTAAACCCTTCCCGACGATTAAGCCCCAGGCGCTTGATCGCCTTGCTGAAGCGCTGCGCCAGCAGATCGGCGAACGGCTCCTCGCCCCGCATGCGCACACCGAAGCGGCTGTCGTACACCTCACCACCGCGCACCTGGCGCACCAGGCTCATCACATGGGCCGCGCGCTGCGGGTAATGCGCCGCCAGCCACTCCTCGAACAACGGCGCCACCTCCAGCGGCAGGCGCAGCATCATGTAGGCCGCACTTTGCGCACCCGCCGCGTGGGCTTCGGTCAGCAGGCTTTCCAGCTCGCTGTCGTTGATCATTGGAATCATCGGTGAACACAACACGCCCACCGGGATGCCGGCCTCGCGCATCACCCGAATCGCCCGCAACCGCGCCTTGGGCGCCGCCGTGCGCGGTTCCAGAATGCGCTTGAGCTCATCGTCCAGGCTCGTGAGGCTGATCATCACCGCCACCAGCCGCTGCCGGGCCAGCTCGGTCAGCAGGTCGAGGTCACGCAAAATCAGCGAGCCCTTGGTGATGATGGTCACCGGGTGGCGGTAGCGCAGCAGCACTTCGAGGGTCTGCCGGGTGATCCTGTACTCGCGCTCGATGGGCTGGTAGGGGTCGGTATTGGAGCCCAGATTGATCGGCGCACACACATAACCTGGCTTCGACAGCTGTTGCTCCAGCACCTGGGCGGCATTGGTCTTGGCGATCAGCTTGGTTTCGAAATCCAGCCCCGGCGACATGTCCCAATAGGCGTGACTGGGCCGCGCGTAGCAGTAGATGCAACCGTGCTCGCAGCCGCGATAGGGGTTGATCGAGCGATCGAACGGCAGGTCCGGCGAGTTATTGCGGGTGATGATGCTTTTGGCCGTTTCGATACGCACTTGGGTGCCCTGGGTCGGCGGCACCTCCTGAAACCAGCCGTCGTCCTCGGCCACACTGACCGTAGGCGCAAAGCGATTGTGCAGGTTGGTGGCCGTGCCCCGGCCACGGGGCGGTAAAGGTGTAGACATGAAAACGCCCCAATACTGTTTTTATATACAGTAATGGGGCGTGATGGTTATGACCAGTGCCGTCTGGCGGTCAGTGCTTTTGCGTCACTTGCCCCAAGTCATCGCCCGAGGTGGTGCGCATATCGCTCTTGCGCAGGTCCGCCACGTCGCTGGCTCTTACTGGCGCGCCTTTGTTGCCCCAGCTGCCGCGGACGAAACTGACCACATCCGCCACTTCCTGGTCCGACAACCGCCAGGCAAACGCCGGCATGGTGAACGTCGACGGTGCCGTGTGCGTAGCCGGCAAGGTACCGCCATTCAACACAATGTTGATCAGCGACGTGGCATCTGCCGTCTGCAACACCGGGTTACCCGCCAGCGCCGGGAACACCCGCGTATAGCCATGGCCGTCGGTACGGTGGCACGCCGCGCAGTTGTCGATGTACACCGACGCGCCCGGCTTGCTGTCGTCACCTTTCCACAACGCCTCGGCGACCTGTTTGTCGTACTGATGCGGCTGATCCTTGGGATCCACCGCCGGCAGGCTCTTGAGGTAGCGGGCAATAGCAGTCAGATCGTCCTGCGACATGTACTGCATGCTGTGCACCACCACATCGCTCATGCCGCCAAACACGGCGCTGCGATCACTGCGGCCGGTCTTGAGAAATTGCACCAGTTCGTCCTCGCTCCAGCTGCCGAGGCCGTCCTTGTGATCGCCACGCAGGCTTTTCGCGATCCAGCCTTCCAACGGCGCGCTGCCGGACAGGAAGGCGTTGCCGTCAGTGGCGCTGAGGGCTTTTTCCTGCATGGTCAGGGCGCGCGGCGTATGGCAGGCGCCACAGTGTCCCAAGCCTTCAACCAGGTACGCGCCACGACTGACCACCGGGTCGGCGGCCGGTTGTGCCGGATGCTCCTCAACGGCCGGCGCAAACATCCAGCGCCAGGCCGCCAACGGCCAGCGCATGCTCAAGGGCCAAGGAATATCGCTGTCTTTGTTCTCTTGGGCGACCGGCTCTACACCCTTCATGAAGTAGGCATACAACGCCTGCATGTCGCTGTCGCTGACACGCGCGTAAGACGGGTAGGGCATCGCCGGGTAAAGCGTACTACCGTTCTTGGCGACGCCATGGCGCACGGCCTTGTCGAAATCTTCGAAGCTGTAGTCGCCCAGGCCGGTCTTGTCCGGGGTGATGTTGGTGGAGTAGATCACGCCGATCGGGGTTTCCATCGGCAGCCCGCCGGCAAAGGGTTTGCCACCCTTGGCGGTGTGGCAGGCCACGCAGTCACCGGCGCGGGCCAGGTATTCGCCCTGCTTGACCAGGTCGGTCTCAGCGGCGCTTACCGAACAGCTGCTCAAGAGTGCCAGGGAGGCGATAACAAGTGCTTTCATGGTCATCGCTCCTTATGCCTGAACCAGTGGGCCGGGGTTTTTCAGGTACTGCTCGCGGATCGCTCGCGCCGACCAATAGGTCAGTGCCGCCACCAGGCCGGTAGGGTTATAGCCCAAGCCCTGTGGGAAAGCTGACGCGCCTGGGACAAACACGTTGTGTACGTCCCAGCTCTGCAGGTAGCGGTTCAACGCACTGGTTTTCGGGTCGGTGCCCATGATCGCGCCGCCGTTGAGGTGGGTGGTCTGGTAGGCCGCAGTGTTGAAGTGCTCACCGACCTTTTTGCCGAGCACAGCAATGGCCTTGGGGTTCATCGCTTCGGCGACCTTGCCCATTTTCTCCATCATGAAGCGGTTCATCTTGATGTCGTTTTCCTGCCAGTCGAATGTCATCCGCAGCAGTGGCAGGCCGTAGGCATCGCGGTACACCGGGTCCAGATCCAGGTAGTTGCCCCGGTAGGATTGGTGCGCACCGTGGGCGTCCATCGATACCTGGTGGGTGTAGTAATCGGCGGTCGCGCGCTTCCAGGCACTGCCCCACGCTGGCGTGCCTGGCGGGTTGGACGTACCGGCAATCGGCCGGCTGCCGGCCTGGTTGACCCACATCGGCGAACCGCCGACAAAGCCGTGCGGCCCATGGTCGAAGTTATCCGCGTTGAAATCATCAATGGCCACGCCATTGCCGCCCGCACCGATGAAGTTGTTGGTGTGGGTGTCCTTGTCGAAGAAGGCTTTGATGGTGCCCATGTTCTGGTAGGCGAAGTTGCGGCCCACCACGCCCTCATTGGTAATCGGGTCGTAAGGTTTGCCGATACCCGAGAGCAACATGAGGCGCACATTGTTGAACTGGAAAGAGCCGATGATCACCAGGTCAGCCGGCTGTTCGCATTCGCGACCCTGGGCGTCGATATAGGTCACGCCGGTGGCCTTGCTCTTGGTGCTGTCCAGGTTGACCTTAAGCACGTGGGAATTGGCCCGCAGCTCAAAGTTCGGTACCTGACGCAGCGCCGGCAGGATGTTCACATTCGGCGAGGCCTTGGAGTACATGTAGCACACGTAGCCGCTGCAGAAACCGCAGAAGTTGCACGGGCCCATCTGTGCGCCGTAGGGGTTGGTGTACGGCCCCGACGTATTGGCCGACGGCAGGTTGTAGGGTTTGTAACCAACCTCGGCGGCCGCTTTCTGAAACAGCTGTGCGGAGACGGTGTTTTTCTGCGACTCCAACGGGAACGGGTTGGAACGATCCGGCGCGTACGGGTTGCCACCACGGCCTTCGCCCACCACCTGACCTTTTACGGTCCAGGCCTGGCCGGAGGTGCCGAAGACTTTTTCCGCGTAGTCGAAAAACGGTTCCAGCTCTTCGTAGCTGACGCCGAAGTCCTGGATGGTCATGTCCTTGGGAATGAAGTTTTTGCCGTAGCGCTCTTCGTAGTGGCTGCGCATGCGCAACTCGATAGGGTCCACACGAAAGTGCACGCCCGACCAGTGCAGGCCCGCGCCGCCCACGCCATTGCCCGGCAGAAACGCACCCAGCTGGCGGTTGGGCAGGGCGACGTCATTCACGCTATGGCGAATGGTCACCGTTTCTTTGGAGATGTCCTGAAAGAGTTTTTTACGCACGCTGTAGGTCAATTCGTCGATGACCTGCGGATAGTTGCCGTCCGGGTAGGTGTCCTGCATCGGGCCGCGCTCCAGCGCTACCACGTTGAGGCCAGCTTCCGTGAGTTCCTTGGCCATGATCGCGCCGGTCCAGCCGAAGCCCACGATCACCGCGTCCACTTTCTTCATGATGGTCGCCACGTTTATGCCCTCTCGCCGCGAATGGAAACAGCCGGGAAGGGGTATTGCTCGTTGCGTTCAACCCAGTCCATAAAGTCGGCGCGGGCGCCGGGGAAGCCGATCATGGTCCAGCCGACCATGCCTTTGTTGCCGCCGTGGATCGGGTCGCAGAAGAACCCTTCCTTGGTGTTTTGCAGCAGCAGGTTGAAGAACATCTTTGCGGGCACCGTCTCAAAGTGCGCAGTCACTTCGCTGCCGCCGGCTTCAAGGCGACGCAGCATATCGTCCTGGGTAGCGCTGTCTTGCGCGGCAAAGGCCTTGCCGTTAAACGCCTTCGACCACGCATCCGTCGCTGCAATGCCCAGGCGATAAATGTCCTTGGGCACCAGCTTGCTCTGCCAGCCCATCTCCGGGGCCGCATCGGCGTTGAACGGGCCCTGCATGAACCACAGCGCGCCCGCGGCGTAAGGCGTGTTCATCTGGCGGTCGATGTATTCCGGCGCACCAGCCTCCAGGGCGCCAGGGCCTTGGGCATCAGCAGGAATCAAACGCGCGACGGCGGCGTTGAGAAACGCCCACTCTTCAGCCGTGAAATAGCTCGGCTCGTAGGCGTTGTCGCTGACCGGCGGCTTAGCCTCGGCAGCCTGCACCGGTTCCGGCGTGGCCATCAGCATCGAACCACCAAAGCCGGTGCTGGCAACCGTGACCACCGGGATCAAGGTCAAGGATTTGCGCAAAAAATCACGCCGGGGGTTGTCTTGATCTTGATCAGACATGGGTGCACCTCATCATGTGGTCACGGGTTTATCAGCCGCTTCTGGGAGCAGCGTGAAGGCTTGCCAGGAAATTGGATCCAAAGGGATAGAACACAGTGGCAAACAATAGTTACAAATGATAGCAGGCTAAGAATTGAGAAAATCGGTTCAGCGAGAAAAACAGCAGATCAGATCGGTATTCACGATTCTTTGACGAGTACCTCACGCCGCATTGACCCCGCGTAGGCGAATCTTTGGCCCATCAGCCATTTCCCTATTCGGTTACAACGCGCATGTTCGAGATTCGATTGCTGCCTGCCCTCGGCATGGCGCTTCTGGCCCTGTTCGCCACCGCGCACGCCCAGGCGGACGGCGCCTCCTCCCTACGCTCACCGGAATGGGCCCAGCCTGTGGGCGACCAGTTCAATCTGCACCAAATGACGCCCACGCTGTATCGCAGCGCGCTGCCCAACGGCAATGCGCTCCCCGTATTGGAAAATCTGAAGATCGCCACGGTGATCAACTTTCTGCCGGAATCTGATGCGACGTGGCTCAAGACTTCTGATATCAAACAGGTGCAGCTGACTTATCGCACCAATCACGTCGACGATTCGGACGTGCTCGCGGCGTTAAGGGCCATTCAGGATGCAGAAACCAAAGGCCCGGTGCTGATGCACTGCAAACACGGCTCGGACCGCACAGGTCTGATGGCGGCGATGTACCGCGTGGTGATCCAGGGCTGGAGCAAGGAAGATGCGCTGAACGAAATGACCCTGGGCGGTTTTGGTACCAGCAACGGTTTCAGGGACAGCGTTCGCTACATGATGAAAGCCGATGTCGACAAGTTGCGTACGGCCTTGGCGAATGGCGATTGCAGCACCAGTGCGTTTGCCCTGTGCTCGATGAACAGTTGGCTCAACACGGCCAATAGCAGCCGTGTCGACACCAAAAAAGACGCTGAACTGGTACTGACACCCTGATGGGCGTCAGTCTTTTTTCAGCTTCGGATTGGGAAAAAACTGCACGGCCTGCACCTTCGGGTCCGGCGCTTTCAATGCCGATGTATTAACCCGCGTGCCCAACTCCTTGGGCACCGACAGACCTTGGTCATTCAACGTGTCGGTATAACCGCAAGCCACACATTCGCGGTGCGGCACGTTGTCTTCGGTCCACATCTTCAACTTGTCCGGCTCGCTGCACGCCGGGCAGACCGCCCCGGCGATAAATTGCTTTTTGGTAATCACAGGCCCTTCGCTCATGCTGCCGCGTCCTCACTCAGGCCGCTGTGGCGCAAGAGTGCGTCAATCGACGGCGCACGTCCGCGGAAGTCGACGAACAGCACCATCGGTGCCTGCGAACCGCCGCGCGCCAGAATGGCTTCGCGGAAGGCGCGGCCGGTCTCGGCGTTCAGCACGCCGTCTTCTTCAAACTTGGAGAAGGCATCCGCCGACAGCACTTCCGCCCACTTGTAGCTGTAGTAACCCGCCGCGTACCCGCCGGCAAAGATGTGCGCGAAGCTGTTAGGGAAGCGGTTGTACGCCGGTGGGCGCATCACCGAGACCTCATCGCGCACGCCTTCAAGCACTTGCGCAACGCTGCGGCCATCGCCGTGGGTGGCATGCAGTTCGAAGTCGAACAGCGAGAACTCAAGCTGGCGCACCATCATCAGGCCGGACTGGAAGTTCTTCGCCGCGAGCATTTTTTCCAGCAGGTCCTGGGGCAGCGGCTCGCCGGTTTCATAGTGGCCGGAAATCAGTGCCAGGCCTTCCGGCTCCCAGCACCAGTTCTCCATGAACTGGCTCGGCAATTCCACCGCGTCCCAGGCCACGCCGTTGATGCCGGAGACGCCGGCGTGTTCGACACGGGTCAGCAGGTGATGCAGGCCGTGGCCGAATTCGTGGAACAGCGTGGTCACTTCATCGTGGGTCAGCAGGGCAGGCTTGCCGCTGTCGGCCGGGGTGAAGTTGCACACCAGGTTAGCCACCGGGCTTTGCAGCACGCCGTCAACCGTGCGGCGACGGTCACGCGCGCCGTCCATCCAGGCGCCGCCACGCTTGTTGGCGCGGGCGTACAGGTCGAAGAAGAAGCGGCCGACGTGCTGGCCGTTTTCCTTGATTTCAAACAGGCGAACGTCCGGGTGCCAAGTGTCGAAACCTTTTTGCTCGGCGATCTCGATGCCGTACAGGCGCTGGACGATGGCAAACAGGCCGCCCAATACTTTGTCGATCGGGAAGTAGGCGCGCAGGGCTTCCTGGGACACGCTGTAGCGCTGCTCGCGGAGTTTTTCGCCGTAGAAACCACTGTCCCAGCTCTGCAGATCCGCACAGCCTTGTTCGGCGGCATACGCCTTGAGCTGTTGCAGGTCCTGGGCGGCAAACGGCTTGCTGCGCTTGGCCAGGTCGCGCAGAAAGCTCAGCACCTGGTCGCTGGACTCGGCCATTTTGGTCGCCAGGCTCAGCTCGGAGAACGACGCATAGCCCAACAGCTGGGCCAGCTCCTGACGCAGGTCGAGGATCTGTTCCATCACCGGACCGTTATCATTCTTACCGGCATTCGGGCCTTGGTCCGACGCGCGGGTGCAGTAGGCCGCGTAGACCTCTTCGCGCAGGGCGCGGTCGTGGGCGTAGGTCATCACCGCGTAGTAGCTGGGGAATTCCAGGGTGATCAGCCAGCCATCGAGGCCTTTGGCCTGGGCGGCGGCGGCCATTTGCGCCTTGGCCGAATCGGTCAGGCCGGCGAGGGTGGCTTCATCGGTAACGTGCTTGGTCCAGGCCTGGGTGGCATCCAACAGTTGGTTGGAAAATTTGCTGCCCAGCTCGGACAGCTTGCTCTGCACTTCGGCGTAGCGCTTTTGCTGCTCAGGCGGCAAATCGATACCCGACAGGCGGAAGTCGCGCAGCGAGTGCTCAAGGATAGTCTTTTGCGCCACGTCGAAACCGGCCGCTTCGGGGCTGTTAGCCAAGGCTTCGAAGGCCTGGAACAGTGCGCGGTTCTGGCCCATTTCGGTGGAGTAGGCGCTCAATGCCGGCAGGCAAGCCTCGTAGGCTTCACGCAGTTCAGCGCTGTTGCATACGGCATTCAGGTGGCTGACCGGGCTCCAGGCGGCGCCCAGGCGGTCATTCAGTTCATCCATCGCCAGCACCAGGCCGGCCCATGTAGGATTTTTACCCTGGCTTTGCAGGATGCCTTCGATGGCAACACGGTTGTCGGCGAGGATCTGTTCGATGGCCGGTTGCACGTGCTCGGCACGGATCGCCGAGAACGGCGGCAGGTCGTAGGACTGCAGAAGAGGGTTGTTCGCGCTCACGGTGGGCACCTTGGCTGAAGAAACATGTAAGAACAAAGATGGGGCCATCTTAATTACAATCAACACCCACCGCAGCTATCAGCAGAAGAGAGAGAGGCTATCGTGACCCTTCGCACCTATCAGAACCACACGCCAACCCTGGGCGCCGGGGCTTTTGTCGATATTTCGGCGGTGGTGATCGGCGATGTCGAAATCGGCGCCGACAGCTCGGTTTGGCCGCTGACGGTGATTCGCGGCGACATGCACCGCATCCGCATCGGTGCGCGCACCAGCGTGCAGGACGGCTGCGTGTTGCACATCACCCATGCCGGGCCGTTCAACCCGGACGGCTTCCCGCTGCTGATCGGCGATGACGTAACCATCGCCCACAAGGTCATGCTGCATGGCTGCACGGTGGGCAACCGCATCCTGATCGGCATGGGCAGCATCGTGATGGACGGCGCCGTGGTGGGGGACGACGTGATCATCGGCGCCGGCAGCCTGGTGCCGCCGGGCAAGAAACTGGAGAGCGGTTTTTTGTACGTGGGCAGCCCGGTTAAACAGATCCGCCCATTGACTGACAAAGAGCGTGCCTTTTTCACCTACAGCGCCGCGAACTACGTGAAGCTCAAAGACCTGCACCTGGCGCAAGGATTCGACCGATGACCCTGAACTACTCCACCGTGCTGTTCGACCTGGACGGCACCCTGACCGACCCGCGCGAGGGCATCACCCGTTCGATCCAGTACGCCCTCGGCAAACTCGGCATTGATGAACCCGACTTGACCAAGCTGGAACACTTTATCGGCCCGCCATTGCTGCAAGCCTTCATGCAGTTCTATGGCTTCGATGAGGCCAAGGCCTGGGAAGCGGTGAATTTTTATCGCGAACGCTTCAAGGTCACCGGCCTGTATGAAAACCGCGTATTCGACGGCGTCATGCCGTTGCTTGAGGAACTGAATGGCCAAGGCCGCCAGCTGTATGTGGCCACGTCCAAGCCGTGGGTATTCGCCCGCGAGATTGCCCGGCACTTTGATTTTGCCAAGCACTTCAAGGTGATCTACGGCAGCGAACTGGACGGCACGCGCACCAACAAGGTTGAGTTGATTGCGCACTTGATGAATGAAGAGGGCCTGGACCCGGCGACCACGTTGATGATCGGGGACCGCAAGCATGACCTGATCGGGGCCCGCAGCAATGGGCTTGACTCCGCGGCGGTGGGGTATGGGTTTGGCAGTTTTGAAGAGCTGAATGCCGAGGCGCCGACCTGGCATTTTGAGACGTTGGATGAGATGCATCAGGCGTTCATGAGGCGCGGCTGATGCCGCTATCGCAGGCAAGCCAGCTCCCACATTCGACCGCATTCTCATGTTGAAACTGGGTCAAGTGTGGGAGCTGGCTTGCCTGCGATGAGGCCCTAACGGCCGCCATCCTCCAACTGCCGCAACGCCGCCTTACGCTGCTCCACCGGCAAGCCACCCATCTTCTCCACCGCCGCAAAGAACTTCACCCAATCCCCACCTTCCTGCGCAAACAACGCCGCAAACGCCGGCACCCATTGGTCATACAGCCCAAACGGCAGCAACCGCGCGTTGTTCATCGGCTGGTTGATCCACACGTCGTAACGTTTATCACCTCCCCACTGGCTATCGCGCATTTGCCGGTAATCGCTGCGCAAACGCTCGAATTCCGCCGCCTTGGCCTGGCGCATCACATCAACTGCCAAGGGCTGTGCGTAAAGCTTTTCCAGGCGTTTACGGGTATCCAGCACCAGTCGGATAAATTGATCACGCTGCTGCAAGGCCGCATCGCTCAGAGGCGCCAAGCCCCGCGCGGCACGCCATTGACGAGTGCCTTCCTGCTCGACGAAGTTGGCATACGACTCGTTGAACTCGGTGTCGTCCTTCACATAAAAACGCTGGTGCGCCAGCTCATGAAAAATCAGCGTGGCCAGGCGCTCATCGCCCCAGTTCATCATCGAATTCATGATCGGGTCGTTGAACCACCCCAAGGTGGAATAGGCCTCGACGCCACCAATCGACACGTCCATGCCTTGTTGCTGCAGCAACGCCGCCTCACCGCGCGCCGCGCCCTGGTTGTAATAACCGCGATAGGCGACGCATCCGGCAATCGGGAAGCAATGGGTTTCGGGAGAGAGGGAAAATTCCGTCGTGGCGAATACATTCCAGACTACGTATGGCCGGCCAATGTCCGCGTACAACCTGTAACTCTGGTTGTCGGGCAAGTGCAGGTGCTCACTGGCGAACGTGCGGGCTTTTTGCGACTGCACCAAGTGCTCACGCAATACCTGTGGGCGAGAAGGGTCGGCGATCACCTCGGCAACCGGCTCACGGGCCCGCAGCAATTGCCATTGGCCGCTGGCGAGCTGGCTGTAATAACTGACACTTGAGCAGCCGCTGAGCAATACCATCGTTAGCCCTGGAAGAAAGCGCCTCAACATGCTCCGACTGCTCCTGGGTAATTTGCTCGCCAGCCTATCCTGCCTGCACGGAATTTTTCCATGGCCTGGCGTGTTTATACTCATGAGGAGTCTGCTGCCATCGGCGCCGGGCTCAATTCCTTCCTACCGTTGAGTGCCTGCCATGCGCCAGCTCCTGCTACCCGTGACCGTTCTGTTTCTCAGCGCCTGTGCTTCTACGCCGATTCCCCCGTTGGATCCGCATCAGGCCTGGGTCGACTTCGCCACCCCGACACCCGGCGCCAAACTGGTGATGGCCCAGCGCCTGGACGGCAAGAATCTGAATGACGGGCGTTTTTTCCAAGTGCCACCCGGCAGCCACGAGCTGATGGTGCGCTTTGATTTCGAGGTGAACACAGGTACAGGCTTTGGCGGGCTGGACCAGACGCACGACCGCACCTGTTTCATGACCCTGCAGTACGACAATTTCCAGGCAGGCCAGCGCTATGTGCTGGAAGGGCGCTCGCTGGCCTTCACGCCCAACATTCGGCTGTATAACTCAGCGCGTCAGTTGCTGGCGCAGGAGCGCAGCGTGAACTGCATCTGATCAGTCGTTGTTCTTCTGATAAACGATGGCTTTGGTGCCGTTTTCACAGCTGCCGACGACCATGGCGCTGTCATGCTTGTCGGCTTCTTCCTTGCTGACGATTTCCAAGGTGTAGGACGGCACGGCGTTAGCCTGGATCTTGACCTCGATCTCTTTTCTAAGCTCTTCACAATCTTTTGGAGCGGCCACGGCCGAAGTGGCCAAAACACCGCAGATGATCGCCAAGGCAAAACGTTTCATGTGTGAAGCTCCCTGAATGCATGCGCACGAGTGTGCGCCTAGCTGCATAGGCTATAGGACCACATAGGGGAAACACGAGTTCTGATTTAAAGCAGAACTAAATGTGGGAGCGGGCGTGTGTGGAAGCTGGCTCGCCTGCGATGGCAGTGCCTCGGTGCAACTGCAAAACCAAGGTGTGCCTATCGCGGGCAAGCCCGGCTCTCACACAAACCCACTCCCACACTGGATCTACGCGGTTACGCAGACCGCATTAGCTGACGAGCGTGGCATCCAGGCTGATCTTGGCGTTCAGCACCTTGGACACCGGGCAGCCTTCCTTAGCCTTCTTGCTCAGTTCGTCGAACTGCGCCTGGCTTGCGCCCGGGATCTTGGCTTTCAATACCAAATGCACAGCAGTAATTGCGAAGCCGCCTTCCACTTGGTCCAGCGTCACTTCAGCCTGGGTGTCGATGCTGTCAGCCTTGAGGCCGGCGTCGCCCAGAATCATCGAAAACGCCATGGAGAAACAGCCGGCGTGCGCCGCACCAATCAGCTCCTCAGGGTTTGTGCCCTTGCCGCCTTCGAAACGGGCCTTGAAGCCGTAGGGCGCTTCGCGCAGTACGCCGGTTTCAGTGGAAATGGAACCCAGGCCTGTCTTCAGATCACCTTCCCAATGCGCGGATGCTTTTTTAACGATACTCATAGCGGTCTCCTCGAACGGTGGTTTTGCTTCAGTAAGGTTCTGAGGATAGAAGCTCTGGCAAAGTTCATCTTGTCGGAGAAACCTAGCATTCCAGTAGGAAATTTCCCTAGCTACTATTGAATCTCGGGTATATGCCCTCATTGCATACAACATGCACATGAAGCGGCAGGTTTTGGTTCGTCTATAAGCCTGCGCACCTATTGGAGAAGCAGGCTTATGAAATCGCTGTCCGACGTGAAATTCTCGACCCTGGACCTGGTGCCCGTGCGCGCCAATGGCAGCCCGGCGCAGTCGTTGCGCAATTCCCTGGACTTGGCCCAGCACGTGGAAAAGTTTGGCTACAACCGTTTCTGGGTGGCCGAACACCACAACATGGATGGCATCGCCAGCTCTGCCACCTCGGTATTGCTCGGCTACCTGGCCGGTGGCACCTCGACCATCCGTGTCGGCTCCGGCGGCGTAATGCTGCCCAACCATGCACCGCTGGTGATCGCTGAGCAGTTCGGCACCCTGGAAAGCCTGTATCCGGGCCGGATCGACCTGGGCCTGGGCCGCGCGCCGGGTTCTGATCAGATGACCGCCCGCGCCCTGCGTCGCGAACGCTCGGGCAGCGCCGACGACTTCCCTGATGATGTGGCCGAGCTGATGGCTTACCTGGGCCCACGCACGCCGGATCAACGGGTTATTGCCGTGCCGGGCACCGGAACCAATGTGCCCGTGTGGTTGCTCGGCTCCAGTTTGTTCAGCGCGCAATTGGCCGGTGAGCGCGGTTTGCCCTACGCCTTCGCCTCGCATTTCGCACCGCGCCTGATGCATGAAGCTATTCGCGTGTACCGCAATCACTTCAAGCCTTCAGCCGTATTGGACAAGCCCTACGTGATGCTTGGCATCCCGCTGGTGGCCGCCGATACCGACGAGCAGGCCGATTACTTGGCCACCTCGGTGTACCAGCGCATCCTCGCGCTGATGCGCGGGCAAAGCCTGGTGCAACGTCCGCCGGTCAAGACCATGGACGGCCTGTGGCTGCCCCATGAAAAAGACGCGGTCGCCAGCTTCCTCGGCCTGGCCATGGTCGGCAGTCCGGGGAAGATCCGCGCAAAACTGGACGTGCTGGTTGAGCAGACCGGTGCCGATGAGCTGATCTTTACCTGCGACCTATACGAGCATGCCGACCGGATTCATTCCTACGAGCTGCTGGCGCAGTTGATGAAGGGCTAACAACATCCGCAGACAAAAAAAACGACGCACCTGTGCGTCGTTTTTTATGTCTGGAGCAAGGGGTTAACCGCGCTTGTAGACGATTTCCTTGGTGCCGGCTTCGCAGCTACCGACGACTGTGTGGTCGCTGGGTGCCGCGCCTTTGTCTACTACCTCCAGCGAGTAACCCGAGGCGCCCTTGGCGTCGATTTTCGCTGCGATTTCGCTTTTCAGCTCTTCACAAGGCTTGCCCGCCGCCAGGGCTGTGCCCGCAATGCTCAACAAACCTACCGCTAACAGGAACTTCTTCATCCGTTACTTTCCTTGCGCTGATCGAAAAGAGCGTGCCGACGCTTTCGCATCGGCACCCATTGGTTGTAGCGCAGGTTATGGCAATCGGCCAGTCGGCAAAGTTCAACCGACGTGATCAACTACTGGCGATTCGGAACCCCACCTTGAGCGTGACCTGGAAGTGCGCAGCCTTGCCGTCCTTGATGTGACCACGGGTTTCAGTCACTTCGAACCATTCCAGGTGCTTGATGCTTTTGTTCGCTTCGGCGATGGCGTTGTTGATGGCGTCTTCGATGCTGGTCGCCGACGAACCCACCAATTCGACTTTCTTGTACGTGTGATGATCAGACATGGCGTTTCTCCTGAGGTCTTTAGTGAGCGTAGCAGTCAATGTTCGTACTGCTTCTGGCGACTATTCCCACTCAAAAGTTCAGATTTACTGCACTTTCTGAAAACGCTGGAGTCGGTATCTACACATGCCACTCAATCACTTCAGGAGAGTCCACATGGCCAACACTTCTTTACGCAAAGCGTCGCTGGAAAGCATGGAAGCCGAGATTTCGAGCCTTCTCAAGTCCCTTGAGAGCCTTAAGGACGATGCGTCCGACGAGTCGCGCAAAACGCTGAAGGCCCTGAAAAGCAATGCCGAGAATGCCCTCAAGCACTCCCGTCATCTGATCAGCGATGCCTACGAAGAAAGCAAAGTCAAAATCCGCGAAACCGGTGTTGCAACCCGGGACTACGCACAAGAGCACCCATGGACTACCGCCGGCGTCGCCGTTGGCGCGCTGGGTCTGCTGGCGGCTTACCTGCTGTGCAAACGTGGCGACTGAAATACCGGCTACACCGGCTGGCGCAACAGCTCTGCCTTGAGCCACTGCGCCAGTTGACCCGCGCGTCCGTCTGCGGCGCGCTTGGGTAGCCACAGCGCCAGGTGCGCCGGGGTTTCGCTGAAACCCCACGGCGCCACCAGGCGACCCGCACGCAGGTCCTCTGCCACCAGCGGTTCTGGCGCAATTGCCACCCCAAGCCCTGCCACCGCCGCCTCCAGCAAATAATACAAATGCTCAAACCCCTGGCCGTGTTTCAACGCGCCGGGTGCAATGCCGTATTGCTGCGCCCAACTGGGCCAGGCTTGCGGGCGCGAGGTGGTGTGCAACAAGGCTTCGCCGCACAAGGCTTGCGCCGGGGCCTGGCGCAAACGCTCGTAACTGGCAAAGCGCGGACTCATTACCGGGCCAATGCGCTCGCTGGCCAACTCGTACACCTGCATGTCCGCCGGCCACGGCGGCTCAGCGAACACCAGCAGGGCGTCGAGGCCGGGACGCCTGGGGTCAAGATCGCCGTCACCTGCTGACAGGTGCAGGCGCAAGTCCGGCAGGTCGGCGTTCAAGCGGCCCAGGCGCGGGATCAACCAGCGCGCCAACAAACTGCCCGAGCAGCCCAGCACGAACGGCGCATCGGCGCTGGCCTGGGTCAGCTCGGCGCACACATCCCTCAAACGTTCGAACGCCTCTGCGCTGGCATCGCGTAGCCGAACACCGGCATCTGTGAGTTTAAGGCCGCGTCCCTCTTTGGCGAACAGGCTGACACCCAAATGCTCTTCGAGCACCTTCAACTGGCGGCTGACGGCGCCGTGTGTCACATGGAGTTGCTCGGCAGCCTGGCTAACGCTGTTGAGCCGGGCGGTGGCTTCAAATGCACGCAAGGCATTGAGGGGTGGTAGGTCTCGGCTCATCTGTGAGTTTTCCTGACAGGTTTCGGCGATCTTATCGGTTTTCAGCGTAGCGTGTCAGGGGTAGAGTGGGCCTCATTGCCTCTCCTCACATTCTTTACCGGAGCGCCCCATGACTCAGTCCCAGACCGATCTACGCAACGGCCCAGACGCCAACGGCTTGTTTGGCGCGTTCGGTGGCCGCTACGTCGCTGAAACCCTGATGCCGTTGATCCTCGACCTGGCCCGCGAATACGAAGCCGCCAAGATCGATCCGGCATTCAACGAAGAATTGGCCTACTTCCAGCGCGACTACGTCGGACGTCCAAGCCCGCTGTATTTCGCTGAGCGCCTGACTGAATTCTGCGGCGGCGCCAAGATTTACCTCAAGCGCGAAGAGCTCAACCACACCGGCGCGCACAAGATCAACAACTGCATCGGCCAGATCCTGCTGGCGCGGCGCATGGGCAAGAAACGCATCATCGCCGAGACCGGCGCCGGCATGCACGGCGTGGCCACCGCCACCGTGGCCGCGCGTTTTGGCCTCGACTGCGTGATCTACATGGGCACCACCGACATCGAGCGCCAGCAGGCCAACGTGTTCCGCATGAAGCTGCTGGGCGCCGAAGTGATCCCGGTGGTCGCCGGCACCGGCACCCTCAAAGACGCGATGAACGAAGCCCTGCGTGACTGGGTGACCAACGTCGACAGCACCTTCTACCTGATCGGCACCGTCGCCGGCCCACACCCCTACCCGGCGATGGTGCGCGACTTCCAGGCCGTGATCGGCAAAGAAACCCGCGACCAACTGCAAGCCCAGGAAGGCCGCCTGCCGGACAGCCTGGTGGCGTGCATCGGCGGCGGTTCCAACGCCATGGGCCTGTTCCACCCGTTCCTGGATGACACCAGCGTCGAGATCATCGGCGTTGAAGCGGCCGGCCACGGCATCGAAACCGGCAAACATGCCGCCAGCCTCAACGGCGGCGTACCCGGCGTGCTGCACGGCAACCGCACCTTCCTGCTGCAGGATGACGACGGCCAGATCATTGACGCCCACTCGATTTCCGCCGGCCTCGACTACCCGGGCATCGGCCCTGAACACGCCTGGTTGCATGACATCGGCCGCGTCCAGTACACCTCGGTGAACGACGACGAAGCCCTCGAGGCGTTCCACACATGCTGCCGCCTGGAAGGGATTATTCCCGCACTGGAAAGCGCCCACGCCCTGGCTGAAGTGTTCAAACGCGCACCGAACCTGCCGAAAGATCACCTGATGGTGGTCAACCTTTCCGGCCGTGGCGACAAAGACATGCAAACCGTGATGCACCATATGCAACAGTCGAAGCAGGAGAAACACTGATGAGCCGCCTGCAAACCCGTTTTGCGCAACTCAAAGAACAAAACCGCGCCGCGCTGGTGACGTTCGTCACCGCTGGCGACCCGGGTTATGACACCTCGCTGGCGATCCTCAAAGGCTTGCCGGCAGCTGGCGCCGACGTGATCGAGCTGGGCATGCCCTTCACCGACCCGATGGCCGACGGCCCGGCGATTCAACTGGCCAACATCCGCGCGCTGGAAGCCAAGCAGAACCTGGCGAAAACCCTGCAAATGGTTCGCGAGTTCCGCAAAGACAACAACGACACGCCGCTGGTGTTGATGGGCTACTTCAACCCGATCCACAAATATGGCGTGCCGCAGTTCATCGGCGACGCCAAGGAAGCCGGCGTAGACGGCCTGATCGTGGTCGACATGCCGCCTGAGCATAACGGCGAGCTGTGCGACCCGGCCCAGGCAGCAGGCATCGACTTTATCCGCCTGACCACGCCAACCACCGATGACGTGCGCCTGCCGACCGTGCTCAATGGCAGCTCCGGCTTTGTGTACTACGTGTCGGTGGCCGGTGTGACCGGTGCCGGGGCGGCCACCCTGGAGCACGTTGAAGAAGCCGTGACTCGCCTGCGTCGGCATACCGACCTGCCGATCAGCATCGGCTTTGGTATCCGCACGCCGGAACAGGCAGCCGCTATCGCGCGCCTGGCGGACGGTGTGGTGGTCGGTTCGGCGCTGATTGATCACATCGCCACTGCCAAAAATGATCAGCAGGCGATTGATGGCTTGTTGACCTTGTGCGCGGCGCTGTCGGAAGGCGTTCGCGACGCCCGTAAGTAAACGCCGTGTAGCAGTAGGTAAAGTTCCTGATACAGAGGAATCATACTGTCGAATCAGTACCTAAACTGACAAGACCAAGGGATTTCGAACCCGGTTCGAAATCCCTTTTTTGTTCGTGCAGTACTGAGGAAACACCCCATGAAAATGCCTAAACGTTTGATCGCTGGTCTCGGCGTGCTGATGCTCGGCGCGAGTGCCTTGGTGCAGGCCGCGCCACCTGACCAACGGGGCGATGACAATGGTCCTGGCCCTGGCCGTGGCGGCCCGCAAGGCCAGCACGAGCAACGCGGCGATGACCATCGTGGCCCGCAGAACAACCGTCGTGGCCCGCCTCAGGACTTCGGCCCGGTACGCCAGATCATCCACGACAACCACGGCCAGTTCGCCCGTGGCGCACCGCCGCCACCGAATGTACGCCTGGTCCGCGGCCAGCCACTGCCACGCGGCTACTACGGCGAACGCCTGGACAACCGCGCCCTGGCACGCCTGCCGGTTTACCCGGGTTATGAATGGCGCCGTTCCGGCCCGGACGTGGTCTTGATTGCAGTCGGCACAGGCATCGTCTACGAGATTCTGGACGGCGTACTTAACTAATCCCTCGCACTACCCTGTGGCGAGCGGGCTTGCCCCGCGTTGGGGTGCGAAGCGCCCCCAAAACCGGATAACGCGGTTTCCCTGAGACACCGCAGTGGCCCTGATGGGGCTGCTGCGCAGCCCAACGCGGGGCAAGCCCGCTCGCCGCAGGCTATTCCTTCAGTTCAATACGTTCGACTTTGCCTACAAGCAACACATAGGACAGCGCGCCCAACAGCGCCAGCACCGCAATGTAGGTAATCGCCGGCGCAAACGAATCCCCGCTGGCCAAAAAGCCAATCACAATCGGCGTCGTAATCGCCGACAAGTTACCGATAAAGTTAAACACCCCACCGGTCAACCCCAGCAGCCGCGCAGGCGCCAAGGTCGACACCAGCGACCAGGTAATCGACGCCAGGCCATTCCCAAAGAACGCCACCGCCAGAAACGCAATCACCCACGTCGTCGAATCCACATAGTTGGCGCCAATGATCGCCGTGGAAATCAGCAGCCCGCCAATAATCGGCAACTTGCGCGCAAAGCCTACCGACGTGCCCCGGCGAATCAGCCAGTCAGAAAACAGCCCCGAACACAGTACGCCGACAAAAGCCGCCAGAAACGGCAGCGACGCCAGCAAGCCCGACTTGATGAAGTCCATGCCGCGATATTTCACCAGGTAGGTCGGGAACCACGTCAGAAAAAACCACAACGTGGAGTTCAGGCAAAACTGCCCCAGGTAGATGCCCCACAGCTTGCGCTTGCTCAGTACGATCCCAAGGTCGACCCAACTGAATGGCGCCTTGACCGCTTTGGCCTGCATATCCACCAGCCCGCCGCCTTCGCGAATCAGCTCGATTTCAGCCGCATTGGCGCCTTTGAAGTCCTTCGGCTCGCGGTACACCGCGTACCAGATCAGCGCCCACACAATGCCCACGCCACCGGTGGTGACAAACACCATGTGCCAGCCAAACGCGTGTTGCAGCCAGGCCAGTACCGGTGTGAGAAACGCCAGCCCGACAAACTGCCCGGAGGTATAAACGCCAATCGCCGTGGCCCGCTCGCGCTCGGGAAACCAGGTGGTGACCACGCGACTGTTGATCGGATAGGCCGGCGCCTCCAGCGCGCCGACCGCCATGCGCAGCACAAACAGCGCGATAAAGCTGGCGGCAAAACCAAGCATCACCGTGGCAATCGACCACAGCAGCAAGGCCACGGTGTAGAGAATGCGTGGCGGCACACGGTCCACCAACCAGCCGCCGGGAATCTGCATGGCGGCGTAGGTCCAGCCGAATGCCGAGAAGATCAGCCCGACATGCACCGGGTCGATGCCCAACTCGCTGGTCAGCGCCGGGGCGGCAATCGACAGGTTGCTGCGGTCGAGGTAGTTGATCACCACGGTGATAAACAGCAGCACCATGATGAAGAAACGCTTTCTGCTGGGCGTGACGAGAGAAGCCTGCCCGGTGAAGGATTCAGGGTGCATGGGGGTTGCCTCTTCTTATGTTTATTGAGGACAGGTCTTACTGGACCAAAGGTAAGAGGGGGCTTGCCCCCGATGAGGAGTGCCAGTCACCGAATGCATCAACTGATACACCGCTATCGGGGGCAAGCCCCCTCCCGCATTTGTGTCCGATTCGTCAGGGGCTGATCACCACTCGGCAAAGCTGCCGTCGGCATGCCGCCAGATCGGGTTGCGCCAGCGGTGGCCGATAGCCGCGCGCTCGATCACGTATTCCTCGTTGATCTCGATGCCCAGGCCTGGCCCGTTGGGGATTTTCACAAAGCCTTTGTCATAGTCGAACACGCCCGGGTCGCGCACATAGTCGAGCAGGTCGTTGCTCTCGTTGTAGTGAATGCCCAGGCTTTGCTCCTGGATAAACGCGTTGTAGCAAACCGCGTCCAGTTGCAGACAGGCCGCCAATGCAATCGGGCCCAGCGGGCAGTGCAGGGCCAGGGCCACGTCGTAGGCTTCGGCCATGTTGGCGATCTTGCGGGTTTCGGTGATGCCGCCGGCGTGGGAGGCGTCCGGCTGGATGATGTCGACGTAACCTTCGCTGAGCACGCGCTTGAAGTCCCACCGTGAGAACAGGCGCTCGCCCAGTGCAATCGGCGTGCTGGTCAACGGCGCCAGTTCTTTGAGCGCTTCGTAGTTTTCGCTGAGCACCGGCTCTTCGATAAACATGAGCTTGTAAGGGTCGAGTTCTTTCATCAGCACCTTGGCCATGGGCTTGTGCACCCGGCCATGGAAGTCGACGCCAATGCCGACGTTCGGGCCCACCGCATCGCGCACGGCGGCAACGTTGGCCAGGGCCAGGTCGACTTTTTCAAAACTGTCGACAAACTGCAGCTCCTCGGTGCCGTTCATTTTCACGGCAGTGAAGCCACGGGCCACGGCCTCTTTGGCTGCACGCGCGGTATCGGCGGGGCGGTCGCCGCCGATCCATGAATACACGCGAATCTTGTCGCGTACCTGGCCGCCCAACAGGTCGCTGACCGACACACCGAGCGCCTTGCCCTTAATGTCCCACAGCGCCTGGTCGATACCGGCGAGGGCGCTCATGTGCACGGCGCCGCCCCGGTAGAAGCCGCCGCGATAGAGCACCGTCCAGATGTCTTCGATATTGCGTGGGTCTTTGCCGATCAGGTAGTCGGAAAGTTCTTCGACAGCCGCCGCCACTGTGTGCGCGCGGCCCTCGACCACAGGTTCACCCCAGCCGGTCACGCCCTGGTCGGTTTCGACCTTGAGGAAGCACCAGCGCGGCGGGACGATGAAGGTGGTCAGTTTGGTGATTTTCATCTTCTTATCTCTCTTGTCGATGCAGCGCCGAGGGCGCAAAACTTGCGTTCTTTTCAGGCCATCAATTCAGCGCATTCCAGGCGGCGACATACGCCTGGGCACTGCTCGCCACTTGATCCACAGACATGCCCGGCTTGAACAACCCGGACCCCAGGCCGAAGCCCTTGGCGCCTGCGTCGAAATACACCTGCATGTTGTCCGGGGTCACGCCGCCGACCGGCAGCAGCAACGTGCCCGCCGGCAATACCGCCAACCACGCCTTGATCACGGCCGGGCCCATTTGCTCGGCCGGGAAAAGCTTCAGTACGTCGGCGCCTTCGGCCAACGCGGCGAAGGCTTCGGTGGGCGTGGCCACACCCGGCGACAGGTACAAGCCCGCCGCTTTCGCGGCGCGTAGCACCTTGGCATCGCTGTGGGGCATGACGATCACTTGGCCACCGGCGGCTTTGACGTGCTCGACCTGCTCGGGCGTCAACACGGTGCCCGCGCCGATCAGGCAATCGGCGGGCAGGCTGTCGCGCAGCGTGCGGATGCTGGTGTAAGGGTCCGGCGAATTGAGCGGAACTTCGATCACGCGAAAGCCGGCCTGATAGAGCACTTGGCCGATCGCTTCAGCTTCGTGCGGTCGTACACCGCGCAGGATTGCGATCAAACCGTTGTGTGCGAGTGCTTGCTTGAGCATGTCAGGCCTCCAGGACCGGTTGAGTGAGCCCGGCCGCCACGGCCAATTGCCACAGGCCGCGTTCGGTGGCCGCTTGCGCCAGGCTGACGTGGGCGAAACCGCAGAGGGCGAGGGCGCGCTGGTAACGGGCGCAGAGCGCTGCGGTGCCGACCAGGACGATGGGCTTGTGTTTTGCAGGTGCCGGTAAACCGGCGAGTTCATGCCCGATCAGCAGGCCGGACAGGTAATCCGGTTGCTGGTCGGGAGCCAGTTCGGCGGTCAGCCCGAGTGTGCGGGCGCTGAACAATGTCGAGAGCACGCCACGCTGGCCGTCGTTGGAGAGTGCCACCTGCACGCCGCGATCAAAGGCTTCGGCCTGGAAGTGGTCGGAGGTTTTTTGCGTACGGCCGAGAATGCTGTGCTGGCTCAGCACGGCAAACAGTTCGCCGGTCATGAAGGTGTCGAAGTGGGTGATGCAGCCATCCACCACCTCGACCCATTTGGAATGGCTGCCCGGCAGGCCGATCAATACCTCGGCCGCGAGGCCTTGCAGCACGCCCAGCACCTGGGTTTCTTCGCCGCGCATCACATTGGGCAAGCCCACCTGTTCGATCACGCCGGGCACGATATGCACCGCCACGCCGCGCAGGCTGCGCACGCTGTGCAGCGCCTGGCCGAGGCTTGCGACATCAACCGGCGTATTGCGATACGCCGCCTCACTCCAGCCCTGGGCACTGCCCACCATGCCGCAGGCGATCACCGGCAAGTCGGGCTGGGCGTCGAGCCAGTCGCCGCAGGCCGCGTCGAACGCCAACTCGAAGCCATCGCTGCAACGCACGCCGGCAATGTCACGGGGTTCGCTGGGCAGGTGCATGATGCCGAACGCCAGTGCGCGCTGGTCGAGCACCTTGCCGGCCGGGCCGAGTTTATAAGCACGAAGGGAGCTGGTCCCCCAGTCGAGCGCGATCAATTGCGCCTGCATCGCTTCACCTGAAATGAGTGGGTGCTGAAAAAAGCAGATGGGCGAATATAAACCTATGACTGGCGATATCTCAATATATAAATAACAGTCCCATATATTGGGCTAAACCATAAAAAATCCCATCGCCTTTGCACTAGGGGATGGGATTTTCATACGCACTGGTTAAAAAATAGACAGGTCCAGCTCGCGCATCGCGCCCATCCAGATCGCGTAATCGGTGTGATCCTTCAGGTCATCGCCGGTATCAGGGTGCAGGAACACCACCAGCCCCTCGCGATGCAAAGCCAGCCATGGCAACACCACACCGATGTATTCCGGCTCGAACGCCAGCTGGCAACTCCAGTCCGGGTGCGGGCCAACCGGGCGTTCATGCACGCGGCCCATGCGCAACGGAAACAGCTTGGCCGCGTCCTCGCAGAGCTGGCGCGCCTGGTCGATCGTGCTGGCGTCGAAGTAGATGTGAGCGTGGTAGCCCTTGATACGTTGCATGGCGAAATCCGGATCCAATATGCGCCGATCCTAGACCGCAATCGACGGCAGGGCCAGCCCGGTCAGCGACTGTGCGCTGCTGGCTTGCTCGGCCACCAGCCAGTCGACAAAGCGCTCGACCAACTGCCCCCGGCGTTTGCGCTGGGGCTGCACCACGTAATAACCGAAGCGTGAGATCACCGTGTCGCTGATCGGCCGGCACAGCCAGTTCTGCTCCAGCAGGTTATCCACCAAGTGGCGCCAGCCGATGGCCACGCCCTGGCCGGCAATCGCGGCCTGGATCAACAGGGTGTAGTTGTCGAAGCGCAGTTGGCCGGGTGTGGGCGCGGTGGTAATGCCCAGCTCGCGAAACACACCGCTCCAGTCGAACCACTGGCTGTTGTTTTCCTGGCGCAGGTGCAGCAGCGGACAGTCCGGCAGCGTCTGCACGGTCAGCGGCGTGGCCTGATCCTTGAGCCATTGCGGGCTGCACACCGGGAACACTTCCTCGTTGAACAGCCAGAGGCTGTCGCCCTGTTTGAAACGGCCATCGCCAAACAACACCGCCACGTCGATATCGCTGCGCAAGGTGGCATGGTTGCGTTCGCTGGTGACCAGGCTCACGTCAACCTGCGGGTTGGCCTGGTGAAAGCGGTGCAGGCGCGGCATCAGCCAGTAGGCGGCGAAGGCAAAGTCGGTGGCCACTTGCAGCACTTCATGCTGGTCTTGCTGGGTGATCGCGCTCAGGCCTTGGTTGATGGCCTGCAAACCGCCCTGCGCATGCTCAAACAACAGCGCGCCCGCGTCGGTCAGCTCAATGCCACGGTAGATGCGATCAAACAAACGCAGCCCAAGCTGTTCTTCGAGGCGTTTGATCTGCTGGCTGATGGCCGGCTGGGTGGTGCCCAGCTCCACGGCGGCAGCGGTAAAGCTGCGGTGGCGTGCCGCCGCCTCGAATGCGCGCAGCAGGTCGAGGGAAAGGTCGCCAAGGGCTTCATACATAAGCTGTGCTTATCCTAGACATTGCTTTTCATGGGCTTTACCCCATTTTCCATGGGCCGCATGCTCATTCGCATAAACACCGCCTATGGAATGCCGAAGACTCATGAAGCGCAAGAACATTCTTTTCATCATGGCCGATCAAATGGCCGCGCCGCTGCTTCCGTTCTACGGACCTTCCCCGATCAAACTGCCAAACCTGAGCCGCCTCGCCGAACAGGGTGTGGTGTTCGACGCCGCCTATTGCAACAGCCCGCTGTGCGCGCCGTCGCGTTTCACCTTGGTCAGCGGCCAGTTGCCGAGCAAGATCGGCGCCTACGACAACGCGGCAGACTTCCCTGGCGATGTGCCGACCTATGCCCACTACCTGCGCCGCCTCGGCTACCGCACCGCGCTGTCGGGCAAGATGCACTTCTGCGGCCCTGACCAGTTGCACGGCTATGAAGAACGCCTGACCAGCGACATTTACCCCGCCGACTATGGCTGGGCGGTGAACTGGGATGAGCCGGACGTGCGCCCCACCTGGTATCACAACATGGCATCGGTGCTGCAAGCCGGCCCGTGCGTGCGCACCAACCAGCTGGATTTCGATGAAGAGGTGGTGTTCAAGGCCCAGCAATATTTGTTCGACCATATCCGCAATGAGGGTGACCAGCCGTTCTGCCTGACCGTGTCGATGACTCACCCACACGACCCGTACACCATTCCCAAACCGTTTTGGGACCTGTACGACGACAGCGACATCCCATTGCCTACGACGCCGGCCCAGGCCGACCTCGACCCGCATTCGCAGCGCCTGCTCAAGGTCTACGACCTGTGGGACAAGCCGCTGCCGCTGAACAAGATCCGTGATGCGCGCCGTGCCTATTTTGGCGCGTGCAGCTACATCGACAGCAACGTCGGCAAACTCCTGCAAACCCTGGAAGACACGGGCCTTGCCGATGACACGATCATCATCTTCTCCGGCGACCACGGCGACATGCTCGGCGAACGCGGCCTCTGGTACAAAATGCACTGGTTTGAAATGGCCGCCCGCGTGCCGCTGCTGGTCAGTGCGCCGGGGCAATTCGCGGCGAGCCGCGTGACCAAAGCGGTTTCCACGGCCGACCTGTTGCCCACCTTGGTGGAGCTGGCCGGCGGCGAGCTGGACCTACGCTTGCCGCTGGACGGACGCTCGCTGGTCCCGCACTTGCAGGGGCAGGGCGGGCACGACGAAGTGTTTGGCGAATACATGGCCGAAGGCACCATCAGCCCGCTGATGATGATTCGCCGTGGCGCGTACAAGTTCATCTACAGCGAGGACGATCCTTGTCTACTGTTCGATGTGCACAACGACCCGCACGAGCGGGAAAACCTCAGCCAGTCACCGGAACACCGGCCACTGTTCGAGGCGTTTTTGAGTGAGGCGCGGGCCAAATGGGACATCCCGGCGATCCATCAGCAGGTGCTCGCCAGCCAACGCCGTCGCCGCCTGGTGTTTGAAGCGCTGACCCAAGGCAAGCTGAAGAGCTGGGATCACCAGCCACTGGTGGACGCCAGTCAGCAATACATGCGCAACCATATCGACCTCGACGACCTGGAGCGCAAGGCACGTTACCCACAACCCTGCCAAAACCAATAAATAGACAGAGGGAAGGCCATGCAAAAGTTGACTGTAGTGCTGGGCATGTTGGTGCTCAGTAGCGCCAATGCGTACGCGGACGCTAGCTGCGACACGGTGAAGATGGCCGATCCAGGCTGGAGCGATATCGCCGCCACCAATGCCATCACCGGTTTTCTGTTGAACGGCATGGGCTACAAGGCCAAGGTCGATACCCTGGCGGTGCCGATCACCTTTGGCGGGCTCAAGGACGGCCAGGTGGACGTGTTTCTGGGCAATTGGATGCCGGCGCAGCAGGGCTTCTATGACAAGTTCGTGGCCAATGGCGATGTGGTGCAACTGGCGAAAAACCTCGACGGCACCGAGTTCACCCTTGCCGTGCCGGACTACGTGTGGGACGCCGGGGTGCATGACTTTGCCGACTTGAACAAATTTGCCGACAAGTTCGACAAGAAGATCTACGGCATCGGCTCCGGCGCGCCGGCCAATATTTCGCTGCAGGAGATCATCAAGAAGAACGACTTCGACCTCGGTCAGTGGAAGCTGATCGAGTCGAGTGAACAGGCGATGCTGGCCGAAGTGTCGCGGGCGGTTAAAAAACAGAAGTTCGTGACCTTCCTCGGCTGGACGCCGCACCCGATGAACGTGCAGTTGAACATGCATTACCTCAAGGGCGGCGAGAAGTACTTCGGTGACACCGGCAGCGTGTATACCTTGACCCGCAAGGGCTATGCACAAGCCTGCCCGAATGTCGGAAAACTGCTGACCAACCTGAGTTTTACCCAGGAGATGGAGAACAGCATCATGGCGGAGGTGGTGAATAAAAAAGTCAGCAATGCTGATGCGGCGAAGGCCTGGATCAAGGCCAATCCGGCGGTGTTGGACAAGTGGCTCGATGGGGTAAAAACCGTGGATGGCCAGGATGCGTTGGCTGCGGTAAAAGCCAAGCTCTAACCCCCGAAATCGATCCTTTTTGGGAACTGGCTTTTGTGGGAGCTGGCTTGCCTGCGATCCAGGCACCTCGGTATTACTGATACGCCGCGGTGATGCTATCGCAGGCAAGCCAGCTCCCACGGGGGACTGTGTGTGCTGATACCCTGATGCAAACCTTTCGAACCGAGCCTTTCATGCCCCGGCCCAACCGCCATACACTCTTTCCCTTCCTCGCCTGGCTCCCGCGCCAAACCCGCGCCAGCGTCGGCCGGGATGCGATGGTTGGCTTAAGCGGTGCCGTGCTCGCGCTGCCGCAGTCGATTGCCTACGCGCTGATCGCCGGTCTCCCACCCGAATACGGCTTGTACGCCGCCATCATCCCGGTATTGATCGCCTGCCTCTGGGGTTCCTCCTGGCATCTGATCTGCGGCCCTACCGCCGCCATCTCCATCGTGCTCTACGCCAGCATCAGCCCTTTGGCTGTGCCAGGGTCGCAGGACTACATCACGCTGATCCTGCTGCTGACCGTCCTCGCTGGCGTTTTCCAATGGCTGCTGGGCATGCTGCGCTTCGGCGCGCTGGTCAATTTCGTCTCTCATTCGGTGGTGCTGGGGTTCACCCTCGGCGCTGCCGTGGTGATCGCCTTGGGGCAGTTGCCCAACCTGCTGGGGCTGGCTCTGCCCAGCCAAGCCACAGCGATCAAGAGTTTGCTGGCGCTCATCGATCACAGTGGCGAATGGGACCACGCCTCCCTCGCCCTAGGCCTGGGCACTTTGCTGGTGGGCGCGCTGCTCAAATACCTGGTGCCACGCTGGCCAACACTGTTGATCGCCCTGGCCTTGGGCAGCCTGGTGGCGTGGCTGTGGCCGTCGATGTTCGGGCATGTGGCGCGGGTCAGTTCGTTTGTGGGCACACTGCCGCCGTTCAGCCCATTACCGTTGGACCTGGACATGCTCCTGCGCCTGCTGCCGAGCGCGGTGGCGGTGGGCATGCTCGGGCTGGTGACCAGCTTGTCGATTGCGCGCTCGCTGTCGGCGCGTTCGCAGCAACTGCTCGACGCCAATCAAGAAGTCCGCGCGCAGGGCTTATCCAATATCGTCGGCGGATTTTTCTCCGGCTACTTGTCGGCCGGTTCCTTTACCCGCTCCGGCCTCAGTTACGAGGCGGGCGCTTGCTCACCGTTGGCAGGCGTGTTTTCCGCCGGCTGGGTGGCGTTGTTTGCCGTATTTGGGGCGGCGTTGATCGCGCACATACCAATCCCCAGCATGGCGGCGAGCATCCTGCTGATTTGCTGGGGCCTGGTGGATCATCGCGGCATCCGCGCGCTGTTTCGCGTGAGCCGCGCAGAATTTGTGGTGATGAGCCTGACGTGTGTGGCCACCTTGCTGCTGGAGCTGCAAACGGCGATTTACGCCGGGGTGCTGGCGTCGCTGTTTTTCTACCTCAAACGCACTTCGCAACCGCGTGTTCAGCAGTGGCGCGACGGTGATGAAGATGTATTGCGGGTGGGGGGTTCGATCTTTTTTGGCGCCAGCCATTACCTGCAAGTGCGCCTGCAGAGCTTGCAGGGTGAGCGGGTGGTGATCGAGGCGCAGCAGATCAACTTTATCGACTATTCCGGGGTGGAGATGCTGCACCAGGAGGCGCGGCGGTTGCGGGGAATGGGGCGTAGCTTGACGTTGCGTAGGGCCCGGCCGCAGGTGGTGGAAGAGCTGAAAAAACTCGAAGGGGCCGACAACTGCCCCATCCATTTCGAAGACTGAATGCGGTTAAAACTGTGGGAGCTGGCTTGCCTGCGATGCGGACGACTCGGTCTGTCAGTTGGACCGAGGTGATCCTATCGCAGGCAAGCCAGCTCCCACAGTTTGACCGTGCCCACGTTGGCGTTGTGTTACGCCAACTGGCGGCGTAGCTCAGCCAACACCGGCGCCGAATCCGGGCGCACGCCGCGCCACAGGAAGAACGCTTCCGCCGCCTGCTCCACGAGCATGCCCAGACCATCCATCGCCACGGCTGCGCCATGCTCTGTCGCCCAACGGCAGAACGCGGTGGGCTCCTTGGCGTACATCATGTCGTAGCAAAAGGTCTTGCCCGGCTCGATCAGGCTGCTGGCAATCGGCGGTACATCGCCTGACAGGCTCGCGGACGTGGCATTGATGATCAGGTCCACCGGCTCACGCAGCCAGTCGAAACCGCTGGCTGACACAGGGCCCAGATCGTCAAACAGCCCGGCAAGCAACTCGGCCTTTTCCACCGTGCGGTTGGCGATGATCAGCGCGGCAGGCTGCTCGGCCAGCAAGGGCTCCAACGCGCCACGTACGGCGCCGCCAGCACCGAGCAACAGGATGCGCTGGCCTTGCAGGTTCAGCCCGGCGTTCACTTTCAGGTCGCGCACCAGGCCGGCGCCGTCAGTGTTGTCACCCAGCAGGGTGCCGTCGGCCAGCTTGCTCAGGGTGTTCACCGCCCCGGCGCGCTGGGCACGTTCAGTCAGGCTGTTGGCCAAGCGGTAGGCGTCTTCCTTGAAGGGCACCGTGACATTGGCGCCACGGCCTTGCTGAAAAAACTCGCGGGCACAGCCGGTGAAATCCTCCAAAGGCGCGAGCAAGGTGCTGTAGTCCAGTTGCTCGCCGGTCTGCTCGGCGAACATGCGATGAATCAACGGCGACTTGCTGTGGCCGATAGGGTTGCCGAACACCACATAACGGTCCATCAGACGGCCGCCTTGGGCGCGGCGAGGCCCAGCCAGTCGCGGTCTTGCAGGAAGTAATCGGTGAGACGCGCTTCTTCGCTACCGGCCTCGGCCTTCCAGTCATAGCTCCAGCGCACTTGCGGCGGCAGCGACATCAGGATCGACTCGGTGCGCCCGCCCGACTGCAGGCCGAACAGGGTGCCACGGTCGTAGACCAGGTTGAATTCGACGTAGCGCCCTCGGCGGAACTCCTGGAACTGGCGCTGCTGTTCGGTGTAAGCCAGGGCCTTGCGGCGCTGCACGATCGGCAGGTAGGCGTCGATGTACGCATCGCCGATGGCGCGGATGAAGGCGAAGCAGGTGTCGAAGTCCCACTCGTTCAAATCGTCGAAGAACAGGCCGCCGATGCCGCGCGGTTCGTTGCGGTGCTTGATATGGAAATACGTATCGCACCAGGCTTTATAGCGCGAGTACACATCCGGGCCGAACCGCGCACAGGCCTGCTCGGCAACGCGGTGCCAGTGGATGCAGTCTTCCTCGTTGCCGTAGTAGGGCGTAAGGTCGAAGCCGCCGCCGAACCACCACACCGGTTCTTCGCCTTCTTTTTCGGCGATGAAAAAGCGCACATTGGCGTGGGACGTCGGAACATGCGGGTTGTGCGGGTGGATCACCAACGACACGCCCAAGGCTTCAAACCCGCGACCGGCCAGCTCAGGGCGATGCGCGCTGGCGGACGGTGGGAGACCGCTGCCGAACACGTGGGAAAAGTTAACGCCGCCTTTTTCGATGACCGTACCGTTTTCGATCACACGGGTGCGACCGCCGCCACCGGCAGGCCGGGTCCAGGCGTCTTCGATAAAGCGAGTGTCTGTCTCGAAGGTTTCCAGGGCGCTGCAAATACGGTCTTGCAGGTCGAGCAGGTAGGCTTTAACAGCCTCGGTGCGGGTAGTCATGGCATCACCTTGAATCGGGCAAAGCTACGCGAGGCCATGCGGCGTCGGCGGCAAATGGGCGCACAGGATACCACTGCACTTACGTGGCACTGCACTTAGGTGCGCCGCAGTTGACGAAGATCAAGCATAGGAGTGGGATAGAGGGCTACGCGAATTCGACCTCAGGAGAAGTGCAGATGGCCAAACGTATCCAGTTCAGCGCCCATGGCGGCCCCGAAGTGCTTGAGTATGTGGACTACACGCCGGCAGCGCCTGGCCCGCAGCAGGTTCGTGTGCGCAATGAGGCCATTGGCCTGAACTTTATCGATACCTACTTCCGTAGCGGCCTTTACGCGCCGCCGGCCCTGCCATCGGGCCTGGGCGCAGAGGGCGCCGGTGTGGTCGATGCCGTGGGCAGCGAGGTCACGCAATTCAAAGTCGGCGACCGTGTGGCCTACGGCAGCGGCCCGCTGGGCGCCTACAGCGAATTGCACGTGCTGCCCGCCGCCAACCTGGTGCACCTGCCGGACGACATCAGCTTCGAACAGGCTGCCGGTGCGATGCTCAAAGGCCTGACCGTGCAGTACCTGCTGCGTCAAACCTACGAATTGAAGGGCGGCGAAACCATTCTGTTCCACGCCGCTGCCGGTGGTGTGGGTTCACTGGCCTGCCAATGGGCCAAGGCCTTGGGCGTGAAGTTGATCGGCACGGTGAGTTCACCGGAAAAGGCCGCCTTGGCCAAATCTCTCGGCGCCTGGGAAACCATCGACTACAGCAAGGAAAACGTCGCACAACGCGTACTTGAATTGACCGACGGCAAAAAAGTCCCGGTGGTGTACGACGGCGTCGGCAAGGACACCTGGCTGACCTCGCTCGACAGCGTGGCGCCACGTGGGCTGGTGGTGAGTTTTGGTAATGCGTCGGGCGCGGTGGATGGGGTGAACCTGGGGATTCTGGCGGCGAAGGGTTCGCTGTATGTCACCCGGCCGACCTTGGCGACTTACGCCAGCAACCCGAAAGACTTGCAGGCGATGGCGGATGATTTGTTCTCGATGATCAAGAGCGGCAAGGTGCGCATTGATATCAACCAGCGGTTTTCGCTGGCGGACGCGGCGAAGGCGCAGACTGAGCTGTCGGGGCGGCGGACGACGGGGTCGACCATTCTGCTGCCATAAGGCGGTAGATCTTTTGAGGTTGTAAGGGCCTCATCGCGGGCAAGCCCGGCTCCCACATTTTGATCGCATATCAACTGAAGGAACGCGGTCGAGTGTGGGAGCGGGCTTGCCCGCGATGGCCGCACCGCGGTCTCAGGAAGGCCGCACCACCTCACCCGTCGCCAAATCACGAATCAGGCTCGGGTTCTTGCGCCCACCCAAGGCGCCGCCCAATACCCGATCTACCTGGCCACGGAAGTATTGCTCCACGCGAAGCCGCGTACGCGCAGCCGGGCGCCCTTGCGGGTTCGCCGAGGTGGAAATCAGCGGCCCCACCAGCGAGCACAAATCCCGCACCAGCGGATGATCAGTCACCCGCAACGCCACCGTGTCATGCACACCCGTTACCCACTCAGGCAGCAAGTCCTGATGGGGCACCAGCCAGGTATTGGGCCCAGGCCAGGTGCTGGCCATGCGCTCGATCCAGGTGTCCGGGAAGTCTTCAAAGAGAAAATCGAACTGGCGAATATTGTCCGCCACCAGGATCAGGCCCTTGTCCACCGACCGATTCTTGATCGCCAGCAGCCGGTCCACCGCTTCTTCGTTCCACGGATCGCAGCCAAGGCCCCAGACCGCTTCGGTCGGGTAGGCAATCACCGCGCCTGCGCGAATTTCCCGTGCGGTTTCCAGCACACGCCACCTGTTGACCATTACTCACTCTCCGGACTAAAGCTCTGCGCAGTTTACCGATCTTCTTTACAAAACCTAGCAGCGCGCAAGCCAGCGCCCGCTTTCGCAGATCACCTGGCCTTCGAGCTCAAGCTCGGTGAGGGTTGCCAGCACCTGGGACAACGGCCGCCCGCTGGCAATGGCCAAGCCTTCACTGGTGTGAGGCGCGGCGTGCAGCAACGCCACCAGCGGATGAGTGACCGGCATGGGGGCCGGACGGGACAGCGCCTGCCAGCCACGTAACCCTTCCAGAATGTGCTCGATGGATTCCACCAGCGTCGCGCCATCGCGGATCAATTGATGGCAGCCCTTGGCGCCAGGGTGATGGATGGAGCCCGGGATCGCGTACACCTCGCGCCCTTGCTCGGCCGCCAGCCGCGCGGTGATCAACGAGCCACTGGCCATGCTGGCCTCCACCACCAGCACGCCCAGCGACAGGCCACTGATGATCCGGTTGCGCCGGGGGAAGTTGCCAGCTTGTGGCGAGGCGTCCAACGGAAACTCGGAAACCACCGCGCTGCCCTGGGCAATCATCGTGGCTGCGAGCTGTCGGTGGCGCTGTGGATAAAAGTTTTCAAGCCCGGTACCGAGCACGCCGATTGTCTGGCCGCCGACATCCAGCGCTGCCTGGTGCGCCGCGCCATCTATACCCAAAGCAAGACCACTGGTGATGACAAAACCGGCGCTCGCCAAGCTGCGGGAAAAGGCCGCTGCGGTGTCCATGCCGGGTCGCGAAGCACGGCGACTTCCGACCATGGCCAACTGCGGTTTTTCCAGGATTTTTGGGTCACCGGCGACGAACAATAACGGCGGGGCATCGTCGATCTGGGCGAGGAGTGCCGGGTAATCAGGTTGGTCCCACATCAGCAAATGCTGGGCCGGCTGCGCCAACCACGCCAATGCCTCACTGGCACCGTCACGTATTTCAGGGCTGCGGCGGGCATCGGCGCTGACGGCCGGCAACCCGAGGGAACGCCATGCACTGGCAGGGGCGCTGATGGCTTTTGAGGCAGAGCCGAAGGCTTCGAGCAACACACGAAAACGCTTGGAACCCAGTTCCGGCAGCCTGTGCAAGCGTAGTCGAGCTTCCAGTTCTGACGGGGAAATTTCGCTGCTGTTTATCGGATACATTTGATCATCCTTGACCGGAACAAGCTGTGGATAACTCTGTTGGTAACTTATTTAGCAGGCTATTTATTGTGTTTGTTGGGCAGTCTCGAATCGGTCCATGACCGCCAGCGAGCGTGAGGCGCTGAGAACCAGGCCATAGCTGAGCCTTTCATAGGTGCGAAACACCAGCAGCGTGCCGGCGCGCTCATCGGGGAGCTGGGTTGCCGTGCCAGTGAGGGTGTCGCGGACCGTCGCACCGGCTTTGATCACGGTGAGCAATTGGCCTTCAACCAGCCCGTCGCGTCGGCCTTTGTTCAGGGTGACGGCGTCCAGTACGCCAATCTGGGTGACGCCTTTGGGAATGTCGATGATGTGCCCCTTAACACAGGGCGCACGCTTCACGGGGGCCGACTCAACCGGAGGTTCGGCGCGCAGCAGCCGATCGCCGGGACGTACTTCCTGGGTGACTCGCTGCACCGCCAGCGTGGTGAGATCGCCGGCCATTACGAAGCGCGCGGTGCCGATGTTGTCGGCATTGATGCCCAGCAATTCTTGAGTGTCGGGGTCGGTGTAGGCCTTGGCGCGGCGAAAAATTCCGTAATTGGGCTGTGTGGGGTCCAGGGCGCCCCTTGCATACACACGGTCACCATTGGCGCCCAGCACCCGGCCAGCATCGGCCGCGACAATGTAAGGTGCGCTGTCCAGGTCGTGAGCCGTATCGAGAATGCGGTTGTGCAGTAAAAAGGACTGGATAGCCTGCTGCGTTGCTGGTTCCAGGCGCTGGCCGGGCGGTGGGATCAAGGCCATCGTGAGCGGCGTCCACAGCAGCAAGACGAGTAGCGATTTCCTCATGGGGTCAATCTCCTTTATTATGTGCGTTCGCGTGAAATGCCATAGCCTTCGCGGCTTTCGAACCTTTCACACCGGCTGCCTGGGTCCATCCCACCGCCGATTTGCCTCTACCTCACATGTGCAGCAATTACGCTTATGGCTATTTTGAACATCCTCGAATTTCCCGACTCGCGCCTGCGCACGATCGCCAAACCGGTGGCCGTAGTGGACGACAAGGTTCGTCAGTTGGTCGATGACATGTTTGAAACAATGTATGAAGCCCCGGGCATCGGCCTCGCCGCCACCCAGGTCAACGTGCATCAGCGCGTCGTGGTCATGGACCTGTCGGAAGATCGCAGCGAACCGCGGGTGTTTATCAACCCCGAGTTCGAACCGCTGACCGAAGAGATGGGCGAATACCAGGAAGGCTGCCTCTCGGTGCCGGAGTTCTACGAGAACGTCGAACGCCCGCTGCGCGTGAAGATCAAGGCACTGGACCGTGACGGCAAGCCCTACGAGCTGATCGCCGATGGCCTGCTGGCCGTGTGCATCCAGCACGAGTGCGACCACCTCAACGGCAAGCTGTTTGTGGATTACCTGTCCACGCTTAAACGCGACCGGATCAAGAAGAAGCTGGAAAAAAAGCATCGCCAGCAAGCTTGATGCCCTTCTTCCAAAGGCTTGCTGCGGCAAGCCTTTTTCTTTTGTGACTGTTTTTAACCGAGACCTCCCATGACCGAGCCACTGCGCATTGTTTTTGCCGGCACTCCCGAATTCGCTGCCGAACACCTCAAGGCGCTGCTTGCCAGCCCTTATGACATTGTCGCGGTGTACACCCAGCCGGACCGCCCGGCCGGTCGCGGGCAAAAACTGATGCCAAGCCCGGTCAAGCAGCTGGCGCTGGAACACAACCTCCCTGTGCTGCAACCGCCAACCCTGCGCAACGCCGAGGCCCAGGCGGAACTGGCGGCGTTGAAGCCAGACCTGCTGGTGGTCGTGGCCTATGGCTTGATCCTGCCTCAGGCGGTGCTGGATATCCCGCGCCTGGGCTGCATCAACAGCCACGCTTCGCTGTTGCCACGCTGGCGCGGTGCGGCGCCGATCCAGCGCGCCGTGGAAGCCGGCGACCGTGAAAGCGGTGTGACCGTGATGCGCATGGAGGCGGGCCTGGACACCGGCCCTATGCTGCTGAAAGTCACCACTCCGATCACCGCCCAAGACACCGGCGGCAGCCTGCATGACCGCCTCGCCGAGCTGGGCCCGCCTGCTGTGGTCCAGGCCATCGCCGGCCTGGCCGCCGGCACCCTCGAAGGCGAAGTGCAGGACGACAGCCTGGCCACCTACGCCCACAAACTCAATAAAGACGAAGCGCGCATCGACTGGAGCCGCCCGGCCGTAGAGCTGGAACGCCTGGTGCGTGCCTTCAACCCATGGCCAATCGGCCACAGCACACTCAGTGGCGAAGCCTTAAAAGTGCTGGCCGCCACCTTGGCTGAAGGCAAGGGCGCCCCCGGTGAAATCATCGGCGCCAGCAAAGAAGGCCTGTTGGTCGCCTGCGGCGAACAGGCGCTGTGCCTGACGCGTCTGCAATTGCCCGGCGGTAAAGCGCTTAATTTCAGCGATTTGTTCAACAGCCGTCGTGAGAAATTTGCCCTGGGCACGGTTCTCGGGGCGGTCGCTCAATGAACCCGCGTCTGGCCGCCGCCAAGGCCCTCGCCGCCGTCCTGAATGGCAAGGCGTCACTGAACAGTTCGCTGCCCACGCAGCTGGATAAGGTTGAAGACCGTGATCGCGGTTTCACCCAGGACCTGGCCTTTGGCACCGCGCGCTGGCAGCCACGCTTGTCGGCGCTGGCAGCCAAGCTGCTGCAAAAGCCGTTCAAAGCCGCGGATGCGGATGTGGAAGCGCTGCTGCTGGTCGGCCTCTATCAACTGCTCTACACCCGCGTGCCGGCCCACGCCGCCATCGGTGAAACCGTTGGGTGCGCCGACAAGCTGAAAAAACCTTGGGCCAAAGCGCTGCTCAACGCCGTGCTGCGCCGCGCTCAGCGCGAGAGCGAGGCGCTGCTGGCCGAGCTGGAACACGACCCGGTGGTGCGCACCGCACACCCGCGCTGGCTGCAAAAGTCCCTGAAAGCCTTCTGGCCTGAGCAATGGGAAGCCATCTGCGCGGCCAACAATGCGCACCCGCCAATGATTCTGCGGGTCAACCGTCGCCATCACAGCCGCGACGCCTACCTGCAATTGCTCACCGACGCCGGCATCAACGCCACGCCGTGCGTGTACAGCGTCGACGGCATCGTGCTGGAAGCGGCCACCGACGTGCGCAGCCTGCCAGGCTTTGCCGAAGGCTGGATCAGCGTGCAGGACGAAGCCGCGCAACTGGCCGCCGACCTGCTCGACCTGGCGCCCGGCCAACGCGTGCTCGACGCCTGCTGCGCGCCGGGCGGTAAGACCTGTCACATTCTGGAAGTCGAAAAAGACCTCGCCGCTGTCGTCGCCGTCGACCTGGAAGCCAAGCGCCTGGTACGCGTGCGTGAAAACCTCGCCCGCCTGGGCCTGAGCGCCGAGCTGATCGCCGCTGACGGCCGCGACACCGCCACTTGGTGGGACGGCAAACCCTTCCAGCGCATCCTGCTGGACGCGCCATGCTCCGCCACTGGCGTGATTCGCCGTCATCCGGACATCAAGCTGACCCGCCAACCCGACGACATTGCCGCCCTGGCCGTGCTGCAAGGCGAACTGCTCGACGCCCTGTGGCCAACCCTGGAAGTCGGCGGCATCCTGCTCTACGCCACGTGCTCGACCTTGCCCACCGAGAACACCGAGGTGATTCAAGCCTTCCTCGCCCGCACCAGCGGCGCGCGCGAACTGGACCTCGCCACGGCGGCCGGCATCAAGCAGCCCCACGGCCGCCAGTTACTCGCGCAAGAAGGCGGACACGATGGCTTCTACTACGCCAAACTGATCAAGATTGCCGCCGCGCGCGGCTAATGGGTTTAAGGGAGTGACCGGATGAAAATCATCATCCTTGGGGCAGGGCAGGTCGGCGGCACGCTGGCCGAGCATTTGGCCAGCGAAGCCAACGACATCACGGTGGTCGACACCGATGCCGAGCGCCTGCGCAACCTCGGCGACCGCCTCGACATCCGCACCGTACAAGGCCGCGCGTCATTCCCGACGGTGCTGCGCCAAGCCGGTGCCGACGATGCTGACATGCTGGTCGCCGTCACCAACAGTGACGAGACCAACATGGTCGCCTGCCAGGTCGCCCATACCCTGTTTCACACCCCGACCAAAATCGCCCGTGTCCGTGAGGCGGCTTACCTGACCCGTGCAGGGCTTTTCGACAACGACGCGATTCCAGTGGACGTGCTGATCAGCCCTGAACAAGTGGTGACTCACTACATCAAGCGTCTGATCGAAATTCCGGGCGCCTTGCAGGTGATCGACTTTGCCGAGGGCAAAGCGCAATTGGTCGCCGTTAAAGCCTATTACGGCGGTCCGCTGGTGGGCCAGCAACTGCGCCAGCTGCGCGAGCACATGCCGAATGTGGAAACCCGCGTGGCGGCGATTTTCCGGCGCGACCGGCCGATCCTGCCCCAGGGCGATACCGTGATCGAGGCCGACGACGAAGTATTTTTCATCGCCGCCAAAGCGAATATTCGCGCGGTCATGAGCGAAATGCGCCGGCTGGACGAGACCTACAAACGCATCGTCATCGCCGGCGGTGGGCAGATCGGCGAGCGCTTGGCCGAGGCCATCGAAAGCCGCTACCAGGTGAAGATCATCGAGATGAACCCGGCGCGCTGCCGGCATTTGTCCGACACCCTCGACAGCACCGTCGTACTGCAAGGCAGCGCCTCGGACCGCGACCTGCTGATGGAGGAGAACATCGCCGACGCCGATATTTTCCTGGCACTGACCAACGATGACGAGGCCAACATCATGTCCTCGCTGTTGGCCAAGCGGCTGGGAGCGAAGAAGGTCATGACCATCATCAACAACCCGGCTTATGTCGACCTGATCCAGGGCGGCGATATCGACATCGCCATCAGCCCGCAGCTGGCCACCATCGGCACCTTGCTTGCTCACGTGCGCCGTGGCGATATCGTCAGCGTGCACTCCCTGCGCCGGGGCGCGGCGGAGGCCATCGAGGCGATTGCCCATGGCGATTCGAAGTCGAGCAAGGTGATCGGCAAGGCCATCCGCGATATCGGCTTGCCGCCGGGCACCACCATTGGCGCGATCATTCGTGACGAAGAGGTGCTCATCGCCCACGACGATACGGTGATCGTCACGGGCGACCATGTGATTCTGTTTCTGGTGGATAAAAAACATATCCGCGACGTGGAGAAGTTGTTCCACGTGGGGTTGAGCTTTTTCTGATCAAACCATTCAGGTGAGCCTGCCGTCGTCATCGCGGGCAAGCCCGCTCCCACAGGTGATCGCGTTTTTAACGCGCAAGCGGGCTTGCCCGCGATGACGCGCTTGAAAACCTAACCTAGCTGAAAGGACACGCCACCATGCTCGAATCCCTGGAAAAAATGCTCGCCAAGGGTGTGGATAATTCATTGCTGCGCTTTGGCTTGGGCAAGGGTTATCTGGACGCGAAGAACAACGCCAAGGCGGCCGAGCATTTGCACAAGTGCGTGGAATTCGATCCGAAGTATTCGGCGGCGTGGAAGTTGTTGGGCAAGGCGCAGGCGGGGTTGGGTGACAGTGCGGCGGCGCGGCTGGCGTGGGAGAAGGGCATTGAAGCGGCCCAGGCCCATGGCGACAAGCAGGCCGAAAAAGAGATGACGGTGTTCCTGAAAAAGCTCGACCGCCAGGCCTGAATGGAGATCAAAAATGTGGGAGCGGGCTTGCTCGCGAAGGCGGAGTGTCAGTCACTGAATGTGTAGCTGATAAACCGCCTTCGCGAGCAAGCCCGCTCCCACATTGGTGTTGCATCGAGCTTGAGTCAGTCGGGTATCAATACCAACGCGCCTCACCCGGCGGGCGTTTCTTGAAGCGCTTCATGCTCCACATGTACTGGCTCGGGTAGGCGCCGACATAGCGCTCCACCACCTTGCTCATCGCCGCGCAGGACGTGGCGGTGTCGGTGCTGTACATGTCTTCCGGCGCCGCTTCCAAAATCACTTTGTAACCCGAACCGTCCGGCAGCCGCAGCGCATGCAGGAACACGCCCACCGCTTTATGGCCCGCAAGCATGTTGGGTACAAACTTGCTGGTCAGCGCCTGGGTGGCGAAGAACGGCACAAAGATCCCGGCCGACTCAGCCGGCTCCGGGTCGGCGGGAATGCCCACCTGGCCGCCTTTGCGCACTTCCTTGATCACGCTGAGAATGCCTTCCTTGGTGGACGCCGCCACGCGGTTGCCCAATTGCACGCGCTGTTTTTGCAGCAGTTCATCCACCGCCTTGAGCTTGGGCGGGCGGTAGAAAATGATCGGTTTGCACTGGTTGCAATAAAAGTGATTGAGCACTTCCCAGTTGCCCAGGTGGCTGGTGATGCCCACCACGCCTTTGCCCGAAGCCAGGGCTTGGTGCAGCACTTCCAGGCCTTCGACTTCACGCACCAGGTCGATGGAGCGCTGGGCCGGCCAGATCCAGGCGCAGGCGCTTTCCGTCAGGGACTTGCCGATGTCCATCAAGCTCTGGCCGACCAGGCGCTCGCGGGCGGCGGGGTCCATGTCCGGGAAGCATTTGGAGAGGTTGATCCGCACTGTTTCGCGGGAGCGGTTGGGGGTTTTCCACATGATCCAGCCAATTGCCGTGCCGACGGCCTGAACAGCGCGCCATGGCAACAAGGCAAACAACCGAAGAGCGCCTACCAGCAAGGCGCCTTTAAACTTTTCCACAGGTCACTCCTGATCGTGTGTGGTGCGCAAAGCGGGCATTCTAACCGGCGTTGGCCAAGTCCGCGTAACGGTCGCAGTCTTGAGTGTGGTCCATGACCATTCCGCTGGCCTGCATGAAGGCGTAGCAAATGGTTGGCCCGACGAAGGTGAAACCGGCTTTTTTCAGGGCGCGGCTCATGGCTTCAGCCTCGGGCGTAATCGCCGGGACCTCACTGCGATCCTTGAAGTGATTGACCTTGGGCACGCCGCCGACGAACGACCAGAGCAAACCCACCGGGTCTTCCAGCGCCAGCCAGGCCGCGGCATTGCGGCGGGTGGCGTTGAGCTTGAGGCGATTGCGCACGATGCCAGGGTCGAGCATCAGCGCCTCGATCTCGGCCTCGCTGAGGCGCGCCAGACGCTGTGCATCAAAGCCGAACAGGACCTTTCGATAATGCTCGCGTTTGCGTAAAACGGTGATCCAGGACAGGCCCGCCTGGAACCCTTCGAGCAAAAGCAACTCGAACAGACCCTGCGCATCGCGCAGCGGCGTTCCCCACTCCTGATCGTGATAAGCCATGTACAGCGGATCTTCAGAACACCAAAAGCAGCGTGGCATAAGGCTCCAGGGGATGGTGGCGCGGCCGAATCGGGTATACTCCCGCTCTTTAAATCGCAGCCCAAGTAACAGGTGAATTTCGTGAGCCAGCCTACGCCAGCCGTGCGTACCTTCCAAGACTTGATCCTCGCCCTCCAGCAATACTGGGCCGAGCAAGGTTGTGTGGTACTTCAGCCCTACGATATGGAAGTAGGCGCCGGCACTTTCCACACCGCTACATTCCTGCGGGCCATTGGCCCGGAAACCTGGAACGCCGCTTATGTGCAGCCCAGTCGTCGCCCGACTGACGGCCGCTACGGCGAAAACCCGAACCGCCTGCAGCACTACTACCAGTTCCAGGTGGTACTCAAGCCCAACCCGGACAACTTCCAGGAGCTGTACCTGGGCTCGCTGAAACATGTCGGCCTGGACCCACTGGTGCACGACATCCGTTTCGTCGAAGACAACTGGGAATCGCCGACCCTGGGCGCCTGGGGCCTGGGCTGGGAAGTCTGGCTCAACGGCATGGAAGTGACGCAGTTCACTTACTTCCAGCAAGCGGGCGGCATCGAGTGCTACCCGGTGACCGGCGAGATCACTTACGGCCTCGAGCGCCTGGCCATGTACCTGCAAGGCGTGGACTCGGTCTACGACCTGGTGTGGGCTGACGGCCCGTTCGGCAAAGTCACCTATGGCGATGTGTTCCATCAGAACGAAGTGGAGCAGTCCACTTACAACTTCGAACACGCCAACGTCGACAAGCTGTTCGAGCTGTTCGACTTCTATGAAAGCGAAGCCAAGCGCCTGATCGAACTCGACCAGCCGCTGCCGTTGCCAAGCTATGAAATGGTGTTGAAGGCCTCCCATACCTTCAACCTGCTGGATGCCCGCCGTGCCATCTCGGTCACTGCGCGCCAGCAATACATCCTGCGTGTACGCACCCTGGCGCGTTCCGTCGCCCAAGCCTACTTGCTGGCTCGCGCCAAGCTGGGCTTCCCGATGGCAACCCCGGATCTGCGTGATGAAGTGTTGGCTAAGCTGGAGGCTGCACAATGAGTGCTCAAGATTTTTTGGTTGAACTGGGCACCGAAGAGCTGCCGCCCAAGGCACTCAACACCTTGGCCGACGCGTTCCTGGCCGGTATCGAAAAAGGCCTGCACACAGCCGGCCTGAAGTTCGCTGCGAAAAAAGTCTACGCCGCGCCACGTCGCCTGGCTGTGTTGCTGACCGCGCTGGAAACCCAGCAGCCGGACCGCAGCATCAACCTCGACGGCCCGCCGCGCCAAGCCGCTTTCGATGCAGAAGGCAACCCGACTCAAGCAGCCCTGGGTTTTGCCAAAAAGTGCGGCGTCGAGCTGAGTGAGATCGACCAGAGCGGCCCGAAACTGCGTTTCAGCCAGGTCATCACCGGCAAGCCGACGGCGAGCCTGTTGCCGACCATCGTTGAAGATTCCCTCAACGACCTGCCGATCCCCAAGCGCATGCGCTGGGGTGCTCGCAAAGAAGAATTCGTACGCCCAACCCAATGGCTGGTGATGCTGCTCGGTGACCAGGTCATCGACTGCACCATCCTCGCTCAAAAGGCGGGCCGTGATTCCCGTGGTCACCGCTTCCACCATCCAGAAGCCGTGCGCATCACTTCGCCCGCCAACTATGCCGCCGACCTGCGCGCCGCTTACGTGCTGGCCGATGCCAATGAGCGTCGCGAGCTGATCAGCAAGCGCACCGAAGAGCTGGCCCGCCTGCAGGAAGGCACCGCCATCGTGCCGCCAAGCCTGCTCGACGAAGTGACCGCGCTTGTTGAATGGCCAGTGCCGCTGGTGTGCTCGTTCGAAGAGCGTTTCCTCGATGTGCCGCAAGAAGCGCTGATCACCACCATGCAGGACAACCAGAAGTACTTCTGCCTGCTGGACGTGGATGGCAAGTTGCTGCCGCGCTTTATCACTGTGGCCAACATCGAAAGCAAGGACCCGCAGCAGATCATCGCCGGTAACGAAAAAGTCGTGCGCCCGCGCCTGACCGACGCCGAGTTCTTCTTCAAGCAAGACAAGAAGCAGAAGCTCGAAGACTTCAACCTGCGCCTGCAAAACGTGGTGTTCCAGGAAAAACTTGGCAGCGTCTACGACAAAGCCGTGCGCGTTTCCAAGCTGGCGGCCTACATTGCGCCACGCATTGGTGGCGATGCCGCCTGGGCTGCCCGCGCTGGCTTGCTGTCCAAGTGCGACCTGGCCACCGAAATGGTCGGCGAGTTCCCGGAGATGCAAGGCGTTGCCGGTTACTACTACGCCCTCAACGACGGCGAGCCGGACGATGTAGCCCTGGCGCTGAACGAGCAGTACATGCCGCGCGGTGCCGGTGCTGAGCTGCCAACCACCCTGACCGGTGCGGCCGTGGCCACCGCCGACAAGCTGGACACCTTGGTGGGTATCTTCGGTATCGGCATGTTGCCCACCGGCAGCAAAGACCCGTACGCCCTGCGCCGTGCTGCCTTGGGCGTGCTGCGTATCCTGATCGACAAAAAGCTCGACCTCGACCTGACCCAGGCCGTGGTGTTTGCGGTCGGCCAGTTCGGTGGCAAGGTCAAGCAAGCCGGTTTGGCCGAGCAAGTGCTGGAGTTCGTATTCGACCGCCTGCGTGCGCGTTACGAAGACGAAGGCGTGGATGTTTCGGTGTACCTGTCGGTCCGTGCCCTGCAACCCGGCTCGGCACTGGACTTCGATCAGCGTGTGCAGGCCGTACAGGCTTTCCGCAAGCTGCCGGAAGCCGATGCACTGGCTGCCGTGAACAAGCGCGTGTCGAACCTGCTGAGCAAGGCCGACAACCTCGGCAATACCGAAGTCGACCCGTCCCTGTTTGCCGATGCCAAGGAGTTCTCGCTGAACTCGGCCATCGCCAAGGCCGAAAACGCAGTGAAGCCGCTGCTCGCTGAACGTAACTACGCCGAAGCTCTGGCGCGCCTGGCCACCTTGCGTGAGCCGGTGGATGCGTTCTTCGAAGCCGTGATGATCAATGCCGACGATGCCGGCGTGCGGAAAAACCGCTACGCCATGCTGGCGCGTCTGCGGGGTTTGTTCATCAACATCGCTGACATTTCCGTACTGGGCTGATCATGTTGAAACTGCTGATTCTCGATCGGGACGGAGTGATCAATTACGACTCCGACGCTTACATCAAGTCGGTGGCGGAATGGATTCCACTGCCCGGCTCGATCGAGGCCATCGCGCAGTTGAGCAAAGCCGGCTGGACGGTGGCCATCGCCACCAACCAGTCCGGCATCGCCCGTGGTTATTACGACATCGCCACCCTGGACGCCATGCACGCGCGCTTGCGCACGTTGGTGGCCGAGCAGGGCGGTGAGGTGGGACTGGTGGTGTACTGCCCTCACGGGCCGGATGAGGGCTGCGATTGCCGCAAACCCAAGCCTGGCATGTTGAAAACCATTGCAGAACATTACAAGGTGCCCTTGGCTGGGCTATGGTTCGTCGGGGACAGCCTCGGTGACCTGGAGGCGGCCAAAGCCGTCGACTCTCAGCCAGTTTTGGTTAAGACCGGGAAAGGCGAAAAGACCCAGGCGAAAGACCTGCCGGTAGGCACTTTGATTTTTGACGATCTGGCGGCGGTTGCCGCAGAACTTATCAACAACTAGCCGCCCTCGACTTCCTGACCAAGGACTGTTCGGGAGTGCGCTTTTAACAGGCGGGCCGTGTCCCGCAACGGTAAATGCCGCCATGTCGATCTTGCAGGCCATCAGAACCTTTTTCTTTTACCTGCTGCTGGGCACCAGTTCGTTTCTCTGGTGCACCCTGAGCTTTTTTATTGCGCCGTTCCTGCCGTTCAAGGCGCGCTATCGCTTTATCAACGTTTATTGGTGCCGCTGCGCGTTGTGGCTGACCAAGGTGTTCCTGAACATCCGTTTCGAAGTGAAGGGCGCTGAAAACGTCCCGGAGCAGCCCTGCGTGATTCTGTCGAACCACCAGAGCACCTGGGAAACGTTCTTCCTCTCTGCGTACTTTTCGCCGTTGAGCCAGGTGCTCAAGCGCGAGCTGCTGTATGTGCCGTTCTTTGGCTGGGCCATGGCCATGTTGCGCCCGATCGCCATTGATCGTGACAACCCCAAGGCGGCGCTCAAGCACGTCGCCAAAAAAGGCGATGAGTTGCTCAAGGATGGCGTTTGGGTACTGATCTTTCCGGAAGGTACGCGTGTGCCTTACGGCACCGTAGGCAAATTCTCGCGGGGCGGCACCGCTTTGGCGGTGAATGCCAACCTGCCGGTATTGCCGATTGCGCATAACGCCGGCAAGTTCTGGCCGAAGACCGGTTGGGCCAAACGCGCAGGCACCATCACGGTAGTGATTGGCGAGCCGATGTACGCAGAAGGCGAAGGGCCACGTGCGATTGCAGCATTGAATGACCGCGCTGCAGCGTGGAATGAAGCGCAGCAACGGGCCATGGGTTCATTGCCTCCCGAGCCTGTGGTGGTAGAGACGCCGGCGATTTGAGCTTCTGTGGATAACCTGTGTACGGTTTGTTGGCGAATCGCCGTTTTTGGTTCGTAAGAAGCTGATTTACTTACATATTTCTCAAGCTAATAAAATCGCGAAAAACGTGCATAAGTTTTTTGCGCATTAAAAAACCGGTCTTTTTGACCGGTTTTTTATGCACAGCAGAAAACCAGGGTTTTCACGTATCGAGCAGGGGCAGTTTCAGGCTGAAGGTCGAGCCCTTGCCTAACTCGCTCTCGCACAGAATACGGCCGCCATGGCGCTCAATCACGGCTTTGACCATGGTCAGCCCCAAACCCAAACCCTCACTGCCCTGGGCTGAATCGAAGCGTCGGTACTGGCTGAACAGCTCCGGCAAATCCCCAGGCGCGATGCCCAGTCCCTGATCGCTGATGCGACATTCCAACCAACCTTGCGCGCTGCCGTGGCTCAGCGTGACGGTGGTGCCTGACGGGGAGTACTTGATGGCGTTTTCCAGCACGTTGAACAGCGCCCGGGTCAGCAATGATTGATCGGCTGACACCATGCCCTCATCCGCCTCATCCAAGTCGTGTACCAAGTGAATGCCCTTGAGCTGCGCGATCACTGCCACCTGGTCAAAGGCATCCATGACCAGCATGGCAAATAGCGTTGGCTGGAAGTGGTAGCCGTCGGCTTCGGCTTTGGCCAACTGCACGAAGGATTCGGTGAGGCTCAATGCGCGTTTCACCTGTTGTTCGATCTGGGCAAATATCGGTGAATCGCCGTTGTGCACATCCAGCAACGCCAGGATCGCCGAGTGCGGCGCACGCAGGTCATGGGACAGGAAGCGCAACATCGTCTCGCGGTGTTGTTGGGCTTCACGCTCCTTGCTCAAGTCGGTAAGGCTCAGCAGCCAGCCAAGGGCGACATCACCTTCGGCCGGCAGCAAGGGTGCCAGCTCCATGCGCAGGCTGCGCTGGTGGATATCACGGAACTCGATAAGCTGCAGCGCCGACAGGGCAGGGCGAACGCCGTTGTGCAGCGGCGGGTAGCCGAGGTCGGCGAGTTGCTCCAATAGATTTGTGGCCACCAGATCGTTGCCGAACACCTCACGGGCGACGCGGTTGGCCAGCAGGATGCTGCCGTGGGGATCGGTAATCAGAGTCGCCACCGGCAGGCACTCCAACCCGTCCGCCATAAAGCGCCGCGTGTCGCGCGTGCGGCTTACCGCCTGCTCAAGCGCAAAGATCCGCCCCTGCAACACGTCACCTTTGCTGGCGGGCGCACGGCGGCGCTCGGGCAGCACTTTGGGTTCGTTATCCAGGCGTGCCAGTTCCCAGCCGAAGTAAGCAAGGATCACGCTCAGGCGGCGCCAATTCCAGATCAGGTAGCTGAGCAGCAACCCGATCAGACACGCTGCAGGTGACCACCAATGCCCCAGGCGCAGCAGGGCCCATGAGCCGAGCAGTGCGGTGACCATGCAAGCCAGGGTCATCCACAGCGCATAGCGCGGCCGATACAACAGCAGCCCCAGCAGCAACGCCACTAGCGATGCGGCCATCAATGCGGCAAGCCAGCCTGGAAGATCGACGATGCTGCGCCCCAGCAGCAATCCATTGAGGATGTTGGCCTGGATCTCCACTCCGGCCGTGGAGCCCACTGTGGAGGAGAGGGGCGTGACAAAGCGATCACCCATTCCATAGGCCGTGGCACCGACCAATATCAACCGGCCACGCAACACGTCGGGCGGTACCTCGCCCTGTAATACGCTGACGTAGGACACGCTGGGAAAGTGGCCCTGCGCGGTGTAAGGAACACGAACAGCGTGTTCACGATGCCAATGCTGACCGTCAGGTTCCTTGGCGAGCCCCGGCATGGGTGAGGTTTGCCCACTCAACCCATAGGCAAGCCATGCCAGCTGCGCAAGCGTGTTGCCGGGCGGGCCCTCGCGCATATACAGGCTGCGTACCACACCATCGTTATCGGCTTCGACATTGATCTGGCCCATGCCTTTGGCGCATTTGAGCAGTGGCAACAGTTGCTCATCCGCCGCGTCGGAACTCGCCGTGGGCAACAACACATTGCCGGCCCTGCACACCGCGTCGGCCAGTCGTTGGTCATCCGCCGCATCGCCGGGCTCGCTGAAGATCACATCAAACAATATGCCTGCCGGTCGAGCGGTACTCAGCCGGTCAATCAGGTCAGCATGCACGCTGCGCGGCCAGGGCCACTGGCCCAGCTTTTTCAGGCTCTGGTCATCAATGGTCACCAGCAGGATCCGTGGGTCGACCGGCAATGGGGTCAGGCGACGAAGGCTGTCGTACAGCGGGTTATTGAGGGCCAGGCCTGGGCTCAAGGACAGGTAAACAGTGAAGGGCAGCAGAACCAGGCCAATCAATAGCCATTCGCGTATCAAACCGTGGAACAGCAGTTGGGCTCGAGTGAGTTGGCGTTTTTCTGATTTGCGCCACAGCATCACCGAGCCACCGTCGCAGGCGTGTAGAGGTGTCGAGAGTGGATAGTTGAACGCGCCATATGCCCCGGCCTCTCCCTTTTCGATATGAGCGGTGTACTGAACCCAGTGAAGCTCATATCGGTCTCACTGTTAGACTTTCCTGAGCGATTCATGCTGAACCTTTTCCTTACGGGCAGGAGTGGGTATCTTTCCTCCAAGGTATCGAGGTCTTCCAACGGATTAAAGGCTCTTTGATATCAGCGTATCGATAGATTCATGGTCCGCTGAATCTGACCACAATTATTCAGATTCGATGGCCGGCATTTGCGCCGTTTTTTTAGTAGAAGGGACCCACCCATGCGTGTCGCAATACTGGATGACGAGCCCGCTGAGTTGCGCCGGGTTGAGCAGACACTGCGACAGATTCCCAGCACCGCGGAACAGCCGTGGTCCGTGCATTGCTTCGAGCGTGGTGAAGACCTGCTACGCCAGCTGCGCCGGGAAACCTTTGACTTGCTGATACTCGACTGGCAGCTGCCCGACATCACGGGTATCGCGCTGCTGCGCTGGACCCGCGAGCACATGGAGTCACCGCCCGCCGTGATCATGCTCACCAGTCGGGACGCCGAGAGCGACATCGTCACGGCGCTGAACAGTGGGGCGGATGATTACGTCAGCAAACCCTTCCGGCCCAATGAACTGAAAGCCCGGATCACGGCCGTGCTGCGTCGCCATGGTCTGCAAAAATCGACGGCCCATGAAGTGCAGAGCTTCAACGATCTGACCTTTGACGATGCTGAGCTGACCGTCACTCGTGCGGGCAAACCTATCAACCTGACTGAGCGTGAATACCGCTTGGCCAGTTGCTTGTTCGCCAATCTGGCGCGTCCGTTGTCTCGTGAATATCTGTATGAACGGTTCTGGTCTCATGAGGAGATGGTCTCCTCGCGCCCGCTGGACACGCATATCTATCGCCTGCGCAACAAGCTGGGGCTGACCGCCGACCGTGGCTGGCAACTGCTGACAATCTACGGATACGGTTATCGGTTGGAGAGTGTGGCGGCGGTAAACCCGGGCCAATAAGCTCGATGTTCCACGTGGAGCATTAGAAAAACTGCTTTTTCAGACCCAATAAAAAAGGCCAACGCTGAGCGTTGGCCTTTTTTATTTTAGCAGGCTGACCTGATCAGAAGTCTAGGTTGGACACTGCCAAGGCATTGCTTTCGATGAAGTCACGGCGAGGTTCGACCGCATCACCCATCAGGGTGTTGAAGATCTGGTCTGCGCCAATGGCGTCTTCGATGGTCACGCGCAACATACGACGCTGAGCTGGGTCCATGGTGGTTTCCCACAGCTGATCCGGGTTCATTTCGCCCAGACCTTTGTATCGCTGAATGGTGTGACGCTTGGTGCTTTCTGCCATCAGCCAATCAAGGGCTTCTTTGAATTCCTTGACTTGCTTCTTGCGTTCGCCGCGCTGAATGTAAGCACCGTCGTCCAGCAGGGTGCTCAATTGCGCGCCGAGGGTAACGACGGTTTTGTAGTCGTTACTGCCGAAAAAGTCGCGGTTGAAGGTGACGTAGTTCGACAGTCCGTGGGAGATCAGTTCGACCTCCGGCAGCCACACGTTACGCTCACGGTCTTCACGCAGGCTGGCTTTGTACACCAGGCCAGACTTCTCGACGGTACGCAGGCGCACTTCGTACTGGGCCAGCCAATCCTGCATCGCAGCGTGATCGCCCAACTGCTCCAGGCTGACGGCCGGCAGGTAGATGAAGTGCTCGGTCAGCTCCTGAGGGTACAGGCGCGACAGACGCTTGAGAGTCTTCATGACCATGCGGAAATCGTTAACCAGACGCTCCAGCGACTCACCAGAGATACCCGGAGCTTCGTCGTTCAAGTGCAGGCTGGCATCTTCCAGGGCCGACTGCGTCATGTACTCTTCCATGGCGTCGTCGTCTTTGATGTATTGCTCTTGCTTGCCTTTTTTCACTTTGTACAACGGCGGCTGAGCGATGTAGATATAGCCACGCTCAATCAGCTCCGGCAACTGACGGAAGAAGAAGGTCAGCAGCAGGGTACGGATGTGCGAACCGTCGACGTCAGCATCGGTCATGATGATGATGTTGTGGTAGCGCAGCTTGTCGATGTTGTACTCGTCGCGGCCAATACCGCAGCCCAGGGCTGTGATCAACGTGCCGACTTCCTGAGAGGAAATCATCTTGTCGAAGCGGGCTTTCTCAACGTTGAGGATCTTACCCTTCAACGGCAGGATCGCCTGGGTGCGACGGTTACGACCCTGCTTGGCGGAACCGCCAGCAGAGTCACCTTCCACCAGGTACAGCTCGGAGAGGGCAGGGTCCTTCTCCTGGCAGTCTGCCAATTTGCCCGGCAGGCCGGCGATATCCAGCGCGCCTTTACGACGGGTCATCTCACGGGCTTTACGCGCCGCTTCACGCGCACGTGCAGCGTCGATCATCTTGCCGACAACCAGCTTGGCTTCGTTCGGGTTCTCCAGCAGGAAGTCGGAGAAGTATTTGCCCATCTCCTGTTCCACAGCGGTCTTCACTTCGGAAGACACCAGCTTGTCTTTAGTCTGGGAGCTGAACTTGGGATCTGGCACTTTCACCGAGATAATCGCAGTCAGGCCTTCACGTGCGTCGTCACCGGTGGTGGCGACTTTGTGCTTCTTGGCCAAGCCTTCGGCTTCGATGTAGGTGTTCAGGTTACGCGTCAACGCCGAACGGAAACCCACCAAGTGAGTGCCGCCATCACGCTGAGGAATGTTGTTGGTGAAGCACAACAGGTTCTCGTTGAAGCTGTCGTTCCACTGCAGGGCGATTTCTACGCCGATGCCATCTTCACGCTGGATGTTGAAGTGGAACACCTGGTTGACCGCAGTCTTGTTGGTGTTCAGGTATTCAACAAACGCACGCAGACCGCCTTCGTACTTGAACAGCTCTTCCTTGCCGCTGCGCTCGTCCTTGAGAACGATGCCCACACCGGAGTTGAGGAAGGACAGTTCACGAATACGCTTGGCCAGGATGTCCCAGCTGAAGTGGATATTCTTGAAGGTTTCAGCCGATGGCTTGAAGTGGATCTGCGTACCAGTGGATTCGCTGTCACCGACGATTTTCATCGGCTCTTGTGGCACGCCGTGCACGTAAGTCTGTTCCCAGATCTTGCCGCTACGGCGAACGGTCAGAATCAGCTCTTCCGACAAAGCGTTCACTACCGACACACCTACACCGTGCAAACCGCCGGAGACTTTATAGGAGTTGTCGTCGAACTTACCGCCGGCGTGGAGCACGGTCATGATGACCTCTGCCGCCGAAACGCCTTCCTCTTTGTGCACGTCTACCGGAATGCCGCGACCGTTGTCGCGCACGGTGATGGACTCATCCGGGTGGATGATGATGCTGATGTCGTCGCAGTGACCGGCCAACGCTTCGTCGATGGAGTTGTCGACCACCTCGAAGACCATGTGGTGCAGACCGCTACCATCATCGGTGTCGCCAATGTACATACCGGGACGTTTGCGTACGGCATCCAAACCTTTCAGCACTTTAATGCTGGTCGAGTCGTACGTGTTTTCTTCGCTCATGCCTTCACTCCCGATGGTCGTGGGTCTGGGTGATACGGCCTTGTTCCACGTGGAACAAAGCGACTGGCGTTTCCGTCTGCCAGCCTTCCCTCAATAATTCGTGGTCTACACAGGTAATGAATACCTGGCAGCGTAAGTCTTCCAACAAGCGGCATAACGCGCGGCGGTGTTGCTCGTCGAGTTCGGACGGCAAGTCATCCACCAGATAAATACACTGACCGCGTCGAGCTTGGCTAACCAAATGCCCCTGGGCGATACGCAGTGCGCACACCACCAACTTCTGCTGACCGCGGGACAAGATATCCGCGGCATTATGTGCGCCTAATCTAAGACGCAGATCAGCCCGTTGGGGGCCTGCCTGGGTATGGCCAATTTGCTGATCCCGTTGCAGGGACGTGGCGAGCACTGCGCTCAGCTCACGCTCTTTATCCCAACCACGGTAGTAGCTTAGCGTCAGCCCCTCGAGATCCAACAACTCACTCAAGGTCTGCTCAAAGACTGGTTTCAAGGCTTTGATATAGGCGCGGCGGTATTCATCTATTTCGTCGCTGGCCAGGCACAGTTCCCGGTCCCAGGCTGCTTGCGAAGCGGCGTCAAGTGTACCATGCCGCAGCCATGAGTTCCGCTGCCGCAGGGCCTTCTGCAGGCGCTGCCAAGTGGCCATGAAACGCGGTTCCACGTGGAACACTCCCCAATCGAGGAATTGCCTGCGGATCTTCGGTGCACCTTCCAACAGGCGGAAGCTGTCGGGGTTGATCAACTGCAGAGGCAGAATTTCCGCCAACTGGGCAGCGCTGCGAGCATTTTGCCCGTCAATGCGAATTTGAAATTCCCCGCCGCGATCACGAGATATTCCCAGGCTGCTGTGTCCGCCTTCAGCCAATTCAACTTGGCCAAATACAGTGCATGCCAACTGCTCGTATTGAATCACCGGCAAAAGACGTGCACTGCGAAAAGAACGGGCGAGCCCCAGCAAATGAATGGCTTCCAGCACGCTGGTTTTGCCACTGCCGTTGGCGCCGTGGAGGATATTGATGCGGGGGGAGGGGGAGAAGGTCACCGGGTGCAGATTGCGCACCGCGGTGACCGAGACGCGACTGAGGGACATCTAGCTTCTGCTGAGCATGATTACAGGCGCATCGGCATAACTACGTAAGCCGAGTCGTCGTTATCAGATTCTTGCACCAGGGCGCTGCTGTTGGAGTCAGACAGAATCAGGCGAACCTGTTCGGTGGTCATCACGCCCAGCACGTCCAATAAATAGCTGACGTTGAAGCCGATCTCCAGCGAGCCGCCGTTGTAGTCAACGCCTACTTCTTCTTCCGCTTCTTCCTGCTCAGGGTTATTCGCCTGAATTTTCAACTGACCATTGGCCAGTTGCAGACGGATACCGCGGTACTTCTCGTTCGACAGAATTGCGGTACGGCTGAACGCTTCGCGCAAGGCCTGACGATCGCCGATCACCAGCTTGTCGCCGCCTTTAGGCAGCACGCGCTCGTAATCCGGGAACTTGCCGTCGACCAACTTGGACGTGAAGGTGAATTCACTGGTAGTGGCGCGAATGTGGTGCTGGCCCAGAACGATGCTGACGTTGCCGTCCGGCTCGGTGAGCAGACGCGCCAACTCCAGGATACCTTTACGCGGGACAATCACTTGGTGACGATCTGGCTGACCAATATCGGCACGCATGGAGCACATCGCCAACCGGTGACCGTCGGTGGCCACGGCGCGGATGATGCCTTCAGAGACTTCCAGCAACATACCGTTGAGGTAGTAGCGAACATCCTGCTGGGCCATGGCGAAGCTGGTGCGCTCGATCAAACGGCGCAGTTTGCTTTGTTCCAGGCTGCAGGTCAGCGAGCCAGGGCCTTCTTCGACGGTCGGGAAGTCATTGGCTGGCAAGGTGGACAGCGTAAAACGACTGCGGCCGGCCTTGACCACCAACTTCTGCTCATCGACTTTAATGTCGATCAGCGCTTCGTTTGGCAAGCTTTTGCAGATATCCATCAGCTTGCGCGCAGGTACGGTGATCTCGCCCGGCTCAGCAGGCTCTTCCAGCTGCACGCGGCCAACCAGCTCGACCTCAAGGTCGGTACCGGTCAAGGACAATTGCTGGCCTTCGACAACCAGCAATACGTTTGAGAGCACCGGCAAGGTCTGTCGGCGCTCGACGACGCCTGCGACCAGTTGCAGGGGTTTCAACAGGGCTTCGCGTTGAATGGTGAAATGCATGGTCTAGTCCCTTGCCTTAATAAGCTGCGCTGGTGTCATCACGTAGTCAGTGTACGCAGCAGGTTCTTGTAGTCCTCGCGAATATCCGCGTCGGATTCCTTAAGTTCGTTGATCTTGCGGCACGCGTGCAAGACCGTGGTGTGGTCGCGACCGCCAAACACATCACCGATTTCCGGCAGGCTGTGGTTGGTCAGCTCTTTGGAGAGCGCCATCGCCACCTGACGCGGACGTGCCACCGAGCGCGAACGGCGCTTGGACAACAGGTCGGAAATCTTGATTTTGTAGTACTCAGCTACGGTGCGCTGAATGTTATCCACACTCACCAGCTTGTCTTGCAGGGCCAGCAAATCTTTCAGGGATTCACGGATCAACTCGATGGTGATATCGCGGCCCATGAAGTGCGAGTGAGCAATGACTCGCTTGAGCGCGCCTTCGAGCTCACGCACGTTGGAGCGAATGCGTTGAGCAATAAAGAAGGCCGCATCGTGTGGCAGATCGACTTTCGCCTGGTCGGCCTTTTTCATCAGGATCGCGACGCGGGTTTCCAACTCCGGCGGTTCTACCGCAACGGTCAGGCCCCAGCCGAAGCGTGACTTCAAACGTTCTTCCAGGCCTTCGATTTCCTTCGGGTAACGGTCGCTGGTCAAGATGACCTGCTGGCCACCCTCGAGCAGGGCGTTGAAGGTGTGAAAAAACTCTTCCTGAGAACGTTCCTTGCGGGCAAAAAATTGAATGTCATCGATCAGCAACGCATCAACCGAGCGGTAGAACCGCTTGAACTCGTTGATTGCATTGAGCTGCAAGGCCTTGACCATGTCAGCGACGAAGCGCTCCGAGTGCAGGTACACGACCTTGGCATTCGGGTTCTTCTTTAATAGATGGTTACCCACAGCGTGCATCAAGTGCGTCTTACCCAAGCCGACGCCACCATAAAGGAAGAGCGGGTTGTAACCATGCTTGGGGTTGTCGGCTACCTGCCAGGCGGCCGCGCGGGCCAGCTGGTTGGATTTACCTTCGACGAAGTTTTCAAAGGTGAACGTACGGTTCAGGTAGCTGGTGTGCTTGAGCGCACCTTCTACCTGCACGGTGCGCTGTTCGGCGCGCACCGGTGCTTGCTGCGAGCTGGCGCCGGCCATCGGGTCGAAGCTGTCACGGGACGGCTCTTCATTTATAGGCGCGTTTTTCTGCGCCGATGATTTCGAAGGCGTCTGGGCAACGGGTGCTGGCGAGTTATTAACAGGCGCGGCTGCGGCCTGAGCCTGCGAGGCGCTCGCTGCCAACGGTGCATTCGGCGCGGCACGCGGTGCAGAGCTACGTTTGCTGCCTATTAATAGGGAGAGTACGGGCGCCAGGCCATTGCCGTGCTCATCGAGCAATTCGAGAACGCGGCTCAGGTACTTCTCATTAACCCAATCGAGAACAAAACGATTCGGCGCGTAGACACGCAACTCGTCGCCTTCGGCTTCGACCTGTAGCGGACGGATCCAGGTGTTGAATTGCTGGGCAGGCAGCTCTTCGCGCAAAAGCTCCACGCACTGCTGCCAAAGTTCCACTGACAC